>CAVVJW010000018.1:0-218255 GCA_963748665.1 Ignavibacteriota bacterium | reverse complement strand
AAAACATTTTCTCATTCTCGGCAACAATCTTTTTTCCGCGAGGTTTCTCAATCACCTTTTTTTCAACTTTGGTTTTCTTTCCTTTGTTCATTCGGCTCTTTTTAAAGTACAATGGAATTAAAGCATAATAATCACAAATTTCCATTCATAAATCTTTCTCTAAAAACGTAAAGCCATAGCACCGGATTATATATTTGTGTTAAAACATTAAAAGACGGAATTCCTTCTATACTCTTTCCTGAATTTTTCTTACAACCTTTAAAACCATTTTGCGCGGGATTAATCTTTGACTCATTACCAGTCATTCTGTTCATAATCCCTGGTATAACGGTCATACTTCCTTTCATCATTTCTTTATAACCGAAATCTACAACTTCCTTAGAGGTTGGAATATTTCGCTGTTTGAATAATTTGCTTTCTCCAAGATTTGCCGCAACCTGAAATTCTGATTCTGTCGCTCCCGGACATAATGTGGTAACAGTAATTCCCGTTCCTATTAATTCATTGCCTATTGCTTCGCTGAATGAAAGCACGTATGCCTTTCGTTGCATAATAAACCGCCATTAGTGGTCCGGGTTGAAACGCCGCCATTGATGCAACGTTTAATATTTTCCCTTCGCCTTTTTGTATCATCGGTTTTAAAAACAGATACGTGAATTTTGAAAGTGCTTTCATATTCAGGTCCATCATTTCTTCCAGTTTATTCCAGTCTGATTCGTGGAAGTTTCCAAAGTCGCCGAAGCCTGCGTTGTTAACAAGGAAATCAACGTGAATCTTATCTTTTTGCAATTCATCAAACACGGATTGAACTTCGTCCATTTTGCTTAAATCTTTTCCAAGTACTTTCACTTCTGCTTTAAACTCTGCTCTCAATTCTTCCGCTAATGAATTCAGTCTTTCTATTCTTCTTGCAACAAGTACTAAATTGTGTCCGTCTTTTGCAAAGTTCTTCGCAAACTCTATCCCAAACCCCGCCGAGGCACCTGTTATTAATGCAGTCTTTTTCATCTTAATTATTTTTGATTAAAATTAAGAATTACAAAACATTTAAATAAGTCAGTTCTTGTTGGAGACACTCATATAATTAAAATTATTTCTCTTTTTGATTAGTTAATAAAGAGCGAATATCTGTAAATTATAGATTGTTTATTGTCTTGTTTCTTTATGAGCATATGCTCATATTGTATTATTAAACAGAATACAATTGCCAAGACCCAAAAATATTAGAAAAGTTTTTAACGTGCCCGATGTATGCTATTTCAAGCCGAGAGGTATTCCGATGGCAGAACTCGAAGAGATTGTTTTAACAGTTGAAGAACTTGAATCTGTAAGACTTGCGGACTTTGAATGTTTGTATCAGGAGCAGGCGGCTGAAAGAATGGGAGTATCAAGACCGACACTCGGCAGGATTCTAATCTCCGCACATAAGAAGATAGCAGATGCGGTTATCAACGGCAAAGCGATTAAGATAGAAGGCGGCAGTTATATCTTAGGCAAAACGAATAAACCGAGATGCAGAAAATGTAAAAATAATTTTATCCTTACGGACAGGATAAGCCATACACATAAATGTCCGAATTGTCATAAACTTAAAAACACAAAGGAAGATAAAAAATGAAAGTAGCAATCCCTTCAAACGCAGGAATGGTGGAACAGCATTTTGGTCAAACAGAATATTTCACCGTTTACACAATTAACGATAATAACGAACCCGAAAACGAAGAAACCATCGCCTCGGCACACGGATGCGGCTGTAAATCCGATATCGTCGAAACCCTTTTCAATATGGGTGTGCAAACAATGCTCGCAGGTAATATGGGCGACGGTGCAGTCAACAAACTAAACAGATTCGGCATCACAGTTATAAGAGGCTGTTCGGGCGAAGTCACTACAGTAGTCAACGATTGGCTAAAAGGAACGCTTACGGATTCCGGCGAAATGTGCCAAAGCCACGGACACGGTCATAACCACGAAGGCGGCAACTGCAATCACGACCACAGATGAGTTCTCTAATAACCCATTTTTCACCAACTGTCATTGCCTGCGAAAGCAGGAGGTACCCTCTGGGTCATCCAGTGTCTTTTAAAGGCTTTTATTTTTATGGTGTTTCTTAATGTTTACAAAAAGTTTTTTCGGTTTTGAGACACCACGATAGCGGCAACCACAACCACAATTAAATATCGCACATGGGTTTTCTCCCACAGCCACAAGTCCTTCGGAACGGTATAAATATTTACAGATTATAGTTCAGACCGAGAGAGATTTTGTAATATACATTAGTATAATTTGAACTCAGGGTGTGATAATAGCCTTTATAATTTATGGGGTAAAGAACATTATAAACAGGACTAAACTCAATTTTAAATTTATCGTTAACAGGAATTTCTAAGCCGAATCCAAAACTGAAACCGATACCCTGTTCGGGGTTTAGTAATTCACCTGTGCATTATCTCCTTCACCGTGATATATTTGAATGTACTTGAAGTTTGAATTGACATATATTCTTGTTGTACCCCTGTTTAGAAAAAACTTTGGTCCAATATCGAATGAATACCAGTGTGAAGTGACATTATAATTACATTTCTTCGGTGAAATATATAAGAATATTTGAAATCAGAAAATATAACTTCTATGTTTCCTGAAAGACTAATGTCTTCGGTTAATTTATAGGAAGCATTCATATTAAAACCGTATCCGATTGAATAACTACCTAAACCTTCGTCGGGAATTGTGATTGCAGGCATAAGCGCAAGTGTGTATTTTGATTTTTGATTCTTTGCTTTCTTCGTTTCTTTCTGGCGTAAACATACCGCACAAGAGCAAAAGTAAGATAATTATTTTAAAAGTTATTTTCATTTCTTTAAATTATTAATCATACCTCTTAAATAATAATTTTCGAGTTCTTTATAGTTATTAAATATTTCTGATATAGATTTATCAGACAGCAATTCAGAAGTGTTTGATAAATAAATCTTATATGACCCTGAATTACCACAAATTTTCACAGGTTGATTACTATCTCGTAGTTCGTAAATAGAGTTCCAGTCATTTTCTGTTAATAAATATTTTTCCAAGAAATCAATAAAACTTTCTTGATGTTCGATATTTCCTTTACAGTCTGTATTTTATTGCTGTTCGAATTGTTATTGATTAAGCTGTCGAGTTGTGCAATTTCATTATTTAAATTAATCCTTTCATTTTCGATACGTATTTTGTAAAATATGTCAATAAAAATTAATGCATCAGCAGCATATACTTGTGTTTGTGGGTTTGGATACCTAATTAGCTTTCGCAGAAGTTCTAATCTATCATTAACAATTAATCTTATAATAGCATCTCTTTTTTTGGGTTCCATTCCAACTGATGAATATTCGCAAATCCATCCGTATTCATCTCTTGCATATTGCACCTTCCGATAAATTTAACTATCGTTCGCAGTAACACATGTCATTACTCTGTCTATATCAAATGTATAATTTATACTGCAATCTCTTAGAATGATAATTAACATCACTTGAAAAGTATAATACCAGTTCTTTTAACTCCCAATTTCAAAATAACCCCAACCCTTTTTTTCCATATCTATATTTTTCAATATCAGTAACTGTATTAGTTTATTTGTCATTTAGTGTAAACTGCATATTACAGATATAATTTTCAATTCGATAATGATTGCACAGAGGGGGGGGAGAAATCTTTTAATTAAAAAATGTACACCCGAAAGGCTCGGATGTACATTCTTGTTGTTTCTCTTTCTATAAAATTATCTGCCGGAGAGGGATTTTGGTATGCGTCCCGTCTTTATGCTTTCTGAACGGAGACGTTTGCCAACTATGCGCTCTACCATATTTCCGATTTCGAGAACTTTGTCAACGTCGAGGTTTGTTTCGATTCCCATTTCGTCCATCATCACAACCATATCTTCTGTGGATACGAGTCCGACTATGCTGGAGTCTTTATAATAATATTCGCCTGTGCCGCTGACGGGTACGCCGCTAACAAAGTTTGCAGGCTGTCCGCCGAGTCCGCCCATTGTGGCTTCGTAGTTTGTCATTCCTGCCTGAAGTGCTGCGAGTACGTTTGCCAATCCCCATCCGCGTGTTGTGTGAAGGTGGACAATGTGCTTCTGCGGGTTTGTGAACTCGTCCATTATCATTGAAAAATATTTGTAAATTCTGTCGGGCGAAGCGGAGCCGTCGTGGTCTGCGTGTTCCACGTCGCTTGCGCCGATATCAAACCAGCGCTTTGCAAACTCAACTGCCTTCTTCATTTCTGTTGGTCCTTCGATAGGGCATCCCCAGATTGTGCTGACTGTTCCGTTCACTTTGATACCTGCATCGCGTGCCTGCTTGATGTATTTTTCTGCCATCTTCCAGTAATCGTCGAGCGAGAGTCCTGAATTCTTTTTGTGATGCGATTCGCTTGTGGAAACCATCAGCAGAATTCTGTCGGGTCCGAAGCCGTTCTTTTTGTTTTCTATTGCGCGTTCGATTGCCTTCTCGCGGATTGTGACGCAAGTAAGCGAGACGCCGTCAATTAAGTGCGCAATCTTTTTGCTTTTTCTAAGACGCTTCATAAGTTCGTCTGCATCCTTGAACTGCGGCATCCCTGAAGGGTTGCCGAGGTTTGTAACTTCGATATGTTTAAAGCCCGCGAGTATCAGCTGCTCTGCCGTCCAGAGTTTTGCCTCGAGCGGGATGTATATCTCTTCGTGCTGAAATCCGTCTCTGACGGTAATATCGCCGATTACTACTTTTTTAGGAAAGTTCATTCTTTATAATTTAAATTAATTCTTTAGTGATTTAGAAATTCTTCCGGTCTTGATGCTTTCTGAACGGAGTCTTCTGCCGACAATCCTTTCAACCATCTTTCCGATGTTTAAAATTTTATCAACATCGAGATTTGTTTCAATTCCCATTTCGTCCATCATAACAACCATATCTTCAGTGCATACAAGTCCTGCTAATTCTGTGTCTCTTGAATAATAATCGCCCGTACCTCTTACGGGTACGCCGTCGAAAAAGTTTGCAGGCTGTCCGCCAAGTCCGCCCAATGTAGATTCATATTTTGTCATTCCTGCCTGTAGTGCTGCAAAAACATTCGCAAGACCCCAGCCGTGTGTGGAATGCAAATGCACAACGTGTTTTTCAGGATCTGGAATTTTATCAAGAAGCATTGAAAAGTACTGGTATATCTTGTCGGGAGTTGCAGAACCGTCGTGGTCTGCATGCTCAACGTCACTTGCGCCAATATCAAGCCAGCGTTGAGCAAATTCGAGTGCGCGGTTTAAGTCAGTAGGTCCTTCAATAGGGCATCCCCATATAGTACTGACAGCACCGTTTACTTTTATCCCGCAATCGTTAGCTTCCTTAATATATTTCTCAGCCATCTTCCAGTAATCTTCATAAGATATACCCGCATTCTTGAAATGGTAAGAATAACTCGTAGGTGTCATTAATAAAATTCTGTCTGGTCCGTATCCGTTCTTTTTGTCTTCAATAGCCCGCTTCACTGCTTTCTCTCTGATTGTAACAGCAGTCAGCGTAACAGAATCAATAAGATGAGAAATCTTTTTGCTGGTTTTTATTCTTTTAATTAATTCATCACCATCTTTAAACTGCGGCATTGCATGTGGATTGGCAAGGTTTGTTATTTCAACGTTCTTAAATCCTGCGAGTATTAATTGCTCGGTAATCCAGAGTTTTGCTTCAAGCGGAATGTATTTCTCTTCGTGCTGAAATCCGTCTCTGACTGTAATATCACCAATAGTAACTTTTTTCGGGAAGTTCATTTCTATAAAACTATCTCCGGTATTTCACCTTCTACTATCAATGTACCTTCAGTCGCTTTCTGAATCTGTTCCACAGTAACTCCGGGTGCTCTTTCAAGAAGTTTAAATCCTTTATCAGTAACTTCCATAACAGCAAGGTCGGAAACAATCTTCTTTACGCACTTAACGCCCGTAAGCGGTAACGTGCATTTTTTCAGAAGTTTCGATTGACCTTCTTTGTTCGTATGCTGCATTGCAACAATAATATTTTTTGCGGAAGCAACTAAGTCCATCGCACCGCCCATACCTTTTATTAACTTGCCCGGCACTTTCCAGCTGGCTATATCGCCTTCTTCAGAAACTTCAAACGCACCAAGAATAGTAAGGTCAATATGTCCGCCTCTTATCATTGCGAAACTCGTGGCTGAATCGAAGAACGATGCGCCCGGTAAATACGTAATAGTTTGTTTGCCTGCGTTGATAAGGTCTGCTTCAACTGTTTCCTTCGTCGGGAATGGTCCCATACCGAGCATACCGTTTTCGGATTGAAGTGTAATCTTCATACCTTCGGGAATAAAATTTGCAACGAGAGTTGGAATACCAATTCCAAGGTTTACATAGTCACCGTCTTTAATTTCACGTGCAATACGTTTTGCTATTTGATTTTTATCTAATGCCATTTTCTATTTTGATAAAGTTAATTGTTCAATTCTCTTTTCATAATTCGTACCCTGAAATATTCTTTGTACAAACACTCCGGGAGTGTGAACAAAGTTTGGGTCGAGTTCGCCCGCAGGTACAAGTTCTTCCACTTCGGCAATCGTTATCTTTCCTGCCATTGCCATCATATTGTTAAAATTATTCGCAGTGTATCTGTAAATAAGGTTGCCCTCCGTATCGCCTTTCCACGCTTTCACAACAGCAAAGTCAGCAGTTAAGTGCGTGTTCAAGCAAATGCATTTTGCCGTTGAACTCGCGCGACTCTTTACCGATACCGACTTCCGTACCGTAGCCCGCAGGAACGTAAAACGCAGGAATTCCCGCACCGCCTGCTCTGACTTTTTCGGCAAGTGAACCCTGCGGAAGCAATTCCACTTCAAGTTCACCGCTGAGCATCTGTCTTTCAAACTCGGCATTTTCACCAACGTATGAAGAAACCATTTTTTTAATCTGATGATTGTTCAGCATCAGACCAAGACCGAAATCATCCACACCGCAGTTGTTGGAAATACAAACAAGACCTTTAATACTTTGTTTTTGATAATTCCAGAATAGTGTTTTCAGGAATACCGCATAAACCAAAACCGCCGAACATAACGGTCATATTATCCTTAATTCCTGCAATTGCCTCTTCAGCATTCTTTACTACTTTACTCATAATATAGTTTTCGTTTTTTGAATTTTAGTATAGCATAAATATATGAAAAATTAAATGAAAATGTTTCTTTAGCAATAATAACCTCACATTTTCATCTAAAGTATAACACACTTTGCATAATAAAAATTTTATGAATTAACCCGAATTTTTACAAAATATTTGTACCACTTTGAGTCTTTAAATTACAACCCGCAAAGCGAAATGTACTGCAAGCTTCCAGCTTGCAGAAGAAAGCCAAGTAATAACCCGCAAAGCGGGTTGAATGTGAATAACCCCCGGCGAAGCCGGGGGTTAAAAGACGCAAACAATATCCAACCCGCAAAGCGGGTTGAATGTGAATAACCCCCGGCGAAGCCGGGGGATAAAAGACGCAAACAATATACAACCCGCAAAGCGGGTTGAATATGAATAACCCCCGGCGAAGCCGGGGGATAAAAGACGCAAACATCATCCAACCCGCAAAGCGGGTTGAACATTTATTCAAAAGTAAGAAAATCAATACAAGATTCAGAAAAACATCTCTGATTATCCTATAATCATTGTATAGAAATAACAAATTATGTAATATTGCGTATATAAAATATTTTAAACCAATAACATATTATGAGAATTAGACTAACTTTTTACTTTTTACTTTTTGCTTTTCTTTTTAATCTGAATTCGGGCTACACACAAAACACAAAGTCTGATATTTTTGACCTTGGCAAGATGTGGACTTTCGAACACGCACCTGTGGATTATTTTGAAAAGACTTACGGCTTCAAAGCAACTCAGGAATGGCTTGAAGACGTTAAACTTTCCGCAATCCGTTTTGGCAACGGATGCTCTGCTTCGTTTATTTCAGAAGACGGACTTGTAATGACAAATCACCATTGCGGCAGGGGATACGTGACATCTGTAACGCGGCAGGGTGAAGACCTTGCAAAGAATGGTTTTTATGCTGAGAACTTATCAGACGAAAGACCTGTCCCGACTCTATGGGTTGACCAGTTGCAGAAAACCATAGACGTAACAAAAGAAATTCTATCTGCTATGGAAGCAGGCACAACTAACGAAGATAAGGCAAAATTAAAATCTGAAAAGATAAAAGAGATTGAAGCGAAATATACTTCCGAAACAGGTTTGAAATGTAACGTGATTACTTTCTACAACGGCGGGATGTATATGCTCTATTGTTACAAAAGGTTTAACGATGTAAGACTGGTTTTCTCGCCTGAAAACTTAGTCGCAAGTTTTGGCGGTGACCCTGATAACTTCACATTATCCAAGATACGATTTGGACTGTGCGTTCTTCAGAGTTTATGACAACGGTCAACCTTTAAAATCAAAAAACTTTTTTAACTGGAGTAAGAACGGTGCAACGGAGGGTGAGCCGCTTTTTGTAATCGGAAATCCGGGAAGGACAGAGAGACTAAAAACGCTTTCACAACTGGAATTTGCAAGGGATTACACAGTACCGGCAACTCTTATGCCTTTAAATTTTATGGCAGATTTCCTTGGAAAATTTTTACAGAATTTCCCTGAAAGGAAAATGCGTTATCAGGATTCTTACTACGGAATTTTAAACTCACAAAAAGTATTTATCGGTCAGGATAAAGCCTTAAAAGATAACGTAATGATGCTGAGGAAAAAAGATTTTGAAGATAACATTAAATCTAAAGTTCAGTCATCACCGTCTTTAAGTGAAAAATATAATAACATCTGGAATGAGATTGAAAAAGGTTCATCGGATTTTTCCAAAATATTTAAAGAGTTAATGGGATACGATATTCAAAACCGTTATCAGTCAAGATATGCTTTTCTTGCTAAAACTATCGTAAGAAACACGTTGTCAGGAAAAGAAACAAAGGATTCGCTTATAAACGCTATCTATGATAATTTTGATAAAGAGTACAACGAAGGCGTGCTTGAACTCGATATGATAACGATTTATGATAATCTTGGTAAAGATAATGCAATCGTTAAATCTGCTTTCAATAACAATGATATGTCAGGAGCAGTAAAATATGTTTTGAGTAATACAGTCCTTAAAGATAAAGACGGTGCATTAAAACTTTCAAAGATGACAGCGGAAGAACTGAAAACAAGTTCCGACCCGCTCGTGAAATTTGTAGTAGATTCTAAAACTATTCTCGATGAACTTCAGGCAAAAAGAAAAGAGATAGAAGCGAGAATTGATATCAATGCTCAGTTACTCGGACAAGCATTATTCGAAATTTACGGAACATCTATTCCGCCCGATGCAACCTTAACGCTTAGAATCTCTGACGGTGTGATTAAAACTTACAGTTACAACGGAACCATTGCACCGCCTGTAACAACATTTTACGGAATGTACGACAGGTTCTATTCGCAGGGAAAGAGATTCCCATGGGATTTACCGGAAAGATGGAGAAACAGGCCATCGGAGTTTAAACTTGAAACTCCGTTTAACCTTATCTCAACTAATGATATTATCGGCGGTAACTCGGGAAGTGCTATGATTAACACAAAAGCAGAGGTTGTAGGTTTGGTGTTCGACGGTAACATTGAAAGTTTACCCGGCAGGTATATTTACACAACTGAACTGAACAGAACTATTTCGGTTGACTCAAGAGGATTGCTTGAAGCAGTTAAAAACCTCTACAAAGCAAAGAGACTCGCATACGAAATGGAATATCGGAAAGATGATGAACTAAAATAAATATAAAAGATGTTAAATCCCCGTTAAGCGATTTAGTTTAACGGGGATTTCTTTTATTTGTAAGAAATATTTTTAATAATAATATAGTCAAATTTAAAAAATCCCTTACGACGGATTATTCAATAGTATAAAATTATTATTAGATGTATCTTTGCCATTTATAAACAATAAAATCAATAATACAACAAAACACAAAGGACTTTATGCAAGAGATTTTAAATCAGTTAAAAGAATTATCTAACAATTTATACTGGACCTGGAACAACGATTTCCACGAAATTATGGAGGAAATAAATAAAGACTACTGGAAATGGTCTTCAAAAAACCCTGTTAAATTTCTTAATGCCATTGACAGAGAATATCTTTTCGATGTTATTGATAAACGCAACTTAAGATACAGAATTCATAATCTTTACAGAGATTACAGAAAATATATTACTTCAAAAGAAACTTACTTTGAACAGAAATATTATAAAACCGATAAACCTGAAATATGCTATCTGTCAGCCGAATACGGTCTTGCAAAGAGTTTACGCTTCTATTCAGGCGGTCTCGGAACTTTGTCAGGTGACCATTTAAAATCTGCTTCCGATTTGGGACTTCCGCTCGTTGCTGTTGGACTTGCATATTCATACGGATATTTCAGACAGGTAATTACAGATGATAACAGACAGTCGGAACTTTATGAACTGAATGATTTCGATTCTATGCCGATGAGACTTCTGCTCGACGAAGAGTACAGACCCGTTAAAATAACTATTGATTTACCGGGAAGAAAACTTTATGCACAGATCTGGGAGCTTAATGTCGGCAGAATAAAACTTTATATGCTCGATACTTTTGTTGATGAAAATAATGTGGATGATAAACGCGTAACTGATATACTCTACGGCGGTGAAGCGGAGAAAAGAATTTTACAGGAAATCTTACTCGGTATTGGCGGTATGAGAGTTCTTGAATTACTCGGTATTGAAGCAAAGGCATTTCATATAAACGAAGGACATTCGGCGTTCTTAACATTCGAAAGAATTAAAAACACGATGAAGAAACACAACATCGGTTTTAAAGAAGCAAAGGAATTATGCTACTATTCTAACATTTTTACTACACATACTCCCGTACCTGCGGGCATTGACATTTTCCCGAGATGGATGTTTGAAAAATATTTTGGTGCTTATGCGGTTGAAGATTTAAAGATTGATTTCAACAGGTTGTTTGAAGAGGGAAATAATCTGTACGGACAATCGATGGGTGATAATTTCAATATGGCTTATCTTGCCATTAATAATTCGAATTTTATAAACGGTGTCAGTAAACTTCACGGCGAAATTGCACGTAAGATGTGGGCTTTGCCCGAAACCCGCTCACAGATAGATTCTATCACAAACGGTGTGCACACAAAAACATACCTTTCAGGCGTATCGGAAAAAATATTTAAAAGTAATTTTGGTAATGACTGGATTAATGTTGATAATATCTGGAAAAAGATTTCCGAACTTCCCGATGAAACTTTGTGGTCTTTGAGAAATAAAAACAGAAGAAATCTCGTGAACTTTGTTCGCGAAAGAACTATCGATAACGTGAAAATCAGTCACGAAAGTGAAGCGAAAATAGCCGATGCACAAAATCTGCTTGACGATACAGCGTTGACAATAGGCTTTGCAAGAAGATTTGCAACTTATAAAAGAGGTACACTGGTCTTACGCGATTTAGACAGACTGCAAAAAATACTTGAAGATAATAAACGCAAAGTACAGTTTATTTTCTCCGGTAAAGCACATCCGAAGGATGATGGCGGAAAGAACTTCATTCACGAAATTTTAATGTTCGCTAACAGAAACGGATTTAAAAAGAATATTATGTTTCTTGATAATTACGATATGGATGTTGCAAAGAGACTCGTTAGCGGTTGTGATGTCTGGCTTAACAATCCGCGCAAACCGCTTGAAGCATCAGGTACGAGCGGAATGAAGGTGATTGCAAACGGAGGAATTAATTTATCTATTACTGACGGCTGGTGGCTTGAGGGCTATTCAAAAGAAACAGGATGGGAAATTAAGAGTCCTGAAAATTATGATAAACTTTCAGATGAAGAAGTTAATGAATTTGAAAGTAAATCTTTGTACGAAACTTTAGAGAAAGTGATTATTCCGATGTTCTATAACAGGGACAAAAGAGATATTCCGGTTGAATGGGTGAATATGATGAGAGGCTCTATTTCGAAATTAACGCCTGAGTTTAATACAGGCAGAATGGTAAAAGAATATCACGAAAAGTTTTATTCGAAGGTTAGATAAGTTTTGAAATTTAAAAATCTACTTTAATCTTAATTTATATTTTATATGGAAAAGATATTAGTTATAGGGTCAGCAGGTCAGATTGGTTCTGAACTTACACTGGCTTTAAGAAAGAACTACGGCGAAGAAAATGTGTTTGCCACCGACATCAAGCAAGCCCCGAAAGATGTAGTTGAAGGCGGACCGTTTCAGATACTCGACGTGATGAATGAGAAAAACTTAATTCATTTTGTTATCCGGAATAAAATCACTCAGGTCTATCATCTTGCGGCTGTGCTTTCAGGCAATGCTGAAAAACTACCTCTTCAGGCGTGGGATATTAATATGCGCAGTGTCCTGAATGTTCTGGATTTAGGCAGAGAGATTGGCTTAAAGAAAATTTTCTGGCCGAGTTCTATTGCTGTGTTCGGACCTACTACTCCGAGAGTAAACACTCCGCAGTTGACTGTTATGGAACCTTCTACTGTTTATGGTATTTCAAAGCAGGCAGGCGAAAGATGGTGCGAATATTATTTTAATAAATACGGACTTGATGTCAGAAGTATCCGTTACCCGGGTTTGATTAGTTATAAAACTGAAGCAGGCGGCGGGACGACGGATTACGCAGTTGAAATATTCTTCGACGCTGTTAAAGACAAAAAGTATGAATGTTTCCTTAAAGATGATGCAAGTCTCCCAATGATGTTTATGCCTGATGCTATTGAATCAACGATTAAACTTATGGAAGCAGATGCGGACAAGCTTACAATCCGTTCGAGTTATAACCTCGGCGGTATAAGTTTCAATCCTGCTGAAATTGCAGCAGAAGTGAAAAAACATATTCCTGAATTTGAAATCACTTACAAACCCGATTTCAGACAGAAAATTGCCGAGTCCTGGCCTGCAAGCATTGACGACAGTGTCGCCCGCAAAGACTGGGATTGCAAATATGAATACGATTTGGCAAAGATGACAAAGGTTATGCTTGAAGAAGTCGGCAAAAAATTAAAGAAGTAATTTCTATACATAGCCGCAGGGTTAAACCTGCGGCTTATTTCTTGACCTAATGAACATCCTCAACAAAATACCGCATCACAGAAAAGGACTCGTTTACATTTCAATTACCGCATTGCTCTGGAGTTCAAGCGGGTTGTTTATTAAAATACTTACACTGAATGCATATCAGATTCTTTTCTACCGTTCTGTTATAGCAGCAATAACGTTAGTAATAATTTCTTCTTTCAAAGACAAACGGATAAAATTCGAGCACGATAAACTAACAATTCTTGCTTCCGTATTCTATTCAGGTATTCTTATTTTCTTTGTTATAGCAAACAAACTCACTACTTCAGCAAACGCAATCTTTCTTCAGTTCACCGCACCGATATACCTGCTTTTTCTCGAACCGTTTTTCCTTAAAACAAAATTCCGCAGAAAAGATTTAATCACTATCGTTATCAGTATAAGCGGGATGTTCCTGTTTTTTATGGGTAAACTTGAACTCGGAAGCATATACGGAAACCTAATCGCAATCCTTGCGGGTTTTTGTTTTGCAATGTTCTCTCTTTTACTGAAATGGAAAAAACAAAAAGGCAGTGATAACACAATCATAAGTGTAATATACGGGAACATTATCGTTGGTTTAATATGTCTGCCGATTGTATTCGGAGAACTATCACTTACAACCACTGAAACTTATGTACTTTTGTATATGGGAATTGTACAAATCGGAATAAGTTATTTCATTTTTAATATTGGAATAAAATATGTCTCTGCCACAGAATCACTTATAATCGGTATGCTCGAAGCAATCTTCAATCCTGTGTGGGTTTTTCTTGGTGTAGGCGAAGTACCCGCAACCACCGCAGTTATTGGCGGAATGATAATATTTGCCGCAATCCTTTTCCACAATTTTTTACCGGCGAGAAAAAAATAATTGAAAATAAATCCCCCCGCTTCTATCAAATCTAAATGCTACAATAAATATAATATATAATTAACAAAAATACTATATGGAACTTATATAACTAAGATATCCGTTCTGATATCAATACACTAATAATTTTACATTAATGTGGTTTTAAAAAGAGCAAAAATGAAAAACAGAAAAACAACAATTATCCGCAACTCAGTTTTCTCGTCGTGATATTTTATCTATTTACCATTGTGGGTTCATTAAAGGCGCAATGGATTCAGACAAGTCTTAGTAATTTCTATATTCGCACAATTACAGTATCCGGTTCAAATATCTTTGTTGGTACCAGCGGAGATGGTATCTTCCGTTCCACTGATAACGGTTCAAACTGGACACCCGTAAATACAGGATTGTCTAACCTGTATGTATTCGCGTTTACAGTATCGGGTTCAAATCTATTTGCAGGAACTGAAGGTAATGGAGTCTTCCGTTCCACTAATAACGGAGATAGCTGGGCACCTGTGAATTCAGGATTAACGAATCCATATATATTTGCTCTAACAACTTCGGGTACCGACATATTTGCGGGTGCTGATGGTGATGGTGTTTATCGTTCCACTAACAACGGTACAAGCTGGACTTTAGTAAGTAGTGGTCTTACTAACACTCGTATAAATGCTCTCGCTGTCTCTGGCTCATATCTGTTTGCAGGAACTTTTGGAGGAAATGGCGTTTATCGTTCCACAAATAGCGGAACAAGCTGGACTGCAGCGGGCACAGGCTTAACAAACACAGATGTCTGGACAATTGCTGTATCAGGTACGAATATTTTTGCAGGTACAGGAAGTGGCGTCTTTCGTTCAACTAATAACGGAACAAGCTGGACTTTGGCGGGCTCTGGTTTGACCGGACTGTATATACATTCACTTGCCTTTACCGGTACTAACATCTTTGCAGGCACTGATGCAGACGGGGTTTTCCTTTCCACAAATAGTGGCTCAAACTGGAATGCTGCTAATTCAGGTTTAACTGATATGACTATCTGGGTTCTTGCAGTCTCAGGCACAAATCTGTTTGCCGGCAGTAATGGCAGCGGAGTATGGAAAAGACCCCTTTCGGAATTGAATTTAACTTCCGCGGGTGAAATCTCAACTGAAGTTCCTAAACAATTCAGTCTTGAGCAAAACTATCCGAATCCGTTTAACCCTGCAACAAAAATTAAGTTTGCAATTACAAAATCTGGTATAGTTAACCTGACAGTTTATGATATTAACGGCAGAAAAGTAGAAGAACTTGTTAATAATTCTTACAAAGCAGGAACATACGAAGTAAGCTGGAATGCCGCAAAATATTCAAGTGGTGTATATTTTTATACAATAAAATCAAATGATTTTTCTGATACAAAAAGAATGTTATTAGTAAAATAATTGCTCGTTTTTAAGGTATATTTGCTGAAAGTAAATATACCTTAAGAATGTATCAAAAAATTCTTTCATTCTTTAATTTGAATGCTCTGTGTATGAAGTTAACAATTTACTCTTGGGTGTTTTGCAGGTGCCGGTACTTTTAAGATGCCAGTAAGATTTAATGTACTTTGCAATGCTTTTGTTTACAGACTCGGGAGTTTTAACTTCTGCAAGATGATTGTATCTGCCGATATAATCTTTTTCAATTTCAAGAAAGACGAGATCTGTTATATCGGGCGGACATTTGTGTCTTAAATGATTAAACTTTCCGTATAAAATATCTTCTGTGATTTTCTTCATAAATAAATAATTATTTGTTTTAAAAGGAGAAATTCTATTCCCCTTTAATGTAATAATTATTTATGCTAATTGTAACACTAATTATAACGATACTTTAATTAATCCTTACGTACATTTGCTATTTCGTTTGTGCGGTTTTTTGTATTCCGAAGATGTCTATTGGTTTTTTACTGAAATTATCGTTGAAGAAAAATACCGTTAGAAATATAAACAGTGCAAAGCCAAGTACTACAAGCAATTGAGCGGCTGATGTTTTCTGTATATCCTGTTTCGCTTTTAAGTCGCAAACTTCACCAGGGCAGTATTGTGCTTTTTGTTTATAGAATAGTTTGTAAAATTTGCAGCCTATGCAGATGCCGAATACCGATTCAAAGAAAAGAAATATAAGACATATTAAACACGTGATGCCTGTTATCGGACTGAATGAATTGAACACCACCATATGAAAAAACATCGTACCCGCAAGAACAACACCTATTATCCACGAAAACTTTTTCTGCTGTGCACCAACGTATTCAGGCGTTTGATTCCTCACTATCAGTCTTGCAATAATTAATGTCGGCGAAAACTTTGGGTTTATAAAAACGCGAATTAAAAAATCCACAAAGAAAAATGTTACTGCGTACTTCATCAGCAGAAAATCACCCTTCGCAAAAATAATCGTTACGGCGATAAACACAAACAGAAACAGCATACCCGCCGCCGCTCTTATTTCGCGTTCATTCAAAACAGGTATGTTGTAACCCTGTACGTCCTCCCCAAATTTTATTACTTTACTCATATTATATTGTTGTTTTTGATTTTAGTTAATGAAACGAGAGAAAATAACCATTTGTTGCATATTAAAAAACAGAATTTACAATTTAAAGATTCTGTTACTGAATTGTAATTTAATTTATTATGCACTCCCCAATAAAAAATGCGTCCACTCTAATGGATTCCATATTTTACCCTTCTTAACCCTCTTCTTTCAGCCTGCGGGTGATATCTTTCATAGATGACCAGTTTTCGAGCAGTTCGGGCATATATTCGGTGGCTGAGACGAACGTCCAGAGGTATGCGACTATGGAGTAAAGTTCGCCGGCGGTGAAGTTGTCGAGTTCGATTGCTACATATAGCACGATGAGAAAGATTATTAATAAAGTGAAACGCATAAATGCAAAGTTGAAGGCTCCCCAGTTCGAGATTTTTGTTTGCGGCTTTGCAAGATTCCTGTAATAGTTTCTTACGAGCACGGGGTCGCGTTTTGCGAATACGTCGTATATTTCTTCGTAACTGTCGTGAAACTCTTTTTGCAGTTTTGAAACTTTTCGCAAATAAAGTTTATTTGCGATGTACATTGGCACAACGATAAGAAAACAGGCGAGTGAGATTTTCCAGTCGAAAAAGTATAATGCTATAACCGCACCGCTGATGGAGATTGTGTTCTGTATGATTTCGGGAAGGCGGTATTCCAGAAAATTTATGTACTGCTGTGAAAGTTCCACACGCGCAGTGGTTTTTGAAATAGAAGTATTTTTTAAAATTGAAATACGGCTGATTGTAGTTGCAATCCGTGAGTATATTTTTAAATAAATTTTTGTGTCAACCGAACGGCGGAAAGCACCGACACCTGAATTTATCAGAAAGGCAAGTATCCAGAGCGAAAGCGGAAATAAAATTAAATTTTCCGAATTTTCTTTCATCGTTACTTTTATGGAATCCCAGATGCTTTTTGTGGGAGTGTTTTCGATTGTTACTGATTCGGGAAGAAGACCTTCCTCGTCCAGTTCATTTATCTTTTCTACTTCGGTTTTGCCGGGGGATTCTATGATGCCCATTTTCTTATCAAAAATCTGAACGTCAATCACAGCATCAATAACTTTTCCGAAGATGTAAGGTTCAACAATCCATGCAACGTCTTCAATCACTACAAGCGCGAGTGCGAAAAATATCATTCGCTTGTAGTGTTTAATAATTTTTAATAAATTCATATATTTACAATATTCAAAATTTAATGGAATGTTTAAAGGAAATAATCTATTTACTTATATATATATTAATTAACTAATTTAAAAATAAAAGATACTTTTATTATTATGACAAAAATATTTACAAAAGGGTTTAAGTACCTTGTTGCAGTATTTGCGTTAAGTCTTGCTTTTACAGGGGCGGAATGCGAAAAACTGCTTACTAACGCTGATGGGGATGTGACCGGCTCCTGGGAGTTAGTGAAGATGGAAGGCAATTTGCAGGACGTTTGTCTTGGCGAAAATGCTGAATTTGCAAGCGGTACTGCAACGCTTCGTTGTCCGGGGGGCACTGCAATTACGCGTAGTTATACTTATACAAATAATGTGCTGACTTACACTGCATCGGGACTTGCGTACAATGTTTCGTTTGCCGCAGTGAATGGAATTGATAAGATGATACTGAGGGCTGCAGGAATTGAGCGTGTATTAACGTATGATAAAATTTCAAAATAGGAAAGGGGAAAAAATGAAAAAGTTTATAATAAATATTACTGGTTTTGCAGTTGTTGTTCTTGCTGTCGTTATTTTGTACACAGGAATTGATTCAAAGCAGAACGCAGGTATTACACAGGTTAAAGCAAATAAAGAGAGCATTGCTCCTGTTCAGAAAATCAGCGATATGATCAGCGAAAGCAAAGCAAAGAATAGTTTTGCAAATGTAAGTTTGTTCGAATACCAGAATACTCCTTTCTCAAAAGGCGATATAGCGAAGAATATAAAGAAAGCAGTAAACATTAAAATTGATAAGACGAAACTTGCGGCGCTTTTAAACAACAAGAGCAAAAATATAACTCTGCAGATTCCGGTCGATTCTAAAAAGAATATGAACATCGAACTTCAGGAAGTGGAACTGCTCACAAAAGATTTCAAATCTGTATCAGTGAATTCAGACGGCATCAGACAGGAAAAATACAAAGGCGGGATTTATTACAGAGGAATTGTCAATGGCGAGTCGAACTCAATAGCGGCAATCAGTGTTTTTGAAAACCTTGTGATGGGTGTAATATCCTGTGAAGAGGGAACATTTAACCTTGGACCCGTTTCGGATAATTCAAACAACACAAACTACATTTTCTATAATGAAAAAGATTTACTCGTTCATAATGATTTTATGTGTAAAGTTGACGGACAGGATATGAAGATGTATAAGACTCCGCAGAACCTTTCTTCCCGAAAAGAAAGCGGTGATGCGGTTACTGCGAGACTGCCTGTTAAAATATACATTGAAGCAGATTACAAAATGTATGTTGACAACGGTTCAAACGTTACTAACGTTAATAACTTTATAACAGGCTATTACAACGCAGTCTCAACGATTTATCAGAATGAATACATTCCGGTTACAATTTCTGAAATCCAGGTGTTTACATCTTCTGCATCAGACCCATACAAAAACATAAATAACTCGGAAGAATATTTGTACGCATTCGGCGATAATAAACAGGATAATTTTAACGGCGACCTTGCACAGTTATTAACAACCAGACCGCTTAATGCCGGTGGTATTGCATGGATTGGTGTACTATGTGCAAATTATAATGCAACTGAGCATTCAGGAAGATTTTCATTCTGTAACATAGATAATAATTATTATCCATTCCCGACATACTCGTGGACTGTTATGGTTTCAACTCACGAACTAGGTCATAACTTTGGCTCAATGCACACTCACGCTTGCTGGTGGCCAATAAGAACAAACTTAATATCAGCAATTGATTCCTGCTATAATGCAGAAGGAAACTGCTTTTCGGATCCGGGTCCATCAACAGGAACAATTATGAGCTATTGCCACTTACAGGAACAAAACGGCGGAAGTATTGACCCAAGACTCGGTTTTGGTTCAATGCCCGGAGATACGATAAGATTAAGGTACAATCAGTGTTCGAAGTTTGGCGGAGTAATAAACTCATCAGAAGTACCTCTGAATTTTGCAATGCTCCAGAATTTTCCGAATCCGTTTAACCCGACAACAACAATCAGGATTGCAATTCCTGAAAACTCGACTATAACATTAAAGGTGTATGATATTAACGGAAGGGAAGTTGCAACACTTGTAAACAATGAAAATTATTCAGCAGGATTTTTGAACTATATTTTTAATTCAGGTATATATAATTTATCAAGCGGAGTTTATTTCTACAAAGTTGTAGCCATAGACCAGAGCACTAAAGCGTATAAATTCACTGAAGTTAAACGAATGATATTATTAAAATAACAATATGAAAAAATACTTAACTTTATACACATTATTGGTAGTACTTGCAATTTCGGCCTTCGGTTGTTCACAGTGTAACAACAACGTAGTCTTTACAAGCAAATTGGTTGAATCGTTTCTTGATACTTATAATTTTACAATGACGGATTCTTTAGGTAACACTATCCTTGAAGGTACTTTCAGACCCAAAAATTTTGTTGACCCCGAAATATCAGGTTTATATGCCGTAATCAATATAGTTGACGGTAAATATTCTTCGTTGCTTTCAAGGTCTGAAAAATTTACCGGAACCCTTGACGAAAAGAATAAAAAGGCATTCGTTAATATGAACCCCAAAATATCAGACCGTAATATATTCTTAAGGTTAGATTTAATTAATAATGAGTTAGACGGCACCTGGGAAAAATCAGGTATGACAGGCGTTACCGATAAAGGAAGATTCAAAGCAACAAAGATATTGTAATTATATTTGCAGTAAAGATACATTGTGTATCTTTACTGCAATTTCTTTAAGTCATTTTTCCTAACCCGTCTCTTCACGCAATTAAATCTAATCACTGTTTTTATTGCGGTGCTCTTTCTTCATCTTCTTGTCCTTCTTGTTTTTCTTGTCTTTGTGCATTTGCTTCATCGAATTATACTGCTCCTCAGTTAGAATACTCTTCAATGAGCTCTTATACTCATTTCGCTTATTCTTTCTGTCTGAATCTACTTTCGATTTACTTTCTTTAAACTCTTTGTGGTCTTTCATCCTTTGAAGGTTTAAATCGTAAATCTTTGAAGACTGCTCATCTGATAAGTTTAAAGATGTCTTCATTCTTTCTGTGGTAATTTTTGCCCTCTCTTCAGGCGATTTTGTAGTCTTTGATTCTTTGTTTTGTGCAAAACTGCTTACAGATACAGCAAGAAATGCAAGAATAAGAACTAATGTTGTGTTCAATTTCATTGTTTTCATTTATTTTGTTTACTTGTAAGTAAGACATATTGCCTGTCACAATGGTTTAATCGTTCCGGGATAAATGTTTATATCAACATTACTGAACTTAATTAATATTTATTCAGTTACATTTCTAAAATAACTGTATATACATATAAATAAAATTAATATTATGGAAAACAACAAATTTCGACAGAAGAGACTTCCTCATTAAGAGCGCAAAGTCACTCGCAATAGGTGCACTTGCTTTAAGTTCTTTCGATGTACTTAAACTTGTAGCAGCATCAAAAGATTTAACAGATGAACAGAGTGTTGTCCAGAAAGTCATAAATCTATCGGACTATCCTTCTCTGGCAAATGTCGGTGGTTATGCGATGATTACTAATACTGTTATCGTAATCCGAAAGTCATCTTCTAAGTTTATTGCTTTAAACACTATATGTACTCATAAAAAGTGTGATGTGGAATATGACGGGAACGGATTTGAATGTCCTTGTCACGGTTCAACTTTTGATAAAAATGGTAAAGTGACAGAGGGACCCGCAACTAAAAATCTGAAATCATACAAGGTAACTTTTGATTCAGGAGAAAACACATTAACAATTAACATTTAATCAAAAACGGAGAAGACAATGAAAAAATTTTTAGTTTTCAATTTAAGCGTTTTTTTGTTCTTTATACTCTTTTTTACATCTGTTTATTCCTACCCGAGATTTTCGGCTTATACGGGCGATAAATGTGCCGACTGCCACGTTAATCCGCAAGGCGGCGGAATGAGAAATCAATATGGTATTAATTTTGCCAAACAAAATCTGCAATTTGATTTTCTTAAAAAATATGTAACAAAGAAAACAGATTTTTCAACTCAACTGAATAAAAATATTTCAATTGGCGGTGATTTGAGATTGGTTCACGTTGGGAATGAAAAGGCTAACGCTCCTTCAACTAACACTTTTCTTACTATGCAGGGAGACCTTTATGTTTATGCAAGCGTAAACGATTATATTAGTTTATACGTTGCACCCGGAATGCAAATTCCAAACATTCCTGCCAAGTATGAAGTTTATGGTATGGTAAACAACCTTCCTTTAAACTCATATTTCAGAGCGGGCAGGATTAATCCGACTTTTGGTGTAAAGGTTGTTGAACACAGGGCATACAACAGAGCAGAACTTTTAGGTACTCCATACTCTGCAAATGATGGTGTCGAGTTTGGTATCGCTCCCGGGAATTTCAATTTAAGTGCAGGATTGTTTAACGGTTTGAATACTGATTTTTTTGATAAAGACCCTAAAAGAATGTTTGTGAGTTCGGCAGATTATACTTTTAATTTCTACGATAATAAATTTAATGTTAACCTTGGTGCTTCATTTTATAATAATCCTTATAACTATACAGATCCCGTGTTAGGAGTTAAAACCGATGCAGACAAAAAGGCTTATGGCGGATTCGCTAAGTTCGGAATATTAAACAGGGTTGCAATTCTTAGTGAAGTCGATTTTGTTGAGAATACGAGAATTAGTAATATGACAAGAGGGCTTTACGGTTTTGGTGAATTAAGTATAATTATTGTTAAAGGTCTTGAATTCAGAAGTCAGTACGAATATATGAAACCCGACAGAGATGCAGGAAATAACAGAATAACCAGAAAAAGTATCGGTGCAGCCGTTTATCCTTTAGCAGGACTTGAAACCGAGGCTATGATAAGATTTGTAACAGAAGATACACAGCCAAACACAAATGAATTTCAGGTAAACTTCCATTTTTATTTTTAATCGATTATAATTAACAAACCCGGATAAATAATTCCGGGTTTTTATATTAAATTTTCTTCCTATATAACAAACTAACATTTTTGTATTTTTAACAAAAATTAAATCCTATAGATAAATTATGAAAGTTTGTTTTATTACAAGCGAATGTGTTCCTTACGTTAAAACCGGCGGACTTGCTGATGTAAGCGGTTCACTGCCTGATGCACTTTCCCAAAATGGTGTTGAAGTAAAATTATTCCTTCCTCTCTATGATTTAGTTAACAGGGAAAAGTTTAATATTATAATGGTTGATGAGTTGTCTGATAATAATTTTGAGATAAATGGAATTAGGCATACATTTAATGTCTATCACACAAAACATAATAATACGTTAGATGCATATTTTATAGATTGTCCCGAATATTTCGACAGGGCTGTTGTTTATACTGCCGATGATGATGAAAACGAGAGGTTCATACTGTTTCAGCATGCTGTTCTTAAAACTTTGCAAAGACTTCAATGGTCACCCGATGTTTTTCATTGTAACGACTGGCAGTCATCTCTTATTCCTGCAATGATAAAGCTGCAGTATTCCTGGGACAAACTGTTTCAAAAATCTAAAACTTTACTATCAATTCATAACATTGGCTATCAGGGGATATTCCCTGCGGATTCAATCGTAAAAGCAGGATTTGAAAAAAGTTTGTTTGTACTGGGCGGTCCTTTTGAGTATAATAATTTTGCAAACTTTTTAAAAGCAGGGATTTATTATTCTGACGTTATATCTACCGTAAGTCCGACCTACGGAAAAGAAATTCAAACACCTGAGTTTGGTTCGGGCTTAGATGGTGTCCTTCGTTCCAGAGGCGGGAATGTTTACGGAATACTTAACGGAATAGATGTTAATGACTGGAATCCGGTTACAGACAAATTAATTCACAGGAATTATTCCGCTGCAACCTTAACAGATAAGTATGAAAATAAAAAGTATTTACTTAAGAAGTCCGGACTGATTTATGATGAAAATGTACCGTTGTTTGGTGTCGTTTCCAGGCTTGCCTGGCAGAAAGGTTTTGAATTGATGATGGAATTAATGGAAAATAAAATCGATGAAACATTTAATCTTATTGTGCTTGGTGCAGGAGAAGAAAAATATGAAAAGTTTTTCGGGAATTTGATGGAGAAATATCCTGATAAAGTAAAAGTATATTTAGAATATAATAATGAGATAGCACATTTGATTACTGCTGGTTCGGATTTCTTTTTAATGCCGTCCCGTTATGAACCGTGCGGATTGAATCAGATGTACAGTCTTAATTATGGGACTATACCTTTAGTAAGGAATGTCGGAGGTCTTGCAGATACAGTCGTTGATATAGAACATACTGATGGAAACGGAATTAGTTTTAATGAATTTACAGTTGAAGAGTTTGAATCTGCTTTTGATAGAGCACTTCAGTTATACAAAATCAAAAGTAAAATGACAGTCAGTGATTCTTAAAGGAATGTCAGCAGATTTCAGCTGGAATAAATCCGCTAAAGAATATCTTGATTTATACAATAAGATTGTATGAATTAAAGTGGATTTTTGAAAATCCTGTTTCTTAAAACAAATATAGCGATTATTGTTATTATAACCATAAAAATAGAACCGGAAATAAAAGGATAATGATATCCTAACCTGTCGTATATAAATCCGCCCCACAGCGGTCCTAGAAACCTTGCAAGTGAACTTAATGATTGATTTATACCAAGTACACCGCCCTGATCCTGCCTGCTCACATTTTGTGATATTAATCCTAAAGCCATAGCATTGTTCAGCCCGTTTCCAAATGCGAGTAAAGTTAGTACAGCAAGCAGTATCCATACATTCGTGGAAAATGGAATTAAAAACAATCCGAATGCCACAAGTATATTTCCAAATATCACGGATTTTTCTTCGCCGATAAATTTCTTAAACGGTTTAATTAATGTAGATTGAACAATAGCGGCAATTATCCCAAGGAATGACAGCAGGTATCCTGTTTGCTCTTCATTCATTCCAAGTCCGTCTTTTCTTTCAAGGAAATACTGAAAGTTTCCGAATATGTTTGCGAATGAAAAAGTAATAAAGAAGAATATGATTACGTATATCCCAACGTCTTTATGCTGTATCACATCATTAACTGCTTTCAGATTAATAATTTTAACATCCCTGAAGTTAAACTTCTTTTTATTACTTATTCTTAAATCTTCAGGAAGTGTTTCATTGAAAATTAATATACAAACAATTAGTGAAATAAATGAAAAGATTGCGGAAAATATTAAAGGTACTCCGTAACCGTATTTGTACGATAAAAATCCGCCTAATGCAGGTCCGAAAACAAACCCTAACCCAAATGCTGCCCCTATTATTCCCATTCCTTTTGAACGCTCTTCAGGTTTGGTGATATCTGATACTACTGCCTGAGCGGCTGATAAATTTGCCGAGAAGAATCCCGCAAATGCTCTTGCAACAAAAAGCAATGAAACGGACGGAATAACATTTGTAAATACGAGTGCCATTAAAGAATATGCGATTACGTTTCCTGTCAGCGACATAGTCAATATCGGTTTTCTGCCGTAAACATCAGAAAGTGAACCCCAGACCGGTGTGAATACGAATTGCATCAAAGAGTATATTCCTGTTAATAAACCTATCTCTGTTTTGTTAAGTAATAAAACGTTCTCGGAAAAAAATGGAAGCACAGGAATTATAATACCAAAACCAAGCAGGTCAATAAAAATTACTAAAAATATTACAAAAAGTGCTTTCTTATTTTGCATATCCTAAAATCCTTCGTTTATTGGTATTGGACAAAAAGATACAAGAAAAATGAAATATGAAAACCATCCGAGAATAAGCCTGGAAGTTCCGAGCGGATTATCCAGATCGTGACATACAGGCGGATGTTTTATTTTTATTATAAACAAAATCAATAACGCCCATACTAACCAGTTTAAAGAACCGATATTAATGTTTATATCTATCAATGGTAATACACCTAAAACACCAAAGACAACCAATGTGTAGAAAACTGCATAACCAATGTACTTTGATTTTTCTCCGAACATAGTGTATGAAATGTGTCCGCCGTCAAGCTGACCAACAGGCATCATATTCAATGATGTTATTAATAAACCAAACCATCCGACACATAAAAACGGATAATGATAGATTTCGTTCATTGGCGGGATAAATACTTTGCTGTTTAATGAAAAAATCTTTTCAAAAGTATAAAAAACTAAATTATAACCGAATGTTAATCCCGTAGTCGGAATTCCTGTGCTTGTATATTCCGGATGTATCTGGTATAAATAATCAATTGAGGGTAAATTTATAAAACCGATTAATATTATTATAATAGAAACTACCCAGCCCGCTATTGGACCTGCGATTCCAACGTCAAACAATGATTTTCTTGTATGGTTGCTGGATCGCATTTTTATTAACTGCACCCATCGTTCCGAAGGGATTTAAAAACAAAAACGGAAAAGGTATATAATAAGGTAAAGTAACATCAATTTTATGATACTTTGCGGCAAAGTAATGTCCAAATTCGTGAACTGTTATTATACTCAATAGTAAGAATGAATAAGTAAATCCTTTGCTGAAATTATCCAGTTGATATGGGTCAATATTTAACCATCCAACACCTGCCAATAGTTGTCGTAAAAAAAGTCAGAATAAACAATAATACGTTGATTATAAATAGAGGTTTTTTGCTTCTATTGATAAAACTACTATTAATATTCTTTTCCTGATAATAGTTTTCGCCTGAATCCTGCATAAACAAAAATAATTTTATTATCCGTTAAAAGCAATTTTATAATTTTGAATAATTTAATTTACTGAAAGTACAAATTGAAAAATTAAGAACCTTTCAATTAAATATTATAATTCATAATTTGTATAAAAAATTTTGAACAATATAAATAATAACGATAACGATATTAATGAGATAAACAAAGCACCGCTGTCAAAGCTGCAGCCTGCAGTTTTTGTAATTCTGGCATTATTTGTAGTATTCGTTACTTATCAGATTTTTGGCGGTGTGTTAAGTGTGTTGATTTATGGTAAGGATTTTAAAAATCTTGATACTAACGTTAATACTGCCAGAATAGTAATATCCTTTGCACAGTTTATGTTTATATTAGCACCCGTTCTTGTATTAAATATGCTGCAGGGTAATAAACCCAAAATTGCATTCAGACTTAATAAACCTAAAGCCTCAGTCTTGTGGTTGGGAATTACGGGTATCATAGTTGTTCAGCCTGCTTTGCAGGTTTATTTATTCTTGCAGAATCTGTTTCTTAAGTCATTACCTTTTGGCGGAGAATTATTAAAACAGATTAAAGATTTAATGGATTCGCTTGAAGCAACAACAATGAATCTGGTTACGGCTCAAAGTATCGGTGAATTCGTTTTAGTTGCGTTCGTAATAGCTGTCACACCCGCAATTTGTGAAGAGTTTTTCTTCAGAGGATTAATATTTCATAATTTTGAAAAAGTAATGCTTAAGGGAAAAGCCATTTTTATGACTGGTTTCATTTTTGCAATTTTTCATTTTCATCCGTTTAATCTGCTCCCGCTGATACTGCTCGGCTTTTACCTGACGTATGTCGTTTATTATTCAAAAAGTATTTTAACCGGTGTGATTGTTCATTTCATAAATAATTTTTTGTCGGCGTATTTAGTGTTCAGATACGGAAAAGAAGGTTTTGAAGACCCCCAGGGTTCGATAGCAGATAACTTACCTTTTATACTCTCTGGTTTTGTATCGATAGTAATATTTCTTATCATTCTGAAAGTAATAAAAAATAAAGGTACTGAAAATAAAAATAAAATCGTTGTAAATGTCTAACACACTTAAAAGAATATTAATCGGTATAATAGGTATTCCATTAATATTATACATTACTTATATCGGTGGTATTGCATTTTTTATTTTCTGCCTGGTTGTTCAGTCTTTATGCTTCTATGAATTTCTTAAAATGTTTAAGGAAAAAAACTATTTGCCTTATTTGTATCCTTCAATAATTTTTTCTGCAATTACAATAACTGCTTTTGTTTATTTCAATGAATATTTCAAATTCATAAGTCTGTCTGTTTTCCTTGTGTTTGTTTTGACTGAATTAATTGGGAAAAAGGACAACAAAGCAATGAATGTCGGGATAGTACTTTTTGGTATGGCTTACATTACTTTCCCATTCGCAATGTTGTACGTATTGGATAAAAACTATATTCTTGTTTACCTGCTCTTTTTATTAATCTGGGCTAACGATAGTTTTGCTTTTTTCGGCGGGAAGTATTTTGGAAAACATAAGTTCTCAAAAATCAGTCCGAATAAAACTGTCGAAGGTTTAATCTCAGGTTTTATATTTACTGTGACCGCTTCCTATGTTTTCCATCTGTATATCCCTGAAGTAACGTTGACAGATAGTCTGGTTGTTGGTGTATTAATAAGCACACTCGGACCGGCAGGGGATTTGTTCGAATCCTTTTTAAAGAGATATACCGGCATAAAGGATTCTTCGCACATAATTCCGGGGCATGGAGGATTGCTTGACAGATTCGATAGTCTCATATTCTGCGTACCTTTTATATTTATATATTTTAAATACGTAAAATATTTAATAAATTAACTTGATTAGATATATTAAATTTATAATTTTGTAGAATAAATAAATAATTTAAATATTGAGAAGAAATCATAAAGATAAAGACAAAGATAAAGACAAAATCAAATATACTGAACCATTTAATCTTGGTGATGATAATTTAGATACAGAGGATACCGAGAAATATTCAACCGATGATGATGAATTACTTGAAGAAGAAAAAAAACTTTTAGGTAACAGAAAGAAAATAAAATTTGTCAGTGTTTACGATCTGCTCGGAAAACCTGAAAATTATCTGAACAATAATAACGGCAATATAGATAAAAATAATTACGTTAATCTCCTGACATTGCTGGAAAAGCAAAATGTACTGGTCCATTTCAACAGCGATTATACGATAAAGGAAAAGTATGATTTCATAGTGAATGAAGTATTTAATCAGTTTGTTGAAGTTGACAGAAATAAATCGAGTAAAGTTTTCGTTTATGAAGATTACCATCCTGAAAAATATTCTGAGTTTGAAGATGAAGGAGAGTTTAATTAAAAATCTATGGCTCTCTTAGAAAGTAATTCCGGTAATATTGGTTCAGGTATTATTGATTTCAATCTGATAAGCACAGACCGTAAGTCCTATTCCGTTGAAAGTTTTAAAGACAAAAAAATTCTCGTAATAATATTTATGTGTAATCATTGTCCGTACGTAAAGGCTGTTATCGGCAGGTTTATAAGTTTACAGAATAAGTATTATTCCAAAAATGTTCAATTTATCGGAATCAGTTCAAATGATGTTATTGAATATCCTGAAGATTCCTATGAAAATATGATAATATTTGCCGGAGAAAGAAAAATTAATTTCCCTTATCTTTTCGATGAAAATCAGGAAACCGCAAAGAAATACGATGCAGTATGCACACCCGACATTTATGTGTATGATGATAAAAGAATACTAAAATACAGGGGCAGGCTGGATGATAACTGGAAAGAAGAGGAAAAAGTAACGAGATACGATTTAGATGATGCTATAAGTTCGTTGCTTAATAACGGGAAAATAGAATTCGAACAAATTCCTTCAATGGGCTGTTCAATAAAATGGAAAAAATAATTAAAGTAAAAATATTGTAATATGGCAAAATTAGTAGTAGTAAGGCACGGACAATCGCAGTGGAATCTTGAAAACAGATTCACGGGCTGGGTTGATATCGATCTGTCACCTAAAGGAATTGAAGAAGCACATAGTGCCGGGAAAAAACTTACGGAATATAAATTTGATATGGCATTTACATCTGCTTTAATAAGAGCGCAAAAAACACTCGCAATTATTCTTGAGGAAATAGGACAAAGTAATATTCCCGTTGAAAAAGATAAGGCACTGAATGAGAGAATGTACGGTGATTTACAGGGGTTAAATAAAGATGATACAAGGAAGCAGTACGGTGATGACCAGGTAAAGATCTGGAGGAGAAGTTATGATATAGCACCTCCAAAAGGAGAAAGTTTGAAAGATACTTCTGACAGAGTTCTGCCTTACTGGTTTGAAAAAATTGTACCTGAATTAAAGTCAGGCAAAAGCATTTTAATCTCCGCACACGGAAACAGTTTGAGAGCATTAATTATGCATCTTGAAAAAATGACAAAAGAACAAATACTTGAAACGGAAATTCCGACAGGCTGTCCCAAATATTATAACCTTGACGAAAATCTTAATGTTCTGGAAACGAAATATTTGTAATTTGAAAAATACAGGAATAAAAAATATTGTCTTCGACCTTGGAAACACGCTTGTGTATTTCGACTTTTCTTATTTCTTTAACGGGATTTCAGAAAGGGAAAAGAAACTCAGTGCGATAAAATTTAAAAAATACATAATAGATAATAAGATTGATGTTAAACTTATGTCCGGCAGATTAAAACATAAAGATTTATTCAGGCATCTGAAGAAAAAGTTTGATTTAAAAATAGGATACAACGATTTTATATATTTTTATTCCGATATATTCTGGGCTAACACAAATATGAAAAAATTTCTTGAAAAAATATCAAGAATAAAAAAATACAAATTATTCCTTCTGTCCAATACCGATTCAGTACATATAGCTTTTATTGACAATAATATTCCGTTTGTAAAATTAATAAAGAACCGGGTTCTCTCTTATAAGGTTAAGATAATAAAACCCAATAAAAAGATTTTTAAACACTTACTGGAAAAATATAAACTCGTTCCTGAGGAAACTATTTACATAGACGATTTGAAGGATAATGTGTTGTCCGCTCAAAATCTCGGAATAAAAACTATTCATTACAGTCATCATAAAAAATTCACCTCTGAATTCTCTGCATTAGTTAAGGCAGCAAGCAAATAAGAGCAGCAGTTAAAGAGCAGCAGTTAAAGAGCAGACACGAATTATCACGAAAGTTCGACCGAATTATTTATAAGAACAATTACATTTGAACAGACTTACAAATTGCTGCATCTTTTCGATTATAATTATTTGTTACTTTTTTTAACTGCTACAATTGTAATTATTTATTTTTATTTTTTAACTTTTGCTCATCTAAAATTAAAATTCGTATCTGCTCTTTCTATAACATTAAAAAATCTCTATCAGTGAAAATCCGTTTTAAATCAGTTCTTATTCCGCCGTGGCGGATTCAAAGTTCTAATTAGTAATTCGTGAAATTCGTGTTAATTTGTGTCTGCTCTTTCTGCAATGAAATTCGTGTCTGCTCTTTCTAAAATGTAATTCGTGTCTGCTCTTTCTAAAACATTTCAAATAAATCAGTTTTATCAGTGTCGAAGATTCGCCGTGGAGAATGCAAAGTTCTTTCTTAACATCAGAATCTCTTAATCATAAAATCCTTATGATGTCCGTTGCTGAAACTTTCGTGAGATTCTATCATAGCATAAGCATTATGATTATGAATGCTTTCGAAATTCTCTGCTTCGACTGAGTACCACAGAATATTCTCATTATCTTTTAATTTCATCGCAACATTTCTAACCACATCTTCTACGAACACAGGATTTTCATAAGCCTTTTCTGTCACATATTTTTCATCATCGCGTTTCAGTAAAGTATATAATTCCGAACTTGCACTTTTTTCAACAATGCTTATTATATCTTCAAACCATACATTATCTGAAAACCTGACGGATACTGTTACTTCTCCGCGCTGATTGTGTGCACCGTATTTGGAAATATTTTTTGAACACGGACAAAGTGTTTTAACGGGAACAATCACTGTCATTATTAAATCCTTCTTGTCATTTTCTATTACAGCATGAAACCTTATCCTGTAATCAATTAAAGAAGGTTTCTTGCTTACGGGTGCTTTCTTTTCTTTAAAATAAGGAAAGTCAAGTTCTACGTGTGCAGAAACAGAATTTAATTTGTTCTGCATTTCCCTGAGGATTTCATAAATAGAATCAATGTGAATCTCGCGTTTATTCATCAGAACTTCCACAAACCTGCTCATATGAGTCCCTTTAAATTCCTTCGGTAAATCTACTGTCATTGAAATCGTTGCAACAGTATGCTGAATTCCGTTATCCTTATCTTTTACTGTTATTGGATATTTAAGGTCTTTTATACCGACTTTATCTATAGGAATTTCGCGTTTATCTGCTTGATTTTGAGTATCGGGCAGAGTGCATTTTGCATTCTCTGTGGATTTATCTTCCTCAACAAATTTATTCTCTTTAGTTTTTATCATATTATTTTAATTGGTTTCGATAGTGCATCTGTAAGGATTTTCATTACAATCGATAGAGATGCTGAAAAAATTATCGTCACCCTTTAAAACAAAATTCCAAATATAAAGTTTATCAGTTTCGGGAATGTTGGAATTCATTATTTCAGATTCAGGGACAATGACGAAGTCACCCTCTGAAAAATTATCCGGTGTGGTATTAAACGGATGTTTGTACTCCATTAGAAACATCAATATATTGCCGATATCGGGATAATTTTTTTCCGTAACTATTCCGATTAATTTCCAGTCGGTAACAAGTGATACAATGCCGCATTCTTCATTTGCTTCACGAACGGCACATTGGTATGGTGATTCGGCAAGAACAGTTTTTAGTTTACCGCCCGGAGGAGACAGAAATCCTTTATTAGGATTATTGGCTCTTTTTAAAAGCAGGAAATCTCCATTGGAGTTTTTTATGTAGAGCAGAGTTGCGAGTTTCAACTTTTAGTCAGAGAGAAAGAAAAAGGGAAACCTTATTTAGCTTCCCTGTGTAAAACGTGTTTCTTAGCAAACCTGTCGTATTTTTTTAACTCTAATCTTTCTTTTGTGTTATTTCTGTTTTTATACGAAACGTAAACACTTTTACCTTTGTGCTCACCTTCTATGCTGACGAGTTTTATCTTTATTCTCGCACCTTCTTTTTTCTTTGCCATTTTATATTAAATTTAAATTTTAATTGTACCGGAGGAGGGACTTGAACCCCCGACCTGCGGATTATGATTCCGACGCTCTAACCAGCTGAGCTACTCCGGCAAAAATATTCTGCTTACTACTTAACTTCGCGAATAATTCTGACTACTTTATATATCTTAAGTATTTCAGATTTTTTTACTATTATCGGAGCAAATTTTGTATTGATAGAATAAAACATTAATTGCTCATCATCTAAAAACCTGATTAATTTTGCGTTACTTGAATAATGTTCAGGTATTGTTTTATAGTTAACAACGACTGCTCTTCCGTCTTTTATGCGGTGCTGGTCGTCCGAACAAACTAATAAATCGCCCGGATTGATGTATGGTCTCATAGAATCACCCCTGGCTATAACTACAAAAGGGTTAAAATAGTAATTTATATCCGATAATTCAATATACTTAGTCGTCGTATCTGAGATTTGTGAATAAATCGGAGTTCCGCACTCAACTTCTGCCAATATAGGAATTTGCTTCGTTTTTGAGGAAATTCTCAGGTTTTGCTTGCTCATTTCCCCTGAACCGGTTAAAAGCCAGTTAATATTACAGCCCAGTCTGTTAAGTTTTTCCAGTGTTTCGGGGTGCGGAAGCCTGTCCCCGTTTAAATATTTTTGTAATGCCTGAGGCGTTATCCCAAGTTTGCCCGCAAATTCGGTTTTTTTTGTAGAATATGAATTACAAAATTCCGTAAACCTGTCTGCAAATTCTTTTCTCTCCATAATATTGTATTATACTTATTTATAAATATAATACTTATGAATTATATATGCAATGTACTGAAAATCCTTCATCAAATAAATTAAAAAGAGCAGACATCCCGAAAAGAACTCGGGACAAGCTGAATTAACACGAATGTTCACGAATTATTAATTGCAAAATTAGTAATTGCGTAAATTAAATATAATATAAATTATAAATTGATATGCTTTTTCCCTTCCCGTTAAAACTTTGTCTTCTTATCTGTTAAATTAGAATTGCTAATTCGCTCTTTGAAAATTCGTGTCTGCTCTTTAAAATCAGTTTCAATTAGTTTCCGCGGTCGGCGGATGCAATTCGTTCAATTTTAAGTAATTCGTGAAATTCATGTTAATTCGTGTCTGCTCTTTCAAATCAGTTTTTATCTGTGTGCAAATTTTTATAAAAGTTTTTACAATTTCATAATTTTCTAATTGAAAAAACAATTAAAAATGACTAAATTAAGAAATGAGATTAAATATTAGGACACTTATTCTTTCTTCTCTGCTAATTGTTTTTTTGTTTTCTGGTAATTCATATTCCCAGGATGATTGGTGGAAAGGAAAAAAATATAAAACTGAGGAAAATAAGAAGAAATACGAACTTTGTAAGAAAACTTTTAAAGAAATTGCTAACGGTTTTTCTTATTCGAGCGTTGGATTAATTACAAAATATTTTAACGGCGAAGTTTTCCTTGATATTATTGGTAATGAGAAGGGTTACTACAGCACAGGACAGGCTGAGTATATCCTTTCGGATTTTATTGATTATTTTAAGGTTACTAACGTAAAGTTAGTCACTTCATATCACAAAAATTCCTACGCTTTTGTGATGGGTAAGTATTTCTACAATATAGGTAGCGGTAAACGGGAGTTGAAGATGTCTCTTTCACTTAAGTACCGTAATTATACCTGGTTCGTTGACCAGATTAACCTTAATTAATAATTCTAACTTCAATAAGTTATGTATTTAACTTATATATTCCCCCGAAAATATAAAATACTATCCGTATTATTAGCTGTATTGTTGTTATGGATTATTGCAGTAAAACTTACCTCAAACTACATAATTTCTAAAGCATCCGAAACACAGGTTGATATTATTAAAGAAAAAAACGACGACCGTGTAAATAACTACAAAAATGGTTTTCACAGTATTGTCAGTAATCTCAACGATGTTTCTCTCAGCATTACAAACAATCTTGACGTAAGAAAGGCTATCGACAAAAGTGACAGCAAAAAACTGTTTGAGGTTTTAAAGAATACTGTTACTGACAACAATTATAACATAGATATATTCGATAAACGCATTGAAGAGATATATTTTAAAGGAAGGCAGTTATCACCTGAAATTATACTCATACAAAAAGCAATTTCAGGTACTTCAACAACTACAATAAAAGAGATTGGATTTTTTACATACCTGATTAAATATTCTCCAATCTATCAGCTTGATGATATCGGAAAAGTTCAGGGGGTTATAGTTTGCGGGATTCTCATAGACAGTAAATACACTTCATCCCAGTACGATTTTACGGGGAATGTGTTTGCAAAAGATCTTTCAGAAAACCTTAAAGATAATGTAAAAATATTACCTTCGAATTTTGTTGATCTGGAATACATTACAGACTCTTTAAACTCCGGTTACGGCAGTATAGATTTGCTTTCGGATGAAAGGAATGTTATAGGTAAACTCATTTATCCGATGTATAATTTTGAAGAGCACAGGAATAAAATTGAAGAACTTTCTGCAACTATACTTTCAATACTTGCTTTTTTATTTACTATATTGCTTACACCTTTGCTGATGAGACTGGTGAACCTGTTTAAACCTTTGTCAATCAAATTGGTGCTTTTTTTGATAACTCTGCTTTTAATCAGATTCTTCTGGATAGCAAATTCATTCCCGTCGGCTTTGTTCGATGAAGATATGTTTAACCCGCAGTTCTTTGCGTCAAAATTAGGTTTTGGTGTCTTTCAATCACTTGGTGATGTACTCGTAACGATTGTTTTTGTCGTGATTTTTGCCCTCTATTTTTTGAGAAGTATATTCAGTTATTTCGTTGAAAACAGGAAGGATAAAAATGGTCTTAAGGTATTAACGTACATATTGTCGTTCGGTATTATTGTGGCTGTATATTTCGGGCTCTTTAACGTTTATGGAACGGTTATTCAGAACCTCATTTTTGGTTCAAACATAAAACTGCTGGACAAAAGCAATATTATTCCTGATGCTCCCTTGTTCTTAATTCAGTTATCTATACTTTTAATAACTTTCGCATATTTACTTGCCAGTGTCTCCTTAATCGTTGCATTAATAAGTTTATCGAGGAATTTATTTCAGTTTAAATACTACAGAAAGTTTTTCATATTTTTTCTGTTCATTATATTTATCGTTATAAATGAAGTTTTCAACCTTTCGCAAATTAGTTTTCATTTAGTTAACTTTCAGAGAATACTAATCACAGTCTTAATCTTTTCATTCTCTGCATACTTGTTCAGGCAGAAAACTTCAAAAAGAAACATCGCGCTTTTTTCACTTCGGAATATATCGTTGTCACTGCTAATGTGTATAATCATAACTCCTATCGTAATTCTTGAGTTTACAAAATCTCAGGAAGCAAATTACATAGAAAATATAGGGGCTGAACTTATAGAAAGCCAGAATGATAAAATTATTTTCCTTTTATCGGATGAACTCAGTAAACTGAAAGATGAAAAAAACCTCAGTAGTTATATTACCGACGACAGCAAAGCCCAGAAATTACCTTATTATATCTGGAGCGGAAGTAAGTTTGGTTATGAAAAGTATAAAACAGATGTTATTCTAATCGATACAGGAAAAAAGATAATAAGCGATTTTAATAACAGCAGTAATCTCTTAAAAAGCGATAGTATAATATCTTTCATTAAGAGGAATTACTTCTCAAAGAATATGCAGGTTGGGTTTGATGAGTCGGATACTTTGCAGGAAGATGAAACGCCTGAAGACATAGATTTTGAGTTTGGAATTAACAATTCCGAACCTATATTTTTTAACGATGTAATTATACTTGAAAACAAATCAGAAAAATATTTTGTCGGGATACTCCCGGTTGAAAATCCGTTACCTGAAAAATACACGGTATGCACAAAGTAAAGGTTATATAGTTGTTGCCCTGAATTCCGAAACGATAAATTTGTTTACCGATAATCAGTTTACGGGTAACATTAAACTTCAGAGCGATAAAATATCAGACAGATTAATTTCAAAACCAATTATAACTGAAATATTAAACGAAGAAGTTATTAATTCCACTGATATTGAAGTCTCTAAAAGTGTTTTGAAATATGTCGATCTTTTTAATGAAAGTATTAAAACAGCAGACAGGAAAAGTGCCTGGAGGTACGACCTGCTTGTTAATGAAAGGTACCGTTCATATTACATAAAATCGAATCAGGAAATAAATAATTTTGATGAAAAGATTTTTGTGGTCAGCATTAAACGTGATGATTTTTCTTTGCTTATGTTTTATTTCTTAAAGTTTGTGCTGTTTTCTTTAACGGTGTTTGTTGCTTTTAATGTAATTTATTCGGCAAAGTTTCTGGTAAAAATTCATAAACTGAACCCGGATTTTAAGACCAAACTATTCCTCTCGTTTATTGTCGTTTCCGTAATTCCTATAGTATTTTTAGCCATATACACAAGGACGTACATTAACAATAAAAACGATTTAAATTATAAGAGCCAGCTGCTCTCTGATTTAAGTCTGCTGAATGAAACACTTAAAGATGAAAAAGTTCTGTTCAACAGGTTTAAACCTACTGATACTATAAAACAGGCAGGAAGAGATATACTATCGAAAAGTTTTGAAAACGTTGACAAAAATTTTAACATATTTATTAAGTCAAGACTTATTGCATCAACAAACGACGAACTGTACAAATCTGATTTTCTTGAAACCCGTGTACCCGAAGACGGTTACTTTAATATTTTAATCTTAAAGAAAGATTTATTCCTCGAAAGTAAGGAAATACAGGGACAAAGTTATCTGGTCGGTTATAAACCGCTGAAAGACAGAAACAATAACATTAACGGAATTATTACATCTTTGTCTGTTTATAAACAAAAAGAAATTCAGGAGGAATTAACCGAAACCCTGACGTTCATTTTCGGCTCTTATTTTATCGTTATTATAATTCTGTTTGTGCTCGTCGGTATAATTACTGCAAGACTTTCAAAACCGATTTCAATTCTGCAGGAGGCAACGGAAAGAATTGCAAAAGGCGAAGAGAATGTTGTTATTGATATCGATAGAGGTGATGAATTCGGAAGTCTTGTTGACTCGTTCAATAAAATGACACGGGACCTTGAAAAATCCAAGGAAAATCTTAAGAAAGCGGAACGTGAAGCGGCGTGGAGGGACATTGCAAGACGTGTTGCACACGAAATCAAGAATCCTTTAACGCCGATGAAACTATCTATACAGCATTTATACAACATATATCAGGAAAAGGATTTAGAGAATTTTGAAATCATTCTAAAGAAAACAAGAGATTTGATAACAAAAGAGATTGATAAGTTAAGTAAAATTGCAACGGCTTTTTCTGATTTTGCAAAACTTCCGCAAAGGAACTATGTACCGCTTAACATAAACGATACACTCGAAGACGTAATTTCTCTTTACTCTTTAAACGATAAAATTATAATTGAAAAATACCTGGCAGAAGATTTGAATTTAGTAAGCGCCGATAAACAGGAAATGAACAGAGTATTCCAGAATCTCGTTAAGAATGCTGTACAGTCTTTTGAGGATAACGGTATTATTGAAGTAAAATCGTATAACGAAGGTAAAAAAGTAATCGTTGAAATAATGGATAACGGATGCGGTATTGATGATGAAATACTCGATAAACTTTTTGAACCGAATTTCTCTACGAAATCAACAGGTATGGGTCTCGGACTTTCTATCACAAAGAAATCACTTGACGATATGCAGGCAAATATTATTATTAACAGTAAAAAGATCACAGGTACAACCGTAAAAATAGAGTTCATTGCTTATAACGATAAGAAACATTAATTACAAAAATTATTTGATAAAGGATGTTCATTTGACACAAAGACACAAAGACACGAAACATTGATTGCAAAAATATATTTATTTTAAAACAATCGCGTAGCGATTGAATCTCTGTAGAAAGTGATTGGTTGAATAAATATTTCCCGTAGGGAATAAACAATTTTGTTATTTTGAAATAAATTATTTTTAAGGAAAAAAGTTTTTCTTAGTGTTCTAAGTGTTCTTAGTGGTGAAAATCTTATTTGTTTTGCTAAATTAGTATTACAATATTGTTCTATTGCCACAGATTTTGCTTCAAAAAAAACTTTATCTTAGAGCTGGAAAAAATCTCTCGTTGTTTCAATCTTTTTACCTTTGTTCGACATAAAACTATAAATGTGTCTCTGTGCTCTCTGTGGTCAAAAAATATTTATAGAAATACTTTGTTCTTAGTGGTGAAAATTTTATTTAAAAACGAATCTTTAAATTTATACAATGAAAATATTTTTTAACATATTATTTACAATATACCTCACGGTCATCCTTACCGGCTGCGCCAACCAGCAGATGCCATCAGGCGGCGACGACGACAAAGTACCGCCGCGCATAAAATATCTGTACCCAAAACCGAACACAACAAATTTCAGCGGCGACGAAATAACCATTCAATTCGATGAATACGTTGACAGACGTAGTTTTATTGACGCATTTTTTATCACTCCAAAACCAAAAGGCGGAATATCCTACGACTGGAGCGGAAAAGAAGTAACCGTTAAATTTGATAAAGGACTCGAAAAAAACAAAACCTATTTATTCGTAATCGGAAAAATATTCAAAGATATAAGAAACAATTCAATCGCAGACCCTGTGCAGTTCGCCGTTTCTACAGGACCAAACATAGATAAAGGAAAATTGTCAGGAAAAGTTTATGGAAACAATTTTGACAGATATTTTATTTTTGCTTATAAATATAATCCCGGTGAAAGCAGTATCATCGACCCTTCAAAAGTTAATCCTGATTATATAATGCCCGTGAGCGCAGACGGAAATTACAGGTTTGAAAATCTGTCGTACGGAAATTACAGGCTGTTCAGTGTTTTCGACAATGATTTAAACGGGTTGTACGATGTGGAATTAGAACAAATTTCTATTTCGGACAGGGATGTTGAAGTTTCCGATACCACTTCGCACACGGGAGTAAATTTTATAAATAAGGATTTACTCGTGCAGGACAATTTCTATTCGGGAAAAGATTTTTATAAAAACCTGGTTTCGGATTCAATCGGTGCCGTATTCACAAATCTGCAGGATGGTGATAAGACTGTAGGGATGCTGTCCCGTTATTATTTATATTTTAAAAACCGCGAATCGTCAAAAGAAGAAATTACGGAAAGCATTGAATTGAAAGATACACTCAATAAGAAAATCAGTTTACTCTATTTCTGGCAGAACGATTCATTGCTCGAGGTTGTCCCGAAAGCAGGTTTGTACTACAATGCACCGCTAAGTTTAACTCTGAGTTATAAAAAGAAAAATCAGCCGCATAAATATAAAGTCAACTTCACCATTGCTGACGAAAGAAAGAGCGGTGAAATATCGGGCTTAGTGTATGAGAGATACGCAACAGAATTTCCTGTAATTATAAACCTTGTTAATAAAAACAAACGTGAAATAAATTTCACACGTGTGTTAAACACAGACTCCGTATTCAGTTTTGTTGATATCGCAGAAGGCACATACTATCTGACCGCTTTAATTGATGCAGACAGAAACGGCAAATACAGTCCGGGCACTGCAAACCCATTTAAACCCGGCGAGCGCATTATTCTATACGCCACGGAATTAGTACTGAAAGGCGGCTGGAAAATCGAAAACGTAATAGTAAAATTTTAATCTGCTCCCAAATATTTTGACACTAAGTCACAAAGTCTCAAAGTGACACAAAGAAATAATTCCAATTATTATATACTTTGTGAATCTTCGTGCCTTAGAGCCTTTGTGACTCGAAAGAATTAAAAAATCAATTTGCGTCAATTTGCGTAATTTGCGGTAAAAAATCTCTTCTTTGCGACCTTTGTGGTAAAAAATTTAAAAATAATTCGTCTAATTCGTAAAATTTGTGAAATTCGTGGACATCTCTTCTTTGAGTCTTAATGTTCTTAGTGTTGAAAATCTTTTAATAATCTGCGTAATCAGAGGACAAAAACTTTCGTTCATTTCGTGTATTTCGCGGGAGAGTCTTCTTTGCGTTCTTGTTTTTCTTTGCGGTAAAAAGATCTTTGTGTCTTAGAGCCTTTGTGTCCCAATAAAATCTTTACAATTCCTTCACACAAAAAACATTGCAACTTTAACCCTTTTTAGTTAATTTTACACAAGTAAAAGGGTAAATCATCGAAAAGTTTGGGATTCTGTTTTATCTTCGTTCATCAACAAGCGAAACCGTTCACACACTTTTCAAAAACTTACTCCGCACGACAAAAATTAAAAACTTATATTTGTTTTCCCGTATCTTTTTATAAAAGATTGAAACCAATTTATAAGAAAACTTTTTAATAAAAAATTTAAGTTACATAAAAAGTGGATAATGAGTAATTCTCACTGAAGGGGTTTAGTGCGATAAGTTTAACATCTGCTCATCATCCAGGGATAAAAATAATGGGTAAAAATCATCCGTCTAAAAGTCCGTTCTATTCAGTACGGCGGGAAACTACACTCTCGCCCAATCCTTGTATATTACCTTATCATTTTTTACCTTGTCATCCGCCGTGGCGGATAACCTTGTCACTTTATCACAAAAATTAAAAAATCTTAAATAATAAAAATTATGAAACAACTAAAACAAATTTTTTTGGTCTTCGCTTTGATGATGATGTTGGTGAATGTGGGGTGGGGGCAGACACCATTTACTGCGACATATACATTTCGAGCAAATGGTAATGTGACCTCTTTTACTTACAATGGTACAACTTATTCTGGAATCTCGATGGGTACTATTGATAAAGTTGGTATTACATCTTCATCCAGTACGGGAAATTTTAGAGGAACCAATTGGCCATTAACAGCAACAATTGATGCTGGTAAATACATAGGCTTTACTATTTCAGCACAAACTGGTTATAAATTTACAGTAAATACTATAACTTTTGGTTTAGGAAGAAGTGGAACTGGTACACGAACAAGTCAATGGAGAGGAAGTTCTGACTCTTATGCTGCTTTAATAAACAATTATACAACATTAAACGCTGGATTGACTAATACTGCTGGAGAGATTGGAAATCCTGATGCAAATTCAAGTTGGACTGGAAATGTACTTACATTGGGAGCAAGTTATGCTGATATCACAACATCTGTAGGTCTTAGGTATTATATGTATGCAGCTGAAGATGTTGCAGGTACTGCCGGTTTGCAGGGACCTATAACTATAACTGGAACATATACTGCTTTATCAACTCCAACCATCAGCCTCTCTGCTCCTACTCAAATTATTAGTGGTATTATCAACCAGGGTGCTATAAATGTTGTCCTTTCAAATTTTCAAGCTGGGGTTACTGTAACAAATGCAACTTTGAATAGTATTGCATTCACTTCACAGGGAACATACACTGCAAGTGATATGACAAATTTTAAGTTATGGTACAATGGCTCATCAAATACTTTTGGAAGTGCTGTCCAGCTTGGTTCTACTATTACAACCTCTTTAGAAACCGGATTACATACTTTTTCAAGTTTATCTCAAGCAATAAATAGTGGTTCTACAGGATATTTTTGGATAACTTGTGATGTATCCGGAAGTGCTACCGCCGGTAATACAATAAATGTTTCTGCTGACCCAACACTTACGTTTGCGAGCGGAACTCCTACTGGTACTATAGATGCTGGAGGAAGTCAAACCATACAAGCAATTACTCCAAATATTGCACTGAGTTCACCTGATCCTGCTGTTATAGCCGGTAATATTTCACAAAACACTACAAATAATGTTATTTATAGATTTGATTTAGCAGTCACTACAGCAAATGCAACATTATCCGGTTTGCAAATAACAACTGCTGGTTCTTATGTAGCTGCTGACTTAACAAATATAAAAGCCTGGTATTCAGCCGATGCTACTTTTAGTTCAGGCAGCGATATTTTGCTTTCAACAAAATCAACATCGTTAGATGCAGGTGTACAGGTATTTCCAAGTTGGACTAATCAGATAATAAATAATGGAACTACAGGGTATATATTTATTACTACTGACATACCATGTGTAGCAACGACAGGTAACACAATTAATGTTAATGCTATAACTACGTCAGATATTACATTTATATCGGGTAACAAAACAGGATCAGCATTTACTGGCGGAACACAAACAGTAATAACTGCTTCTCCTGTCAATGTTACAATCCCAACTGGCACACCAGATAATATGCAAATGACACTTAACTGGGCAGCGCCCAGCGGATGTTATGATGAAATTATGATAGTTGCAAAAGCAAATTCATCAATAACAGGTACACCAAGCGGAGATGGTAATTCTTATACAGCAAATTTAGTATTTGGGACTTCTGGTACTCAATTTGGAGTTAAAGATGGATATGTAATATATAAAGGATCTACAACAGGACAAACTGTTACATCATTAACAAACGGTACGGTTTATTATTTCAAATACTTCTTTACCAGAAAAGGGAGCAATTGGAGTTCAGGAATAGAGATTAATGGAACTCCAATGAACTATATTTCTGGTGATTACAGAACACTTAAAACCGGTAACTGGAATGCAACGGATGTTTGGGAAACTTATAATGGTACAACGTGGTCGCCAATTACTACATCACCTGCAATAACTAATAATGTAACCATTTTATCCGGTCATACTATAACCGTTGAGGCCAGTGGAAAAAACTGTAACAATTTAATAGTACAAGGAACATTATTAGCACAAGATGCCCCAGGAACAAATGTTCGTTATGTAAATGTATATGGTGATATTACGTGCAATGGTACTATTGGACATGGCACAACAGTAAATGGAATCTCTTTTAATATTGAAGGTACTTCTTGTACAATAAGTGGAAGTGGGATTTTCGATGCCGATAGAATGAAAAGCTGTTGCCACTAATGCAATAACAAATTTAACTATTGCAAGAGATATCAATCTTCGTTATGGCGGAACTGCCCTTTTCAATAATGCTTCAAATACTACTTTTAATATTACAATTAATGATGGCGCGTCAGTTAGTTGTACAGGTGATGGAACAACTTTAGGTTCTGTATCGATAAGTGGAACACAAGGATCTCTTGCAGATGCGACAAAATTGGGTTCCTTTACAATTAATGGTACATTGAATGTTAGTGGAATATTATATTTAACTTCTGCGACAACTACAAATCCAGTTACATTCACCATTGGGTCAACGGGTATTGTTAATACAGCAGATTTAAATACTAATGCTAGTGGTGCTTCTGGTCATATTTTTACAATCAATAATGGGGGTAAATTAAATGTTACAGGTGCAGCAAGTACTTTGAGTACATTTAGTACAACTAACAATACTTACAACTTAAATAGCGGTTCAATTGTAGAATATTCTTTTTTAGGTACACAAACTGTTGCTCCTTGGAATTATTCTAATTTAATAATATCAGGTGGTGGCACAAAAAATTTAGGAGCAAGTGTAACAGTTAATGATGTTCTAACGTTAACCAATGGTTTACTTAATTTAGGTTCTAATACTTTAACTTTAGGTACCAGTACTTCCAGTCTTGCACTATTCATCAACTCCAACATCAGCATCTTACATAATAGGAGATTTTGAAAGATGGATTCCTAACGCAACTTTTACTGATATGTATTTTCCTGTTGGTTCGAATGTCCAATACAGACCTGCAATTATAAGCTATACAAATGCATCGTCGGGCGGGAAGTTAAAAGTAAGCGGTAATGATACGGATCCGGGAACAATAAATTCCAATACTTCAATTACTGAAGCAGTGACAAATTATGTAATTGACAGATATTCGAAGGAAGCATGGTGGAAATTTATAACTTCAGACATAACAGGTGGTGTGTATGATATTTCACTTGAGGCAAATGCTATAGTAGGTGTTAATGCAACAAATTTTGACCGTTTAAGAATTCTTAAAAGAACAAATAATTCTTCTGAATGGACTTTAGTTGGTGACCACTCACCGGCGACCGGGAGTAACACACATCCATTCGTAAAAAGGATAGGTCTCACCGGATTTTCAGAATTTGGAGTTGGTGGATATAGTGTTGATGGAAATGTTTTAAATGATGCACCATTACCTGTAACTTTATCATCTTTAAATTCTTCAACCATTGGCAGAAACATAAAACTTAACTGGGTTACTGCTTCGGAAATACAACAATGCAGGATTTGAAGTAGAGAGAACAGAGTTAGAAGTCAGAATTTAGAATTGAGTAAGATAGGATTTCATTAAGTGGACACGGTACAGTGAACACTCCAACAAACTATTCGTTCGAAGATAAGAACTTACAGACAGGGAAGTATAAATACAGACTGAAACAGATTGACCATAACGGCAACTATGAATATTTTGAACTTAACGGTGAAGTGGAAATCGGTGTTCCGAAAAAGTATGACTTAAGTCAGAACTACCCGAATCCGTTTAACCCTGTAACAAAGATAAACTTTGATTTACCTGTTGACAGCAAGGTAACGATGCTGATTTATGACATCACAGGCAGGGAAGTCGCAAAGTTGTTAAACGGCGAATTCAAAAAAGCAGGATACCACACAACAAACTTTAATGCGAGTTCGCTTTCAAGCGGTGTGTATTTCTATTCGCTGAGTACGGATGCGTTCAGGATGACAAAGAAAATGGTGGTGGTTAAATAGTTCAGAGTTCAAAATTCAGAGTTCAGAGTTGAAAAGATTAAAAAGATTAAAAAGATTAAAAAGATTAAAAAGATTTGCAACACTAAGAACTTATTAGAATTCAGAATACAAAGTTCAGAAGGATGAATTGGAAAGATAAAAGATTTAAAAGATTTTCAACACTTAGAGCACTAAGAAAAAAAATTTTATTTTAAAGAAATAGAAATTAGAAGAAATAAAAATCTTTCTTAGTGTTCTTTGAGTTTTAATGACTTAGTGTCAAAAAATATTTTCATCACTAAGCATACTATCCCTCTATACCAAATTGCCATCAAAAACCACAAAAACCACGAAAATCATTTACTTTTTATATATATTTATGTATTCAAAATAATTTACCCTGACTATTATACAATATTTGCGAATTATTACCCTGACTTTGTAACAATTATTGTGTATATTTACCCTGACTTTGAAACAAATATTAGATTATGACAATATTTAAAAGAATTTTGCTTAATAAATTAGTAGAATGGAAATCTTCTTTATACCGTAAACCATTGGTTTTGAGGGGGGCGAGACAGGTTGGAAAAACTACATTGATAAATTTATTTTCGAGTAATTTCATTCAATACATATATTTAAATTTGGATGATGTTATTGACAAAAAAATCTTTGAGGAAACGGCAGGGTTTGATAAAACTATTGAGGCAATTTTCTTTTTGAAGAATGCTGATAGAAATCAAAAAGATACTTTAATATTTATTGACGAGATTCAGAACTCACCTGAAGCAGTTAAATTATTAAGATATTTTTATGAAAAGACACCCGATATTTGTGTTATTGCAGCAGGTTCACTTCTTGAGCCCTTAATAGATGAACACATAAGTTTCCCTGTGGGCAGAGTGGATTATTTGGTACTTCATCCATTTAACTTTGAAGAATTTTTGCTTGCAAAAGGTGAGCAAAATATTATTGATGTCTGGAATTCAAAAGTAATACCTGATTTTGCACACGATAAACTTACTGAGTTGTTCAAGATATATTCTTTGATTGGAGGAATGCCCGCTGTAGTTAAATCTTATATTACAGAAAATAATTTGCATTTGGTGAAGAATATAATTTTTAACCTTGTAACATCTTATAAAGACGATGTAGAGAAGTATGCTAAAAAGAACTCAAAGATTGATTTAATCAGACACTTGATTGATAATGCATTTTATCATGCGGGAGAGAGGATAAAATTTAACGGGTTTGGCAATACTAATTACCGTTCAAGGGAGGTGGGGGAAGCATTCAGAATTCTTGAGAAAGCATTACTCTTGAAACTAATATATCCTACAACAAAAGCAGTATTACCTTTAATTAGTGACAGAAAAAAATCCCCTAAATTACAATTGCTCGATACAGGTTTAGTTAATTATTCGTGCGGAATTGAAAAAGACATTTACCAGGCCAAAGATATTTCAACTGTTTTCAAAGGAAGAATTTCAGAACAGATTATAGGTCAGGAATTGATTTCACTGGAGAGTTCACCCGAATCAAATTTAGTTTTTTGGACAAGAGAAAAGAAACAATCAGATGCTGAAGTGGATTTCCTTGTAAAATCAAATAACATGATAATCCCGGTCGAAGTTAAATCAAATGTGGCAGGTCACTTGAAATCTTTAAATCAGTTTATTGATGAAACAGGGTGTGATACTGCTGTTAGATTCTATTCCGGAAAATTTGAGATTGTTAATGCGTTTACGAGTAAAGGAAAAAAATTCAGGTTATTAAACTTACCCTATTATTTGTGCGGGAAATTGTATAATGTTTTGAGTGATAATGTGAATTAGTAAAAATAAAACTTATTGATTTTATTTGTTTAAATATATTTCATTTATTGAAACTATTTAGTTATTTTTTAGTACTATAAATAAATTAAATTTTATAATAATTGATGAAAAAAGTATTACTTCTATTGGCAGTTTTAGTTTTTAGCACTTCGGTTTACGCTCAGCATTGGCATGGCAGCGACCATTATCACTATAGATACCTTAATGTAGAGAAACCGGCATTCGAAATTTCTTACGGTCCTGCAAACATTAAACTGGACGGGTATCAGCAGAGTTTTGATGTTACATCTTTATTTGATTTTAAAATCGGGTTTTCTACAGCAAAATCAAGAAGGTATTATAACGATAAACTTAAGCAATTTGATTTTATTTATTTTGATATAGGTAACTATTCCACCGAACTGGATTTCAGAGATAAATCAGAAGAAAAAATTAAATCGAATAACTGGAGGTTTGGGTTTGGTAAAAAATCAGGATATATGATTGATGCAGGAGGTGTTGGTATTCTGCCTTATACTTCAAGTGCATTAATGTGGACTAACACAAACTGGAAAGGAATAAACTCAACCGTTACACCGATTGAAGATGATAAACTGCTTGTTTTCGGAGAACAGTTCAGGTTTGGAAGTAATTACGAAAGCGGAATCAGTCTTCAGGTAATGCCTTTGCTCGCTTTAGATTTTACGTACGAAAGAAATAATGCCTATTCAAGATATTTGTTCTGGAAACAATCCGGAAGTATGATTTTGCAGGAAGCAGGAATTGGTATGATTGATTATTTTGTGAGCAGGGTTCTTAGAAATGAACCGATTGCGGGCTCGATTGTTAACTTTGTTCTGAAAAGCGCGTATTACTACGGATTCAACGAACTTAAATCCAAAGAGATGAACTGGCCCTTTGGCGGCGATGCTTCATTGAATTACAGTACACTTAAGTTTGGAGTTGGATTTACTTTTTAAGGTTAATTTAACTTTAAAAAGATTCAAAGAAACAAAGATTCACTAAGTTACAGAACACTTAGATCACTTAGAGACTTGCTGAAAAATTATTCTAGATTTTTATTTTGAGAAACTACGCAAAGAGCTAATGAAAAATTCATTATTGCAATTTTAATAAATTGTACCAAATAAAAAAGGTGTTGAGTTAATCAACACCTTTTTTAAATTCTAAATTCTAGATTCTAAATTCTAGCTTCCAGCTTCTTATTTAATCAACATCATCTTTTTCACATCCATAAAATCACCCGCTTCCAGTCTGTAGTAATACACACCGGTTGAAAGTTCTGTACCGTTAAAATCGATTGAATAATAACCCGATTCTTTTGTTGCATTAATCAGCGATGCAACTTCTTTACCGAGTAAATTATAAACTTTCATTGTAACAAATGATTTTTTCGGAATTGCAAAATTAATCTTTGTTACAGGATTGAACGGATTCGGGAAGTTTTGTGACAATTCAAACTTTGTCGGTAAAGCGTTTCCTTCGTTTCCAAGTCCTGTTCCTGTCTGCCATACGAAACATACGTTAGGTCTGTTTGTCTGTGCAGAACCCGCTGTCAGGTCGCATCCGCTTCCTGTTGTCAAATCCTGATACTGTAACCACGTCATACCCGGTGCTGAAGTTGCATAAACATTCGAGTTCTGTGTGTATGCAGAATTGTTGAAACATATTTCAACGAGAACATTGTTAACTCCGTCATAATAAAATGGTGTATTTAGAGTAATATACTGCCAGCCTGTTGCAGGCGGAGCATACGTACCTGAATATACTGTCGTCCAGCTTGTTGTAGCAAATCCTGTTAAGCTGGTCTGGCTTGTATTCTGTAATTTAATCGTGAATCCGTTTAACACCTGTGACTGAATCGTTGCAAAGTTAAAACCAATTTTGGTAATAATTGCAGAACCTGTCAGACCTAAATCTGCTTTTGTATAAAGCATATTTGTTTTTGCATCCATATAGTATGAATAGAACGGATGTCCTACTGTGGCAGTTCCTGTACCCGCACAGGCATAGTTTACATTCTCAATTGTATATGTAAATGGAATTGTTGGTGCCTGACTTCCCGGAGGTGTTAATCCTCTTCCGCCCGCAGGAAATGTGCAAACAAAGTTACCCGCAGAATCCTGTGCACCAAAATAATAACTCACAACTGTTCCCAGTGTTGTCTGTGCAGGGATATTAAACTTGAATGTATCAAGATTGTAATAATTGTAATTAACTGATGTGTACGTTCCGTTGTTTATTTTGTAATAAAGTCTTGGAGCGTTGTTAGTGTTCATAGCGACTTTGTTCTTGGATTTTATTACCACAGTTGCAGACCTTACTGTTGTATAGTTTCCGCTTGAGAGTGGTGTGTGATAAAAATCCATTTTCATATCTTTTGAAAATGATGTAAGTGCCGCAAGTGCCGTACGTACCAAATTTCTGAAGTAGGTTATATTCAATGTACTGAACTTGTCGTTCGTTGTATGATAGTACGGCGTAAAATCATTTTCGTCTTCAATATTCATAAATGCTTTGTATCCTCTTGTCCAGAATGATGCGTGGTCACTGTTCGCCGTTAAATCTATGTGCTTTTCAGGTACCATAGTCGGTGCATAAGTTTTCATCGCTGAAATGTAATCGTTTGCAAAACCTTCGGATGGTACATTCGTTACTACCCAGCTTTTACTGTCATTGTTTCCGTCGTACGCTATCATATCAAAGTTTAAATTGCAAACTATTGAATCACCTCTGTAATACGCCGAATCCACAAATCCTTTGCTTCCGTAAAGTCCGCGCTCTTCTTCGTCAAAAAGTACAAAGATTATCGAATATTCTGTCGGGAAGTTTTTTAAAATTCTTGCGGCTTCAAGTACTGCGACTGTTCCTGATGCGTTGTCGTCTGCACCCGGTGCAAGTGTGCCCGAAGGCATATCGTCGTAGTGTGCTCCGATTACGTAATACTGATTAGGATATTTTGTCCCGAGTTTTGTAGCGAGGACGTTAATATCTGTAGCACTGTTATTCTGATATCTCGGCGTATATCCATAAGCCTGAAATCTTTCGTAAATAAATTGTGCTGCTTTTGGATTGTGGGCACTGTTGTATTGTCTTGATGCTATTGTATAAGGTGCGCCGCCTATTATACAAGATGTGTCGCCGCTTAACTGGCGGTCAAGAAGACTGACTGTCTGGGCAGTTACCAGATTAATTAAAGAATCAATTTTTGGACTGTATCCAATTTGTGCTTTAGATTGAATTGAAAACAGTGTAAAAATTATCACTGCCAATAACAAAAGGGGGAATCTCTTTGCTTTCATAATAATTAAATTTAATTTATATATTCAAAAATAAGATTAAAATGTGAATTAAAAAAGCACTTTCGGTTTTCGAAAATTATATAAACTTTATCTAATACTTAAAGATCTGATCTTAAATTTGACACAAAGTCACAAAGACACAAAGATACACAAAGTCTGAAAACATTTTCTAGTGTCTTTGTGTCTTAGTGTCAAAAGCATCGGAATTCTTCGTGTCAAGCAATTTTAATTTCTGTTTTTGACACAAAGTCACTAAGACTCGAAGATACATAAACTCTTGAAAATAGATTTTCTTTGTGACCCTTTGTGTCTTTGAGACTTCGTGTCCCAAGCAGCGATAACTTCGTTCTAAAAAAATTAATTAAAAATCTTCCGGTTTCATATAACTTTATAGAAACATATATTGTTATAGTTTTGAATTTAAAAATAAATCAAAATATTAAAACAAAAATTATGAAAAAAATTACATTAATTATGTTCGTTATTGCAGCATTGTTTGCAATAAACACCGCTGCTAATGCACAGCAGTATTTCACTTATGACGGAAGTGAATTTTCAGTATTATTAACTACTGATAATTCTAATTCTTACGTAACTGCCGTTCAGTTTTCAACAGGCGGCAAATGGGTTGACTTTTCAATACTCAGTTATGAAAACCTTGAAAGTGTTGATGGTGCAGGATTTGCATATACTTGTCAGGACGGAAAAGGTGTAAAATTTCTCGTAGATTACTATCGCACATACGACTATATCAAGGTTATGAACCTCGATACTGGAAAAGAGTGGACTCTTTACAGAAGAGCCGAATAATATATTCCTAAGTTTTCTTAAAAGGGCTTATTTCATAGATTTAAGCCCTTTTTTAATGCCTTGTTCCCTTTCCAATCCCTTTCGTTATTTTCGCGTGAAATAAAAAAATCTTTAGTTAAATCCGCGTTAAATAAAATAAAATCAGCGAAATCAGCTCTAAATCAGTCTATCAGTGTTCAAATTTTTTTTAACAATCTTTTTTCAAAGTTCTTTTTAATAATTAGTGAAATTCGTGTAAATTCAGCTTGTCCCAGTTCTTTTCGGGATGTCTGCTTTTCATAAGATATTAAAAAATCCCATCAGCTCTAAATCAGTCTAATCTGTGTGCTATTTGGAAACATTATTCACATTTTTTCGTTATACTATATTATGACTATATTAGAACGAACTATATTTTTTACGATTCTATTTTCTGTAATATTTTCGATACAATTTGTTGTGTACAGAACTTTCAGAAAGTACTTATTAAGGAAAAACCTTGAAAAGAAAACTGTTAATTATATTTCAAGAACCCCTTTCCTGATTTTTATTATTCCATATATTTTGTTTTTCATAACAAGATATGATATGACACTTCTTCCGGACTGGATAAATAAGATTATCATTCAGCCGTTCTTCGTTTTTCAGGGAGCAACACTCTTTATCGGTTTATATTTAATTATTGGTAAAATCATTAAACTTCCATTTCTTGTTTTTGATTTTTTAATACAAAGAATTACACCTCTGAAAGAAAAGTATCTGGACTTCAAAAAGAAAAAGAAAGTTGTAAAGTTTGATGAAACAAGAAGAAAGTTCATTACTGCCGGCACTACAATAGTAAGCGGATATGCTTTTATAGGTGCGGGAGTTGGAACTATTCAAAAAGATAATTATAAAATTGAAGAGCAGACCATTAAAATTCCGGGTTTGCCTGTTGAGCAAAGAGGGACTAAGGCTGTATTAATCAGCGATATTCACAGCGGACCTTTTATGGATGTTGGCTTGATGAAAGATTATGTTGACGTTATAAATGAAATGAAACCTGATTTGATTTTTATTCCGGGTGATATGACAAACTCAAATAAAGAAGAAGCGTATCCTTTTTCCAAGGCATTCAGAGATTTGAAATCAAATTATGGTACGTATGCAACTTTTGGAAATCACGATTACTTCGGTGATGTTAATTATATCGGCGACGTAATAAAAAATGAAACGGGGATAAGAATTTTAAGGAATGAATCCCTGATAGTTGATGTTAAAGGAAAACCGTTTAACATAATGGGCACCGAAGACACTGTCGATAGCGGCGGGAAAAGCAATTCTGTAATCTCAAAATATATTACCCAAACCGTTAATAAAGCATCGGCAATGTTTAAAGAAATGAACCTTGATTCTGCAACTGTCCCGAAAATTATTCTAAGCCATAAACCTTACGTTTTTGACGATGTATCAGATTTAAACTTTGATTTAATGCTCAGCGGACATACTCACGGAGGACAGGTTGTATTTTTTAAACTCGGTGATATTAATCTTTCAATCGCAGCATCCGTACATAAATATATAAGCGGTCTTTATGAAAATGAAGGAAAATATTTGTATGTTTCCCGCGGTATTGGTACAGTTGGTTTACCAATCAGATTCAATTGTCCGCCTGAAATCACAAAAATAACCTTTGTATAAAATACAAAATCGACTGCTGCTGAAAGCGTTGAATAAAATCTAATCAGCGAAAATCAGTTCAAAATCAGTTCTTATTCTGTCGTGTCGGATTCAAAATTCTTATCATAATTCGTGAAATTCGTGTCTGCTTTTCTAAGATGATAAATTCCATCTGAAAATATCCCTACTTCAGTTCTTATCTGCGTGCGATAAAGTCCTTATAACGTGAAATTCGTGTTAATTCGTGTCTGCTTTTCATAAGATGTTAATTAAATTCCATCAGTGTGCTAAATCTTCGCGGATTTCTTCTTCCAGAACATATAAAACGGTATCCCTATCAGCACGAGCGAAAGCCCGATACTCGCATCTCTTGGGTTCTGAATAATCGTAACCACAACCAGTGCTACACAAAACAACACAAATATAAACGGAAATATGGGATATCCCGGCACTTTATAAACTCTTTCTGTATCCTTCATCTTTTTTCTTAAAATAAAAACACCAAATGCACCCGCACCATAAAAAATAAAACTTGCAAAGATTAACATATCCGTCAACTGGTCGAACGTACCCGAAAGCACAAGCATAGCAAGCCCATATCCCCTGTATTATTAAAGATATGTGAGGAGTTCGGAACTTACTGTGGTGAGCACCCGCAGATTTAAAGAAGAGATTATCTTTTGCCATTGCAAAATAAATTCGTGATGACGCAAGTATTGTTCCGTTAGTAGTCCCGAAAGTTGATACCATAATTAAAACAGAAATAAAAAGTGCTCCGCCGTATCCGAGAAATTTCCTCATCATTTCAATAGCAATAATACTATGCTCATTGTTGGTAATACTTATAATCTCATCTACAGGAAGTACGTATAAAAAAGCAGCATTGATAGCAAGGTAGATTACAATTACAAGAGCAACCCCGCCGAATAATGAAATTGGAATATTCCTTTTTGGATTTTTCACCTCCCCGCCAAGATAACCTATATTGTTCCAGCCGTCATAAGCCCAGAAAGCAGCAAGCATTGCCGCAAACATTGCACCAAAAAGTCCAAGCGATGAGTTACCGTATTGAAAGCCCGGTTTTTCGAGAACGGGTGTAAGGTTTTCAACCGAGCCGTTGCTTATTGTAAAACCAAGTATTATGATTAAAATTATTCCAAGAATCTTGAGTGCAGTAAATACATTTGTAATACTCCCGCCTATTACAACTCCGAAATAATTTGCTGAGGTAAGAAATATTATTGTTAGTATTGTTAATCCTTTTACACCAAAACTTTGTAACGGATAAAAAATCCCGAATAGACTAAACTGTTCATAAACTTCTGGAAGATGGGGCAGGGGAACAACAGCATTTACCGACTCGGCAAAAACGTAAGCAATTGAAGCAATGGATGCAGATTGTATAACCGAAAAACAACTCCATCCGTAAAGAAAAGCAAAAGCATTTCCGTACATTTTTTTAAAGTAAACATACTGCCCGCCCGGCTCTGCAATCAGTCCTGCAATCTCGGCATTCGTTGCTGCACCTATCATAGTTATGATACCAGGTATAATCCAGCAAAGCAGAATCAGTCCCGGTGAGCCGAGTTCCAGAGACATCGGTGCGATTTTCTTGAAAATTCCTGAACCTATCATCGAACTTATTACAATCATCAATGACGTAAAAAGTCCAAGCCGTGTAAGTAATCCGCTGGAATGAGTCTCAGTTATTTTCAATAATAATCATTTTAATTGTTGTAATTTAATTTGTCACGAAACAAAAAACAACAACATAATTAAATCAAATATAAAATATTTATGACTTAATTGATTTCGGTAAATATAATTAATAACTGATTTCAGTACTCCAAACGCAGAAAGTAACCGTAAATGAAGAAACCTGCGAAGCAGGTTTAATATGATAATCAGCCGGACGATGTCCGTGCAAATTTTTTGTGTTGCCTAAAGTTCCAGCAGCGAAAATGAAGAAACCTGCGAAGCAGGTTTAATATGAATAACCCCGGACGAAGTCCGGGGTTATATACAAAAATAATCCAACCCGCAAAGCGGGTTGAACAAAAACTACATCAATGGATTTATTTGTGTTCTTCTAAGTAATCTTTTATTTAAAGAACACCTGTGCCGCTTTAAATATATCCAGGTCAACTGTTTTCAGTACTCCTATTGCATCGGCTATCGGTATATCTGTTATTGAGTTACCCTGCAGCGCACACATCCTTCCGAATTTTTTCTGCTCTACCATTTCCACTGAATAAATCCCGAACCTTGTACCAAGCATTCTGTCAAATGCCGTAGGAACTCCGCCGCGCTGAACGTGTCCGAGTATAGTCGTACGTGTTTCAAAACCTGAACGTTTTTCAATTTCATTTGCTAAATAATGACTTATTCCTCCCAGTCTTGCTCTTCCGAATTCATCGAATTTTTTATCCTCCTCGTTTACTTTAAATTCATCCAGCAAAAACTCTGCACCTTCAGCAACAACAATTATTGAGAATAATTTTCCTTTTTTATACCGGTTTTTCAGAACTTCAATTATTTCATCTATAGTAATTTTCTTTTCCGGAATAACTATAACGTCTGCACCGCCTGCCATTCCCGAATACAAAGCAATCCATCCTGTATGCCTTCCCATTACTTCAAGTACCATAATCCTGTGATGTGATTCAGCAGTTGTGTGAAGTCTGTCAATGGCATCTGTTGCAATCTGTACTGCAGTATCGAAACCGAATGTATAGTCAGTACCGCTTATATCATTGTCAATTGTTTTTGGAACACCCACAACATTTATTCCAAGATTTTGTGCTAACTGCGCAATGTGCATAGAGCCTTCACCGCCAATAGTTATTATAGCATCAAAGTTTGCCCTGTTAATTCTGTTTTGAAGAGTTTCTTCGCCGTTCTTTTGTTCGAATGGACTGAATCTTGAAGTACCAAGAATTGTACCGCCGCGATTGACTATACCTGCCACAGTTCTTGAGTTTAATGACATATAACTTTCATCGAATAAACCTTTCCATCCGTTTAAGATTCCAACAACTTCATAATCTAAATCTGCACCTTTTCTTGTGATTGCTCTGATAACTGCATTTAGTCCCGGACAGTCTCCGCCTGATGTGAGTACTCCAATTTTCATAACTTAAATTTATAATTTTAAAAAGAGATTTACCGCTAATTCACTTTATTGTCTTAGTGTACTAAGTGTTCACGCTCTTTGTGTCCCGATTCATCGGGATTAGTGGTGAAATCTCTAATTTCTAAACTCTGTATCTTAACTTTTCTTTTCGGCTTTTGTTTTAATAACTTCCTTAACCTTTGGCACTTTAACAGGAGGATCATTCGTTAAGTACTGATACTTCTCAACAAATTCCTCTGTTGACATATTACCTATTAAAGCAAGTCTTGCTACGTTTTTAAGTTCGTCAAAATCATTCTTTTCAAGTCTTATCATATATTTCCTTGCAACCTGATAACTGTCCGAATCCACATCAACTTCTCTTGTTGCAATCTTGCCGTCTTTACCGATTATATCTTCAAATTTAATCGGAATCAATTGTCCTTTATCAACAGTTACTATTGCACCCGTATGTCCGTTTAAAAGATACCTTACTGCTGCATAACCCAAATCCTGAGTGTATTCGCAGTCGTACGGAATTGGCGATGCACACCTGAGTTCATATCCGATATCCTTGTTAACGATTGTTGCATTAATTCCTCTTTCTCTTAATCTTCTTCTTACTTCATCCTTCGTAATTCTGCCAAGGTCAATTTCTGAAAGTCTGATGTGTCCGTGCAAATCAGTTTCAAGGTTTACGTACGGATGATTCTTAAGTTCTTCAGGGTCGATACGTGTAATGATACCCTCTGCAAGTATCGCAACACCGTATGAATTCCCCTGTGACATTCTTTTGATTATCGATGCTTCAAGTATATCGCAGATAGTTTCAAAACTAACTGTTGTATCCCTGAATTCTTCACCTATAATCGTAAGCGTGGCACCCGCTGCTTTACCGATACCGAGTGCAAGGTGTCCTGCTTTTCTTCCCATCGTTACAACGTAATACCACCTGTTTGTTGTAGATGCATCCACCATTAATGACTGAACTATATGAAAACCGAAATCCCTTGCAGTCTGATAACCGAATGTAGGCATATTTCCGGGTAAAGGTAAATCGTTGTCAATTGTCTTCGGAACGTGTGCAACCTGAATCTGTCCTTTTGTTAATGAATCTATTCTTAAAGCGCTCGTTGCCGTATCGTCACCGCCTATCGTTACTAAATAATCTACTGAAAGTTGTGTAAGTGCTTTTATTGTCGCATCGAGCATTTCCTTGCTCTTTGCAGGGTTAACTCTTGATGTGTGAAGAATACTTCCGCCGTCGAAATGGATTCTTGAAACGTCATCAATTCTTAATTCCGTTACGTGACTTGAATCGCCTTTTGACAAATATGAAAACCCGTCATATATACCTATTACGTTTAAACCTGAATTAATCGCTTCAATTGTTACTGAACGTATTACTCCGTTTATTCCGGGAGCAGGTCCGCCTCCGACAAGGATTGCTAATGTTTTCTTCCTGTAATGATCTTCGCTCATAATATAATTGTAATTTGATTTGTGAATTTGTGATTTTTTTAACAGATGTTTTTTATTACATCTTACAAATTTACTAAATTATTCTTATTTCTTATAGTCATAAATAGCAGTGCAAACAGATAAAAAATCCCCGCTATAAAAAACATATCTTTAAACCCGAACATCATCGCTAATATCATCGTTAGTACCGTCCCGATTACAGAGAAAAACCCGTTCACTGCCCATGAAACACCTATCATTCTTGAGTCATCATTAGAAATTGCAGAAATACCCGTCGGAAATGGTATCCCCATTAGAAACGAAAGCGGGGCTATCATTAAAACTGTAATTATAATTCTTAGTATTAATCCCAGCGAAACAAGCATTTCAAAAAGTAATGGAGAAACTATTCCGATAAGGAATGTAAAAATCACTATCCCTAAAAATATATACCGTATATTTTTCTTGTTGCTCGTAAGTTTCCCTGAATACTTTGCTCCAATTCCTGAGAATATAAGCATAGATGATATCACTGTAAGCATTGTATAAACAGGCTGTCCGAGAAATAATGTGAACTTCTGTATTAATGCTATCTGTATTGCAATGTATCCGAGTCCGATAAAAGCAAAAAACATCAGGAATTTTTTATCTACCTTGGTTTTATCATTCTTTTTAATAAATATTGACGGGAAAATCAACAAAACAAAAGCAACTACTACTACCTGTATAAGCATTGTAATTAAAGTAACCTGAGCAACAGGCTTTGACTTTAATGCAAGTATTGCTTTGTCATCCTGAGAAAATACATCTTTGAAGGTTTTTAGTGTTACATCTGAAAACGAATAATTGTCATCAAAAAATGGTTTGTCATCGGTTGCCGGTGAAAGCAGTGACGGATTTTTTGATATATCTAATTCGATGTTTGTTGATTTTACTAAATTTTTATAAATACTTTCCTGCTCTGTTAACGGGTCATATTCTATATCAAGATTCATTGAAGTGGCTTCGTTTCGCATATTAATCATTTCCATTAAATCAAAACCGTTTTTCTTATAAACTACTCCTGCCAGATAACTGTTTGTAACCTCATATTCTGTCGCCGGTCTTCTGAATACTACAAAGTTATATTCATCGTTTTGTATCCCGATTTCCTTTCCTGCCTGTTTCAGAGTTGTAATCAGTTTCGGTAATTGTGATTCAGGCCTTGATATGTAAAGAACTCCGCTGTTATCAAGGTGTGTCAGGTAATCCTTTACAGCCTCTTTTGTCATTATAAAATTTTCTACCATTGACATCGCACCGCTCGATACTGCAGATGCGGAAATTGTATGCGCGGAGACTATTACATCGTATATTTCATTCCTTCTTTTTAAAACCGAGCGTGCATCGTCAGTAATTATCTCAACTTTAGGGTTATTCTTTATCAATTGCCCTGTCCATCCTGCCATTGTGTTGCTTATTAAATCATTCAGTATTCCGTTAATTTCAACACCTGTTACCTTCTTTGCTGAATGGTACATACTAACCAGTACCTCGCCTCCGCCTCCTGAACCGACTATAAAAACTTTGTCCGCAGAGTCTTTCGTAACAAACGCAAGATTCGATGCATCATAAGGTTTGTTTACCGGCGGCATTTTCCTGACATTCGGTATGTTTGTCGTTGCATTACCCTCATCCAGAATTGCAAGCATAACGTTGTATCCATCCGGCGAATCCTCTTCTTCTTTCATTACATCAACCTTTGAAATTGTATTCCATGCTGAATACTGGTTCAGGTCCGGTCTTTCTGCTATGTAGTTAGCATAAATCTTGTTTGGTGTTACACGGATTTTTAAAATGTCTTCACGTTTAATTAAAAATGCAAACACAACTAAAAATAAGATAGAAGCGGCAAGAAATAAATTCTTGTGATTCCTGTAACTGAAAAACATTGCAGATAAAAAACCGAAGGCAGATATAACAACTATCATCCCGTTACCGCCTACAAGCGGCATAAAAAATGTAAACGCAAATACGGAAAGTCCTGCTCCGACTAAATCGAAGAAATATAACCTTGAAACCTCCGAAGAAAATTTTGTGAGAAGAATAGAAATAATTAATCCAGAAAAGAAAAATGGTATCGTAATAAGCAGATAATACAAGGGGATTATTAAAAACTGAATTTTTTGTGTAAACAGACTGAATGGGTCAATCGGTATATAATAAGATAAAATAAACGTTAGTACAACGGATGCTCCGTAAATTAATGAAACAATAGTCAGAAGTTTGTCTATAGGTTTGTTCAGGAACTTCGGGAACAAAGAAATAGCAACTCCGCTTACACCTATCCCAAGCAAAGCAACACTGATAATCATAAAAGCAAAATGATACCATAGTGAAACCGATAAAATCCTTGTCATTGTAAATTCGTGCAGTAAGGATGCAAGAGCAATGATGAATATTCCTGCAAGATGCCCTCCCGATAACTTATCCTTAATTAAGGGTGAAAAAACTTTTTTAGCCATATATTTGATTAATGTTTATTATCTGATTTTTATTTAATTACATTCGATGGTAAACCGGTAATTATAAATCTTTGCGTTCTTGTTCATCGACGATTACCCCGGAACCCCGGGGCGGTAAAAAAATACCACCTTGCTGATTTCTATAATGTAATCCACAAAAATAGAGGATTTACCCCAATTACTCAATGCTTAACATTGTAAAATATAAGTTTATTAAAGAACTATAACGCTTGAGGCTGTGTGAAAATACTTAAAAAGAAAACCCGTAGGGTTGATATTATTTTAGAAAGTTTAATCCCGATTCGTTTTGAACTCCGTAGGAGTGATATTGTTTTATCTTTGGTCCGAATATTGTCGTTTTCACACAGCCTCGCTTACTTCGGAAAATTTTTACTGTGCAATATTCAATTTCAACAAACAAAAAGAAAATATTAACTAATATAGTCCATATGGACTATATTAGATAATATTTTCTACTTGATATTTGATTGTTATAATGTTATTATAAAATATAATAATACAAATGAAGGCAAAGCCAAAAATAAAAATTCTTGTAATTGAAGATAATCGTCTCCTTCGGGATGGTATAACTTTGATGATTAACAAAGAACCTGGTCTGAAAGTTATATGTTCAATAAGTGATAGAGAAAAATCGTTGGATAAAATATACTCGCTTAAACCCGATATAGTTTTATTAGACCTTGGTTTACGCACTCAAAACAGTCTTGAAATTGTTCATACTATAAAACAAAAATCACCCGATATTAAAGTTATTGTTATGGATTTACTTCCTATACAATCTGACATTCTCGATTTTGTTAAAGCAGGTGCTTCAGGTTTTATTCTTAAAGATGCTATGGTTAGTGATTTTCTTAAAACTATTCGCTCGGTTTCAGAAGGTGAAAAAGTTCTTCCGCCGCATATGACTGAAACACTTTTTACACAGATTATTGATCACGCAATAAGTGGACCTAAGAATGTTGACCTAAAAAGTTCAATCCAAATGACAAAACGCGAACGTCAGGTAATTGAACACATCGCAGAAGGTCTTACGAATAAAGAAATCGGATTTATCCTGCACCTATCTCCTTATACGGTAAAAAGTCATGTACATAATATTCTTGAAAAAATGGCGTTGCATACCAGGATACAGATTGCAAAATATGCTTTTTCAATAAAAGAAACAAAAACCAAATCTGAATCCAATCATGATTCCAATCATGATTCCAATCATGATTCCAATTCTGATTCCGAAGAAGATTAAATCATATCTGATTTTTTCCATCTGATTAATTATACCTGATATAAAAACAAATATAGTTCCTTTCTCTTATTTCTCTGCAATTGAATTTATATTCTGTTATACATTTTCTCAAATCATAATTTAATTTTCTTAAGTTTATTTGCCGCAGATTCTAACGTTGCGGCCGGGAGATTGAAATTTACGATTAAAATATCTAACTCTTGCGTTAAGTCATTACTTTCATTTTCTTCTGAATGGATTATTTTTACTAATCCAAGTGAACTAATCCCTTTTTCATCCATCCGCCCTATTACAACTCATGTATCATTTCTTTAATTTGTAACAAGGAAATTTATGAATTAATAGTTTCATACATTTCCGAAAATAAATAGTAACCATGAAGGTTGCTAAAAAACGAAAGGAAATAAAAGTTATGTTTACAAGAATTTTCAAATTGATGTTTGTCTTATTAATGGTAGTACTTTTCAGTTCTAACATCACTGAAGCACAAACTAAAAAAATCACTTATCCGATTTTCTCAATCAGTCCTGTGGGAGGTGTTCAATTCCCTATTGGTCAATTGAACGATAATTACGGTGTAAGCTGGAATGCAGGTATCGATATGTCTCTGAAAATTAACAGAGAGACAGCATTCTATTTAAACGCATCATACCTTGATATGCCGTTAAAAGCAGGATTAATTGGCGCCGATGCAGGTTACATAGCAATCACAGCCGGTCCGAGATATTATTTCGGTGGACCGAAATTAAAAGCACAATTCTTTCTTGAAGCAGGTCTCGGTGCTTACATCTTTAATCAGAAAGAATATACACTAACAGGACCGCCTGAACTTACAATCCCGAGTACATCTACGGTAGGTTTTGGTGTTAACGTAGGTCCGGGCGTTACTATTCCTTTAGGCGGTACAATAGATTTTATTATGAAATCTAAATTGCATTATGCATTCCTGGAAAGCGGTTCACATACTTTCTTAACTGCAGTAGCAGGTGTTGAATTCAGGTTGTAAAATATTAAAATTAATTCAGGTCTCCTTTTAATAAGGAGACCTGTTTGATTTATATCTGATTCGATGATTATAAAATGAATGGTACTTTTGTGTAATGTAAATATGGAAAATACTTTGGAAAAAATTTCAATCACAACTAAAATGAAAAAAAATATTTTTACTCTGTTCGTAATATTGATGGGTTTCCTGGCATACAATGTCTATTCACAGGACGGTCTTGGAAGCGGTATTAATAATATCTATGATGTCAACACAGTTGAAACAATCAGCGGAGAAGTTACAAGCGTCGACAATATTAAATCTGAAAATACTTTGTACTATGGTGTCCATATTACAATGTATAGCATCAATGGTCAGATTGTAGTTCATCTTGGACCGTCCTGGTTTGTCGAAAATCAGGATGTTCAGATTGCCGTAGGCGATTATGTTATTGCTACAGGCTCGAGAGTTACATACAATGAAAATCAGGTGATTATTGCAAAAGAAGTAATGAAAGAAAACAACGTCCTTTTGCTTAGGGATGATAAAGGGTATCCTCTGTGGGCTGCTATGCCTAACAGATAATAATTTAAAAACTAATAACTTAGATAACAACAAAAATGAAAACAACAACAACTAACTCGAAAAACTTAATAAACAGGTATATAAGTTTATTATTTATTATGCTGACGGCAGTATTAATTATTCCTAATGTTTCTTTCTCTCAGTTTCAGGGCAAGATTGTTAGTAATGCAGTAAATAACCAGATTAATCCTATAATGACAACTGATGGCAGCGGCGGTTCAATTATTACATGGCAGGATAAACGTAACGGCAAATATGAAATCTTTGCACAAAGAATGAATGCTGAAGGTAATGCAATGTGGACTCTTAATGGTATTGCAATCTGTACACAGGATAGTAATTATAATCCTATTATTGTAAGCGATGGCAGCGGTGGTGCAATTATTGCATGGCAGTCATTACGCGGTAGCTATCACTGCTGATATTTATGCACAGCGTGTGAATTCAAGCGGTGCTGTGCAGTGGACAACCAACGGTGTGCCCGTATGTGTTGTTGTATTTGAGCAGGATACCATTTCAATGATTAGTGATGGTCTTGGCGGAGCCATTCTCACCTGGCAGGATTATCGCAGTAACAATGGTTTTGCTGATATTTATGCTCAGCGCATAAATTCCAGCGGAGCAATGCTTTGGACCGCAAACGGAGTTAACATCTGTAATCAGGCAGCAGCGCAACGCGGTCCAAAACTTGTCAGTGATGGCAGCGGGGGTGCATTTATTACATGGTTTGATAATCGTGCAGGCAATTACGATATTTACACTCAGCGTATTGGCTTCAGGCAGGTGCAGTACAATGGACAACAAACGGTGTAGCTACTTGTACTATGGCAACTGACCAATTGAAACCTGATATTTGCAGCGATGGAGCAGACGGTGTAATAATTACATGGTATGACTATAGAAGCACAACTAATTATAATATCTACGCTCAGAGGCAGGGTCCGGCTGGTGCAATAGTATGGGCAGTTGACGGAGTTAGTTATGAATAACAATGTTGCATACGACCAAATTGATCCAATGATTGTAAGCGATGGTTTGGGTGGTGCGATTATTTCATGGACTGATTACAGAACAGGCACTACTGCTGACATATATGCACAGCGCGTAAATTCTACAGGTGCAGTTCAATGGACTGCAACGGGAGTAATAATTTGTACATCAGCAAATGACCAAATTAAATCTCAGCTTGTAAGCGATGGAAACAATGGAGCTTATATTACTATGGGAAGACCATCGTAATGCAGGTAATTCTGATATCTATGCACAGCGAATAGCTTCAAATGCAGCAATAAACTGGGCAGCAACAGGTTTTGCAATCTGTACTGCTGGCTAATGACCAGTTAAATCCGATGATAGTCAGCAATGGTAATCTTGGTGCAATTGTTGTCTGGCAGGATTATCGCAGCGGTAATAATTTTGATATTTATATGAACGGATTTAATACATCAGGTATCATCACTGGAATACGGGAATAATAGTACTATTATTCCTAACGAGTTCTCACTTTCACAGAATTATCCGAATCCGTTTAATCCTGTCAACAGTAATAAATTACCAACTTCCAACGAGTCAGGTAACGTGAAGATAAGTATTTACTGATGCACTCGGACAGAGAAGTGGACGTATTGGTTAACGAGTCGCAAAATGCAGGAAATCACAATAGTTGAATGGAATGCAACTGATTTTCCAAGTGGTGTGTATTTCTACCAGACTTGAAGCAGGCTCTTTTATTTCTAAGTAAGAAAATGATTTTGCTTAAATAAATAATATATTTATAAATAAAGTAAAGATAAAAACATAATAAAAATGAAAACAACAATAAAAAATTCAATAATTACAAAAGTAAATTAAGATTTACATATACTGATTTACGTTGGTTTTGCTATTACCTGATTCAACTTTTTCGCAATTTCAGGGCAAACCTGTTAGTGTTGCTGTTAATAACCAGACTAATCCTGTAGACGACAACTGACGGCAGTGGCGGTTCATTATCGCCTGGCAGGACAAGACACAACGGCAAATCTGAAATCTATGCACAAAGAATGAATGCTAGCGGGATTTCCTGTGTGGACACTAAACGGTGTTCCAATATGTACACAGGACAGCAGTTTTAATCCTGTCAATCGTAAGTGATGGCATAGGCGGTGCAATTATTGCCTGGGAATCTTATCGCGGAAGTGTAACAACAGATATATTTGCACAACGTGTAAATTCAAACGGAGTAGTGCAGTGGACTCTTAACGGTCTTCCTGTTGCGTAGTTGTTTTTAATCAGGATACAATTGCTATGATTAGCGATGGTTTCGGTGGAGCAATTCTCACCTGGCAGGATTATCGCAGTAATAATGGTATTCCACGATATTTATGCTCAACGGATGAATTCGATCAGGAACAATGCTATGGACTGCAAACGGTGTAAGTATCTGTAATCAGGCAGCCGCTACACGCGGACCTAAAACTTGTAACCGACGGTATTGGGCGGTGCATTTATAACCTGGTTTGATAATCGTGCAGGTAATTATGATATTTATACTCAGCGTATTGCTTCAGGTGGTGCAGTCCTATGGTACAACAAACGGTGTTGCTACTTGTACTATGGCTACTGACCAGATTAAACCTGATATTTGCAGTGACGGAGCAGGCGGTGTTATAATTACCTGGTCATGACTTTAGAAGCACAACTGATTATAATATTTACGCACAGAGACAGGGTCCTCTTTGGGCAATTGTCTGGGCTGTAGATGGTGTTGTAATGAATAACAATGTTGCATACGCACAAATTGACCCGAAGATTGTAACCGATGGTATTGGCGGTGCAATTATTTCCTGGACAGATTACAGAACAGGTGCACTACTGCAGATATTTATGCGCAGCGTGTAAATTCAACAGGTGCAGTTCAATGGACTGCAACAGGTATTATTATTTGTACAGCTCGTGATGACCAGATTAAATCACAACTTGTAAGCGACGGAAACAACGGAGCATATATAGTTTGGGAAGACCATCGCAATGCAGGTAATTCAGATATTTATGCACAGAGAATTGCCTCAAATGCTGCAATCACATGGTCTGCAAATGGTTTTGGCAATCTGTACTTTGGCAAATGACCAGTTAAACCCGATGATAGTCAGCAATGGCAATCTTGGTGCAATTGTTGTCTGGCAGGATTATCGCAGCGGTAACAATTTTGATATTTATATGAATGGGTTTAATACATCAGGTATAATTACTGCAATTGAAGGGTGAAACAACTACATCCTTTGAATTATTCACTTTCACAGAACTATCCGAATCCGTTTAATCCTGTAACACAAATAAATTATCAGCTTCCTAAGTCCGGCAATGTAAGGTTGAGTGTTTTTAATGCAATTGGTCAGGAAGTCGGTGTTTTAGTTAATGAATCACAAAATGCAGGTAATCACGTAATTGACTGGAATGCAAGTGCTTTCCCGAGTGGTGTATATATTTATAAACTTGAATCGGGTTCATTTACTTCTGTCAAAAAAATGATTTTACTAAAATAAAAATAAATAATAAAATGGCAACTATTAAACAAATAAACAGTGCGTTACTCGGCTTCCTCTTAGGGAGTGCAGTCGGCGGTGCTATAGCATTGCTCTATGCACCTAAACCGGGTAAACAGTTAAGAAATGATATTAGAAGAACAACGAATGAACTTTATGAAGAAGGCAAAAAAAAGTCTTATGAGTCCTGGAATGATGCAAAAGAAAAAGCAGAAAATCTGATTGACAGTGCTAATGATATTATTAAGCACAAATGTTGAAAAAATTGTGCGAAATTCCGAAAAACTAAAGGAATCTGTAAAGGCAGGGGTTAACGCATATAATCAGGAAAGAAAATCTGAGGAAAGAAAATCTGACGAAATAGAAGAAACATAGCTAACATAATTTAATGATTAAGTTGATAATTATTATGATTTACAAGATGAATAGTCCGGGAAAGACGACTGAAGATCTTTCCGATGTAACGATGAAGTAAAACTGAAAAATTAGAAGCACCGGGAGATATATGTATTTATTCCTTTGATCATAATTGAATAATATAATAATAATCTTTATATCTCCTGCTTCTGATTTTTTTTATTAAACATTTCTTTAAAACTATAAATATAAGGAAAATTTTTATGTTGTGGACAATTATTATTATTTTTACGGTTTTCTGGCTGCTGGGTATGGTAAGTTCATACACCCTCGGCGGTTTTATTCATATTCTTTTAGTCATTGCAGTAATAATTCTGGTTTATAGAATTGTTACGGGACAAAGAATAACTTGATTGAATTTATCCTTCTGTTTGATAACAGGAGGATTTCAATTTTTTCTTTGCACAAAGGCTACTTTGCTTTCCTTATTCAATCTTTTAACTTCCGATAGTTAAATCATGTGCAACATAATGCAGTATTTCTTAAGAGTACTGCGAAATGCTAATCCAATCGGGTTAGTCCGTTTTTCATCCCTCTGCACTATTACAACTCACGAATCATTTCTATAGATTGTATCAAGGAAATTTATAAAATAAAAATAATTAAATAATAACCATATACGGTTATTAAAAAACGAAAGGAAATAAAAGTAATGTTTAAGAAAATTTTCACTATGTTGTTTGTATTGTTTATGGTAGTCCTGTTTAGCTCTACTCTTACTGAAGCACAAACAAAAAAAACCACTTATCCAATATTCTCTATCAGCCCTATGGGCGGTGTTCAGTTTCCAATTGGTAGTTTGAATGATAATAATGGTGTAAGCTGGAATGCTGGTTTGGATATGTCTCTGAAAATAAACAAAGAGAGTTCTGCGTATTTGAACGCAACATATTTTGATATGCCAAGAAAATCAGAATCCGGAATTGGTCCTGATGAGAGTTACTTAGCAATAACAACGGGTCCGAGATATTATTTCATAAGTCCTAAATTAAAAGCCCAGTTTTTCCTTGAAGTAGGAATTGGTGTTTACATACATACAGTTAAAGAATACACGGTAACAAGCCCGAGTCTTTCAGATCCCGTTATGACGTTTCCTAGTGTCACAAAAGCAATATTTGGTGTTACAGGAGGTCCCGGTGTTACACTGCCTCTGGGTGGTCCCGCTAGTTTAATGATGAAATCAAACTGGCACTATATATTTCAGGAAGGCGGAGCAAAAATGTTTGTTTCTGCTGATGTAGGTCTGGAATTCAGATTATAGTATATATAAAAACAATTACGTTATATATTTATTATATAATAAACTTGTTTATTTTAAAACTTTTTTAATAAAAATAAAACAATGAAAACAATAAATGGAATATTCTTGAGTTTTCTTTTGGGAGGTGCAATCGGTGGTACTATTGCCTTGTTGTATGCACCCCAAAAAGGAAAATACTTAAGAAAAGATATAAGCAGGAAAACAAACGACCTTTTAAAAGAGGGAAAGAAAATTACGCGCAACTCCTGGAATGACGCTAAAGAAAAAACTGAAAATATTATTGAAAGTGCTAATGATGCTTTGAATACGAACGTGAAAAAAATCGTTCGCAATACAGAAAAATTAAAGGATGCTATCAGCAGAATCTGATGTTTAATACGATTATATACAATGTTGATAACACAACAATTAATGAAAGGTAACAATAAATGATGTGGTCTATTATTATAATACTTGTTATGCTTTGGTATTTAGGTGTAGCAAGTTCAAACTCGTTTGGAGGACTTATACATCTGCTTTTAATCCTGGCAGCAATTGTTTTTATCAGTAAATTTGTAAAAAAAAGAAAAGTAGATTTATAAAAACAGTAAAATTATTAACTAAAAAGTTTTCAAAAGAAAACGAAATTAAAAAATTAAACAATTAAAAAAATGAAAAAATTAGTATTTTCTATAGTATTTATTCTATGTGTAATGGTCTCGGCACAGGGGCAGATTAAACAAGGCGATAATCTTCTTGGTGCTTCTATCGGACTTTGGGTAAAAGGAAGCGTTCCGATATTGGGTGTTAACTTTGAATCACACGTTGCACAGTTAGGTAGCGGGACAATAGGTATCGGCGGACTGTTTAGATATTATTCTTACACTAACACTTATGGAAATGGAGATTCTTGGAAATACTCATTCTCATCACTCGGTTTTCAGGCAAATTATAATTTCACAGAAATTGGTGACGGAAAATTCGCTCCCTATTTAGGACTTGTCATTGGATATAACAGTGTTAATGATACATATACAGATGTAACTAAAAACGGTGTTTATGTAACGGATGTTGCTTATTCAAGCGGAGCATGGTTATGGGGGCAGGTAGGTATGAGGTATTTCTTCAGCCCTTCTGTTGCCGGTACATTAAGATTAGGAACTGGTAATAATAATTTCAACACGCTTGAACTTGGTGTCGATTTTAAACTTTAACAAAATAAATTAAAATGAAGGAAGATAGAATGTTATGAAAACAAAATTAATTATAAAAACAATGAGTCTGCTTATACTTGTGATTTCATTGTTCGCGATTTCTTCCTGTTCGAAAAAAGCAGATACGAGTCTGACTAAAGAACAGAAAGAAAAACAAGATAGTAATATAGTCGTATCCACAATTGACGGAAAGGATTTTACTGAATCCGAGGAAGATTTAACAACTGTTGATTACAAAGAGTTTTATGACCAGTTGTCGCCTTACGGTGAATGGGTGGAAGTCAGTTATGAAGAAATCGGTCTTAAATCACCGTCTGCTTCATTAAAAAGTTCAGTTAATAAAGATTTAACAATTTCTAATATACTTGGTGTTAAAACTGCCTATGCTGATGCTAATGTCGGAATGACATTTGTCTGGAAACCGTTACCTGAATTTGCTATGGTCTCGACAGCAGGTCAAACTCAGCAGTATGTTCCATATTCGAACGGACAATGGGTTAACACTGATGCAGGCTGGTATTTTAAATCGCCTACACCCTGGGAAGAAACAGTTCATCATCAGGGCAGATGGGTAAACTCTCCTTCAGCAGGTTGGATGTGGGTTCCCGGAAGAGTATGGGCACCTGCATGGGTTGACTGGAAACAGAATGATGAATACGTTTCTTGGGCTCCTTTAAGTCCCGCAGTTTATTATAATACATCAGGTGGTTTCAGCAATTCCGTAATTGATGATAACGACTACGCAATAGTCGAGAGAAGTCGCTTTCTGGAGCCTGATATCTACAGATACAGCAGTCCATATTATGAAAGCGGAAACAGAATTTCTATGGATTTGTTTGCAGGAACGGTTGGTTTAGTTGTTGTAGATAATATGATAATAAACAGAGGTCCTGACGTTAAAGTAATTCAAACCTATTATCCCAACAATCCCATTAGTATTCGTAAATATTCGTCACGTCAGAAATTATAATGAAGTCAGATATTCTGCCAATGAATATTTTGTTTATTCACCGGTATTCAAAAGGTTTAAATATAAAGATAATAAGGAATACAAAAGATACGAACCAAAATCTTATAAGAAGTATGCTGAATGGAAAGACGTAAAGAATGAACAGAAAGAATATAACAAGGAATTAAAGAAGCAGGAAAAAGAATTCAGGAAGGATGTGAAGAACCAGCAAAAAGAGTATAAGAAAGAATACAAGAACAATGAGAGCGGCAAGAAGAACAGCGGCAATGGAAATATTAAATATGAAAAAGGAAATAAAAACAAAAGCAACGAAAACGTGAAGCAAAACAAAGGAAATAATAACGAAAAGCAAAACAAAAGCAAAGAAAATGTGAAGCAAAGTAAAGGTAATGATAAAGGGAATCAGCAAAAAGGAAATGACAAAGGAAGTCAACAAAAGAGCGGTAACGATAAAGGCGGAAAAAACAATAAACAGAAAAAGTAGAAATAAGTATAGGCCGTAAGAATATCAAAAACAAAGTAAGATTCGATGATGAAAACATATACTGCCATAATAGATTTAACAAAAGAATAGATTATGGCAGTTATTAAATTCAAAATTCTTGATTTGCCGAAACTGCTCGCAGATTCCGTTTCACAATTTATGGATGATAAAGGTCTGAAAATGTCAGCGGCTTTATCTTACTATACTGCATTTTCTTTGGGACCTATGCTGTTGATTGTCATTTCTTTCGTCGGTTTATTTTTTGGCGAAGATAATGCACGTATAGGAATAGTGAATGAAGCAACTAAACTTATTGGCTCAGATGGTGCTAATATGCTCAACACAATTATTAAAGGTGCCTCTAATCCATCAACGGGTATATTTGCAGCAGTGCTGAGCATTATTCTCTTAATCTTCGGTGCCGTTAGTGTTTTTATTGAACTTCAGGAATCGCTTAATATTATATGGGGTGTGGAACTGAAACCGGGACGGAGTTTGAGAAATTTTATCAGAACACGAATAGTTTCTTTCTCAATGGTTATTGCATCAAGTTTTATTCTTATGGTTTCTCTTATTGCAGATTCTGTTCTTACTTTAGTAAATAAATATTTGGGAAATATGTTTCCGTCTATAATTCCAATGGCTGAGATTTACAACTATGTTGCCTCATTTCTTATTATTACTGTTCTGTTCGCATTAATATTTAAATACCTTCCTAATGTGCGTATATCATGGAAGTATGTGTGGATAGGCGCTATCGTAACTTCATTTCTTTTCTTCATTGGGAAATATTTAATTGGGCTTTATCTCGGCAGAAGTTCTTATTCTTCTACTTATGGCGCCGCCGCTTCGCTCGTAATCCTTTTTGTTTGGATTTACTATTCGGGTGTGATTCTGTATTTAGGTGCCGAGATTACTTATTTGTACAGAATTCGCTATGGAGAAAAACCTCTTGAACCGGATAGAGAGGGAATTCTTATTACAAAGGTATCCGTCTTAATTAAAGAGTCGGTCAAAAAAGCAAACACAAAAGAATTCAAAGATAGTTGACACATTATTTTACTTAACACATTTCTTAAATAAATATTATAAAACATAAAACATAAAAATGAAAATCGAAAATGAAGATATAGATAAAGATTTAATATTGAGACAGCTTGCAATCCAGAGTGAAGAGAATGATAAACAAACAGAAGAGTTGGTCATTGCTAACAATGAAATTACATTTCAAAACGAAGAGAAGGAAAAAAGAGCCGAAGAATTAATCGTAACCAAAAAAGAGCACGAATCTGAAATCGAAGAAAACGAAAAACTGGTTTTGGAATTAAGTAATACTAACGTTGCTCAGGAACTCGATATTACTGAACTTAAGAGGGCGGAGATGGAAATTAATCTTAAGAATGAACAATTGGAAAAACTTATTGCCGAGAGAGATAAACTCTTTTCTATCATTGCCCATGACTTGAGAGGTCCGTTTCAGGGATTTCTTGGATTTACAGATTTGCTCAAAACAGATATTAATGATATGTCCAAAAAGGAACTTCAGGAAACCGCAAATAATATGTATAGCAGTGCAAGTAATTTGTTCCGCCTTTTAACTAATTTACTTGAATGGTCTATTGCACAAAGAGGATTAACTACATTCAATCCGGAAAAATTATCCTTGAAGGAAATTTCAGATGATAGTTTGATATTGTTTAATGATGTAGCAAAGAAAAAAGGTATAACAATTTATGAAACAATTCCCGAAGGTGTTTTTGTGCTTGCCGATAAATTAATGCTTAATACGATTATTAGAAATCTTATATCAAATTCTGTTAAGTTTACTAATAAAGGAGGTCGTGTTCATATATCGTCAAAAATAAAAGGAGATATTGTGGAAATATCTGTTTTAGATACAGGAATTGGTATGGACGAAGAGTTGATAAAAAATCTTTTTAGAATAGATATAAAATCAGGACGATTGGGAACGAATAATGAACCAAGTACCGGTTTGGGTTTGCTGCTTTGTAAAGAGTTTGTTGAGAAACACAATGGTAAGATATCAGTCTTGAGCGAAGTTGATAAAGGTAGTTTGTTCACTTTTAATTTGCCGTTGTTTAAATAATTATATAAACGCAAAAACATGAGATTTATCTTCGTATTCAGCTGGGGAGTTTGTCTCATAAACCAGTTTCACCAACTGTCATTCCAGCGAAAGCTGGGGGCACCCCCTGGGTCATCCAGTTTCACCAACTTTCATTCCAGCGAAGAGGCTCGTTGAAAATATCAAAAGGTGTCATCCCCCGCATGTGCGTTCTTTGCATCCCGATATATCGGGATTCTTGCGGGGATCGCTTTTCATAGGTGTCATCTCCACTCGTGATAGCAGATACGCGAAGCGTTTTCTGGCGAGTATCTCTTACTGCGCAGTTTACTTAATTGATTTTGCAATTTTTACTTTGGAAATTAATATCCTACTTCACTAATCCACACGGATTAGTCCCTTTTTCATCCCTCTGCACTATTACTTAATACATATCATATACTTATCTTTACAGTAACAATTACAAATAATATATTTTTATATTATAATTTAAAAAGAAAGTAAAAAAATGAAAACAAAAATTTTCAAAAACAAAATCAGTCTGCTGATTATTGCTGTTGTTATTTCAGTCGCTGGTTTTTATGGCTGTAATGAATCTGCAACCGTAGTTCCTCCATCTGACAACCTGAGTTTTAGCGGAATGAGTTCGATGGATACTGTAGGGGATGCACAAAATATACTCATTCTCGATACGGTAAAAATCTTAATTAAAGACATTAAAATGGAATACGCGAATTCAGCAGAGGATTCCGCTAATTTTAAAGTAGGTCCGTTTGTGTTGTTTCTTAATCTGAATTCTAATATCAATGTTATCAGTACGGCAATAATCCCTGCCGGTGATTATAAGAAGATTAAATTTGAAATTCATAAATTGAATGACAACGAAACACCGCCTGATCCTGAGTTTGCAGATATTAATGGCAGATATTCGGTCATTATTAAAGGTTGGTATTTTGGGAATTATTTTATCTATAAATCAACTAAGTCAGCACATCAGAAACTTCAGTTCCCGAATAACATTCCTATATCAGTTGCTGCATATTCAAACATTACGTTAGTAGTAAAGCCGTACATTTGGTTTATTAAGAATGGTACCTGGCTGAACCCGTTTGACCCTGCAAATTCAAACGATATAGATAATAATATTAAAGATAACATTAATCACAACTTCAAAGCGTTCAGAGATAACGATAAAAATGGTTTGCCTGATTAATTAATGATGACTTTAAAGGGCAGTTTTATTAACTGCCCTTTTTATTTTACAAATTAATTTTTTAAAAATATTTTAAAATATGATTATTAATCTCATATTGGGTATATTAACAGGATTTATTGTTTCCATACCTCCAATGGGACCTATTGCTTTTGCTATGATTTCCAAAGGATTCAAAAATGAAATTAAAGAAGGACAGGCCATCGCATTCGGTGCGGCTTTTATGGATTTCTTCTATTGCCTGATAGCATTTAGCGGCATTAGTTTGATTATTTCATTTTTCCCGTCTGTTGTTGGAGATTTCTATTCAAAAAATTCAAATACGATAGAAATTATTCTCACATTCACAGGCTGTGTCATCGTTATTATCTATGGTCTGAAAATAATGCGTTCTAAAATTACTTATGACAAGTTGGAGAAAAAGGAATCTTCAAAGTTAAATTCGGCTGTTATTAATGCGAATAAACTGAAAGAAAAAGCTGATAGAGTGTCAAAGATTCTTAAAGTACCTGAAAAGGCTAAATCAAACTTAATCGGACTTTTCTTTATGGGGGTAATGTTGTGCCTTTCTTCAATTTCTTTACCCGCTTCCTGGATTGCTCTTATAGGTTATTTAAAAGGGTTTAGTTTCCTGGATTCCTCTTTTCTTGGAGGACTCTTATTTTCAGTTGGTGCTTTTGTCGGTACATTTGGCTGGTTCTATGCTCTTATGAAACTGATAACCGGAAATAAAAAATTGATTAACCAGTCAACCATAAATATTCTTAATATTGTTGCGGGAATAATTTTGTTGATTCTTGGTGTGTTCTTATTCTTCAAAGCATTAATATCTGTTATGCAGTAAATGAAAACTTAATTTAAATAATTTGAAAAACCTGATTAAAATATTTTTTCTGTTGCTGATTTTTAGTAATGTATATTCACAAACTGATTTCAGTAAATTGTCTTATATACAGAATAATGATTATGCTGTAAAACCTGCACCCCCTTTCACAAAAGTGTCAATCGGTATAGTTTCTATTTTGTACTTAATAAATCCTATAGTGCTTTATGAAGATAATAAAATTTATGCGGGTCTTACAAAAGAACTTTCGGTGGGCTTTGGTAAATTAGGTCAGCACAGAACTGCTTTTGAATACTCTTTTGTGTTCACAGGACATATTTCACATCATATTAGATTTTCTTATAAATACGATTTGTTAATGAAAGATAAAATTGAACCGTCTCATATGCTTCAGGGTACAGGTGTCTTTTCCATTGGAGGCGGATATTTTACAAACTTTGATAAACAGGGGGCATTCCCTGAACTTACTTATGGCTATTCTCTTCGCAACCATAAGTTGCTCATATTCCCGCACGTAAAGATTCGTCATACGTTTATGTTTAGAAAAGATGATTCGGATATAACCGATATTTCATTTGGTATAATATTGGGCTTGGCAAACCCTTTTATAGATGTTAAAATTAAAAGAGAATATTAAATTTAAAAATATTATTTATGAATTCCATATTACCAAAATTTCTTACAAATTTACTGCTGATTGTTTATGGCTTGTATCATTTTTCGGCCAGATATTTCAAAGAAGTTTTTAGACCTCCGTATGAATTTAAAGAAACATTCCGGCAGTTCTTTGAAATCGGAAATAAATCTCTGGGGCTGGTCAGTCTTACAGGATTTATAATCGGGTTTGTTCTTGCACTTCAGTCAATTCCTATGCTGACTAAGTTTGGTGCAGTTTCATTAATTCCTACAATGATATCTATATCTATTGTCAGGGAAATAGGACCTGTAATTACAGGATTAATATGTGCCGGGAAGATTGGGTCGGGAATCGGAGCCGAACTTGGTTCTATGAAGGTTTCAGAACAGATTGATGCTATGGAAGTCTCTGCTACTAATCCTTTTAAGTTTCTTGTCGTAACAAGAATAACAGCAACTACTTTAATGATTCCTTTACTTATAATATACGCTGACACTGTAGCGCTCATTGGCGGTTTTGCTGCAATGAACATTTTCAGCGGTCAAAGTATTCAATTATATTTTTCAACAGTTTTTTCCGCCTTATCTTTTGCAGATATCATTCCAGCAACAATTAAAACATTTTTCTTTGGTTTTGCTATCGGTTTAGTGGGATCATATCAGGGATATAATGCATCGAGGGGAACTGAGAGCGTTGGTATTGCTGCAAATGTATCGGTTGTTTATTCATCTATATTGGTTATCCTTCTTGATATGGTAGCCGTTCAATTAACAATGATAATATATTAATTAAAATGAAATAATTGTATGAATGATAATCCGAAAATAGAAAGTAAATCAAATGCCGGCAATGAAGTTGTTATAAATATTGAACACTTGAAAATTACCCTTGGCGGTAATGAAATCTTAAAAGATGTTAACCTTAAAGTGTTCAGGGGGGAAACTGTCATTATTCTCGGCAAGTCTGGCTCGGGTAAATCTGTTACTCTTAAGTGTATTATTGGACTTATGAAACCCGATGAAGGAAAAGTAGTTGTCCTGAAGGAAAATGTTCCGGAACTTGAAATTGATGAACTTCAGGTTTTTAGAACTAAACTTGGATTCATTTTTCAAAGCGGTGCTCTGTATGACTCTATGAGCGTTAGAGAAAATCTTGAGTTTCCGCTTGTTAGACACGAAGACTTATCCGCTGAGGAAATTGAAACACAGAATTCGGACAACACTTGCTGATGTTGGTCTGGAAGACTCTATAGATAAAATGCCGTCTGAGTTATCAGGAGGTATGAGAAAACGTATCGGACTTGCGCGGACCCTGGTCTTAAAGCCTGAAATTATGCTGTGGGATGAACCTACAACAGGTCTTGACCCTGCTACTTCAGTTGAGATAAGTAATCTTATACTTAAAATGCAGGAAAAGTTTAAAGTCTCTTCCGTTATTGTTACTCACGATATCAAATGTGCCGAACTCACTGCTGACAGAATCGTTGTTCTGAAAGATGGAGTATTTGTTGCAGAAGGGGTTTTTGACGAACTTAAGAAATCTGACGATGAATTTGTCAGAGGATTTTTTGAATAATAATTTAATAATATTTAAACCATACTAAAATGAATAAAAATTTAATCAGAAAACTTGTAATTGCTTTCTTTATAATTATTGGATTGCTTCTTTTTCTAGTTGCTATATTTGTGATAGGAAGCAAACAGAATATGTTTACCTCCACTATGAAGATTAATTCAATCTTTGAAACAGTCAGCGGATTGCTTGAGGGAAGTAATGTGAGATTTAATGGAATAAGTGTGGGTACAGTAGATAAGATAAATATAGTTTCGGGAAATAAGGTGATGGTGGAAATGACTATAGTTAGCAGTGTGAGGAAGTTTATCAAACGGGACTCTCAGGTAAAAATAATATCGGAAGGATTAATCGGTAATAAAATTGTTGATATAACACCCGGAGGTCAGGATGTTCCATCGGTTGATGAAGGTGGATGGCTTGTATCCATAAAACCTGTTGAAGCAGAGGATATTATGAAATCCCTGAAAGAGACTGGCGATAATGCGTCTATTGTTACTAAAGATTTAGCAAATATTATTTCTCAGGTTGCTAATGGCGAAGGGACTCTGGGGCAGTTAATTTATAATAACTCCTTGTACAATGGTGTGGATTCAACTATGCGCGGTTTTGCAATATCTACGGGTCTCGTTAATAATGTTCTTGAGGAATATTGCCAATAGTGTTGATGTTATTACTACCGAAGTTATTCCTATGACTCAGAAAATCAGAAGTATTACGCAGGATATTTCGGAAATTACGAATAAAATGAATTCAAGTCAGAGTGTCGTTGGTACTTTATTAACCGATACTAACTTTGCCAATAACCTTAAATCACTTATGAGAAATGCTGACCAGACTACCGCAAATCTCGAACAGGGTTCTTTCAGTTTCTCGCAGAATATGGAAGCTCTAAAACACAATTTCCTTTTTAAAGGATACTTTGAAGATCTCGGCTATTGGGATAAAACTGAACTTGAAAAAAATATGTCGGACTTGAATATGAAATTGAAAATCAAACAGCAGGAAATAGAAGTACGCGAAAAAAGAATAAATGCCCTTGAGCAAATGGTGAAAGAGTTACAGGAGAAGATTAAATAATCAGTACTTTATTCTCTTAGGTTAATACCCTCTGGGAGTTCGTCTATACTCGTTTTTCACGATTTCATACGGAAAGTATCCAGACGCTATTAACAGTTTTTATTTTTACACGTTCACGGTTTTGTAGTATTGAGACAAACTCTTACGGCGGGGTAGTTTATAGAATATTTTTAGTGAAATAAGATATTAATGCGTTAAAGTGCTTATGTTAAGATTTTTAGGTCTATATAATTACTCTTTTAGAATTAGTCCATTTTTCGTCCATCTGCACCTATAACATTATAATTAACTTTTGTGCTATATTATAATAAATAGAATATTAATTAATATGATAGTAAAATACAAATCGAAACAATGAAATTAAAAAGAACATCGTGGAAAGACAGAAAATAAATCGCTCATAACTATTCTTTGTAATCTTAAAAAAGCAGGCTATAGAACTCAATTCAAAGCAACTGTTATAGGTTTATTGTCATTATCCTCTCTGAGTTTGTTTAAATCTAATGAAATTAAAAAAGTTCACTTATACAACTTTGAGGGTGAATCAAATAAATGTTCAATATATGCAATTGAAACTTATGAAGGAGAAAAAGGAACTTTACTTGATGAATGCGGTACTTCGGAAAATGCAATGATTACTAAGTTTATGTCAGGGGTTGTAAAACTAATCAAATAGTAATTTATGATATTTCTCAAAAAGATATTAAAATATTCTGCATACCTTTTAGTCCTGTTAATCGTTTTAATGGCGGCTCTTTACTTTTTCATTCAGACGGAAACTTTCAATAAATTGGCTTTGAATTATGCTCTAAGCGAATTAAATGAATCTGAAAGCTGGATTGAAAAAGATAATTTCTTAAGCGTTGAATCAATTAATGGAAATATTTTAAATGGCTTAAGAATTAATAACGCGGTTATCACAGTTAAAAAAGATACGCTCTTAAGCGTAAAATATATTGACCTTAAGTACAATATTTTTGGATTATTATATCAAACTATAAGCGTGGATTATGCCGTGCTTAATTCTCCCGTTATTAACCTGTATAAAATAAAAGAGGACTCAGATTCATTAGTCTGGAATTTTTCTAACTTGTTAACCCCCTCAACCGATACATCAGAATCAGAATTTAACTGGGATATTTATGTTAACAGTTTAAAGATTGAAAATGGTAATTTTAAAATACTTGATACAATTCCTTCAATGCCATTATGGGCTTTACAATGGGAAAAGCAAAGTGAGTTTAATCTCAAGTAATCTTGATATATCTGATTTCCAGCTTGATTTGTCAGGAGAATATTCAAAAACATACAAGAAACTTAATCTAAGAAATCTGGCATTCATTACTAATTCAGATTTCATTCTTAAGAAATTTGCCTTCGATGCTTATATAAATGAAAACGGAAACTTTACTGAGATTAATAATTTTGAGTTGATTTCTGACAGGTCTGACATTAAGATTAGTAAATTGTCTGCTTTTGATTTTAACCCTTTAGATAGTAGTGCTTTTGACAATTATATGAATACTAAAATTAGCATTCGTCCTAAATGTTGATAAATTTAATTTCGCGGATTTAAGATATTTTCTTCCGTCGGTTGATATGCTTGACAGTTCCGTCTCTCTGTACCTTAGTGCAAACGGCGTCCTTAATAATCTTGACGTAAGTAAACTTACTTTAAACCTTCCTGAATCAAGAATTAGTATTGTTGGTAACATTAAGAACCTTAACAATACCGACAGTATGTATCTTGATGTAGTCACTTCTTTTAATGTAATTTCAAAAGATGTTAATACAGTTTTAAATATTAACTCTCTTCCTGATTTCCGAAGACTCGGTATGGTATATGCGGATATAACTTACAAAGGAAATATATTGGATTTCTACAGTGTGTTCAACATCCGTACTTCCGGCGGAAATGTGAAGGGACAGGGCGGCCTTAATATTAATACTGAAAAATATTTTGGGAATGTAACAACAAATAAGTTAAACCTTGCTTCGGTTCTTAACAATAATAAATATAAAAGTAATATAAATATTTCTGCTGATTTCGACGGCTCGGGCTACTCTCCCAAAAATATGTCAACAAGTGTAAAATATAATTTGAAAAACTCTAATGCTTTAGGATACAGCATTTCAAACTCTTCGGGTATCGTGAATATACATCGGAATAATATTGGGCTGAACATAAAAGCAAATTCAACATCAGGTAATGCCGTTGTTGCAGGGAAGATTAATATTACAAATATGAATAATCCTGTTTACTCATTCAAAGGCACTATGAATAATGTTGATGTTTCCCGCTTTTCGGGAAATAAAGATGACATAAGTAACCTTAATGCAAAATTCGATATAAACGGAAGCGGAATTGATTTGGAAAATCTTGCAGGAAGATTTGATGTGAATATGGAAGATTCATACTATGCACAATATCAAATTCCAAAATCATTTATTAATGCAAGACTTAATCCTTCCTCTGATAGTAGTTATGTTAATATATCTAACAATGCTGTTGAACTTAAAACCAGCGGAAAATTTAATCTTTCTTCTCTCATCGATGCCATACTTTACAATGTTTCAATGGTTAGTAATATTGTGGAAAAGAAAATCTACCCTGATTCAGTTTTTGTAATTAATGATTTCTCAGATTTTAATAATAGGGAAAATATTAACTTTAATTATCAGATTGTAACAAAGGATTCGGCAGAATTTAGAAAACTTTCTTCACCGTTTGGTTTTATGTTCGATGGAGAGTTGAATGGTAACTTTTCTAATTCACAGAATGGGTTTAATTCTAAATCGGTAATGATGGTAAAGAACTTCGTTTACAATGATACATCAATTGTAATGAAAAATTTACACGGTAATATTGCGTTTTCAAACGATTATTCTTCGCCTGTCAATATGAACAAGATTTCTTCGTTAAAAATTGATATGGATTTAAATGCCGAAAAATTTCAATATGGTTCAATCAAACTTGATTCCCTTCGGACAATTTTTAACCTTTCTGAATCCATAGCAAAGGTTAATGCATTTGGAAAAATAGATTCAGTGAAGAATGCTATGTTTAAAAGCAATATTGACTTTAGGGAAAATGACATAGTTTTGTACGTGGACACTATATACGTTCGATATAATGATTATAACGTAGTGAATAATAATAAATGGAATATAATATATTTTCCTCAGGAAAAAATTACGATAAACAAACTTGGATTGAAAACAGGTAATATGAATTTAGATGTCGATGGTTTCTATTCTCTTACAGGTTCGAGTGATATAAACATTAATGGTGACAATATTAATTTTGGGAAGATATATGAAATGTTAAGTCCTTTTGATACTACTTTAACAGGTGAAAAGAATCTTTATCCCGTGGAGGGAGAAATAAAGAAATTGTTGGTACATATCGATGGAACTCCCGACGATGCGAACATTAGTCTTGAAATAAAAACAAATATGTTGAATTATGATTCAATCGGTTTCGGTTCAATCTCAGGTAATTTTATTTACAAGAATCAGATTCTTTCCCCCGATATTATTATCACAAATATTGGAGAGAAGGGAAGTCTGATTTTAAAAGGCAATGTTCCCTTCGACAATCCATTAGTTGAAATAGACACAACCGCAGCCCGAAGCGATAAACCCGCAGAATTACACTTAACCGCAAACAATTTCCAGATTCAGTATTTTTCTAAACTGATTCCCGGTTTAGGAGATTTGCAGGGAGTTCTGAACGGTAAAATTGAAGCAACCGGAACATATTATAAACCGGATTTAAAAGGTGAACTGTCTATGGTTAAGGGGAAGTACTTTCTGGACCTGACGGGTATGTTCTATGATTTTAAGTTTAACGTCAGTACGGTTGATTCAAAATTGCTCATAGATTTTATTAGTATATACAATCCTGATGATGATACCAAACATATTGACTTTAGAGGCAGCATAGATTTTAAAGGCTATACTCTTAACAATATTGACCTTTCTACTTCCGGTGATATGGTTCTTCTTGACAAAAGTAATAAAGAAAACAAACTCGGGCTTAAAGGTTATATACTCGGAGGAATTGGAAATCCGCCCATAACAGTTAAAGGAAACCTGGATAAACTAAATGTTCAGGGACAGTTTGTATTTAAGGATGCAACTATTGCATCTTTACCCGATAGCAGAAAAGGGTATCAGCAGGATAATAAAAGTACTGTCTTTATTTCTTCAGGTGATTCTGTATTTATTTCTGACACAACAAGAAGAAAAATTAAATTGACGGATTATGAAAGTCTTAATCCGTTCCTGAGAAACAGATATATTCTTTTTGATACCGTTAAAAATATTTCCGTCCTTGAGATGCTGGCACTCGACCTTTCAATTAAGACGGAAAGAAATATGAACGTTTCTATCGATTTTAAAAATCTTACCCGTGACAGACTTTTCGGAGAAGTTGTTGCTGACCTTAGACTAAGGTCAAGAAGAGGAAGATTACTTTTAAACGGAGAAGTTAATGTTGTTGGAAATTCTTACTACAGATTCTACAGAGATTTTAAAGTGAAAGAAAGTAAAATAGTTTTTAAAGGACCAATCGATAAACCTGAACTCGATATTCGTGCTGTATATGCAAACACAAAGTCCACTGAACAATACGGTACCATCACTAATAGTCCTATACAGGTAGTGCTTAACGTGAAAGGAGATCCTTCGAATCCTGAAATTACTTTGAGTCTGTATGAAAACGGAACTGAAATGCTTGGCAACGACGCAACTTCGGACGCAATCACATTTCTTCTGTTCGGTAAATATAAGAACGAACTCAGTGCGTCAGAAAGCCAGTCTGTAGCCGTTGGTATTGGCTCTACAGTTGGTTCATTGTATGTAACTTCATTTCTCGGTCAGATGCTTAGAGATGTTGTGCCGTTTATTAAAGATGCTGAGTTTAATTATACAGAAGGCGGATTGCAAAACACAAACGTAAATGTTTCATCAGATATATATGGTGCAAGTGTTACTGTTGGAAGCAGGGTTATAAATGACAATGCATATCTTGAATTCAATGTTGAATATCCTCTTAATGACCTGATGAATCTAAAATTACCTGAAAAAGTATTGTTGAATATCTCAAGAGAACAACTTAACAGCAGTGTAATAGCAAATATGAATTCTTACTACACCACAGGCTTGAAGGTTGCTTATAAATTCAAATTCTAAGATTTAACATCCCAAAGAAAAAACCTGCACCCAAAGAACGCACCCCCAAAAGAAAAAACCTGCGAAGCAGGTTGAATGTAATAACCCCGAACGAAGACCGGGGCTGAACTTTCATCCAAAAATCACCTGCGCTGCTTTATATATGTTCTGATCATTAAATTCAAATTCTAAAATGCTTCGCCGATTCCAAAGTTGATAGTAAATTTTTCCTGAAATATCGTCTTGAAGTCGTTTTGTAAAATCCATTTAAAACCATCTGGAGCAAGAGGGTCATAAATTTTAAATCCGAAATCTACTCTCACAGGCCCGATAAATATTTTGTACCTTAACCCGGCACCAAGTGCAAAAGCGATTTGGTCTAACCTGAATATGTTATACGTTTCCCATACATTCCCGATGTCTGCAAATATTGCTGTACTGATATTCTTTGTGAAGGATGTTGAACCCGGGAAAAGTACTTTCCTGAATTCGATACTTCCTTCCAGCCAGAAATTTCCGCCTATCCGTCTGTCATCTACAAAACCATTCGATAGTGGTGTCCAGCCGCGAAGACTATTACTTCCGCCGCTGAAATATCTGTAGATTGGTTGTATCGGGACTATTTTTGGTCCGCTGCCAAATGCAACATTTACTGCAGAAAACAATTTTGATGCGATTACATTCTCTCCTTCTTTTCTGGAAAGGTTGATGTAGAATCTGTTAGAAGTAGAAACCTTATAAAACTTTGTGTAAGAAAAATCGTTTTCAAATGAATTCAGTATTAGTTCGGGTAAGAGTCCGCCTTCGCCAAATGTTATTGAATGATAATATCCTCTTGATGGAGATACTGCACTGTTGGTATTATCGTGAATAAAAGTTGTACTTAAAAATGAACTGAATAAGTTAACGGTTTGCATCTCGCCAAATGTATATTTAATCTTCATAAGTTCTTCATTTAAATCAAGCGTTGCTTTATTGTAAAAAGTATGGTCGGCAATGTAATACCTGAAAGAAATAATATTTCCGAGATAATAGTTTGAGAATCCATCGAAATTATAATATCCGAGAGATAACTTGTCATTCAGTGAAGATTTTTCGTTTAAGAAGTAAGGCTGGGTTATCTGATTTATAAGTTCAATTAGGTTTACGTTGGGTTTGCTGTAAAGTGCATGTAACTCTGAAGTGAAGATTCTGCCGCCTCCCCATAAGTATTTATTCAGGTATTGCAAACCGCCTCCTGCATAAAAGTAATTGCTGATATTTGTGAATTCGGCAAAAGGAGTGAGTTCCTGTTTCTTGCTGAGTTGGCATTCAATCTTTAGATTTACGGAAAGTTCTGAAATTGAACTTGTCCTTATTCTTACACCCCTTATAATCGGCATTTGTGAAATATTCTTTTCTGTATCCAGCCTCTTTTTCTTGCTGTATATTTCGCCTTCATTGTAAACTACTCCTTTTCTGAGAAATTCCTTATCAACGTCGTAAATATTGCTGTCTATTGTGATTTCAGTTTTACCGAACCGGTATATTGTATCTGCTCTTATGTAATTAAATGTTAGTAAGACTATAGAGTCCTGTTTCATTATTACGTATCCTGAGTCGGCTTTTATTGTTGCAGTCATATATCCGTTGTTCTGAAGAAAATCCAGAATACCGTTTGAATAATCTACCATATCAATTTTTCTGAAATAACTATCCACCTTTACCGTTTTCATCGTATCTATTATTGCCCTGAGACTGTCCGTTACATTTTCAAGTCCTGTTCTTTTTATATGTCCGATTTTGTAATGTTGATTTTCTGTGATGAAAAATTTTATTGAAACTGAACTGTCTGATGAGTTGTATTTTAAAGACTTTTCTACCGTTGCCTCAAAGAATCCGTTGTCGAAGTAGTAGTTTCTTAAGGAGATTACATCGTCATACAAGGCATCGGAATAATAGTACTTCGATTTGGTTACTCCGACAACATCTTCAAGTTCGGATTCTTCTATCGTAACTTTATCTTTATGAATAAATTCAACTTCGTCAATTTCATAGTACTGGGAATAAGCAATTCCCGTAATAGCAAATATTATTAACAATGAGAATGTTATTATTCTATACATAAGGATCAATATCTGATATTTGCATTGGATTGGAGCAGTAATAAATGATTGTATTCATTTTATTTCGAAACAATTATTACAACCTTATACCAATCTTCATTTTTTTACCTTTATCAATCTGTCTGCTCCCCTGCTTTCACCCATTTGCTTTTTATCCAGAATAAATCTTTCAGTCTTTGCTTTTTCCATTTCGATAGTCTTGAGTGCTTCTGATTCTAGTTTCTTTAAACTCAGACTTTAATACAACAATTTGTGCTTCCATTGCCGCACGTTTAAGTTCTAAACCGAATTGATTACGTTCGATTTCCTGTTTGCGTAATAATTGTTCTGCATCGTTTTTCGCTTCCTGCGTTAATCTTGCTGAACCTGTTAATACACCTTCAGGACCGACGTAAACATCAAGAAGTTCAATGCCGTTGTTTGTAAGAATGAATTCACGTATCTGATTTGAGTGTGCCATACCGCGTGATTTAAGAACGTATAAACCTCTGTTACGTTCTCCGCCGATTTCAATATCACGTAATAGCAGCCAGGTATCTATCAATGAAGATAAAGACATATCGGTTAGTTCATTGTTATTTTTTGAATTCGTAAGGTTAGCAAAGAATGCCGTTATGTTTCTTGTTTTCAAAAAGTCCACAAGACGGAGAAGCATAATCTTCACTTCCACATGATTGTTTCCCATAACGAATGCATCAATAGGGTCGAGAACTACAATCTGCGGTTTAACTTTGTTGATTAGTTTTATTGTTGTTGTTAAGTGATGTTCCAGTCCGTGAAGTGTTGGGCGGGTTGCAAGAAAATGGAGAAGACCTTTTCTAACAAAAGGTTCCAGATGTATTCCGATGGAAGCCATATTTCGCATAAACTGACTTGGTGATTCCTCGAAAGCAAAATACAATACTTTCTCGCCGCGTTTGCACGCCGCTTCAACAAACTGTGCCGCAATGCTTGTCTTTCCCGTTCCTGCTGTTCCTGAAACAAGTATGGTACTTCCTCTGAAAAATCCTTTTCCTGAGAGCATCGTATCAAGACGTGGAATGCCCGTGGAAATTCTATCTCGTGATGAATGGTGATTTAAGCCGAGCGATGTAACAGGCAGTACGGAAAATCCATCTTCATCAATGAGGAATGGATATTCATTCGTGCCGTGTGTTGAACCTCTGTACTTAACTATTCTCAGCCTTCTTATTGATGACTGGTCGGTAACGCGATGGTCAAGCAGAATAACACAATCGGAAACATATTCTTCAAGTCCCTGACGGGTTAAAGTACCGTTGCCTCGCTCACCCGTAACGATTGCTGTAACACCTTTCTTTTTAAGCCATCCGAATAATCGGCGGAGTTCTGTACGTACTGCAGTTGCGTTTGGCAGTGCAGTGAAGAGTGATTCAATTGTATCGAGTACAACCCGTTTTGCTCCAATGCTTTCAATTGCCTGATGAATTCTGACAAAGAGTGCTTTTAAATCATACTCGCCGTCATCAGCAATTTCTTCGCGTTCAATTATAATATGTTCGAGCCAGATTTTTTTCTGCTCTACAAGTTTCTTTAAATCAAAACCTAATGAAGCAACATTAGCAGTAAGTTCTTTTTCTGATTCTTCGAATGAAATAAAAACTCCGGGTTCGTTGTAAAGAGTTGCCCCGCGTACGAGAAATTCCATAGCAAAAAGAGTTTTGCCGCAGCCTGCACCGCCGCAAATAAGCGTTGGTCTTCCTTTTGGTAAACCGCCTCCTGTGATTTCATCAAACCCCTGAATGCTTGTGGGTGCTTTAGGCAGTGTCGCGCGGACAAACTCAACGGGTTTTTTACCTGTGTTGAGTTTTTTAACATCGATAATTTTTTTAATACTTTTCATTTTAATTTAATTTTATTTTAATTCACCTTTGTTGATTTCTTTACTATCCTTTAATCAAGGGGAATTATTATTATTCGTTATAACAAAAATAATAAATTCAGAATAATAGTTGTATAGTCCGAATGGACGAAAAATGGACTACCTTTGAAAGGGGAGTTTTTCGTTATAATCTTCTAAAACTTTTATAATATCTATACTTACTCTGTCATCCCTCTCTTTCGGGTTCTGAGTATTTGCTTTGTTTTCGTTATTTAATTCTCTGAATTTTGCTAATCCGTTCTTTATCGTCTTTTATCAGTGTGACATCTTTTCTTCTTTATAGTGTTTCAATCTTTTTCTTTGCTCTACTTCTTTTTAAAAACCTTCTGCTCTTTTTTTTATCTAAGTTTCCACGCTCTTTGTCGAAGATTCGCCGAGGAGAATGTCCCGATTCATCGGGATTAGTTGTTCATTTTTTTCTTTTCCTTTCTGACTTCTGACTTCTACTTCTGACTTCTGACTTCTGACTTCTATCCTTTCTAATCCATATGGGTTAGTCCCTTTTTCATCCATTTGCACTATTACATATTTAGATGAGTATTCTTATCTTGTTTAAGAGTTTTTAAAGTTTCTTTTATTTATTGAGTACATACATTTGATTAGTTTTTAGGAACTTTGCCGGAGATGGACTTGAGTCCGAATTCAGAGGGCTCGGTCAACGGAGCATTGGGCGTGAGACTCTACTTTAAATAATTAATTATTAGATAATTATTTAAAGTTATTTGTGCAGGTTAAAATTTTTTTAACCTGCACATTTTAAAAATTAAATAGTGTTATGAAAAAGGTTCTTTTGGTTTATCCGGAATATCCGGCAACATTTTGGAGTTTTAAACACGCATTACCTTTTGTGAATAAGAAGGTGTCTTTGCCGCCTCTTGGTTTGCTTACGGTTGCGTCTATTATTCCGAAAGAGTGGGAAAAGAGACTTGTTGATATGAATGCGGTGAGATTAAAGGATGATGATTTAAGATGGGCTGACTATGTTTTTATAAGCGGTATGGTGGTGCAGAGAGATTCAGCGAAGGAGGTGATTAGCAGAGCGAAAAAATTTGATAAGCCTGTGATTGCAGGAGGTCCTTTGTTTACGAATGATTATTTTGATTTTGATGATGTTGATACTTTTATTTTGAATGAAGGAGAGGTGACGATTCCTTTGTTCCTGAAAGATTTGGAAAGTAACACAGTAAAACATATTTATAAGTCAGACGAGAGACCTGACTTATCAAAAACACCCGTCCCTGACTGGACGTTAATTAATTCTGAATATTATTCTTCTTTATCAATGCAGATTTCAAGAGGCTGTCCGCATAGTTGTGATTTTTGTGATATTATCATAATGAATGGCAGAGTTCCCCGACTCAAATCCCCCGGACAAGTTATAAACGAAATGGACGCATTGTATAATTATGGCTGGCGGGGCGGTGTTTTTATTGTGGATGATAATTTTATAGGTAATAAGAAAGAGGCGGAACGGATACTTAAGCGGATTGTGGAGTGGATGGATAGGAAGAAGAAACCCTTTACTTTGTTTACGGAGGCTTCTATTAATCTTGCGGATGATGAGAGACTTTTATGGCTGATGAAGAGAGCGAATTTTGATTCTGTGTTTATAGGTATTGAAACACCTGAAGAAGAGGGTCTTATATCGTGCGGTAAACATCAGAATACGAATAAGGATTTATTGGAAAAAGTGAAGATTATACAGAGGAATGGTATGGAGGTTCAGGGTGGTTTTATACTTGGTTTTGATACTGATACTCATAACACTTTTGATAATATGATTAGTTTTATACAGAAAAGCGGGATAATAACGGCTATGGTGGGTTTGCTTCACGCAATTCCCGAAACTGCATTGTACAAAAGGCTTCAGAGCGAGAAAAGAATATTGAAAGCGGCTACGGCAAATAACACGGACTTTACTTTGAATTTTATACCCGAGATGAGTCTGGATTCTCTTATGTCGGGATATAAGCGGGTAATCGATACGATATTTTCACCGAAGTATTATTACAAGCGGATTATTACTTATCTGAAAGAATACAATAAGATAGCGATATATTCGAAAATGACATTGAGGGTGCAGTTGACAGCACTTTCAAAAGCAATATGGAAGATTGGTATTTTGGGAAAGGGTAAATATCATTTCTGGAAATTATTATTGTGGACGGTTTTAAGAAAACCAAATTTAATAAGTGAGGCGGTAACTTATTCAATATACGGTTATCATTTCAGAACAGTATTGTTAAACAATTCAAAACGGAAAAATGATTGAAGATTTTAAAAAAGAGGCATTGCCTCATAGGGCTGTCTTAAATAATTATGCAAATAAGATTACAGGGAATGCACTGGACGCTGAAGATTTATTACAGGAGACTTACCTGAGGGCGTATCGTTTTTTTCATAAATATGAAAAAGGAACAAATTGCAGGGCGTGGCTTTTCAGGATTATGAGAAATCTGTTCCTGAACGATTGTAAAAAAGCCAAAAACCAGCCCGGCATAATAGATTATGTTGAGGTAGAAAACTTTATTGAGAATGCAAAATCGGAATATACTGAAACTACGGACTTGCAGGAAAAAGTGTTTTCAAACTTACTCGATGACGATGTAACAGGGGCATTAAATTCATTGAAAGGTGATTTTAAAACTGTAATTATTCTCTGTGACCTGGAGGGACTTAGTTATAATGAAATATCTGAATTTACGGGAAGTCCTGTAGGGACAGTCCGAAGCAGATTGCACAGAGCAAGGAGAATACTCGGGAGGAAGTTATCCCGTTATGCACAGAATAAAGGCTTTGAAGTGGAAAGAAAGTATATGACAGCATAATTTTATAAATACTATTTTTTAAAAATAAATAAAACGAAACAATGAAAAAGACAATTCTAACAATGTTTACAATCGCAATTCTTGCAGGTGTTATCCTTGCAGGTGTTATCCTTATCTCGGGATGCGATGAAAATAATATTACGAACGTAGGGTATTCTACGATTAGAGGAACCATAACAGATTCTTTAACTAATTTAGGTGTGCCCGATGTTTTGATAACGACTGTACCCGCAACGTTATCGAATATTACAACTAATGCAGATGGTAATTACGTGATATCGGGTATTGGTGCAGGTGATTATATAGTAACAGCAAAGAAACCGGGCTGGTTTACACAAAGTTATGCAGTAACAGTTGCGGATAGAGATTCAGCGAATGCAAGTTTTAAAATATTGTTCTCAAGCATTTATGCTTTTGACAATCTGACAGCATCTGAATTTTTTAATGATAATTCCTTAAGCGCAGTAAACCTTTATCTTGGGAAAATTGTGATCTGAATTAGATGCAACAAATAAAGATATTCAGTTACGGGATTCAGTGGGAATGAGCGAAAGATTCTTATTCCGTTCGGGTGACCTTGCTATAGACAACCCGGGATATAGAAACAGTATTTGGTGAAGCAGTATTTTCTCGGAAGAAGTTTTACTAAATATGAATTTGATACACTTTCAAAATATTATACTGTTGATGGGCATATAGTTCCATCGAGAGATTTTCCAAATGACAGAACAATGTATTATACGCCAAGCGGACTTATCGGGAAATCATCACGTATATCCATTTTATTTAAAAGGAAGATACGTTTCGAACCCCGGTAATCCGCGTGTTTATGGACTTTTGTTTCTAAACAAGTTGGTAATTGATTCAATTGCTAAATTTACAATCGATGTAAAGATTAACAGGAATGGTTTGAATAGTTTTAGTCTGGATCAATAAACATTTTTTTGCCTTATGTTATATGACGAATAAAAATATTCGTTATATAGCATAAGGGTTTTTGTAAGATTGTCTTTAATCTTACATTCTTTCTTTATATGTATTCATTTTTGACTTGTTTCTCAAACCTTATATCCTTAATTTATTATGCCTATTTAATAATAGGTTATGTTCTTTGACAATATCGAACTTTGAATTTACACTTAAATGGACATTGGAAATCAAATTAAAATCTATAATACGACTAGCCAATTCATCCCTAAAATGGCTCAGTCCCTAATCAGAGAAATCTGTAAAATCAGAGGACAAAAAATTTTCATAGATTGCCTTGAGCCCTGTGAGCCCTGAAAAGGCTCAGCCCAAATCTGAAAAATCTGCGGAATCAGAGGACAAAAATTTTCTTGGATCACCTTGAGCCCTGTGAGCCCTAATATGGCTCAACTCAATCTGAAAAATCGTAACCTCGTAACTTTTTTGGTTACGCTCTCGGTTTTTAAATATATGTTTATTATTGACTTATCAATTCCAACCGTAACTTTGTAACCATAAATTTTTATTTCATCGACGAGTGGTAATTAAATCTTTCACTGAAAATTAGTAATTTTAAATTGGATTGAGCCCTGTGATCCCTAAAATGGCTCATTCCAAATAAGAAAAATCTGCGGAATCAGTGGATAAAATGTTTTTATTTTTGACCCTGAGCCCTGTGATCCCTAAAATGGCTCATTCCAAATCAGAAAAATCTGCGGAATCAGTGGACAAAATTTTTTTATTTTTGACCCTGAGCCCTGTGATCCCAAAATGGCTCACAAAAATCTTCGATAATTAGCATAAATCTCACTTTCGTTTATTTCGTTAATTTCGCGGGAAATTTTTTGCTGTATGTTCAGTCGAAATTGACATGAGCCCTGTGATCCCGAAAATGGCTCATTCCAAATCAGAAAAATCTGCAAAATCAGTGGACAAAATGTTTTTATTTTTGACCTGAGCCCTGTGATCCCGAAAATGGCTCACAAAAATCTTCGATAATTCAGCTTAAATCTCAATTTCGTTAATTTCGTTAATTTCGCGGGAAATTTTTTGCTGTATGTTCAGTCGAAAATATCCTTGAGTCCTGTGATCCCTAAAATGGCTCATCTCAAATCAGAAAAATCTGCGGAATCAGTGGACAAAATGTTTTTATTTTTGACCCTGCAGCCCTGTGATTCCGAAAATGGCTCATTCCAAATCAGAAAAATCTGCGGAATCAGTGGACAAAATGTTTTTATTTTTGACCCTAATGCCCTGTAATCCCGAAAATGGCTCATCTCAAAACTGAAAAATCAGAGGACTAAAACTAATTCCTATACAAATTCTTTAATCCCTTTAGCAAATCTTCCATTTTTTCGAGTTTTATCATATTCGAGCCATCGCTCAATGCTTTTTGGGATTTGGATGTGTTTCGAAAAAGAATCCGTCAACTCCATTGCGGCCTGCCGCTCTCGCGAGGGGTTCAATGAATTCAGGGTTTCCTCCGCTGACTCCGTTTTCTTTTCGATGGCATTTGCACGGAATGGGTTGCGTCAAATATAACAGGGTAGCCGAATTTTTTCATTATTGGGAAACTGCGGAAATCAACTACAAGGTTCTGGTATCCGAATGTGCTTCCTCTTTCAGTAAGAAGTATTTTCTTGTTGCCGGTTGCTTCAACTTTCTTTGCCTGATACACCATATCCTGAGGTGCGAGAAATTGTCCCTTTTTAATGTTAACTACTTTGTTTGTGTTGCCGGCGGCTTCGAGTATGTCTGTCTGTCTGCAAAGGAATGCAGGTATTTGTATTATGTCAACTATGTCGCCGAGTATTTCTGCTTCAAGGGCTGAGTGTACGTCAGTTAAAACAGGAACATTAAACTCATACCTTACACTTTCTAAAATTGAAATGGCAGTTTCAAAGTCAATGCCCGTAAATGATTTTCCCGATGTCCTGTTTGCTTTCCTGTAAGATGCTTTGAAAACAAAAGGTATTTTCAGTTTATCTGTCACTGTCTTTAACTTCTCGCAGGTCTTGAATACAATGCTTTTGCTTTCTACAACACAGGGTCCTGAAATTAATAAAAAATTGTTCAGGTTCTTTAATCCTAACTCGGATTTGAAATATTCAGGTAACATAATTGTTTTAATTTATCGTTTTAAATAATCGTTTAATTTTTGTTTAAGTTCTTTTGCTGTATATGCTGATTTGCTGTACATCCCCGCATTTATCCTCTGACGCATTGCTTCATAGATGCAGACAGCAACTGATACAGATACATTCAGAGACTGTACCATTCCAACCATCGGTATCAGGAAATTACCGTCGGATAATAGTTTTGCCTCTTCGGATACGCCGCGGTGTTCATTTCCGAATACGAGTGCAGTTTTTTTAGTAAGGTCAATATCATACAAAGAAAGATTCTTCCTGCTTTCTTCCATATGAGTCGAAAGAATTTTATATTTCTGTTTCTTTAAATCTGCAAAGCATTTTTTAACTGAATCGTATTTTATTACTTCAACCCATTTCTTTGCGCTCGCAGATGAGACCTTGCTTATTCGCGGGAATTTTTCTTCCGCATTGTAAATTAAGTAAATCTTGTCAATACCTGTTGATTCTGCACTACGCATTATAGCACTTACATTATGAGCATCGTGAAGGTTCTCAAGTACGAGAGTCAGATACTTCTGTCTTTTGGATATTACTTCTTTGAACTTATTAAGTCTTTTTTCTGTCAATATATATAGATTAATTAAACACTTTATTTTTAAAAATTAATCAAATAAGTTAGTATAAGCAATTTAAAATTATGAGGTCAATATTATATTCCTTAATACTTGTTTTTATTTTTAACTTCACATGTGAATGCACAGGATAAGAAAATACCGTATAAGGAAAAAGTTGTAAGAAATAACTGGGCAATAGGAATGATGTACACTGAAAGTGGTTTCGGATTAAGTGCAACATATTTCTCGAGACTTGCAAGAACAACGGATTTAACGTATAAATTTTCTGTGGCAGGTGTAACAGACGAATCGGAGATAGACACGTATGACTATTATGGAAATTCCTTCGTAATAGAAAAATCAACAGGGTATATCAGGCAACATTAAGTTTTGGTTTGAAGCATAATGTCTTTTTTGATGACATAGAAGGGAATTTTAAACCTTATGTGAAAGTGGGTGTTGCTCCTGCACTGATTGTTATGACTCCTTATTACAGGGATTTCTTCGAGGCTTTTAAATACGCACAAACAAGTTATGGCTTTGGAGGATATGCAGGGATAGGCATTGAATATTATGAATCGCAAAGTATTGGTTTAAGCATTGGGCTTGATTATTATTATATACCTGTACTGGGACCCGATGTTTATAGTTTAAAAGATAAGAAAATAACAAATGTCGGGGGGGCTCAGATTGGATTTAATTTTATGTTCCTTAAATAAATACAAAGATTTTAATCGTAAATAATTATGTTTAATAAATTAGAAAAAGTAAAAGAAAGACATCAGGAGATTTCTGACCTTCTTTCAAAGCCCGGGATAATTGACGACCAGAACGAATTCAGAAAACTGTCAAAAGAGTATTCGGATTTAACAGATGTTGTTAATGCTTACAATCATTACTTGAGTTTGAAAAAGGAATATGAAGACAATATGGATTTGATGTATAATTCAGGTGATTCCGAACTTAAAGAGATGGCTAAAGAAGAAGTTGATAGATTAACGGTTGAATTGGAAGAATCAGAAACCGTTATTAAAGAGTTTCTTGTTCCGAAAGACCCGACTGATGAAAAAAATGCCATACTCGAAATCAGAGCAGGAACCGGTGGCGATGAAGCATCTCTTTTTGCCGCCGAACTCTACAGGATGTATTCCAGATATTTTGAAGTTAAACGATGGAAGACAGAAATTATGGTTTACAGTGAATCGTCGATTCCAGGTGGTCTGAAAGAGGCTGTGTTGAACGTGATAACAAAAGGTGCCTATGGTGAATTAAAGTACGAAAGTGGTGTTCACAGAGTTCAGAGAGTACCTAAAACTGAAGCAAACGGAAGGGTTCATACTTCTGCCGCAATCCGTTGCAGTTTTACCGGAAGCCGAAGATTTTGATGTCGAAATAAATGATAACGATTTGAGAATTGATGTTTTCCGTTCAGGCGGTGCAGGAGGGCAGAATGTTAATAAAGTTGAAACGGCAATTAGAATAACTCATATACCAACCGGTTCTGGTTGTAATATGTCAGGATGAACGCTCACAATTGAAGAATAAACTTAAAGCAATGAAACATTTGCGTTCAAGACTTTACGAAATGGAACTCGAAAAAAGAGCAAAAGAAACAAGTTCGCAAAAAAAGAGATGGTGAAAACAGGCGACAGAAGCGAGAAAATCCGTACATATAATTTTCCTCAAAACAGATTAACTGATCACCGAATCGGTCTTACTCTTTATAACCTTACAGATGTTATGGAAGGAGATTTGAACGAGATTATTGAAAAGCTGAAGATGGCTCACAGAGCAGAAAAATTAAGCGAAAGCAAAGAAGTATGACTCTGAATAACTAAATGTTAACTTACAAATTGTCATCTAAGAAACGATTTGAGTGGCGATTAAGTTTTAGCAAACGCTATGAATTATGAAATTTTTTTATTTCTTTCACTTCATTTTTGAAACCTTTATAAATTACATCGTTTACTATAGTAAGTATTTAACAAATCATTAAATCAGTCTAGTGAAGTTATTTTTCACTTATTACAATATCGGTATTTGCATTTATCTTAATACAGCCCGGGCACAGAATTACTCAGGATTCTCTGTACCAAAACAATCCAAGGATACAATTTCATTTAAAAAGTAACACGGATTTAAATGTTACAGTCCAAGAATTAACTCCTCTGAAATTGAAATAGATGGCGAATTAAATGAATCTGCCTGGATAAAAGGCAAAACGATTAGATAACTTCTCTGAAGTTGACCCCGGTGATAATATTAAACCTTCAGTTAATACAGAAGCATTTGTTTTCTACGATGATGAAAATATTTATATCGGATATAAATGTTATGAAACCGATATGAAAAGTTTAAGAAAAACATTTACTTCACGTGATATGATTTTTAGTGTTACTGGGTTGGATTCTTTTTTGATGCGTATAATGAAAAAAAACAGGCTTATGAATTAATTGTTAATCCCTATGGTATTCAGGCTGACTTAATGTGGAATGCACCTGGTAATGAAGATGAAACTTTTGATGCTATTTGGTATTCAAACGCTAAGATTTATGATGATATGTGGACTGTAGAAATGGTTATTCCTTTTAAGAGTATCAGATTTCCTAACAAAAGTGAACAGGTTTGGAATTTCCATATTCTGAGAAATCACCCTAGAAAAAACCGAGAACAAATATCGTGGGCGGCTATATAAGAGATGACCCAACTCTTTTTACAAAAGCCGCTAAGATGTATGGAATTAAAAATATCAAAGGCGGCAATAATCTTGAAATTCTTCCTTATGCTTTAGGTTCAGAAAAAGGATCAATTTCAGATTATGAAATGCCGATTCTGAATTAAAAATGAAAAAGTAAAAGGTCAGTTTGGTGCTTAATGTTAAATATGGTATAACTTCCAATCTGACTTCTGACCTTGCAATAAATCCTGATTCCAGGTTGAGTCTGATGCTGCACAGGTAGATGTAAACAATACTTTTGCTTTGTTCTATCCTGAAAAAAGACCCTTCTTTATTGAAGGAAACGATATTTTTAAGTCACCAATGAATATTGTATATACCCGTTCTATAAACAATCCGCTTTTTGCTTTTAAGTTAACAGGCAAAATAGGAAGAACTGATGTTGGTTATACTGTTGCTTACGACCAGAAAACTCCTTTTATTTTACCTTTTATGGAATACAGTGATTTTATTGCTTCAGAAAGAAAATCAACTTCTAATATACTAAGGTTGAAACAGGCAATAGGGAATAATGATTCTTATGTTGGTTTTATTTTAACAGACAGACAAGTTAACAAAGACAGTAAAAAGGCATTTGATGTCGATGGTTATAACAGAGTTTTTGGGTTTCATGGAAATTTCAGGTTTCTCGATAATTATTCGATCTCATTTCAGACTGTAAGATTATCAACACGTGAAATTAACTATCCGGACTATTATAATCCTGAAAAATTTGATAATGATAAATATACCGCAGCCCTCGACGGAGAATACTTTGCAGGGTTTTCGAATTATTTGTCGTTGAACAGAAGTGCAAGACATTGGAATTTCCAGTTGTATTATGACGACGCTTCACCTGTCTCAAGACGAGATAATGGATATAGTTCTAACAATGATTACAGAGCAATACAAACCTGGCAGGGTTACACTTTTTATCCTGATGGAAAAATAATAAAAAGAATCGAACCATCTACTTACGGTTTACTCCGTTATGATTATGATGGCAGAATAAGAGAACAATTTAATCAGGTTAGTTTGTGGTTAAGACTGCCTATGCAAATTAACACAAACTTAAATTTCTATCTTGTTAATAATGAGATGTTCGGTGGTGTTTTCACCAGGGGAGTCAGAAGTTTGATATAATTTAAACTTTCAGACATTTGACTGGTTACAGGGCGGATTTTATATGGCTACAGGTAAATCAATAGTTAGAAGCGAAAATCCTTATGTGGGTTATGTAAACAATTTCGAACTTTGGGGAACCATTAAACCTATTGACAGACTTACTTTGGAAAATTCATACGTTTATTACGAGTTGCTGAAAAGTTTTGCAGGAGAAAAAATCTATGCCTGGGTATATTTTCAGAAATAAAACTAATATTCACATTACTAAAACCCTTTCCGCGAACTCATCTTTCAATACGATTCATTCGCAGGGAATTTCAATTTCTCTCCTTTAATAAGTTATAAATTGAATCCGTTTACAATTTTTTATGTAGGCTCTACCTACGATTATAACGACCTTGAAACTGTAATTGGTCCTTCTAAAACAGTGTTGACTGACAGACAATACTTTCTGAAGTTGCAGTATTCTCTGGAGAATGTAATTTTTTTATATTAATGAATAATCTGTTATTTATGAATTAACAAACCATTCTTCGTAAGAAACTTAATGTTTTTTCTCATAAGGTTTAAAGAAAATCCGTTATTATCCTGTGCCCACGAATTTATTAAATCTCTGAATGCGCCAAGAAGAAAATGTCTGAAAATATTCACATTAATTTCAGGGTTAAAATCTCCATTTTTTATCCCTTCTCTGACAATCCTTTCACCTAATTTAACGAATTTTTCATAATAAGGTGTAAACTCGTTCTGGATTTCTCATTAATATTCTTTGCTGCTCGTGTGCTATAACAATTGCCGTTGAAGTGTTCTCAGTAAATGTATCAAAAATCATATCTATCATAGAATCATACTTTTCAATCATTGTCAAGTCGTCTCTCTTTACAAGTGAACTAAGTTCATTATATAATCCACCCCAGATATTATCAAATATTTGAAAAAGTATCTCATCTTTACTTTCATAGTAAACGTAAATGCTCCCAATCGATACGTTTGCTAATTCTGCTATCTTGGCAATTCTTGCTTCAAAAAAACCTGAATCCGCAAAAACTTTAAGTGCAGGCGTTTAAAATATCAATTTCTTTGTTCCTCCTTTTTACGCATAAGATTAAGTTTTGATTAATATTGAATTTTGAATCAGAAATAAAAAATAATCATATCTAATTTTTAAATCAAGAGCATTTCATTTATATAAATAATAAAGCTTTAATTTATGAAACCATTTTAAACAGAATCAAGATATTAAAAAAGAGTTTCGCTTTCACGAAAACTCTTTATCCTTATAAATTCGGAATCGAAAATGTATCAATCAAACATTTTCTCTAAATCCTGATATTTTGAGTGCATAACATCAACTGCTTTATCTATTAAAGCACCATCGTTTGTTTTAAGTGCTTCTTTTAATGCTGTGGTTTTCTCAACCAGTTCTTTTACGGTTTTTTGATACTCTTCCGTTTTATTTTCAAGTCTTTTTGGAAGTTTGGCATTTGAACACGCCTCTGCTTTTACAATCATATTGTCTATAATTCCTGCAATAGCATTGTAATCTTTTGCTGGATAGAATTTATGAAATATTACATAAAGATCTTTGTGATATGAATCTACTTCCTTGCTTACAAGGCTTTAATGTTCTTACCATCATTTCATAATCAGCATGAAGTTTTTCTGCCGCATCAAGCATCGCCTGATCATCATTTCCTTTGGCAATATTATAATAATTTTCAGCAGATGCATTAGTACTTTTAACCCTTCTTTCCATTTAGCCTCTTGTCTTTTAAAATACCCGGTAATTGGGCTGCATTCTTTACCATATAATTCTGAATTTTTTCAACCATACCTTTTAAAGCCGCAATATCTTTCGCAGGATATGCTTCATGCCAGATTACATATATTACATCGTGAAATTGATATAATTCAGGAACACTCGATGTGATTTCTGTTGAATCAATGGTATGTTGGGCATTAACATTTATCGTAATAAATGATAATACAATAAACAATAAAACATAAATTTTTTTCATAAAGATTTTTTACTCCTATTAAGTTTTTAATATAATTAATTAGTTCGACAATTTTGACGATTTATTCCGAATTTTGTCTGCCCCCACGATATCTATTCCTTTTCTGAAGACCTTTTCCAAAGTAACAATTACTATCATTGGTTAAAAATTTATGACGGTTATTACACCATTTTCCATTATTACTACCATCATTTGGTGGAACATAATCAGGATTGCTAACAGTCTGTTTTTTCTTGACCTTATTTTTTTGATTATGTATTGTATCTCCTTTAAAAGCAACTGAGGAATCCTTCGATATACTGTTGCTTCCACTGCTTTTTATATCTTCTGTTTTATCATTCAGGAGAAAATCAATGTGGAAATTACAAATAGAAAAATAATATTTTTTAATAAATATTCCAAGATACATATTTACTTGCAATTTGTGTGCCTAAGATTTTGTTTTATATCCCCATTTTTCTAAACGATACCTTAAATTTCGCTCCGATATTCCAAGTTTGGCAGCAGCAGACTGATTCCCGTTTGTCTTTTTTAATGCCTCGTCCACCATTGTTTTTTCGAGGAGTTCAACTCTTTCGGTTAATGTAGTACCTTCTTTAAAACATGCCTCCATATTTTTTTCACTGCTTTGTGCTTTTAATCCTATTGGTAAATCATCCGATGTTATCAAATCATTTCTGGATAATACTATTGAATGGTGAACTATATTTTCAAGTTCACGTATATTGCCCGGGTAATTATATTTCATTAATAAATCAATGGCTTCTTTCGAAAAATCAAGTATAACCTTCTCTGAATCGTTTATATATTTATTCATAAATATTTTTATCAATAACGGTATATCTTCTTTTCTATCTCTAGTGCGGGAAGCTGAATGTTAACAACGTTTAATCTGTAATATAAGTCTTCTCTGAATTTTCCTGCTTTAATCAATTCTTCTATGTTTTTATTAGTTGCCGCGATTACTCTTACATTAACATTAATCGTTAACGAACCGCCAACCCGTTCGAATTGTTCTTCCCGTAATACACGAAGTAATTTTACCTGAATATGCATCGGCAAATCGCCAATCTCATCAAGAAATATTGTACCTTCATCAGCAATCTCGAAACGGCCTTTATGCTGTTTTTCCGCACCAGTGAAAGAACCTTTCTCGTGACCAAATAATTCACTTTCAAGTAGATTCTCATTCAATGCAGCACAGTTTACCGGAACAAAAAGCTTATCTTTTCTCTTGCTAGCAAAGTGTATTGCTTTTGCAGGACTTCCTTTCCGGTTCCGCTTTCACCAAGTATTAAAACCGACGCTTTCGAAGTTGATACTCTTGCTGCAACATCGAGTATTTTCTGCATTTTATTTGAGTTCGTCAAATATCCTTCAAGCCTGTTGTTTGATTCGAGTTGTTCACGCAAATGCATCAATTCCGATTGAAGATTATTCTTCTCGACTACCCGCTTAATCACAAGTTCTATTTCATCAAGGTGATAAGGCTTTGTAATAAAATCGTAAGCACCCATTTTCATTGCTTCTACAGCAGTTTCTACTGATGCAAATGCAGTCGATTATTACAACTGATATTTCAGGATTGATTTTCTTTAATGCCATTACTAAATCAATACCAGATGCCCCGGGCATTTTTAAATCCGATAAAATAACATCTACGGTGTTCTTTAAAATTAATTCAATTGCATTGTCCACTGAATCTGCTTCGAGTACTTTAAATCCGCGGCTTTTAAGGTCACCTGCTAAAACCAATCTCTGTGATTTTTCGTCGTCTACTATTAATACTGTTGTATCCATAAACCTATGGTAATGTAATTATAAATTTTGTCCCTTTGTCAATATTACTTTCTACATCAATCGTCCCGTCGTGCTGAAGTATAATTTGCCTTACAATACTTAAACCCATACCTGTACCTGTGGATTTTGTAGTAAAATATATATCGAATATTTTTTTCAGGTTCTCTTTTGAAATTCCGCTCCTGTATCGTAAATTTCAAAGACAGATTTACCTTCGGCTTTGTAAAATTTAATTTCAATTTTGCCGCCTTGATTTGTTGCGTCAATCGAATTTCTGAATAAATTTATAAAGACCTGCTTCATTTGCTGATAATCGATATTATCTTTTCGTCAGACTCAACAATAGTATTTACAATAATATTTTTTGTCCTCTGCCTGTATCCTTAGTATCTTCAATATTTCGTCAAGTAGTTCACTCACAGAGATTGTCTGACGCACCATAATTTGCCGGTTTTGTGAACCTAAGGAATTGTTCAATTATTGAGTTAACTCTTTGTGATTCCGAATGAAGAATATCAATTAGAGAATTGAAATCCTCTGAATTCAATTTATTCTTGTATTCCCTTTCCAGACGCTGAGATATCATTATTATGGTATTAAGTGGATTTCTTATCTCATGTGCAACGCCTGATGCAAGTTCTCCCATTGCGGTGAACTTCTCATTCTGAGTAAGTTGTTTTTCAATCTTGCGTATTTCTGTAATGTCTTCTATTAACAACGAGTATGTATCAATTGTTAAGTTTGCTTTTTCAAGTGAAGTTGAATTAAGCATAAGAGTTTTCTTAAATCCGTTTATTTCAGTCTCAATCTCAAAATTCTTTAATATTGTCTTAGAATTCAGGAATTGATATATATCATTTGAAACATTTTTTATCGACTCAATATTTATGAATTTTGTTCCCGAATGGTATTAACATAATTTCAAATGCCGATCTGTTGAATATCACAATATTATCTCTGATCAACTGTTACCAATGCAAGAGACAGGTTTTCCATAATGTTTCCTGTAAGTGTCTGTATTCGTTTGTATTCTTCCGAAACTAAATTGTAGTTCTGATTTGAAATTATAACTGACAGAACAATTACTGTAATTACAATCACAAGCAACGATACTAAAATTGTTCTTGTAAGCATTCGCGACTCAGTTGAAGAGTTTATCTCATCCATGGAAAGCCCTACTCTGAATACTCCAATCTTTTTATCGTCTATTTTAAACAGACTTAGTGTTTCAAATATTTCCTCATCTCCAAATATAACAATTCTCGAGTATGTATTTCCTGTTTCATATACGCTTTTAACCTCTATATCATTGTCAAAATTTGAAAGTTCATCAACATTCATATTTGCTGCAAGAATTTCAGCAGGACTTTGCAATGCAACGTATTCAATTCCTGTTCCTGCTCCAATATCAAGTATAAGTCTGCCAAAACCAATTTTATTCTTAAAATTTAAATAAGATTCGGCGTCCAGGTTTACAACAATTACACCTTTATTGTTTTTCCTTCTTGTTGCGACTGCGAATCTCGTCCCTTTCTCGAGTCTTGCTTCTTTCAGTCCGATTACAATTTCATTTTCTTTCCCTTCATAAAGCGGCGTAAGGTAATCATCCGGCGAATACTTACCTTTTTGAAACCGATGATTTGAATCTATATTTGCATTACTGAATACTCTTTCTTTGCCCTGATTAAAAACATTTATTCTGAAAACTTCATTTTCTCTGGAAATTTGTTCAAGAAGTTTATTATCGATTATTTTTAAACTGTCGAGTCTCGCAACGTTTCTGGCAACACCGAGTAAATGCTGTGCAAGAAGATTTTCCATTTCACTATCAGAGACAATAGAATTTTCACTGCTTTTAGAAATGACGTGAATCATTGAGTTTGCATATTCACTAAGCAAATGATAAATTTCTTTCTTGTTTGAATTGTATTCAAATATTGTTGACACAATAATTATTACAATCAACACGACAGAAATGAAAATTACATTCTTAGGCTTTAATAGTGAAAACTTCTTTATATTTGGCTCAGTGTTCTTTATCATAATACAAAACTATCATAATTACACAACAGAAAAAAGATAAATGCATATTGGGATATGCAATAAAAAAAGGCAGTAAATTTGTATTTACTGCCTTTTAAAACTTACCTATTTTCAATAGGTATAATCACTAATAATTATTTAATTAGACATCATTTTTTTAGTTGTTACGAATGAGCCTGCTTCCATTTTGTAAAAATAAAAACCGCTTGAGAATTCTTCACCGCTGAAATCAACAGAATAATATCCCGCAGTTTTGTTTTCGTTAACAAGGACTCTTAATTCACGTCCAAGAAGGTCATAGATTGTTATCTTAACGAATCCGTCCTTTAGGAATAGCAAAATTTATTTTTGTTACGGGTTAAAAGGATTTGGATAATTCTGGCCTAAGTCATATTTTACAGGAATGATTTTCGCTGTTGTTTCCTATTCCTGTAGGAGCAATCTGATAACCTGTAATATTGATATTATCAACATACCACCCATCCCATTAAGAGAGACTCGCTTGAATCCCTGAAACGTACTTCTCATATTTGAAGAACCGTTGACATATAGAAGTAATATCAAAGCTTTGTATTTCCATGCTGAGGAATCATTACCATTGAATGATAGCAATTTTCTGCCACGATGTACCGTTATTGCTTGATACTTCAACAAAGCCAGTAATCATACCCTGTTTCGAGTGCAATTTCTGATACCAGCTTAAATAAACTGGCGGGATAAGATGAAACATTCAATGGAATTGATATCATTGGATTATTGCCGCATAATTGTAGGATACTCCTTTAAATGAATGTGTCGGTGAATAATATTTATTTGTTACAATTGACCAGTTTGTCATTGTCGGGAAGTTTGCTAGTTCCGTTTTCCGCACTGTCGCGTAAAATAGCATAACCATTTCCGACAAAGATGCTAACGTTTTTATCGTACATCGTTATTGTGTCATTCTGTCTTACACGAAGTCTTGCGTATATCACTGAATTATTAGGACATGTTGCACCAATAGTGAAATTGAATGTAACACTATCTGAACGAATACTCCAAGAGAAGGTTTCGTAAAAATCTGTGTAGGTACACTGTAAGATATCCTGAAAAGGTGTAAGTTCAACCTTAACATTTGAAGCAGCGACTCTGTCCTTTATTTCTGAATACAACTTTCAGATTTCCTGATTCACCTTGTAGTATATGCTGGTTTTATTTAGTGTTGCTGTTTTTAAACCTACATAATGTCCTGCAACAAGAGACATATACTTATTCATTTCAAGACAAGATTGTGCAAGTGGAAGAATATCAGCCTGTGCAGGCCAGAAACCCGTAGTTCCAACTTCAGGTGTCATAGCAAATCTGTGTTCGCATGTGCCTGTTGAGTCATGTGCTGTAACACCAGTCTAATATCGCCACCGCGTACATAATAATTCAACAGTCTGATAAGGTGTTCCAAAAAGAAAATGATTTTCTGCAACGATATCATTACCATATTCATTAAATACTGCATCATCAGGAGTTGGTATAGGGTCGCACCATGCATAAGGTTTAATTAAATAATTCCCGTAAGTATGGTAATCAAGTGAACTTTGAAATTTCTTGAATTAAAAAATGTTTTGAAATTCTGAGTTTCCGGTTCTGAAAAAGGATGTGGTCCTCTGTATGTATCTGATGAAGGAGATGTTGAAGAACCTCCGTTTGTCGAATTCCAGAAATTATAAGTACCAAAGTTCCTGTTTAAGTCAACACCTGTTGCACCCGCTTGTGGTCTGCGGTTTTTTCTCCACTGACCGCCTCCATTTGGATTTGTTGTCTGATTATAAACATATCCATCAGGATTTATAAAAGGAGTGAAATAAATTTCCCTGTTATTAAGAATATAAGTTGCAATCGGGTCAATATTATAATTTTCAACAAGCCAGTAAACAAAATAAAGAATGTTCGACATACCAAGCGGTTCCCTTGCGTGTGTAACACCGTTTAGCCAAATTTCAGGTCTGCCTGTAGGTGCGTCTGGATTCTTTAGTAACTCTGACAGTCCACATTGGTCTGTTTTCATAACTGTTTCCAATTGACCATTTTGCTGATACTAACGTTGGATACTGAATCGCAAGGAATCAATTTTACCAATTGCTCCTGCCCATTTTAAATGTCCGCCCATTGTGCCGTAAATAGAGTGGGTGATATTGAAGTTCTGTCTGAGATTTTTGTAAAGCCTACTGAATTTCTGCAGGACTCATCTGTGGAAGACTGTTATAGTATTCCATCCAGTCGTCTATTTCAACTGGTATGATACACCTGATTTATTTAGCATTGCAATTTCAGTTTCTGATAGCCATGTCTCAAAATAATCACCTGGTTTACGGATACCATGGTCGAGATGTAAATCTGCTGCTGTAAGTTCTCTGAAATCGTCAATCTGAGTCTAAAGATATTCTAACTTGAGAATATTTTTCCTGTCCTGTAATTTCATTCTTTTGTGCAAATAAATTTGTAAAAAGAAATGCAGCAACTATAATCATAATTGCTGAGAAAAGTAAATTCTTTTTCACTTTATTAAATATTTAAATTTTAAAAACCTGTTTTAATAAGTTATAATATAAAATAAACAAAATATTTGATAAATTTAAGTGTGAAAAGTATTGTTAAGTGAAATTTATCTTATCTTAAAATAAAAAAGGGAAAGCACAAAAGCACTTTCCCTTCATTAGGTTAGAATAGAATTATAATAATTCTATTTTAAGACAACCATTCGTTTTACTTCTACATAACCGTTTGCTTCAAGTCTATAGAAATAAACACCCGATGTAAATGATGATGCATTGAAGTCAACAAGATATGTACCTGCCGATTTTTGTTCATCAACTAAATTTGCTACTTCACGACCAATAATATCGTAAACTTTTAATTTTACGTATGATGCTTTTGGAAGTGCGAACTTAATCATTGTTACAGGATTAAACGGATTCGGATAATTCTGACTTAAATTATATTCTTTCGGAATTTCAGTCGTTATATTGCTGATAGCCGATGGTAAATTTAAACAAGTATCATAACTTGTGTATGTCCAGCCTGTTCCGTATGATAACGGTGTTGTGCCGTTAAATACTGAAGAGTTGTTTTTAAATGACATTCTGAAACATGCAGTAGTGTTTGATACATTATACCTTAACGAACCAAGCCAGTAACTTCCTGCGTTCAGAGCATAAGGATTTCTTGTGTATAATAATAGGATATTAAGACTTGCAGCAGTATCGTTTAAGATTTTTGTTGAAGTCATATTTTCATAATCGATATTGTTCGATAAGTTAACGTTTGCATTAGCAACAGGTGTCTCAGGTACGAACGAAAATTGGTTCGGAATACCTGAGGTATAGTAATCGAACCTGATATTTGTAGGTCCAACATTCCAAGTTTGCCCGGTTGGAACAACTCCGTAAACATCTACAAGAAACTGTCCGGCATCAAATCTCGGATTTCTGTAGTTCAAAATTTACTTTTACCTGTCCGTATGTTACAGCTGAAACAAGTAAAAGTGCAATTATTGATAAAAGTATTTTTTTCATTTTCTTAAAATTTTAATTTCCAAATAGTTAAAACGGACGAGAATAACTCTTTCCGAAATTATTGTAAATTATTGGTGTATCGTATCCGTCAACAAAACCATCTCCATTAAAATCTGCTGCCTTGTAATCACTTAATCCAAATTGTGCTTTAAATAAAGTATAATCTGTTGGATTAACATATCCATCCTGATTTGCATCACCGCCATAAAGTACGAACACTGATCCTACCTGTTTCATATTACTTCCATAGGCTTTTGTTATATTATCGGTAAAGTTATAATTTGTAATATTACCGGTTGAAAATACCTGTGGTGCTGCTGTCCAGGTTTCAAGATGATTTCTATGTTTTACAATTATAAAATAACTTCCGTTTGTCGCATTTGCAAAACTTATTGATGTGTTTCCTAATGAATCAATTAACGCATTACTGCTATCCCTTAATGCAAATGGAGTTGTTGGATTTGCAAGGTAAACTTTCAATGAATCTTTTACCTGAGTACCTGCATTATAGAAGCCTTCAAGAAATACCTTTAAATTTAAGAAAAACGTTTGTCTTGTTGTAAATGTAAATGGACTTGAATAGTTTCCTTGTCCGCCTGAATTTATTGCGGCAACTCTCCAGTAATACTGTGTACTTCCGATTAAATAACCGCTTGGAACGGTAAACTCAGAAGTAGCAATAAGTGCATTATTATACACAATATTTGTGAATGTACTGTTAGTCGCGATTTGTAATCTATAAGTAGTAGTACCCGCTACATCAGTCCAATCCATAAATGGTGTTAAAGAAACACCAGTTGCATTATTTACAGGTAATAACAGTACAGGTTCTAACGGCGGCGTTATTAATGTAGTAAATTGCCATGTCGTTGACCATGGACTGTTCCCGCCGGCATTTGTTGCATTAACTCTCCAATAGTAAGTAGTGTTATATGCTAATGCTGTCACAACCTGATACTGTGAAGTACTGCCGGTAACTTGATTAATTAATGTTGTTGTGAAATTCGGATCAGTGGATACCTGAACCCTATAACTTGTAGCACCAGGCGAATTGTTCCAGTCAAGTATCGGGGTTCTCGAGTTGCCAGTGGAATTATTCGGCGGTGAAAGTAATAACGGTGCCGCCGGAGGTCCAATCGTTGTTGTAAAATTAAATACCGCTGACCATGGTCCTTCACCGCCAACATTTGCTGCCGATACTCTCCAGAAATATTGTGTCGTACCTGATAATATTCCCGGCCCGACTACAAAATTCGATCCGGTTATTCCAGTTTGGTCTAATGCTAAAGCCGAAAAATTGTTGTTAAACGAAATCTGCAAATGATAAGTTACCGCACCTGACACATCCGTCCAATCCATAGTTGGTTGTGTTGATACACCTGTCGCACCATTTACAGGGGTTATAAGGTTTGGCGCTAAAGGAGCAGCGACAATAGTCGTAAAACTAAATACCGTTGACCAATCACTCGTGCCGCCTGTATTAGTCGCATTTACCCTCCAGTAATAAACCGTACTATTTAATAATGCACCTGTTTGAACAACGTAACCTGAATTTACTATACCGTTCACATCTATTACATTAGATGAAAATGTATTAGATGTTGATACCTGTAATCTGTAATACTGGGCATTAGGAACATCATTCCAGTTAAGTGTTGGTGTTAAAGGTACATTAGTCGCACCATTTACTGGTGCCGTTAATACAGGTATTATCGGCGGCGGGTCTTGTGTTGTGAAAAACCATTGTGCCGACCAGCCGCTGGTTCCGCCAGGGCCTGAAGCGCTAACTCTCCAGTAATAAGATGTGCTGTAATTTAATAAAGCACTTACTAAAGTATATTGTGAAGCTGGTATTCCAGACTGATCTAAAACAGTAGTTGCCCCCTGAAAAATCTGTAGTCTGTAAGAAGTCGCTCCCGATACATCCGTCCAGTCGAATGTTGGGAATAAACCTACACCTGTAGCATTATTAGGCGGTGCTAACAATACCGGAGGTTGTGGCTGTGCAATTAATCCAACACTGACAAAGAGCGTTAGAATAATAACTTGCAGTAAAAAAATCTTTTTCATAACCTAATAGTTAATTAATAATAAAATATTTTTTTTGACGTGAAGCAGAGCATTCATCCTAACTCTAACAAATAGTGTGGAACTTAAAACACTTATTTTCATTCTAAATTAAGTATTTCTTTTATAAATGTCAATTAAATTATTTATGTCGTATTGATTTTTTTATTTTGGAAACTTAACTTCTTTCATTCTTTAATACAAACAGTAATTCTCTATTACATTATTACAATTATATTCTATAATTTCATTCCATTGCATTCAACACTTCATCAAGATTTATCGACGCAAAACTCGATGAGTGATCCGAAACTGCATAAGGTATAATTAAATTATTATTATGCACCATCGAACCACACGAATAAACTACATTGGGGACATATCCTTCCCGTTCATCCTCATTCGTTACTATTAACGGCTCCTTCAGCCTGCCTATCACTTTCTGAGGTTCTTTCAAATCTAAAAGCATCGCTCCTATAGAATACTTCCTCATCGGACCAACGCCATGCATTATCAATAGCCATCCACGTTTTGTCTCAATAGGGGAACCGCAATTTCCCGTCTGCACAAGTTCCCAGCCCTTCTCAGGTGCTTGCAAAAGTTCAGCAGTATTCCATACATTTATATCATCAGAAAACATTATATACTGGCTAACACCGTCAAGCCTCGAAAGCATAGCATACTTTCCGTTTATCTTTTTTGGAAAAAATGCAAAGTTCTTATCTTTTGTACACTCTCCATGCAAAGGTAAATTCTTAAAATAATAAAAATCCTTCGTTTCTAAAACCTTTGGTAAAATTGTATATCCGTCGTACGCTGTATAAGTAGCATAATACGTCACCTCACCATTCTTATCCTCAAACTTCACAAACCTCGCATCCTCTATTCCATTACTTTCCGTCCGTGATACAGGAAATATAACCCTCTCTGAAATATCTGTATCCTGCGAAAACACAATCTCATAATGCGACCTTGCAAGCCACATCATCTGTGTCAAAGTCTTCTTTTCATCCAGGCTCAACTCCCTTGAATTCTGCAATTCATAAATCACTCGCTTTAACTCGGTAAAATAAAAGAAATTTCCCATTTTACTTAAAACCTCTTTTGATGTCTCATCCGTAATTCCATGCTCTCCAAGAATTCCATTAAACTCTTCCTTATTATAAACATGCGCCTTTATTATTTCTGCCTCACTAATATACTTTCCCTGCAAATCCAGCGATATTGTTCCGTCAGCCTCGGCTATACCACTCCTGAAAACAATTGACGAAATATGGCTCTCTCCTGTCGCACGAAAACTTATTATCACTCTCTTCTGTCCTACCTCTATCCCAAACTGATTTGGATGTTCTACAATCGAAGGATTAAACAACGCAGCCGACTCTATTGAATACTCCATCGTAAAATAACTCCCAATCAGCAATTTCTTTGAATTCGATATATTATCTTCACCTTTTAGAATATTCTCAACTCGTTTCTTTATATTTCCATAATGCCTGTTGAAAATTTTTGTAATATTTCTGTGCCGTTTAGCAAACTCTCTTAACACATTATTTAAATTATCTTCAGCCTCCAAATCACTCAGATTAATTATTTTTGAAATAATAGAATCCGCTTTTGCTTCTGAATGACCAAAAAACCTCGTTATCACTCTTTTGGGATCAGGATAAACTCTTGTATCCTGACGTTTAACTTTTAATCGCATAATGCAAAATATTATTAATTATTGAAATATGCACAATCATCTCAACTAATTCCACTCCATATTTAAACCCCCTCGATACATACTTCTCATCATAGTATTCAAAGATTGCCACTTTCTTTGTATTCCGATTTGTAAAGACTCTTAATAGCTTAGGACAATTAATTCTAAGCCTTCATCCGCCTGAAATATTCATTATTGACTTTCATTCTCTTCCCGCATAAACTAACTTTGTAGATTATTTCTTTTGAAACTTAAAAAATTAAAATATAAAAACTCTGATGATGCTAAAAAGTTTATCATCATAAAAGGTGCCAGGTCTCACAATCTGAAAAACATCAGTATCAGTATCCCTAAATACAAACTCGTTGTTTTTACTGGCGTTAGCGGTTCTGGAAAATCTTCACTCGTCTTTGACACAATCTATGCCGAAGGTCAGAGACGTTATGTTGAAAGTCTATCCTCCTATGCGCGACAGTTTCTCGAAAAAATGAACAAACCTGACGTTGACTCCATCTCAGGGCTCGCTCCTTCAATGGCTATCGAGCAGAAATCTACATCCAAAAACTCCCGCTCTACTGTCGGCACTTCAACCGAAATTTACGATTATCTTCGTCTTCTCTTTGCCCGAATCGGTGACACATACTCACCCATCAGCAACCGGATTGTTAAAAAAGATTCTCCTTCTTCAATCGTTAATGAAATCTCCAAACTTGGAAAAAGAAAAATCTTTGTTTTAATCGATTTCAATTCTCACAGCATAAATCAAAATACATTCTTAAACAACCTTAGAGAAAAAGGCTTTTATAAAATCGCATTCGGGAGCCAGGTGCTCGACTTAAACGAATCCGAAAACTCCGACTTGCTCAAAACTATCTCAAAAGGCGAAACACCTTTTGTTATAATCGACAGGATAAACTTCAATCCCGATGATGTTGAATCAATTTCGCGATTTTCTGAATCTCTTGAAACCGCATTCAACGAAAGCAATGGGTTTCTCACTCTCAGAATTTTTAATGATGATTCTTTCTCAGATAAAAAGTACAATAAATATTATGTTGCCGATGGTATTACATTCGAAGAACCTGAACCACATCTCTTCTCGTTTAACAATCCATTCGGCGCTTGTACGAAGTGTCAGGGTTTTGGCAGAACGATGGATATCGATTACGACCTTGTCATCCCGGATAAAAATAAATCAATCATCAATAACGCTATCGCTCCTTTTACAACTCCAAAACATTCCCAGCACCTCACTTCGCTCATTCTTGAATCCGACGAATACGGCATTAACCTTAATAAACCTATTAAAGCCTTCTCTGAAAAAGAAATTGAATACCTTTTCAAAGGCGGCAAAAAATACATCGGAATTTATAAGTTCTTTAAAACAGTTGAACGTGAAGCACTATACAAACTGCATTACAGAGTCCTGCTAAACAGATACAGGGCTTACACTATTTGTAGTGAATGTGGCGGAGGCAGACTTAGAAAAGAAGCACTCTACGTCAAAGTCAGCGGCAAATCAATCTTTGATATAGTTAAAATGACAATTCAGGACGCTTATGATTTCTTCTTAAATCTGAAACTCGATAGGATGAAAAAAGAAATCGCAAAACGTATCCTAGAAGAAATTTTAAACCGCTTAAAATTTCTGCTCGATGTCGGGCTCACATATCTTTCTCTCGACAGATTGTCTGCAACACTCTCTGGAGGCGAAGCACAAAGAATAAACCTTGCCACTTCCCTTGGTTCTTCACTAGTCGGTTCCATTTATGTCCTCGACGAACCTTCAATCGGACTGCATCCCCGCGATAACGAAAAACTTATCAACATAATGAAATCACTTGCGCGACATCGGTAACACAGTATTAGTTGTTGAACACGATAAAGATATGATGAAAGAAGCAGACGAAATTATTGATATTGGTTTATTCGCCGGCGAAAACGGTGGCGAAGTTGTCTTTCAGGGTAAATACGAAGATTTAAAAAATAACAATACATCACTAACTGGTAAATATCTCAATGGCAAACTTAAAATTGAATCATTATCCGGCGAAAGAGATATTTCCAACTGTGATAAGTTCTTAAAAATTAAAGGTGCGAGAGCCAACAACCTAAAGGATATAAATGTCGAAATACCTGTAGGTTATTTTACTTGCATTACAGGTGTTAGCGGTTCAGGAAAATCAACGCTTGTAAACAACATAATCTACGGTGCACTCAAAAAGAACCTCGAAGGTTTTTACGAAGAAACAATAGGCGACTACGATGAAATAACAGGTTATGAATCATTCGAAAGCGTTGAAATGATTGACCAATCACAAATCGGGAAAACAGTCAGAAGCAATCCTGTTACGTACATAAAAGCATTTGATATTATTCGTGAATCATTCGCAAACTCTCCACTCGCTAAAAGGCGAGGCTTCGATAATGGAACCTTTTCTTTCAACGTTCCCGGCGGAAGATGTGAAACATGCGAAGGAGCCGGTGTTATAAAAGTTGAAATGCAATTTATGGCTGATATTTTTCTCGAATGCGAAGCCTGTAACGGCAAAAGATATAAGACTGATACACTCGAAGTAAAATTACAGGGAAACAACGGTCTTCATAAAAATATTTATGAAGTTCTCGATATGAATGTTTCCGAAGCATTAAAATTCTTTAAACCATTTCCTAAAGTAGTTAAAAAAATAAAAGTCCTTGACGATGTCGGATTAGGATACATAAAACTCGGACAATCTGGTTCAACACTATCAGGCGGTGAATCACAGCGTGTTAAACTCGCTTACCACCTCGTGCACCAGTCCTCGTCTAAAAATACTTTGTTCATCTTCGATGAACCAACTACGGGATTGCACTATTACGACATATCAAAACTTATGAAATGTTTTGAAGCATTACTTAAAAAAGGAAACACAGTACTTGTTATAGAACATAATCTCGAAGTCATTAAGAATGCTGATTTTATAATAGACCTCGGACCCGATTCAGGAAGTGCCGGCGGTTTTGTTGTAGGCTCGGGAACTCCAAAAACGATATCAGAATTAAAGAACTCATATACAGGTCAGTTTTTAAAAGAATTTTTATAAAAATAATAATTTGAAAAAGTTTTTAATAAGTAATATAGTAACAATTGCTTTTGTGATTGCAGGGTTAATCGGTGGATTTCTTTACTGGAATTTCGTAGGCTGTGCAGACGGCACTTGTGCAATAAAATCTAATATGTCGCTTATGACAATCTATGGCGGTTTAATAGGCGGTTTGTTCGGAAACATATTTCAGGGTTTTAAAAGAAAAAAGGGTAGTTCGGAAAATAAAAAATCCGGATAGAATCTTTTAATAAAATATATGACTAAAAAAGAATGGGATGCAGATGAAGTTCTTAATACTTCTTTCTTCGTGCAACTTTATGAAAAATCGCTGGATGCAATAGTTATTATCGATAATAAAAATAATGTACTGCATATTAATAAAGCATTCACTAATATGTTCAATTACGAATTAAATGAGATTATTGGAAAGGAATTAAAATCTTTTGTGGTTCCTGTTAACCTGCTATCAGAATCCGAAGAAATGTCCTTTAATGTTTCTCAAAGCGAAATTGTCAGAAAAGATACTAAGCGTAAAAATAAACAAGGAAAAGAATTTTGGGTCTCCATTATGGGACTGCCTATTATTCTCGAAAATAATAAGAAAGGTGTTTTCGCTGTTTATAGTGACATTTCTAAATCAGTTGAGGAGCGCGAAAAATCAGAAGAAGCAAACCGTATAAAAACTGCTATCTTAGCAAATATGAGTCACGAATTCAGAACGCCAATGAGTGCGATTCTCGGCTTCTCAGATATATTAAAAGAAGAGCTTGCTAACTCAGATCATATCTCAATGATAAAGGATATTCATTCTTCAGCAACCAGGCTATTGAATACTTTGAATTCAATTCTCGAACTCTCACATTTGGAATCTAAAGAGTTTAAACCTAATAATAATGTAATAAATATTTCATCCGTCATTGTTTCTCTTTCTGATTCTTTTAAGAAACTTGCTGACAGTAAGAATTTAGGTTTTAATCTTGATATAGATAATAATAATTGTTTTTGTTTTTTAGATGAAGAATTATTTAAGCAAATTATTTCACATGTTTTTGATAATGCAGTAAAATATACGAGTAAAGGTGGAATTGGAATTAAAGTCAGCATCGTGAAAAATGAAAAAGGTAACTGGTGTGTTATTAATGTTACTGATACCGGAATTGGAATCTCAAAAGAATACCAAAAACTTATATTTAATGAATTTCGTCAGGTTAGCGAGGGTATCAGCCGTTCTTACGAAGGCTCTGGACTCGGTCTTACTCTTTCTAAAAAGATAGTTGACCTTATGGGAGGAATTATTGAAGTTGAAAGTGAACTTGGCTATGGTGCAATTTTTAAAATCTATTTTAAATTGGTTAACAATAATTTATTTGACCAATCAATTGAATTAAATAAATTTTCTGCCGATACAGTTTTTGGTACTGACTATAATAAACCTTATGTCTTACTCGTCGAAGACAACAAAACCAACAAAGTCCTTATTAAAAGATTTCTTTTAAATAAATTTAATGTTGATGAGGTTTCCTCAGGTCAGGCGGCAATTGAATCGATTCAAAAACGTAAATATGATATTATCCTTATGGATATCAACCTCGGACTCGGAATGAATGGAATTGAAACAACATCTGAAATAAGAAAATATGAGGGGTACAACGTTGTTCCGGTAATTGCTATAACAGGATATGCTCTTTCGGGAGATAAAGAAATGATACTAAAAAACGGTTTAAACGGTTATATATCCAAACCGTTTACAAGAGATACATTGCTTGATACTTTATCAAAAGCTCTGATAAATAAAGGTTAAAGGTTTCTTAATATATCCCAGGAGTAAATCCCTGTGTCATGTCCGTCTTTCCATTTTATAGAAATTGCATAATTTCCAACTGCTTCTATACTTCCTATTTCATAAAAACCTGCTGCTTTAAAAGGTGTCTTAATGGGAATATAGCTTTCAAACAAAACGGATTCTCCTTTGCAATTAACACAAGGACATTCATCGCGTAACTTAGTTAGTGAAATCTCGTTTTCTTTTCCATCATTCCATTTAATTATCAAAGAATTGTTTTCGGTTTTTTTTATCTGAGTCGGCTGATAGTTTTCCATATTTATTTAATTTTTAATTTTCTAAAGTTAATAAAAATAATGTTCCCAAAAAGTAGTATTCCTGCAAACATAAAGATATATCTTAATCCAAACAATGGCGAAAATATTGAATATGTTAAAGGTCCTATCATATTTCCAAGTATCGTGAAACTTGAAGCAACACCCATTATACCACTTTTTCTATCGTCCGGAGTGTTGTTGCTTATTACACTGTAAAATACAGGTATCATTCCCCCTATACAAAACCCTAGTATTAATCTTATGGGTATAAGGTAAAAATAATTGTAAGTGAATGTATGCAATATCAAAGCAATCGTTCCTCCCACCATTGCAATAAACAAACTCTTCTTCACTCCCCGCATATCATTTCTCTTTCCCCAGAGTGGTGAAGAGATAGCTGTCGCAACACCCGTTATTCCAAATAATATACCTGAAATAGTCGAAAGATATTCCTTGTTCTCAATCATTGTTTCTATAAATAATACAAACCCCGGTTGAGTTATTGATACTGACATTTGTGTAATTGCGATTGAAATTATTATTGTGCTAATCAGTTTGTTGCTGAAAGAAAATTTTAAGTTATCTATAATGCTTTGTTTCTTTTCTGAAAACACCTTATGGTCTTTCACAAATAACAAAACAAGTAGTCCGCTTATTAAACATACAGATCCTGTTATATAAAATACTAATCTATGTGAAGTCATATCCGCAATCAATCCCCCCATTAACGGACCTATAATTGTTCCGGACGAAATTGCAGTCTGTAATATCCCAATTGTGTATCCTGATTTTTCTTTTGGAGAACTTGATGATACTAAAGCAAGTGAGGCAGGTATAAAACCGCTGGCTGCACCCTGAAACATCCTGAATAAAATTAATTGATATACATCCTGTGACATTCCAATTAAAAATTGTGATAATGAAAGTCCAATAATTGCCCTCAGTACCATAGCTTTCTTTCCGTATTTGTCACCTAGCATTCCCCAAACAGGAGTTAAAAAGAATGAAAGTATAAAAGGACCCGCAAAAGCCAGTCCGCTCCATCTTTCAACCTCAACCTGTTCACTAACACCTAAATCTCTTATGTAAAGCGGCAGAAAAGGAACGACCATACTCATACCAACCATCGTGAAGAATAGAGCAATCCAGATTACATATAAATTTTTCTTCCAGCCTTCCAAGTCTCAACTCAATTCTAACCTTGAATTATTTTCATCAATTCTCAAAAGAATTTTTACTTTACAACAACATTAACCATCTTGTTTCTAACAATGATTATTTTTACAACCTGTTTTCCAAATATATGCTTCTTTACCGATTCTTCATCAAGTGCTATTTGTTCTAAATCCTTCTCTGGTAAATCAACTTCCACTTCTTTCTTTGCTCGTACTTTGCCGTTAACTGAAAATGCAACTGTTATCAATGAAGATTTAGTAAATGCTTCGTCATAAACAGGCCAGATTTCATACGCAAGAGTGTTATTATGTCCCAGTCTGCTCCATATTTCTTCCGCGAGGTGCGGAGCATAAGGTGATAATAACAGAATAAATTTTTCAATCACCTCTTTGCTGATTTTTTCAATTTTATAAAGTTCGTTTATGAAAATCATCATCTGAGCAATCGATGTATTAAACTTCATATCTCCGTCTTCAATATCATTTGTAAGTTTCTTTATCGTTGTATGCAAAAGTTTATTCGTTTCATCTGTCGGACTTTCATCTACTATTTTTTTATTTATTTCCCCTGTTTCCTGGTCAATAATTAATCTCCATACTCTGCTTAAAAATCTGTGAATACCTGCTATCCCTTCATTGCTCCAGGGTTTAGTAGCTTCAAGAGGTCCCATAAACATTTCGAACAAACGTACTGAATCTGCTCCATATTGATTAATCATATCATCAGGATTAATAACATTGCCTCTTGATTTACTCATCTTAACACCGTCTTCACCTAATATCATCCCCTGATTAAACAAAGAACCGAAAGGTTCAGATGTCGAAAGATACCCTAAGTCAAAAAGAACTTTATGCCAGAAACGTGCATACAGTAAATGCAACACAGCATGCTCCGAACCACCGATATACAAATCAACAGGCATCCAGTATTTTTCTTTTTCTATGTCACAGAATATTTCATCATTGTTAGGGTCAATATACCGTAAATAGTACCAGCACGAACCCGCCCATTGCGGCATTGTGTTTGTTTCTCTTTTTAAAGTTTGTCCTGTTTCTGTATCGTTTACCAGAACCCAGTCTTCAATTAAAGAAAGCGGGGATTCACCTGTTTTACTCGTCGTGTAAGAATTTACGTTTGGTAAGGTTACGGGCAAATCTGCTTCTTTTAATGCTTTTATTTTTCCATTATTAAAGTGCACCAGTGGAAATGGTTCTCCCCAGAATCTTTGTCTTGAAAATAACCAGTCTCTTAATCTGAAATTTACATTCCTTTTACCTATTCCTTTTTCTTCAAGCCATTGTATCATTTTTTCTTTTGCATCTGAAGTCTTTAACCCTGTCAGAAACCCTGAGTTTATAGCATATCCTTCTTCTGTAAAACATACTTTCCCATTTCTAACATCTTCCAAATAATTTGAAAATTCTTTTGAGGCACCATTCATTAGTTTTTCAAGACCTTTTCCTGAAATAATAATCTCACCCGCATCAGAAGAAATTTTCTTAAAGGCAACCTCTTTGTATTTTTCTGCTGTTACAACCGGTGTAATATCTAATCCGAATTTTACAGCAAACTCCATATCTCTTTCATCGTGTCCCGGAACACTCATAATTGCTCCTGTTCCGTAACTCATTAATACGTAATCGGAAATGTATATTGGAATCTCAAGATTGTTTGAAGGATTGATAGCATAAGCACCTGTAAACACTCCTGTCTTTTCTTTCGATAGTTCCGAACGCTCAAGGTCAGATTTCCTTGAAGCAGTCTGAATGTAATCGTCAACTTCTTCTTTTCTGTCAGGTGTAGTAATCTCAATTATTAATTTATGCTCCGGAGAAAATACCATATAAGTCGCGCCGAATAAAGTATCCGGGCGAGTAGTGAATACTTCAATCTCTTTTATGTCTTTTAAACTTTCGCTTTTTACTTTAAACTTTACTATTGCTCCTTCGCTTCTTCCTATCCAGTTCGTTTGCAGCTTCTTTATGTTTTCAGGCCAGTTAAGTTTTTCAATATCATCCAACAGTCTTTGAGCATATTTTGTAATTCTCAGTTTCCATTGTTTCATTGCTTTTCTTTCAACGGTATATCCCTTTTCAATCTGTTCTGGTACTTCTTCATTAGCTAAAACTGTTCCAAGTTCAGGACACCAGTTAACGGGTGATTCTGAAATGAATGCAAGCCGTTGTGAATCAATATATGATTCTTTCTCTGCATCCGAATATTCTATCGGTATACTAAGTTCGCTTATTGGTTTTGCCTTATTCTCTTCGGCGTCGAAATATGAATTATAAAGTTTCAAAAACATCCACTGTGTCCATTTGTAATAACTTTCATCAGTCGTGTTTATTTCTCTGTCCCAGTCATAAGAAAAGCCCAATGATTGTAATTGTGAGCGGAATCTTTTAACGCATTCTTCAACTCCAATTCTCGGATGAACCTGTTTTTTTAGCGCAAATTGTTCCGCAGGAAGTCCAAAAGCATCCCAGCCCATTGGATGAAGAACGTTATATCCTTTCATCCTTTTGTACCTTGAAATAATATCAGTGGCAGTATATCCTTCCGGATGTCCAACATGTAAACCGTCTCCGCTTGGATAGGGAAGCATATCTAGTACATAATACTTGGGTTTTGATTTATCTAATTCATCTAATTCCGGAGTTTTGAAAATTTTATTCCCAACCCAGTAATCTTGCCATTTTTTCTCAATCGTTAAATGTTCGTATTTCATTAATGTATTTTATTCTTTGAATATTTTATCTTTTAAATAATGATTTTAATTCTTCTAACTGATTATCGCTTGCTTTAGGACCTAATTTTGTTGTCAAATATCCTTCGTATTTATCAAAAAATACATTTCCCTCAGGTGTTATCATCTTAAATTCTTTATCCAAACCATGCAGAGGATAAAGTTTTATGTGTGCATGATTCACACCCATACCCTCCATAACCAGAGCAGTTCTTTCTACTCCAAGTTTCTTGTCTAATTCTTTTCCTAATTTCTTTGCAAACAACAAAAACCGTGTGAATACATCATCGGGCATATCAAATGCGTATGACTCATAATGTTCTTTTGGGATAACAAGTGTCATTCCTTTAGTATTTGGAAATATATCAAGAATCGCAAAAAATTCTTCGTTTTCTCCGATTTTATATGAAGGTATCTCACCTTTTGAAATTTTACAAAATATACAGTCTTCTTTAAGCATAGGTATTTTATAATAACAATAAAGTTACGATTAATATAATCTAATTTCTATGAATTACGATTATCGGTTTTTGATTATTAAAAATACATTCATTTGTCAACATATCGTATGATTATTATTTGCGATTTCTTTTTGAAATATTTTAGTTAAATTTATTTCCGATAACCATTATGATAAAACTTGATAAATTTACGGAGCAAGACTTCAAAAGATTAATTAATTGGATAAAATCTAAAGAGGATTTAGTCCTGTTTGCAGGGCCTGTATTTCGTTTTCCTCTGGATAATAGCCAGTTATCAGATTACATTAAATCAGATTCGCGTTTGGTTTATAAGATTATTGATTCCATAAGTGGAAATATTATAGGACATTGCGAACTTAATGATATTAATCTTTCTAAAAAAAGTGCCCGTGTTTGCAGAATGCTAATAGGCGAAGAATCTTACAGAAATAAAGGTTACGGCAAAGCAGCGTTAAAAAAATTAATAAATATTGCTTTTAAAGAATTATCTTTAAATACATTGACTCTTAAAGTTTATGAGAATAATATGAGTGCAGTTAAATGTTATGAAAATTGCGGTTTTGAAATAAAAGGAAAAATTCATAAATCGTTTATCGGGGAGAATTCTTACTGGCCTTCTTATATTATGGGATTAACCAATATACTGTAACTTTTATTCAAGATTGAATTTCTCTCTTAGTTTCGTCTCAGGACTATTCACATTGAATGCATCTATAATTTGTCCGGTAATATAAAACTCCGTTACTTTTCTTTCCTTATGCTGAAAATCTTTATATCTTTTCATCAGATATAACTTTTGTGTCACTTCGATTAAACTAACCTTAAAAAGTACTATTGCATTTTTCGATTTATCTAATCCTTTGATTTTCAGCAGACCATCGTTTGCATTGAAAACAAACGCATTAGAATTATTTCCCAAATATGTTAACACAGTATCTAATGATGCATTCTGATTTATTAAATCAATTTGATTCTTCATTATCGGAAAAAGTATGTATTTGTTCTTCAAATATTTTATTGCATCTGATGAGTTTGATTTACTGTACTTTGAAAAATCTGATAATGCATTATGTTTTTGTGAATATTCCGATATTATTTTATCAAAAACTTCCGCTGATTCATTTATTGAATCATTAGTTTTGTTCTCCCCGATTTTAGTTTTCAGAGAATCAAAATCTGCTTCAACCTTCTTTTCTTCTTCGTTTTTACAGGAGTTAAAGCATAACATAAATAATAATATTGTTAATACGGAATTATATTCTGAAAATATACGACTCATATTCTAATAACCATTTTTTTGCACGTTTGTAATCAGGAATTATTTTTTCTACTTCTGCCCAGAATTTTTTTGAATGATTCATTTCACGCAAATGTGATAGCTCATGAACAATTAAATATTCTATAACAAAATCCGGGCATCTTACCAGTCTCCAGTTAAATGATATGTTCTTCTTTGCAGAGCATGTTCCCCATTTAGTCTTTTGATCTCTAATGAATAATCTCTCAAATTTAAAATCGTGTTTATTTGCTAATTCCGATGCCTTCATCGGAATGTATTTCTTAGCAAGATGTTTATACCAGTTTAAAAGCAATGATTTCTTTTCGGGTAAATTATAATTTGATTTTATACTCTTGCTGTTGTTGTACGTTAATATTTTATTGTTTAGAGATTCATCTAATACAAATTCATAAATTTCACCAAACAATAGTATCTCGTTTTGTGATAACTTTATCTCTTTTGAATTATTCTTTAATCTGGAAAGAGTTTTATTTATCCAATGCCTTTTTTCATAGATTAAATTTTCAAGTCTTTCCTGTGAGTAACTTATCGGTACTACAGCAGTCACCTTAAAATCATTACCTATTTTTATTCGCGCATTCCTGATTTTTTTACGAATTACGCCGTATTCTATGTTCTCCGTCAATTATATTTATTTTCAACAAAATAATTAAATATTTACCAAAATTCCTTTCATTTAGCTGTATATATAAATAAAGCAATTTGTGAAAATTTCTGAGAACTGAAAAATTATCATTAAATGATAATGATTGACCTTGCGCAGTTGGTATCTTTGCATAAGAAATGTTTTGAATTGCATCGCATATCTGTATATGTTATTCAACGCTTTTTCTTAAGTGTAAATTAAATTCATTTTTTTTAAAAATGTTATAAAATTAAAGGAGCTATTATGAAATTCGAGTCAAAATCTTTTCTTAAGTCAAAAGGATTTGGTTTACTTCAATTCCGAAGTGAAGATGCCGATACATTTGAGTACGTAAGTTCTAATTATGCACTCAAAAACAAAATTATTACAGTAAAAGAAATGAATGAACAGGGGTCGGTTAATAATCTGGTTGTTGAAAACAATTCTCCTCATTTCGTATTTTTTATGGATGGTGATGTTTTAGTGGGCGCCAAACAAAATCGCGTTCTTAATACTTCCGTCTTATTAGAACCGGATTCTATTACAAAAATTACAGTTAGTTGTATCGAGCAGGGCAGATGGAAAAACAAATCAAAGACCTTTACAAATTCCGAATACTCTTTGCCTGCTAAATTACGGAAAATGAAGAGTATTAACATTAAAAACAATCTGAAATCAAATAAAAGTTATTATGCAAACCAGAGTGAATTATGGTCAGAAATCAATGCTTACGAGATATGTCACGAATATAATTCCGAAACAATGGACTTAAATGAATTGATGATGGCCAAGGAAAATAATTTTAAGAAGTTTATTGAAGATTTCCATTTTGATAAAGATGCTAACGGTCTTGCTATGTTCTCGGGCGATAAATTGATTAATGTCGAGATTTTTAATAAATCCGATATATATAAGGAATATTTTTCGAAGATGCTCTATTCTACTGCAATGGAAATCTATCACTTAGATAAATCCGATAGTAAGATGCAAAAAGATGATGCCGAGGATATCGTGAAGATTGAATTGAAAAAACTCGATTCGTATGATAGTAAAAATTATCCGGGTTTAGGTGTGGGGACTGAAAAACGATATGATACTTTCGAGTTTTCCTGTCATTCACTTTCTTATAACGAAAACATTATTCATTTTGCATTTTTAAATATCTAATCTGTTTTTCTGACACCAGTACCTATGTTACATCAGGTATTGGTGTTACTTATTTCATTTTTTCAACAATTGTTTATTTGTATTTTATATAAATTTAAATTCATAAGTTTTATGAAAAAAATAATATTCCCTCTCGTAGCACTTTCTATTTGTGTGACGATTTATGCTTTTGTAAGTTTTGAAACAAAATCGGACAAAAGAATTTCATCAAATCTATCTGAAAAGATAAAACTTTTGCCGCCTGAAACATCTGGTGGAATGCCATTAATGGAGGCGTTGAAGAAACGAAGTTCTTCAAGAACTTTTGCTTCAAGAAAACCAGATGACCAGACTTTTTCAAACTTACTCTGGGCTGCGTTTGGAATTAACAGAGAAGAAAGCGGTAAAAGAACTGCTCCGACTGCAAACGATACAAGAGCAATGGAAGTCTATGTAATTCTTGAATCAGCAACATATAAGTACTTAGCCGAAGACCATTCGCTCGAACTCGTTGCAAATAAAGATTTAAGAACTTTTGCAGGTAAGCAGGATTTTGTTTACAATGCACCAATTAATCTTGTTTATGTTGCAGATTATTCAAAACTTAAGAGCGGGTCTGATAAAGAAGTCTATTCAGGTGCTCACGCGGGATTTATCGGGGAAAATGTTTATCTCTTTTGTGCTTCATCTGGATTAAACACTGTAATAAGAGCATGGGTAGAAAAAGAGCAGCTAAGTAAGGAATTGAACCTTAATGATAACCAGAAAATAATATTAGTGCAAACAGTAGGTTATTCCAATTAGAACATTTTTAAATTTATTCAAACGATAAGAATAAGTATATTAATAACTTTATAACTAAAAGCCAGACTATTGAAATTAGATGCTTTGTTTATAGCAACTCATCCTGATGATATTGAAATTACATCAGCAGGAACTGCAATAAAAATGATAAAGGAAGGCAGGAAAGTCGGAATTGTTGATTTAACGCTGGGTGAATTAAGCACACGCGGCAATCTTAAATCACGCAAGAAAGAAACTGAAAATGCAAGTAAAGCAATGGGGATTCATTTCAGGAAAAACCTGAAAATGAATGACGGAAACATAGAAAATACAAAAGCAAACCGGGAAAAATTAATTTCCGTGATTAGAGAAACACGACCTACCGTAATTTTTGCCCCCTATGTTTCAGACAGACATACAGATCACGTAAATGCGAGTCATTTTATAAGAGAATCTGCATTTCTTTCGGGACTTACAAAAATTAAAACAGGTAAACTTAAAGCATTCAGACCTCAGAGAGTTTTCTATTACAGACATGCGTACGATTTTCCAATTACTTTTATAGTTGATATTAGTGATACATTCAAACAAAAGATGAAAGCAATCGAGTGTTATTCAACACAATTCTATAAACCTAATAATGTTTCTGCTGATGAACCTGAAACTTATATCAGTTCTCAACTTTTCAGGAAAGATCTGGAAGCGAGAGCAAGATTTTTTGGTTTTAAAATTGGTGCTGAATTCGGTGAGCCGTTTTATTGTTATGAATCTATAAAGATTTCCGCTAAAAATATATTTGAAATATAATTATGGATATACTGAAAAAGAAGGTGCTGGTATTTGACCTTGAAGTCGCTCCGTATGATTTTAATACTCATTACGATGAAGAGACAAAAGAATACCTTGTAAAATTTGCCAAGAATGACGAAGAAAGAGAAAAGGCAATTGAAGGTTTAGTATTTACACCATTTACTTCACGCATTGTTGCAATAGGTATGCTTGATTACAATAAGAAAGAAGGTGCGGTACTTGTAAATGCTCCAAAGGAAACTGCTTTAGACCCAACTGCAAAACTTAATGCAGAAAAAATCTTAGACTTCAACGTAAAAACAGAAGATGAACCGAATGAAAAGTTATACAATGAAGACAGCCTTACAAAGCTTACATATCTTTGTGGAAGTGAGAAAGAAATTATTGAACTTTTCTGGAAAAAAATTAAAGCCGAAGGTTACAATCTTTTTGTGACATTTAACGGACGAGAATTCGATTGTCCGTTTATTATGCTGAGAACCCTTATTATGAAATCAAGACCTACATATAACTTAATGAGCGGCACTGATTTTAATATTAAAGGGTATCATATTGACCTTATGAAAGAGTTAACATTCAACAAACATTCTCCCACAGGTGCCCGCAGAAAGTTTTCTCTGGACTTCTACTGCAAGCAACTTGGCATTCCAAGTCCGAAGGCTGATGGAGTAAAAGGTGATATGGTAAAAGAATTATTTGAAAACAATCAGTTTCAGACAATCGCAGATTACTGTTTCGGTGATGTTGTAGCCACAGGAAATCTGTTAAACCTCTGGAATAAGTATTTAGACTTTTAATTAATTAATAATAAACACAGGAGATAAAAAATTTATGAAACCGAATCAAATGCAAGGTATGCTCAAACAAGTAAAAAAAATGCAGGACCGTATGGATCAGATTCAATCCGAGCTTGAAAACAAAATTCTTACCGAAGAATCGGGTGGTGGTATGGTAAAAGTTACCATTAACGGAAAAAGTGTTATTCAGAAAATTGAAATCGAAAAAGAAGTTCTCGAATCCGGCGATAAGGATATGCTCGAAGACCTTATAATCGCAGCCTGTAACAAAGCATTTGAATCTTCACAAAAACTTTCAAGCGATGAAATGTCGAAAGCAACTGCCGGAATGATTCCAAACATTCCAGGTTTGAATTTAGGATTTTAGTTGATGATTAACATTTCTGATACGCTGGAAACCCTCGTTACCGAACTGACTAAACTTCCCTCTGTAGGAAGGAAGACTGCACAGCGGCTTGCGATGTTTTTAATCAAGCAACCAAGAACAGATGTTGAAAGATTATCTAAAGCATTGATTGAGATTAAAGATAAAATTAAGTTCTGTTCAGTTTGTTGTAATATTACCGAAGATGATGTTTGTAAAATATGTTCTTCCGGAAAAAGGAGCAAATCTTCTATCTGTGTAGTTGAAGAGCCTCAGGATGTTTACGCAATCGAAAAGACCAATGAATACAAGGGTCTTTATCACGTTTTGCACGGCAGGATTTCACCGTTAGACGGAATTGGTCCCAATGACATTCGCATCAAAGAGCTGCTATACAGGCTTGAAGACGATGCGAACAATACTATAACTGAAATTATTCTTGCCCTAAATCCAACGGTTGAAGGCGAAACTACTATTCTGTACCTAAGCAAAATTATAAAACCGCTTGGTATGAAAATTACACGTATTGCCCGTGGTATTCCTATAGGTTCTGATATTGAACTAACTGACCAGGTTACGCTAGCAAAGGCAATTGAAGGAAGAGTTACAATATTTTAGAATGAATTATGCCTGAAAAAAACTGGTACGAAAAATGGTTCTCGAATAAGTTTTATCTTTCACTTTACAGCCACAGGGATGAAAAGGAAGCACGGGATATTGTAAATTTAATACAGAGAAATATTCCTTTGCATAGAGATTCAAAAATCCTTGATGTATGTTGTGGAGCAGGGAGACATACGATTGAATTTGCCAGACGCGGATACAATGTTACAGGTTTTGACCTGTCTTCATACCTTATTTCTCAGGCAATTGAAAGCTTGAAAAACGCAAAAGAGAAGGATTTAAAAGTTAAGTTTTTCATTAAAGATATGAAAAACTTTTCTTTTGAGAAATCATTCGATGCGGCTATAAATATTTTTACGAGTTTTGGTTATTTCGAAACAGATGAAGAGAATTTTCAGGTTTTCAGAAATATAGGGAAATCTTTAAAAAAAGACGGATACTTTATTTTTGATTTTATCAACTCAGATAATTTAAAAAAGACTCTCGTTCCTGTGTCCGAGGATATTTTCGAAGGAACAAAGGTAATACAGAAAAGATACATCAAAAACGGATTTGTGTTTAAAGATATTCTTATTGAAGATGAAATATACAACGAACGTTTGAGACTTTATACGAAAGATGAAATAATACAAGCACTGAAAAAAACGGGTTTTGACGTTATAAAAATTTTCGGTGACTATTACGGGAGTATTTATGATAATGGGAATTCTTCGCGAATGATTTTTGTATCTAAATGTATAGAATGAATGAAAAAAGTAATTAACATATTATTGATAGTATATTTTACTTCTGCATTTTTTTCCTGTGCAATTCGCGATGATGAACTGCCCGTAACTTCGCGTTCAACCTTCATTCCGCCGACATCACCTGACCTTGTGATAGTTAACCTGCAATTCTCTATAATAGAAAAGGATTTAGATAATTATATGAAATGTTTTGTTGACACAAACTATTCTAACCGTACATATTCTTATGTTCCTGATGTAGCCTCAGGAATACAATATCCCATATTTCTTAACTGGAATACAACGAATGAGAAAAACTATTACAGAAATGTATTGAGTATCACTGACCCTACATCAACATCAAATCTTTTCTTCTCAGAAACGAACTGGATATCAGCTACGGATACGTCAACATTCGATGCGGATTATTTATTGCGGATTGAACATCAAGATCCATCTGTCGCAAAAACATTGAAAGGAAAAATTCGTCTGATACTTTCAGCAGATTCCAGAAACCTCTGGTCTATTCACAAATGGATAGATATACAGTCATTACCTACAGACACAACCTGGAGTGTATTGCGTGCAAAAAAAGGTAGTTAGTAATTGTATAAAACTTAATATTTAAAATAATACCGAAAATATTTCAAATCCTAAAGGCATGATAAATGAATTATGTTTTGTTAAATAGAATGTTAATTCGGTTTTTTAATTGAATATGACGGTTATAAATGGTAAATTTTACAAAATTAATTCTATAAACGTTAATGAAAAAATATTTTATCGTAATAATTCTTTTCGGGTTAGGAGCGTTTGCTTCGTGCGATAACATATTTGCACCTTCATTGGATGAATCCGGTTCTTCAAACATTCTTGCCGACCAAAAAACTGTGGAAGGAGTTTTTGTAAATTTTAAGTATGCTTATACTTTTAAAGATACTTCGGTTTATTCGGCTTTATTGAGGGATGATTTTATTTTTACATACAAAGATTATGAAACAGGCTTCGATGTTTCGTGGGACAAGCCCACAGAAATGAGGACAACAAGCAGACTGTTTCAGAATTCCCAGAAAATTGATATTATCTGGAATAATATAACCTCTTATCTTGGTGATAGTCTTGATATAAATGTGAAGAGGGGTTTTAATCTTACAATAACTTTTAACCCAAGTAATGTTGTCAGGCTTTTTGGTTTTGCCGATATGAATCTTTCACGTCCAGACATTGATTCACCCTGGAGGATTAAAAAGTGGAGAGACGAAAGTTTTTAAAAAAATAAATTTGATAATATTAAAGAAGTTTACGACTAAGGCAAAAGAATAAATGTATTGTTGTTAACGTCATTTAAATCACATTTTATGTGCTATTGCCTTAGTAGTAAAAGTTTAAAAGTTCTCAATTAAAAAGGATTATAAATTGAATTCATTAATATAGTATCTTTCGTATGTATCAAGATTCTTAAGAACATAGTCAACGATTACGTTAATTTTTTCTTCCGTATATTCGCCTTTTGCTTTTATTTTAAATTCATTTAAAAGGTTTTCACTTGTGGTCAATGTTATTAATTGGTCATTATCCCATTTTGAACTTATATTTCTTGAATTTGAATAGTTGTATATATCTTTATATAGTTCTACAAACAACCCTTTCTCATCCCTGTCAATCATAAAAGTCTTGTAAATTATCCTTACAGGGAATCTGTCAATTTTATCAAAATCGTAAGTCATACTTCTTTTACTGTCAAGCCAGCCTGACAAATCCTGTGATTTGATTACACGTTTAATTAAAAACTCTTTCATCTTTGCAATGTTGTCGTTATCGTTTCTCACGCAGCCGTGTGAAAGATTTCTCATCTTTGAATAAATCAGATTATTCTTATTTGTACCGTGAAAATATCTCAAAGAATTTTCATCGTAATGAACTACAAACAAACCCAATGGATTGTTAGGTCCGGGAGGAGTTGCGGGTTTATCTTCCTTTCCTTTTTCAGGATCTTTCCAGGATGGATAGTTTCTCACTCTGAACGCCTCATAAAATCCTGTATAAGTTTTGTCTTTTGCAGTACCGATAACGTTGTTCCAGGTATCGATGTAACTTGTATCTTTTCCATCTATCAAAAATAAATGTGAACGAAATTCGGGAATATTTAACTCCCATAGAATCTTCATAGTATCCTTTAGATAACTTTTCGGGACAAGATAATTAACCTTATAAAATGTTCCGCCGCCAACTTCAATCGGTTTATCAACCATCTCAATTATTCTCTTATCAGTTATCTTTTTAACAAGATTGTCTGATATAATAGGGAAGTGGTCGATTAAATAAGATGAGAATGACCCATCTGCTTCATCTATGCTTTCTGCCTCTACTTTTACGGTATCGTATATCTGCGCAACTGAATTAGTTGCAAATACAAATAACAGTATTAACAATACTGAATGAATTTTTGTCATTAATTATTAATTAGTAATTTAAAATCTATTTAAATGAAACAAAAATTTTACCTATTTGTTTCACTAAATATACCTGGTTAAAAATATTTGAGTGCTAAAGTTAAATAGAAAATCCGGAAATATCAAATTTCTTTAGATAATTCCTGTTTACTGGTCTTATGTGATTTCTTTAGCGTAACTATATCGTTTTGATTATCTTAGCAAGTATTTTATTAAGTTCTGTATGTGCATACCTTCTGTTATTTTGTTCTTCCTTTCTCTTCTCCTCAATGCTTCTTTTGTCTTCAAGCATTCTGTCAGCAATTAAATCTCTCGTGATTAATCCTATAGCAGCGAATTTAATATTTGAATGAACAGCAGTAATGTTCTCGGGTGCAAGTGCATAACCCAGAACGTCAGAACCTATTTCTCTGTAAAACCTTGTTTCAGCTTCGGTTTCGGTTTGCGGACCTATAATGCTTAAATAGACCGCTTCGTTAATCCTTACTTTGTTATCCTGGAAGACTTTGTAAATTCTTTCGAATAACTTCGCATCGTATGCATTGCTCATATCCGGAAATCGTATTCCAAGTTCTTCGTCATTTTCACCGATTAACGGATTATCTCCCATTAAATTTATGTGGTCATATATTAATGCAAGTTCACCGCTTTCAAATCTTGGATTTAGATTTCCCACTTCTTCAACAGAAATAATTTTTTCAATTCCCAGGTAACTCATAATATAAATAATATGTCCGATATCCCTCATTGAGTATCCTTCGTAAAAATAAAACCTTCCTTTGAAAATTATCAAATCTCTGGAACCTGCTTTTGCAAAATAAATCTTTCCTTTGTTTTCTTTGTCCACATTTGCAAATTTAGGCGGAATGTCTTTATAGTCAATCTTCTTAAGAATGTTTATACCATAAGGTAATGTGTAATTATCATCCACTATTAAAGCAACCTTAGGTTTTAATTTAGAAGGTAATTGCTGCTTAATTGCTTTTACGGATTCTAAAATTCTCTTTCTTTGCTCAGTCATTTTATTTTTATAATTCAATTAATAATTTTTTAATTAATGTTACCATCTTAGGTTCAGCAATACTTGCAGATTCAAGAATGTCTTTCAACATTGCAACCTTTAATGTATCGGGAAATCCTAAATCTGTGATTATCGATAGCCCGAGTGTCTTCATCCCTAATTCTCTCGCTACAATAACTTCAGGAATCGTTGACATTCCAACAGTATCTGCACCGATTTTTTGCATAAGCCTGTACTCAGCCTTTGTCTCTAAATTCGGACCTTGTACCGACACATAACTTCCTTTTTTTATATTTATATTATTCTTTAACGCAACTTTTTCCGCTAACGCTATTAAATCTTCATCGTAGAAGAATTTAGATTTCGCAATACCGTTATTTGTTTCCCCTGTTATTGGGGTACTAAAATGAAGATTAAAATGCGAAGTCATAATCATTAAATCTGCTTTATTTAATTTTGTGCTCACCCCTCCGCAGGCATTTGAAACAATTAGATGCCTTACTCCGGCGTGTTTCATAACATGAATTGGAAATGTTATTCTTTGATGCTGGTATCCTTCGTAGAAGTGAAATCTGCCTGACATTGCCATAACATTCTTACCCGAAAGTTTTCCCATAATTAGTTTACCGGTATGTGATTCAACCGTTGAGACAGGAAAATCGGGCAGATCTTTATAATCTATCGAATGCTCAATATCAATGAATTTTACCAGGCCGCCTAATCCTGTGCCTAATATAATTCCTACCTCATAACTCTTGTCGGAAATTGAGTTAATATAATTGTATGCTTCTATATGTGATTTATTCATCTGATTATTATTACTTAATCTCAAAACTATCGTCAAAGGAACTATCCGGATTCTGTAAAGATTGTGATGTCAAAGATATCTTCTTAAATGGTCTTACTTCTTCTTCCGTTTGAATTTCCTCTTCCTCGATATGAAAATGCATTTCAGTCGAAGGGTTTAATTCCATGTTTAAAATCTTCCTGTTTTTAAAAAACTCTTCAAGTTCGTTTAACTTATCGTGCAAGAAGTTTTTTAAGTCATCAAACGTTTTTTCATTTCTTTGCTTTATCTCTTCAAGAATTTGTTTCTTTGCAAGAATCTCATCGTCTATATTTTGTTTAATATTTCTTGCGTCAAGTTCTGCTTCGCGGACTATTAAATCACCCTTCTTTTTGGCGTTTAGAACAATCTCTTCTCCTAAATCCTGGGATTTAATGATTGCTTTCTGAAGGTTTAATTCGTTTTCTTTATAAATATCTATATCCTGTAATAAAGACTTTATCCTTTCGGCCTGATTTCTGTTTTCCACTAAGAGTTTTTCGTAGTGACTGCTTACAGTCTCCAGAAAAGCATCAACTTCATCTGTATCATAACCTCTAAGTGATTTCTTAAAATCCCTTTTCTTAATGTCTTTTGAAGAAATAATCATAATATTATGTTTTTTAATTTTAAAATTTAATTTAAATAATTTCTGTATCCAAATATAGCACTTCCAATCCTTAACATATTCGAGCCTTCCTCTATTGCAATTTTATAATCCGAAGTCATTCCCATTGACAAATATTCGAATGAAGTATGAATAAGTTTTAATTCATCATAAACAGATTTTAAACTCTTAAAGTTTGCTCTTATTATATCCTCATCATCTGTAAACATACCAATTGTCATTAATCCTTTGACACAAACATTTTTAAGTTTAGAAATCTCTCCGCACAAATTCTTTGTTTCTTCCGGGTTTATACCTGACTTCTGGTCTTCGTTACTCGTGTTTACCTGAACTAAAACATCAATAATTCTATTATGTTTCATTGCCTGTTCATTTATGACTTCGGCAAGTTTTAAACTGTCAACCGAATGAATTAAATAAACGAAATCAGCTACATACTTTACTTTATTAGTTTGTAAATGACCGATTAAATGCCATTTAATATTTTTGCCCTTTAAATTATCGTACTTTGATTTTAATTCCTGAACTTTATTTTCTCCGAAATCCGTATGCCCTAAATCATTAACATAAGATATATCATCTTCAGAAAAAGTTTTACTTACGGCAACCAATGTTATACTATTAAAATCCCTTCCTGTATTTTCACAAACAAGTTTAATATCTTCAACGAGTGTCTGAAAATTATTTTTCAAATAATTTCTTTCCATAATATGAAAAAATATATTTAATATAGACAAAATTCAATATTTAACGAATTACCTAATATTTTTGCTCTTTTTTGTCATGTTTTTTCCGTTTGATTTATTTTTAGCAATTCTGTCCGCTATCCTAAGAAATAATTTTATTTTTTCAGTCACTCTTTTAAACATTTAACCTTGCAATAAAAATATTTACATTTGCAAAATCGATTTTAATAATCTTATTATTAACTTATGACAGATAGTAATGTTTTAAAGCAACAGCCTTCAGGTTTTATGCGTTGGTTTGCACTGATTCTTATCAGTTTCGCAATGTTCGGAAATTATTATATCTATGATAGCATTAGCCCTCTTGCCGATTTACTTAAAGTACAACTCGGTTTTTCAGATTCTAATATTGGATTACTAAATGCAATTTACAGTTTTCCGAATATTATAATGGTACTTATTGGCGGTGTAGTTATTGATAAAATCGGAACACGTAAATCGGTATTAATTTTCACTGTACTGATTATGATTGGCGCCATAGTAACTGCATTAAATGGCTCACTTGTTACGATGGCAGCGGGAAGATTAATATTCGGGCTTGGTGCTGAATCTATGATTGTTGCAATAACAACAATTATCGCACGCTGGTTTAAAGGTAAAGAACTTTCATTTGCTTTCGGTATAAATCTAACTGTTGCTAGGCTTGGTTCTTTTCTTGCTCTCAATTCTCCGACAATAGCAAAATCATTTTTTGATGACTGGCAAAAGCCTTTAATGATAACTGTTGCGGCCGGTATATTTGCTGTTATCTGCATAATATTTTATTACGTACTTGATGTTTATGCTACAAAGAAATATGAAATGCCGAAAGACGGTTCACAGGATAAAGTAGAATTTAAAGGACTATTTAAATTCGGAGTTTCATTCTGGTTCATCACAGCATTGTGTGTAACTTTCTATTCTGCAATGTTTCCGTTCCAGACTTTTGCGATTAAATTTTTTCAGGAAGCACACGGTACAACCCGCGAAGTCGGAGGAAATCTTTCGAGTATATTAACACTTGCGGCAATGATTTTTACACCTCTCTTTGGTTTGCTTTCTGATAAAATCGGTAAACGTTCTTTATTAATGATGCTTGGTGCTTTAGCAATAATACCTGTTTATTTAATAATGGCTTATAAAGTTGACTTGGCATCAATGATTGGTCTTTACGGCGGAATTCATGTTAATATGCCGTTCTTTGGAATTGAAGAGGCAATCATTCCTTACTATTTAATAGTTCCGATGGCGATGATGGGTTTTGCATTTTCACTTATTCCTGCTGTAATGTGGCCTTCGGTTGCGTTAGTTGTCAAAGAAGAAAAACTTGGTACGGCGTATGGACTTATGACAATGATACAAAACATTGGTTTATTTGGTTTTAACTTAATGATAGGATGGGCGAATGATTTTTCCGGAGCAAGTGCGACAAATCCGACAGGTTACAGATTGGGGATGTGGATATTTTCAATACTTGGCTTCCTTGGTCTGTTCTTTGCATTTATGCTTAGAAGAAATGAAATGGGACCGAATGCGCACGGACTTGAATTAAGTGCAAAAGAGAAAGCCGATAGACTTAAATAATATTATTAAAATATTTTATTATAATGAATAACACAGAAAAACTTAAACATCCGGGAGGACTGTATCTTCTGTTCTTTACGGAAATGTGGGAGCGTTTCAGTTTCTACGGAATGCAGGCAGTGTTTTATCTTTATATGATTCAGGCATTGAGTTTTGATAAGACTTTTGCAGATTTGATTTATGGTAATTATACAGGTATGGTTTATATTACTGCATTAATAGGCGGATTTATTTCCGACAGATATTTCGGTAACAGAAAATCAATAGTTACAGGCGGTGCTTTGATGGCAGTTGGTCAGTTTATTCTTTTCACAAGCGGTTTACTCTTTGCTGATAAATCCGTAGCATCGATTTTGCTGTATTCAGGGCTGGTGTTTCTGTGTCTGGGAAATGGTTTCTTCAAACCAAACATTTCTTCGATGGTCGGACAACTTTATCCCGAAGGTGATAAAAGGATTGATTCTGCCTTTACTATTTTTTATATGGGTATTAACCTCGGCGGTTTGCTCGCTCCAATTGTTTGCGGATTTCTTGGAAACACAGGAAACATAGCAGATTTTAAATGGGGCTATTTTGCAGCAGGCGTGGGTATGCTGTTAAGTCTCGCAATTTTTATTCCGTTTAAAAATAAATATGTAGTAAAGCCTGACGGCTCACCGGTTGGAGCAATTCCTCCTGCCAAATTAAAACCGGCAGCAACAGATAAAACCGGTGTCAGTAAGAACCAGATTATTGTGAATTTAATAGTGTTCGTTGTTTTATTCTTTGCTTTTAAATATGCTCTGAATGCAGATATAATTGGTTCTTTTATTTATGCGACTTTTTTTACTGCACCGCTTTCAATAATTACTGACAGAACATTATCCTCAGTTGAAAAAAAGAAAATCATGGCGATGTTTATTCTTGTTGTCTTTACTATGATTTTCTGGATTGCATTCGGACAGATTGGTTCGTCATTGACATACTTTGCGGATAATCAGGTTGACAGGTCAATATTCGGATGGAGTATTCCGCCTTCTGTTCTTCAGGCATTCGGACCATTGTTTATTGTTGCCTTTGCACCTTTAATGGCTGTAGTCTGGACATTTCTCGCAAAAGGAAATAAAGAACCATCAATACCTTTTAAACTTGCACTTGGATTATTTTTAATGGCTCTTTCATATTTAATACTTGCGATTGCAGTTAATGTTCTTGCCCCCGGAGTTAAAGTAGGAATGCTCTGGCTCATTGTAATGTATTTTGTTTTGACAATCGGTGAGTTATCTCTTTCGCCTATTGGTTTATCAATGATAGTTAAACTTGCTCCGATTAGATTTGGCTCTGTGCTTATGGCAATCTGGTTTTTATCGCTCGGTACTTCGTTTAAACTATCAGGTGTGTTAAGTGCATTTTTCCCGACTGAAAATCATAAACCAATATTATTAGGTTTGTTTCCAATAAATACAACTGTTGATTTCTTTTATATATTTGTTGGAATGGCAGGTATAAGTTCAATTGTTTTATTTGTGCTGATAAAACCATTACTGAAAATGATGCAGGGTGTAAGGTAGATTCAGTTTAAAAATTATTAACCCCCTTGTATGTATTTTGCAAGGGGGTTTTCTTTTTAAAGTTAATTTATTCTTTCCGTTTTTATTTTATCTTTACTTATAACAAAGTACAAACCTGCGATTGCAATTGCAGAACCGAAAAGAAATGCTGCTTTAAATCCAGTAAGGACTGTTGCTATATCAATTCCGTTCTGAATAGGGTTTTTCTGCGGTACGAAATATGAAAATACAGCACCGAAAATAACAACCCCAAGTGCCGAGCCGAGTCTGATTGAGGTCGTCATAAAACTTGAAACAATACCTTTTTGTTCAAAGGAGCAGAAGTCATAATTCTGTTTGTGTTTGCAGGTATAAAGAAACCGATTGCAAAACCATACAATGAAAGAATAAAGATTAAAATAAATATATTTGTATCCTGAGTTATAAATGAATAGAGAACCAGAGATACTGCAATTAAAACCATTCCGATTACTCGAATGAATTTTGAATTCATTCTGTCAGAAAGATATCCTGATAAATATCCTGAAAAGAATTGCAATAAAGACGGCACTGCCATTAACAATCCTGTCTGTTGTTTTGGTAAACCAATAACCCAGAGTAAGAGAAACGGAGTAATGTATATCATTCCGTTTGTAATAATATAAACGAATACGAATGATATTATTGAGAATGAAATATTATGGTCTTTCAGAATTTTTAAATTCAGAAGAGGGAAGTCGATTCTGTATTGTCTGAAAATAAACAGAGTAATCAATATTATAGATGTAAGTATTAAAGATATTATTGTGATTGATGTCCATCCAAAATCATCACCTGTGTTAATTGCGTACAACAAAGTAAGCAGACCGAAGAAAATCAGTAATGTTCCGACTACATCAAATCTTTTTTCGGATTTAGCAGAATAATAATTCTGCAGATATTTATAAGTTATAATGAGTGCGATAATTCCGATAGGGATATTAATCAGAAAAATAGAATTCCAGCCGAGACCTTCTATTAAAAATCCGCTTAATGCTCTGCCAATAATTCCACCGAGTGCAGTGAACGAATAATTTATACCATAGACCTTACCACGCATTTCAACAGGAATGCCTGCGGCAATAATAGCAGGAGTAAGTGCAAAAAGGACGGCGCTCCCGAATGCCTGATAGACTCTGAAAAATACAAGCAAATTAAAATCGTTTGCAAAGTAACAAAGAATACTTCCGCTCAGAAAAACAAAAATACCTGCAATATAAATCTTTTTGAATCCTTTAAGGTCGCCAAGTTTCCCAAAGGCGAGCAGAAAACAGGTTAATACTAAAAAATAAACCCATACAACCCTTGAGACAACATTCACGGCAACGTTAAAATGTGTCGCTATGGACGGCAATGAAACACTGACAATGTTTATATCAAGGCCTAATAAAAAGTGAATCAGACAGAGGTTTAATATTAAAGCAAAATACTTTTTCATTGAACAAAAATATAATACATTAAACGAGATTTAAAGGTAAAAGAAAGGATATTAGTTTTATGCTAAAGAAACAGAATAGTACTGCAGACTTTCCTGTCCATAATCTTTCTCTGTATTATCAAGTCCAAAAATTTATGAATTTTATTTTATTCTCAAAAAGGATATTTTAGTGTGATTTAAAAATAATAATTAGTTATGAAAAAGATATTTATTTTAGTAATATTTCTTCTTTTCTCATTAAATCTTTTTTCCCAGGAGGTTTCGGTAACAGGTATAGTTACAGACTCTGAAACAAGAGTGACCATTTCAGGTGTTGATTTGGTAATTAATTCATACGAACTAAAGAATGGTGCCAAATTACAGATTGATAACATAAAATCAGTTACAGATGCAAAGGGTAATTTTGCATTCTATAATTTACCCGAAGGAAATTATAAGATAAATTATTTTCACGATGGTTATAAGTCAGGGATTTTAAACCTTGATGTGAAAAAAGGGGTCATAACGAAAGTTGAGATTAATCTCGTTTCGAGCGAAATAACAACGGGTGAAATAAATGTATCAAGTACAAGGTATGAGGCGCTGCTTAAAAATGTTTCGCTTCCAATGGAGTTAGTTTCTGAAGAAGAAATTTTGAAAAAACAATATCAGACTTTAGGTGATGCACTTGAAAATAAACCGGGACTTTCTGTTACGCGTGATGGAATCTGGGCATCTGATATTAGTATTAGAGGATTGAGCAAGGCAAACGTCGTAATGAATATTGACGGAAACAGAGTCGAGACTGCAAACGACCTTGCGGCAAGACTTTCACTTGTCGATTTGAATGATATAAGCAGAGTTGAAGTAATAAAAGGCGGTGTATCTTCTTTATACGGAACAGGTGCATTTGGAGGAGTTGTTAATGTGTTTACAAAGCATGGTGATTTCAGTAATAAGTTTATTTATGGTGCTTCTTTGATAAGCGGATATAATTCGGTTAATCAGAGTCCTAACGGCTGGCTTTCGTTGTATGCATCAAGCGAAAAGTTTTTTGCAAAAATCAGCGGCAGTTTAAGAGATGCAGGAAATACAATGACACCAAAAGGTGAATTACCAAACAGTCAGTTTAAAGATAATAATGTTAGTTTAAACCTTGGCTTAAGACCTGTAAAAAATCACGAGTTCAGGTTATCATATCAGAGATACCGTGCGACAGATGTAGGGCTTCCGGGCGGAGGTACGCTGTTCCCGACTTCGGCGGTAGTTAAATATCCTAAGGAAGACAGGGATATGATATCAGGTGAGTACAGGATGAAAAATCTTTTAAAGCCCTTGAAACAATTATCGGTAAAATATTTTTATCAGTCTATACTCAGAGATGTGGAAAACATTCCGAATCAGATATCGACAGTAAAAACTCCTACGGGAAAGACAAAGCAAAAAGTTTATGTCCTGAGCATAACTCCAAATGCAAGACACTATACAAACGGTTTACAGTTTAAAGCAGACTGGCAGATAGGTAAGTATAATAATCTGATAACAGGTGTTGATATCTGGATGAGGGCTTTGGATTCGAAGAGAGAAAGAAACCAAAGAATAGAGAACTATGACACTACGTCAGGAAACTTAACGGGCACAATTTTAAAAACCATTGGAGAAAAACCGATACCCGACGCAGATTACAGAAGCATAGGTGCTTATTTTCAGGATGAGTTCAAGACACTGAGTGATAAGTTGAAGTTAAATTTCGGCGGAAGAGTTGACCAGATAAAAGTTACAAACTCTTCGACTTTACAGCCCGTTTACGAAATAACCAATGGAGTTTATAATTATTCACCAAGCGGACAAAAGGTTATATGGAATTCGAGGGAAGCGGATGATGTTTCGTGGAGTGCAAACCTTGGAGCAATTTATTCATTTACTAAAAATTACGATTTAACGTTTAATGTGTCGCGTTCATTTCGTTCACCGTCGCTTGAAGAACGATATCAGTACATTGACCTTGGCAGTTCAATAAGAGTTGGTAATCCTGACCTGTTGCCCGAAAAGGGATACTTTGGTGATTTAGGTTTCAGGGTCTGGAGAGATAAAATAACATTTTCAGGAAATGTATTTTATAATTCGTTCGAAGATCTGGTTGCGGAAATTCCCGGGACTTATGATAACAGACCTGCATTTATAAAAACGAATATAGGTAAAGCCAGGTTGTACGGTTACGACTTCGAGTTTATGTATAATTTTTACAGAACGTTTATTGGTTACGGTTCGCTTTCATACGTCAGAGGCGAGGATACGGAAAATAACACAAACCTTGCATTGATACCGCCGTTAAACGGAAAGGTTGGTTTGAAGTTTTCGGTTTACAATTATGTGAATTTTGATTTGAGTACTTCTCTGTATGATAAACAGGAAAATACAGCAAAGGGGGAGTTGGATACACCCGGGGTATGCGGTGTTTAATGCGGGCTTAAGTTCAACAACTTTAAAATCCAGATTATTTTCGGTGCAATTGTTTGCAGGAGTTGAAAATATTTTTGATAAAGAATACAGAAATCATTTATCTTCAAACAGAGGTTTGGTAGTAGTTGAACCGGGAAGAAATTTCTATGCGAAGTTGAAATTGGATTTTTAGATTAATTGACAAGAGGATATTTATGAAGCCCCGTTAATTTTATTAACGGGGCTTTTTAATTTTACAGGAGTGTTGTATATTTGACTACAAAAGAAAAATTTTAAAAGTTATTTTGAAGTTAATTAAGAAATAAAATAAGAGGCAGTATGAAAAGATTAATTTTAATCATAGCAATAATATTTTCGGTTAGTTTATGCGCTAACTCACAATCGAAAATCAGACTCGGAGTAAACGGCGGAGTCAATATTCCTGTAACGGAACTTGCGAATGTCTATTCCATAGCGCCGTCTGCTGAGTTTAATTTCGGATACAGGATAACACCTACAACGGAATTTTTGTTTACGACGAGTTACGGTAAATCGGAATTCAGGACTGAAAACCTGAATGATGACATTCATCAGTTAGACGCTTATGCAAGTGTAACCGAAAACTGGTATATGTCTGTAATTCCAATTACTGCGGGAATCAGGTATATGTTTGACCCCGTAACGCCAAAGATTGTACCTTACGGAACAGCAGAACTTGGTGCATATATTCTGGATTTTGATAAAAGGTTAGGCGGTAATATTAAATTAACGGGTTCTACGATTACACAAATTGATGCGACAAAGGAATCAGCAGTTGGGTTCGGACTTGCTTTGGGTGTCGGGACGTTTTTTGAAGTTACTCCGAGAATATCGGTTGATGTGGTTGTGAAGTTTAATTTTGTAAAAGCGGATTTTGTGAAAGATTATTTAGTATCAAAGGATACACTCAATCCTGTGAACGTTGCGGGAATAAGTACGGGAATGTATCTGACAACGAGGGCGGGAATAAACTTCAGGTTGTGATTTAATGAATTGAGCGAAGGAAAACAGAAGGAATAAAATTTTATATTGAACAGGTTTAAAAATTCTCCAAAAATAATTTTAACGGTTTCGGTTATTGCGTCGTTCATAACGGCGTTTATGGGCTCGGCTATAAATGTTGCGCTTGCCATCGATCGCGGTTGAGTTTGACGCGAGTGCAGTGATGCTAAGCTGGATTGCGACTGCTTATGTTTTAACAGGAGTTGCTTCGCTTATACCGGTCGGAAAACTTTCGGATATTTACGGCAGGGCAAAATATCTGAAGGCGGGAGTTTTGGTTTTCGCGGCGAGTTGTTTGCTCTCTGCAGTTTCAAACACGGGAGTACTGCTTTTAGTTTTCAGGGCATTTCAGGGGATTGGTCTTTCATTAATTTTCATTAACTCATTTTCGATTATCGTTTCGGCGTATCCTGCGAATAAAAGGGGACACGTGCTGGGCATAGTGATTGCTGCAGTTTACATAGGGCTTTCAGTGGGACCATTTCTTGGAGGAATAATAACACAGCAATTCGGATGGCGTTATATTTTCATATTTAGTTTTGTTGTATGTATGCTGTTATATTTTATGATGGTGTTTTTTATAACGGAGGACTGGAAAGTTTCGGAGGGAGAGAGTTTTGATTTAAAAGGTTCGGCGATATTTGCGTTTGCGATTACTTCATTGATGCTTGGAATATCTTTTGTGCCGAAGGTTTACAGTTTTGTTTTGATAGCGGCGGGGCTTGTGATGTTTTACGTTTACAAAGTTGTTTCGGAGAGGACGGAGTTTCCTGTACTGCGTTTAGATATTTTTAAAAACAATAAAAGTTTTACCTTTTCAAATATAGCGGCACTGATAAATTACAGTGCGACTTCGGCGATAAGTTTTTTGCTGAGTCTTTATCTTCAGCATATAAAAGCGATGACGCCTCAGGAAGCGGGAATGGTGCTGATTGCCCAGCCGATACTGATGGCAGTGTTTTCGCCGATAGCGGGAAGGATGTCGGACAGGATTGAGCCGCGGTACGTTTCATCTCTGGGGATGATGCTGATAACGGTGTGTCTTGGTCTGCTTTGTTTTGCGGGGAATGAAACGACATTACTTTATATAATAATAAACCTTGGAGTGCTTGGAGTGGGGTTTGCGCTTTTCTCGTCACCGAATTCGAATGCGATAATGAGTGCAGTGGAGAAGAAGGATGTGGGAACGGCGTCGGCAATACTTTCGCTGATGCGGACGATGGGTCAGATGATAAGTATGGCGATAGTGATAGTGATATTTACGCTGGTGATAGGAGAGGCGGAGATAAAGGCGGCGAATCATCCTGAGCTGATAACGAGTGTGCGAATAGCGTTCGGGCTATTTGCGCTGCTGTGTTTCGGCGGTATATTTGCGTCACTTGCGAGAGGAAAAATGCACAAAGAAATATAAAATATTAAAAATAAAATATCAAAAGTTTGACAATAGGAAAGCCTGATGGAGACATCGGGCTTTTTTGTTTTATGGACTTCCGGTAAGTAAGTATAATGTTTTAAGGGTGAAGTGGATAAAAAAAGCAATTGATTATTTTACGATTTTTAGGCACGTTGCAGATACCGATATTAACGATAGTGCATTATAGATTGTTTTGGTATTCTGGATTATAAATGGAATTTAAAAGTAATTTTGTATTGCCGGGAGTTATCTCCCGACAGTTTCCCTGATAAGTATTTACTTTATTTATTAATAAAATATTTTTAAATTAATTAGAGGAATAAATTTATGAAAAAATTATTTTCTACTTTTGTTTTTATACTTTTCTTTGTTTTACAATTCACGTTTAAGGTTGATGATTGCAATGCGCAATGGACGCAGTGAATTATAATTTATTTGGGAAAAAGGATAAATTGTTTTAGCAGTATCCGGAGATACAATTTTTGCAGGAACCGGATAATAGTAGTGGCAAGGTGCTATTTATTATGTCAACAAATAATGGAAAAACTGGATAAAAATATTCTCAGATAATAGATAATGACTTATCATCAATTGTATGTTTCAGGAAATAATATTTATGCGGTCTTGGGGTTACTATGGTATATATTTGTCAACAAACAGAGGTGTATAACTGGACTACAATTGGTTTGACTTATGACAAGTTATATAGTCATTGTTTCAGGAAATACGATATTTGCCGGATTACTAACGGATACGGTGTATATTTACAACAAATAACGGTGCTAAATTGGATTCAAACCTCCTTAAACAATCGGACGAATGTTATTTCATTACCACATCAGGAGATAATATATTATGCAGGTACAGGAGTATTACGGCATATTATTTATCTTCAAATAACGGTATAAGTTGGACGTCAAACTTTTACTTCAGGTTATTGTAATACGTTTCTAGTTTATAAGGAAATAATGTATATGCTGGACTAACGCAATATGGAAGTTTATCTATTACATCAAATAATGGAGTAAACTGGTCAAGTATTGGCTTTAATATTAGATGTGTATTCACTTGCAGTTTCGGGTAGATAATATTATTCGCAGAAATTCAATAATGGTCCGTATTATTTAAATCAACAAATAACGGAACAAACTGGACTCAATCTTGATTATAATCAATATGTTATATGGAATTGCAGTTTCCGGAAGTAAATATTTTGCAGGAGCAGATACTAATGGGATATTTTACTTCTACAAATAATGGACAAACTTGGGAATCACCGCCACCATCAAGTATTGGAGCTATAATACAATCAGGGAATAATTTATTATGCAGGAACAACTGACGGAGTTTATTCATCATCAGATGGCGGATTAAGATGGACATTATAAAAATCTTACTGCAAAACACAATTTCATTGTCTAATAAACGGAAGTTATATGTTTGCAGGAACTGACGGGAACGGGAGTTTATTATACGACCAACGACGGAGTAAACTGGACACCAAACTTCGTTAAATAACTTAGACAGGTCAATTCATTAGTTAAAAAAGATTCATATATTTTTGCGGCAACAATTCAAACGGTATTTATTATTCAACTAATAACGGTACAAACTGGACACAGTCTTCATTTAACAGGATTTAACTGTAAAAGCTCTTGTATGTCTTAGGATTCAATTAGTTTATGCAGGAACAGTATTCGGAGGTGTCTATAAATCGACTAATAATGGAGTTAACTGGACACAAACATCACTTAATTTATATGGATGTAAATTCATTTATATCTGTTGGCAACAGGCTTATATGCAGGAACAGCAGGAAATGGAGTTTATTACACAACTAATAATGGTGCTAACTGGACACAAACCTCATTAAACAATAATTACATATACTCTTTTACAACTTATGGCAGTTCAATATTTGCAGGGACATCGAGATATGGTGTTTATATAACAAAGAATGCCGGAGTGAACTGGACACAGGTCAATGATGGAATGGGAAATCAAGATGTAGGTGCATTATGCACTTATGGAAATTATGTTATTGCAGGTACGGGAAGCGGATTCTGGCGCCGCTACATTCTTGAGTTTGCACCGATAAGAGGGGATGCTAACTTAGACAGTACGGTGAACGTGCTTGATGTTACTTCTGATGTGAATTATATATTAGGAACTCCGCCTGTGCCGTTTAGTGTTCTTGCGGCGGACGTGAATACTGACCTTTTAATAAACGTGCTTGATGTGGTTGGGACAGTAAACATTATACTGCATCCGACATTCAGAGCATTTGCAAACAATGAACAAAATGATAACAGCGGCTCTGCAAGTTTGTACATACAGAATAATAATCTGAAACTGCAGAACACTACTTCTGTTTCGGGTATTCAGTTTAAACTGTCGGGCGCAGGGGCGCAGAACGTAGTGTTTACACCATCATCGGAATTAACCAATTATCAGGTTGCGAGCGGTTCAAAATCCGATACTGCAAAGACGTTTGTTATATTCACGATGTCTGACTCTTCAATTAAATCGGGTATTCATACGCTCGGTACATTTACGGGTCTTAACAGCGGAATAGTAATGAATCAGGTTTATATTGCTGATGAAAACGGAAACGGTATCATTACATCGAATGAAGGAAATGAAAACACTGAAATTCCAAAAGAATATTCATTGAATCAGAATTATCCAAATCCTTTTAATCCTGTTACTATTATAGGATTCCAGTTACCAAAAGCGGGATTCACAAACCTGAAAGTTTACGACGTTTCGGGAAGATTAGTTAAAACACTTGTGAACGAGCATAAGCAGACAGGGAATTACAAAGTGGAATTCGATGCAAGTACAATGGCATCGGGAGTATATTTTTATAAATTAACATCAGGGAGTTTTACAGCAACGAAGAAAATGATAGTGTTGAAATGATTAACGTTTGTGAATTATTATTTATGAATCTTAAAATGTGAATTATGAAAAAGATAATTTTAACAATACTATTATTATTCGTTAGTCTGAATATAGTCTATTCGCAGAACACGATGCGGATAGACACATTAAGCGGTAAGCAGGGAGATACATTAACATATTCCGTGAAAATAGATAATGTTAAATCTTTTGTTGCGTATCAACTGGATATACAACTGCCGGCTTACTTATCATACGTGAATAATTCTGCCGCATTAACGGGCAGAGCGAACGGACACAATCTGGGGGCTTCTCTTATAAACCCCACACTAATAAGAGTTCTCGCGTATTCAATAACAATGAATCCCTTTCTGGGGAATACAGGTGCTGTACTGACTTTTAAATGTAATGTGACAGGAAACGTTCCGGGTACTTACAGTCTGAATGTAGTAACGCCCGTGATAGCAGATTCACTGAACATAAATATTCTTACGGCAAGTTATCACGGAAGGTTTGTTCTGCTATTACCGAAGATAGCCTTTAACACAAGTGCGATAAATTTTGGTACAACACTTTTAGGAACGAATAAAGATTACGGTCTTGTAATATACAATCAGGGAACATCAAACCTTACAATATCAAAAATCACTTCCAATTCAGGTGATATCAGGTTTCTGGATTCCAGCGGGTTTACGCTTACGGCGGGAGGGAATTTAACCCGAACCGTGAGACTTTATGCAAACACAAGAGGTGTGAAGAATGCAAGTTTTGTATTTTACAGCAATGACCCGAACGATTCTGTGCATACAGTAACTGCGACCGGTACAGTATTTACGACGAATGAATTGTATCTGAACACTGTAACTTCAAAATACGGATTCGTCGGGACGATGAAAATTCGTATGAAGAATTTCGAGTCTGTAAGTGCTTTTCAAACTTCTATAACGTTGCCTGCTTCTATAAATTATGTTGCGGGGTCGGTAGTATTAAATCCTGCAAGAACTAATGACCATATAATCACAGCGTCAGTTCTATCAGGAAACATTTTGAAAGATAATATCTTATTCTCCGACTAATAAACCATATTATAGTAATGACAGTACGATAGCAGAATTCAGTTATATTGCTAAAGGTAATCCCGGGAATTACTCAATACCGATTACCGAAGGAATTATCTCCGATACAAACGGAGTAAATATATTATCCAATGTTTATGCAGGTTCTATTTCTGTCGTATCACCCGTGATAGGATTGCCCGCAAGTATATTGTTTGACACAATAAGTTATACTGATACATCAAGGAAAGTATTGACGATTCAAAACACAGGTAATGATACATTATTGATATCGGGAATAAATGCGACTGAATCTTCTTTCGCTAATGAGACAACTTTACCTGTTAAAATACCGCCGTCAAGTACAAGAAATTTTACAATCAGATTTACAAATTCTGTAAACGGATTGCACACAGGCAATTTATTAATTTCACATAATGACAGTTTAAGAAATCCGGGAACAGTTGCGGTAAGAGGTTTTATATATAAACCAACCCGTTTAAGAGTGACATCATCAGATTTTAATTCACGTGATACGTCTTATCTGCCATTTAATATTAATAATAAATTACCGATTGTTGCTTTTCAGTTTGATGTTACGCTGCCGGCACAGTTTTCGTTTATACCGAACTCTGCAATACTAACTTCACGTGCGAACGGACATCAGGTTTATACGAGCACTTTGGGTAATGGTGATATAAGGGTTATAGCATATTCGCTGAGTCAAAACAGGTTTTACGGAGACAGCGGGGATGTTGTAAAGTTAAGATTAGCAGTGAATGCTGATACAGGAGTGTATAACGTAACAGTTAAGAATGTGATAATATCAGATTCAAACAATGTAAATATTTCTACGGGTTTCGATAATGGATTTATAAGATTAAGTCCATATCCGCCTGCGCTGATTTCACCATTAAACGGAAGTCTGGGGAATGAGGTTAACTTAAGTCTGCAATGGAGCAAATCACTTTTTGCTTCTTATTATCATTTGCAGGTTTCGACTGATTCACTTTTTACTAATATTATAGTTAACGATTCGACACGAACGGATACAACTTATGCGTTAACAAATCTGAACATATTGCAAAGTTATTACTGGCGGGTGAGAGTAAAGAATTATTCAGGGATTTACAGATTTTCTAATCCGTGGAAATTCAGAACAATAGGATATCCAACGCAGGTAGTGCTGTCTTCACCGGCAAATAATGCAGTTAACCAGCCGCTGAACGTAACTTTCAAATGGTTTAAGGCAATTGATCAGACTTTAAGAATTCAGAATTCAGAATTCAGAAATCAGAATGATAAAAAAACGACTTTGGGGGATTCGCCGCTTAGTGTTTCAAAATACTGGTTTGAACTGGCGACAGATTCATTATTTACAAATGTGATAGTAAGGGATTCATCTTTAACTGATACAACAAGGTCAGTTTCAGGATTATCACTTATTACTAATTATTTCTGGAGAGTAAAGGCAATGAACCAGATAGGTTGGGCATTGAACAGTGCAGTCTGGAAATTTACGACAATACCGCCATTACCATTGGCACCGGCGCTGATAAGTCCACTGAACAACTCTACAGGTAATCCTGTAAATATAAACTTAGTCTGGAGTAAACCACAATACGCAACAGGATATAATGTAGTGCTTGCAACGGATGCAGCGTTTACAAACGTAGTACTTAACGATTCGACTCTTACAGATTCATTGAAAGCACTTACAAATTTGAATCCATTAACAACCTACTACTGGAAAGTAAGGGCTCAAAATGTAACAGGATGGGGAACATTCAGCAGTGTCTTTAATTTCAAGACAATCGGTTCACCGACTCAGGTGACACTTTCTGCTCCATCAAATGGTGCAATAAATCAACCGACGTCTCTGATATTCAATTGGTTCAAAGCAATTGACCAGACTTATTCAGATAAGAGTTCAGAACGCGGAATTCAGAATGAGAGAAAAGAGAATCCTGGGGATTCGCCATTAAGTGTTTCTAACTACTGGTTTGAACTGGCGACAGATGCAGGATTTACGAGTATAATAATGAGAGATTCTTTATTAACAGATACGACTAAATCTGTATCAGGTCTTAACAACAATACAACATATTACTGGAGAGTAAAGGCAAAGAATCAGATTAACTGGGGTTCCTTCAGTACTGTGTGGAATTTCACAACTATAATAGCAATTCCGATAGCACCAGTATTATCATCACCTGCGAATAACTCAACAGGTATATCGTTAACACCCGTACTTACCTGGAACACTGTTAGCGGTGCAGCGAGTTACAGAGTGCAGGTATCAACTGACTCAAACTTTGTTACTACACAATGGGATACAACCGGAGTTGTTGGATTAACAGCGACGGTACCGGCAGGTAAACTTTCACAGACTACAAAGTACTATTGGAGAGTGAATGCAACGAACGCAGGCGGAACAGGAGTATGGTCTGTTAAATGGAATTTTACTACACTGAGTCTTTATCTGTCACTGAACCTGAAAGTATATCTTGAAGGATTCTGGGACGGAGCAACACAAGTAACAGATACAGTAATGGTATATCTGGCAAGTTCAACAACACCTTATGCATACGTCGATACAGCGAAATTAGTATTGAGTGCAACAGGAACAGCAAACCTGACATTTACCAGAGCCGCAACGGGAAGTTATTACATCGTAGTCAACCACAGAAACCATCTTGAAACGTGGAGTAAACTGCCGCAATCATTCGTAGGCGGAACACCATTAAGTTATGACTTCACCACAGCAGCCACACAGGCATACGGCGACAATATGAAACAGGTCGGGTAGTGTCTGGGTATTGATAGGCGGAGATGCAAACAGAGACGGCTCGATAGACGCGGGAGATATAGGAATATTTGTGGTAGAATTCGGAATGCTTGGATATTTAAGCAGTGACTTTAACGGAGATGAAGACGTGAACGCAGCAGACGTAACAATAATTGCGAATAACTTCGGACTGATAAAAATAACTCCGGGAACAGAACCATTATCACCGGAAATATTAAAGATTAAAAAGAAGGAGATAGACAAAGCAGTGAAGAACAGTACAGAGAAAAATAGAAAGAATAATAATTAATGGAAAATTAAAAAACTAAATTTAAACTATATTAATTAAATAAATAAAATAAAAATTATGAAAAAGATACTAACAACATTATTACTCTTAATAGTTATGGTGAATGTATCACCAGCACAAAAAGTAATATTTTCATTGGGAGGCAGAACAATATCCGGAGGCATCCTGTCATACAATTTAATAGCAACAGTCCCTGCGGGACAATACTGGGCAGTAGGAGCGGCAACGATAAGACTGAACATAAGTCCAAGTCCCGTCAACATCACTGACAATCCTTCCTGATAATCCTGTACAGAATGCAAACCCGAACATAAGTAATGCAAACGGATATCAGGCAATAAAAACATTAGCGGCATCACCGACGATAATGAGTTTTAACATACTTACATTCAACACGAGCGGATTTTACAGATTCAATCCGGGAACATACACACTTGGAAAAGTAAGATTTACGGTAGTAAGTACACCGTTTGTAACAGACTCAATAAAGTTCAGAGTAAACCCGCCGTTTACAACAGCATTAACGACTGTAAATGACTCGACAGTAGCATTGGTATATCCGTCAACATTCAGTATAACAAACCCATTAATAACCGAAGCAGGTAACAACTTATCGGAATTGCCAAAGGAATTCAAGTTATACGAAAACTATCCAAACCCGTTTAACCCAACGACATCAATAAAGTATGACATCGCAAAGAGCACATTCGTAAAACTAACGATTTACGATTTAACCGGGAAAGAAATAGAAACACTTGTAAATAACAACTTACAGGCAGGCAGTTACGAAGCGACGTGGAGCGGTGCAAAATACTCAAGCGGAATATATTTTGCAAAGATAGAAGCAGGAGATTACAAGCATATAATAAAGATGGTAATGGTGAAATAAAGGAAGATGAAAGTTTAGCGTATTAAAAGTTGATGTGTTTGAAGTAAGTGCTCTTTGTTGTACAACGGAGTTTATTTTTAAAAAATTCAAGCAGGATATTTTACAGCAACAAAAAGGCTAACGCAATTAAAATTTATTATATATACCTTCCTTATCAAATTGGCAAGGGAGGAATACCTAAATTATAAGTTATGAAAAAATTGATTTACATTTTATTAATTTTTGCTTTAGTAAGTCCGGTAAGTGCACAGTGGGTGCCGACTACAGGACCCGGTGGAAGCAACGTCAATTGTTTAGCAGTTGTTAATAATGATATTTTTGCCGGATGCTCTTCTTTTAGTTTTGCAGGCGTTTATTATTCTTATGACCAGGGAAATTCCTGGAGGCCAAGAGGCTTTATGAATCAGGACGTGAAAGCTATCATTCACAACGGAACATATTTGTTCTGCGGCGGAAATAGCGGCGCCTTCCTTTCAACCAACTATGGTGTTAACTGGTTTGCTGCTAATAACGGGCTTGGCGGACAGGCAGTTAATAAAATGGTTTATATAGGCAATACATTGTTTGCAGGTACTTCAAGCGGCGTTTACATTACTACCAATAACGGTGGAAGCTGGACTCAGAGTGGGATTTCAGGCTCACAAATCTCCACTATGCTTGTTAAAGGTACTACCGTTTTTGCAGGAACTTACAATAATCTTTACCGTTCAACTAATAATGGCGGGTCATGGGCAACTGTAAATACCGGACTGGGAGGCGGAACTTTTAATGACCTGGCTTCAAGCGGTTCAAACATTTTCGTTGCAAATGATAATAAGGTCTATATATCCGCCAATAACGGAAGCAGCTGGACGCAGACTTCATTAAACACAACTGCTCAGATATACTGTATTGCTGCTTATAATAATTACCTGATTGCAGGTACTTACGACCAGGGTATATTCCGTTCTACAAATAATGGTACAAGCTGGACTCAGGCATCTGTTAGTAAGTATGCTCAATCAATTATATTCTTCGGAAGTACTGCTTATCTTGCTTCTCACTCAGGACAGAATAACAACGCAGGTGTATATCGTTCTGATGACTTCGGGCAGACCTGGTCTGCGAGAGGGCTCAATAACCAGACAATTAATGATTTAGCTGTAAACGGTTCAAATGTGTATGCTTGTTTGGGAGGAAAAGTTCTTTATACTTCAAACAACGGAAACGACTGGAATAATATGGTTAATACAACAGCATTTACAGCCTATCAGTGTCTCGCTGCAGGTGGCGGTTTTGTATTTGCAGGTACTTCCGGCGAAGGTATTTACAGGACTTCAAATAACGGTGTTAATTGGGTCAGTGTTAATACAGGTCTTATTAGTCAGGATGTTCAAACACTTCTGTATGCTGCTCCGTACCTTTATGCAGGAACAAACGGTGCTGGTATTTTCAGATCGAATAACAACGGTGATAGCTGGACTGCGGTTAATTCCGGAATCTCAAATCTGTCAATAATATGTCTGGCTTCCGGCGGTTCAATTCTCGTTTCAGGAGGTAATGGCGGTGCATACGTATCAACAAATAACGGGAACAACTGGACAGCCGCAGGACTTACTTCGGGTGTTTACAGAGTAACCGTTAACGGTTCGGTTATTGTTGCTAGTACATTTTACAATGGAGTTTACAGATCAACTGACAATGGACAATCGTGGATAGCCAGTGGTTTTTCTGGAATATATGTTAGCTCATTATTATCTGAAGGAACGCGTATCTTTGCCGGCTGCGGAAGCAATGGTGCTGGATACGGTATCTATATGTCAACGAATTATGGCATCTCCTGGATTAACAGAAATCAGGGTTTTGAATTTCCACCTTCAGTTAGATGTCTGATCGTAGCAAACAATTATATTTTTGCCGGCACTGACACGCAGTCTGTATGGCGCAGATCTATAACAGATATTATCGGTATTCAAACAATCTCAACAGAAATACCGTCCACTTATTCGCTATCACAAAACTATCCGAACCCGTTTAATCCAACAACGAAGATAAAGTTTGATGTTGCTCCTTCTTTGTCATCCCCGCAAGTTCTTGGCGGGGATCTCGTACAATTAAAAGTCTATGACGTAATGGGTCGCGAAATACAAACACTCGTGAATGAATCTCTGAAGCCGGGGACGTATGAAGTTTCGTTCGACGGTTCCTCTTTAAACAGCGGAGTGTATTTCTATAAACTGATGATTGAAGGTTTTACGGAGACAAAGAAAATGCTGATGATTAAGTAAAACGCAGTGATGGTTTTATTTATAAAATAAAATATTTAAAGATTGACAATTGGAAAGCCCGATGGAGACATCGGGCTTTTTTGTTTTGTTGACTGCAGGTGAGTAATATAATATTTTATGGGGAAGTGGATAAAAAAAGCAATTGATTATTATATGATTTATAGGCACGTTGCAGATAACGACGGTACATTATAGATTTTTTTGATAGTTCTGAATTATACTTGGAATTTAAGATTAATTTTGTGTTGCCGAGAGTTTACTCCCGACAATTTCCCAGAAAAATATTTACTTTATTTATTATATAAAACATTTTTCAATTTATCTAGAGGAATAAATTTATGAAAAAAATTTATTTACACTTAATAATTTTAGCTTTTGCAGTATCTTTAAATGCACAGTGGCAGCCTGATGTTAGGCTTACAAATGCCCCTGATTGGTCATCTACAACTTTTTATAATGCTTGGGCAGTTGCTTGAAGGGACTCTGTTTTGCATATTGTATGGACAGACTTTCGTGACGGGAACTTTGAAATATATTACAAACGCTTCGACTGACAAAGGCGTAAACTGGGAAACTGATAAACGTTTGACTAATAACTCTGCTTCTTCAGAGTATCCTTCTATAGTAGTATCAGGTTCTGTTGTTCACGTTGTATAGCGGGATGAATGTGACGGAAGTTCGGCGGAGATATACTATAAACGCTCTTCGATCGCAGGCGTTAGTTGGGGAGATGATACAAGGCCTACTAATGACGGCGGAAATATGTATAGTCCATACATTATGGAAAAGTAATGTTTCAATGAAATTTCCCCTGCCATTTCGGCAGCGGGAGGAAATTATAATATACAGTTATGAAAAAATTTATTTACACTTTAGCTCTTGCTCGTAATTCTGATTTCTGCATTCTACATTCAGAATTCACAGGACAGTGGGTACAGATGTCAAACGGTATGGGATACGCCATACCCGATAAATTGTCTCACTGTTAAGGGAACTTACATTTTAGCAGGTTCTAACAACAGGTATATTTTTGACAACAAATAACGGCACATACTGGACTGCTGTCAATAATGGATTAACCAGCCAAAATATTATATCACTCGCAGTTCTGGGAATAAACATATATGCAGGAACTTCAGACAGCGGTGTTTACATATCAACTAACAACGGAGCGAACTGGTCAGCAACAAATAATGGATTGACCGAATAACAAATATTCTTGCACTTGCGATTTCAGGAAATTATCTGTTTGCGGGAACATCGGGAGGTGGTATCTTTTTGTCTACTAATTATGGTTTGAGCTGGGCAACTGGTAACAATGGTCTGACTAATCGATATGTACATGCTAAACTGTTTCGGGAGGAAATCTATGCAGGGACTTATAATTATCCTTATGAAGGCGGTGTATTTGTATCAACTAATAACGGAACAAACTGGACTGCAATAATAATGGACTTATTAATCTATATCCTCAGGCATTTGCATGTTATCGGGTTCAAACTTCTTGTACAGGAACTTACAATGGGGGAGTTTATTTATCAACAAATAATGGTGCCAACTGGTATGTGAAAAATAACGGATTAACTAATCTTTATACGTTCCCTTGTCGTTTCGGGGTCCAACATCTTTGCCGCAACAGGAGGAGGAGTATTTCTACAACGAACAACGGGACAAACTGGGTGGCTGTTAATAAGGATTACTAATCAAAATGTTTCGTCTCTGGTTGTGTCGGGAACAATCCTTTTTGCCTCAACAACTGTAGGTGCAGTTCCTCTGCACCAATAATGGTACACTCTGGACTGCAGTTTGCGATGGATTACCGAGACAGTATGATGATAACGTTTCTTCTCTTGCTGTTTCAGGAACAGATATTTTCGCAGGAAGTTTTGGTAGAGGTGTGTTTTTCTCTTCAAATAATGGTACAAGTTGGGTACGCTAAAAATAATGGATCTAACTTATCCATCCATTACTTCTCTGGCTGTTTCACAAACACATATTTTTGCAACGAACGCAACAGGTTACAATGTATATCTCATCTAATAACGGTTCAAACTGGTCTTCCACGACTTTAACAATAATGCAAATTCATCTGTTGTAGTGACAGGGACTAATGTATATTGCGGATTTAATACGACTGGTGGTGCAGTGGAATGTATTTATCCACAAATAATGGGGGATATCCATGGACCGACATTAATAATGGATTAACAAATCGTAATGTTACTTCTAGTTTGATTTCAGACTCCATATATTTTTGAGGAACAGATGGTCATTGGTACATCTACCGGTGGAGTTTTTAAATACAACGGTTCTAATTGGATATCCCGTAGGTTTAACGAATAAAGCAATTCGAGCGCTGGTAACATCGGGAACCAATCTCTTTGCAGGGACGGACAATAGTGGTGTATCTTTCTCGACTAATAATGGTACAAACTGGACTGCGGTAAATAACGGATTAACAAATCTGAATATTAAGTCTTTGACGATCATGGGTGAAAATATTTTTACAGGGACAACGGGTGGTATATTCTTCTCAAACAATAATGGCACAAACTGGCAAAACTTAAATCAGTGATTTGGAGTTATTCCAACAGTGAGTGCTTTAATAATTTCAAATGGTTATGTCATTGCAGGGACAAACGGTCAAGCAGTCTGGCGCCGTCCACTTTCTGAAATTAATATAGGTATCCAGACAATCTCCACCGAAATTCCATCAGCTTATTCACTTGGTCAAAACTATCCGAACCCGTTTAACCCTGTAACAAAAATTAAGTTTGATGTTGCTCGCACGGGCGATGTAAAAATTGTTGTGTATGATGTAATGGGTCGCGATGTAAAAACACTTGTGAATGAATCGCTGAAGCCCGGAGCGTATGAAACATCGTTCGACGGCTCACAATTATCAAGCGGATTCTCTTTCTAAAATAAAGGCGGGTAATTTACCGACAAGGTTGTGTTGAAGGTATATGACGTGATGGGTCGCGAGGTGCAAACACTCGTGAATGAATCGCTCAAGCCAGGAACGTATGAAGTATCGTTTGATGGTTCGCAATTAACAAGCGGAGTTTATTTCTATAAAATACAAGCAGGAGATTTTGCGGATACTAAACGGATGCTGATGATAAAATAGGAAAGTGAATAATTGTAAAACTATGAAGGGGAAGTGAATGCATAAATTTAAAATCTTATACATCGTTCCCAAGCTGGAGCTTGGGAACGAGTAATATATAGGTTATTTTGATTTATTTTGAGTACGGAAGATAAACTGTGAATGTCGAGCCTTTTCCGTATTCAGATTCTACTTCTACTTTTCCTGAGTATGATTCGGCAATGCGTTTTACTATAGAGAGTCCGAGTCCTGTTCCGCTTATACTGCGCGTGTGCTCGTTTTTAATTCTGTAGAATTCGGAGAATAGTTTTGCTTTTTCTTCGGGTTTCATACCTATGCCTGTGTCGGCGATTTTTGTTACGATGAAGTTGCCTGAAGTTGAGACATCTATGTTGATGGTTCCGTTATCTTTGTTGTATTTTACAGAGTTGCCAATGATGTTTGTAAATAGTCTTGTGATTTCGTTGTTGTCTGCTTTGATAAGCGGGAGGTCTTGCTGATATTTTGATGTAACTGTGATGTTTCGTTTTTTGAGTTCGAGTTCGAGGAAGTCGGTTGTGCCTTTAACGATTTCACCAATGTTGAGTTCTTTTAGTTCGCGCGATTTTGTTTTCATTTCCATACGTGAAATATCGAGCAGGTCGTTTACCATTTCGAGCAGTCCCTGTAATCTGTTTTTTGAACGTGACATATAATCTACTTGTTGTTCCTGTGTAATCTTCAAACTCGGGTCGAGTATTATGTTTAAGAAACCAAGTACGGCTGCCATCGGAGTTTTAAGTTCGTGTGCAACCATAGAAACGAATTGTGATTTTACGTATTCGACTTTTTTCATTTCTGTGATGTTTCTTATTACTGTTACGACACCTGCGAGTGAGCCGTCAGGGTGTGGGACGGGGGAGCATTTGATTTCAACAACGAGTTCTCTGTCGGGTTTAAGTTCGACTTCGGCGGAGTTGGTTTTATTTTCGAATGCTTCTTTTCCGAGAAAATGTTTTATTAAATCGCTTATTTTTGGCGGAAGTATTCCGAGAATTTTTTCACCGATAATTATTTCATTCAGTTCAAGATATTTTACTGAAGCGGGATTGTACAGTACGAGTTCGCCATCTTTATTAATTACGAATACACCGTCAGCGAGTGAATTTACGATTGTGTTCAATCTTGATTTTTCGAATGCAAGTTCGAGTAATCTTTCTTCTCTTTCTTTCTTTAGTTTTTCGGCTTCGAGTATAAGCAGTCTTCTTTCATATCCTGCACGGAGGTTTCTAAGAAGTTCGTCCGGTGTGAAAGGTTTTGGAATATAGGTAAAAGCGCCGAGTTTAGTGGCTTCGATGGCAGTATCGTAACTTGCGTAAGCAGTTGCGATGAAGCAAATTGTGTTTGGACGTGCTTTTTTAATTTCCTTTAAAACTGAGATGCCGTCAATGTCGGGCATTTTCAGGTCAAGGATAGCAAGGTCGTAATCATTTTCAGTACCCATCTTAATACCCAGCATACCGCAATCGGCGGTTTCAACATCGTAGTTTTCGCTTTGCAATAACCTTTGCGTACCTATGCGTAATCCTTTTTCGTCGTCAACGATTAAAACTTTTGGCTTATAGTCTTCCACTTTGTCCTTTTGTTATGTTATTAATATGTAAATCTGAAACAGATTTACAAAACCTGCAGGAATGTCACGAAGACCGCAGGTTTGTGAAAATATTTTATTACTTTCTGGATTTCTCGAAACACTCTTCAAGTTTGTTTGAAAGTTCGTCGATGTTTATTGGTTTGTTAAACCAGGCATCGCAGTTAATCCATTCTTTTTCTTCTGCCGTAGAAATATCAAACTTCATACCTGTTACGTATGTAGCCGAAGTCAGAAGAAACACAGGAATAGTTTTTCCGTATGCATCTCTTTTAATTCTATGTGCAAGTACGAATCCTGCGTCGTGTTCTTCCATAATTAAATCGAGCACTGCGGCGTCGGGTTTTTCGCGTTGAAAAGTTTCCCATGCTTCGGGAACGTTTTCGGCTGTTACAACTAAATAACCTTTTGATTCGAGCAGCATTTTATTTTGCTCAATAAGGTCAGCATCATCATCAACCAGCAAAATTTTCTTTTTAACTTCTGTCATAATTTCTCCTTTATAATTATATTATTTTAAATTTAATTTTTATTTTATGCAAACGGGCAGTTTGATAATAAAGGTTGTGCCCTGTCCCGCTTCGCTTACGGCTCTTATATCGCCTTTGTGCATTTTTACAATACCGTACGCAATTGCTAAACCAAGACCCGTACCTTTTCCCATTTTCTTCGTAGTAAAAAACGGAGTGAATAGTTTTCCCATATTTTCTTTTGGAATTCCTGCACCGCTGTCTTTTATTTCAATAATAAAATCACTTTCAAATTTAGATATTTTAATGTTTATCTTTTTAACTTCTGATTCTTCAAGTGCTTCACAGGCATTATTAATAACATTTAAGAACACCTGTTTCAACTGGTCTGAATCACCTGTTATGGTTGTATCGTCTGCTTCGCATTCTGTTGTAATGGAAATCCCTTTGAACTCGGGTTTAATCCTTTGCATTTTCAGAATAGAATTGATAAGGTCAGAAATATCGAATTCAGAAAGTTTTAGTTTTCCCTGTCTTGCAAAATTCAGAAGGTTAGAGACGATGTTTTTACATCTGTTAGTTTCTTCTGCGATTAAATCAAGGTCTTCAATAGATTGTGAAGAGTCACTATTTTTTTCAACTTCCTTCTTAAGCAAAGATGTATATAATAGTATAGTGCCGAGCGGGTTGTTAATTTCGTGCGCAACACCTGCTGCTAACTGACCGATTGATGCGAGTTTTTCTGCTGATTGCAACTGTTCCTGTGTGTCCTGAAGTTCTTTGTATGCTTTTTCAAGTTTATCAATCAGGTATGGCAAACACATATCGTTTTCTGCGAGTCCTTTTGCGATAGCGATAGCATACTCTCTGCAGGTGGGATATCCGCAGGAACGACAGTTAAGTTCATCCTGCTTTGTGAATTTATTTGTTTCAGCAAGAATTTCTATAATTCTTTCTTCAGTCGGAGCATCAATCCGCATATTCCGATTAGTAAACTCTCTTGTGAGGTCAACATTTCTGCTGTTGTACAGATTACTTTTCCAGATTTGTTTATCGGCTGCTTTAATTCTGTCGTTAACATAATTAATAACTTTTTCCCGACGCGAATAATAATTCAAATCACTGTCTATTGCAGGTCCTTTAATGCAACCCTCACAGAAAAGAATATCTATAAACTTAGCATTAATTTTTCCATCCATAATCTCATCAAGAATCTCTTCAACTTTAGCGCGTCCTTCAACAACAATGATTTCCTTTTCAAGTATGTCATCAGGGATGTCAGCAGTTTTAATTAAACCTCCTGCAAGCGGAAATGATTTACCCATTAATCCCTGCGGCGGGTCAAAGTTTGTATCAGAAAGGTCAGATAATACAATGTTGTTTCTTGCGAACATTTCCTTGAGTTCAGCAAATGTCAAAACTGCATCTATGACACCAGCAACTTCTTCATCTTTAAATTCACTTTTCTTTGCAATGCAAGGTCCGATAAAAACAACCTTTGTATCATTTCCGTATGTTTCTTTCAGGTATCTTCCCATAGCAATCATCGGTGAAACAATTTTTGCAAGGTTAGGAACGAGTTCAGAAAAATACATTTCAATATAATTGTAAACTGCAGGGCAGGCAGAACTGATAATAGTTTTCTTTCCGTCTTTTTCAATTTCTTTAAGATACATAGGGCTGACCATATCAGCACCGAAAGCGGCCTCACAGATTTTGATAAAGCCAAGTTCTTTTAAACCTGCGGGTACTTTATCGTAATCTTTAGTGAATGATGCGGGAAAAGAAGGAGCAACGAGTGCAATAACATTTCCTTTCGGCAAAAAATCATTTAATACAAGTTCAACCTCACTTTTAGTAGTTTTAGCATTTTGTGAGCATACCGTAATGCAGTGTCCGCAGGAAATACAGCGGTCAGGCATAACAACTGCCTGACCGTTTTCAACCCGTATAGCAATTGCCGGACATTCTCTAATGCAGGAATAACATCTCTTGCACAGATACGGTATTGTCTCAACTGTTCCGTACATTATGGTTTTCTGCTTTTATAATGTGTATGCAATATTTCGTGTGCTTTGTGACTGTTTGGTTCACCGAAAAATTCTTTATACAATGTTTTTACTGATTCGTTTTCGTGAGATTTCCTGTGCATCATCTTAGAGTCAATTTCATATAGTGCCTTTACACGTTTGATAACCTTTTCAGGTTTTTGATGTATTGGCTGACCACCGCCGTTAATACAACCGCCCGGGCAAGCCATAACTTCTATGAAATGATATTTACAAATTCCGTTTTCAACGTCATCGAGAATTTTTGCAACATTACCGATACCGTTAACGACTGCAAAGTTTAATTCCAATCCTTTTATATTAATAGTTAATTCTTTTACTCCTTCAAATCCGCGAATCTGTTCGAATTCAAGTGTCTCAAGTTCATCTCCTGTAAGACTATTGTAAGCTGTTCTGATAGCTGCTTCCATTACTCCGCCTGTTGTACCAAAAATAATAGCGGCACCTGTTGACTCTCCGAGCGGATTGTCAAATTGTGTTTCGGGTAAATCGCAGAAATCAATTCCTGCCATATTGAAGTAACGCACAAGTTCTCTTGTGGTTAATACTGCATCGACGTCAGGCATACGCTCTTCTGCAAGTTCAGGGCGGCTTGACTCAAACTTCTTAACCGTGCAAGGCATTATTGATACTACAAACATATCTTTCGGGTCAATACCAATTTTCTTTGCGTAGTATGTTTTTAAAACTGCACCTTCCATTTCGTGAGGTGATTTACACGTAGAAACGTGGTCGAGTAATTCAGGTCTTCTGTGTTCTATATATTTTACCCAGCCCGGACAGCAACTTGTAAACATAGGTAATGGTTTCTTGTTTGTTATTCTGTTTACAAGCTCAGTTGTTTCTTCCATTATAGTTAAGTCAGCGGCAAAGTTAGTATCGAATACTCTTTTGAATCCGAGTCTTTTTAGCCCTGTTACTAATTTTCCTGTAACATCAGTACCAAGAGGCATATTGTATTCTTCGCCAAGTGATGCACGAACTGCAGGAGCAATCTGTACAATAACGAATTTATTTTTATTAGCGAGTGCATTGGCAACTTCTTTCGTCTGGCTTCTTTCTCTCAGTGCTGCAGTAGGGCAGACTAAAATACATTGTCCGCATAAAATACAATCACTGATGTTTAAACCTTTATTGTAAGGAGTTGTTACGATACTCTGGAATCCACGCTTTGTGAAATCAATTGCACCAACCTGCTGTACTTCATTACAAACTCTCACGCATCTGCCGCAAAGAATACACTTTGCAGGGTCACGTTCCATAGAAGGACTTGAAACGTCAATTGCGTGGTCTTTCGATTCGCCCGCATAACGGTGTTCACGAACACCATACTGTGCTGATAAATCCTGAAGTTCACAATTTTTATTTCTAACGCAAATCAAACAATCCTGCGGATGGTTTTCAATTAATAATTCAACGATAGTTTTTCTTGCTTTTCTGACTCTCGATGAATTTGTATCAACTACCATACCCTCATAAACAGGATATGCACAACTTGGAATTAATCCTCTTTGACCTTCAACTTCAACAGAACAAATTCTGCAAGCACCTGTAGGGAAGAGGTTTTTTATATGACATAAAGTAGGAACTGCAATACCTGCGGATTTAGCCGCATCGAGTATTGTCATTCCGTCTTCAGCATTTACTTTTATTTTATTTATTGTTAGTTCTACCATATTTTTTAAAATCAAAGTTTAATTATTAAAATTACGAGACAAGCACTGCCTCAAATTTACAGTTATCAACACACATACCGCACTTAATACATTTATCTTCGATAATGTAATGTGCCTGTCCTTTGTCGCCAATGATGGCTTCAACAGGGCACTTACGTGCACAAAGTCCGCAACCTTCGCATTCATCGTTATTGATAGTGAAGACAAGCAATTCTTTACAAACGCCTGCTTTACACTTTCTGTCGTATAAATGCGATTCGTATTCATCTCTGAAATATCTCAAACCTGAAAGTACAGGGTTTGGTGCTGACTGGCCAAGACCGCAGAGTGATGTATCTTTAATAACATCTGCAAGTCTGTTCAAATGAATAATTCCTTTGAACCTTTGCAGTTGGTCAAGTTTGTTCTTCGTATTTTTATAACTTTGAGGAATCTTTTCAATAATTTCAAGCATTCTCTTTGTACCTTCACGGCATGGAACACATTTACCGCAGGATTCATTCTGTATGAATGTTAAGAAGAATTTTGCAACGTCAACCATGCAAGTGGTTTCATCCATAACTACAAATCCGCCTGAGCCCATCATTGCACCGACTGTTTTCAGTGATTCATAATCGACTATAGTATCAAGGACTTCATCCGGTAAACAACCGCCTGACGGACCGCCAATTTGTACTGCTTTGAATTTCTTGTTTTCTGGAATACCACCGCCAATTTTAAACACAACATCGCGAAGAGTAACACCCATAGGCACTTCAACAAGACCTGTATTTTTAATCTTACCGCTTAGAGCGAATACTTTTGTACCTTTACTTGTTTCTGTACCGATTGATGCATACCACTCTGCGCCGCGTTTAAAAATCTGCGGTACGTTTGCAAATGTTTCAACATTATTAATAACAGTTGGTTTACTCCATAATCCTGAAACAGCGGGATAAGGCGGACGTGGTTTAGGCATTCCGCGTTTACCTTCTATTGATGCAATCAATGCAGTCTCTTCACCGCAAACGAAAGCACCCGCACCTTTTTTAATTTTCAGATTAAATGTAAATCCACGTTCCAAGAATATTTTCACCGAGTAAACCATATTTTTTACATTCACTTATTGTATTCTCAAGTCTTGCAATAGCAAGAGGATATTCAGCACGGCAATAAATATAACCGAGTGATGCACCGATTGCATAACCGCCGATAAGCATACCTTCAACAAGTTTGAACGGGTCACTTTCAAGAACTGACCTGTCCATAAACGCACCAGGGTCGCCTTCATCGGCATTACAAATAATATATTTTGTTTCGGATTTTTGTTTTAAAGCAAATTCCCATTTCTTGCCCGTTGGGAATCCGCCGCCTCCGCGACCTCTTAGACCGCTTGCAAGAACATCTTTTACGACTTCCTGCGGAGTCATATGTCCAAGAACTTTGTCGAGTGCTTTAAAACCTCCGTTTGCAATGTATGCATCGATAGAAGTAGGATTTATAACACCGCAATTTTCAAGAACAACTTTTAACTGATGTTTAAAGAAAGGGGTTTCATTTATGTTAGTTATATCTCCTTTTGATTTTCCATAGGTACCTAAAAAGTTTTCTTTATAAATATCTTTTTCTACAATCGTTTTCTTAATAAGTTTGGAAACCATTTTCGGAGTAACCTGACTGTAAGAAATTCTTTCACCGTTCGGGAGTTTAATATCTACGATAGGTTCAACTGCACAGCAACCAACACAACCCGTAGTTTCAATCTTTGCCTGAATGTTCAATTTACTGAGTTCGGCTCTGATTGCATCTTCAACCTTTTGTGCACCTGCTGCAAGTCCGCAAGTACCTTTTCCGATTATGATAATCGGGAGATTATGTTCTTCATATCTTAATTGTTTATTTAAATCTTTAATCTTTTTTTCGCAATCAGGATTGTGATGGCACAGAGGACCTTCAGTACAGCATCTTATGAATTTATCGCAAGGTTTATCGGGTGTGTGCCAGCACTCATTACAGCATATTTCTATGAATGTATTCATTTGACACCTTCTTTCTTTAGTTCGGCAGCGGCTAAAGCAGAATTGAATTTCTTCAGTATCGAAGAAATTTCTTTTACTGTAACCTTGCCGTAATATTCATCATTAATTGTTATTACAGGTGCGATACTGCAAGCACCGATACAAGCAACTGTTTCCAGAGTAAATTTTTTATCTCTCGTTGTTTGTCCTGCTTTAATATTTAAACTGGTTTCTAATGTAAACAATATGTTCGCTGAATTGCAAACGTGACAAGCCGTACCCCTGCAAACGCGGATTACGTTCTGACCCAGAGGAGTTAATCTGAACTGATTATAGAAAGTTGCGACACCGTAAACACGGCTTAGCGGTAAACCAACAAAATCCGAAACTTCCTGTAATGCTCCTTCGGGTAAATATCCGTAAATCTCCTGTACTGCCTGAAGTAAAGCAATTAAATTGCTCTTGTCTTTAGCGGGATACTTTTCAAAAATGTGTTTGTGCATAAAAATTATTTTAAATTAAAATAGGAAAGTCAATTAAACTTTCCGGGAAATATTATTATAAAAAATTATTCTTCTATACTTAAATCAACTAATTTGGAGGATACACCTTGAATGAGCCCTATCTTACGTGCTACTTCATCCTTTTGTTCCTGTGTTCCGTAAAGTTCAAGAATTAACAAACCTGCATCAGAACAATTATCAAGAATACCATCGTGAATCCCGAGGCGGGTTTTAATGAGACAGCCCCACGCGGTAAGAACTTTCTGCACTTCAACCGCAGACTCTTTTCTATTTCCGATTAGAACTAATAAAACTGTTTTTGTCATAGCTATTTTATACTTTTAGTATATTAAATTGGGAAAAATATTTATTAATATTGTATGAAGATTTGTTTGTACATATTAATATTGACTTATGGGAGATCATTATACTTTTCTATACTACAAAAATACTCTATATAAAATATTCTTTCAATGACAATATAAATAATACCGATAGGGAAAATTTTTTGAATAGCAAATCATTAAACAATTAATTATGTTTACATAAATTCTAATAAAAATTTCCCGGAGGAATAAATGGCACTCATAGCAGTAATCGATGATGATCTTGATATCAGAGAGGCTAGTGAATTAGTACTCACATCAAAAGGTTATAAGGTTATCACAGCAAACAATCCAAAAGATGGTTTTGATATTATTCAAAAAAACAAGCCTGACTTAATTATTCTTGACGTTATGATGGATGAGCCCGATGATGGTTTCTTTCTTGCTCAAAAATTACGTAAGAATAATATAAAAACACCAATAATAATGTACACATCTGTTTCTAAAGCAGTTGGTATGGATTTCGGAGCAGGTGATTTAGTACCCGTAGATGAATTTGTCGAAAAGCCAATTTCACCTGAACTCTTAATTCAAAAAGTTGAATCATTTTTAAACAAAAAGTAGAAGGCTATGTTAGTATTAGAAAAAAATTCGATAACAGAAGAAATTGAAGCATTGGTAGTTAAGCACGGCTCAGAACGTTCCGCATTAATGCCAATACTTCAGGCGGTACAAAGCAAACATCGTTACATACCTGATTTTGCACAGCAGGAAATTGCAAGACTACTTGATATTCATCCTGTAGAAGTTTACAGTGTAATATCTTTTTACTCATTCTTACACAGTGAGCCTCAGGGAAGAAATATCGTAAGACTTTGCAGAACAATCGTTTGCGATATGGCAGGAAAATCAGAAGTTGAAAAAGCAGTTCTTCGCGAACTCAAAATTAATGCAGGAGAAACAACAAAAGATAACAAAATAACTTTTGAACACACGAACTGTCTTGGAATGTGTGATCAGGGTCCTGCAATGATGGTAAACGATAAAATTTACACAAAACTTACACCTGAAAAAGCAGTTGAAATTCTGAAAAAAGTTAATTAATATAAGTTTTTCATAGTGATGTTAATCCCTCGAAACCCGCCCGGGTGTAGAGGGATTTTTTTATTTCAGGCAACAGGTAAATGTTTTTACTACCGAAGGCACAAAGTATTCAACACATCTCAAAAGACCACAATTGACAGTGAAAAGTGAAAAACCGGGCAAAATCTTAAAATATTACCGCCCGAGGTCAAGGGTAAACGTCACATAATAATTACGCTAAGTTCTATATTTTCTGATTTACCAGTTTTATTTTTTATTTAATAGACCTTTGGGATAAAACAATTTATCGGTAAACTGTATAAGTAATGACGCCTTTTGTATAATACGCATTTGGTTTAATTCATTATTTTTGTATAAGAGATTTTTAAATAAGAATCAGATTAAAATATTTATAGATCCAAATTTATGGAAACTTTACAAAAAGAGAGCAAAAATAATAACTTGAATTTATCAAGAACAAATAACAGTTTTTGTAGTTGCAGAAATTAATCGATTCAGTAATACCGATATTAAAAATATTATTAAATTTAATTTAGATAAGGAATAAAAGTATGAACAGAAATTTAAAAACCCCATTTGCTGCTATACTGCTTTTAATAGTTATTTTTGTAATAAGTGCATGTTATATGAAAAGCAATGATGCGAAGAAAACAGAGAATTCAAAAGTTTCAAAAAATGGTGATAAACCCGTAGTGTATATGACTAAAGATATTACATCTGAAGGATTGATTGCTATACATAAAGCGCTGAACCGCAAACTGCCAGGGAAAGTAGCCGTTAAGATAAGTACCGGTGAACCCGGCGGCAATAATTATCTTTCACCTGATTTAATTAAAGAATTAGTGCAAAGTGTTAACGGAACCTTTGTAGAATGTAATACTGCTTACAAAGGAAAACGTTTCACTACTGAACAGCATAAAAAGGTTGCAGAAGACCACGGCTTTACAGCCATTGCTCCAGTAGATATTATGGATGAGGAAGGCTCAATCTCATTGCCTTTTGAAAAAGGCGTGAACATAAAAGAAGATTTCGTAGGCTCGCATTTTAAAAATTACGATTCATACATTATTCTTTCCCATTTCAAAGGACACAAAATGGGCGGGTTTGGCGGTGCAATAAAAAATATGTCTATCGGAATAGCTTCTTCAAGCGGAAAGATGTGGATTCATACTGCAGGAGTAACAGACAACACAAGTGATTTTTCAAAGGCATTCGAAACTCCGCAGGATAAGTTTCTTGAATCAATGGCTGAAGCGGCGGGTGCTGTTATGTTATATCTTGGGGATAAAATTTTATACATCAATATTATGAATAAACTCTCAGTAGATTGTGATTGCATGTCGAATCCTGCGGCTCCGACTATGAAGGATATTGGTATCCTGGCATCACTTGACCCTGTGGCGCTCGACCAGGCATGTGTTGATTTAATTTACAAGGTACATGACGGTCATGATTTAATAAAACGTATGGAAGAGAAAAACGGGATTCATACGCTTGAACACGCTGAGAAGCTGGGTTTAGGCAGTCGTACTTACGAACTTATAATTATAGATTAGATCTTATTTTTTTAACATTTTAGGAAGAGCAGACATCCCGAAAAGAACTCGGGACAAGCTGAATTCACACGAATTTCACGAATTATTAAAAAGAACTATGATCAAAGATCGTTAATAAAAACTTTGAATCCGCCATGGCGGAATAAGAACAGATAGGAAACGGATTTTCACGGATAGAATTTATTTCCAGCGTAGAATATTTCCAAATTACAAATTTTTGCTAATCCAATAGGATTAGTTCTATTTTCATCCCATTGCACTATTATATGTAAGGTATCATTTACATATCTTTGTTTAAGATATTTAAAAAACTTAAAATAAGGAAAACGTACAATGAAAAAACTATTTTTGATAGCATTATTAATGGTGTTTCTTCCAATGTTCATAAACGCACAGGACAATGCAGTACAGGAAAACATTAAAAGCGAAGTTAATAATTATATAAACAAGGGTTCGTATTCGATGCAGGAATTAAATTCTACATTACTGCAGGAATACGGAATTCAAAACATTGAGTTTGTGAAATTAGAAAACGGGAAGTATATTCCGGTCAGAGAAGATCAGATAAAAAAGGGCTTCGGTGACAAGGGTGAAGAAACACAGATTAGTTCTGATGTGATACTTATTTTTGCAATTATTGGTGCGGTACTTGTAGCGCTTATTTTATTGAGGTCGTTGTAATTAAAATTGGCACTCTCCACGGCGAGTCTTCGACACTGATAAAACTGATTGAGACTGATTTTCGCTGATAGAGATTATTTTAAAAAAAAGAGCAGACACGAATTTCACTGATAAAAATATTTATGGGAAGGTGATTAGCACAAATAGATTATAATAGATTACTTTTACTAAAAGTTTAATTAAGACTTAGTTTGAGTAAATATCAAATTATAGATATATCAATTATTCAATCAATTAATCAATGTTGTCTTATTCTTCTCGGGCATGGTGGTAACTGTACTTCGTCAATATGGCTGTAGTCTGCTTCTATGCAAGTAAGCGGGTCACAGCAAGTGTGGCATACACGTTTGTAAGCATGAAAACCATACAATTCTATATCGGGCGTAAGGAAACCGGTTTTAACTGTTTCAGTTTTTAATAAATCAGTACTGAGATATTTTTTGTTATCATCAGGAAATATGGTAACTACAACCTTATCTTTACCTATTTCATTCTGTTTCATCAATGCACCTATAAAGTTTGCTCCTGAAGAAATTCCGACACCTATACCGAGTTGAGAAGCAAGTTTCTGAGCCATTAATATTGCATCTCCATCATCAACGCTTATTATACTATCAAGGTTATCAAGTTTCACGATTTCCGGGATGAACTCATCGGAAATTCCCTGAATTCTATGTTTTCCAACTTTATGTCCTGTTGTAAGTGTGGGTGAATTTGCAGGTTCCAGCGGATGTATTTTAATAACCGGATGGACTTCCCGTAAATATTTTCCAACTCCCATAACAGTACCGCCTGTTCCAACACCGGCGACGAATGCGTCGGGTTTAAGTCCTCTGAAACGTAACTGCCACCAGATTTCAGGTCCTGTGGTTTCGTAGTGAGCGGCAACATTATCTTCATTTGAAAATTGTCTGGGGAGGAATGTATCAGGGTTTGAAGAAGCAAACTCTTCTGACATTGCAATGCTTCCGAGGAAACCGCCTTGTTCTTTACTTACAAGGTTTATATCTGCCCCAAGACTTTTAATCAGTTCGATTCTTTCTCTGCTCATCCAGTCCGGCATATAAATTATAACTTTGTGCCCAAGCGACCTGCCGATTGCAGAGAACGAAATGCCGGTATTACCACTTGTTGCTTCAATTATTTTATCACCTTTTTTAAGTATTTTTCTTTCGTAGGCATTTCTTATAATATGCAAAGCCATTCTATCTTTTATACTGCCTGTCATATTTATATTCTCGGCTTTTGCATAAATAGTTCTCATTTCACCTTTGTAACTGCATTCTATTGCAAGCAAAGGTGTATTGCCGATTAAATGAGAAATATTGTGTAGTCTTGTGCTATTATCCATAATTTATAGTTTTGTGAAATTACATAATCTGATAATTGAATACAATTAAGAAATTTTCATAATTTAAAATTTTTGGTTCCAAGAATTTCGATTATATATGTAATTCAAAAGTGATATATTATGTTGTTTTAATATGGACAGTAAATTATTACATACTGAGTTAGTTTTCAAAGCCACAAGAAGCGGAGGTAAAGGCGGACAGAATGTTAATAAGGTTTCCACGAAGGTAGAACTTTATTTTGATATTCCGAAATCCATGATATTGTCTGATGATGAGAAAATAACATTACTTTCCAAACTGATTAATAAGATTGACAAAAAAGGTGTTCTGAAAGTTTCTTCACAGACAGAGCGTTCACAGTATTTAAATAAGGTTATAACGATTGATAAGTTTGATCAATTGATTACTTTTGCCTTTAAGAAGCCTAAGAAAAGAATTAAAACTAAGCCGAGTGCAGGTTCGAAAGTTGCAAGACTTGCATCAAAAAAAATAGATTCGGAGAAGAAGTCTATACGTGCTAAAAAATATTTTGAGGATGAGTGATATGGTATTAAAACCTAAAATATTTGATAAGTTTAAAAATGTGGTATGCGGCCTGAGTATGAGATACGGAGTAACTCCGAGGCCCCCATTTGATTTTAATATGAGTCTGAGAATTGGCGATGATGCCGATGCAGTTAAGCAAAATAGACATATATTTTTTAACAAACTTGGTATAGACGGCAGAAAGGTTACTTTCCAGTATCAGGTACATTCAAATGTTCACAACTATGTTTCCGAAGCGGCTTTCTTTAAAGGTTCAGACGGACTCTATACTGACAGGAAAGAACTATACCTTGCAATAAATGTTGCGGATTGCGTTCCTGTGTTTATGTATGATTCAGAGAATGAAGTTGTTGCAGGAATTCATTCAGGATGGAAAGGTACTCAGAAGAGAATAGTGTCACATACATTTATTACATTAATAGAAAAATTCGGTACTAAGCCGGAAAATCTTTATGTATATATCGGTCCCGGGATAAGCGTTAAAAACTTTGAAGTAGGGAAGGAAGTTTTTGATTTGTTTGAGGAAGATTTCAGGGAAATCAGGAATGAAAAATATTTTGTGGATTTGAAAAAAGATATTTACACAAGACTTCTGAAGCTTGGAGTTCTAAAGGAGAATGTTCAACTCTCGAAATATTGTACTTATGAAGATAAGAGTTTGTTTCATTCATACAGGCGGGATAAAGAAAAGTCAGGAAGAATGATTGGAGTGATTGGAATGAAGAAGTAATAAATATTTTTACTATTAGAATATGGTGTAGATATATTTAAAAACAGAATTGAGATCAGAAAATGATTAATAAAATGGCACGCAGATTAAAAGCCGATTGAGACTGATTTTCACTGTTTAAGAATTTCTTAAAGCAATAAAAGACAGCATCCCTTAAAAAATTGTTATCTAATTCCGCGTTCTTAAAATAATTACAGGCTTAGAAATAAATTCTCACATTTCTTATATGTTTATAAATTATCGTAGTCAATAGTAATCTCTTTGCCTTTCGGAATATTCTTTAGAGCAAAGTATTCATATTCTTCGTTGTTATAAGCATTTGGTTTATCAGAATGATTCAAAAACCAACCGACTGACATCCTATTGAAATTTTTTGGTGTGCTGTAACCTTTGTCCTCAGGAAAATGGATTGAGTATTTTCCTAATACTCTTGAAGGAACGTTAGTATGCTTGATTTTTGATTCATGTACAAATGTATGATCTTCATCAGCGAATAATGGCAATTTTGTACCCTTCGGAATTTTTGAAGTTGAGAACACACCCACGCCGTGTATTGTGGAAGGTCTTAATTCAAAAATAATCTGTTCTTTTGCTTTGATAATTTTAATTTTTAGTTTATAAGTTTCCTGTTTTTTGTACAGGCTGAATTAATTTTTAAATTTCGAATTCGTTTCCTCGTTCAGGTATTATAATGTTTTTAAAGCCGTTAGAGTTCAATATTGTTTTAAGATTATCCTGCTGAGGGGATTCACCATGCACCAGGAATATTTTTTTAAGTATATTCTTATCAAATTGGTTCAAATAATCAAGTATTTCTGCGCTGTCTGCATGAGCAGAGAAAGCGTTTAGTATTCTTACTTTGGCTTTTACAACGTGCTCTTCACCAAATATTTTTACTTTATATCCGGGTTTATCTGATGCTTTTATAAGTTCGCGCCCAAGCGTATGTTCAGCCATATACCCGATTATCATTATTGTGTTTTTAGCATTACCAACATTATTCAAAAGGTGATGAAGAATTCTTCCTGCTTCACACATTCCCGAAGCAGAAATAATCATTGCTGTACCTTTTACTCCATTAAGTTTTTTTGATTCCTCTACATTTTTTATATACTTAACACTATCCAAGCCGAATACGTTAACACCAGACGCAAGAAGTTTATAAGTTTCTTCATCAAAACATTCCGGATGAAGTTTAAAAACTTCAGTGGCATTTACGGAAAGCGGACTATCAACATAAACAGGGAAGTGCGGTAATTTTCCTGCCGCAGATAATTTAGAAATCTCATAAACTAATTCCTGAGTTCTGCCGACACTGAATGAAGGTACGATAATCTTTCCTCCGGATTTTAATGCTTCGGAAATTGTTTCGAGCAATCCTTGCTCTATTTTATCAGCGGGTTCGTGATATAAACCTCCGTATGTAGATTCTGAAATCAGAACATCAACATTACCCATAAATTCGGGGTCTTTTAAGATGGGTAAGTCTTTTCTCCCGAGGTCGCCCGTAAACCCAAGTTTTATGGTTTTACCGTTTTCTGTAACTTCAATAACTATAGAGGCAGAGCCAAGAATATGTCCGGCATCGAAGAAAGTAACTTTTACATTTTCACCTATTCCATCCAGATTAAATGTTTTATTGTAAGATACAGTTTTAAACTGGGTAATAACCTGTTTTGCATTCTCAACTGTGTATAAAGGATTAAAAAGGGGTTGATTCTTCTTTGTTCTCCTTTTGTTAACAAATGCAATATCCTTTTCCTGAATGTACGCACTATCAAGCAGCATTATAGAACACAGGTCACGGGTTGCCGGAGTTGTGTATATTGAACCTGTAAATCCTTTTGCACAAAGAGTCGGCAGATTTCCTGCGTGGTCTATATGTGCATGAGAAAGTATTACGCAATGAATATCATTCGGATTATAAAGAAACTGTTTGTTCATCTGGAATGATTCTTCCCGTTTGCCCTGAAACATTCCACAATCGAGAAGGATTTTTTTACCGTTAATTTCGAGTAAATGCTGAGAACCTGTTACAGTTTTTGCTGCTCCACAAAATTTAATTTTCATAATTTTATCTCATTTAAAATTTCATTGTTAAACTTATGTTTTGTTATGTAAGGATTATCTTTTAGAAAAAATCTGTACGGAAGTTCAATACCTTCCTTGATTCCAATTCTTTTTGTTACGGAAATCGTTAATGGTTTTTGATTCTTATTACTCTTGATAACGATGCTGCTGTTACTTAAATCCAATTCGTTATCAAATTTATTTATTCCGAAAGCCATACAAAATTTAGCAGGTCCATTGGATAAATCACAATCTTTATCCGGGTAATTTCTGTTTTGCCTCATATATTCAATACCATCAATAGGTTCTACTGCTCTTAATAAAACTGCTGCTCCTACGCCTTTATCTTCTGTAACTACATTGAAACAATAATAATTGCCATAAATGAAATATACATAAGATATCCCACCTTTTTCAAACATCGGTTTATTTCTTTTAGTTAATTTTCTATAAGCGTGGCAAGCCGGGTCTTCATATCCCAAATATGCTTCTGTTTCAACGATTTTTGCTTTTAAACAAAAATGCGAAGTATTCTTCACAATTATCTTTCCGAGCAAATCCTTTGCGACAGTAATTGTATCGTTTAAATAAAATGATTTTTGTAATACGGAATATTTTTGCTTTATTGACACATACAAAAATTGTTTTTATAAACAGGAATTTAAAGTCAAAATAATTTATACAGTTAGAATAATGGAAGTATGATTTATGCTGAAAAGTTTTTCCCACAGAGATAGCAAGGATTTTTCCCGTGAAATAACGAAGAAATTTTTTGTCCTCTGATTACGCAGATTATCAAAATTTTATAACCACAAAGATAACGAAGATATTATCCCGAGAAATACGCAAAATGAACGGAAATTACTTTGTTCTCTGATGTGCGGATTTATTCATTTGAAAATCTATATTTGAATTTATCTTGTCTTTAGTGTACAGTATTAATATTTTTAAGTATGGTTAATTCTCTCCAATAATTCGAATTTTGAGTTATTAACTTTTTTAAAAATAATTTATAATAAATTCTTAAATAAAAACAAAGTTATGAAAAAATTACTTACTAAAATGAAGATGTCTGTCAGTATTTTAATATTACTAACAATATCATTTTCATTCTTTGCATTTAGTGACTACGGTCATTATTCGATAGAAGGAAAAATTATTAAAAGAGGTGTTGACAAGATGTATCAGGTTGGTGTAATTAATGTTAAATTCAAGGCTCAGGTAACCGGCTTCACAAAGAATTCTATGGGGATTTCCGGAGTTGATAAAGTTTTATCGGAACTCAGGTCGAACGATATAAAACAATTACATCCACTCTCAGGAAATTTCAGAAAAAGAATGATTGGTGATGAAGAACTTGCTAAAATATTTCAAATCAGGTATGAAAGTGCAACAGACCCATTTGATGCAGCGGCTATGGTACTGAATGATAATAAGGATTTGATTGATTGGGCGGAGCCTGCTTTTGTGTATAAATCAGATTATATCCCAAATGATCCACAAACTTCAGCCCAATGGCATATACCAAGGATAAACTCTTATCAGGCGTGGGATTTATTTAAAGGTGATACGACAGTTGTTATAGGTATTGTTGATTCAGGAAGTGATTTAGACCATCCGGATTTAGCGGCAAATATAAAGTATAATTATCTGGAAAATCCAACAAACGGAATTGATGATGATAATAACGGTTACATTGATGATTATAAAGGATGGGATTTTTATGCAAACGATAATGACCCTCAGATTCAACCGAGTGGTAATACACACGGCTCACACGTTTCGGGTTGTGCTTCTCAGGTTACGGATAATAATGTACACGGAGCGGGTATTGGTTTTAAAACCAAACTTTTAATCTCGAAACACACAGATGATTCCAATCCGGAATCTTTATTATATGCAACAGATGCAGGTTTAGTATATTGTTATCAAAACGGAGCAAAGATAATTAACTGCAGTTATGGAAGTTCTTCTTACAGTTCGTACACACAGTTAGTTGTGAACAATGCCTGGGCAAACGGTACAGTTATATGTGCTTCAGCAGGTAACGGCGATGCTAACGGAATAGGTCAGAACTGGGCAAGATATCCTGCTTCATACGACAATGTAGTTTCTGTTGCTGCTTCAACTACAACAGATGTAAAAACAATATTTTCAAATTTTCATACAACGGTAGATATAACAGGACCGGGACAAGATATTATCAGTACAATTTATAATAATGCATACACAAATTTAAGCGGAACATCGATGTCTTCACCAATCGTTGCAGGGACAGCAGCATTAATTAAAGGGAAATATCCATCCTGGACACCTCAGCAATTAGTTGACAGATTAAAACTTGGTGTTGACAGTATTTACAATTTAAATCCAACGTACGTCGGTCTGCTTGGTACCGGTAGAGTAAATGCATTTAAATGTTTAACAGAATTGCCTATAGCGAGGTTAGTTACTGCTACTCCAAACGATTCTCTGTATGGTAATAATGACAAAGTATATGATATTAATGAAGTAGTTGCTATCAAGGTTGATATGAAGAACACACACTTTGCAGGAACGAATGCTTCAATAAGACTATCGACTACGAGTACTGATGTACAAATAGTTCAGGATTCTGTGTATGTAGGAAATATTCCAGCCTACTCAAATTTCAGCACATCTTTTGCAAATACATTTAAAGTAAAAGCACTATCTTCCTGTGCATTTGATAAAGATATAGTTTTCAAAGTTAAGAGTTCATCAAGTTGTTATACAGATGACAATGCAAATACCTTTACGATAAGGTTCAGAGTTGGATATGCTAGTTCACACTATTAATAATATGAAATTATGTTTGACAAAAGACGGCAATGTAGGAAAGAAAGTACAAACATACGGAACGGGATTACAAATAGGAACAGGAACCACCAATAATATATACGAAGGCGGTTTAATGATAGGAATCAGTAATACAAAAGTATCTGACGTAGTAAGACGCGGACAAACTCCTGCTAACGTATCTGATACTGATTTTACAGCATTAAGAAGTTATTCATTAACAACTCCCGGGGTTCATTCTTCACAGGACGGCTCAGGAAAGTTTAATGATGATGGTGCGGGATCGAATAAAGTTGGTGTAGAAATTGAGGCATACTCTTATGCATATAATACATCTGCTGATATGGACTATATATTGGTTCAGTATATAATTAAAAATACAAGCGGTGCGGCATTAACTAATGTATATGCGGGATTGTTTACCTGGATGTCACCGGATGGATACTTTAATTCCGGTAATATTTCAAGATTTAATAATACAAGTAAACTTGCTTATACATATAATACAGGAGTAGCAAACAAGTATCTCGGTTTAGGTTTAATGACAAACCAAACTATGAATTTCAAAATAATTCCATCAACAGACTTGTTAAACGGATTTACAACACAGGAAAAATGGGATGCTTTAAGTAATGGAGTGGTCAACGATTCTTTAGGTCCAAATGGAAATGGATATGTACTTGGAGTAGGTCCTTTTAATCTTGCGGTAAATCAATCAGAGATAATCGGATTTGCAATTTTAAACGGAACATCGGCAGCTGATTTAATAGCAAAGAATGCTGTGGCAAAATTAAAGTACGGTACGGTTGGTATAAAAATGATTTCAACGGAAATACCGAAAGTTTTCAGTTTATCACAAAACTATCCTAACCCATTTAATCCGGTAACAAGGATTCAGTTTGGAGTACCTAAGAATGAATTAGTAAGCATAAAGATTTATGATATTCTTGGAAAAGAAGTTGCAACTTTAGTTAATGACTTTAAACAAGCAGGTACGTATGAAGTTGATTTCAATGCAAGTACACTAAGTTCCGGGGTGTATTTTTATAGAATGCAGTCAGGTTACTTTACAGATATAAAGAGAATGATGGTAATAAAATAAAAATTTAAAAGTTAAACGGCAGGAAAATTTTCCTGCCGTTATAAATAAAACTAAGTAAAAACAGTACTTTTTTAGGTTAATAGTTACTTTAAAAAAGATATAAATTTATATCTTGATTAAAGTATATATTAATTCTATATTTATTCGATTTAGGTGATTTTTTATAACGAGTGGGTTGGGAGACCCACTTTTTTTTTAGGTTAATTCTTTGGTTTTGGAAGAAAAAATAAAAGAAATATTAAAGAAAATATTTGAAGGAAAAGATTTCCATCTTATAGATGTAAAAATACGCGGTGAGAAAAAAAATAAAATCGCAGAAATTTACATTGATTCTGAAAATGAGATAGATCTTGATAAACTTTCAAAAATCAGTAAAGATATAAATGAGATAATAGATTCTGATGAAATAAGCGGAGAACTATTAAAAATAGTTGTATCTTCTCCGGGAGTTGAAAATTCATTTAGATTTATATGGCAATTAAAAAAGCATATTAACAGAATATTAGAGTTCTCGGTAAACGGTGTCAAAAACAGCGGTAAATTAATATCTGTCGATGAATCGACCGATGAATTAACGTTTGAAATTTATGAAAAGAAAAAAGAAATTACTGTGTATAAAAACAGATTTAACGATATTGAATCTATAAAAGTTAAATTACCTTTTTAAAAAAACAAACTTATTATTTTATGAAGTCAGATATAGTAGAAGCATTCGTACAAATGGCGAAAATGAAGAGTATCGACAGGGATATTCTTGAAAGTGTCATAAAAGATTCATTCAGAAAAATGATGGAGAAGAAGCATGGACCTACTGCAAATTTTGATATTATTGTAAATATGGAAAAAGGTAACATTGAAATATTCCTTTATAAAACAGTAGTTGAAGATATTACGGATCCCGCGACCGAAATTGATGTAGAATCTGCAAAAGATAAGACAGGCGAAGATTTTGAAATTGGTGATGATTATGTAGAAGAGGTTCCTATTGAAGAATTCGGGAGAAGGTCAGTTTTAAACCTTAAACAAAATTTAAATCAGAAACTTAAAGAAATAGATAAAGAAGTTACTTATAATTTTTATAAAGACCAGTTAGGTGAAATACTTGTTGGAGAAGTATATCAGATTAAACCGAATTCAATACTTTTAATGCATAACGGCTGTGAATTATTCTTCCCTAAAGAAGAACAGATTGCGAAGGAAAGGTATAAAAAGGGCGATAACATACGTGTAATTATTAAAAGAATTGATAAAAAACCAGCAGGTCCTCCTTTAATTGTAGTGTCACGAGCAGACGATAAATTTCTTTATAAATTATTTGAGAATGAAATTCCTGAAATTTATGACGGTATTCTGGAAATAAAAGGTATTTCAAGAGATCCTGGCGAAAGAGCAAAGATATCAGTTTTTTCAAACGATGATAAAATTGATGCTGTTGGTGCATGTGTTGGAATGAAAGGTATGAGAATACATTCGATAGTAAGAGAATTGAGCAATGAAAATATTGATGTAGTTAATTTTACACAAGATAGTGCTTTATACATTGCCAGATCTTTATCGCCGGCAAAACTTCAGGATATATATCTGGATAAAGAAAACAAAGTTGCAAAGATATATGCAGAAGAAGATCAGGTTAGTTTAATCATCGGAAAAAATGGTCAAAATATTAAATTAGCATCTAAGTTAACAGGTTATCAAATTGATGTTATAAGAGACAAGAATGAAGATGAAGAAGAGGATGAGATGAAGATGGAAACGACATTAATACGGAGGAACAAAGTGAAGATGAAAATAAGTCTGAACCAGGAAGTCCAGGCTAATGAAACAATAGCCAATGAAGAAAAAGAATCGAGTGAGGCTGAAGAAAGAAATAAAGAAGATGAAAAATAATTAAGATTAAAAGAAATTTATTAACGATTTAGTATAAGAATACAATTTATGTCTGATACACCACAAAAAATGAAACTGGTTAAATTAGTAAAAGAGATTAACAGATCTAAAGAAGATGTTATAGCCTATTTGAAGCAAATAGGTATTGAGAAAGTTACGATTAACACAACATTGGAGTCAGATATAGTTGCAAAAGTCTTAAATAAATTCAAGCATGACCTTGCTGAGCACGAAAAACAATTAAAGAAGATTGTTGATTTTGCAAAGGTTAACAAAGTAGAAATATCCGAAGCCAGCGAAGTAATGAAAAAGGAAGAAGATGAAAAAAAGAAAAGAACAGAATCCGAAAGGCTTAAAAGGAATTTAGAAGAGCAAAAGAAGAAAGAAGAAGAAGAAAGAAAGCGTCAGGAACTTCAGTCGTTTTTAGAGCACGAAAGGAAAAGGAAAGCGGAAGAAGAAGAAGAAAAGAAAAGAAAAGCAGAGTTAGACAAAATATACGAAGAGAAGAAAAAGAAAGAAGAGAAGAAACTTTCTCAGCAGAAAGAGTTTGAGAAGAAGAGATTAGAAGATCAGCAGCAAAATAGAGAAAAAAAGCACTCGGAAAGAACAGGGGCAGTAAAACCCGAACATACTGTATCCGAAGTTAAACCTGATAAAGAAATTGCTGAAATTAAAAAATCTGAGGATAAAATTACTCCTTCGGAAAAAAGTAAGCAACCTAAAACTGAGGATGTTAAGAAACCGGATAAGAATGTTCCTACTTATACAAGAACCACACTCAAACAAAGTGATTATAGAAAACCATCACATGAAACAAAGCCGGGTGAAACGAAAAAATATTTTGAAGGAAGAAACCTGCAGGAACGCAGCAGACAGGTAAAGATAAAAATGACAGACCCTGGGTAAAAAAACCATTTAACAAAGATAGCAGCAAACCATTTAACAAAGATGGCAGCAAACCATTTAACAAGGATGGCAGCAAACCATTTAACAAAGACTGCAGCAAACCATTTAACAAGAAGGCAGTAAACCATTTAACAAAGATGGTAACAAACCTTATAACAAAGATGGTGTTAAACCTAAATTTGACAAACCTTACAATAAAGATGCCAAAACAGGCAAACCTGATTATAAAAAACCATTTGATCCCAACAGAAAAGGAAAGTTTGAAAAAGTTGTAATTAACGATACAACAAAACCTGCTCACAAGTATAAGGACAATAAGGGTGGATATTTCAAACCATCTTCGTCAATACCTGCTTCAATGCCTCCTAATAAAGATTTAAAGAAAGTTGGTAAAAAGGACAAAGACAAGAAGCATAAAACTGATTCGGATTTCGAAAAGAAGAAAAAGAAATTCAGTAAGGGTATAAAGGGTAAAGATATTTCCCAGAAAGAAATTGATGATGCAATCCGTGAAACAATGGCTAAGATTGAAGATGACAGCGGAGCATCCGCAAGAAGTATTGCAAGAAAGAAGAAAAAGAAGGAAAGACTTGAACAGGAAAAGAAAATTCAGGAATTTGAAGATCAGAGAAAGAATGTATATAAGTGTAACAGAATTTGTTTCTACCGTCGAACTAGCAACTATTATGAATGTTCCCGTTACTGATATCATTAAGAAATGTTTTGAACTTGGAATGATGGTTTCTATTAATCAAAGATTGGAAAAAGATATTACTTGAATTGCTGGCTGAAGAATTCGGATATAAGATTGAATTTCAGAACTGAATATGAAGAAGATATTGATGAAACGATGTAGATGATCGTCAACATTAAAAGAAAGACCTCCTGTTGTTACAGTTATGGGTCACGTTGACCATGGTAAAACATCTTTGCTGGATTATATCAGAAAAGCAAATGTGGTTGCAGGAGAAGCAGGAGGTATTACCCAGCATATAGGTGCCTATAAAGTGAAACTTGATAACGGTAAACAAATATCATTCCTTGATACACCCGGTCACGAAGCATTTACTGCAATGCGTGCACGCGGCGGACAGGCAGCGGATATAGTTGTTCTGGTTGTTGCTGCAGATGATAGTGTTATGCCTCAAACTGTTGAAGCTATTAATCACGCTCTCGCTGCGGGTGTACCGATAGTAATTGCAATTAATAAAGTTGATAAACCTGAAGCGAATGTTGAAAGAATAAAAACACAACTTGCGGAAAGAAATATACTGGTTGAAGAATGGGGTGGAAAATATCAGATCAGTTGAAATTTCCGCAAAAAAAGGATTGAATATAGATAAATTACTGGAAAAGATTTTACTCGAATCAGAAATACTTGAATTAAAAGCAAATCCTGACAGAGATGCAAGAGGTGTTGTTCTTGAATCAAAACTTGATAAAGGCAGAGGTTCAGTCGCAACTGTTTTGGTACAAAAAGGTACTCTGAAAGTTGGTGATAATTTTGTTGCAGGTGTATTTGCAGGCAGAGTAAGAGCAATGTTTGATGAAAGAGATAAAAAAATTGATACAGCAGGTCCTTCTACACCTGTATTAATTACCGGATTTGACGGATTGCCGCAGGCGGGTGATATAGTAGTGGTTAAGAAATCTGACATTGAAGCAAGACAGATTGCAATTAAGAGACAGCAACTGAAACGTGAACAGGATATAAGGGCAGATAAAACATACAACACTAGAAGATATAACAAATCAGATTAAAGAAGGTAAAGAAGTCGAACTTAATATCATATTAAAATCAGATGTGGACGGTTCCGGCAGAGGCACTGGCAGATTCATTGCATAAACTCTCAAAGCCTGGTACAGCAACAGTAAAAGTTATTCATAAAGCTGTCGGACAAATTACCGAATCAGATGTATCTGCTGGCAGAAGCATCAAGAGCAGTTATAATTGGATTTAATGTAAGACCAAATCTGAATGCAAGAAAACTTGCTGAAAAGAGCAGTGTTGAAATCAGAATTCATAATATTATTTATAATGTAATAGATGAAGTAAAACTAGTACTTGAAGGATTGCTTGCACCTGACATCAATGAAGAGATTACAGCAACTATAGAAGTAAGGCAGGTCTTTAAAGTGCCTAAAATTGGTAATATTGCCGGATGTTATGTTCAGGATGGAAAGATATTGAGAAACCATAAAGTAAGACTTTTAAGAGAAGGTCTGGAAATTTTTAATGGTACAATATCATCATTGAAAAGACTTAAAGATGATGTTCGTGATGTTGAATCAGGTTATGAATGCGGTATAGGGTTAGAAAACTACAGTGATATTAAAGTTGGTGATATTATAGAAGGTTATAAATTAATAGAAACAAAGAGAAAATTAGAATCAGTATAGTATGTCAATACGACTCGAGAAAGTCAGTGAAGAAATAAAGCATAGAATGAATTCTGCTATGTCGAAAGACTTAATGGAATTGCATGCGGGTCTTGTTACAGTATCAAGAGTTATTATGTCTCCGGATTTAAAAATTGCAAAAATATATGTTTCTTTTCTCGGAAATAAAGAACCAGTAGAAAAATTAGTCGAAAAGATTAACAACAGAAAGAGGCATATAAGGTTTTTACTTGGCAAGCAGATAAAGCTGAAATATGTTCCCGATTTGATATTTTTTTATGACGATACAATGGAATATGCTGATAAGATTAATAAATTATTAAACGAGGTAAAGAAAAACGAAAATAAAAGTAAGGGTGAAGAAATTTAAATCTCATTATCTTCTTCCAGAACTTTAAATTTCATTGAATCAATTTCTTCCGAATTTTCATCAATATTGTTTATACTGAAATTTCCAACACGTAATCTCCTTAAAGTTTTTAAATAACCACCAACTCCTAATTCCTTTCCAAAATCATTAGCCAGAGATCTGATATAAGTACCTTTTGAAACCGACACAAAAAATTTAATTTCTGTTTCACTTATTCTTTCAACTTTAAATTCATTAATACTAACTTTTCGAGGTTCTAACACCAGCGTTTTACCTTTTCTTGCAAGTTTATAAATTGGTTTACCATTCAATTTAATCGCAGAATGCATTGGCGGTATCTGTAATATTTCACCTTTAAACTTATTGCTAACATCAATTATTATTTCATCAGTAACATTTGAAACATCTTTAATATCTATCTCTTCTGATTCTGTATCATAGGTCGGAGTAACAGCACCTATGCGAAAAGTACCTTCATAGTCTTTATCAGCACTAATCATATCAGTAATAGTTTTTGTCTTTTTCCCGGTACAAATAACGAGTAATCCTGTAGCTCTTGGGTCCAGCGTACCAGAGTGTCCTACTTTCTTAAGGTTGAATGTTTTTTTTATCTTGTTAGTTACTTTAGCAGAAGTCCAATTTAAAGGTTTATCCACAAGTATAACTTTATTATCATATTTTTCTGTATTTTCCATAGGTACAAACTAACTTTTTAAGAATTCATAATTAATGACATAATTTATCCGTTTTCCGAAAAATTAAATAAATTAGCCAAATTACATTGAAAAAAATGATTAAAATAAATATATTTAAGGTTTACAAATAGAGAGATGGCTGAGTGGTTGAAAGCGGCGGTCTTGAAAACCGTTGTAGCCTTACGGTTACCGGGGGTTCGAATCCCTCTCTCTCTGCTATATTTATTTAATATTTCTTTTTTGTTTTCTATTCATGGGAATAAATCTATAATAATTATTCTATTAATTCCGTTTTTAAACATTAACAAAATACTTCATTAACTATACTTATATTATTTAAAAACAATTCTCACAAAAAGGTAAAATAAAAAATCTTTAGCACTGAATTGAATATGCCTTTTCAATTATTTAATTTATCAGGAATTAAAATTTAATATTTGATTACAGGTATAGTTGTGGGATTAATTACGGGATATTTATTGTCGATGCCTCCAATAGGTCCGACTAATATACTTGTAATTTCTTTAGGACTTACGTAACAAAATAAAATGTGGAGTTGCTGTCGGAGCGGGTGCAGGTTTTATGGATATGATTTATATTATCATTTCTTACGGGGGTTATGCTCTGATAAAAGGATTTGTTCCTGATTCTGTTGACATTTTTTTTGCAAATAACGAGATGCTATTTAAAATAATCCTTACTTTTGTCGGATGTTTTGTTGTGGGTTTTTCAGGACTCAAATTAATACAGACAAAAGTTCAGAATAACCATCCTGATTCTCCGGAAGAGATTAATTCACGACTTAACAAAGTTGAACACAAGCTTGAACATACAACTGAAGGTATCACAAAATTATTACATACAGATTTATTAAAGAAAAAAGATAATAGCTTTATCAGTAGTTTTCTTAAAGGGGCATTTCTTTGTGTATCATCCGTAACAATACCTGCTTCGTGGTTTGCGATAACAGGATATCTGAAAAGTTATGGTATTATAGATGCCAGATTTATTACCGGTTTTTTATATTCGGCGGGTGTACTAACAGGAACGACATTATGGTTCTGGACTTTGGTTAAAGTTATTTCCAAGAACACTCACAGGGTCAGTCCAGATGCTTTAAACAGAATTAATATCGGCGTTGGAATTATTTTATTATTGCTTAGCGCATTTTTGTTTTACAAAGCAATTGATTTTCTGTTTTTTCAAAGTATCCTAATTTAAATTCATATTATTCTTGAACAACACTGAAAGTGAAAATATAGGATTACCAATTTGTCAACATTGTCTTGACTATATTAAGGATGATACAGAAAAGTATTTCTGTAAAGCCTGTGGTATGTCATATCATATTAATTGCTGGGAGAAAGGCAACGGTTGTTCTGTCCTTAGTTGTTCACAAAGAAATATTCTGCTGAATCCGCTATTTCAGTCGTCGGTACCCGTAAGAGAATTATTAATACATATCGAATACCTGCTTAATCTCAGAAAATACAATGAGGCATTGAATGAATGTAACAGAATATTAAATGTAGAAAGCAATAATTTAGAAGCAAAGGTATACTATAACAGAACCGTATCTGCATTAAATATAAAAATGAAAATATATGAAAGTGCTGAAATCAGTTATAACAGAAAAGAGTATAAAGCATCCGCAATGTTTTTGAATGATTACCTCAGGTATTGTGATGAAGAGGAAGGGGAGTATATAAATTCAAGAATTAAATATTTGAATGAGTTATTGCCAACTTTAAAACGAAAAAAAATATTTGTTAACAGTTTATATATTCTTATTATAATTACAATTTTTTTATCTGCCGGATTTCTTGCCTACAGATTTATCTATTTAAAAGAAGATACTGAATATTACGAAATTGAAAATTTTGATGGTGTCTCGGATTTGAAAATACTCGAATCGCAGGTTAGTAAATATGAGAGGTTTCTGATAAAATATCCGGACGGGAAATTTAAAGAGAAGGCTGTTGAGAAAATCAGTAAAATATCATCTGAAATAGCCGACAGAATTGCCGATGAAGACTGGCGAACTTCCTTAATATATTTAAAAAAACTTGATTCAAAAGAAATTCCTATAACTTTTAAGAATATTTACGGCAAAATTATTAAGAATGCTGAAAAAGAACTTACAATACTCAAAAGTGAAGCGAAAGAATTCAATTCAAAGAGAAAATATTCTGAATCGAAAGACAGGATTGAAAGATCAATAGCATTAGTCGATAATTTTTCAGATTCTGAATTCTCAAAAGTAAAGCAGGTACTGTATGATGCTAAAAATCTTATGAATAAAAAAATTGGTTTATTGGTAAAATCAAAAGAGCTTGAGAATGAGATTCTCCTAAAGACGAATGAATTGAAAAATTTAGAACCGGAGTTTGATTTCGAAAACATATTTCAAATAGCGGGAAAAGTGCTAAAAAAAAGCGGAGAATATATTATTATTAAGTCATATGAAGATAAAAAACTATATGCTATTAAGAATGCATCGGAAAAATATGAAATAGGCGAAGAAGTAATAATAAGTGGTATTAAAAAAGGCAGGGCAGAAATAACTGATGATGCATTAAATACTATGATATTGCCGATTGTACATGATTATTCTTCTATAAATAATAATAACAACAATAAATTCCAAAGAAAATACGATACAAAGATTGCAATATTTGAGATTCCAGAAGGAAAAAATTGACAGTTTGTTAAATATAGGAATTTAACCCAAAAAACCCTGTATTAATTAAATCTTAAAAAGTATCAAATAGTATATTGATTTATTTGTAATATTTACCTAAATTTACCGTTTGTAGGAAAAACCGGGTAGGTAGCGAAGTGGTTAAACGCATCAGACTGTAAATCTGACGACTAATGTCTTCGGAGGTTCGAATCCTTCCCTACCCACTATTTATGCGGGAGTAACTCAGTTGGTAGAGTCACAGCCTTCCAAGCTGTTGGTCGCGGGTTCGAGTCCCGTCTCCCGCTCTATTTATAGATAAGATTAGAGTTGCTGATGTAGCTCAGTTGGTAGAGCACTTCCTTGGTAAGGAAGAGGTCACCGGTTCAATCCCGGTCATCAGCTCTAGCTTGAAGTATATTAAAGACTGCAAACTTAACAAATCAAGCTAATTATTCCGTTAGTTCTTATTAAATAAGTTTTTATACGAGTGTAGCTCAATTGGTAGAGTAGCGGTCTCCAAAACCGTCGGTTGGGGGTTCGAGTCCCTCCACTCGTGCAAACAGATAATAAAATATAATGAGAGATAAAATATTAAATTTTTTTACGGATATTTTCAAGGAAATGAAAAAAGTTTCCTGGCCTAAAAAAGAAGAATTGAGAGATTACACAAAAGTTGTTGTTGTAACAATGTTTGTGTTTGCAATATTTGTTTATATAGTTGACAAAGGAATCAGCGAACTTCTTAGAATTCTTTTTTAAACATCAAATAATATGACTGATAAAGAAGATATCTTAAAAGATGGATTGAGTGATGATATGTTAGATACTCCTGTACCGAGAACACAGAAGAAACTCCTGTTACCGAGAACACGGAAGAAATACCTGAGAACACGAGAAGTCAAACAGGAAGAAATTCCTGTTACGAGAACACAGAAGAAATTCCAGTATCTGAGATAACAGAAGATTCTGATTCTGAGAGATTCAAATGGTATGCAGTAAGGATTGTCGCAGGACACGAGAACAAAGTGAAATTGTATCTTGATAATCAAATAAAAGAAGATCAGCTGGAACATAAAATAAGAACAGTTATGATTCCGCTGGAAAAAGTATTTGAAGTTAAAAACGGTAAAAAGAAAATTAAACATAAAAACTTTTTTCCGGGTTATATATTGTTGGAGGTTGATCTTGATGATAACATAAAGAGAATGCTTGCTAAGGTTCCAAGTTTGATGGGTGTTGTTGGTTCTAAAAATATTAAAGGGCAAAAATTAGAGCCAGTTCCATTAAGAGATACAGAAATAAAACGCATTAAAGCAATACTCAACGATGAAAACCAGGCTGAAAAAATAGACTTAAAATTATTTGAAGGGGATGCAGTAAAAGTTACGAATGGACCTTTCAATAATTTCAATGGTGTAATACTTGAAATTAATACTGAAAAGATGAAAGTAAAAGTTATGGTAAGTATTTTTGGAAGAAAGACGCCAATAGAGTTAGAGTTCAATCAAATTGAAAAATTAAAATAAACATTTTTAAAATAAATATAATATGGCCAAAAAAGTAGTAGGATTCATAAAGTTACAAATTCCGGCAGGGCAGGCAACAATGGCCCCTCCCGTTGGACCGGCATTAGGGCAAAGAGGTGTTAACGGAATGGAGTTCTGTAAACAATTTAATGCTAGAACCCAGGATAAAAAGGGTTTAATAATTCCGGTTGTTATAACAGTCTATTCGGATAAATCATTTACATTTATAACCAAAACTCCTCCGGCAGCAGTATTGCTTCTTAGAGCTGCGGGTCTGGAAAAGGGTTCAGGTGTACCGAACAAGACAAAAGTAGGTAAAGTTACCGTTAAGCAAGTGAAAGAAATTGCTGAAACCAAGATGGTAGATTTAAATGCAAGAGATGTTGAGCATGCAATGAGTATGGTCAAAGGAACTGCAAGAAGTATGGGAATAACCGTAGAATAATTAACGAAATTAAATTGTTTTTAGAAAAATGAAACTAACAAAGAAACAGAAAGAAATAAATAAATCTTTTGATTCCAAAAAAGAGTACAGGATATCGGAAGCTGTCGCAATAGTTAAACAATATGCTAAAGCTAAGTTTGATGAGTCAGTTGATATTGCAATGAATTTAGGTGTTGATCCAAAACATGCGGATCAAGTTGTCAGAGGCACAGTAGCATTACCGAATGGTACGGGTAAAACTGTAAGAGTTTTAGTTATTGCCAAACCCGAAAAACAGCAAGAGGCAACTGATGCAGGTGCGGAGCATGTCGGATTTGAAGAGTATCTGAAAAAAATACAGGATGGCTGGACAGATATAGATGTAATCATTGCCACACCGGATTCGATGGCTGAATTAGGAAAATTAGGAAAGATTTTAGGACCTCGCGGTTTAATGCCAAATCCAAAGAGCGGAACAGTTACTCCAAATGTTGGACAGGCAGTTAAAGAAGTAAAAGCGGGTAAAATAGATTTTAGAGTTGATAAAAACGGTACAGTTCATTCTGCTATTGGAAAGGCATCGTTTGATGCTCAAAAGTTAACAGAAAACATAACTGCATTTGTAAATATGATAATTAAATTAAAACCTTCAGCATCAAAAGGTGTTTATATTAAAGGAGTTACACTTTCAAGCACTATGGGTCCAGGGGTAAGAATTGATAAATCATTTCAGGATTTAAAGACAGCAGTTTAAAAAAGTTTACGCACTCAAAACATTTATTAGCCGGGATTGTGATAACCGGTGAATAGCTTCAAAATGTTTTTATAAATATATAATATTTCGTATGGAAAAAAATAAAAAGAACGAGGTCATTGCAGAAATAAAGGAATTGATGAATAGCTCACCGGCATTATATTTTATTGATTTTGCCAGAATGACTGTGGCGGATGTAAACAATCTCCGTGGTGAATTCTACAAAGCAGATATCAAATACAAAGTCTTAAAAAACACTTTTATATTAAGAGCAATAAATGAAAGTGACAATTACAAAAGCTTTGCAGATGATATTAAAGGTCACTTAAAAGGTAATACAGGTGTAATATTTTCAGGTAGTGATCCGGTTGCACCTGCAAAAATTCTTAAGAAATTAACAGAGAAAAGCGATAAACCTAAATTCAAAACCGCTATTGTCGATGGACAGTATTATGGAAGTGATAAGATGGATTTATTAGCTTCATTGTTATCAAAAGAAGAACTTATTGCGGGAATTTTGTCGAGTCTCGATTCACCTGTATCTGGTATTGTTGGTTCAATCAATGCAGTTGTCAGAGATCTTGCCAGTATAATTGAAGAAGTTGCTAAAAAGAAAGCAGCTTAATTTTAAAAAATGAAAATTAATTAAATTTAAAGGAAATAAAAAATGTCAGTAGTTGAAGAATTATTAGAAAAAATTTCAAACTTAACTTTAACTGAAGCATCAGAATTAAAGAAAGCCTTAGAAGATAAATTTGGAGTAACAGCAGCAGCACCAGTAATGATGGCCGCTGCCGCCGCACCTACAGCCGCAGCAGAAGAAGAAAAGACAGAATTTACTGTCGTTTTAGCTGAAGTCGGTGCAGATAAAATTAAAGTAATCAAAGCCGTTAAAACAGCAACAGGTTTAGGTCTTACTGAAGCAAAAGCTTTAGTTGAAGGAGCACCAAAGCCGGTAAAAGAAAATATGTCAAAGGCTGATGCTGAAAAGTTAAAAGCAGAATTAGAAGCAGTCGGCGCAAAAGTTGAGATTAAATAATTCTCTGATAAGAGAAAGTTTATCTAAAGTAATGTGTTTAAGGAAAAGAAATTTTCCTTAAAACATTATTACTTTTATTTATATTTATATTTTACAATTAAACTAATTTAAAATAAATGGAATTAAAAGGTGTTTTATCAGGTTTAAAACCCCTCAACGCAAAAAACAACAGATTAACATTTTCAAAATCTGATATTCATAAAGATCCACCGGATTTGTTAAATGTACAATTGCAATCCTACAAAGATTTCTTACAAGAAGATGTACCTATCAGCAAAAGGAAATCTATAGGGCTTCAAAAAGTATTTGAGGATAATTTCCCGATTACAGATTCAAGGGAAACTGCATTATTGGAATTTGTAGAGTATTTTATAGAGAAACCGCCTTATACTATTCTAGAGTGTCAGGAGCAGGGATTGACATATTCAGTCCCGGTAAAAGTTAAGACTCAGGTTATCTACAAAGCCTAATTCTGCAGCCAAAGAGTATAATTATGTATTGGAGCAGGATGTATATTTAGGTCAGTTACCATATATGACACCAAGAGGAAGTTTTATCATAAATGGTGCAGAGCGTGTAATTGTAAGTCAGTTACACAGATCGCCTGGTGTAGTATTCAGTGAATCTACACATGCAAATGGAACAGAACTTTTCTCCGCAAGAGTTATTCCTTATAAAGGGTCATGGGTAGAATTTACAACAGATATTAACGATTTGTTGTATGCATATGTTGACAGAAAAAAGAAATTTTACTTTTCAACGTTATTAAGAGCATTATCCATTAACGATAAGATAAAGATGATGGAATTGTTTAACCTTGTTGAAGAGGTTAATATTTCTGATAAAAGCTATCTTGATTATGTCGGCAGAATTACGACTGAAAATGTAATTGACAAAAATACAGGTGAAGAGTTTGGAATTGAGTCAGGCACAGTTTTAACCGAAGAGAATTTAATTGCCATTTTAAATGCTAAAGTAAAAACAATTAATCTTCTAAAGTCAGATTGTACAGACGGAGAGATGGTTATTTTCAATACAATAATTGAAGATGAAGAAGAAGAGTCATATCTGAGAAGCCAACCGAACCTATGACTGCTAAAGAGAGAAAAGCAGCTCAGGCATTGATTACAGATGCCGAAGGTGAGAGTGCGAAAAGTTATATTGAAAAACAATTTTTTAATCCAAAAAAATATGATTTAGGTGAAGTTGGTCGTTATAAAATCAACAGAAAACTTGAATTGGATATTGATACAAGTACAACGATTTTAACACTTGAAGACTTAAAGAAAATTATTGAGTATATCAGAGACCTTGTGGACAGAAAAAAAGAAGTTGATGATATTGACCATTTAGGTAACCGCAGAGTCAGAACAGTTAACGAACAATTATCACAACAATTTGGTCTTGGTCTCTCAAGAATGATCAGAACAATCCGAGAAAAAATGAGTATTCATGATGAAGAAAATCTTACTCCTTTAAGATTAGTAAGCTCGAGACCGATAACAAGTGCATTATCATCATTCTTTGGAACAAGTCAATTATCTCAGTTTATGGACCAGACAAATCCACTTACTGAAATGACTCATAAAAGAAGAATCTCTGCTTTAGGACCTGGCGGTCTTTCCAGAGAAAGAGCCGGATTTGAAGTCAGAGACGTTCACTATACTCATTACGGAAGATTGTGTCCAATTGAAACACCTGAGGGTCCGAATATTGGTCTGATTTCATCTTTGTGTATTCATTCAAGAGTAAATGAATTAGGATTTATTGAAACACCATACAGAAAAGTTGAAAACGGCAAGGTATCGAATGATATAGAATTTATTATCTGCTGATATTGAAGACGAATATAAAATTGCACAGGCAAATGAACCGATAGATGATAAAGGTAATTTCTTAAATAAGAAAGTTAAAGCAAGATTTAAAGGTGATTTTCCGTTATGAAGACGGAAAGAACGTAGATTATATGGATGTTGCAACTAATCAGATTGTCAGTGCTGCAGCGGCTTTAATTCCATTCCTTGAACATGATGACGCAAACAGAGCGCTGATGGGAAGTAATATGCAACGTCAGGCTGTACCGTTGTTAAGACCTCAGTCCCCGATAGTTGGAACCGGATTTGAAGAAATAGTTGCAAGAGATTCACGTTCAATGATTGTTGCAGAAGCAGATGGAATTAGTTGAATATGTTTCTTCCGATAAAATAATTGTAAAATACAATATCAGAGAAGATTCAGAAGAGAGTTTATTGAGTTTTGATGATAAAAGAACTGTAGAATATAAACTAGTTAAGTTCCTCAGAACAAATCAGGATACTTCAATTAATCAGAGACCTATAGTAAAAGAAGGTCAGAAAGTAAAAAAAGGTGATATACTTGCTGACGGTTCATCGACTGAACAAGGCGAATTAGCATTAGGAAGAAATATACTTGTTGCTTTTATGCCATGGAGAGGATATAACTTTGAAGATGCTATTGTTATCAGTGAGAAAGTAGTATCGAAGGATGTATTTACTTCAGTTCATATTGAAGAATTCAGCCTTGAAGTCAGAGATACAAAAAGAGGCGAAGAAGAACTAACTAAAGAAATTCCGAATGTAAGTGAAGAAGCAACAAAAGATCTTGATGAGAACGGTATTGTAAGAATAGGTGCAGAAGTTAAAGAAAGTGATATATTAATAGGTAAAGTAACACCAAAAGGTGAAACAGAACCAACACCTGAAGAAAAACTTTTAAGAGCAATATTCGGAGATAAAGCAGGTGATGTAAAAGATGCTTCTTTGAAAGCTCCTCCGGGATTAAAAGGAATAGTTATAAATAAAAAACTATTTTCCAGAAAGACAAGAGATACTGAAAGCAAGAGAGAAGAAAAGAAGAAGATTGATAAATTTGAAAGTGACAGAAAAAAAGAGATCAAAGAATCTAAATCTTAAGCTTGCAGATAAACTGGGGATATTGTTAGATGGTAAAGAATCTGAAGGTATTAAGAGACATAAAAGGCAATATCGTTATAAAGAAAAATGCAGCTTTAAAAAGAGAAACTTTTACAAATCTTATTTAACAGTAATCAGTATTGACTTCAGAGAATTTGATACTGAGAATGAATGGTCAAACAGTAAAAGAGCAAATTCTTTAATACCAGAATATTTAAGAATTATCAGTATAAATATGATGAAATTGAAGAAAAATACAAGAGACTAAAAGTAAAAGTTAACTTTGGTGATGAATTACCGAACTGGAGTCGTAAAACTTGCAAAAGTATATGTTGCAAAGAAAAGAAAATTATCTGTTGGTGATAAGATGGCAGGAAGACACGGAAACAAAGGTGTTGTTGCAAAAATAGTTCTCCTGAAGACATGCCATTTCATGCCGGACGGCAGACCTGTTGATATAGTTTTAAATCCTCTTGGTGTACCTTCAAGAATGAATCTCGGGCAGTTGTATGAAACTGCGTTAGGCTGGGTTGGTAAGCAAAATGGTGTTAAGTTTGCAACACCGATTTTTGACGGTGCAAGTAGTTGAGGAAATTATTACGGGGCTTGAAGAATGCAGGATTACCTAATAACTCGAGAACAGATTTATATGATGGTATGACAGGAATGAAATTTGATCAGCAAGTAACAATAGGATATATTTATATGCTGAAGTTATCACATTTAGTTGATGATAAAATTCACGCACGTTCTATTGGACCATACTCACTAATAACTCAACAACCACTAGGCGGAAAAGCGCAATTTGGTGGTCAGAGATTTGGAGAGATGGAGTGCTGGGCACTTCAAGGTTATGGTGCTTCACATATATTAAGAGAAATGCTGACAGTTAAAGAGTGATGATGTTGCAGGTAGAAGTAAAGTCTATGAAGCAATTATTAAAGGTGAAAATCTGCCAGAACCAAACATTCCGGAAGCCTTTAATGTTATTACTGAAAGAATTACAGGGATTGGGACTTAGATATAAACATAGATTAAAAAACAACAAAAGAAATTAATATTATTTAAACATATGCCAATAAAAACCGAACAAAAGAAAAAGCGTTTTACGAAAATAACGATAAACCTTGCTTCTACGGATACAATTATTTCAAATTCTTATGGTGAGGTTACAAAACCGGAAACCATAAATTACAGAACTTTTAAACCGGATAAAGACGGTTTATTCTGTGAAAAGATATTTGGTCCTGTGAAAGATTGGGAATGCCATTGCGGTAAGTACAAAGGAATAAGATATAAAGGAATAGTGTGTGACAGATGTGGAGTAGAAATAAATCTGAAGAATGTCAGAAGAGAAAGAATGGGGCATATTTCACTTTGCGTGCCTGTAGTCCATATCTGGTATTTCAGATCATTACCTTCAAAGATTGGATATGTATTGGGTATTACATCAAAGGATTTAGAAAAGATAATATATTATGAATCATATGTTGTGATTAATCCAGGTAAATCAAGATTCAAAAAGAATGAACTAATTACCGAGGATGAGTATCTGGATGAATTAGCTAAGATGCCTGAAGACCATCAGATTTCTTGATGATGATGATCAAGAGTAAATTTTTAGTTGATCAAGGCGGAAAAGCAATAAAAGAGATGTTGAGAAGAGTTGTGATTAATGAAGAGGTATCACAGGTTGAGAGCAGAATTAATGGATGAACCATCTGCAGTTAAAAAAGCTGAAAACATAAAAAGGTTAAGGGTTCTAGAATCATTTAAACTGAAAGTAGATGGAAAGCCAAACAAACCTGAATGGATGGTATTTGATGTAATTCCTGTTATTCCACCAGAACTAAGACCATTAGTGCCATTAGAAGGCGGCAGATTTGCAACGAGTGATTTAAATGATTTATACAGAAGAGTAATAATAAGAAATAACAGATTAAAAAGATTAATCGATATTAAAGCACCTGAAGTTATTTTAAGAAATGAAAAGAGAATGCTGCAGGAAGCTGTTGATGCTTTATTGGATAACTCAAGAAGAGTTACCGCAGTAAGGTCAGAAAACAGAGCATTAAAATCATTGTCTGATATTCTAAAAGGAAAACAAGGAAGATTCCGTCAGAATTTATTAGGTAAGAGAGTTGATTATTCAGGAAGATCAGTAATTGTAGTTGGTCCGGAATTAAAATTACACGAATGCGGAATTCCGAAGGATATGGCGCTTGAATTATTTAAGCCATTCGTAATAAGAAGACTTATTGACAGAGACTATGTAAAAACAGTAAAGAGTGCCAAAAAACTTATTGACAAACGTACTCCTGAAGTCTGGGATATATTAGAAAATGTCATTGACGGACATCCTGTAATGCTGAATCGTGCGCCTACACTGCACAGACTAAGTATACAGGCTTTTCAACCTGTTTTAATTGAAGGAAAGGCAATCACTTTGCATCCGTTTGTATGTACAGCATTTAATGCTGACTTTGACGGTGACCAGATGGCAGTTCACGTTCCGTTATCTTATGATGCTCAGTTAGAAGCAACATATATTAATGTTGTCAACACATAACATATTATCTCCACAGAACGGAAATCCGATCATAGTTCCGAATCAGGAGTTAGTATTAGGATGTTATTATTTAACTAAAGAATTAAAAGGTGATAAAGGCGAAGGGAAAATTTTCTCTTCTGCTACAGAATTGATAGTTGCAGTAAATAATAAAGCAGTCGGATTACATGCACGAATAAAGATAAGAATCAAAGGTGAAATTATTGAAACAACTGCAGGAAGAGTAATTTTTAATCAGATAGTTCCTGAAGGAATCCCTTTTATAAATGAATTATTAAGAAAGAAAAAAATCGTTTCAATAATAGGAATGATTTACAGAAAAGTTGGAAACCAAAAGACTGCAATATTTCTGGATAAGTTAAAGGAACTTGGATTTAAACACGCAACTGAAGGTGGTTTATCTGTAAATATAGATGATATCGAAGTTCCAAGCACAAAGAAAAAAATTATTGAAGAAGCCCTTGCAAAGGTTGAAGCAATTGAAAAGCAGAAATCAAGAGGTATTATATCAGAAAATGAAAGATATAATAAAGTAATTGATAACTGGACACACGTTCGTGACCATGTAAAAAATGATTTAATGGATAATCTGCGTAAATCTAAAAACGGATTTAATTCATTACATATGATGATTGATTCAGGTGCAAGAGGTTCTGCTGAACAGGTTAGTCAGTTAGCAGGTATGAGAGGTTTGATGCAGAAACCGCAAAAATCTTTAACTGGTCAGGCAGGAGAAATTATTGAAAACCCGATTATTGCAAACTTTAAAGAAGGTTTGTCAATATTAGAGTATTTTATTTCAACTCACGGTGCCAGAAAAGGTTTAGCAGATACAGCCTTAAAGACTGCGGACGCAGGATATTTAACCAGGAGGCTTGTAGATGTAGCACAGGATGTTATCATAAATGAAAAAGATTGCGGAACAATAAGAGGTGTTTATACTGAAGCCTTAAAAGAAGGTGAAGACGTAAAGGAACCTTTAGAGGAAAGAATTCTTGGAAGAGTTTCCACTCATGATGTTATTAATCCTTTAACGAAAGAGATAATAGTCAGAGCAGGTGAAGAAATTGATGAAGATAAAGTTAAAATAATTTCTGAAACACCTATTACCGGTGTTGAGATTCGTTCGGTATTGACTTGTGAAACAAAGCGTGGTGTATGTACAAAATGTTATGGCAGGGATTTATCGACAGGAAAAATGGTTAATGTTGGTGAAGCAGTAGGTATAATTGCTGCACAGTCAATTGGTGAGCCTGGTACACAGCTTACACTGAGAACATTCCATATCGGTGGTACGGCAAGTAAAATTGTAACTCAATCCGAAATAACTTCCAAGTTTGACGGTAAAGTTATATTTGAAAACTTTAAGATAGTTGAATATGTAACGCCAACTGATGTCTTGCATATTTCTTTAAGCAGAAATGGTGTTATCAATATAGTTGATGATAAGAAAAATGTATTAACTAAATATAATGTTCCTTACGGTTCAAAGTTAAAAGTTAAACATAACGAGAAAGTTGTAAAAGAGCAGAAATTATATGACTGGGATCCATACAACTCTGTCATCGTTGCAGAACATAATGGTTACTTAAAGTATTATGATTTAGAAGAAGGTAAAGCAGTATGAGTTAGTTGTTGATGACCTTGGTAACTTACAAAAAACAGTTATTGAAAGTAAAGATAAGACTAAGAGTCCGACTTTACAAATTGTAAGCGCAAGAGGAAAAGTATTAAGTTCTTACTTAATTCCTGCAAAAGCAAATTTATCTTTTGCCGATGGTGAAGAAATAAAAGCAGGAACAATCATTGCAAAGATTCCAAGAGATTCAGGAAAAACAAGAGATATTACGGGTGGTCTGCCAAGAGTAACAGAATTATTCGAGGCAAGAAGTCCATCTGATCCTGCAAAGATTGCTGAAATTGATGGTAAAGTTGAAATCGGAAAAATTTCGAGAGGTAGCAGAGAAGTGACTCTGGTTAGTCAGGATGCCTCAAAGAAAATTGATTACAGAATTCCAATTTCAAAACATATATTAGTAAGAAGCGGAGATTTTGTATCTTCCGGTGAACCTTTAACAGGCGGTGCTTTTGACCCAGTTGATATATTAAAAATCAAGGGTGTATCAGAAGTTCAGGAATATCTGGTTAACGAAATTCAGGAAGTGTACAGAATACAGGGCGTGAAGATAAATGATAAACATATCGAAGTTATAGTTAGACAAATGTTACAAAAAGTAAAAGTAACAAGTTCAGGTGATACAACATTTCTTGAAGGTGATGTTATACATAAAAATACATTTGCAGATGGAAACGAAAGAATAAGAGGTATGGTAGTTGTATTGGATAAAGGTGATAGCGATGCAGTTTCAATCGGAGAACTGTTACCAAAGAAAGCCGTAAAAGAACTTAATACTTTACTAAAGAAGAAAAATAAAACCGGAATTAAAACAAGAGATGCAGTTCCTGCAACAGCAGATGCTGTTTTATTAGGAATAACTCAAACTTCTTTATCTACTGACAGTTTTATATCAGCAGCGTCATTTCAGGAAACGACACGCGTCTTAACTGATGCAGCAATAAAAGGTAAAGTAGATTATTTACTCGGACTAAAGGAAAATGTTATTATCGGACAGATAATTCCTGCAGGTACAGGATTAAGACACTACAGAGACTTAATTGTTTCTCACATTGATAAACATTCGATGGAAGATTATGTCGAAGAAGTAGAAGAATCTGATAAAGTAAAAAAAGAATACGAACTTTAAAAAATTAATAAATTTCTTACGTAATAAAAAAGGGCTGTTAACAGCCCTTTTTTTGTTTGAACTCATAATTAATATATTATATAGAATTAATTCCCAAATCTTTTTATTTCCTTAAATTACCTTTCCTAAAAATATTTTAAAGAATATTTAAAATTCTGTTTGACTTTTGATATAAATTGTGTATTTTTGTAGTGGGATGAAGTGGGATAAAGTGGCTTCAAATCCCAAATATTGTTAAATAAAGTAAAAATATTTGTTTCAAGGACATTCAATATTGACGTTAGACACAAAATCGAGGATTGTACTTCCGAGTAAATTCAGGAGTAAGATGTCTCAGGAGTCTAATAATAAGATAGTATTGACAAGAGGGTTAAACGGATGTCTTATGCTGTATCCACTTGATGAATGGGAAAGGGTAAAAAAAGGGTTAATGAATTTCAACGTCTTCAACGAAAAAGAAAGATTTTTTATGCGGCAATTCATGATGTACGTTCATGAATGCGAATTGGACTCTCACAACAGGTTTTTATTACCTTCCCAATTAATCGAGTTTGCTCATATCAAAAAAGATGTACTGCTTCTTGGTATGTTACAAAACATTGAAATCTGGAATCCGGAAATTAAGGCTGATTATGATAATCAGAATCCCGAGCCATTTGAAAATGTTGCGCAATTAGTTACCGAGAAAATATTAAATAAAAATAATTTACAATAATTTAAATTTACAAAATTTGTTGGATTCGGGTTATCATATACCTGTTCTTATGAACGCAGCAATTTCTTATTTAATTAATCCATTAATTAAAGATGAGGTTATTGTTGATGGAACTTTGGGCGGCGGCGGATATACTGAATTCATATTAAATAATATTTCACCGAATGGCAAAGTGATAAGCATTGATAAAGATGTTAATGCCATTAAGCATTCAACCGAAATGTTTAAAGATAAGAATTATAATCTTACCTTAATACAAGGCAACTTTGCAGATTTAAAAAAGATAATCAGCGATAATAATATCAAATACATTAGCGGTATAGTATTAGATCTTGGTTTATCATCCTATCAATTGAATAATGAAGATGGTTTTAGTTTCTTAAAAGATACTTCGCTTGATATGCGTGCTGATAAAAACTCCGGTTTAACTGCTTATGATATTATTAATAGATATAGTGAGAATAAACTTGAAGATATATTTACAACCTATGGTGAGATTAGTAATTCCAAAAAATTAGCTAAAGCAATTGTCAAATGGAGAGAAAAGGGAAACATAAAGACAACTTCTGAACTGGTTAAAATAATACAAAGAGAATACGAATTAAAGAAAGATGTTCCGCATAAATTCTTTTCGAAAATATTTCAGGCTTTAAGGATTGCGGTAAATGATGAACTTCAAGATTTAATGATTGTACTTGAAGATGCTTTCTCGGTAATTTGTGATGGCGGTAGAATAGTCGTAGTATCGTACCATTCTCTTGAAGACAGAATCGTAAAAGAATTTTTCAGAAGTAAGAAAGAGGGTACAAGAAGAATCAAAATTTTAACAAAGAAAGTTGTTAAGCCCGAATTTCAGGAAGTAAGGAATAATAAAAGAGCAAGAAGTGCTAAGCTAAGAGCAGCGGAGGTTGAATACTAATGAAGAATAAAGAAAACAAGGTTTCAATATTCTGGCTTATAGTATCCTTCTTTGTTTTGTCTTCGTTTTCAATTTTTCTAATAAATAATATAATAACTGTTAATAATCTTATTCGTGAAATAAGTGTGATTAAAGAAGATGCGGGAATGGTAGTTCAAATTAATAATTCCCTAAAATTAGAGATAGAAAAGTTAAGTTCGTTTGACAGGGTAAAAAATCTGGCAGAAACGAAAATCGGATTAAAAGTAAATGAAAATGCCATCGTAAAAAATAAAAATTTTAAGATATATAAAAAACATATGGAATGAGTTTTATCGGATTAAATAATAAAAATACGGTTAACGTGAGAAAAAGAATTAATATAACTTTAATATTAATTCTCATTATGCTTTCCATAGTTGTTTTAAGATTAATATCCCTTCAGATAATTGACTCTGAAAAATATTCAATAATCGCAAAAAAACAGTCACAAACAAGAGAAATTATTTCTCCTTCAAGAGGAATCATATTTGACAGGGAAATGAATCCGTTGGTCTCAAACATTTACAGAGTTTCAATAATAGCAGACCCATATAAAATAAAGAATGCCGATTCTGTTTCAACTGTTTTGTCAGGCATTCTTGGGAAAAGTAAAGCAGAATATTTCGAAAAACTGACTAATAAAAGTACTTCGTCATTTTATTTAGAGCGCAAAGTTGAAGTAAACGATTTAAAGGGATTAGATACACTGAAGATTGATGGTCTTGAAGTATTTAAAGAGCCTTCAAGATATTATAATTATGGCACTATTGGATCCCAAATAATTGGATACAACGATTTAGATAATAAAGGAGTCAGCGGAATTGAACTGTCTTTTAATAAAGACTTAACAGGTAAAGACGGTTATTTGATCTCGCGAAAAGACGGAAGAGGAGTAAAGCGTCCTGATTTAAATTATATTCAGAAGGAACCGGAATCCGGTGCTAATATCATACTAACAATTGATAAGAACATACAGCAAATTGTTCAGGAAGAGTTAGACAACGGAATAAAAACTTTTAATGCGTCAAAAGGCAAGGTTGTGGTGGTCTCGGTAAAAACAGGTGAAGTTCTTGCAATGAGTACATATCCAATATTTGATCCTAATAACATAAGGAGAGAAGATACTGTCGGAATGAAGAATGCAGTTATCTCCGACATATATGAGCCCGGTTCCACTTTCAAATTAATAACAGCATCTGCAATAATAGAAGAAAAACTTAGTACTTCAGACACTCCGATTAACACCGAAAACGGAAGTTATAAAGTTTATGGAATGGATATTTTTGATTCTTATCCGTCATCGACTTTAACTTTTCAGCAAGTAATTGAAAAATCAAGCAATATAGGTGTTGTCAAACTTTCACAGAAATTAGGCGCAGAAAGATTTTTTAAATATGCCAGAGACTTCGGTTTCGGAATTTACACAGGAATAGAACTTAACGGAGAAAACAAAGGATATTTAAAAAGACCTATAGATTTTACAAATGGTTCTTTAGAATTTATGTCTATTGGTTATCAGATAGCCATTAACGCACTTCAACTAACGATGGCGTATTCCAGCATAGCTAATAAAGGGATGCTAATGAAACCTTACATTGTTAAGAAAATTGTGAGTGCTGACGGAAAAATCCTGTTTGAAAACAATCCGTCGCAGGTAAGACAGGTCGTATCAGTTGAAACAGCAAAAATACTATCGCAAATGTTTCAGGGTGTTGTAGAAAGAGGAACGGGAACAGATGCAATAATACAGGGTGTATCTGTTGCAGGAAAAACAGGAACAACGCAAAAATTAATAGAAGGTGAGTATTCAAGCAGTTCTCACATTTCATCATTTATCGGATATTTCCCGGTAGAAAATCCTGAAATAATTGTCACTGTAATTTTTGATGACCCTAAGAACGGATATTACGGTGGTAAAGTTGCAGCTCCGGTATTTCAAAAGATTGCAGTCAGATTGATTGAATATATTGGAAAGACAAATAGTTATAAGGATGAATATTATGCGGGGAATAATATTAAGACGGATGATGAAAAAGAAGTTATAGTGAATAATCTTAAAGTTGTTCCGAATTTGATAAATATGAGGGTTAAAGATGCTAAAGAAATACTAAATGAAAGAAAAATTCCATTTGTTGTTGACAAAGAAATAAAAGACGATAAAACGGTTTCAGGTGTCGTTTCTGTAAGTTATCAGGAACCTTCAGCAGGAAACAATTTAGAAGAGGGTCAAATTGTAAAACTGTTTGTAAAAGAACTAATTCCGGACAACGAGACCAGCAGAATAATTCCTGATGTGAAAAATATGAGTTTAAGAAAAGCAATTAACAAGTTAGTATCAGACGGATTTCTTGTTGATGTGAATGGAAGCGGAGAAATAATTGACGTATATCCAAAACCGGGTTCTAAAGCAATATCAAAGAGTAAAGTAATATTATTCTGTAAAGACGAAAATTAATGAAATTAAATAATTTATTAAATATTGCAGGAATAAATACGACAGATTCAGTAATGGATTGTGAAGTAAATGGTTTAAGTCTGGATTCAAGGGAAATTCAAAAAGGGTATATCTTCTTTTCCATAAAAGGAAGCAAGACAGACGGAAGAAAGTACTTAAATCAGGCAATCGACAATGGCGCTTGTTTTATTATAGCCGAATCAAAGTATAAAAACGATTACTCGGATATTAGGAATATACTGTTTGTTGATAACATAAGACAGACAATGGCAATAATAAGTAATTATTATTATGGTAATTCATCTAAAAAGCTTAAGATTGTTGGAATTACCGGGACAAACGGAAAAACCACAATATCTTATATAATAAAGAGCATATTAGAAGAAGCAGGGTTTAAATGCGGATTAATAGGAACTATAAATTATATGGTTGGAAATGATAATATTGCCTCTGCCAGATTAACTACACCTGATTCAATAGAACTAAATAAAATGTTATGCGAAATGGTAAGCAATGGAGTTGAGTATTGTATAATGGAAGTATCCTCGATTGCATTATCAAACTATAGAGTTTATGGAATTGAATTCGAATCTGCTATATTTACAAATCTCACAAGCGAACATATGGATTTGCACAATAATATGGAAAATTATTTTGAGGCGAAAAAGATATTATTTGATAATTTGAAAACGGGCAATACAGCAATATCTAATTCTGATGATTTGTATGGAATTAAAATATTAGAAAATTGCAAAGGAAATAAAAAGTTTTATTCAATTAATTCTGATTCAGACTTAAAAGCAGAAGAGATTAAGATTACTTTAGATGGTTTAAAATTTAAAGTAACACATAATAAAAAGGACTATATTGTAGAATCATCATTAACAGGCAGGTTTAACGTTTATAACATTCTGTCTGCAATTCTATCAGGTCTGGGAAAAAATATTTCTATGGAAATAATTCTTTCCGCAATTAGAAAATTTCAGGCTGCCAAAGGAAGATTTAACAGGACAATGCTGCCGAACGGAGCCTGTGCAATAGTCGATTATTCACATACTTCGGATTCCTTAAAAAATGCAATTGAGGCAGCGATTGATGTAAGAAACTCTGACGCAAACAAAGGAAGAGTGATAACAGTATTTGGTTGCGGCGGGGACAAGGATAAAACAAAGCGTCCGGTTATGGGAAAAATTGCGACTGAATTGTCTGACTATGTAATAATTACTTCAGATAATCCAAGAACAGAAGATCCCTTATCTATAATAGACGATATATTATCAGGAATCGGAGAATATCATAATTATTTTATTGAGCCGAACAGAGAAAGTGCAATTATTCGAGGTATAAAAGAATCCCAAAAAGGCGATATAATACTTATTTGCGGTAAAGGTCATGAGACATATCAGGAAGTAAATGGAGTGAAGAGCCATTTTGACGATCAGGAAATAATTTTACAGAACTTTGATTTAGTAAAGAATTGATATTAAGAGAAGACATATTAAAAGTAAAAGGTAAATTAATAAGTAAGGAAAATTCTATTCCCGAAAAGTTTAATGGTGTGTCAATAAACTCTGTTGAAGTAAAAAAGGGTAATATATTCTTTGCTATAAAAGGTGAAAATACTGATGCTCATAAATACATAGCCGAAGTAATCAGAAAAAAGGCAAGTTTAATATTTGTAAACCAAAGTTGGTACAGAACCAACAAAGATAAATTCAAAAAGCAGTCTTTCTACATCGTTAAAGACACTATACTGGCATTGGGTGAATTAGCCTCTGAATACAAAGAAAGAATGAACATACCATTGTTAGGTATAGCAGGAAGTAATGGAAAAACTTCTACCAAGGATATTATCAGTGAAGTCTTATCAAACAAATTTAATGTATTAAAAACAAATGGTAATCTGAACAATCACATAGGACTTCCATTAACATTGTTGAATATTCAGGATAAGCATAATTTTTGTGTAGTAGAATTAGGCAGTAATCATTTCAATGAATTAGATTATTTATGCAGAATTTCCAAACCTGATTTTGGTATTGTTACAAATATTGGAAAAGAGCACTTAGAGTTTTTTGGCAGTTTGAAGGGCGTAGCGAAGGAAGAACTCTCTTTGTATAAATATGTAAATCAAAACGGTTCAGGTTGTTTTTACAATATTGATGACGAATTCATCAGAGGTTATTACAAAAATAATAAAAAGAATTCATTTACTTATTCCTATAAATATAATTCAGATGTAAAAGGAATTATGGATGGCTATGATAATAATTACAGGCCAAAAATTGTATTTAATTATAATGGAAAGCAATACAAGACTTTTGTAAACACATTTGGTAAACATTCCTACTATAACGGTCTATCAGCAATCGCAATCGGATTATATTTTGGAATATCTGCCAAAGATATTTCAAATACTCTTAAAAGTTTAGTCAGTATTAGTAAAAAAAGAATGGAACTTGAAGAGTATTCAGGTATAAAAGTAATTAACGATACTTATAACAGTAATCCCAATTCTGTGATATTAGGACTCGAAACAATGAAAGATTTCAAAGCAAGCGGGAAAAAACATATTGTTATTTCCGATATGCTGGAAATGGGAAACAAATCAAATGCAGAACATTATAAGTTAGGAAAACTAATAGCAAAGATGAAATTTGATTATGTTTATAGTTACGGTGAATATTCCTACAATCTGTTTAAAGGGGCAAAGGGTTTAAAGAATAACTTTTATTTTGAAAGCAAGAGCGATTTATCTGAATTCATAAAACTGAATATAAAAAGAGGTGATATAGTTTATTTCAAGGGGTCAAGAGGAATGAAAATGGAAGATGTAATAAAAAATGTATTTAATAATCAAAAAATGAAAGACTGATGTTATATTTTTTAGCAGAATATTTGCAATCACATTTTAATCCACCCGGATTTAATGTATTTAAGTATTTAACTTTCAGGTCTGCTTTAGCTGCAATGACAGCATTACTGCTTACATTCTATGTCGGTCCAAAAGTTCTAAATTATTTAAAGAAGAAACAAATAGGTGAGGCTAAAAAGGAAGACGGGCCAAAATTCCATTGGTCAAAAGCAGGTACACCGACAATGGGGGGATTAATCATATTAATGTCAGGAATAATTCCTGTTCTTTTGTGGGCTGACTTAGGAAATATATACATTTTGTTAGTTCTATTTGCAACAATAGTATTGGGACTGGTTGGTCTTTTGGATGATTACTTAAAAGTTGTCAAAAAATACAAGGATGGTTTATTAGCAAAGTATAAATTAATAGGTCAGGTGTCAGTAGGAATAATAGTAGGTTTGGTTGTTTATTATGCTCCTCAGTTTGAAGGTATAAATACAATTACTACAATACCATTCTTAAAAAATTATCAGTTTGATTTTTCGTTCTTCTACATACCAATAATTGTTTTCATTATTACAGCCACATCAAACGCAGTCAATCTAACGGATGGTCTGGATGGTCTGGCAACAGGTACTGTAGGAATTGTAATTATAACTCTTGGTCTAATTGCATACATATCCGGTAACGTTGAATTATCAAAATATCTCAACATAATTTATTTAAAAGGTAATGGTGAACTCGTAATATTCTGTACAGCAATAGCAGGTGCAGCAATAGGTTTCTTATGGTATAACTCATATCCTGCACAGATATTTATGGGTGACACCGGTTCATTGGCTTTAGGCGGTGCAATCGGAACGTTGTGTATATTAGTCAAAAAAGAATTTTTACTTCCTTTATTAGGTGGAATATTTTTTGCAGAAACAGTTTCAGTTTTGATACAAAGATATTATTTCAAATACACTAAAAAGAAATATGGTCAGGGTAAAAGGGTTTTCCTGATGGCTCCGATACATCATCATTATGAAATGAAAGGAATTCCAGAGCCAAAAATAGTTTTGAGATTTTACATTATTGCAGTATTGCTGGCGATAATGACATTAGCAACTTTCAAAATAAGGTAACGAATAGTTTATGAAAAATATATCAGATAAAAAGTTTACGATTTTGGGCGCAGGCAGAAGCGGGATAGGTATTGCAAAACTCTTACGGAAGAACAATGCACAGGTTTTATTAAGTGATTCGTCCCCAAAAGAAAAACTTGTGTATCTCGATGAAAAAGTTTTGAATGAGTATTCTATTGAGTATGAATTTGGTGCCAATAGTGAAAAGGTTTTTGATTCTGATATTATCATTGTAAGCCCGGGTATTTCACCTGATTCAAAAATAATAAAAGAAGCGATAGACAGGAAGATATCAATCTTAAGCGAGATTGAGGTTGCGTCATATTTCTGTAATGTCCCTATTATTGCGATTACAGGAACAAACGGAAAAACGACAACAACAGAGCTGACAGGTGCTATTCTTAAGGAGGCGGGTTATGATGTTCACGTTTGCGGCAACGTTGGATTGGCGTTTTCTGAAATAATACCATTACTTAAGGATAATTCTATGGTAGTCCTTGAAGTCAGCAGCTTTCAATTAGAATACATAAATCTTTTCAGGCCAAATGTCTCGATGCTATTAAATGTTACATCAGACCATATTGACTGGCACGGAAGTTTTGATAATTACTTTAACGCAAAATTAAAGATAAATAAAAATCAAAAAGATGAAGATTTAGTAATAATAAATTATGATGACGAATTATTACGAAAAATAATATCAGATTTAAATTGTAATGTTAGCGCATTTAGTAAAGAGAAAATAACGGATAATAATATCAAGACTCAATCCTTCCTGAAAGATGAATCTATATATTATTATCAGTCCAAAGAAGAGAAGATAATAGAAAAGAATGAAATACAGATAAAAGGAACTCATAACTTAATGAACTCAATGGCTGCAGTCTTAGCCGTTAAGAAATTTGATGTTAGCAGTGAAATAATTAAAAAAGCAATAAAAGAATTCAGCGGTGTAGAACATAGAATCGAATTCGTAAAGGAACTTAACGGAGTAAAATATTACAATGATTCAAAAGCGACAAATTATGATTCACTGTATGTAGCTCTCGAGAGTTTTGAAAAGAATATCGTTCTTATAATGGGCGGAAAAAAGGGAGCAGACCTTTTTCAAATGGTTGAGCAATTAGTTAAAGAGCGTGTAAAGTGTATTTATGCAATAGGACAAAGCAAGGATGTCATTTATGATTATTTTAATAGTGTTATTCCGGTTCTTAAATTTGAGTCATTTGCGGAAGCCGTACAATATTCAAAAATTAATTCAAACAAGGGTGATGTTGTTTTGTTTTCTCCCGGTTATAAGAGTTTTGATATGTTTAACAATTTTGAACACAGAGGAGAAGTTTTTAAAGAATTAGTCAACAATCTGGAATGAAATTAGGTAATCACAAAATAGATATTTTTATTTTATTACCGGTATTATTACTGATGTTCTTTAGTATAGCAGTAGTCTATAGCGCGAGTTCAGATTATGCTCTTACTAAGTGGAATGATTCAGGTTATTTACTTAAATCTCATATAATAAAAATGCTAATATCTTTAGTCGTATTATTCTTTTTTATTAAATTAGATTATCGTGTATTACAGGATTTCAGTAAACTATTAATGTTCGGGACAATAATATTACTGATAGTAGTTTTAGTAACTTCATCATCAGTCAAAAATGTCAACAGATGGATTTTTCTAGGCTGGCTTAGTTTCCAACCATCGGATTTAGCAAAATTCGCTTTGTTAATTCACATTTCCACATTACTTGTAAGAAAAGAAACTTATGTGGATAATTTATACCGTGGATTTATTCCAATAATTCTCTACGTTGTTTTAATCTCCGGATTAATTGCTATGCAGCCGAATTTCTCCACCGCCTCAATCATATTCATTACATCTTTAATGTTAATGTTAACCTCAAAAGTCAGAGTTAAACATTTAGTATTTACAGTTATTTCACTTATTCCATTTGCGGCATTATTTGTTCTTTCAAAATCTTATATATTAGCCAGAATAGAAAATTATGCAGAATTCAGTTCGACAGGAACTGCACAGCACCAATTAAATCAGGCAATAATAGGGTTGGGAAACGGAGGGTTATTTGGTGTTGGAATGGGAAACTCTATTCAAAAAGAATTTTTCCTTCCTGAATCTTATGGTGATTTTATTTTTTCAATAATTGGCGAAGAATATGGTTTCATAGGTACATTGTTCGTCATATTAATGTTTACAATAATTTTAATACGTGGTTACAAAGCGGCAAAAGAAGCAAATGATCAGTTCGGCAAATATCTTGCATATGGTATTACAACTACAATACTATTGTATGCTGTAGTAAATATGTCGGTAGCTAGCGGAATCTTTCCGACAACGGGTGTACCTATTCCATTTGTGAGTTTTGGTGGTACTGCAATGTTTTTTAATTCTATGGCAGCAGGTATATTGATAAACATATCTTCCCAAAAAGAGAATATGTATGGCAATAAAACTGAAAGTGAGGCGCTATTATGAGAGTGATTATGACAGGCGGCGGTACCGGCGGACATATATTTCCTGCATTAGCAATAGCAGATGAAATAAGAAGAAATGAATCTGATTCACAAATAAAATTTATTGGTGCTAAAGGAAAAATGGAAGAAACAGTCGTTCCTGAGAATAATTACGAAATTGATTTAATTGATGTAATAGGACTGAACAGGAAGAATATGCTTAGGAATGTGAATTTTCTTATAAAATATTATAACTCTTCAAATAGGTGTAAATCGATTTTGAAAGAATTTAAACCTGATGTTGTTATTGGAACCGGTGGATATGTTACAGGTCCTGTTGTATCGTCAGCAATAAAAATAGGAATACCGAGTATAATTCAGGAAGGTAATTCTTATCCCGGTAAAGTAATAAAATATCTCTCCGGCAGAGTAAACAGGGTAATAGTGAATTTTGAAGAGACAAAGGAATACTTGAAAAGAAAAGATAATGTCGTTAAAATTTCTTACCCTGTCAGAAGTAATATTAAATCGGTTAATAAAGAATCCGCAAGGACATATTTCAACTTCCATAATAATTATAAAGTATTATTTATTTTCGGCGGCAGTCAAGGTTCAAAATCTATTAATGATGTAATTGAAGAGAATCTTGCAGTATTATCACAAGAAAAGGTGAATATAATCTGGCAGACGGGTAAAGCAAATTATGAAGTCCTGTCATCAAAGTATTCCGGTGTTTATGAGAATATTAAGCTTTATGGATTTATAAGTGAAATGGACAAAGCCTATGCAATGGCAGATTTAGTTGTATGCCGGGCAGGTATAAGCAGTATTATGGAATTAAGTTACACTTGTAAACCTGCAATATTAATCCCTTATCCTTTTGCAGCTGAAAACCATCAGGAAAAAAACGCATTAGCGTTAGTTGAAAGAAATTCTGCGATTATGATAAAGGAAAATGACATAAATAAATTATTGATTCAGGAAATTAGAAGAGTTATTAAAGAAGATAAATTGCTTGAAAGTTTGAGTACGAATATTGCTAAGATATATGATAAAGATGCTCCTCAAAAAATTTACAAAGAAATTAAAAAAATAGTAAAATGAACGAGCAGGAAAAAATATTCAAAGTCAGATTAGATTACTATTACAAATTGCTGGTAATATATTTTATCTTTTTAGCTGCTTACATTACGATAAGAGGAAGCATAGGTGCAAAAGAATTAACAATTGTATTACATGACCCGATATTGTACATAACAGGTTTCTTTATATTATATACACTGATAGTTCTGCTTGCAAATATGGTCAGGTCAAAGGAAATACAATTTTTGGAAGATAGATTTGTGATTAGAAACAGATTTGGCAAAAGAGATATTTTATTTAAAGATATTATGTTTGTGAAATTCTCAAGAGAAAGAAGAAAATACAAAGACGGGAAAAGCAGTGTCAGGCGGGTTAGAATTAAGTTGAATAACCGCAGGAACCTGCTTAGAATCAGATTAAGTGAATTCTATGATGAAAAAAAGTTATTAACTGAGTTTAATAAATTGTCGAAGACATTATAATGAATAAAGACCATAAATATCTTAACAAAAAAATTAAGAAAATACATTTTATCGGTATAGGCGGTATCGGTATGTGTGGTCTTGCGGAATATCTTCTGGACAAAGGGTATAAGATTTCGGGAAGTGATTTAACAAAAACATTTATAACTGAAAGACTGGAAAACAAAGGTGCAAGAATAAATTATGGTCATAACGAGAAAAACGTAAGAAAAGACACAGATTTGGTTATTTACACCTCAGCTGTTAAAGCAGATAACCCTGAATATAAGATGTCCCTGAAACTAAAAATAAATACAATTAAAAGGGCAGTATTGCTTGGGGAGATTGTCAATGATATGCTTTTAATTGCAGTGTCAGGGACTCACGGTAAAACTTCAACAACTTCAATGCTGTCAAAAATTCTTATCGATAATGGATTCAACCCGACTGTTTTTGTAGGCGGTAATCTGGACATATTAGGCGGAGCGTCTTACAGAATAGGAAGTAATGTAGCAGTAGTAGAAGCAGATGAATACGATAGAAGTTTCTTAACATTAAATCCTGATATTATAATTATTAATAATATAGAATTAGATCACGTAGATATATACAAAAATGTTAAGAGTCTGATGAAATCGTTTAAAGATTTTGCCGGGAATCTTAAAACCAACGGTTGTTTTATCCTAAACTGGGACGATAAAAATATAAGAGAATTATTTAAATCTATTAAGGCGGATTATGTATTTAAATATGGAATGAAAAATACTGATGTAATATCAAATGTTAAAGTAAAAAATTTCAAGACTGAGTTTACTTTGAACGGCAATAAAGTTTCGCTGAATGTTTTAGGTTATCATAATGTGTATAATTCAACTGCTGCAATAATTGCTTCAAATTTGATTTTTGAAAACAATGAAAAGATAATCAAGAGTATAAGTAGTTTTAGAGGAGTGAAAAGGCGTCTCGAATTAAAGTATGATAAAGGTTTTAAAGTATTCGACGATTATGGACACCATCCATCAGAAGTTAAAACAACTTTAATTTCACTTAAGGAAAATGATAAAGGCCGCTTAATAGTTATTTTTCAGCCTCATACATATACCAGATTAAAAAAATTCTACAAAGAATTTGCAAAGGCGTTAGAAATAGCAGATGTAGTTTACTTATTACCAATTTATCCTGCAAGGGAAAAGGAACTTAAAGGTATTAAGTCAGAGCTTATATTTAACATTATGAATAAAAAGAAGCACAAAGTAATCTTAATTGAAGACATAGATGAACTATATACACATCTGAATAAGCAAATAAAGAAAAATGACAGAGTAGTCTTTCAGGGCGCAGGAACGGTTACAAATTTTTGTGATGAATTCATTAAAAAGGTAAAAGCAAATGGGTAAAGGCAGATTAATAATAACAATAGTAGTATTAGGCATAGTCACATTGTCGTTAATCTATTTTGCCAATAACTGGAGGAATAAAACAATAATCAGTAAGATAACCGTAAAAGGTAATATTACTATCAGCGAAAGTGAAATACTTGCTGCAGCAGGTTTAAAGGCTGATTCATTAATAAACCTTGAGGAACTAAATATTATATTTATCAGAGACAGAATCACAAAGCATCCGGAGGTAAAAAAAGTATTAGTAAGTAAAGAACCTCCTTCTGAGTTAGTTATTGAAATCACAGAAAAGAAGCCGATTGCAATAATCCTGCGTAAGAACGAAATTTTCCTTATAGATGAAGAGCAGGAAGTATTTTCGATTAAAAATTATGACAAAGCGTTTGATTTACCTATCATAAGCGGATTAAAGTCAGATGAAAGCAAGAATAAAGAAGACATTAATATTGCTATAACTTTTTTAAAAGCAACTTATGAAAAGGGTAAATATCTGCAGAATTTAATATCAGAAATAAATATGAAAGACAGTTCGAAAATTATTGTTAAGACTAACGATAAATTATTATCGTTTTATTTCCCAAGAATTGAGAAAAACGGAATTGATATATATAAGGAAAAGCTAAATCTTTTTAAAAGTTTTATGGATGAAGAAGTATTGATGAAAAATTTGAATTGTGAATATGTTGATATGAGATATTCAAACCAGATAATTGCAAAAATTAATTAATCATATATGAAAAGTAAAAAGACCAAAAAAACGGATGATGAAATAATAGTTGGACTTGATGTAGGGACAACTAAAATTTGTGTCATAGTTGCGCACAAGAAACCTAACGGAACGATTGACATTGTCGGCATTGGTAAGGCACCATCCAATGGCTTAAACAGAGGCATTGTAGTCAGTCCGCAAAAAACAATTGATTCGATAAAGATGGCTTTGGAAGAGGCAGAATTGAATTCAGGTCTTCCGATTAAATCTGTATCGGTTGGAATTGCAGGACATCATATAAGATGCATACAGACAAACACGGTAATCGGAATTCAGAATCCTGACAGAGTTATACAGGAAGAAGATATTCAAAGGTTAATTGAACAGGCAAGTTTAATGAAAATCCCAAGTGATACACAAATCATTTCTGTAATTCCTCAGGAATATAATATTGATGGAAAAGATGGTATCTATGAATCACCCGTTGGAATGTTTGGTGTAAGGTTAGAAGCAAAAATGAACATCATAACCTGTTTAGTTTCATCAATTGATGATTTATCAAATTGCGTAAGAAGCTGCGGTGTAGAAATTGACGATATAGTATTAGAGCCAATTGCGTCTTCTCATTCAGTATTAGAAGAAGGTGAAAAGAAAGTTGGAGTTGCGATGATAGATATAGGCGGAGGAACGACTGATATAGCAGTTTTCAAAAAAGGAGTTCTTAAATACACTGCAGGAATAGGGATTGCAGGTAGTCTGGTAACTAAAGATATATATGAAACTTTGGGGATTTCGGAAGAAGAGGCAGAAAGAATAAAACGGGAATATGGTTTTGCAACGGTAACAGAAATACTTAATGATGATGAAATTATGATTGAATCGATAAGCAGGAAAATTCCTAAGAGAACCAGGAAAACAATTTTAGCGAGGATAATACAGGCAAGAATGCAGGATATATTTGAACTTGCAGCAATAGAACTGAAAAATTCACAAATATTTAACGAACTGCCTGCGGGAGTAATAGTTACAGGCGGAGGGTCTTTAATAAGAGGAACAAAAGAATTAGCAGAACAAATACTCGGGTTGGAAGTAAATCTTGGTTTACCAAGAGGTCTATCGGGCGGACTGTCTAAAGAAGTTGAGAGTCCGATATATGCAACAGGAGTTGGATTAATACTTCACAGGGCAAAAGAACTTAATACTTTTGATAAGCAATTTTCAAAATCAAAAAGCGGGAAATTACCTCAAAGGGAAAAAGTGACAGCTAAATCAGTTTTTACAATAGTAAAAAAATGGTTTGATGAACTATAAAACAAAAATAATTTTAAAATTTAATAATTAACTTAACTGAAAGGGTAAAAAAATGAGCATTCAATTATTACCAAATGAGACGAACGGTGCAAAGATAAAAGTCGTTGGTGTCGGAGGCGGAGGCGGAAATATTCTTAATTCGATGGTTGATAAAGGAATCGAAGGTGTTGAATTTATTTCTATCAACACAGATTTGCAATCATTGGAAATGAGTAAGGCAGATGTTAAGATTCAGATTGGAAAGAACATTACTAAAGGATTAGGAACGGGTGCAAACACAGCCGTTGGAGACAAAGCGGCTGAAGAGAGCAGAGAAGAGATTGCGAGAGCTTTAACCGGTAGTGATATGGTTTTTATAACTGCAGGTATGGGAGGCGGAACAGGAACAGGTGCTTCACCGTTAGTAGCAAAAATTGCCAGAAGTCTTGAAATACTGGTTGTTGCGATTGTTACAAAGCCGTTTATGTTTGAAGGTAAACCAAGAATGGATTCTGCACTCGAAGGAATTGAAAAGCTCAAAAGAGAGGTTGATAGCTTGATATTAATTCCAAACGAAAGAATAAGAGAACTTATGCCAAAAAACAGTACTAAAAATCAGGCATTTGCTCTTGCTAATGCAGTATTGTACAATGCTACTAAAGGTATTTCTCAGATTATTACAAAAACAGGTGAAATCAACGTTGACTTTGCGGACGTAAAAACAACAGTGAAAAATACGGGTGATGCAATTATTGGTACAGGCAGAGCTAGCGGCGAAGGAAGAGCAATGAAAGCAGTTAACGACGCCCTTTCAAATCCGATTTTGGAAAATATCGATATATCAGGTGCTAAAAATGTACTTGTCAACATTGCTTCAAATGGTAATCTAGGATTTGAAGAAATTGATATTATTAATTCAACAGTATTAGAATGTACAGGTGAAAAAGCGAATTTCATATTTGGATTGTTAGATGATAAAGAAATGGATGAAGAAGTTATGGTTACTGTTATTGCGACCGGATTTAAAAAAGAAGAGGCTGCAAAGATTACTGAGAAAGAAGATGAGGAATACTCAAACGTTATTGGTTTTGAAAATATGAATATAAAAGGACGTATTGAAGTTTATCCTGATGATATTAGTAAACTGGATGAACCTGCAATTAAAAGGAGAGGAAGTATAAATAATAAGATAAACGATGATTTAAGCGAAAAGGATTCAAGTATTCCTAAAAAGAATTATGGCAATTACGGATTTGGTAATAATGATTTGAAAGATGTTGACCCTCCCGCATTTTTGAGAAGGTCATTAGACTAAATTATGTAAAAGAGGTTTTTGAATATATTGGATTAGCATATTATCTCAACTGCCGAAGAGGTGATATGGACTGAAACGGAGCATTTTGCTCCGTTTCTTTTTAGATTGAAAAAGTTTAATATTATAGCAATCTTACACATAATTACACTTAAAATTTTAATAAAGTTATGAAAAAATTAATTCTTGTATTATTTATTGTATTAACCCCAATTTATGTTTACTCACAGGGTACTTTTGGTGTTAATTTAGATACAGTTAAGGCACAAAAGTTTGATAATGGTAAGATGTGGACGTTTGAATTTCCGCCATTAGATTATTTCCAATCTGCATACGGCTTCAGACCAACACAGGAATGGCTTGATAACGTAAGAATGTCTGCTTTAAGGTTCGCAGATTACTGTTCGGCTTCATTCGTTTCTGAAGACGGATTAGTTATGACAAATCACCATTGCGGACGTGAGTCTGTTACACAAGTTCAGAAAGAAGGAGAAGATTTTCATAAAGATGGTTTTGTTGCGATGAAAATTGAGGATGAAAGAAAAGTGCCGGGTTTGTTTGTTGAGCAAATGACAAAGATTATAGACGTAACGAAAGAAATGCAGTCAGCAATCGATAAAGGTAAAGACATTGATGAGAAAGATGAATTCAAATACAATAAGATAAAAGAAATAGAAGGCAGATACAAAGAAGGCACTAATGTTATATGTCAGGTGGTCTCATTGTATAACGGCGGTGTATATTCTGCATATATTTATAAAAGATATAACGACGTAAGATTAGTTTTTGCACCTGAAGACCAGGCAGGATTCTTTGGCGGCGACCCTGATAACTTTACTTATCCAAGATACAATTTAGATTGCACATTTTTCAGAGTTTATGATGATGCAGGCAATCCATTAAAAGTAAGCAACTTCTTCAGATGGAGCAGCAATGGTGCGGAACCCGGTGAACCTATTTTTGTAGTCGGTAATCCTGGTTCAACTTCAAGGTTGTTAACAGTTTCACAGTTAGAATTTAAAAGAGATATTACTGACCCGTTAATACTTAATTATATAAATAATTTTGTTGATAGTTTAAGAAGAGTAATTTCTGCAAATCCTGATAAAGAAAAGGAATTGAACAATGAGTTATTCAATTATACTAACAGTCAGAAAGTTTTCAAAGGGACATTAAAAGGATTGAATGATGCAGTGTTGATGGCAAGGAAGAAAGATTTTGAAAAGAAATTTATTCAGGCAGTAAACAGTAATGACAAGTTAAAATCGAAATATGGAAACGTCTGGAAAGATATTTCGGATTTAGTGAAACAAAAGAGAGATATTTACGAAAAGAATAAAAACGGTGACTTCAGAACACTTTACAGAAAATTACAGGAACTGGGTACGAAAGAAGAATATTACAATCAGATTCTAGGTCGTGCAATTTATGATGTATATGGTACATCAATACCGCCCGATGCAACATTCACGTTAAGATTATCCGATGGTATTATTAAAAGTTATAATTACAACGGGACAACAGCACCTCCAAAGACAACGTTCTATGGAATTTTAGACAGATATTTTTCTTTTGATAAAAAGTACCCCTGGTCATTGTCTGAAAGATGGCTGAATCCACCTAAGGATTTTGATTTCGGTACACCGTTCAATTTTATTTCGACGAATGATATTATTGGCGGTAATTCGGGAAGTCCTATGATAAATAAGAATGCAGAAGTAGTTGGTTTGGTGTTTGACGGTAATATTGAAAGTATGCCGGGAGAATTTATTTATACTGATGAGGTCCCGACGACAGTTTCAGTAGATTCAAGAGGATTGCTTGAATGTATAAACGATATGTATAAGCTAAAGCGGATCGGTTCAGAGTTAGTAAACGGAAAAATTACAAACAACTAATTTTTATAAATAACTTTAAGAGAAATGTTTAAGAAGATATTCAGTATTTTCATATTAACATTAGTAGTTTATACAAGCGTTGCTTTTTCGCAAAACTATGGTGTTAATCTTGATACAGTAAAGTCAACTAAGTATGATATGGGTAAGATGTGGACGTTTGATTTCCCGCCTGTTGATTACTTAAGCGAGACTTATGGTTTTAAACCAACACACGAATGGCTTGACCACGTTCGTATGTCAGCAATCAGATTTGCAACATACTGTTCCTCATCGTTTGTTTCAGGAGATGGACTTGTTATGACAAATCATCACTGCGGAAGAGAATCTGTTTCTGCGGTTGAAAAAGAAGGTGAGAACCTTCACGATAATGGTTTCCTTGCTATGAAACTCGAAGACGAAAGACCTGTTCCAAATCTTTTTGTTGACCAGTTGGTAAAAATGATCGACGTTACAAGCGAAGTTCAGTCAGCAATTGAATCAGGCAAGAGCAATGAAGAAAAAGTTGCAAACAAAACTGCAAAGATTTCTGAAATTGAAAAGAGAGTTGCAGCCGAAACAGGTTTAAGATGTCAGGTTGTTACGCTTTACAACGGCGGCGTTTATTCGGCTTACGTTTACAAGAGATATACAGACGTTCGTTTAGTTATGGCACCTGAAGACCAGGCTGGTTTCTTCGGCGGAGACCCGGATAACTTCACTTATCCAAGGTACAATCTTGATATGACTTTCTTCAGAGTTTACGACGAAAGCGGAAAACCATTGAAGACTGAGCATTATTACAAGTGGAGTACAAACGGAGCAAAAGTAGGGGAACCTATTTTTGTTGTTGGTAATCCCGGCAGAACAGAAAGACTGAATACATATGCGCAGCTTGAATTTGCAAGAGATTATTCAATTCCTGACACAATGAATATGCTCGATATGCTCGTGAACACATACACAGACATTATTGCAAAGAATCCTGAAAAAGGAAAAGAACTTAATAATACACTCTTTTCGATGGCAAACTCACAGAAGGTTTACAAAGGAATGCTGAAGGGTTTGAACGACGGAGTTTTGATGGCAAAGAAGAGACATTTTGAAAAGACTTTCAAAGCGGCAGTTGATGCCAACCCGACTTTGAAATCAAAGTATGGTAAGGCGTGGGATGAAATAGCAAACGCGAACAAGGAACTTGGAAAGATTTATCCTGAAGTTTATTCTTATTCAACTAATCCAAGGGCTTCGTCAGTTCAGTTTGCTGCGGCTGATAAGATTGTAACCGCGGTACTGAACAAGGAAACACTCGATGCCTCGAAACTCGAAGCAATATATAAGAACTACGATGCAACTTTGGATATTAGCATTGTGAAGTTTAAACTGAATGCAATAGAAAAGAAACTCGGAAAAGATAATTCCGCAGTAAAAGTATTCGGCGATAATTCCGCAGAGTCACTTGTGGGTTCATCAGTGCTTTCCTCGAAAGACGGCGCACTGAACCTTCTATCACAGGGTAATGACGCGATACTTAAGTCAAACGACCCGTTCATAAAGTTCGCTGTTGTTACGGTTCCGAAACTCAGTGAACTTAAGAAAAAGGGAGATGAAATCAGAAACAAAATCAGTCAACAAAGAGTTAATCGGAAGGGCGGCATTTGAAATTTACGGAACAACGATTCCGCCTGACGCTACATTCACACTCAGAATCTCTGACGGCGTGATTAAGAGTTATGAATACAACGGTACAACCGCACCGCCGAAGACAACATTCTATGGTTACTACGACAGGTATTATTCTTTCAATAAACAATATCCGTGGACTTTACCTGAAGAAATGGATTAACCCTGCGGAATTTAATAAAGGAACTGCGT
>CAVVJW010000017.1:0-125637 GCA_963748665.1 Ignavibacteriota bacterium | reverse complement strand
TTGTTTGACATAGTTCCTGCTTTAAATTCGAAAGATGTAAGAAAGTATTTCAATTCATTCGAACTATCATTAAAAGTTAATAACATATTTGACAGACTTTATGAAACATACGGCAGTGTTGACGGGTATGGCACTCCTTACTGGATTCCCGCTGCGGACAGAAATTTGTATTTCAATTTAAAGATAGGTTTATAATGTTTGTATAACTTTAAAGTTTAATAATACATTTTCCTGAAAATGCTTTTTCATCCCGGAAAAGCATTTTCTGTAATAAAACTATTATAATCATTACTAATTGTATAGAATTATCAGTGATAAAGACATATTTTTGTAGAAGTCCTTTTTAATGATTTTCACCATTAAAAGTTTTGCACAGGCAACAAAATATAGTAAACGGAAAAAAGTTTTCTAAAGAAGATAAAGAAATTAAACAATTCAATATTTGTAAACTTTTAATAACTAAACGGAGGGCGGAAGCCGAATGCCAACAAAACCTTCAAATATGAAATCTTATGAAGAAGAAGTAAAAACTTTTTCGTGGGACATATCAAAGAAAGAACTTGAATACAATGACGGAGACATTATCAACATAGGTTGGTATTGTTCAGACAGAATTTGTAAAAAAGGAAAAGCCGAAAAACTTGCACTAATCTGGGAAAGTTCGAAAGGCGAAGAAAAACGTTATACTTTCAACGACCTTAGATTAATAACAAACACAATAGCCAATTATCTGAAAAACTTAGGAGTGAATCAGGGTGACAGAGTGTGTTTATTTATGGATAAAATTCCCGAATTGTATATGGGATTTTTAGGAGTATTAAAACTGGGAGCGATTGCACAACCGTTGTTTTCAGCTTTTGGCTCTGAGTCTCTACTAACAAGACTTGAAGATGCTACAACAACAGCAATTATGACACAGAAGAAACATTTACCGAAAGTAAGAAATATTCTCGATAAGATGCCATACCTGAAATACATTATTGTCGTGGATGATGATGCAAGCAAACCATTGAGAGAAAGAGAATTTGCGTTGAACATCGCTACGGAAAAAATGGTTGAAGATTTTGAATGTTTCCCTTCGACTGCGGAAACAAAATCAGTACTGCATTATACTTCGGGTACAACCGGTAAACCAAAAGGTGCACAACACGTTCACTATTCGCTTATATCACAATACATAACTGCAAAATAGGTACTTGATTTAAAGGATGATGACATTTACTGGTGTACTGCTGACCCTGGTTGGGTGACAGGAACATCATATGGAATAATAGGTGCATGGTCAAACGGAGTAACACAATGTGTAACCGATATTGGATTTACAGCCGACAACTGGTATAAATTTGCAGAGAAGAATAAAGTAACTGTCTGGTATTCTGCTCCTACTGCAATCCGTTCTTTAATGAAAGAAGGAACTGAAACAGTAAAGAAATACGATTTATCATCATTGCGTCATCTTAGCCAGTGTTGGTGAACCATTAAATGCAGAAGCCGTAATATGGTCACAGGAAGCATTCGGAATGATGTTTCACGATACATTCTGGCAGACAGAAACAGGAAGCATAATGGTAAGCAATTATCCCGGAATGAAAATTAAACCCGGTTCGATGGGAAAACCTTTCCCCGGAATTAACGCAACAGTTGTAGATTTAAAAACCTCAGAACCTATTACTAAAAAGGGAATTGTCGGAATGATAGCAATAGAACCGGGCTGGCCTTCAATGATAAGAACGTACTGGAATAACGAAGAAATATACAAGAGTAAATTTAAAAACGGATGGTATCTTTGCGGCGACAGGGCAAGCATTGACGAAGACGGATACTTCTGGTTTGTTGGAAGAGATGACGATGTTATCAATACAGCGGGACATCTTGTAGGACCGTTTGAAATTGAATCAGCATTACTGGAGCATCCAGCAGTAGCGGAATCAGCCGTAGTTGGTAAACCAGACCCTGTAAATATGGAAGTTGTAAAAGCATTCATAGCTTTGAAACCGGGTTTCGATCAGAATAAAATGCTTGAACTTGAAATAATGAATTTTGTAAGGAAGAAACTTTCCGCTTTGGCAATGCCGCAGGAAATTGAGTTTGTGGATTCATTACCAAAAACAAGAAGCGGCAAGATAATGAGAAGAGTATTGAGAGCAAAAGAATGGGGTGAAGAAATCGGCGATATATCAACACTTGAAAACGATATGTAAATTTAATATAAAGCCCGTAAATAGTTTATGGGCTTTTTTGTTTTAACAAATTATAAAAATTTTATAAACTTAAACGGAGTAAAAAGTAATGGCAGTAACAAAAGACACTATCCTCGAATACGTAAGAAATGAATATCTCGAGGACGGAGACGACAGAGAAGTAACATACGATACACCATTGATTTCTGGCGGTATTGTGGATTCATTCTCTATGGTATCATTAAAAGTATTTTTAGAAACAAAGTATAATCTTTCAATTCCTGATGCTAAGGCAACACCTGAAGCATTCGACAGTGTAGATAATATAATGACGTTGTTGAAGGAATTCGGAGTAGAGTAAAAGAGTTGGCACATTGAAGAGAATGATAATTTTATGATTTCACTGATTTTTATTGAACTTTGGTGAAAAGGCAGAATTTAAAAGGAAGATACTAACTAATCATTATAAATCTGTGGTTATCCATTCGATCATGAAAATCAGTGTGCGTTTTTAATAAATATTCAAACTAATTTTTATTAACATAGGAGTTATAAAATGGCTTATTCAGAAGAAATAAGAAAAGCACTTTCAGACGAAGTAACAGGAATAAAAACAGCCGGGTTATTCAAAGAAGAAAGAGCGATATGCGATCCACAGGATGCCGAAATTGAAGTTCAATTTCCGATCGGATCGGAGGCAAAGAAAGTAATAAATATGTGTGCTAACAATTATCTCGGATTATCTTCACATCCTGAAGTAGTTGCAGCAGCACACAAAGGACTTGACCATAGAGGTTATGGTATGTCATCAGTAAGGTTTATTTGCGGAACACAGGATACACACAAAGAACTCGAAAGAAAATTAACAGAGTTCCTGGGTACAGAAGATACAATTCTGTTTCCATCGTGCTTTGATGCAAACGCAGGTGTGTTTGAAGCAGTTTTAACCGATCAGGATGTTATGATTGCAGACAGATTAATCCACGCATCAATTGTCGATGGTATCCGTCTCGCAAAAGCACAGCAGGATACTTTCAAGCATTCTGATATGAAGCATCTGGAAGAAAAACTGGTACTTCATCAGGATAAGAGAATACGTTTAATTATTACTGACGGTGCATTTTCAATGGATGGAGACCTTGCAAAACTTGACAAAATTGTTGAACTCGCAGAAAAATACAATGCGATGGTATTTATTGATGAAGCACATACGTCGGGTTATATAGGTAAGACAGGACGCGGAACAGCAGAGCATTTCGGTGTAATGGGAAAGATTGATATTATTTCTACAACACTCGGAAAAGCACTTGGCGGTGCATCAGGCGGTTGTATTTCAGGCAGAAAAGAAATCGTAGAACTTTGCCGTCAGCGCGGAAGACCTTATCTTTTCTCAAATGCCGTTGCGCCTTCAATAGTAGAGGCTTCAATGACTGTACTTGATATTATTTCAAAAACAACCGAACGCAGAGACAAACTTGAAGCAAATACAGCATTCTGGAGAAAATCTTTAACAGAAGCAGGTTTAATTATTAAACCAGGTGAAACTGCAATTGTACCTGTAATGCTTTTTAATGCAAAACTGTCACAGGATTTCTCAAAGGATTTATTTGCTGAAGGTATTTATGCAGTCGGATTCTTCTTCCCTGTTGTTCCAAAAGCACAAGCAAGAATCCGCACACAACTCTCAGCTGCACACGAAATGCATCATCTTGAAAAAGCACTCGATGCATTCATAAAAGTAGGTAAGAAATATGAAATTCTCGGAAAGACAAAACAAGAAATAATTGACAGATACGGAATGTAAGAGATAACATATATTGTATATAACAGAGGCGGCAATAGCCGCCTTTTTTTGTTTTAAAAATATAATTCGCTTAAATCGTTCATAACGCTTATATCGGGAACTTAATATTTGTTAATCCTGTTATACTTATCAAACCATAAATTAAAATTAAAGGAGATAAAAAAATGGTAAGAATGAAAAATATAATAGCGGCAGTTTTTATAATTGCACTTTCAACAATATTAATGGGTTGTTCTGAAGATTCAAACCCGACAACTATGGCTGTTTCAAAATCCAATGTGTTAGTAGCTCACACTTCACCAAATGCACCCGGTGTTGATTTGCTTGTAGATGGAACTGTTGCAGGAACAAATCTTACATTCCCGAACAACACAGGATATTTAAGTGTGAATTCAGGAACCAGAAATATTAAGGTAAATGTAACAGGTACTTCAACCACTGTTATAAATGCAGACGTTCCTTTTGAAAAGGATATGAATTATTCTGTCTTTGCAATAGACAGTGTATCAAAAATCAGCCCAGTTGTAGTGACGGATAATTTAACAATGCCTGCTTCAGGGAAATCACACATCAGATTCTTTCACTTTTCTCCAAATGCACCTGCGGTTGATGTAGCAGTTACCGGAGGACCGGTCTTATTTGGAAACAGAACTTTTAACAAAACTGTAAGCAGTACTGAAATGGCATATACACCAGTAGATGCAGGTACTTACAATCTGGAAGTCAGACTTGCGGGTACAACAACCGTTGTTCTTAGTTTACCCGGGATAGTACTTGAAAACGGTAAAATTTATACTGTGTTTGCAAAAGGATTCGTCGGTGGGTCAGGTACACAAGCACTTGGTGCACAAATAGTCGTAAATAAATAATCTTAACAAAGACAATTATGCAAAGCCGGGCTGAAAAGTCCGGCTTTTTTATTTCTACTTATTTTTATAATCAGGTTTAGTATTTTTGTATAAATTTAATTATAAAGTTATGTACATCAGAACAAAACTTGATTTGGCAAAAGAACTCTCTGAAATAAAACAAGCAGGCCTTTACAAAGACGAAAGAATAATTCTTTCTGACCAGAAATCCAGTATAACCGTAAGATTTCCTGATGACTCAGAACCTCAGGAAGTTTTGAATTTTTGTGCTAACAACTATTTAGGATTAGCAAATCATCCTGCACTTATAAAAGCAGCACACGATACTTTAGACTCACACGGATTCGGGCTCGCCTCTGTAAGGTTTATATGCGGGACACAGGATATACATAAAATACTTGAGAAACAGATTGCAGATTTTTATCAAACAGAAGATACTATTCTTTATTCTTCCTGCTTCGATGCAAACGGCGGATTATTTGAATCTATACTTGGACAGGATGATACGATAATTACAGATGCGTTAAACCATGCGAGTATAATTGATGGCATCAGACTTTGCAAAGCACGCAGATTGATATATAACCATTCAGATATGAAGTCGCTTGAAGAAAAGTTAAAACTTGCACGAGAGGGTTCAGACATCTGGGATCATAGCGGATTAGAGGCAATGCCGCATCCTGCAAAGAATATTATTGTCGCTACAGACGGCGTATTTTCTATGGACGGAGATATTGCGAAACTCAGGGAAATAATTGAACTTACGAATAAATACGATGCAATGATTATGGTTGACGATTCTCACGCTACAGGATTTTTAGGCAAAACCGGAAGAGGCTCAATTGAACACTGTAATGTTTTAGGAGAAGTTGATATTATTACGTCAACACTCGGAAAAGCAATGGGCGGTGCTACAGGCGGATTTACTACGGGAAAGAAAGAAATAATTGATATGCTTCGTCAGCGTTCCAGACCATATTTATTCTCGAATTCCGTTGCACCGTCAGTTATCGGAGCATCGATAGCAGCATTTGATTTACTCGATAAAAGTGATGACCTTCGAACAAAACTACAAGACAACACAAAACTATTCAGAGAAGGAATGACCAAACTTGGGTTTGATATTATTGAGAGTGTTCATCCGATAGTACCCGTACTTGTTCAGAAAGTTTGAGAATGACGCTGTACTTGCACAGTCAATCTCAAAAGATTTATACAATGAAGGTATTTATGCAGTTGGCTTTTTCTTTCCTGTAGTTCCAAAAGGAATGGCAAGAATCAGAATTCAAATTTCAGCAGCGCATTCAACACAGGATATTGAAAAATGTTTGGCAGCATTTGAAAAAGTAGGAAAGAAGCATAAAGTTATTTAGAAATTGGCAAAAGGCAATAGCCATCATTAATAGTTATTTTTAAAAGCAGAAATTAAATTAAAAAAGGACAGGCGCGATGCCTGTCCTCTTTTTATATTCCCTTTCTCCAGGGCTAACAAACGTTAAGAGCAACCGCTTGTTCCGCCGCAACTCATGCATTTTAGGCATGTACCATTTCGAACCATAGTTGCTTGTCCGCATTCCTGACAAATGTCACCGGTATAACCTTTAAGAAGTGCTTCTTCAACTTTTACTTTTTCAGAAGTTCTTCCGTTACCATTTCCACTACTTGCAGGATTTGAAACTATATTAATTGGAATAGAATGATCAATTATTATTTCAGTCTCTTTTGGTTTATCATGAATTTTCTCTTCAACTATTCTTTCACTAAAAATCTTTTCTTCATAATATTCAATATCCTTATCTTTTTCAGTTTTTGCCAGAGAATCTACCGGACTGATTGCAATCTGATCTTGCGGGATGTGCGCTAAATCAGTACGGCCTAAATATGTAACAGCAAGTTCACGGAAAATATAATCAATAATTGATGTTGCCATTTTAATATTAGGATTTCCTATGACAATTCCGTTTGGTTCAAATCGTGTATAAACAAAGGCATCAACGAACTCTTCAAGAGGAACACCGTGCTGTAAACCAAGAGATATAGCAATAGCAAAACAGTTCATCAGACTTCTGAATGCTGCACCTTCTCTGTGCATATCAATAAATATTTCACCAAGTTGTCCGTTTTCATATTCACCTGTTCTCAAGTAAACAGAATGATTTCCAATCTTTGCTTTTTGTGTATATCCTTTTCTTCTGAAAGGAAGTTTTCTTCTTTTTGCAATATATCTGTGAATAATTCTTTCTGCTACTTTTACAATATCGTAGTTTGCTGTAAGCGTTATTTCAGATTTTTCCTCTTCTTCAAACTCAAAGACTTCGTCATCCGTAACGCTGTTAAGAGGCTGTGATAACTTTGAGCCGTCTCTGTAAAGTGCATTTGCTTTAAACCCAGACGCCATGATAGCATATAAGCATTCTTCATATCATCTATGGTTGCATGATTCGGAAGATTAATTGTCTTTGAAATTGCACCGGAAATAAAAGGCTGAGCGGCTGCCATAATTTTAATATGTGCATCGGGATGAATATAACGTCGTACCTTTCTTACCGCATTTATTCGCGCAATCAAATACCGGATAATGTTCTTCTTTAAGATGCGGTGCACCTTCAATAGTCATTGTTCCGCAGATATAATCATTTGCTTCATCAATTTGTTCTTTTGTAAAACCGAGAGCTTTAAGAATATTAAAATTGAAATCATCAAGTTGTTCTTCCGAAAAACCAAGAACATTCTTACAGAATGCAGAGCCAAGTGTCCATTTGTTAAATGCAAAATTAATATCGAAAACAGACGGTAAAGATTTTTCAACGTTTGATTATCTCCATCGTAAATCCTTTTTCAGTAAATGTCTGAGGATTTATATGCGGACATCCGATTAAAGAGCCGTTACCTTTTGTATATTTTATTATATCATCAATTTCATTTTCAGTATAACCAAGATTTTTTAATGCAGGAGGAACAGATTCATTAATAATTTTAAAATAACCGCCGCCGGCAAGTTTTTTAAATTTAACCAGTGCAAAATCCGGTTCGACACCTGTAGTATCACAATCCATAAACAGACCGATTGTACCTGTTGGAGCGATTACAGTAACCTGAGCATTTCTGAATCCGTATTTTCTCCCAAGTTCAAGTGCTATATCAGAATCTTTTCTTGCCGCTTCAAGCAAATCATCAGGACAATATTTTTTATTTATTCCCACCGGATAGATTGAAAGCCCTTCATATTCTTTTTTACTAACATTATATGCTGCACGTCTGTGATTTCTGATTACGCGAAGCATATTTTCTTTATTTTCCTGATACCCGGCGAATGTACCTAATTCCTTTGCCATTTCCGCAGAAGTAGCATAAGACCTCATATGTAAAATTGCAGTAATTGCACCTGTAATTGAACGTGCTTCATCTGAATCATAAGGAATTCCCAGAATCATAAGCAATGCACCAAGATTTGCATAACCAAGACCAAGTGTTCTGTATTTGTAAGAAAGTTCAGCAATTTCTTTACTTGGGAACTGTGCCATAAGTACACTGATTTCAAGAACAATCGTCCACAATCTTGATGCATGTCTGTATTTTTCAATTTCAAATTTTTCTGTTTCGTAATTATAAAATTTAATCAGATTCAGTGATGCAAGGTTGCATGCAGTATCATCAAGGAACATATATTCACTGCAAGGATTTGATGCCTTGATATCTCCACCCTCGGGACAAGTATGCCATTCATTAATCGTTGAATGAAACTGAATTCCCGGATCTGCACAAGCCCATGCAGAATAAGCAATATCATCCCAGAGCTTTCTTGCCTTTAAAGTACTTGATGGTTTTGGCGTTCTGTTTTCTTTTTGTGCTTTTTTAAGTTCGACGCGCCAGTAAAGATTCCAGTTATCATCCATCTCAACAGCTTTCATAAAATCATTCGTTGCACTAACGCTGTTATTCGAATTCTGTCCTGATACTGTTGCATACGCTTCCGAATTCCAGTCAGTATCGTAAGCAGGAATAAATATTTCCTTAAAACCAAGTTTTGCAAGCTGAATAACTCTTTCAATATAATTTTCAGGAATATAAACTCTTCTTGCATCTTTAATAGCAAGAGCAAGTTGTTTGTTCTTTGTTCTGTCAGTACCATCGTTTTCAGGATGTGACGGATTCTGGCAGGCTGTAAGAATTTTATTCAAATGATTGTTAAGAGATTTTGAACCTGCAACGAGAGCAGCAACTTTCTCTTCTTCAATAACTTTCCAGTTAATAAATTCTTCTATATCAGGATGGTCCAAATCAAGAACAACCATCTTAGCGGCTCGTCGTGTAGTACCGCCTGATTTAATTGCACCGGCACTTCTATCACCAATCTTAAGAAAGACATCAATCCTGAAGATCTTCCGCCTCCGCTTAATTTTTCCCCCGAACCTCTTATGTTAGAAAAATTTGAACCTGTACCGGAACCGTACTTAAACAGTCTTGCTTCACGTACCCATAAATCCATTATACCGCCTTCATTTACGAGATCATCGCTAACTGACTGAATAAAGCAGGCGTGAGGCTGCCAATGCGAATAAGCATCGCTCGAACGGGTTAGTTTTCCTGTATCAGGATCAACATAAAAATGCCCCTGTGAAGGTCCTGTAATTCCGTAAGCCCAATGCAGACCGGTATTAAACCACTGCGGTGAATTCGGAGCAGCAAACTGCATAGCAAGCATATAGAACAATTCATTGTAAAAATTCTTTGCATCTGTCTCCGTATCAAAATACTTATATTTCCATCCCCAGTATGTCCAGCATCCGGCAAGTCTGTTAAAGACCTGTCTTGAATCAAATTCCGATGAATACAAATCATTCGGATTTGAATTCTCTAAATCAATTTCGCTTCTCTGTAACCATGCAGGTACTCCTTCTTCCTGAACTTTTTTTAGAACCTTTGGTACTCCTGCTTTGCGAAAATATTTTTGTGCAATTATATCTGTTGCAACCTGTGACCAGTGTTTAGGTACGATAACATTATTCATCTCGAACACAACTGAGCCATCGGGGTTACGGATAACAGATGTTCGTTTATCATACTCTAACTGGTTTAGTAAAATCGAATTTGTAAAAACTTTGTTTACCTTCATTCTCGTAAAATTTTTCCCCTATATTATTTTAAGTTTCTCACAAAATATTTTAAAGAATAACTCTTGATTTGTTTGTTAGTAAATTACAAGAAATAAAATTAAAATCAAACATCTTTATTTAATATTTTTATAAATTTACTACTTGATTATTAAAAATATTTTACTTCAATAGATTTTTTCAGCGAGTAATGTGCGATTTTAAATTGTTTTGTTTTTTAAAAACAAAATTTAAAAAAACTATAGTTTCATTTAAGTATTTTCCTGTTGTCAAAAAAATATTGTTTATTGTGCGACGGCATATAATGTCAATGTTTACAATGCTTTTCAGACATTGCAAAGTATCTGTTATCGGTAGTGGTTGTAAATCATTATCAAATAAGCATTGACACGTGGTTCAATCAATACATTCAAGATGTAAGAATAATCACATCTGACATTTAAAAGAATATGCATTGAACATTGCCTAATATAATTAAAATATAATTCATAATTTAAAAGATAATCATTAAAATAACGGTGGAAAATTTTATTATAAAAAATGAGTTTGTAAGTTCAATAGATTCGGTAGATGTTGTAAATCCATATACCAATCAGGTTGTAAAAAAAGTATCAAAGACTACTAAGGAACAGGTTAACGAATCTCTGAATTATTTACAAAGTGTCTTCCATAAATTTAAGCTAACACCTTCGTATTTGAGAGGTGAACTGTTAGAGAAAGTTAGTATTAAGATTAACGAAAAGAAAGACGAACTGGCAAAACTGATTACACTTGAAACGGGCAAACCAATAAAGTTTTCAAGAATAGAAATTGAACGAGCAGTATTTACATTTAAAACAGGAGCAGAGGAAGCCAAACGTATAGACGGTGAAATAATCCCGCTGGACCAGTTCAAAGGTGCCGAAAGTAAAAACGGATACATAAAAAGATTCCCAATCGGTGTAATTCTCGGCATAACACCCTGGAATTTCCCTGTAAACCTTGTCGCACATAAACTATCGCCTGCACTTGCTTCCGGAAATACCGTATTGTTAAAGCCCGCATCTGCTTCACTTTGCAGCGGAATTGAAGTCGTTAAGATAATTAAGGAAGTTTCTGATGAAATGGGGCTCGGATATTGTCCTGTAAACGTAATAACCTCATCCGGCGGTGAAATAGAAGAATTCCTCGCAGACGACAGGATTAAAATGGTTAGTTTTACAGGCAGTCCGCTTGTTGGCTGGGCAATAAAGAAAAAACTTTCAAAGCAAAGACTATCCTTAGAACTTGGTGGAAACGCAGGTGTTATAGTTGATGAATCAGCGGATATTGATACCGCAGTTTCCAAAATAGTTACCGGTGCATTTTATTCCGCAGGACAATCCTGCATATCCGTTCAGAGAGTTTACGTCCATTCAAAAATTTACGAAGATTTCGAAAAGAAAATAATATCGGCAACAGAAAAGGTTGTTTATGGGAACCCTGATGATGAAAACTGTCTTGCGGGACCTATGATAAACGAAAATGAAGCAAAACGTGCAGAGCGATGGATACTGGAAGCACTTGAATCAGGCGGAAAATTGCTTTTCGGAGGAAACAGAAACGGGGCAGTATTGCAGCCCACAATATTATCAAACGTACCTGTTGCCTGTAACGTAAATTCAAAAGAAGTATTTGCACCTGTTATGGTTTTAAAGAGATTTGAAGAATTTCAAGACGCAGTAAAAGAAGTTGATAACTCAGACTTCGGATTGCAGGCAGGAGTATTCACTAACAACTTAAAGAATGCTATGTTTGCATACGAGAACATTGAAGCAGGCGGAATTGTTATAAATGAAGTATCTGCATTCAGGGTTGATTCAATGCCATACGGCGGGATGAAACTATCAGGAATGGGCAAAGAAGGAATAAAATATGCAATAGAAGAAATGACAGAAAGAAAAATTTTAATAATATAACAGACATAATTAATGGATAAAAAATCAAAGATAGCCGTCTTCGGCGGCACAGGAATGCTTGGCAGTGCAGTGGTAAGAAATCTTAACAGTAAAGGATTCAAAAATGTTTTTGCGGTTGCAAAGGATACCGAATTCGATTTACTCAACAAACAAATGGTAGATGACTTCATTCAGAACATACAGCCGGATTATTTATTTATGGTAGCAGGACTTGTAGGCGGAATACTCGCAAACAATTCAAGACAGGCAGATTTTCTTTATCAGAATTCTTTAATGATTTTATACACACTCGATTCCGTAAAGACTTATTCTCCAAAAACAAAAATCCTTTACACCGGTTCAACCTGTATTTATCCGAAAGAGAATCCACAACCAATAAACGAATCGCGTTTTATGGCAGGACCGCTTGAAGAGACAAACAAAGGATACGCAATCGCAAAAGGAATGGGGGTAGTTGCCTGTCAGTTGTACAGAGACCAATATGGAATAAATACATTGGAAATAATGCCGACAAATATGTACGGCCCAAAAGACAACTATGATTTAAACAACAGTCACTTCATAGCCGCAATGATAAAAAGGCTTGTTATGGCTAAACGCGACGGTATCGCACCAACATTCTGGGGAACGGGCAAGCCAAGACGAGAAGCATTGTACGTTGATGACTGCGCAAGCGGATTAGTTTTTCTTATGGAGAATTACAACAGTTCAGATATAGTAAACATCGGAACAGGAACAGACCATTCAATAGCAGAATACATTGACATAACCAAAAAGTTAGTCGGGTACGAAGGAGTAATAAACTGGGACACCACAAAACCGGACGGAATGTACCAGAAACTAACAGACATACAAAGATTAAAAACAATAATGCCTGAATTCAAACCAAGAACTTTTGAAGAGGGCGCAGGCACAAATACTGAGAGAAGATTTCGGAATGTAAGTACCTTATAATCACTCAAATATAATTTTAATGTTTTGTATAGGGAGAATGTCGCAATTCAAATAATGATTAATCATTATTGGATTATTTTCTTTCAGGGTAAATTATTTATTTAAAATCAATTCTGTTTTATGAGATTCTCTACAAAGCAATATTAATGTACAATAAATTATTTTCAAAAAAGAATGAGAATGTATAAGTTACAAGAATTAAAATAAAACCCGGGAGTTTGAATTCAAAAACCTCTCCTTTTCCGGATTACAAAAAAGGAGAGATTAATTATTTTATAGTTTTATCTGATAGTCTGTCAACCCAACTGCCTGCAAGTGTGCGGTATATATTTACGACGCTTTTTAACAAAACTGCCTGTGTATTAACATAATCGAGCTGGGCGCTGAAAAGAGTACGTTCGGCGTCCAATACTTCGAGATAACTTGTGATACCTTCTTTGTATCTGGCATCTGCGAGTTCTTTGTATATTAGTAAAGTTTCCAAACGTTTGCCCTGATAACCTAACTGTTCCTGTGTATAAACTCTGTCGATGAATGCATCTTCAGTTTCTTTAAATGCATTCCTGATTGTTGAAATATAAGTGAGTAGTAATTCCTTTTTAACAGATTCAGCAACCTTTACCTGACTGGAAATTTTACCCCCGGTAAATAAAGGTGCAATGATGTTGCCTCCTATACTCCATAATTTTGCTTCAGGATTTAACATTGTAGTTAAGTCATTACTGGCAAGACCAAGGACACCGCTTAGAGAAATGGTCGGATAGTACATAGATTTTACTACTCCTATTTTAGCATTTGCAGAAATTAGCTTCTGTTCTGCTTGCCTGATATCAGGTCTGCGTTCAAGAAGTTTTGAAGGAATACCCTGAGGAACGTCAGGTATTGCAAGGCTATCGATTACGTTAGTTGTATATATCTTTTCAGGATTTCTTCCGAGAAGAACACTGATTGCAGATTCAATCTGCCCGATTTTCTTCACAAGGACAGGTATCTGAGCTTTTGCAAGCCAAAACTCTGATTCCAAGCTGAACAAGTTCAAGCTGAGAGATATCACCTTTTGCAAGTCGCAGTCCGAAAAGGAACAAAGAATAATCACGGGACTCGACAGTACTCTTAGTAATTTCAAGCTGACGTTTTAAACCGAGAAGGTCAATGTATGAAGTCGCAACCTGCGAAGCTATTAGCAATACCATACCTTTACGAGATTCCTCCGAAGCAAGAAGTTCTGCCCTTGCAGATTCGTTTGACCTTCGGATTTTACCCCACAGGTCAATTTCCCAATCAGCAGAAACTGCGACATTGAATACACCACGGGTCGGATTTTTGTCAGTACCTGTATTAACCGAAGAATTCTGTCCGTAGGAAGTGGATGCATTACCATAAATTTGAGGATACATATCAGCTTTTGCGACTCCATAGAGTGCCATATACTGTTCGACGCGTGCAGAGGCAACGAGAATATCTGTATTCTCCTTTATTGCAATGTTAATTAATTCAGTCATTTTATCATCCCTGAATAATGACCACCAGGCAGTATCAGCAACAGCGAGAGATAGACTATCAGATGTTTTCAAAGAATCATCTGCAACTATGTCTTTTGGCAGATTAAGTTTTGGTCTTTCGTAATCAGGACCAACTGCACAACCGCCTATGAATAAGAGTAATAAGAAGATTATATATTTTTTCATATTATTTATCACCTTTCTCTTTGTTCTCAGGAGCATCGGGTATTGCAAAAACCTCATCAGAATCCTTCTTCTTTTCCTTAACGAAATACTTTTCAACCATAACAAATAAAGCAGGAACTAAGAAAATAGCAAGTGTCGTCGCTACCAAAAGACCTGCAAACACTGCCATACCCATAACTTTTCTTGATTCCGCACCTGCACCTGCGGCCCTTACAAGTGGAACAACACCGAGTATAAATGCGAATGAAGTCATAAGAATTGGACGCAGTCTTAACTCGGCGGCTTCCAGTGCAGACTGAATTATCGGCTCTCCCTTTTCCCTCTTTTCTTTGGCAAACTCAACTATAAGAATAGCATTCTTTGCCGAAAGCCCAATAAGAGTTACAAACCCAATCTGTGCATAAACATTGTTTACGTATGATTCGCTGAAGAAGCGTGAAATCCAGAGACCAAGCATTGCACCGAATATAGCAAACGGAGTACCGAGCAGCACGCTTAACGGCAATGACCAGCTTTCGTACTGAGCAGCTAAAATCAGGAATACAAGCACCAATGCCAGCACAAAAACTGTACTGCCGGAACCTGCTGCCTTCTCTTCCTGATAGGACATATCAGACCAGTCATACCCCCAGCCGGCAGGAAGTACATCTGCGGCTACTTCTTTTAAAGCATTAATTGTTTCACCGGAAGAAAAACCCTTGCCCGAAGTACCTGTAAGCTGTGCAGCCCTGTATAGATTAAACCTGTTTGTAAAGTCGGGACCTGTAATATTCTTAATTGTTACTATAGAATTCAGGGGTACCATCTCGCCCTTATTATTTTTTACAAAGAAAAGGCCTAAATCATTTATAGCGTCACGGAACTGGCCTTCTGTTGAAAGATAAACACGGTAAACCCTGCCGAACTTGTTAAAATCATTTATATAACTTGAACCAAGGAATGAGCCGAGTGTCTGATTAACACTTCCTATATCAATTCCCTGTTTCATTGCTTTATCGAGGTCAACATCGGCATAAATCTGCGGAACGTTAGAACGGTAGAATGATGTTATCGAACCGATTTCAGGCCGCATCTTTGCCGCAGCAATAAATTTCTGAGTCATATTAAACAACTCTGCCGGCGTATTGCCGCTTTTATCCTGCAGAAGCATAGAGAAACCTGCACCTGAGCCAAGCCCTTGAATAGCAGGCGGACCGAAGACAAATGCAACGGCTTCAGGTATTTCTTCGGCAAGGCGCTTGTTAAGTTTATTAATGGTTTCAAAAGATGTTTCACCTTTTCCGGTTCTTTCATCCCAGGGTTTCATTGCAATGAAGAAACCTCCCATATTACTACCCGTAACACCTGCAATAAAGTTATTACCAACAACAGTTGTATAGTTATCTATCGTTTCTGTTTCTTTAAAAATCTTCTCTACTTTTTTACATACTTCATTAGTTCTCTGAAGAGAACTTGCATCCGGGAGAATAACACTTGCCATAAAATAACCGTTATCTTCCTCAGGAACAAATCCACTCGGAACTCCCTTAAAGAGAATAATAATAAAAACAACTAAGATTGCAATGAAAGAAACCGAGCGTAATGTTTTTCTTACGAGTATGGATGTGATAGACATATACCCGTGAGTGAAGCTGCTGAATCGTTTATTAAACCAAACGTAAAATTTTTCCAGTGGTGATTTTTTTTCACCTTTGGGTTTAAGCAGCATCGCTGCAAGTGCAGGGCTTAATGTTAATGCGTTGAAAGCAGAGAACAACACTGAAATTGCAATCGTAACAGCAAACTGCTGGTAGAGTCTTCCCGTAATTCCACCCATAAAAGCAACAGGAATAAACACCGCAGAAAGAATAAGTGCGATTGCAATAACAGGGCTCGTTACTTCCTCCATAGCTTTTAAAGTGGCTTCTTTTGGAGAAAGACCCTTTTCGATGTGATGCATAACCGCTTCTACAACTACTATGGCATCGTCAACTACAATACCGATTGCGAGCACCATACCAAGTAGCGAAAGCGTATTAATTGTGAATCCCAGAATCGGAAACATTATAAACGTTGCTATCAGAGAAACCGGAACGGTTATTAATGGAATAAGTGTAGCCCTCCAGTTTTGCAGAAAAATAAATACTACAAGAATTACGAGTAAAACTGCTTCAAAAAGAGTATGAACTATTTCAGTTATGCTTTCTTTTACGGGAAGAGTTGTATCGAGTGATACAGAATATTCAATTCCCGGAGGAAAAGATTTTGATAAATCATCAACTACTTTTTTAATGTCTTCGGCAACCTGTAATGCATTAGAGCCTGGCTGTTGATAAATTGCCAGAACGGCTGCCGTGTTTCCGTTATTCCTTCCCTGTATATTATATAATAAAGAACCGAGTTCTATGCGGGCTATATCCTTCAGGAATAACTGAGAACCATCAGCATTAGTTTTAATAACTATATTTCCGAATTCCTCTTCATTTAACAATCTGCCTTTTGTTCTGACAGTGTATGTAAAATCTGTTCCCGGTGGAGCTGGAGGTGCACCAATTTGTCCTGCAGGTGAAATCACATTCTGTGACTGAATTGCATTCGAAATATCTGTTACCGTTATTCCCATCTTACCAAGCAAATCAGGCTTAAGCCAGATTCTCATAGAATAATCGCTTCCACCAAATAATTTTACGTCACCAACACCCTTTGTACGGCTAAGCTTGTCGATAATATTTATAGAAGCATAGTTAGACAAAAATGTATTATCATAAGTACCGTCTTTTGAAGTTACTGAAAAAAGCATAAGTGGAAACACAAGTGACTTCTTAACGTTAACGCCGTACTGCTTAACAGAATTTGGAAGGTTAGAAGTTGCCTGTGAAACGCGGTTCTGCGTGAGAACGTTTGAGTTATCAAGGTCAGAACCAACATCAAATGTAACCTGAAGAGTCATTGTACCGTCACCGGAATTTACGGACTTTATATAAATCATATTCTCAACACCGTTAATCTGCTGTTCAAGAGGTGTTGCTACAGACTGTTCAATATCGACAGATGAGGCTCCGGTGTATGAAGTAGTTACACTTATATTTGGCGGTACAATATCCGGGAACTGTGAGATTGGAAGACCCTGCATTACTATAAAACCCACAAGAACAAGCACTATGGAAATAACCATAGCAACGATAGGGCGGTTTACGAAAAATTTTGCCATTATTTTAGCCCTTCCTTAATAATTAAAGAATCAAGTTCGCCGGAACTATCAATCTTATTCACAGGAATGCCCGGTTTAATCTTTAATATACCTTCGGAAATAACTTTTTCGTTCGGTTTAATACCTGACTCGATAACTGCTAACTGTCCGAGTTTTGCGCTAACTTTAAGTGTTCTGAGTTCTGTTTTATTTTCGGCATTAATAACGTATGCCTGCATTGTTCCTTGCACTTCAAACGTACATTTTAAAGGAATAACAACTGCACCTTTTAACGTTTCAACTGTTGTCTTTACCTTTGCATATTGCCCCGGTCTTATAATTTTTTCAGGGTTTGGAAAAGAACCCTGAAGCATAAGTGTGCCTGTTGAAGGATTGACTTGCCTTTGAAGTACGTTAACTTTTCCTGCATGCTCATAAACTGAACCATCGGCTAAAATCAATTCAAGAACTGTTTTGTCTTCTTTTTCTGATGCTTCCTTTTTAGGTAATTTACTTTCATTCATAAATTTCTTTACAAGAGATAGATATTCCTGCTCGCTTATTGAGAATCTAACGAAGATCGGGTTTACATTCGAAATTGTATTTAAGGGACCGGATGTTATTTTACTTACATAATCACCTACCTTGAAATTTGTAATACCAATAACCCCCGTAATCGGTGCTTTTATTCTGGTATAACTCAGGTTAATTCTTGCCAGATTTAATGAAGCAATAGCAGATTCCACATCACCTTTACGGGCTTCATAAGTTGCAACAGCAATCTCAAGAGTTCTTTGGCTTACAGCTCCACGTTCTGCTAGAGGAGTGTATCTCTTTATGTCAGATTCTGCCTGAACAAGCATTGTTCTGGCAGCGGCAAGAGTACCTTCAGCGTTTGCAACTTTCTGGAGAAGTTCGTTATCATCAATAGTGTACAACAATGTACCCTGATTAACGGTGGTTCCCTCAACAAAATGTATGCCCGTAATGAATCCTTCAACGCGTGAACGGATTTCAATATCTTCTGCTCCAAAAGTTTGTCCGACCCATTCCTGTTTAACCGGAACGTCTTTTTGAATTGCTGTTATGAATTTTACTTCGGGTGGTGTTTGATTCACAACTTCTTTTTTAGCACATCCCGAAAGAGATGTGATTGCTAATGCTATAAAGAAGAAAAAGGTAATGATATTTTTACTCATTCTAAGCTCCTGAGTGTTAAATTAAAAAAATAATTTCCGATAAAACCTGAAATATTCAATCAAGTAAAAATAAGTAATTATTTTATGTTTAACAATTAATTAATAAACCATTGAAAGTTAAAAAATATCCCGTTCTCAAATCCTCTATTCTTTTAAATTACTCTTTTTACTTATACCTTTAAGAGTTTCCCAGGAAAGCAACCTTGCAATTAAGATTGCAGGATAAAGCTGACCAATAATTGCTTCAAGATTACTCAATGAGCGGGCAAAAGGATGTAAAGGAGTAATATCACCATATCCCATTGTTGTTAATGTTGTATAACTGAAATATGTAAAACTGGCTATATGCATTCCCCCTGGAATATGGAAAGTATCATGACCTAAGATTAAACTCAGAGTATAGTAAAATGTTGCAAACATATTCCCTATTAACAAGTATCCTGTTATTGCTCCCTCCAGTTTTCTGAAACTGAAAATACCGTCCCGAAATACCTTAACAAGTATTAAGGTCAGGAAGATTATGTATAAAAACGTTTGTATCAATCCGTCAACGATGTTAAGCCAGAGAAAATCATTGGCAATGCTTAATAACCATACAATAAAAGCAATAATCGAAAACGATATTGCTATAAACGTAAATAGCCTGCTCTTTATTAATGCATAGGTACCCGATACAATTAGAATAATATAAAATATTCTTGCTATAAGAGGTCCTGACTGATGACTTGTAGAAATGGGAATAAGTACAAAATTCAGTATAATGATTGAAATAAAGAAAATCCTTAGACTTAATTCAGATTCCCAAAATTTAATTCCTTTGTATATAAGTTTTTTCATTTTTAACAATAATTGATTATAAAACCTGCTGTCTTTTCTTCCTGTTTGCAAGAACTCTCTTTGTCGTTTCGCTCTGAAACTCCCTCAATGCATCCTTCGCTATCCACTTTGCCGTTCGCGAATCCTGCTCCGCAATTCTTTCTGCATACTCAATCGCTTTCTTATGAAGCACGTCATTTCTTTTCCCAATCTGCCTTAAAGCCCAGTTTACAGCCTTCTTCACAAAGTTTCTATCGTCCGTGCTTTCTGATATTATTCGTTCAAAGAATTTGTTAAAATCATCGTCGCACATTTTCTTATCGTGAACAGCCATAACAGCCATCATCACAAATCCTGCACGTTTTTCAAACTCCGCACTTCTGTACGACCACTCAAGGGCTTTTTCGTACGCAAATTCCGTTTTCCTGAAAAGGTTACTGCATAGACCATCGCAAATATCCCATGACTTTACATCTTTCAGTTGCATTTCCATCTGCTTCTCTGTTACTTTTGCGGGTTCGTCAATCAGAAATGACAATATCCTTGCTTCGTGAATACCTGTCTTCCAGAGTTCAAGTGCCAGTTCATGATTGTTTTTATATTCCTTTGCAAGTCTTCTTAGAAAAGGGATGTTACATCCAAAGGCTTCATCAAACCTAATACCGAAACGCTGCATACCTGCAAGGTTTGCAAGGTTACCATTTTCTTTAAATGATTTTATAATCCGTTTTACTTCTTCCATAAATTAGAGATAATTAACAAATTTTTATAACTATTATTCCTTTATCAAAATAGTGATTTCAAAACTTATTTTCTTTAGACTAATTCTATACGTTTTTAAACTAAATCTTGCTATATTCCCGTTCATTAATTTTATTATTATATGGCAAAAGTAAAATATTCAAGAGAGTTTTGGGTTGCGAATACAGTTGAACTGTTCGAACGCGCAGCATACTATGGCTTCTTCATAGCCATTACACTTTACCTTACATCTGTAGTCGGCTTCGATGATATCTGGGCGGCGTGGATTGGCGGTGTATTCTCAGCAGGACTTTATTTTCTTCCACCTTTTGCAGGTGCATACGCTGATAAAATCGGATTTCGTAAATCTATAATTCTCGCTTTTGCATTACTTACTATCGGTTACGCAGCCCTCGGTCTTTTTCCGTATAAGATAATGGTTCTTCCTGCACTCGCAATTGTTATGTTCGGCGGTTCATTCATAAAGTCAATCATTACAGGAACGATAGCAAAAACCACTACCGAAGAAAACCGTGCAAAAGGTTACTCTATCTTTTACGGTATGGTAAACGTTGGCGCTTTTCTCGGAAAAACCTTTGCTTATCCGCTTCGTCTCGAACTCGGTCTTGAATCTATTAATCTATACGCCGCTTCTATGACTTTCATTGCTTTAATCCTTGTTTACTTGCTGTATAAAAATGCAGATTTATCCGGCGAAGGAAAAAAGATGAAAGAAGTCTGGGATAGTTTTGTTCGGATAGTTGTAAATAAAAGATTACTTATTTTGATTCTTATCGTTACAGGATTCTGGATAATCCAGCATCAGCTTTATGCTACTATGCCGAAATATGTTTTACGTACTGTTGGTAAAGCCGCTTCTCCCGAATGGATAGCAAACGTCAATCCATTCGTTGTCGTAGTTTGTGTTTACTTTATCACAAACCTTATGCGGAAAGTAAAAGCAGTTAATTCTATGAGCGTCGGTATGTTTATAATGCCTGTCTCTGCTTTATGCATGGCAGGTAGTTATTTACTCGAAAGTTTTACGGGTACATCAGTTTCAATCTTCGGACTTTTCACTGCACATCCAATCACAATAATGTTAATAGTCGGAATAGTTTTCCAGGGTCTCGCCGAGTGCTTCATCTCTCCGCGTTACCTTGAGTTCTTTTCCCTGCAGGCGCCAAAGGGCGAAGAGGGCTTATACCTCGGTTTTTCACATTTGCATTCCTTTCTTTCGTCTTTGCTTGGGTTCGGTATATCAGGTTATTTGCTAACGGCTTACTGCCCCGACCCTACGACTCTTTCGCCTGAACAAATGCTTACGGCATACGATAAAGCATATTATATATGGTATTACTTCGCGGCAATCGGAGTTGTTGCGGCTTTTTCTTTAATGATTTACGGGAAAGTAACTTCGGCTATAGATAAAAGAAAAGCGGTAACTGCATAATTTCAATACGGGTACATAACTGAAATTAAACTTTGTAAAAGCACAGGAAGAATGAGTATTTTCTTAAATACGCAGTATTCCTATGTCCAAGAAAATATACGTTGAATAATGCCTTCACATTCTTTAAATTCCTTAAACGCATTTAAAGCGAAAAATATGTTTTCCCTTTAAAAAACAAATATTCGTCCAAATGCTTTTAATAGAATTACCGCATTTAATAATAATATTGTGATAAAAGAAACAAATAAACAAATAGAATCTATCAACAGCGAAGAGTTATTCCGTACTATTGTAGAGTCTTCTCACGAAATTATTATTCAGGTTGATAAGCAGGGTAACTTTCTGTTTATAAATAAAACTGCCGAAGATTTAACAGGTTTCAAAATCGCGGATTTCATCGGAAAAGGGTTTGCATCTGTAGTTCATCCGGATGATTTACAAATTGCGTTTAAAATTCTCTCCGATTCATTCGCAGGTAAGCAAAGCAATTATGAAATTCGTATTTTTAATGCCAAAGGTGAAATCATCTTCCTTGAATTGAATACTTCCCCCATTAATGATAACGGTAATATAAAAAGCGTAGTTGCTTTCTGCAGAGACATCACAAAACAAAAAGAAGCAGAAGAAAAACTCCGTATTTCCGAAATTACTTACCGCGGTCTCTTGAATACCGTTACTGAAGCTTTATATGCTCTCGATGAAGAGGGTAAATTTGTTGACGTCAATGAAACATCTGAAAAAATGTATGGCTACGAAAGAGAATATTTTCTTTGGCAAAACTCCCGAATTTCTTTCTGCCCCGGAAAAAATGATATGGCAAAAGTTTTTGCTCTGCTTCAGGATGCATTTAACGGTAAACCACAAATGTTTGAATTCTGGGGCATTAAAAAAGACGGCACTGTATTTCCTAAAGATGTCAGCATTACTGCGGGTACTTATTTCGGGAAAAAAGTTGTAATCGCCGTAGCCCGCGACATCACCGAGCGCAAACGAAAAGAAGAAGAATTGATTTCAATCCATAATCAGCATTCATTTATTTTTAAATCACTTCCCATCGCCATATATGCTGCTCCGGTTAGCCCTGATGTTGACGTCCTGTGGATTAGCGAAAGTATATTTAACGTCACAGGTTACACCCTCGAAGAATACCTTTCTGATAAAAAATTCTGGAGTAAAAACATCCACCCAGACGATGCAGAAAAAACTATCAAAGCATTCAAAAATGCTTCTGTACTCAACGAAGTTAATGCTGAATACAGATGGAAAATCAAGTCAGGCGAATACAGATGGTTCCTCGATAAAGCATTTATTAATAAAAATAATTCAGGAAGTGAATATTTCGGTATCCTTATGGATATTACCGAAAGCAAAAATACCGAACTTGCATTAATCGAAAGCAAAGAACGTTATAAAGCGATGATTGAAAACATCGACCAGTTAGTCATTGAGTTCGACGAAAAAGGGACCTACCTCAATATATGGGCTGAAGACGATTCCTTGCTCGTAATCCGGAAAAAATCAACCATCGGAAAATCGCTTACAGAAGTCTTAGGAAATAAACTCGCCATTCCTGTCCTTGAAAAAATTCATCGCGTTATCTCAACAGGGAAACCGGAACTCTTTGAATACCGATTAGACGTTATAGGCGGCTCGCGCTGGTTCTCAGGAAGAATAAATCCCATCTTCACTGCTGACCGAAAAATCAAAACCGTCTCCTTCATCGCACGCGACATCACCGAACGCAAAAAAGCAGAAGAAGAAATAATTCTTAAAAACAGTGAACTCGAAAAAATTAATGCAGAAAAAGATAAATTTTTCTCCATCATTGCTCACGACCTCAAAAGTCCTTTCACCGGATTCCTTAGCTTTACCGATATGATGAAAAATAATCTGTCCTCTATGACAATTAACGAACTTAAGAACATCGCCCATAAATTAAACTTATCCGCCAATAACTTATACAGCCTCCTCAACAACCTCCTCGAATGGGCTTTGATGCAAAAAGGACTCATCTCCTTTTCACCCGAAAACTACAACTTAAAAAACATTATTAACGACTCCATCAAAAACGATATTTACCTCTTAAACCAAAAAGAAATCTCTCTTCACACAGATATACCCGAAAACCTCATAGTCTTCATAGACAAAAATATGATTGAATTCGCTCTCAGAAACTTATTTACAAACGCAATTAAATTCACAAACAGAAAAGGCAACATCTCAATTATCGCAAAACCTGAAAACAACAACGAAGTCCTCATAAGCGTCACCGACTCAGGCATCGGAATCGACAAAGAATTAATCAAAAACCTCTTTGTAATAAGCGAAAAAGTCAGAAGACAAGGCACCGAAAGCGAACCCAGCACCGGCTTAGGATTACTCCTTTGCAAAGAATTCATCGAAAAAAACAACGGCAAAATCACAGTCGAAAGCGAAGAAGGAAAAGGCAGCAAATTCAGTTTCACACTCAAAAGAAATCCTGACTAACCCTTATCTCTACCCCTGAAAAACCTCTACTCAAAATTCTATCTCCTAAATTCTAACTCCTACTCCTAAATTCTCTCTCCTAACTCCTAAATTCTAAATTCTATCTCCTAGATTCTTCTCTCTAAAAGAACGCCGTCACCTGTGCCCTGCCCGTATGAATCACCTGCTTATTCCCCTCCACTCTGCCGTCGTAGTTCAGTGTCGCCTGTATATTCTTGCTAATGCTGTAATCAAAAACCCCGCGCCAGTAATAACTCTTCCCCGCCGGTCGCCCGCCCGTTAATTCATAAGGAAAATTATTGTCCGGCAGATTTATCAAAACCTCATCACGCTCTATCTCAAGCCTCAGCCTTCCCGATGACGTAAACGAATAAACAAACCTCAGTATCATCTGATTAAACCTCACGTTCGTCACCTTCACAGGATATGTATCCTCCGACCTGTTATAGTTAAACTGAAACCCGCTCTCTATACTCGGTATCGGTCTGTATGCCAAATCTGTATTTATACTGTATCCCGAAATATTCCTGTTACGCACCGAGTTCACAGGCGCCAGATTATTGTCCGTCTTCACTATGTAATCTATCTGTGTCGTTATGTCGCTCGTCAGTCCAAGCCTCCCGCGCACCGACCGCTGAATATTCAAAGCCCTTTCATTACCGCTGCTGTACTGACTAAAATTCTTCAACTCCTGATACCTGAACCTGAATGAATATGTCGGATTGTTTTCAAAAAGATAAACATCCTGTTGCAGCAACTGCACACCCGCCAGCGTATTCGAATCATTCAGAAATGTGTTCAGCCTCATATAATAAATGTTATCCGTGTTCGGGTCCTTGCTACGCTCATCTATCCTCACGTATGTCTCCGCTGAAAAATTATTATACATATCAGCAAAGAAACTCTGAGAAGGTGAAAAGAAATATCTCGATGGTCTTAAATTTATCCTGAACGATGTCTTCAAATCCACTGTCGGAAAAAACTGGTCTGTCGGCACGTTTAACTTTATATAGTTTCCGTCAAAGTTAGTCAACTGAAATTCGTTCTCGTCCTGCAATCCGTTAAAGTTAAGGTCTCCAAGATAAATATAATTTCCCTGTCCCACGGGCACCAGCACAAACAACTTCTGTATCTTCGCCGTTCGCTCGCTTATCACCGAATAAAGTACATCTGCCGAAACCGCACTGCTCAAAGGCGAAAACCTCAGCCGCGAATTCACCAGCACCGATTTGTTATCCGTGTTCCCTTGTTCCAATGCCGCACTCATATAGTTCCTGTTCCTTATCGAAAAATCCATATCCGCATAAAACCACTGCACACCCTGATACAAAAGCCCGTACCTCTGCGTGAACGACTTCGAATAATTTAACAGCACTCCGTTACTCGGTAAATCATCATCCCTGTAATTATACTCCGCAAAAAAATTAAAGTTATAAACATTGTTCATTGCAATCCTCGGTCCTAACTCCAGAAACCTGAAACTCTCAAACAGCAGACTATCACTCGTCGTAGTCGCAGTCGATGACTTCCTGTCCTCATTGTTCAAACTCCCCGAAACTTCAAAATACGTCTGCTTGCTCTCCTCTCCGAAAAACTTTTTATAACCAATAAAAGCCGTCTGTTTAAACCAACTCCCCGCCCTGTTAATATTCTTATTATCACTCGAAACATTCTCCGCATTATACTTCACTATCGGTAACTTCTTATCAAAACCCTGCTGACCAACACTGTTATAATCAAGCCCTCCGCCAAACCTCGTCGAATTAAAAAAATCACCTCTTATCAGTTGCGCAAAATTTCCCTGTATCTTCATAATCTTCCCGGGCGCTACCAGCAAATTCGCATCCCTGTAATTCTCAGTCGCTGTCGTCGAATCAAATAAATCAAAGTTACGCGCAAACTCTACTGAGTTAATCCTGTCAAGTGTCGTAAACTTTTTATCAATCATCCTTTCCTTATAAGTAGCCGTTATGTTTTCAAAATCTATCCCGAGCATCTTAAACTTAAACTTCTTAAAACCAATCTCTCCGTTTAGTGCAAGACCGCCGTTCTTCGTATCCGCAACCGCAAACTTATTCGCATTAAAAAGTGAATACGCGCTCTCTACCTTTAAATACAACTCCCTGTTTCTGTTCATTGAATAATCAAAAGTAACTCCCGCTATCTGATACGATGTCGGCACGGGCAGGAATATTATCGGTGCATACGAACCCAGCCCCACTCCCGACAAAATTATACTGATACGAACTCACACTGCTGTAATCACCGTTTCCCCCACCAACGTACGAAAACGTCACCTGATAAACCGCCGTTGAATCTCCCGGCAGAAACCTGTAAAACGTATAACCCGAACCGCCTATCAGCGTATCAACTTTCGCATAAGAACCAAGCGGTCTGTTCAGCGAATCCTTCCCAACAAAAACAACTCCCGACCTCGAAGCACTAAGCCTGTCTGTTCCCGCATTCTTTAAAATCACTTTATCAGAATCACTTAACGTAAAATCAATTGTCTTATCTTCATTGTCAGTCTCATTCAAATATGAAACCCCTATCGTCAGTTTCTTATCAAATAATTTGTAACCGCTGTTTGCTATAATCAAAGAACGGCTGTACTTCTTATCGGAATATTCAAAATCAACCACAACGCGTGTAGCATTGTTTATAATTCTTTTATTCATAAAAGTAATCTCTCCAAGCCCATAATCTATAATGTAATCCGCCTGCTCACCTCTCGTCAGTTGCACACCATCAACATAAACTTTCTCCGTTCCCGAAAGCACAACTATGTTAATCTCATTCGTTATGCCGCTCAGTCTGTAAGGTCCCTGAACTCCGTCAATACCATTAAACTTATTACTGTTAAACTTTCCGCGGGATATCGCACCCGTCACAAGAATATTTCCCTGACCAAACTCTCCGTAACCCTTCGCACCCTGTATCTTTCTGTTGAAATTCAGAAACTCTGACGATTGCAGACTAACGTCTATATCGCCAATCATTGCAGATATAGTACTGCTCTTCAATTCGATAAATACCTTGTCAAGTTCCTGTAGGTTTTTTGTGTTTCCCTCGGGTTGTATCGGAGTGTTCTCGTCGTTTAATGATGCATTGATTTCTATATCCTTCGTAAGTTTACCGTTAAGTTGAAGTCTGAATCCCGAATTCAATGAAAGGTCTTTGTTCGTTCCAAGCGTAAACCCGCGAAACAAACTTCCCGTCTTTTGCAAATCCGTTCCCTCAAAAAGATTGTCAATTAAGTCTGTATTCTGAGTAGCAATCTGAATTGTATCCCCTGTCAGCGTATCCTTCTCAATCTTCAAATCAAAAATCGAGTATTCACTTTTGATATTATAAGGAAACAAATCATACCTCACGTAAATATCATAAATCCTTAAAGTGTCAAATGAATATTTTTTGAAAAGGTCTTTGGAAATCGAAATTATTCCGGTCTTATAATCAAACACATAATCAGAATATCTTGTAAGTGTTTTATTATCGAGTATGATTTCATCGGTGTTGGAAACAATAAATTTATCGCCTGTTAAAAGCAGCGTATCGGTATAAACTATCTTAAGTTTTTGCTCTTTGTAATTAGGATTCTGCTGTGCAAAAATATTTCCTGCCAAAGCAAAAGTAATTACAACAATGAACAATATTATCTTTTGCTTCGTCAATAAACCTTTAATGAAATTTTGATATTTCCGATTCTTCTGAAGCAGAAACATTTTCCGACTTCTTTAAAAGTATTGTATAAGTACTCTTCCTGAAATTATCATCTTCCACTTCTGCGTTTATCGGCAGACCTTCAACGAGGTTAACCGTTTTCCCCGGTGTCGTTGTAAACTTCGAATAAACAAACCTTATTCCGCCCGAAACACTTTTCTTCAGCACGCCAAGGTTCTGTGAATCCTCAGAATAAACATCGTACGACTTCAATGCATTAAGGCAAAGTGATTGCTCTTCCCTGTCATTCACAACAACAGTAAAACACTTCTTCTTCAGAAAAAGAATTGCGGGAATAAGCAGTACAACAAGAAGCAAAGCAATCAAACCAATCAGTACAAACAGCCTCCACGCACCGTACTTAATACGTATTTCCAGAGGAATAAAAGTTTGTATCTTCTTATCTTTTAAAACAGGTTTAAATATTTCAGGTATAGTCTGTAATGCAAAAAGTTGTTTAAAACTATTAATATAATTTTCATCAAGAAGAATATCCACGTTCGTAACTTCAAGCACAAGATTTCCGCCCACAGTAAAGTCTTCCTTAAAAATTGTATTAAACGAAAAATTCGGAGAAATTTCAGGCATATCAAACAGAACGGAAAAACCTTTCACTTCCCCCTCAGGCGAAACATTACTCACCGTTGAAGGAGTAATCGTCTGCGTTCCGAGAGTTTTAACAGAATAATCAGACGACTTAAAGTTATCAAGTTTAACATCCAGTTTCGCACTTCTTATTATGTAAGGAAAAAGGTTCGACTTCAGCGAAAGGTCGCTGAAAGTTTCCTTTATCTTTTCACTCTCAACAAAATCAAACCCGCGTAAAACTTTCCCGTCATAGAAAAGTTTCCCCGGTACAATCTTACTCTGTGTCACTTTTGGAATAAGCACAATCGTTCCTATATCAAGAGGCTTCAGAGTTATCGGTTTATTCTTTATACCAATCCCTCTTATCAGTTTATCATAACCCTCAAGCAAAGTCTGGTCTGTATTCTTCTTTGAATAAACTATGCCATACACTACATAACCATTCGACTCAAACCCTGCCTCAACAATCTTTTCAGGTATAGGATACAAAAGCACCTTCTTGATATTCTCATCATTACGCAATCTTTTATAATACTCAAGCGTGTTAAAATAAGACGAATCCCCGCTTCCGCTGTTATCGTTAATGTTATCCGTTATAAGCCATATAATAGCACTCTCGCCTTTTATATTGGCAATAGATTTATCGAGTGCTTCAATCAAATCAGTTGTACCAAACCCGCCATCGTTTGCCCTCATCAAAGTAAACTTATCGGTTAACTGGTCAGCAATCAAATCTTTCCCGTTACCTTTAAAAATATTCTTCGGTGAATTGAGTCCCCGCTTTGAATCGCTCTTCGTAAACAAATACACATTTGCATAATCGTCTTGCTTAACCGCATTCTTAATCATCGCCTTACAGAAAATCTTAAACGAACTGTTCGCTTCGCGATAATAACCAGACATACTTCCCGAATTATCAATCAGGAAAATATGCTCGTTCTGTGTTTGTGAAAAAAGCAGCGAACTGCTGATTCCAAAAATTACAACCAATGTTATAAAAAACTTTTTCATTTCATTTACAAACTTATTTATCTTTAAAAACTATTTTCTTTCCATCGTATTTTATTGTTCCAACGCTTGCCTTTTCAAGCCTGTCATTAATCGCTCTGCCAAGTTTCAGATTCTTAACCTTAGACGCAAATATCATTTTATAATTCATTTCATCCACCTGCCTCAAATCAGAAAACAAATTCTTTGAGACCTCCCTGAAATTATCATAAATACTGAAATCCATAATGCCAATAGACTCTTTTGAAAGTCCTTCAATTTTATCATCATCAAGTTCATCAATCAGCCTCTTCAAATCAAATGTATGTTCAGCCAGATAAAGCGGAGTAAGAGGAGCATAATGATTTTTCAAAAGTCCGGGCGAAGAAATCTTTCCTTCGCTTTCATCAAAATCATAAACAGTTCTTCCAATTACTTTCTCTACATCTTCCTTCGTAATATACCCGTGCCTGAAAATTGTTGCCCTGCCTTCTTCAAAACCTATTACAGTTGATTCTATCCCAACCTTTGACTTACCGCCATCAAGAATATAATTAATCTTTCCTTTAAGTTCTTTCAAAACATCCTTTGCCGTTGTGGGCGAAATTCTTCCGAACATATTCGCAGAAGGTGCGGCAATAGGTTTCTTTGAAAGTTTCAAAACATACTGAAACAAATCGTGCGAAGGAATTCTTAGCGCAACCGTATCAAGCCCCGCTGTTACTATATCAGGTACTATCTTCTTCTTTTTAAGAATAAAAGTTATCGGTCCCGGTGAGAAGAAATCCGCAAGTTTATAAACATCGTAATGTATATCTTCTGCATATTTTTCAAACTCCGAAACATCAGTAACGTGAACAATCAGCGGATTGAAATCGGGGCGTTTCTTTGTTTCGTAAATTTTCAACACGGCATCTTCATTCAATGCATCGGCACCAAGACCATAAACTGTCTCTGTAGGCAATGCAACAACATTACCTTTTACAATTTCTTCCGAGGCAATCTCAACACTATTAATAATCTTTGTTTCCAAGTTCAAATACTAACTATAATTTAAAATTCTTATCATTTCATAAAGTGCAATACCAGTTGCCACAGAAACATTCAGCGATTGTTTAATGCCAAGCATAGGCAGTTCAACTGAAAAATCAGATTCGCTGACAAGTTCGTTAGAGACTCCTGTAATTTCATTTCCGAGAATTAAACACAGCGGAAAATCTTCCTTCTTTAAATCCCAAATCATCTTTGGTGTATCAGTAAGTTCAAGCGAGCAAACCTTTATTCCATCTGCCTTCATTCTTTTTACCACATCAAGCGGGTCTTTCACGTATTCCCAGGGAACGCTGAGCGTAGCGCCGAGAGCAACTTTTTCAATCTCTTTTCGCGGAGGATGCGGTGAATAACCCGTGAGGAAAATCTTTTCAATGTAAGCACCGTCTGACGCGCGGAAATATCGCACCAACATTAAAAATACTCCTTATGCTGTCGCAAAGGAGGTAAATCGGATTCCGTTTAAAATCATTAATATTAGTAAGGTCTTTTCGGTTAACCTTAATTTCACTATGACTAAGTTTTCTCATAACATAAAATTAAGATTTTTAGAAGTAAGTAACACTGCAAAAAAACAGGCAACAGCAATAGAATGATGATTGAAACCTATAGCAGGTATCAACGGAGTTATTATCTTAAAAGGATGTGATAATTTATTTTATGAGTGACATTTTTTTGGTTTCAGAATATTCGCATGAAGCCAAGCGTAGAATGTCAGAAGCCAGAAGCTAGAATTTAGAATCTAAATCCAAAAATTTCCACCGTTAGTTGTTTTTACTATTGCATCATCGCCCACTGCAAATCCTGTGTTTGAATTAGCAAAATGAACCGAGAACAATGTGTTTCTTGTACCAGAAGAAATAACATTCCAGTTTATACCTGAATTTGTTGTCTTGATAATTCTTCCCTGAACTGAATTAATGTAACCTGTATTAATATCAGAAAAATCAAACGAAAGATTTCCTGAATATGCTGAACCCATAAGTGCTGTCCAGCTATTCCCTTTATCCGTTGTTCTGTAAACTAATCCAATTTCTCTGCTAAAAAGATACCCGTTGAGAGAATCTAAAAATTTCATATCTTTAATGTTGCTAACTGGAGTTACTTGAGTAAGGAATGTCCAGTTTTCACCACTGTCAGTTGTTTTTAAAACATTGCCGTTACCCCCGCTTACTAACCCCGTATTCTGATTAAAAAAATATGCACAAGATGCAACATAAGGATACACATTTTTTGCAATCCAGTTTATTCCTCCATTTGTTGTTTTAAATATAAAATTTCCAACACAACAAATTCCAGTATTTTCATTCAGAAAATATAATACCTGAAAAAGGGAATAAATCATTAAATCAGTATTAATTGAATTCCAGTTATTTCCACAGTTTGTTGTTTTCATAATTACATTACTGCTATCCCGATAAGCATAACCTGTATTACTATTAATAAATGAAATGCTGTGAATCCCATATTTTGAATTTGAATTGTAAGAGATACTCCAGTTTTCACCGGCATTTGTTGTCTTAATAATGACGGAAGAATCACCAATTGCAAAACCTGTAGTCGAATTAATAAAAACAAGGTATCGTAAATATTTTGTAGTATTTGAATTTATATTTTTCCAATTTGTGCCCCCGTTTGTTGTTTTAATTATTGAACCGACCGAACCAACTGATACTCCGGTATTATTGTCAATAAATTTCACAGAAACAAGTGCTGTTAAGGACGGCAATGGACTTTGCATTACCCAGCCGGATTGTGGGCAAACATCATAAGAGGTTAACATTAGAAAAACAAATATTTAAATACTTTTTTCATATTTTAAATTATATAATAAATTATATAAACATCAAGCCCCGAAAACAAATCGAGGACTTGACGGGAAATGTCTCTTATTTTCTTTATTGAGTATTTTATTCAAAATTCAATATTCTAATCTACGAAATCAAAAACCGCAAAAACAGAGCGGATTCCCACTTTTCTTTCTGAAAATGTGCATTGTTGGAAATTACATTTTGCACATTAAATTACATTTTGCACTTTCTAAATTACATTTTGCACATTCTAAATTACATTTTGCACATTCTAAATTACACTTTGCAAATTTTAAATTACATTTTGCACATTCTTTAAATTACATTTTGCACATTCTAAATTACATTTTGCACATTCTAAATTACATTTTGCACATTCTAAAATAGAATTTCGATATTATTTCCGGTTCTTCGGGAATAGTATTTGCGAAGGAAAGAGATTTCTAAAACACAAAAGCCGGGTGTGACCCGGCTCTTGTTTAAAAATATTTTTGTTATTTTTAAATAATTATTTCTTTTGTTTGTTACCTTTCGAATGTTTAGGCTTTTCTTCAACCTTTGAATCTTCTTTTTCAGGATATTTTACAAGCAGTTCTTTTCTTCTGCGAACTATTGATAATATAAATCCTGCGAACAGAATTACTACACCTGTCCAGAGTACACTAATAAATGGTTTTATTGCTGCTTCAACAACAAGCGTTTCACCAGACTGTTGTTCAGGCGCTTTGTTCGGATCCATTATAGAAACCGACGCGGTTGTACCGCCTGCTTCTTCGCCTTTAACAGACATATTAAGAAAATAGAAAACATACTTTTTGTTGTTTTGCAATGTATAAGGAACAGGAGTAGGAGTACCTTCAACAAACTGAGTTTTTAAATTCAGTGTTTCCGTATTCACACCATCGTTAACCTTAATGATTGCACCAAGAGTATAATTACCTGAAGCCATTTCTTTTCCGCCTTTTTGCATCGTACCAAAATCGAAATCAACAAACTCTACTTCAAGTTCATTAACCTTTGTCTTTGTCCCTTTTTTCAAATCGTACAATGATTCTCTCGGAAATGGGTTTGGTTCTTCAAGACTCATTGGAGATATGTATAAATCTTTATAAGAGAAATATGCTATATCAGGACTTTTCATAACACCGTTAGAGAAATTGCTAAAAAACATTACAGGTCTCATTGTCATAACCTTATTGTCTTTTTCAATCTCTATGTTAAAAGCATACATTGTATCCCGTTTATTGTTTGCATCCATAAATGGATTTGCGCCAACGTAAGTGAAAGTATATCCGAATGCACTCTGAGGTTTACCCTGTTCAAGGGAAAGATTAACTTCTTCGCTGTACTTTGCTGAACCAATTACTCCAAGGAAGAACAATGCTATACCGATATGTGCAAACATACCTCCAACATTCATTTTCCCCTTTTTAATAATTCTCAAAGCAATCTGAGCGTTCACAAAGAATGCGAGTAAAGAGACAAATGCAAACAACATATAAAGCGGGTCGTGTAATCCGATAACTATCAAAATTATTAATGTAATCAAAGAAAGAGAAGCCGGCAGAATCATATTCATAAAGAATTTATTCATATCCGTTTCTTTCCATTCTATATATAGACTTATTCCCATTGTTATCATTAACGCAATAGCAATCGGAAGGTTCATATTATTGTAGAAAGTCATATCAACCTTTGCTTTAGAAAATACAGGCAAACTTGTACCGACAAATATAACAAGTCCGGACGCACAAAGCAGCAATGCACCTATAAACAACAACGACTCTTTCGTCATTAATTTTGAACTTTCAATTCTTATATCCCTCAGACTTTTCCATCTGAAAACAATCATTCCGAGTGAAATGATTGTAAAAGTTGAAATAAAAACAACAAGAGCAAGATATACTTCCGCACCGGGGTCAACGAATGAGTGTACTGATGAATCGCCAAGAATTCCGCTGCGTGTCAAAAACGTAGAATATAAAACGAGTAAAAACGCAAGAATGCTGAGAAGCAAATTTGTTTTCTTGTAACCACCCGTTTTCCTTTGTGCAATTATTGTATGCAGACTTGCTACGTTTATTATCCATGGAATCAACGAAGTGTTTTCCACAGGGTCCCAGGCCCAGTAGCCGCCCCAACCGAGAATACTGTATGCCCAGTAACCGCCCATCATAATACCAAGTCCGAGAATACCGCCCGAGAATAAAATCCAGGGAACAGAAAACGAAGACCAGCTATCAAAATCATTTTTTAAAAGAGCACCCATTGCAAATGCAAAAGGAACAGTTAAAGATGCAAAACCTACAAACAATGTCGGAGGATGAATCGACATCCAGAAATTCTGAAGCAGAGGATTTAATCCCCGGCCTTCAGCCGGCATAAAACCAAAATCAACTTCCTTTGGAAAAGACTCCCAAAGATAATGAAAAGGTGATTTCAGAATAAGTATCAATGTTATAAAACTAAGAACCAGCGTAAACATTGTCATTACCTGCGGTTCCATTCTTTCGCCTTTAGACACATAGTTCAGGAGGAACACGCCAATGACTGCCGTAAGCAGACCCCACAGCATAAAACTTCCTTCCTGACCTGCCCAGAATGTTGATATTAAAAGAGGCAACTGTAAATCTGTAGAACTTTGTTCCCACACGTAAGAAAGCTGAAAATTATGTGTAAGAATACTGTACAAAAGATATAAAGAAGCCGTAATAATACCGATTGCAGTAATATGAAAAAATATTCTGCCTACTTTTAGAAATTTGTCTTTTCCAGCGTGAGCAAGGAAAAAACCTATTATAGAAATTAATGATGCTATAAAAGCAACATAGATTAGAAGTTTACCAACCATAAAATAATATAAGAATTAATTAATTTTGAGGATTTGAGGATTTCATCACATCCTCACCTTTTCCTTCATACTTTGAAGGGCATTTTGTTAAGATTTCCTTTGCATAAAACACATCATCTTTCACCTTACCTTTAGCAACAATCATAGTAGCGATATCAAAATTGTTTGGTTTTGCGCCATCGAGAACGACTTTCATTTCTGTATCGGCTTCATCTTTCATATAAAAAGTAAAAAGACTTTTTTCTGAATCGTATTTGGTTTCTTTATCTTTCTGCCAGACACCTTTAACCTCAACTGTTTTAAGTTTCTTCTTTGCATCTGAAAAAGATGCATACTCAATCTTATTATCCATAAATGAGATAAATCCCACAACGACAAAGACAATAACGATTAATGAGGCTATTGTAATTTTAATTTTGCTTGTCATTTTCCTCTCCTTCGAGTTTCTTTAAATTTCTATCTATTTTAAATAAATAAATAAATAATCCTGCCCAGATGATTAAAGCAATCAAAAGGACGATGTACAAAGCATTCTGTTCTAAAAAATCGTACATAATATTAAATATTGTTTTTTTGAATTCTAATAAACCTTAATTTTTCCATTCTTATTTTTACGTTTAATACCCAGAAAAATAGCAGTGTGAAACTAAACAATGAGAATAAAAATATCGATAACATAACCGGATCCATAGTAATCTTGCCGCGCGAATCTACGATAGAATCCGCCGGATGTAGTGATTCAACAATTCTTGGCATAATAAATATAAAAAATGGGACTGTTACAAATGCAATTATAGCATAAACAGATGCAAGTTTTGCTTTTTGTTCGTAGTTATCTATTGCAGAGCGTAAAGAAAAATATGCTCCATATATAAGCATAAGAATAAATATGGAAGTTTCACGCGGATCCCAGTTCCAGTATGAACCCCAGTTAAATTTAGCCCACAATGAACCCGTAACGGTAGCAAGTATCGTAAATAGAAATCCAACTTCTGCGGCTGAGTTTGACCTGATATCATATATAAGGTCTCTTTTTCTTAAATACTGTACTGAATTAATCATAGAAAGCAAGAAAGATAAAACTGCAATCCAGGACATAGGAACGTGTAAATAAATAATCCTTGCTTTATCGTATAATCCCGGAATAACCGGGATAGGGACTAAAAAAGTCCCTATCAAAACCAGTGATATCGAAATTAATACAGCAAACTTATAAATGTTATTCATATAAACTATTAATCGTTAGGAATTGGTCTTCCCATGCTTGTGTAGATTTCTTCAATCTGTGTTTTATTCCTTTGGGCTTCAGCATTGCCCGGCTCAAGTTCCAGAACTCTGCGATAGTGCTTCAGAGCAGGTTTATACTTCTTCTTAGGATTAAGGTTTGCTTCAAACATTAAATAATTACCTGCTGCCATATGTTTAGCAATCAGGTCTTTTTTCACACCATTGTCTTTCTTATAATTATTTTCGAAATCATAAGCACCTTTTGAAAGTTCATCTGCTTTAGGGTCTTGTGCATCATCTCCTGCCATATCAGTTTTATCTGTACTCGTCATATCGGTATGTCCCGGAGGCATTTTTGAATGCGGGTCTTCAGTACTTTTCTGATTAGTAGTATTGTTTTTATTTTCTGAACCGGCTTTTTTCTCTTCCATTTTTGAGCACCCTGCCAGTAAAGCGACAAATAGTGTCAATAATAATAATTTTTTCATTTTTATTTATTAATTTAGTTAAATTTTTAATTGCTATTATAGTAAAAATCTATTATTTATTTCTGTTATTAATAACACAGGAAATAATAATTTAGTTACACAAAAAACCTTAAGAATTCCTATAAATTCTATATATTTTGTGCATTTTTCTAAGAGCAGAATTAGATATAAAAGTTAATCTACTGACAAAATAAAATAACGTACAAACAACCTTAAATTCTGATTAAAAAATAATCTACTCCCCCAAGCAGATATAGAAACCCCGCTTCAAATATTAAAAAGCGGGGTTAAAAGAAAGTTTTAACTCAATAACTATTTGACACCTATATCAACGATACCGTTTACGTGTCTTGATTTATCTTTAAACGTCCCATTTTGATTCATAACACCACCGTGACATAAATAACACTGATTCAAATTAGGATATAAATTCGGATGTGTTCCACCCGGTAATGGATTTCCAGAAGTAGGGTTACCATGACAAGTTCCACAATAAACTGTTCCCGGACTATTAAATACAGGAGCAGCAGATGTATTTCCGTTTTTAAATGCTCCATGACAATAAGAATCTGAACAAGTTTGTGTTTCGATGTTCCATTGCGGATTCGGAGTTACACCCTCTGTAACTGTCCTTGAAAGGCTGCCAAAAACCAATCTTGCAAACGTCTTTCCATCCTTAGAAATATGATTAGAGTCTGCATAAGATGAGACAGGAGCATGACACTCAATACATTCAACTACAGCAGAATATCTTTGTGTAGAATCTGAAGTTAAATGTTTTACGTGAGCACCAACACCTCTCTCGGTATTAAGGGTCCCACCACTCAAAGATTTGGGCGGATGAATATTGTTTTCGTTTCCGTGACAGGTATTGCAGGACTCCGGACCGTTTGTATGACAGGTAAGACAAGATGAACCCGATGTACCGCCACTATAATCATTACCATGACAGGACTTACAATTGTTAAGGTTCCAGTTATCCTTTTCTATAGCTTTGCCGTGAAAATTTGCTGAAGACGGGTCAGACCAGCCCTGAGTATGGAAATCAGGAGATGGAGCAACCGTTAAATCCTTCTTCACTTCGCTGCAACCATAGATGAAAGCAAAGAAACCAAAGAGCACCAACGAATATATTAAAAATATTTTTTTCATAATCTTAATAATTTACTTTAATTTTGTATGACAATATCCGCAGAAACCTACACCCGACATACCGTCAGGTCTTGCATTTGCGTCTGTATGACAAGTATAACAAACCGAACCTTTAGTATTATGCCAGCTACCTTTTTCATCCTGCATAAATCCACTTTCATGTGTTTTCGGATTAGTACCTTTAATACCATCGTTATCAAAATGACACTTAATACAGGTTGGGTCAGAACCATTAACACTATGGCAAGCCTCGCAGGATTCCATATCACGTTTAGCAAGTTCAGAGTGCAAACCACCACCAGTATTAACACCAAAAGTTTTAAAGTTTGCAACCAGGTGATTCTTTGGCATTAAACCAGTCTGCAGATTACCACCATTCTGATGGCAAGGCGTACAAAAATCAACAGGGTCATGACATGTTTTACATTCAAAACTTTTTTGTCTTGCATCCAGTCCGTGAGTAAAATGATAGTTTAAGTCATGAACAGTTGTAAGTTTTTGCAGTGCTGATCTGTCCGTACGGGTTGCAAAATCTTTATTATAGAAAGGTGCATAGAAATTAGTTTTTGTGTTTTCACCTTTATATTTTACGGGCTGATGGCAATTTTCACAGAAATAGTTCGAATGGCACATCATACAATTACTATTGTTATTACCTGTTGAGGCATCGTAGATAATCTTATGCTCATTAAGGTAATTGGAATTTAAATGGTCCTTCGGTTTTAGATTTGTCAGGTTAGTATGACAGGCTTCGCAATTCATTAACCTGCTTATTACCGTCATGACAGGAATAGCAACTTTCCATTTTTGGAAAACCGCCGTTTGGAGCACCTGCAGCAAACTTAACTTTATCAATACCGTTATGACAAACATTACACTCCATTTTCTGGCCTACGTGTTTTTTATGAGAAAACACAAGTTCTTTGTTTGAAGAACCAAGTTTCTTGAAAACACCATCGTAGTGACAGAAATTACAATTCTTCTGGTCTTTGACATCATGACATCCGGCGCAATCACTTTTTTGAGGATTCAGATTGTCCGTTGCTTTAGAAGACTCAAAAGCACCTTTATGACAATCCTTACACGCAAGACCAACATCTTTTGAGGCGTGCAATTCATGATTAAATTTTATTACATCTTTATTGCTCACATTAACAATTTCGGATTTACCGAAAACTTTTGTTAAACTCTTATTTTTAGAAACATAAGCAGTGAGCGAAACGAATAAAAATGCACTACTCAAAAATACGATATAAAACTTTTTTAAATTCATAAATTTTGCTTATGTTTAATTATTAAATTTATTAAAGAGCCATACATTGAAACCCAGAAGGAATCTTGTATCAAATTTATATATTTCGTTAGTCATAACCTGTCCCTGAGCATCTATAGAAAAATGACTAACAGGTCTGTAAGTTAATCCTAAGGTACCACCAAAAACATCAACTTTATCAACGTTATAATCACCAAGGTTATACCTTGAGTAATTCAAACTTGATGTAAGAATAAATTTTGATTTATACAAATCGTGGTTGAAGTATCCGAATACTCCTTCGGATTCACCGGAATAACCTGTATATTTGACAATACCGAGGCCATACCACGGATTAGAAATTCCGAGCTGGAATTTAAGTGAATTATCATCTTCATAAATAACACCACCAAAACGTCCATAAATATTAATATCGGTACCAAAAAGTTTTGTGGTATAATCAAGTCCACTTTCGACCTCCTGGTATTTCCTATGATTAAAAACCCAGAAAATAGTATTAAAACTAAACTGAGGTTCTTTATAAAAATATCCAACGGAAAGTTTTATCTGATCGTTTAAAACAAAACTTCCATTGAACTCACCTTTATAAAGTTTTTTCTGATTAAAATCATAATAAGCACGGCCATAAAGATTATGCTTTTTAAGAATTCTGTATGAAACATCAACTCCCCCAATTTGCTGGGCTCTTGATTCAGTTTCAATAAGCACTTCTTTTTGATTGAAAAGTTCATCGGCACGAATAGCATAATAAGGATCCATACCTCTTCTTTTCATTGCGTAACTTAAACCGACCGAAAGGTCCTTAACACCATAAAACAAGAATTGACCACCTGTGAGAAAATTGTCTTCCAACTTTTTATATCCCTCGAAATCATAAGCAAGCGGTGTAAGGTAACCTCCGTAACCGATTATGTGATATTGTTTTCTATCACCAAATTTCAACTTGAAATTGGCACCGTCTATTGTTCCTCTGCCGGAACCTGCAGAAACATATTGCCTTCCAAGTTTAAGATCAAGGACATTGAACAGATTACTGCCTTTAAGAGTGACATCATAAAATCTGTAAGAGAATCCTCTTTCTATTTTATTTATTACATCTTCATCAGTCTGGACGAAAGAACTAAGTGTCCATTTTCCAAAATTCAAATCAAAAGATAAATTCTGATAACCTTTGAGATGGGTTGTGTATGTTGCTTCTGTATTGACAGCCGGAACTTCGTCAAGTTGCTTCCAGGTATAGAAAGCATTATTAAACCTAAGGTTTAATGTCTGGGAAAAACCGGAAGTTAAAAATGCAAACATTAACACAAACGTAAAAAACGTAAACTTCCTCATATTTATGAAGTAAATTTAAAAAAATTCTTTTTTTAAAAACCGGCAAAGGTCAGAAATCAGATCTGACCTTTACCTTAAACTCAACTTAGACTTACGGTTTTGAATGTTTTATCTTGCCCCACATCTCATCATAATTAAATGATTTGAATGTCGGACTTTCGGAATTATGACAACCTGTACAAGCAGCTTCGCCGGTTGTAACAATTAAACCGTTCTCAATAGCTTTTTGTTTGTCTTTCATAATAGACATTGCCTTGTATTCCGAGCCTGCTCCATGACAGGTTTCACATTGAACACCCTGGGTTTTATCGAATGTTTCTGTAAACTCGGAAGGATCTATATCTTTTCCAAGAACATGACATTTGATACAAGCGGGTGTTTCACTTGCTTTAGTACTGAACCCTTTATCCTTTGCGATTTTATCCGCTTCAGGAGTTTCGAGGGATTTCCACGCGTTTGCGTGCTTTGAACCTTGCCAGATATCAAGTTGTTTACCTTGAGCATCTGACTTATGACATGCACCTGCACATTTAGATGCACCTACATACTTAAACTGACCTGCGTTATCTGACGGAATTGTTGAGAATGAGAATAAAAACATTCCAACAAACAGTGTCAAACTGACAGTAATGAAAATTTTCTTTTTCATAATAGTTTGGTTTAGTTAATTAGTTAAATATATATATTTTTTAGATAAATCAAAATCACATTTATTTTGCGTATTTTTCAAGTGCTTTTTTCTTTTCACTTAACAAAGTAGATATCAAATCATAATTATGAACGTACAGACTCTGGAAAGCGGTAACTTTTTTTATTAAGTTTTTTGCTTCAATAACTTCATTATCATTATCTCTATTTATTTTACTAATAATATCTTTAAGTGTTCCTATAGATTTATTTATATCGCTTTTCCAATCTGCCATCATTTTTGAATATTCCGCATCGTGACATTTAGCACAAATCTTGTCATCGGGCTTTAATATTTTAGAGTTTACCAGATGGCAATCGTTACAACCAACGCCGCCTTGTTTCATTATATCCGGTTGATTCTTACCGTTTAGAGTACCATTATACGTCTGAGTCTGAGTACTATGACAATTATTACAAGACTCGTTCGATTTTGCGTTATTATGATGACAGGAGTTACAAGAATTTTGGTTTAGGATTAACTCTCCATGTTTATTTGAATTGGAATGACACCTGTCGCACTGAAGTCTTTGTTTAACTATATGAGTTTTATGCGAGAATGATTTTCCGAATGCGGTTGTATTTACTTCCTGAATTCCCGAGTGGCAATTATAACATTCATTTGGAACAAATTCCGAATTTGATTTAAATTCAGGGAGAGTTTTATTTGAACCAACAATTTCAAGTGCTTCTTTCATCAACCCATAACTTCCAACGAGTAATTTATCTGCAAATTGAATATTGTGAACACTTTTCCCAACATCAACTGTTTTAATATTATGCTGAGCCTCATCGAGTTTTAATTCTGCTTCTTTTTTGCGGCTGCTTGAAGAATTTTTTACAATATTATTTGCTGTGGAAAAAATCGATTTTATAGTCGCAAGTCTTTTTACAGAGGAAGATTCCCATTGCTTGATTAATTTTCCGTAACCTTTACCGTGACAATTATCACAAGCATCCTGACTTGATTTGCTTGTGTTTATATCTCTTTTGCTTTTTTCGTGTAATATATGACAACCTTTACAATTAATACCGCTTAAGAACATTGAGCTTGGTGAAGACTCAGTATTGAATCCTTTTTCTCCGGCATAAAGATTTACCTGCGATGAGTGAGCACCTGAGTGACAGGATTGACAATCAGGAGGAGTATTTACATCCATTTTTTCAACCTTATGTTTTATAGGTGAATGACAATACATACAATTCATACTGTGTTTAGAGATATGAGTTTTATGCATAAACTCAACATCGGAATATTTATCAAGTTTATTATCTTCAAAGTGACACTGGAAACACCTGTCTCTTCCGACTTCACCTTTACCACTTATTACATTTGTATGACAACTTGAACATTCTGTTTTAGTTTCGACTACAGTCGAATGATTGTATCGCATTGAAGCCAGTTGCTCTTTTGTTTTATTTGTTAAATCGTGACAGGTAGAGCAATTTGCAAGTTTGTCAAATTTATGTTCGGGGTCGTCTGATTTATGGAAATGGCAATTAAAGCAAGTAGCGTAAGTAACCTGCATATGAGAACCCTGAACAATCTGAGAGTGACAACTTGTACATTTTAAGTTTTTTCCCTCTTCTTAATTCTGAAAGATGATGTTTATGATTAAATAGAATTCCCTTTGTTTCATAAAGAGTATCCTGAATACTCTGATTTACGTGACAACCTGACCTTGTACAGGTATTGTCAGGAATATCAGCCCATGGTTTTCTTTTCTTATAAGAAGTTGAAACATAACTGACTATTTGAACCAGACCGTTTAATTTACCTTTTACAACACCCTCAAGCCCGGGTTCAAAATGACACTGCGTACATTGAATATTATTATGTGTTGATGATTTCCAACTATTGTAGAAAGGTTCCATATAGTGGCAAGTAGGGCAGAAACTTGGTCTGGAAGTATATTCAGCAGTTGCTGCAAGAACGATAACGAAAATGACAAAATAGATACCGGAAAACAGAAGAAACCTTCTGAAACCTGTAACCTTTTTAAAGAACCTTTTTTCTTTTTTTACTTCTACTTTTTCATCCATAATATTTCCAAGTTAAAGTTTAAAACTGCCAAAACAACAACAGTTAAATAATTTCCTTTTTTGTTTTACTGTTTAAATTCCGCCTCAGAATCTTTTTTCTGTGCCGCTTCGATTTCTTCCAATTCCAGAGGATGTTCGTTTTCCATCTGATGTCTTGTTAGATACCCTGTTAGCCATGCTTTATTCATAGGTCGCAACATCGGGATTCAGAAATATAAAATAAAAATGCCAGACTAATATTGCAAGCGATGCAAGTATTGCTTCATACCAATGAATTGCTGTTGCTATATCCATTCCGAATACATTTATGATGGGAAGAAATAATTCTGAAACCAAAGTACTGTTCCTGTAGCTCCCATAACAACGGTACCCCAAACTACAGCCCAGTATTCAGCTTTTTCAATGTAACTGAATCTTCCGAATCTTGGACTGTTCTTTTACTTTTCCATGTTATATATCCAATAGATTCCAATAAATCTGTAAGATCCTTTTTATAGAACCATAAATCTGCTACAAGTTTTCTGCCGCGTTTTGTAAAAATAATGTAGAATAGATGATAGAAAGATGCTACTATCATAAGCACTGCAGCTATACGATGAATTATTCCTCTTAAGTTCAAACGCATTTTCACCAAAGATAAACAAACCCCATTTAACCCAGAAGGCTTCAGGATACTTCAATGCAAATCCTGTAATAACGAGTGTTATAAATGTGGAGAGGAGCAGAAAATGCTGAATCCTCTCATTTAATGTCATTCTTAAATATTTTCCTTCAGTATTTCATATTTATATTATTATCCCCGCCTTTTTTTCTTTTAACTTTTTTCTGTAATCCAAAATATTGTGAAGAATCATACCTCCGATAATACCAATAATTAAAATAATGTAGAACCTTGTAATCCAGAACAGCATTGGATTTTCCGACTTTGGATTCAAGAACGTGAATTTTAGTATTAAAGAAAATATTATCCGCTCCGGGATGGCATTTACCGCAGGTCTTTCCAAGATTTTTCTTATGAATGGACGATAAAGTATCAGAAGACGGTCTGATATTATGATTTCCGTGACAACTTTCACATGATGCTGCTCTGCTTGAGCCGCCTCTAACTGCCAGACCGTGAAAACTTTCATTATAGTTTGAAGTAACATTAGGCAAATCATTATTTCTGACTAATTCAACAGAAGCATGACAGTTGGAACATAACTTAACAATTCCTCTTGATTTTGTGCCCTGATCTTTTCCAAGAGAATCTGGTATTAACAATCTGATGAGCACCATGACAACTGTTGCAAGTCGGAGAATCTGAGTTTTCTTTTGACATTAAAGATGATATGATGAATACTGCCGTGTAGTAATCCTGCTTTTGCTGAACATGACAATCCGCCTGTCCGCAGGTAACATCTATATTCTTTTTGTAAATTTGTGATTCAGGATCTGATGCTTTTTTCATTTCGTGAGGACCATGACAATTACTGCAAGTCGCGGCTTTGATATTCCCATTTTTTAAAGCAATATAATGGAAACTTTTTTTATAATCGTTTAAATGAGTTTCTTTATTTGTGTTAACTTTATTATCCTGATGACACCCCAAACACATTTCAGTCTGATTAATCTTTGAGAACTCATCAGATTGTAAAACCGAATTTATACTGTGTTCACCGTGACACTGAAAACAAGAAGGGGCATCTTTATTCCCATTCTTATAAGCCTGTCCGTGTGAAGACTTTTTGTAATGTTCAATTTCTTTAGTGTGACATTTACCGCAGGTTTCCATCATTCTTGCTTTTACGGTTGACTTACTCGGGTCGTTAGTAGATTCAATCATATGGTCACCGTGACAATCAATACATCCGGCTGCTTGTTTACCATCTTTTTGAAGTGCGGAGTGAATGCTTGTTTTATATTTTGCTACAAATTTTGCTGAGCCTCGTTCTTCACCGGGGAACAGCTTTTCGTCGAGGTGACATTTCAAACATGCCTGTGATTCTATAGACAACTTACTGCCTACAATTTTATGTGAACCATGACAATCCACGCATGTAGGTGCACTTTTATTTCCATCTCTCATAACAGTCTGGTGAATACTGTTATTGAAATCAACTTTGATGTTTACCATGACATTTACCGCAGGTCGAACTGATTTCACTTTTTGAAATTTTCTTAACTTCATGACCTCCGCTATGGCATGCATCACATCCCACATTTTTTTTAGAGTGGATACTTGTACTGTAATCCTTTACATTTTTATTTGTGTGACAATTTAAACACTCTGTGGTTTGATTGGCTTTCATTTCTTTTGCGGGCTTCTGATAATGCGGATTATGACATCCCGAACAATCTTTGCCTTTATGTACACTATTATCTAAACTTTTTACTTTATCATGACAATTATTACAACTTACCTTAACCTTATTTTTGCTGTGAGGTATTTCTTCCGGATTATATCCTTCATGACAATCTTTACAATCAGACCCACCATGTGAAGATTTCTTAAACATAGCAGGATCCACAAATATCGATTTCTTTTTACCGCTAACATTCATCGTAAGAGTTTTATCATCATGACAAGCGAAGCATTCGTCTGAACTTTTAGCTTTAATAAGACCATAATTGAAGGCTACTATGACTATCGTCAGGATAAATAATCCCGAAAGCATCAAAACCGTTAATTTACTTTTAGACATCTGATTCTGTTTTATTATTAATTATTTTTAACAAAACCTCTTCAAACTCGCTGAGTCTGAAAGGTTCGGAAATTTGGAAAACATTTGCCGGTTTTTCAATAATATTATTTTCATCTAATGACGGCAAACAAATAAAAGTAATCGCTTTTAAATTCTGAATTAATTTAAGTTTAAAATCTTTATCCAGTTCCTGATCGAGAACTACAATATCCGCAGTTTTTTCACAGTCTGAAATAATTTCATCCTGCGACTTAGAATTTAGTAAAGACGAAACATTTTTACAAACAAAGTCTAATTCGTGCTTTTTGAGAACCTTTTGTATAAGGGCACAAATTTCAGGTGTAATACAATATATTTTAATCTTTAAATTATTCACAGAATTAATATTCAATAAAAATAGAGCAATTATCGTACCAAATATTAATGGTAATCTAAGGCTTAAAAATATTGAATAAAAAAATAATGGGGAAAAACACTACTAAAATGAAGAAAATCAGAACATTTTTTGTTGAGAAAATTTACACTATCGGAAAAAATTGAAGAGTAAATTTCTATGTAGAAAATACGGACTATGGTGTAGAATAATTACTCCTTAACCTCAGATAATCCAAAATCGCTTAACTTATTATAAAGTGTCTTTCTGTCAATACCTAGTTTCTCAGAAGCTTTTTTCTTATTACCGTTTGTGGTCTCTAATACTTTCAGAATATACATTTTTTCCAGATCTTTCAAACTCATACCTTCGGCATTTCCAAGACAGTCATCAAGAAAATTCTTATCTTCGGAGATTGCAAGGTCTTTAACTTCTATCAAATTATTTGAGGCAGAAACAGCGGCTTGTTCAAGAATGTTTTCCAATTCACGAACATTGCCTTTGTATTTATGTTTAGTTAAAAGTGTAAGCGCATCAGCGGAAATTTTGATATCTTTTCCAAATTTTCTGCGCACACTTTTTAATATATGATTTGCTAAGGCAGGAATGTCTGATAATCTGTCATTCAATGTTGGCAGGTTCAGAGAGATTGTAGAAATTCTGTAATACAAGTCTTCACGAAAAAGTTTAGCAGAAATCATTTCCTGAATATTCTGATTTGTTGCAGAGATAAGACGGATATCAACAGTTTTTATTTTATCACTGCCGATTGGTTTAAACTCCCAGTTTTCGAGGACTCGTAAGAGTTTTGCCTGTAACTGATATGGCATTTCAGCAATTTCATCAAGAAAAAGAGTTCCTTTATTTGCCTGTTCAAAAACACCTTTTTGATTTTCGATTGCACCTGTAAATGCACCTTTGGTATGACCAAACAATTCACTTTCCAGAAGATTTTCCGGAATCGCACTGCAATTGATTGCAACAAACGGCTGATCTTTTCTATCACTGCTAAAATGCAGTGCACGAGCAACCAGTTCTTTTCCTGTTCCGCTCTGACCCCGTATTAAAACATTAACATTTATTTTAGAAGTTTTATCAATAAAGTCATAAACTTCGAGCATACGTTTACTTGTTCCGATTATTCCGGGGTATGGTTCCTTTTCTGTAACGAGATTTTTAAAACTGTTTAATTCTTTTGTCATTTTAATCTTCTCTACAGCCTTATCAATCTTAAGAATAAACTCTTCAAGGTTGAATGGTTTGTTTACATAGTCATAAGCACCATTTTTCATTGAATCTACTGCGGTCATAACAGATCCAAATCCGGTTATCATAATAAATAAAGTTTCTTTTGGTGTTATCTTCAGCAAATCCATTCCAGATACTTCCGGCATTTGTAAATCTGAAACAATCAAATCGTAGAAATTTTCTTCGATAAGTTTCCTGGCATTTACGCTATTGTTTTCTTCAGTTACAACTAAACCTTTTTTAACGAGTACTTTTCTGAGAATATTAGATTGGTTCTCTAAATCATCAACGACTAACACTTGAATTAAATCTGACATAAATTAATTAATTTTTAATCAAAATAACTAAATTTAGGGAATATTTCTACAATCATAAGATGTGAGTGATTAAATAGTAGATTTGCTTATTTATGAAATAACAACTTGAATATAAAAACCTGGTTTAGACTACTGCAGGAATACTGATATGAAAAGTGGTTTTTTCGTTTTGGACAGAATTAACTTTAATATGTCCATTATGCTCTTTTACTACTCTTTCTGTAAATGCCAGACCAAGCCCTGTCCCTTTACCATAACCTTTTGTACTGTAGAAAGGTTTGAAGATATTGGGTATATCCTGCTCATTAATTCCGGTACCATTATCAGAAATTTCAATTGTGGAATTTTCATTATCTGAGAATGTAGTAATTTCTATCAATCCATTTACATTTGCCGGTATTGCCTGAATTGAATTGCTGATAATATTTAAGAAAACATCTTTAAATAATTCTTTATCAACTTTTACAGTTAATGGTTTTTTTTGCAAGTTTAGTTTAAGTTCAATATTTTTATTCCCTTTGAGGTATTTAAACCCGCTAACAGAGTCTTCAATGATTTCATTTAACGTAGCAACTTCCCACATTGGAGTTAAAGGTTTCGCAAAATTGAGAATCGACCTTATTGATTTTGTAATACGGGTTGCTTCATCTACGATTACTTTTAATTCATCATAATCCGGATCGCCTTTTTTCTTTTCAAGCAGCAAATAATCTGCATTACCGGAAATAATATTTAATGGATTGGAAAGATTGTGTGCAATAGAAGAAACAACCTGGCCTATAAGGGCAAGGTTTTCTTTTTCTCTTAGTTCTTTTTCAAGATTCTTTTCGTTAGTTATATCCCTTATGATACCAACACTGCCAATGACTTCTTCCTTTTCATTAAAGATAACAAACCTTGATATACTAACATTTTTATACTCACCCGTTTTTGTTATTCGAAGAGTTTCGTAATTGGATATGAATCCGTGCTCTTTTATCTTTGCCTGCATCTTTTCAACTTCACCATCATCCTGCAATTCTTTTGGAATAAGAATATTAAAATTCTTACCCGTGATTTCATCCTTTTCCCAGCCGAATATTTTTTCCGCTCCTTTGTTCCAAAGGAAAATTTCACATTCATTATTAAAACCTACTATAGCATCTATGGAGTTTAAGATAATGTCGGCAAAGAATTTTTCGTGCGCAGATTTCCCTTCTTTCATTAACTTTATCATTTCGAACATATACCTGTCGTATGAACTTGTTATAAAAGCAAGATCTTCGTCGCTTAGTTTCCCGTCGAACTTTTTCTTAAATGCATCAAGCAAATCGTTTTTATACTTATCCGATTCACTATGAACCATATGCTCCATTAATTGTAATTGATTTTAAATGTTTTTCTAAAATTTTAACTTAAATATTAAATATTTAGTTCAAATAATGCTTTTTCCTTTTTTAAATACTTTCTCCAGTTGATTTACTCCAAAGTGATAAATCAAATCTTTATAATTTGGAAAATCAAAGACCAATATATCAGCCTGTTTACCTGCTTGTAAGATTACCTGTTTTGTCTTGAATATACAATGCATAAGCACCGTTCACAGTTACAGCATTAATTATTTCTTCTGCTGTCATTTTCATTTTCAATGAAGCCAGTGACATAATCATCTGCATATTTTCTGTCATACAACTTCCCGGATTAAAGTCCGTTGCAAGTGCAACCGGTATTCCGTTTTCAATTATCTTTCTTGCGGGCGGATAAACCATATTCAGGAAATATGAGCATCCCGGTAAAAGTGTTGCAACGATGTCAGTTCCCTTTAATGCCTTTATACCTTTTGCATTCAGTACTTCAAGATGGTCAACAGATATTGCTTTCACTTTCTTCGCAACATCCACACCGCCTATTGAATAAAACTGGTCAGTATGCACCTTTGGAATCAAACCAAAACTTACTCCCGATGAAAGAATTCTTTCAGTATCTTCCTTATCGAAATATCCCTTCTCGCAAAATATGTCTATGAACACAGCAAGTTTTCTTTTTGCGACCTGCGGTAACATTTCGTAGCACACAGTATCAATGTAATCCTTCTTGCTTACTCCCGCAGGAATGGAATGTGCTCCGAGAAATGTAGGGAGTATATCCGCACCGAATTTATTTTCATCATTCAATTCGTTTATCACTTCGAGCATTTTGATTTCTGTCTTTGTGTCAAGCCCGTAACCTGACTTTGCTTCCAGAGTTGTCGTACCGTGTCTTATAAAATTATACAATCTCTTCTCCGAAATTTTCTTCAACTCACTCTTTGAAGTTTTGCGTACTGCTTTTACTGTAGAAGCAATTCCTCCTCCTGCTTTGGCAATCTCTTCGTAAGACTTACCTTCTATCTTCATTTCGTATTCATCTGCTCTTGAACCTGCAAACACAAGGTGTGTATGTGAATCAACGAAGCCCGGCATTACAGTCTTTCCCGTGCAGTCTAATCTCTTTGAAATTCTTTACCTTGTTGTTCTTCAAGTAATTTCTTAAATCCCGATGCATTTCCCGAGTACAATATTTTATCGTTGAAAAGTACGTAACCCTTTTCAACCATATAAATATCGCCCTGTGTCTTTCCCGCGTTTTGCTTTGCCTTCGGGATTTGCACAGGTTACAAGGTTTGATATGTTCTTTAGTAATATCATATAATTGTTTCTTTAATTTTAAAACAAGAAGCAGTGTGAGTTTCCGAAAGTATTGTCAGTGCTGGTTCTTCTGCAAAACACACTTTTCGTCAGCAAGTACTTACATCTGTTTGCAAAGTGACAGCCCGCATTGTATTCAAGCGATGAAGGCACCGAGCCTTCAATCGTATATAATCTTTCTCTTTTCTCGTTTAACTTTGGAATGGATTCCATCAATGCTTTTGTGTATGGATGTTTTGGTTCTTTAAAAACTTCCATTGCAAGTCCTTCTTCCACTATCTTTGATGCGTACATCACAATCACTCTGTCGCAAGTGTCAGCAACAACACCAAGGTCGTGAGTTATTAGTATAACGCTCATATTAAACTTCACCTGCAATGATTTAATAAGTTCAAGTATCTGTGCCTGAACCGTTACGTCCAGTGCAGTTGTGGGCTCATCCGCAATTAATATCTTCGGCTCGCAGGCAAGGGCTATTGCAATCATCACTCTTTGCCGAAGCCCGCCCGATAACTGATGCGGATATTCTTTAAATCTCTGCTCAGGCGAGGGTATACCTACGCTCTTTAAAATTTCTATCGCAGCCGCTTTTGCATCTGTGCTTGAAATGTCGCGGTGAGTTTTCAACACTTCCACAATCTGATTCCCGCAGGTGTATGCAGGATTCAGCGACGTCATCGGTTCCTGAAATATCATACTGATTTTATTCCCGCGAATGCTTCTGATTTCTTTATCAGAAACTTTCACGATGTCTCTTCCTTCAAAAAGTATCTCACCGCCTTCAATCACACCCACACCAGCAGGAAGCAGACGCAGTATTGAAAGTGCTGTTACACTCTTGCCGCATCCTGATTCGCCAACAATACCAAGCGTTTCGCCTTCGCGTAAATCAAAACTCACATCATCCACTGCCTTTGCAATTCCGTCGTCAGTGTGAAAGTAAGTCCGCAGATTCCGTATTGAAAGCACGTTCGGCATTTAGTAGTTCAGTCCTTTTAAAAATTCCGTTTGTATTCGCACGGCTTCCTTTTTACTTTTCGCTTCGGTAATGATTCTGATTATCGGCTCTGTGTTCGACTTCCGCAAGTGTATCCAGTAATCTGCAAAGTCGAGTTTCACGCCGTCGAGCGTTGAGACCTTGCAGTCTTTCTTCGCAAATTCTTTTTCAATTCTTTTTAAAAGTTTTGAAGGGTCGCCCTTTGTTTCTATCTTTGCTTTTTCTATGTGATACTGCGGAATAGTATTTTTGTATTCCGAAACTTTTCCTTTAAAGTCCGCAAGTTCGTTCAGCACCAAAGCCACGCCAACACTGGCATCGCGTCCGTAGTGAACCTTCGGCACAATCACACCGCCGCTTCCTTCACCGCCGACTATTGCTTTCACACGCTTCATTTCATTCACAACGTTTATCTCACCCACAGGTGTCCTGAAAACTTTTCCCTTATAATCGTTCGCTACATCTTCCACTGCACGAGTCGTTGACATATTCACGCACACTTTATTTTTCACCTTTGAATGTTTCAAAACATTCCTCACAACCGTAACGATTGTATTCTCTTCAATGAAAGGTTTTCCGTCTTCGCAAATCAAAACAAGTCTGTCGCCGTCTGGGTCAATGGCTAATCCAATGTCCGCCTTGTGTTTACGCACTCCTGCAGAAAGCAGTTTTAAATTATGCGGAAGCGGCTCGGGCAGATGCGGAAACTTCCCCGAACCATTGCAGTACAAGCTCCACAACCTCGCATCCAAGTTTTTTCAAAAGCCGCGGCACAATCACCGAGCCCGAAGCATTCACTGCATCAACAACTACTTTAAACTTTCTTCTTTTTATCTTCGCAGTGTTTATGTAGTTTAGTTTTAAAACCAACGCGATGTGTTTATCAATCCACGTCGCATCTTCTTTCACCTTTGCAGGTTTATCTATATTCACAAAACTGAATTTATTCGTCTTAAGATTTTTCTTCACTTCGTCAATCTGTTTGCTCTTCAGAAACGTCCCGTCTGAATCCAGAAACTTCAGTCCGTTCCACTGCTGAGGATTGTGCGAAGCAGTGATTGCAATACCGCCCGCCGCCTTCATCTTTTCCACTGCCAACTGCACAGTCGGAGTCGGCACCACGCCGATATCCACCACTTCAAAACCCGCAATAGACAAAGTGTAAATCGCCACAGCCGAAACCTCTTCGCCCATAAGCCTTCCGTCGCGTCCCACAACAATCTTTCTGCTCTTTTTATTATCCCTGCAAAACTTCGCAAACGCAAGAGTGTAATGAACCACCACAGGTAATGTCAGCGAGTCGCCGTAAATTCCCCTCACACCCGAAACACTAAAAATTATATCCGACATAATTTAATCTATTAAATTTTCTAATTCTTCCAATTGTTCAACAGTGTTAATGCCCGTAATCTCCAGATTGTTTTCCACAGGCACAGCACCGATTTTAATTTTCTTATCCCTGAAATATTTAAAAATATCAGTCAGATAATATTCACCCTGCGCATTGTCAGTCTTCAGCGTATTCAGTGCCTCAAACAGCAGCGAACAATCCACGATGTAAATTCCCGAATTGATTTCCTGAATCTTCCTCTGTTCATCAGTTGCATCCTTCTCTTCAACCGTCTCCACAAAAGTCCCGTCCTCACTGCGAATCACGCGCCCGTATCCAAACGGATTTTCAAAAATCGCCGATAGCAAACTCGCCTGAAAACGATTCCCGTAATGATAATTCAAAAACTTCATCACCGTCTCCGCCTTCAACAGCGGCACATCTCCCGAAAGAATCAGAACATCGCCCTCGAACAATTCCAGAATCTCGCGCGTCTGCATCAGCGCGTGCCCCGTGCCGAGTTGTTCATCCTGATGCGCAAACTCAATGCAATCTTTTTCTTCCGCAAACCTTTTCGAAATAAAATCCATCACCGTCTGCTTCTGATGCCCCACAATCGGAATAATAATTTCCGAATCAATCTTCAGCGCCAGTTCCACCACACACTCAATCATCGGCTTCCCTTTCAATTCAAACATCACCTTCGACTTTTCGGGATTCCGCATCCGCTTCCCCTGACCCGCCGCCATTATAACAGTTGCTAATTTTTCCATACAAATATTTTTATTAAAATAATTTCCACAAGATGTTCAATTTCAAAAATATATTAAAGGCGAAATCACCAAAATGAATATCGATATGAAATCAATATAATATTCTAACCACCAAAGCAGTACAGCCAGCCATCTTTTGAGGCAACGAAAACTTTTCCGTTGTGAACTATTGGTGTGGCTTCGAATGTGTAACTTTTCTTTTCGAGTAGTGTGAAGTTGTATTCACTATCGAACTCAAATAAAAATATTCCTGCGTAACTGCAAGCGATTAGTTTATCTTTAAAAATTATTGGTGTGGAGATTGACGAGCCGATTTTATATTTGAATATCAGTTCGGGTTTATCAACATTTGTTCTTCCGTCAAAACTTTTTGTTGTGCCGTCTGTACTTTTATAATCAACTACGTAAAGGTATCCGTCTATGCCGCTGAATGCCGCGAGTGATTTTGTATCCGAAGATTTATATTTATCATTAACAGATGCACTGCCTATAACTCCGCCATCCCACGTTAGCATTGATTTGTTTCCAACGGGAAAGTACCAGACGAGTGCGTCTTCGGGCGGCTTACGCGGATTGAGTTTCAGCATTCCGCCGTTGCCTGCTATGAATTGTTTTTCGACGGGAACGAGAATGCAATTGTCTTCAGTAATAACGGGCGAGCCGTTCAGGTCAGAGCCGATAAAATATTCCCAGTCGATTTCGCCGCTCGATACATTGTAACCGTAAACGTAACCTGAGCCTGCGGCTATGTAAACTTTTCCGTCGAGGTATGCGGGAGAAGATTCCGTTATGATGTTTCCTCCTCGGCGTGACAAATCTTTTGAAGTGAAAAGATTATGTTCGTTAAAGAGTTCAGGTTCGTAAAACTTTCCGCTCACGGCTGCATAGTCATCATTCGGATTAAACACTTTGAAAATTCCGTTTTCAAGTCCGATATATGCTGTATCGCCAACGATTAAAGCTGACCCGTCTGCGTCGCGGCTGTTACTGCGTGTGCGTTCAATCCTCATTCTGAAAAGTTCTTCGCCGCTGACTGCGGAGATGCCTCTGTAGTTGTAATCAGATGACGCCGATTGTCTGCTGCCCTGAAGCACAATGAGTTTGCCTTCTTCGCTTTCAGCATTTTTATTGTAATAAAGTGTGCCCGTTCCTTTTATTGCATCGCCGAAAGAATATTTCCATTCTACTTCTCCGTCGCTGACGTTTATCTTTCTTAAATTGTAATCATAAGAACCCTGCAATAAAAAGTAATTATCTTTTTCTCTGAATAAAAGCGGCTGACCAGTCCAGCCTGCACCGTATCGTATATTCGTGCCCGCATCGTTAAACGGCATATGCGAAGGCGCACCACCCAGCCAGCATTTCCAGACAATGTCTAATGACGAAGGCGGCTCGTTGCCGTAGTAACTTCTCTTTTCATCACCGAGAAATGTGCCTACAAGAATTTCATAATCTTCGGGAACGGAAACTGTATCAACAGTTAAATTAATTGTAGTATCTTTTGGAGTATATGTTTCCTGCTGTTCTTCTTTACAGGAGAAAAGGGAAAAGAGCAGAACGAGTAATATGTAATTTCGAATTGGGCTCAAATTTATTGCATCACATACATTCACTCCCAATCGTTGAGTTGGACTGGGAGCGATAATATTAAAACTTAACTCTTACTTTATCTTCTTTAATATATATTCTACGAGGTTATCTTTGTTGATTCTTTCCTGTACCATTGTGTCGCGGTCACGGATTGTGACAGTGTTGTCAGTTAAAGTATCTGAGTCAACAGTAATACAGAACGGTGTTCCGCATTCGTCCTGACGGCGGTATCTTCTGCCAACTGCACCTGAATCGTCGTAGAATACCCTCATATAATTTCTTAAGTCTTCCGTGATGTTTGCTGCGATGTCCTGCATTCCGTCGCGGTTAACCAAAGGAAATACTGCTGCCTTGATTGGTGCGAATGATGGATGCAAGTGAAGCACTGTACGGACTTCTGACGACTTTGTGCCGTCGGAGTTTTCTTTTACAACTTCTTCTTCGTCGTATGAATTTAAAAGGAATGCCATAAAGCTTCTTGATGCACCCGCAGAGGTTTCAATCACAAACGGAGTGAAACGTTCCTTTGTCTGGTCGTCGAAGTATTCGAGTTTCTTGCCTGAATATTCTGTGTGACGTTTTAAATCGAAATCTGTTCTGTTGTGAATGCCTTCTATCTCACCGAAGCCAAACGGAAATTCGTACTCAATATCAACTGCTGCTTTTGCATAATGCGCAAGTTTCTCGTGAACGTGTATGTTAAGTTTTTCCTTTGCGATGCCGTGCTTTATAAACCAGTTGACGCGCTGTTCCTTCCAGTAGTCGAACCACTTTTCATCTTCATCGGGACGGATAAAGAACTGCATTTCCATCTGTTCGAACTCGCGTGTGCGGAAAAGAAAATTCTTTGTGTTGATTTCATTCCTGAATGCCTTGCCGATTTGCGCAATGCCGAACGGAAGTTTCTGGCGCGATGCTTCCTTCACGTTAAGGAAGTTCACGTAGATTCCCTGTGCCGTTTCGGGACGCAGATAGACAACGTTCGAAGAATCTTCAAGCGGACCTACGAATGTCTTAAACATTAAATTAAAATTTCTTGCCTCTGTAAACTTGCCTTCCTGATGGCACTTGATAGCCTTGCGTCCTTTGTAACCTTTGTTGCCGCAATCGGTTTCTTCAAGCTGGTCGGCACGAAAACGTCCTTTGCACTCTTTGCAGTCAACCATTGGGTCGGTGAAATTCTCAACGTGTCCCGATGCTTCCCATACGCGCGGATGCATAAGAATAGCAGCGTCTATACCTTCTATGTTTTCGCGGTACGTCATTTCTTTCCACCACGACTGCTTTATGTTATTGAGCATTTCAACGCCGAGCGGACCGTAATCCCAGCATCCGTTTAATCCGCCGTAAATTTCAGACGACTGAAACACAAAGCCGCGGCGCTTTGCAAGAGAAACAACTTTTTCCGTAATATCTATCTTTGCCATAAAATATTAATTTAATGAAGTGACAAATTTAATCAATTTGTAAATAAGAATAAGTGCAATATATGAAGGTTAAAAATGAAATATAAAATGTCAAAAACATTCAGGTTAAAAGAGTTCATCTGCCGTTAAAATCGATGAACCTTCGGCAGAAGGCACGGAAAGAATAGTTATATATTCTTACGAAAGATATACTTAAGAATATAACATCAGAATTTTGACTTGATTATATTGAAATTAACTCTGAGTTTTAGATAAACATTTATATCAAACAATTATTATAACTAATTTAGAAAGGGAAAGATTATGAAAAAAATTTATTTTACTTTATTAGTGACATTATTCATCCCGCTATTCCTGTATTCGCAGGAAGTAAAGGTCGGTACAGGGCTTCCGCCAAATCCAATAGTTAATGGCGACTGGGGAACGAATACTTCAATACTTAATTTTGAACCAATCGGTCCTATGGCAGGTGTGACAACGCCAAATGGTACAATTTATGTTGCAATTAATGATACATTGTCAACAACATCGGGCATTATCATCCGAAAATCTACCGACCTCGGAGTCACATGGGCAACACATCCCAATTCAATAACAAACAGGATAAATTTCCCGCGCCTTGAAATGCTTGCAATGAGTAATGATTCTGTACTTTGCTGGTTTACTTTCGGTACTCAGGTTTACAGATGGAATATCATGACGAATGCAATAAAAGCTTTCGATTCACTTAATGTTAATGATTTTGATGTAGTTAAGAGTTCAACAAATTCTGTTTATCTCTGGATTACAACAGAATCAGGAGGTTTAAGAAGATGGGGCTCAACAAATTTCGGATGGACCTGGCAAAATACGGGTTACGTACAAGCTAACGCAAAAAATATAAGGATGTTTATGTCAGCAACTTCTGATACTTTATATGCAACATACAGATCTCCTGTAATTGCACCTCTTGAGCAATCAATTATAAGATGTGCAAGATACAGAGAATCGGCACCTGGTACTTTATCAACTGTTGCCTCTGGGTTCCAGGATTTGACTGATGCTTCTGCTACGAAAACGGAATTTGATATTGCAGCGGCCAGTGGCACTGTTTGGTTCTATTACACACAAGGAAATACTGGTGCTATTGATATATATGGCAGAACAAGTCTTAATAGCGGTGTTTTATTCGGTACTCCATTTCTTGCTGCCGGTAACCCAAACGTTGACGAATACTGGTTTAACATAGGAATAAGTGGTTTAACCACAAGATATTGTGACTTTATCTGGTATAGTGATAGTTTGCAATCAGGTGGAGCAACGAATAATACTGATAAATTAATGTATAAGTTCGCCTCTGCCCCGGTACCGGAAACATTTACAGGTTTAACACAGGTTTCTCAGTTTTATCCAAACTGGTCAGCAAGAAATTATAAACCTATAATAGTTGAACTTGGCGGTAATGATCTCGGAACAGTATGGGTAGGCGGAAGTGTCGCCGGCAGAAGAGTTTATTGGAACAGATATGCTTTAGTAACTAAAATAGGAAATGAGACTCAGACTCCTGCAACTTACAAACTTTCCCAGAATTATCCGAATCCTTTTAATCCCACAACCAATATTGATTTTTCAATATCAAAAGCGGGTTTCGTGAACATTAAAGTATTTGATATTCTCGGAAGAGAAATAACAACATTAGTTTCTCAACAAATGAATCCGGGAAATTACAATTACAGGTTTGATGCAAAGAATTTATCCTCAGGAATATATTTCTACAAACTTGAAGTAAACGGATTTAGTGATATAAAGAAAATGTCAGTTATCAAATAAAAGAGAAAAGAATTAATGCTAAGGCTATCATTTTTGTGATAGCCTTTTTTATTATTCGAAAATCGGCTTTACAGTTTTTATATTACCAAGATATTTTTTGTATTCTTCAAGTTTCAACTTTCTTTCTTCATCTGTAAGTCTGGCTGCACCATAGCAGACGAATTGCGGGAGAACTTTCATACCTACAAAGTGAAGCATGCCGTGATTTACGTGAAACAGGATTTTATTGATATCACCGTTGAAGACTCCTTCCTGATAAGATTGCTCGGGGCCACCTGTTGTCAGGCAGAGGAACGAAGTCTTATCCCTAAACGTCCCTTTTTCATATACACCTTTACCTGCGCCGTAGCAAAATCCCATCGCAAAAACACGGTCAACCCATCCCTTCAGAATAGCAGGTACAGAAAACCACCAGAGGGGGAAATTGAATATCACTAAATCAGCCCAGAGAAACTTCTCCATCTCTGCTTTGATATCATCAGTAAACAAATCTTTTGTGAATGCGTTTGCCTGTTCGAGTTGATACTTAAAGAATTCGGGATTACTCGTTTCCTTAAAATCTTCTTTCCCGCCTACAGGATTGAATCCCATTTTATAAAGATCTGATACTTTTACTTCATTTCCATTTGAAGAAAAATATTCTACTGCTGTATTTTTAAGGGCCGAAGAAAATGATTTTTCTTCGGGATGTGCGTGTATGATTAATGCTTTCATAGTTATTGATACAAATTATTCTGGTTTAACCCAGTCGTTATTTTCTTTAATGAGGTTAATGAGTTCGTCAACTGCTACTTCGGAATCTATACTGCGCTTCACGACATCTTTGCCTTTGTACAGTGTGATTTTGCCGACACCGCTTCCGACGTAACCATAATCTGCGTCTGCCATTTCGCCCGGACCGTTAACTATACAGCCCATAATAGCAATCTTAAGACCCTTGAGATGATTTGTTTTCTCACGAACTTTTGCAGTTGTTTCCTGTAAGTCGAATAAAGTTCTTCCGCAGGAAGGACAGGAAATGTATTCTGTTTTGGAAATTCTTGTACGTGATGCCTGAAGTATTCCGAAGGAAATACTGTTGACAATCTTTTTTGATACTGCGCCTGATTCAAGCCAAATGCCGTCACCGAAGCCGTCAATCATAAGTCCGCCAACATCAGTTGCAGGATAAACAAGAAACTTTTCCTCCGAAAGATTTCCGTAATTACGTTTTATAATAACAGGACAAAAGATTTTATCGGATATTAACTTTTCAGCAAATATTTCTTGTGCTTAAGTACGAAAGAGAATCTTCAGATTTTATAACAAGAATTATATTTTTATCAGATGATATCTTATTATAAACATCAGCAGATAAATTATTAATTTCAATTTCTAAAAACTTATTAAAGTTTAAGTTTTCTGCTAAAAGATATTCATTTGTGTTTAGTAATGGAAACGAATCTGATTTCAGTTCCAGAGTTTTCCAGAAACCATAATCGAATATCTTCTTTAATGTGCCTGGCAAATTATAATCAATATTTTCAGAACCAAGATAAATATAGTCAGGAGCCATATCGCCAATATTCCATTTATCAAGAGACTCACTATAATAGTATCCGACTTCACGCAGTGCTTCGTGAGACTTTAAGATTTCATCGTTAGCAGTGAGTATAACAACAGGAACATTCTTGCCGCCTATATTATTTATTGTGATGCTTTCGCGTCTGGAATACTCAAAAGGATTAATTGTTTCGGAAAACTTAAAAGTATCAGTTAGAGATTTAGAAAAATTTGTATATCTGTCAACGAGAGTTTTACAGACAGGTATTTCGAACTCTGGTTCTTCGGTTAGAGAAACTCTGACAGTATCTCCGAGTCCTTCTTCGAGTAATGTGCCTATTCCAATTGATGATTTGATGCGTCCGTCTTCTCCATCGCCTGCCTCAGTTACTCCAAGGTGCAGTGGGTAATTCATATTCTCTTTCATCATTTGCTTTACGAGCAGGCGGTATGCCTGAACCATAACCTGAGGATTGCTTGACTTCATAGAAAGAACTATGTTATAATACTTTTCATCTTCACAGATTCTGAGAAACTCCATTGCAGACTCAACCATACCTTCAGGTGTATCGCCATATCTGCTCATAATTCTGTCTGACAATGAACCGTGATTAGTACCTATTCGCATAGCTGTTCCGTATTCCTTACAAATATTTATTAGCGGAACGAACTTATTTCTTATTCTTTCAAGTTCATTTGAATAATCGTTATCAGTATATTCAATATTTTCAAACTTTTTCTTGTCAGCGTAGTTTCCGGGGTTGACTCTAACTTTTTCTACTATACGTGCGGCAATTTCAGCAGCATTTGGTGTGAAATGAATATCAGCAATAAGCGGGGTTTTGAATCCCCTCTTTCTAAGTTCATTTTTGATTTCAAGTAAATTTTTTGCTTCTTTTATACTTGGGGCTGTAATCCTGACATATTCACCACCCGCTTCAATGATACGTATTGACTGTTCGACTGTAGCGATTGTATTCATCGTATCGGTTGTAGTCATAGATTGTAAACGAATAGGATTATCACCGCCAAGAGGCAAGTCCCCAATGTTTACAACTCTTGTCTTAAATCTTTTATAAATCATCGAAGTTTTTTGCTCTCCTGAAACAGTACCCTTTTCTCTTCATCGGTCAGACTTCCATATCCATTAGCACTTAATTTATCGAGTATGTCATCAATCTTTTTGTGAGCTGCTTTTTCTTCACGTCTCATATCATCTTCATATTTACTGTTATTTAAATCTTCAAAGTTTGCATCATAAACATTTTTGGGCTGTTCATATTTTGGAGGCTCCTGTTTCTTTTCAAACATATCCTTTATATTATCAAAAACATTTGTATTCTGGGACTGATTTGTAAAGAATTTAGGTTTGCCTTTATTAAGAATAAAATAAACATAAAGAAAACCAACAACTCCGCCGCCAAGATGTGCAAAATGTGCGATGCCTGATTGGGACTGAGATGCAACAGCAAAGACTTCAATAAGAATATAAATCACGACAAGATACTTGGCTTTTATTGGAAGCATAAAATAAATGTATATGAGCCTGTTAGGAAAGAGCATTCCAAATGCGATAAGCACTCCGTATATTGAACCAGAGGCTCCAACGGTAGGAACATTAGGCGGAATAACAGTAAACAAAGGTGCTATAAAAATATTAGCAAGTCCCGCTCCAACTCCGCAAACAGTATAGAATATAAAGAAAGTTTTTGACCCCCATTGATTTTCCAGTTCCATTCCAAACATCCAGAGTGCAAACATATTAAAGAACAGGTGAGAAAATCCGCCATGCATATACATATACGTAAATACTTGCCAGGGCTTAAAGTAAGGAGAATCAAAAGTAAACAGAGCAAAGTTTTTTACAAACACGTCTCCAATAACCGTATTACCTGATTTCAGCATTCCAAGAAAGAAATACTGCAATAAAAACACAGCAACATTCGAAATCAATAAATATTTAATAACAGGCGGAAACATACTAAATCCGCCAAAACCTCTTCTGAAATTATTCAATTGTTTTAAATTTTAAATTCATTTTGTGCCTTATAATAATCTTCCACAGTATCTATTTCAGTGCACTCATACTCTGAAACATCTACACAGTATATACTGTTCCTAACATCATTGCGGGAAATAATCTCTTCGAACGTTTTTTCGTAAAACTCATTAACGTTATTTTCTTTTAAAATCTTTCTGTCGAGTATTTCAAATATTTCCCTGCCAAAACTTTTTGAAAACTTTTCTATGCCTATTGACTCTCCAACCGCTTCATCAAGCGGTACATCTTTGGCCATTCTGAGAATTCTGTTTTTTGAATCAAGAGTAACCTTTATTTGTTCTTCGTCAAGTTTAACACTTTTATTAACCGCGGCTGCATTTTCATTTTCATCGTTTAGTAATTTTGTGATGATACCTGCATTAAAAAGAATATCACTATCAAGAAGTATGAAGTCATCTTTTACAAAATCTTTAGTCATCCAAAGTGAATAAGAATTGTTATTGTTCGAATAGTCGGAGTTTGTAATAAAATCTATTTTTACGTTCGGAAAATTTTTTTTAAGAAAATCTTTAATCATATTTTCACGGTATCCGGTAACGAAAATAAATTCTTTAATCCCGTTTGAGATTATATTGTCCATAGTTCTATGTAACAAATTTTTACCGCCGACATCGAGTAAACATTTTGGAGTAGTATCGGTAAGTGGTCTTAATCTCTTTGCTAGACCCGCTGCGAGTATTATAGCCTGCATATATTATTTAGATAAATCGTTTAATACTTTCTTTTGAATAATGTATAGAACAAGTAAAATGAGGTTGCCGAGTGTTAATGTTATCCATAAATAAATATCAACCCTGTTAAAGAAGCATGCGATTATAACTGCCGTCAGATGAGTTGTTGAACCAATCCAGCTCCATGCCCTTAATAACATCATATTTTTATTTTTATAAACCTCCGGGGGTATATTCATATTTTCATCTTTAGCGGTATTGTTCTGCACTGAAGCATACTTGATGTATATGTTTACTAAAAATTTCTCTGCATACCTGCCCTTTGTTTTATTGAGAACTCGCTGCAATCTCGTGTATTCTTCTATTTCCTGGTCAAGATTCGAGCCCTTATTGTAAACATTTGACATATACATATTGCGGTAATTATCGAACATCATATTCTGAAGCACTCTTGAAAATCCGCCGATAACAGTGATGACCCAAACATAAAGATAATCTCCTGTTGCAATGCTCAATCCAATTCCTATCCCAACAAAGATAGAAAAACCCGTAATATAATCTATGAACCCGTCAATAATTCTGCCGATTCCTGTCCCATTCTTTTTAAGTCTTGCAAGTTGACCATCTGCACAATCGAGTACGTTTGAAATAAGTAATGCAATTGCTCCAAATATAAAAAACTGATGAGTTCCGAATCCGAACATAACCCCGGTAAGCAGACCAAAGAACATTGAAAATATGGATATCTGATTTGGTGTTATATCTGTGGAATAGATTAACTTTACGAATAAAAATGACAAAGGTCTGTAAAAGAATACATCCAATATTTCTTCCACGTCATAACTTTTTAAAGAACTTTTAAACTCTGAATACCAACCCATATAATAATTATCCTGTCTGTTTTTTAATGTAATATTTTTCTCTGTTTTAACTTTTTTATCTTTTTCTTGTACTCTTTTTTAACCTCTGCAAGATATTTCTTCTTTACCTGATTGACAAAATATTCCTGAGCGTTAAAATAATCTTTTTCACCTTTTTCGTTTTCAATGACTTCGATCTTAGAATATGTACCATCGCTGTTCAGAATTCTTGCTTTAACATTATCTTTCAGATAAAGACCTAATATCTCTTCAAGATCTTCTTTAATTCTGTGATGTTCTATAGGATAAAGCATCTCAACTCTCCTGTCAAAATTCCTCTGCATAATATCGGCACTTCCGGAATAAATCACAGGATTCCCGTTGTTATAAAAATAATATATCCTGCTATGTTCAAGAAATCTTCCAACAACACTTATAACTCTTATATTTTCGCTAAGACCTTTAATACCAGGACGAAGTCTGCATATACCGCGAATAATCAAATCAATCTTAACACCTGCATTTGAAGCCTGAAAAAGTTTAAAAATAAATTTATCGTCCACAAGAGAGTTTGCTTTAATAATGATGCGGCCGTTACTATTAACTTTATGTGATTCGATTTCTGCGTCAATAAAACTAATCAGAGATTTTCTCATAGTGTAAGGTGCAACAAGAAACTTCTTATACTCTTTTTGTTTTGAGTGCCCGGTAAGATAATTAAACAAGTCTGATGCATCTTTGCAAAAGTCTTCATTGCAGGTAAACAAACCTAAGTCAGTATATATCCTCGAAGTAATCGGATTGTAATTCCCTGTACTTAAATGTAAATACCTTGTCATCTTTCCAGATTCTTTTCTGACAACAAGAAGAAGCTTACAGTGGGTCTTTAAACCTGAAATTCCATAAACGACATGAACACCTGCATTCTCTAATTTTTTAGCCCATATAATATTATTTTCTTCGTCAAAGCGGGCTTTAAGTTCAACAACAGCAGTAACCTGTTTACCATTTTCCGCAGCCTGGATAAGGGATTTAATAATCGGTGAATCGCCGCTTGTTCTGTAAAGAATCAGTTTAATTGCATAAACATTTTTATCTTCTGCAGCCTGCGCTATAAACTCAGTAACTGAAGAAAACGAGTAGAAGGGATGATGAAGCATAATATCACGTTTTCTGATTGCCTTAAAGAAATCTTCTTCCTCTAAGAAGTAAGATGAAATTCTCGGCATATAGCCTTCATCTTTTAATGTACGTTTATCGATTTTATACAAAAACATTAAATCACCAAGATTGATAGGACCATCAACTTTATAAACCTCGGTATTATCGAGTTCTAAATCGTCAATTAAAAAGTTTAAAATCTTTTCAGGTATTTTCTCTTCCACTTCAATACGAACAATAACGCCGAGCCTTCTCTTTTTTACTTCCTCTTCAATCAGAGTAAGCAAATCTCCTGCTTCCTCTTCTTCAAGTTCAAGGTCTGCATTTCTAGTTATACGAAAAGCATAGCAATCAGTAATTTCCATTCCCGGAAATAACTTATTTGCATTGGCTTCAATAATATCTTCAAGTAAAATATAATCGTAACTGTTTTCTTTTCCAATTGGAATAAATCTTGTGAAATTTCCCGGAATCTGAAGGACAGAGACTTTATCTTCATTTATTTCGGTATCGGGATCATCAAGAACAAGTGCAAAGGCAAGTGTTCTGTTAACCAGATTAGGAAATGGATGAACATTGTCCATAGCAATTGGAGTAAGTACAGGATAAATTTCGTCATCAAAATATTTATCAAGACGCAATTTATCTTCGTCTTCAAGTTCGTTATACTTAAAGATATTAATGTTGTTTTCTTTAAGTTCAGGAATTATCTCTTCGTTAAAAATTCTATAAGATTCTTTAACCTGAGGACACAATTCCTGGAAAACAAACTCTCTCTGTTCCTGAGCAGTTAATCCATCAGATGTGGTTTCATTGACGTCACTTACTACCTGTCTTTTAAGCCCGGATACTCTAATCATAAAAAACTCATCAAGGTTTGTACTAAAAATAGAAAGAAACTTAACGCGTTCGAGCAGCGGCTGAGATTTATCCCCTGCTTCTTCGAGTACCCTTCTGTTAAATTCTATCCAGCTTAATTCCCTGCTGAAAAGATGTGCAGACCTTATTTTGTTTTTATTTTTCAATAATTAGTAATCTGAAAATTGATTTTATCGCCTTCTTTAATACCGTACTTATCTGAGAACCCTGCTACAACTTCAACTACATACATTGCTTTCTTTTCAGAAGGTAAAGATTTCTCCGAAAATGGTGTAGTGTTTTTATGAATCTTAACAATTTCCTTGTTTTCGTTAACAAACATAATATCTATAGATAATATTGTGTTCTTCATCCAGAAAGACTGAGGCTCGGAAATCGGGAACACAAATAACATTCCCTGGCTTTCTTCCATTGTTTTTCTGTACATTAAACCTAACGCCCTCTTTCGATCGGTATCGGCTATCTCCACATCTATCTTCTTAATTTCTTTATTATTCTTCTGACCTATAAACTCGAGTTCTCCCTGTTTTTTAAACTGTGGTTCCTGAGTTTCAGTTTTCTTTTCAATTTTCTCGGTATTCACTTTATGTTCAATAGGTTTTTTATCAATAATCATTGTGTATATAAAATAACCTGCAACTATGACAACTACCGCAATTAATACATAAAGAACATAATTAGGTTTTTTGACTTCGATTTTTTGCTTTGACATTATTTCTTTGCTAAAAATTCTTTAATAGAATCCATCAGGTACATATTCTGCTCTCTTGTTCCGAGTGTAATTCTAGTTTCAGTCTTAAACGCTTCTTCGTCGAGGAATTTAATTAAAAGGTTTCTTTCTTTTAAGAACTTATTCATATCTTTTCTTACACCGTGAGGCATATCGACGAGCATAAAGTTAGCGTAAGATTTATAAGGAGTGAATCCCTCCATATTTGAAAACTCTTTATAAAAATATTCTTTATCTTCCTGCATTAACTTTGTAATCTTTTGATAATAGTCTAAGTCTTTATAAGCAATCTCACCAAGTTTTTCGGATATTCTGTTAAAGCCAAGATATCTTACTGTATAGTTCATCAATTCTTCAAGGTTTTTACCTGTAAATGCATAACCGATTCTAAGCCCTGCTAAACCAAAGTACTTTGAAAAAGTTCTGCAGATTACAAGATTCGGAAACTCATCGAGAAATGGTTTTACGTAATCATTTTCCATTGACCCAAATCCCCAGTAAGCTTCGTCTATCATAACCAATGCACCTCTGCAGGCATCAAGGAATTTATACAAATCTTCTTTTGAGATTTTGTTACCGGTAGGATTGTTTGGTGAAGCGATTAAGACTATCCTTGGTTTTTCCCTATCGTATATTTCAATCATCTTATCAACATCGTAAGTATATGTTGCTACACCGTCTTCAAATCCTTTTCCCATCGGATACTCAACGTTGAAACCGCCGACTTCATAAGCGACCTTCTTATAATACCACCAGGCTTCCCTCGGGATTAAAATCTTTTCTTTTCTATCGAGATAATAGTGGATAATCTGTTTTAATAAATCTTCGCTTCCATAAGAAAGAATAACCTGTTTTTCAGGAAGTTTGAATTCATCGGCAATCATTTTTGACAAACTTGATTTAATTCCAAAGGCAAAATCCCTTGAATAACAGGAAAGTTCGTCAATAGTTACAGTCTTTAAAAAGTCATAACACTTGGGAGTCGGTCCGTACTGCGACTCGTTCCTGTCCAGGTATTGTATTTCTTTATACTTTTTCGCGTCAGTCATATTATTGTAATTTATGTTTTAAAATAATTTTTATTAATTTACGTTATTATTATTTCTTTGTTAGAAACTTTTTTATTCCGTTTTTGCAATCTTCTGACATCCTTGTTAAAGTGTTCATATCTACAGCATATTCCAGCGATGCTTCGAAACCCATTGAAGATATATTTTTAAACATCTCTTTAGTAAGCATAACTGAACTCGAAGGTAACTGATTAAGGCTTTCACATAATTTATCAGTATAACTTTCAAGCATATATTGTTCAACAACATAGTTAACAAAACCTATCTTATGTGCTTCTGTTCCGTTTATAAATTTTGATGTCAGCAATAAATCTTTTGCATGTGTTTCGCTTACTCTCTTCAACAAGAATATCATTACAATTGCAGGAATAAATCCGATTCTTACTTCTGTGTAACCAAATTGGGATTTATCAGACGCAACGATTAAATCGCAGGCGCTTGCAATTCCGCATCCGCCTGCAAGAGCATAACCGTCAACCATTGCAATAGTGGGCTTATTACATCCATAGATTGAAAGCAAAAGATTCTTGTAGGCACTGGAATCCTTTTTATTTTGCAATACATCAAAATCCTGAATTTTATTTAGGTAATCAAGAAAAAGACCTGAACAGAAATTACCGCCTGCACCAGAAATGACAATGGTTTTTGTCTTATCATCTTCAGATAAAAAGTTAACAGCAGTAGTCAACTCATTAATCATTTCGTCATCAAGAGAATTTCTCTTATCGGGACGGTTTAGAACCAATTTCTTGGTAAGCCCTTTATCCTCATATAAAATCTTATTAAATGTATGTTCCATAATGCGTTTAATTAGGTATAAAATTTATGTGATATTCGTTTTCAAAATTTATAATCTGAGACTTAATCATAAAATACTTTTCAAGTGAATCCTGCGTAATAATATCTACCGTTTTTCCTTTGGAAACAACATTCCCGTTTTCGAGAAGAATTGTATCGTCCGTATATTTTAAAGCAATGTTCAAATCGTGTATAACAGTAAGTATAGTTAAATCCTGCTCCTTGTTCAATTTATTCAGTACATTAAAAATATCATATTGATAATTGACATCAAGATGAGTCAATGGTTCGTCAATGATTAATATCTTATCCGATAGATTCTTGCTGCAATCAAGCTGAACAAATGCAAGTGCTATAATAACTTTTTGTCTTTCCCCGCCTGATAACTCATAAATATATTTATTTTTAAATTCCTTAATTGATAAAATTTCCAAAGCATAATCAACAATCTCAATATCGAGATTGTTAGTCCTGAAATCAGAAAAAGCCTTAAACGGATACCTGCCAAGACAAAGAAAATCAAAAACACGAATGTTTATATCATTAAACAAACTATACTGCGGTATAAAAGAAATTCGCTGAGCCATGAATCTTGGTGAAAATGACTTAATGTTTTTCCCATTATAATGAACATCCCCTGAGTAATTACAGATAACACCTGCAATTATATTAACAAGAGTTGATTTACCCGAACCGTTTCTGCCAATAATCGAATAAAATTTACCTTTGTTAAACAACAGATTAATATTATTTAAAGCAATTTTATCCTTCCCGTATGAAAAATTTACGGACTCTAATGATAACAACGGAAACATATTCGGGTTAATTTTATTTTACGTATTCCGAGGTTTTATAATTATAATACCATTCGAATAAACCTGTCCCCTTATCAGCATCATAATTAATGTAGCAAACACCTGATTTTCTAAACTGAAAATTCAGTTCTTTCTTGTCAGAAAGTCCTTCTACAAGAAGAGACATCAGGGGTTCGTGTCCGACTAATGCAATCGAATTAAATACCGTGTTTCTCTTTAATAACTGTGAAACTTTTGCAACCGAGCCATTTAACAATAATTCATTAGCGATTTCAACATCGTGTTTATACTTTAATGTTGATGCCAATACTTCTGCGGTTTGAACCGACCTTACCAACGGACTCGTAAATACCTTATCAAGATCTAAAAAGAATTCCTTCAAAGATTTAAAAACTGTAGAAGATATTTTACGTCCTTTCGGTGTAATAAACCTTAAATCATCTGAACGAACAGATTCGGTTTCATAATCAATTGCTTCTGCGTGTCTAATTAAAAACAGTTTCATGTCTGAATATTTAAATTAAATTTATACTTTGTTATTTATAAAACTTTCAACGGATTTAATTCCATTTAAATTGCTTAACACTACTTCAGTTAAACAGTTATGTAATTCTATATCATTCTCAATTCTTACTCTTATGTAATTGTCAGTCCATCCTTCAATGTATTCAACTCCATCGAATCTAATCACTTTATTTTCAAAAAGAACTTTCTGTTTCGTACCCACAAACCTCGAATAGAAATCATACTTCTTTTTAGACGATAAGTTCCGTAACCTCTCGCTGCGTACTCTACGCTGATTAATATCAACTTTTCCATCCATTGAAATTGCAAGTGTGTTTTTCCTTTCGGAATAACTAAACACATGCAGATAACTTACGTTTAAACTATCAATAAAATTATAAGTATTCTCAAAGTGTTCATCCATTTCACCCGGAAATCCTACAATCACATCAACGCCTATTCCAACCGACGGCAGTTCCGAATTCAGTTTTTCTATAAGTTCCCTGAATATAGACAAGTTATATCTTCTTCTCATAAGTTTCAAGATATTGCTATCTCCACTCTGAAGCGGTATATGAAAATGCTTGCAAAACTTTTTTGATGATTTTACCAGACCAATTACCTCATCTGTCAGTAAATTCGGCTCAATAGAACTTATCCTGATTCTTTCAATTTTCAATTTATCGAGTTCGTAAAGAACATCAATTAATTTCTTTAAACTATTAAGTTCACTAAACTTATAATCGCCTGTGTTTACACCTGTTAAAATTATTTCTTTATAACCGGAATCAATTATTTTCTTTGCATTCTCAACCACTTCATCTATTGGAAGACTTCTTGAAATTCCTCTGGCAAGTGGAATCGTACAAAAAGCACAACCGTAATCACATCCATCCTGTATCTTTAAAAAAGCCCTCGTTCTTGAATCAGTATCAGCAGAAAAAGCACCTTTTATTTCATCATCATCTTTGCCTAGTTCAGAAACAAAAATTTTTGGTGTTGATTCTTTAAAAATGCAGGACAAGTTATCAAGTTCAACATTTTCGAGATATTCAAACAATCTTAATTTTTCCTTCGAACCTAAAATTAAATCAACTCCGTCTATACCCGCAATCTCATCGGGCTGCAACTGTGCATAACATCCGGTTACAATTACATAAGTCTCAGGATTACGTCTTAAAACACTTCTGACAATCTGTCGGCACTCTTTATCTGCATTATCAGTAACAGAACAAGTATTTAACACAAAAATATCGGATTCATCGCCATAATTTTTCAACTTCAAACCTTTGTTTTCGAACTGCTTTGCAAGTGTTGAAGTCTCGCTATAATTCAATTTACATCCGAGGGTATGTAATGATACACTCTTCATCAAAATTAATTTACAAATTTTTCATAGTATAATTAATGCAAAATATTTTCTTATTAAAAAATAATATCAAATCAATTCAGGCTCTCTTACAAGCTTGATTCCAAATTTATCAAATACTGTATTTACAATCTTTTCAGAAAACTTTATCAAGCCTTCAGTCGTTCCGCCCCTGTTAACCAAAGCAAGAGAATGATTTGATGAAATACCTATTCCATTTTCATTACTTCCTTTATGGAATCCTGAATTCTCAATAAGCCATGCAGCCGATACCTTAAAGTCATTTCCGGATTTATAACTCACGGGATTCAGACTCAGATTATCACACATTTCAATAAACTTTGAAAACTTTTCTTTATCTAAAACAGGATTTGTAAAAAAAGAGCCGCAGGAATAAGAATTTTTATCGTTCAAATCATAAACCATAGACTTTTTCTTTCGGATGTCCAAAACTGCATTTCTTACAAAAACTAACTTATCTCTATTATTATTAAATGAATTATACCCACCATAAGTTCCTAAATAATCAGCCAATTCTTTGTATCTGATATCAATAGCTCCATACGAATCCAAACGAAAAGTCACCTCTGTTATAACGTATCTGCCTTTTTCGATCGATTTGAATCTGCTATTTCTATACGAAAACGCACACATATTGTTATTAAAATTCACAAAATCTAATGTTTCAACGTCTATCGCTTTCACCGAACTTATGACTTCAGAAACATCCTGACCATAAGCACCAACATTTTGAATCGGTGTCGCACCTACTTTTCCGGGAATTCCAGAAAGACACTCAACACCGGAAAATCCTTCATCCGTAACCAGTTCAACAAAAGAATCCCATTCCACACCTGCTTTTGCCATATAGAAATTACCGCTCGTATTAACAATTCCTTTAGTATTTATAAAAATCACAATTCCATCATAACCATTATCAGAAAATACTGTATTACTGCCACCTCCGAGTATGTGAAATTTCAGATTGTTTTCTTTGGCAAAACGTACAGCTTTTAATATATCATCATCTGATTTACACTCAAAAAACCGTTCTGCAATACCTCCTAGCCTGATTGTAGTAAAATCTGACAAACGGACTGTTTTAAAAACTAACTCATTCATACTTTAAAATACTATTTTAATAAATAGAATAACATTCACTAAATTTTGTAACTGAATTTTTGCACTTTTTGAGTATATTTGACAAATAAGACAGCATTTGCTAATGTCTTGGTTTAAAAGCTGGCTTAGGTTACTGTTTTATTCTTTAACATTGGCGAAATAATTATTGTAGTTGGTTGTTATTTATACAAATAATAAAATATTAAGTAAATTAAATTATTGCTTCAGAAATATTAAAAAACAAATTTAATATTAAACAAAAATATTATAATAGATTTTTAATAATAAATAATATAAATTTCAGTAAAATAAAAAACAGACCATGAAGAACACTACAATCAATAAAGGCTTTTATATAAGAAACAGAAACAAACTCACCAAAGAGTTAAAACCGGGCTCTATGGCAGTTGTTATTTCGAACGATGCAATGCCGACAAATTCAGACGGCACTATGAAGTTTAAACAAAACAGCGATTTCCTATGGCTCACTGGTGTTGCACAGGAAGAATCAATTCTTGTTTTATTTCCGGATGCTCCGGACCCGGCTTTCAAGGAAGTGTTATTTTTAAAAGAAACGAGCGACCTTATTGCAATCTGGGAAGGTAAAAAGTTATCAAAAGAAGAAGCACGGGAAAAAACCGGAATTGAAAACATAGTTTGGCTTTCCGGATTCAGTGGAATGTTCAGAAATCTAATCACTGATGCTGAAAATGTTTACATTAATTCCAACGAACACAAACGTGCATTGATAGAAGTTGAAACACGGGCAGCAAGATTTATCAAGAAATGCAAAGAAGAATTCCCTCTTCATAATTATTACAGACTTGCACCAGTTATAAACAAACTTCGAATGATAAAATCGGACGAAGAGATTGAAATGTTACAATTAGCCTGTGACCTAACTGAAAAAGGTTTCAGAAGAGTGCTGAATTTTTTAAAACCCGGAGTTACTGAATATGAAGTTGAAGCAGAGTTTGCTCACGAGTTTATTCGTAATGGCGGAAGTTTTGCAGACTATACTCCCATAATAGCGTCAGGGAAAAGTGCCTGTGTATTGCATTACATAGAAAACGATAAAATTTGCAACGATGGTGATGTGCTACTGATTGATACAGGTGCAGGTGTTAACAATTACAATGCAGATATGACGAGAGCAATTCCAGTAAACGGTAAATTTACAAAAAGGCAAAAAGATGTTTATAACGCAGTGCTGAATGTAATGAAATCGACTACTGAAATGGTGACAAAAGGCGGCATCTGGAAAGACATACAGAAAGCCACAGAACAAAATATGGAAAGAGAACTTGTAAATTTAAACCTGATAACTTTAAAAGATATTAAGGAACAAGACCCGACATGGCCTGCATTAAAAAAATATTTTATGCACAACGTAACACACTTCCTTGGGTTAGACGTTCACGATGTAGGGTACTTTCAGATGCCGTACGCCCCGGGTATGGTGTTCACCGTTGAACCAGGCATATATATTTTAGAAGAAGGTATTGGCATAAGATTAGAAAACAACATAGTCGTAAAAGAGAATGGTAACTTCGATTTAATGAGGAACATACCGCTTGAAGCAGATGAAATTGAAGATATTATGAACTCAAAATAAATTCATCACAAACTATTTGAAAAGGTTTTGCAATAGCAAAACCTTTTTTGTTATAAAACAACAACCAAGTGCAAAATCACTCCGAATAACAGTACAATTGCAAGTGCAACAGATTTTTTAGACTTTTCTTTTAAGAAGATAAACTGTTCAATAAATCTTCCTGCCCAGAACAATAATATTCCGACAAAAATAACTCTGCCAAGACTTGTTTCCATAACACTTTCCCTGAAAAGGATAAGTATAACACCAACACTTAGAAACACATAAATCATTCTAAGGTTTAAAATTTGAAGAGTAGCACGATTATAATATGATAATTTTGGCAAATCATGTTTCCAGTCGAACATCTTCCAGAAAAATGTATGTAAGATACCAAAACTTATATTAAATATCCCGCAGGCAATAATGATTAATTCTTTATCCATAAGATAATACAACGATTATTATCATAAAAAAATTTCAAAATAGGTTTTTTTACTGTTTTTATTTGGTTTGCTCATTTAATGTATTTTATTAGAAAGGAAAACATTATATTTTATAATAAATTTATAGAAAATGGATAAATTAAAATTGCTTATTGCCGCATTATTACTGATTCAATTCATCGGATGTTCTTCAAAAGAACCGAGTAAAGGAATCTGGAGGGGAGAAATACAACTAAACGAAAATGCAGAAGAATCAACACTGCCATTTATATTTGAATGGAATAAAAATTCTGATGGCAAAGACTTGATAATTATTAATAATGCAGATGAGAAAATTAAGGTTGATGAAATAACATTTGAGGGCGATTCCGTTTTTATTAAACTTCCAATATTTAAAGATGAAATCAGAGCAAGTTTAAAAAATAACAATCTTTTATCCGGAAGTTACCTACACGTAGGTTCAAAGAGTAAATACTCTATGCCTTTTAAAGCTGTGTTTGGAGATAAAGAAAGATTTAAGAATCAAAATCCGCAAACGGAAAAACCTTTAGTAAATGTTTCTGGAAGATGGAAGATAACAGTTGAATACGAAAACGGGAAGCTGGAACAAATGGTTGGTGAATTTGTACAGGACAACACCAGACTTACGGCTACCTTTTTAACAACGACGGGGGATTTTAGATATTTAGAAGGAATTGCAACAGGCGAAAAAATTTATTTATCTGCCGTTGACGGAAATCATACAATATTAATTAAAGCGAATGTTTCGAAGAATGGAGAACTCGAAAACGGACTTATAATAGGAGGACCAAAATGGAGAGATAAATGGACTGCTAAAAGAGATGAAGAATTCAAACTACCTGATGCAACAGGTATAACAAAAATCAAGGAAGGTACGGGAGAGGTTAACTTTACGTTTACTGATTTGTCAGGTAAGAGAGTAAGTATAAGCGATGATAAATATAAAGGCAAACCTGTGATTGTACAATTGATGGGCTCCTGGTGTCCGAATTGTATGGACGAAACCAGACTTTTTAATGAGTTGTATGAAAAATACAATCCGAAGGGCTTACAAATTATCGGTTTATGCTTTGAAACAAATAACTTTGAAGAATCAAAATTAAGAATCGAAAGATTTGTAAAACAACTCGGCGCAAAATATGATTTTCTGTATGCGGGTGAAGTAGGAAGCAGTATAAGCGAGACTTTACCGTTTATTGAAAAGATAAACGGATATCCAACAACATTATATTTAGACAAAGAGCACAAAATAGTAAAAGTATATACCGGATTCTCAGGACCAGGCACAGGAAAGTACTATTTAGAATTAAAAGAAGAGACAATAAAAATCATTGAAAGTTTGCTTTAGGTTACGGAAATTACAAAAGCGTTCAAATATGAAACAAAATTTAAATAATTTAGTTTAAAAACCGGAAAGAACATAAATTATTATGAAAACAAAAATATTTGGTTTAATTATATTGTTAGCATTTGCGGTATTTACCTCGAATGCTCAAACTACATTTAACGACGGATTAGCCAAAGGAAAATCTGCAAATAAAAAGATTCTCGTTAACGTATATTCTGATAATGATACTTGGTCACAAAAAATGGACAATGTATATGCATCAGGAAATATAATGAATTATGTTAATAGTAATTTTGTATATGTTAAATTAAATGCTAACGGTTCGGATAAAATAAGTTATAACGGAAAAGATTACACTTCATCAACACTGGCAAAATATTTTGGGGCAACAGGATATCCTTCACATATAGTGTTATTACCCGATGGAAGCATTATTAAGTTTATTTATAACGGAGAAAGTACAGGTGTTTTCTCAGGATACCTTGATGCAGGCGATTTTGAAAAACTATTAAAATATTTTGCAGAGAACAAATACCAGAATTCGGATTTAAATAAGTTCTTTTAGTCTTTCAGTTTATTTATAAGTTTTACCCTGACGAAAGACGGGACAAAACTTTTTACGTCACCTTTAAATTTTGCGAGTTCTCTGACTAGAGATGAATTAAGATAAGTGTATTTTTCATTAGGCATCAAAAATATTGTCGATATTTGTGGCGCAAGTTTTCTGTTTGTTAAAGACATTTGAAATTCATATTCAAAATCTGATATTGCTCTTAATCCTCTTATTATAACTTTTGCATTTTGTTGTTTAGCAAAATCTACCAATAATCCGCTGAAAATTTCAACTTTAACATTTTTGAATTTTCGAACTGCAACGCTTACCATGTCTTTTCTTTCTTCTTTGGAAAACAGGGGCGATTTATTAATATTATAGGCAATACCGACTATTACTTCATCAAAAAGATTTGATGCTCTTTCAATTATATCCAGATGACCGTAAGTTACGGGGTCAAAAGTACCCGGGTAAACGGCTATATTTTTTTTAGTGGTTTTCATTTTTCAAATTTATAAAAGGTAAAGGAAGAAATCCCAATATCTTTTTGTTTAATTATTTTATCCTGATATTTGTTAATATTAGAAATTTTTCCCGAATGTTCAAGAATAAAGTAAGTATTAAAAACCGAAACATAATCCAATAGTTTTTCATAATTTTGATAATTATACGGCGGATCTGCAAAGATAATGTCAAACTTCAATTCAGATTTGTTTTTCAGGAAGTATAATACATCCGATTTAACAATTTCAGAATGTTCAATTAATTTTAAAGCATTTATATTATTCTCAATTGATTCCGTATAAGAATCAACAAAGTAACAATACTTTGCCCCCCTTGATAAACACTCTATGCCAAAACTACCGGAGCCCGAAAACAAGTCAAGAACATTACTGTCATTAAATTCGAATGAGTTAGAAATTATATTAAATAATGTTTCGCGTGCTCTGTCTGTAGTGGGTCTGATATTTTTCGAAGATTTTAAGACACTGATAGTTCTGCTTTTAAGAAAACCCGAAATAACCCTCATATCAAAGCACTCCAAAAAGAGGGGTAAATGAATAAGAATTTAACTTTTCATTTCTGTCTTCCAGGAATGCCGGATCCAGATTATAAAGACTAAATGGATTTGTTAAATGAGATTTATAATTTGTTTTTAAGGATACAAAATAATTAAACAGATTAAGCGTTGAATCGTCACCATAAAAATATATGTCCAAAACATCTTCAAACCCTGCGTGAGAAAGGATGGTTTTCATTTCTGAAAATACAGAATTCGGTTGATTATCCCTCGTCAATAAAGGTATAAAAAACGATATTTTTCCATTAACATAAAAAGAAATATCTGTTCTGTCCTTTTTACAACCTACGGAAACAAAGTTTAGTGATTTCAATTTGCTAATGTAATTACCTGCTGTGAAAATATCAAAATTAATACTGGAAATATTTAATGATGATATCTCAGAAATTCTGCGTGTAACTTCAGCAATGTTCTTCTGGTATGCAATAATAAGAGTATTGCCAAACACAGAAAATTCTTTGTTATCGCTGTTTATCTTTTGATAATTAATCTTGAAATTCTTATAATTATCGGGATAAATATTTGACAATTCCCATATCAAACTTGAATTGATATTCTCAACTTCATCCGTGAAATCGAGAGGGATGCAATTAATGTATGCTAAACGTGAGTCCAGAACAAATTTAATACAATCAGCAATAAGATTGTTCTTCTTCAGATGTGAAACAAGAAGGTCTGAAAACTCATTTACTTTTTTAAAATTAATTTTTGGTTCAAGATAAAAAAAGTCGGAATCGACAAATTCCAACTGATCTATAAAAATTACTTTGTCAGAATCAACCTGAAGGATTCTAATCTTATTACCTGAATATTCAATTAATAAATTTTTCAATTTAATCTACTATTATAAAATTTTTCATCTTCTCAAATTTTTTATTCCCAATTCCTTTGATTTTCATTATATCTTCAATCTTTTTAAACGATCCATAATCTTTCCGATACTGAATAATCTTATCAGCAGTTGACTCTCCTACCCCCGGCAGCAGGATTAACTGTTCCCTTGAGGCAGTATTTAAATTAATACTTTTTTCCTGAAGATTTTCGCCTTTTTTCCCTTTTTTCTTCTTCTTTGTGTCAAGACTTTTTAAAGAATCTTCCGATAGATTTGTTTTCCCGATATCAGTCTTTATATTTGAACCTGACACAGAATCATTTACAATATTTGAATCATTTACTGAATATGGTAACCCGCCGGATTTTTGATAGAACAATTTACCTGCTTTTTGATAATCAAACTTACTTTCTTCCGAAAAGTACTCTTTCGATACTTTTAATCCCAATCCCAAAAAAAGTATAACGAATAGAAAGAGTAATACTTTTATTTCGTTCTTCGTAAAATTCAATTTACGGAAAAGAGAGTGCATATAAAATAAATTAAAAGAAGGGCTGTAATTGTAAAATTACAGCCCTGAAAATATTAAATATTATTGATTACCGTTGAAAAGATTTAATCCGCCTCTGTTAATTTTTAAGTCGATTATAAGTTTAAGTTTATCCTGACCTATTGTATCTATGTATGAATAATTCATATAAAACATTCCGTAAGTTGGTGGAACAAGACCTCTGCCTTTAAGCCAGAATGAATATACGTGGTTCGGCATGTTTGGTGTAGCATTAAAAGAAGGTATTCTATCTTCAGGAAAATCTCTGCTTGGGTCAATATTACCATCAACAGTGTAATATTTCGAAAGCGTGTCAAATTCTGATTTTGTAAATGTATAAAATCCAGTCTTAGGATTTAATAATGCCGTACTGAATTTTGTTTGAAAACCCGCTAATCTCAAAGCCAAATCACCTGAGCGTAAAAAATAATTATTACTCGTACCGGATGAATCCCTAAGCTGCATATCGTATTGTGTTCCTGTTTCATTGGTAACCTCTCCAAGATAGAGATTAATTGCGCTCATTGAAAAGGAATCAAAAAATTCAGATAATACTTTGTTGTTGAATGTATAAACATTAGTAAACACCATAGCAAGTTTAACAATTGCAGTATCAAGATTTATAGTTGCAGAACCAGTTCTTGTAAAGTAACCCTGTTTTTTAAATGTTAAAGTATAAGTGCCATCACTAACACCTGTAATAACAAAATTACCCGCTGTATCAGTAACCACTGTTGTTGTTGCAGGTACAGATGTTACTGTTACTCCTTGAATTCCTACTAAAGTCACGGTATCCTTAATGGTACCTTTAATTACTCCGCTTCCATCTGAAGGGGAAGAAGAAGATTCACAACCCGAGATAGTCAAAAAATAAACGGGGATTAATGCTAAAACCAATACGAGAAGAATTTTTTTCATAATATAATATTTAGTTAACGAATTATTAATGAAATTACAATAATTTAATGAAAAATTCAATTATAATAAAAAAATCACTGTAACAGGAAATAATTCTGCTCATTCCTGTTAATTTTCACATCTACAATTGCTTTGTAAATCCCTGCAGCATTGTCATAATAGAAGTTCTCAATTCTTAACAAACCATAAACTCTGGGATAATATTGATTGTAATCATATCTTCCCAATAAAAAGAATCCGTAAACAGGGCTTTGAGCTAATGGTGCATTAAATGAAGAGGTTATTTGAGCAGGAAAATCAGTGTAAGGATTAATAATCCTTGGTCCGACATCGATTCGTGAAAGTGTATCAAAGTCAAACTGTGAATAATAGCCCAGTATATTTGTAAATCTGGTATCCCATCCTGTTACCGGTTGTGCAAAAGCTCCAGCATAAAATTTGAAGTTTGCACGTGTTTTACTTGAATCAAGCAGAATCGCATCATTATCATACCAGATACTGTCATCCGTAACAAATAGATGATAGAGATTAAGAATTGAACGGGACTTAGGAGTAATATACTCTGAAACAACTAAATCGTTAATGATATAAACAGAATTGAGACTTGGGCTATGCATTGCAAAATTTAACCTCTTTGTTGTATCACCTGCATAAAGAATTACGAAAAGAGTAGTTGTTTTATAAGCTTCTTTTTCGAAAGTAACATTAAAGTTACCGGCTGATGATGGTACCCCGATATTGCCTATATAAAAGAAACCATTACTGTCTGTATATGTTGGGGTAACCATATCTAAAGTTGTTATAGAAACCTTAACACCGGGGAGTCCTTTTTTTGTTGAGGAATCAATAACAGTTCCGCCAACGCCCGTATTTTCATAACTTGCCTGATGTACATTACAACCAAATAAAACAGTCAATGAAAGACAGCAAAGTAATAAATACAAAATACTTGTAAATCATAAAATTAATATTTAAAATTCCGGATAAATAATTCTTTTAATAGAAACAGATTTTCCTGTCTCAGTTTCCACTTCCGCGATAATTGCAGCAAATCTAACGTCACCTTCAGCAACTTCATGTTTATGTGGTGTACCAAAAATATATCTTCTGATTGAAGCGTCAGTTTTCATTCCAATAACAGATTCATAAGGTCCTGTCATACCAACATCCGTAATATATGCTGTTCCATTTGGTAAAACCCTGTTATCAGCCGTTTGAACGTGAGTATGAGTACCAACAATAACAGAAGCCCTTCCGTCAGCATACCACCCAAAAGCAATTTTTTCTGAAGTTGCTTCACCGTGAAAGTCAATAAAAATAATTTTTGTTTCATCTTTAATCTTTTCATACAATCTGTCGAATGCCTTAAAAGGACAATCAAGAGGTTTCATATAAACCCGTCCGATTAAATTTATAACTGCAATTTTAAGATTTCTGTTTGATATATCATAAATCCCGTAACCTGAGCCGTAAACACCTTTAGGGTAATTCAAAGGTCTGAGAATATTTTTAGATTCTGCAATAAACTTATGAGACTGAATTTTATCAAGCGTATGATTTCCGCCTGTTAAGACATCAATAGGTAATGACAATAATGAATCAGCGTCTCTTTTCAGCACACCCATTCCGTCGGATATATTTTCACCATTTGCAATTACAAAATCAATTTTTTCTTTTTCAATTATTTCAGGAAGAACGAGTTTCACAATGTTTAACCCGGGAATACCCACAACATCACCTATAAATAATATCTTTACATTTTTACTCATTCAAAAATAATCCTCCGAACTTAAACCACGCCAGTTGCAGTATTTAATAAGTTCTTCACGTATTGAGTTAAAGACGAACCCTAATACTATTGCATCATCCGTAAAACCAAGGAGTCCCATAAAATCAGGTATTAAATCAATTGGGTTTAAAAAATACAAAATGGCTGCTGTAATAATTGCTATAGTTTTCCAGGGGACATTTTTATAGTTTTTCTTTTTATAATCTTTAAGCATTTCAAATGCGAGTTTAACCTGCTTAAAGAGCATAAAGAATTTTGCCGGATTTAGTTTTTTCCTTTTCTGCTCAATTATCTCTTCCTTGCTCAGAACTTCATCAACCTTTTTATCATCAATTTTATTAACTGCGGATGAAAACTTATCTATTATTTCTTCTTTTTCCATATAAAATTATTTTTTACAAACTTGTTTTAAAACTCTCAGAAAATTCAATCCTGATATTTTTCGGATTTCCTCTTCGGTGTAACCTCTTTCATACAACCTTGCAGTAATAACAGGATAGCACGTAGCATCGTATATTTCATTCGGAGCAACAATTCCTCCGTCGAAATCAGAGCCAAGCCCAATATAATCAACACCCACAAGATTTTTAATATAATCAATGTGGTCGATTAAATCATCTAATGATGTACCGTCATTAATCGGATGTTCTTTCATAAATTCATATCTCTTCAAATTAAACATAACCATATCATCTTTATACTCATCATAAATCAGATTAATTTCATTCCTGTATTTTGAGATGTAATTTGCAACTCTTGTTCGATTTGCCGTTTTCATTTATAAAATCATCTAGAAAATTAACCATAATTACACCACCTGTTTTTGCAATTGCTTTAATCTGGTCGTCCTTTAAATTTCTGAAATGAGGATTAATAGCATAGCAATTTGAGTGAGATGCAATAATCGGGTTTTTAGTTATCTCAATAACATCCCAGAATGTTTTTTCTCCTGAATGCGAAACATCAACAAGCATTCCTATTTCATCCATTCTTTTAACAACTTTCGTTCCGAATTCCGTCAGACCTGAATTCTTTTTTCCGCTGCTTTCATCTTTTGCCGAAGAACCAATTCTGTTAGATTTATTCCAGGTTAAACCGATGTATCTTATCCCGGCCTCATACAATTTATCAACATTCTCAACTTCATTAGAAACTGCTGCACCGTCTTCAATACCCATCATCCCGCAGAATTTCTTTTTATTTAAAATATTAATAACATCATCATAACAATACGCTATTTCAAAATCTTCGGAATAATCTTTTTCAAAAGACTTCAATCTTGCAATCTGTTCGTTGGCAAATTGATAAGCGCGGCTTTCTTCGCTCGAAGGAATCCAGATTGCAAACACCTGCATATCAACTCCTCCCTCTTTAAAACGGGGAATACCTGACTGGGTAAAATTATCTTTCTTTCCTAAATCCGCACCTCTTTTAAATACCTGATAAAGAAAATCATTGTGGGTATCTATAACGGTTGCGTCAAAATGAAGTTTGAAAACGTCTTTTAAATCCATTAATTGGTTTTTCTTAATTACATCAGTTGAATCCGGGAGTCTTATATTTCCTGATTCACCAGTTACTTTATTATCTTTACAATATATCAAAAAGTTAAAACAAATTAATAAAAGTAAAAAACCAAAAAGGAATTTATATTTTGATTTGTTAATATGCACTAAATATATTTTTTATTTCTGATTAAGGTTTAACAATGGCATTAGTTTCTGGTCGTAAGGTGTAATAACAATCGTATTGTTTTTAGATGTCATTAAATCCTTCAGGGCTTCAATGTACTTCCACTGCAGGTACTGCGGATTAATAGTGTTGGAAATAATCTTTTGTGCTTCTGCAATACCGTTTGCTTCAACTTTTTTACGTTCTGCTTCCTGTTTCTCTTTTTGGAGAGTGTAAACCATTTGCTGTGCTCTTTGTTCTGCTGCTATCTTCTCATCAATCGCTTCCTTAACTCTTTGCGGAAGTTCAACATTTCTTAAAAGCACTTTTTCCAGTTTAATGCTCTTTCCGTCAAAAGATTTTTCAAGATTTTTTGTTATCTCGGAAATAAAATCATCCCTTTTTGCCGAATATATATCCGTTGCCGTAAACATAACCGTAACATCCCTGATTGCAGTACGTGTAGCAGGTCTTACAATTTTTTCAATGTAATCCACTCCGATAGTTCTTAATAAATTCGGAGTATCACCTTCGATTAATTTAAACCAGACTGTAACATCAAGTTTAAGACTTAATCCGTCTGAAGACAAACTTGTTATTGCGTCATCACCCTGAACGGCACCTTCATCTTTAACTCCGCTCATAGTATAAGCCTGAATTCTTGTGTCAAGTTTTTCAACTTCTACAAGAGGATTTACTATATTGAGTCCGCTTCTAAGAACATTGTCCTGCACACTACCAAAAAGGATTGGAACACCTACGTGACCGGGACCAATTTGTATCAATGCGGAAAATATAAGTACAATTACCATTATGACAAGTACTATTACTCTGCCAAGGTTAATTGATTTGCTGATTTGCTGATTGCCTTCGTTTTGCTTTTTTACTACTGTCATAACTATTACGACAATCAACAAAATAAAGAAAATTGTAAACATAATTTTAAAATTTTATTTTTGAATGATATTTGTTTGCTTTGAATAACAATTGCCTCAAATCATCACCAACTAAAGTTATATGTCCCATTTTTCTGCCCATCCTTGTTTCATCTTTGCCATAAAAGTGAATATAAGCATACTTATCTGCAATTAAATCCCAATAACCCTCAAGATTTGCTTTACCGTTTCTGCTGCCAATCAGATTTATCATTACTGCGTTCTTATATTTCATATCGGTTGAACCAAGCGGCAAACCAAGAACTGCTCTTATATGATTTTCAAACTGTGATGTAAAACATCCTTCAATAGTATAATGACCGGTGTTGTGTACACGCGGCGCAAGTTCATTAACAAATAATGTACCATCACCCATTTCAAAAAGCTCGACAGCAAGAACCCCAACATAAGAAATGCTTTCAACCAATTTAACAGCAATTTTTTTTATTCTTTCATCGCCATATTCTTTGGATGCCTTTACCACGTTACAAATATGGTCTTTCTGTATTGATTCAACCACAGGATATACTTTAATCTCCCCTGTTTTACTTCTCACAACCTGAACTGCAAGTTCTCGTTTGAAATCGACAAACCGTTCACACATTAACTCTCCCCTTTTTCCAAGAGAATCGTAGGCTTCGCCAATTATATTTTCATTATCAATCTTATAGTTGCCCTTACCGTCGTAGCCCATCGTTCTTGATTTCAGAATCACAGGATATTTATACTTTAAAGCAAATTGTTTTATGTCCTCGATGTTATTAACCATCTCAAATTCGGGTACAGGAATTTTTAACTCATACAATTTTTTCTTCTGAATATATTTATCCTGTATAAATCCAACAATATCTGAACCCGGCAGACATTGAATACCCGTCGATTCCACAAGTTCAATATATTCTTTATCAATAAATTCATTTTCAAGAGTAACAACATCGCAGAACGATGAAAATTCTTTTAGTTTATTCAAATCGCTGAACTTTCCAACGATTTCTTTATTGCAAATTTTTCCTGCCGGAGAATTTTCTGTCTCGCTGTAAATAACATACTCGAAACCAAACTTCGAGGTTTCTTCAATTATCATTCTTGCAAGTTGTCCGCCGCCCAGAATACCTATTCTCATTTGTTTTGTCCTAATATCATAAAATATCTTTCACTATCGAGTATAAGACTTATGGATTCCTGAAGTTGTTTGTCTGAATCGAATGTACCTTCAATCTGTTCCTTTTCTTCAACTATCATCTTATTTATTTCATTCTCAATACTTCTTTTGATTTCATCTTTAGCGTTTTGCAATTCGACTTCTTCTTCACTGTTTATAGTTTGTTCTATTGATGTCAGATAGTTTAAAAGTTTATCATCAAGTTTGCTTTCAGTTAATGATTTTTTCAATTCTTCAAGTTTCTTTTCTGATGGTGATTTATAATTAAAGTTTTTTCCTGATATGAAGTTTTTAAAATCGTTAAAGGTTTCATCCGTTGACTTAAATACCTTGACTCCGGGATTCTGCGAAACAAAATTTGTGGCATACTTAAAGAACATATCCTTCATTATTAATGCTTTATGGATTTCACTTTCTCCTTCTGTTTTCACTTCAACGTCAGGTGTTATTCCGCCATTAGCCAGAACAGTTCTTCCGTTGAGAGTTTTAAATTCTTTGTTTGAAAAAGATTCGTGGTTAAGGAATACTCCGTTTTTATTCTCAAGAAAATAATCCTTGCTTTGTATCCATCTTCCCGAAGGTGTAAAATATCGAGCAATGGTAATTTTCAAATGCGAACCAAACTCAAGGTCTTTAATGTTCTGAACAAGCCCTTTTCCAAAAGATTTTGAACCTACAATCACTCCCCTGTCCAAATCCTGTATGGCACCTGCCATTATTTCAGATGCAGATGCAGTTCCCTGATTAGTAATAATCACCAGAGGAACGTCTTTTGAAATCAAAGGATTCTCTTTTGAAAAATATTTGGTTTCAGAATCCTTCTTGTTGCCTTTTGTAGTTAACAAAAGATTGTTTTTTTCAACAAGTTTGTTAAGAATATCTATAGAAGCATTTAAAAATCCCCCTCCATTATTGCGAAGGTCAATTATCAAACCCTGAACATCTTTTTGAGATTTCAAAGTTCTTAGAACATTTTCAAATTCCCTGTCCGAATTTGTGCCAAACCTGTCAAGTTTAATGTATGCAATATTCTTTTCAGGATTTTTAAGGAAACCAAAGTAAGAAATATCCTTTAAAATTATTTCCTGTCTGATTAATTCGAAATCAAGCATTTCATTATCTCTTTCGACAGTAAATAGAAGTTTAGAACCGACTGTACCGCGTACCCTTTTCCTCACATTTTCATTTGCAAGACCTGTAATATCAACTCCGTCAATCTTTTTAATAATATCTCCGCGTCTCAAACCTTTTCTCATTGCTTCGTAACCATTCATAATATCAGTTATTACAATCATTGAATCCCTGATACTGATCGTTATGCCAATACCGCCATATTTACCGGCAGTTATAAGTTCTAAAGACTCATTGTCATTCTCGCTGTAATAAACAGTGTAAGGGTCGAGCGTTCCGAGCATTCCGTTAATACCAGCCTCAAAAAATTTATCACCGTTAATTTTGTCCACGTAGTTCAGCAATATCTCTTTATAGACATCGCCGAATATTTCCATATTCTTGTTTATCTTATCGTAAACATCTTCTTTTAACTGTGCATAACTATTGCCTGCAAACAGTAAAATTACAACAATTAAAAATTTGTTAACCTTATTAGATTTAAACATTCTTCGCCTTTTTTCTTAATATATTTAAAATATCATTTTGTAACTCTTCTATAGTCTTCTTCCCGTCCAGTCTTATAAAACGGTTTTTATTTAATACTGAAAGTTTTCTGTATCCTTCAATCACTTTGTTGAAATACGCAATCTTCTTACTTTCCATCCTGTCTTTTGACTTTTTCATAGAGATTCGCCTTATAGACGATTCTTTCATATCTATATCAACAAAAAATGTCATATCAGGGTTTAACTTATTTGAAGCAATTTTATTTATTTCTTTAATAATATTCATTTCAATTTTCCCGCCGTATCCCTGATACGCAGTCGATGAATCGAAATACCTGTCGCATATAACGATATAACCTTTTTTCAGATGCGGCTTAATAATCTCTTCCGTTAACTGATGCCTTGATGCAGAAAAAAGCAAAAACTCTGTCAACGAAAACATTTTCTTCAGTTTCTTATCAAGCAGTATATCCCTTATTCTTTCAGAAACCTCAGTGCCTCCGGGTTCTCTTACAATAATAACTTTCTTCTTCTTTTTGCGAAGATAATCGTACAATAATTTTGCCTGAGTCGATTTTCCGCTCAGGTCAATTCCTTCAAAAGTAATAAACATTTTTAAATTAAAATAGATTTAAGCACTTTAAAATAAGTAATTTTTGATTAATTTACTTATCATAAATAAATCTATAATTTTTGTTTAAAAGTAAAAACTTTATATTGTTCTTTGTGCTGCTTGCGGCACTTTTTTCGGAATTTCTGCTGACGAATCTCAGATATTCGAATCAGGTTATGATGATGGATGAATATTCCATTTTCAAGATCGGTAATTTGATTACTAACGGCATTACATTTCTTTTGTTCGCTTTTGTTATAATGAATATGGTCTCTCAGAAGAATTACAGAAATGGAATTATTTCCGTGTTGCTTATTCTTTCGATAATAGATATTGCGGTTTTGCTTTTTTCATACACTTTTTCAAACAATAATTACAAATTATTTCTATACATCTTATACTTCGCTTTAAAAGTTTATCTTACAATCTCTTTTATAATTTTGTTTTTCTCTGCTTCGAAAAAACTGCACTTATTTAATACACTTGGATATCTTTTGTTGTTCTTTGCAATAATGTTTACGTTAACACTCTACTTCATCTACAGTTTTAATGATGATTCAGAAAAGTACAAAACGGGTTTGAAGAAAGCAGATGCAGGAGTTATACTCGGAGCGGCTGTGTGGGGAGGAAACAGACCATCTCCCGTACTCAGAGAACGCATAAACAAAGGGTTTGAAGTATATAAGAATAAATACGTTTCAAAACTTATTCTTACGGGCGGCGGCTCGCCGAATGAATTAACCGAAGCAGAAGTTTCAAAGAACGAATTGATTAAATACGGTGTCGAACCGAAAAATTTACTCGTTGAAGCAAAGTCGAATTCCACTAACGAGCAGATAAACTTCGTTAAAGATAAATATTACAGGAAATTTAATTACAGCAGGATTATTCTAATATCGGATAATTTTCATTTATTCCGTGCAACACAAATATGCAAGTTTAACAATATGAATGCCGATGCTTTGTCATCGGATACACCGCTTTCAACCGAGAGTTACATTAATTTTTGCATTAAGGAAACTTTTGCCGTATTATTATTTTGGCTTTTTGGTGTAGGTTGATTATTTTTGTATAGATTTAAAACATTAAACAAAGTTCTTTTAAAAAATATGAGTAAAAAACGACGAGTTATCAGAACGAAAGCCCTTGAGGTTTTGTATGCACACCAGATTGCTAAAGAGCATATTGATAAGGTGAAAAAAGATTTACTGACTGAAATTGAAGACAATGAAGATTATGAGTTCGCATCAAACCTTGTTGACGCTGTTTTGAAACATCAAAGAGCACTTGATTTGATGATACGGAACAGAATTACTAACTGGGATTACGACAGGGTCGCACTCATAGATAAGATTGTGATGAGAATCTGCTTAGCAGAATTTCTTTACTTCCCGGAAATTCCTACCAAAGTTTCTATCAACGAAGCACTTGAAATTTCTAAAATGTACTGTACACAAAAAACTCCAAATTTTATTAATGGTATTCTCGACGGTTTACTCACCGAACTCAAAAAGCAGGGCAAGTTAGCCAAAACAGGAAGAGGATTGATAGAATTTAAAAAGTCAGAGGATGAAAAATAAACAGCAGGTTTTTGTATGGACACTTTTCGATTTTGCGAATTCGTCCTATGCTGTTATTGTTGTTGCTTTTGTCTTTGCTGTTTTCTTTACCGATGTAGTCAGTGCTAAGCAGCCGATAGGAGATTTTTACTGGTCGCTCGGTATAAACATTTCTATGATTATCTCCGCAGTTTTAAACCCTGTCTTCGGTGCTATCGCAGACAGAACATCAAACAAAAAGCATTACCTTTTTCTTTTCACACTGCTATGCATTGTGCCAACTGCATTAATGTACTTCACAGGAGAAGGTACAATTTTATTCGCTTTGATTTTATTCATAATCTCAAACATTGGATTTCAAACAGGACTTACTTTTTACGATGCATTTATTTCCGATATGGTTGATGAAAAAGATTACAACAAAGTTTCATCTTACGGATATGCTGTGGGTTATGTCGGCTCTCTCATTTCAGTCTTAATGGTTTTTCCTTTAAAAGATAATTACAATCTTTTATTCCTCGTAACCGCTTTGTTCTTTCTCGTATTTTCATTGCCTTTGTTTTTATTCCTGAAAGAAAAGAAGAAAGAAATTGTAGAAAGCACAGGAGGACTTGGAAATATAGCGTACGGTTTTAAGAAGGTGTTTGATACTATCAGAAACATAAATAAGTATAAAAACTTACGAAACTATCTCGTTGCGTATTTTCTTTACATCGACTCTGTTAACACAATCATTTTCTTTTCGGGCATTTACGCCAAAAAGTCGCTGAACTTTGAGACAATTGAACTCGCCATATTCTTCATCATAGTTCAGATAACCGCAATGATTGGCTCGCTTATCTTTGCAAAACTCGGCGATACACTCGGCATAAAGAAATCCATAGTCGTAAACATATTTTTCTGGATTGCGATACTCATTTTTATTTTCATTTTCGTAGAAGTTGATTCGTATTTAGTTATTGGCGGTATGAAAATTCATTATTTCTTTATCGTAGGCGGCTTTGCGGGACTTTTCCTCGGCTCAACACAAAGTCTATCGCGTGCATTGATGACGGAGTTAACTCCGTTTGAAATTAAAACAGAACTTTTCGGGTTTTATTCTTTGTTCGAGAAGACTTCGACATTAATAGGACCTTTAACATTCGGATTGATTTCGTGGCTGACGGGCTCGCAGAAACTTGCGATATTTTCATTAACAGGATTTTTCCTGCTCGGGCTGTGGATGCTTAAGTATGTTAAAGAAGAATCTCCAAACAAAGCATAAGTATGGGTTTTATAAATTTCATAAAAGACTTAAGAAATAAAAAGGAACACAAACCCGGTCTCGGCGGGCTTGAAATATTTAAATACATCGGACCCGGACTACTTGTTACAGTTGGCTTCATAGACCCGGGCAACTGGGCGTCGAACATTTCCGCAGGTGCGGACTACGGTTACACACTGCTCTGGATGGTAACGCTTTCAACTATAATGTTAATTCTTCTTCAGCACAACGTTGCACACCTTGGAATCGTTTCAGGACTTTGCCTTTCCGAAGCGGCAACTCACCACACACCAAAACCCGTTTCGCGTACAATACTTGGCTCGGCAGTACTCGCTTCAATTTCCACGTCACTCGCGGAAATACTCGGTGCGGCAATAGCAATGGAAATGCTTTTTCACATACCGATAAAAATCGGCTCGCTTATAGTTGTAATAATCGTTGGGATTTTGTTATTCACAAACTCTTACAGAAAAATTGAAAAATACATAATCGGATTTGTTTCCATAATCGGAATATCATTCATCTACGAACTGTTTCTCGCTGACGTAAACTGGGGAAGTGCGGCAACCGGCTGGGTTACACCCGCAATACCCGACGGCTCTATACTGATTATAATGGCTGTACTCGGTGCAGTAGTAATGCCTCACAATTTATACCTGCACAGCGAAATAATTCAAAGCCGTCAGTGGAATTTAAAAGATGAAGAAGTAATAAAAAAGCAACTCGACTACGAATTCTACGACACACTTTTTGCAATGGTTGTGGGTTGGGCAATAAACAGTGCGATGATTATACTCGCCGCCGCAACATTTTTCAAAGGCGGACTGCCTGTAACCGAACTACAGCAGGCAAAGACACTCCTCGAGCCTCTGCTCGGCACTTATGCGGGAATAGTCTTTGCAATCGCATTGCTCTTCGCGGGATTTGCATCAAGCATCACATCGGGAATGGCAGGCGGTTCAATACTCGCGGGAATGTTCGGCGAACCATACGACATAAAAGACAGTCACTCAAAACTCGGCGTGGGAATATCGCTCATAGCCGCACTCATAATAATATTATTTATAAGCGACCCCTTCAAAGGATTGATAATCTCACAAATGATACTCAGCATACAACTGCCCTTCACAATCTTTTTGCAGATTTACCTCACATCATCAAAAAAGATAATGGGCAAATACGTAAACGGAACAGTAACAAAATTTGTATTATTAACTATAGGCACAATAGTAACGTACCTGAACATAAGACTGTTCATTTCGTTCTTTTAAAGAAATGTAATTCACAAAACAAAAGGGCAGATTTTACTCCGCCCTTCGTGTATTAAATTATTTTTCTGTATTTATTTCACTAACATCATTCGTTTCGTTTCCGCATAATCATTCGTTATCAACTTATAAAAGTAAATTCCGCTGGAAAGATTGTCCCCGCGGAATGATGCCTCGTATGTTCCCGGTTTCAGATTCTCATTTACGAGCGTTGCCACTTCGCGTCCGATTGCATTGTAAACTTTTATGCTTACAAATCCCTGCTTTATTATTCCGAATGAAATCTTCGTTGAAGGATTGAACGGGTTCGGATAGTTTTGTTTCAGAAAATAATTTCCGGGTGTTTCAGTGTTGTAGTTTGTGATTCCGATTAACGAGCCGTTCAGTTCCCAGGTACCGCGTCCGTGTGTGCCGAGTCTGAGTTTGCCGGATGCCTGATTGTAGTCGAGGTGTATTGCGACTGTGTTTGGAAGTCCGTTTGCAAGTTCCGTCCAGTTCGTACCGTTGTTCGTTGTCATAAATACGCCTATGTCAGTAGCAGCAAGTATTATGTTCGTTGAATAACCGGGATAATATATTAATCCGTCGTTTATTGGTGAATCAGGCAAATCCCCGTTAATGCTGAACCAGTTCGCACCACCGTTTATTGTTTTCTGTATTTTTGTTCCGCCGAATCCTGATTGTGTAAGTATTGCTACCTTTGCTGAATCGGGGTGTATGCTGATGCTTGTGATTGTTTTGCTTGGTACACCCGATGTAGAACTTACAAATGTGTAACCTCTGTCGGTTGATTTATAAACTACGGAACCCGATGTTGCGTAAATAACATTTGGTTCAGATTTACTGATTGCCATTTCGCGTATTGTGCCTGATGTTCCCGTGGATATTGCTGTCCAGGAACCGCCCATATTTACTGATTTGAACACCTGTCCGCGTGCAGTATAAAATATTTCTACCGAATCAGGATGTGCGATTAATGGTGCTACCCATGCTCCCGTACCCGTAAGTCCGCTTGTGGCATTTGACCAGGAGACTCCATTGTTTACTGAACGCTGAACTCCGTTATTCTGAGTTTCGCCGAGAACATAGTTTGAGTTTTTCGGATGAAAGCAAACTTCACCGCCATCACCGCCGAATGCCGCCGCCCAGTTGAGCGCACCTGTGGTTCTTTGCGTTCCGTTATCCTGTGTACCTCCCGCAAGATGGTTTGCATTTGCAGGGTCGGATGTCATTCTGTAAAATTGTGTTAATGTTAATCCTGCGTTTCTGTTTATCCAGGTATCGCCTTTGTTCGATGAATACCAGATACCGCCGTCACTGACAGCTATGCAGATGTTCGGGTCGGTTGGATGAAAATCCATATTGTGCTGGTCAACGTGTACATTTCCGCCGCCGTATCCGTTTGTGTTATTTATAAATGTGTTTCCGTCTGTTGTTCTCCATATATCAACTGCTCCTACGTATGCATAATTAGGGTCGAATGGATTTACGTGCATATAGAAATCATACCACGCCTGTCCGCCGTTGAAATTTGTTCCGACAGAAACCTGTGAAAAATTATTTCCGCTGTCTGTTGATTTGTAAACTTCGATTGTTGAGCCTGAATACTTTGATACATAAAGAACAGATGGAACCGTTTTACATATTGCAATATGATTTCTGGTGCCCATACTTACGGGAAAAGTACCGACTGTAAATGTTGCACCGCCGTCTGTTGATATTCTGTAATTCGTACCCGAACCCACGATGTATGCTTTTGTCCCGTCCGGTGAGAATACTATATCGTCACATCTTCCGCTTACAACCTGCGCCCAGTTTAATCCTGCGTTTGTACTTTTATAAAGACCTGAAGTACCGAGTGCTCCAAAAAGTATGTTTGAAGAACCCGGCTTTATAACTAATCTTGAAAAATAAGAACTTGTTGGTAAAGTTGCTGTTATGCTTGTCCAGGTATCACCGCCGTTCGTTGACTTCAAAAGTCCTCTCCCGTAGTAAGATGCTCCGCTGTACGTGGCTTCGCCTGTTCCGTAATAAATAATGTTTGTGTTACTCGGATCGATTGCAAGTGCACCCGAAGAAAGCGATACTTCATAATCAGATTTTGCAGTCCAGTTGATACCGCCGTTTGTTGACTTCCAGATACCGCCGTAAGCCGCACCAATATAAATGATATTCGGGTTTACAGGGTCGAATTTTACCGTAACTATTCTGGAAGAAATATTTCCGTATGAGAAATAGTAACCCGGAGTTGGTCCGAGGTTCGTCCAGTTTGCATTCGGATATGAAAATCCATTATCACGGCGTAATTTTTCCCGCTCTTCCTGTGCTTTTGCATAAGCGTTTTCGGGAATAAAATTATTCGGATACATTCTTTGTTCAAAAAACCATCTTTCACGGTTAAAAGATTTCTTTGATTTTGTGTATTCATCTGCCTGGTCGTAAACATTGTTAGGGATGTTTAAATCCTGTGCAAACATTATTACAGGGATGAAAATAAACAATACGAGCATTAAGTAGTTTTTCATAACTATATATAAATTTTAAAGTTGATATTTGTATGTAAAATATATAAAATATAGAACTAATAAAATATATGATAAATTCCGATTTAGAGTTACTGAAACTTAACAAAAATTATAAAAATGCGCATGCTGTCTTAGAGGATATTTTAGACGGCAGATGTCCCGACTTGCTTTTGCTTGAATCTTTGTACGGCACGAAAAAAGCAAAGATAATTCAATCGATTATAAAAGAATATTTAACCGGAAGTGATATTCACAATAAAATAAAAAGGGGGAGCAATGAAGACGCTCCGATGGAAATTATCCTTGCAAGAAGGGAAATTGAAAACGACCCTAATTACCAGAAGATACATTCTGCAATTCTTCTTGATAAAGTACCCGAAGAAAAACACCTTGAAGTCTTTTACGGTGAATATGCACCGTACGTGAAAAGAATTATTGCTATGTATGCTAAACTTAACCTTAAACGGAAATGCGAGATTGGTGCCGCCTCGCATCTGAACAGGGTCGGGGCTTGCGTGTTTCAACTTAAGATGAACGATACAGGAAAATACAATTACAGTTCAACTGCGGTTATGCACGACTCGATTGAAGATTTATTAAAGCTTACAACAGCAGGTTCCGGTAACGGAATAGATGCGGATAAGTATAATTCATTTATCGATGAATATATTCCTGCCGATTTACAGCCTGCGGTTAAAATCTTAACAAACCATTATAACCTTATAATTTATTTCATAAGAGAAAAACTTATCGACGAGGACAAGGCACTAACGAGAAAAAATATTCTGAGTGAACTTGAAACGATTCACGGTCATAACCCGACTGAGATAATTAAGTATGTTTCGAAGATGATAGAATTGATTTCAAAAATCGACGTTGAAGAAAACGATCTTGATGCGATAAAATGGGAATGTTACAAAAACCTGTACCTTGAAGGTATCGCTCATTCAACTCTGCTAAAGAACGACCACAGAATTTATGAGATAAAAGGCGTTGACCTCTCCGACAATTCACACGGAAAAGGTTCGCTTTCTGTTGACGCAAGAATAAGAAACATAAACAAGAATCTGATGTGGGGAATTAAAGGATATGCAATGCAGTCAACCTGGAAACCATTTAACGACCACATTGAAGAAATAGTGCAGGATGCTTTATACTCTGCGAAGTTTATAATACTAAACGATTTGCTGAAACCTGATTCATCTATGGACTTTATGATGTCAACATTACTTAAGATTGAAAAACTGGAAAACGTATTTTTCGTTAAATAAAGTATAATCTATGAAACATTATTTCAGTTTTTTATTGGCAGTTGTAATTGTCATTGGGCTTTTCTTTGCCTGTGCAAAGAAGGAAAGAAAAAGTGATAAAGAATGGTACGAAGAGGACAAGAAAACCTTTATGAAAGACTGTACCAAACCCGGAGCAGAAGACAATATGACGATGGAGCAAAAGAAAAAGTACTGCGAATGTATGATGGAAAAAGCAATGAGTAAATATCCGAATTACAGCGATGCAAATAAAAATGCAGATGTTATTATAGAACTATTTATGAAAGATTGCCTTAGAGAAGCAAAGTTGTTGTAAGTTTATTTGTTTTACTCAGATTAGAATTATTAAAAACCCCTTCTTTGTGTGCAAAGAAGGGGTCGAAAAAATCATTAATCTAAAAAACCGCCTTTTTTAACATACTTATCGAGTATGTTTTTTGGTACCAGTACTTCGGGCATTCCTGCTGCATAAGGCAGAACCTGATACTGCTGAAAATGTATAAGCAGTCCTTTTTTACTAAGAGTAAATGCTTTAAAGTTTTCTGCATTAGGTGCAGCACCACTTCTTACCCATTCATCATCAGTATATTCATCCCCGCTGATTTCCTTAATACAATAATCCGAAATCACTTTTAAGTATTCACCCTCGAATAAATCGCTTAACTGGTAATCTTTGCTTTTGTCTAAATCATAATTAAAAGTATAAACCATCGTATTACCGTGAGCGCCGCCCATAAAATAATAAACATACATTACCATTGAAACAAACTTTTTATCAGCAAATTCAAAGTTAAAACCAACGTTCATATCAAAACCTGTTTCTCCTTCATAATCCGTTGAATTTACTTCCTGATAGAAAGATTTCTTTTCCTTTTCAACAAAATCGGCAATTAACTTATTAAAATCATTTTCTCCTTTTGATGAAGTGTTTTTAATCCTGGGATAACTTATTTCCACATTATACTTCTTCTTTTTGTTGTCATCCGAAAACTTTACGGTATCTATATCAACACCTGCATACGCAAAGCTGATGGATGAAGCCAACATAACAAACAACAGAACTAATTTTCTCATTTTTTTATTAAATACTTTAAATTAAACATACTCACAATTAAACAAAAATAACTTTAAACTGTTCCCTGTAATTTTTAAATTCTTAAAAATTATCTCCTCATCCATAAATTAATGAAAATTAACAAACCATTTTAGTTTACTGCCTGAATTTTCCATGCTCTTTTTGGTGCAACGAGCATTCTTCCCTGCGGCAATAAAGCCGGCGGGGCAAAGAGGAACTAATTAGATTCCTGAATTTACTTCCCATCTTTTAATTCCTCCTGAAGTTATTGAACCCGCATAAATACCGCCATGGTCGCCTATATAATAAACATTATCTGCATCATCGAGCAGAAGTCCTTCAGCACCAGTTAAGTTTGTAAACGGCTGGCATCTCCATATTTCAGTACCTGAAGTATCGTAGGAAATAACATAACCGCCCTGTGAGATTAATATTTTGTTGCCTGAATTAATAACAGGTGATGTATAAGCATTAACATTTTGTTTCGTCCATTTCAGTTGTCCTGAATTATTAAGGCAGTATAGTTTGTCTTCGGCATAACTTATGAAATATAAATTGCCAAATCCGTCTATAACAATTCCCGCAAAATTGTTCCCGGCGGAATACTCCCACCTGACATCACCCTGTTTACTTACTTTTACATACTTGTCGGGATAATTCACAGTATAAATATTATCTTCTTTATCGAGTGCAATGTAATTCTGTGCTGCGCTGCCCTTTACAGAAGTGTTTGTCCAGAGAGTATTTCCTTCCTTGGAATATGCAGTCAATCCGTTCATATGAAATGAATAAATCACATCGTCTCTTCCGATCGCAGGTTTTGTTACAAGTGCTGAGTCCTTATGCCACAAGGACTTTCCTGCCGAATCGAGACAATATAATTTGTCAACGTTTCCGGGTTTAAAAGCAACGAAATATATCCGGGATTCATCACGGCTTAAACTAATGGCAGCAAAATTCCACTGAATGAGAGAATCCCTCTTCCATACAACATTCCCGTCGGGTGAAAATTTATACAAAGCACCGTCGGGATATATCTGATGCAGATAATAGATGAAGCCCCTTGAATCAACACAGAACTGACTTCCGTCGCTGGTAGTTTCCTGATGGAAATGTGTATGACCAGTCGAGTGCACCGTTAACAACAGGGTTCATAACAACCGTTGGCGCATAAGGGTTTGAAGTATTTCTTGCGTTGTATCCCGGCATTGGCCAGGCAGGTTTTGTTGAGGTGACAGGGTCTTCCGGATTCACAGTGTTTGTAGATTCATTACACCCGTATATCATAAGAGAAAATAAAACTGCAATTAGTATATTCCTCATAATACAAATATTTTAGTTTCAAAATATGAGCACCTCCTTCTACGCAAAGAAGGTGCTCTATAATTATAGATATATTATTCCATTGATTCAAGGTAACGCTCGGCATCTATTGCAGACATACAGCCTGTTCCTGCCGCTGTAACTGCCTGACGGTAAACACTGTCCTGTGCATCGCCGCATGCGAACACACCTTCAATGTTTGTTTTTGTAGATGACTTTTCTGTTTCAAGATAGCCTACTTCATTCATATCGAGGATACCGTTGAATATTTGTGTGTTCGGCTGATGGCCGATTGCAATAAACACACCTTCACACTCGTGTAAGATGTGTTTCGCCTGTTGCAACATTTTTAAGTCTTACTCCTGTAACGGCTTTTTTATTGCCGTCTTCATGTACCAACCACTTCTTCTATTACTGTGTTTAATGCAAATTTGATTTTCGGATTTTTCTGACAGCGTTCAAGCATTATTCTCGACGCTCTGAAACCTTCTCTTCTGTGAATCAACAAGAACTTCAGATGCATGCTTCGTCAGATAATTTGCTTCTTCCATAGCAGTATCACCGCCGCCAACGACTACCACTCTCTGGTTTCTGAAGAAGAACCCGTCACAGGTAGCGCAGGCAGAAACACCGAATCCCATAAATTTTTGTTCCGATTCAATACCAAGATATTTTGCAGATGCACCTGTTGCAATGATGACTGTATCAGCAGTATATTCAGTACCATCATCAGACCAGACTTTATGCGGCTTGGAAGAAAAATCGACTTTTGTTATTGTTTTAAAGTATGAAGTTGCACCAAAACGTTGTGCTTGTTTCCTCATAATATCCATTAATTCAGGACCTGCAATACCTTTTTCAAAACCGGGATAGTTTTCTATATCGGTTGTTATCATCAGTTGTCCGCCCGGTTGTGAGCCTTCAAAAATAACAGGAGCCAGATTTGCTCTTGCCGAATAGATTGCTGCGGTAAGTCCTGCAGGACCGGTACCGATAATAATTACTTTATGTTGTCCTCTTTGTTCAGACATTTAAATATTCCTTTCTGTATTATTTATATAATTTTATTCGTGTTCTTTTATTTTCATTTCAATGTTTGTGCTGTTCGGGCTTAACTCAAACGCTTTCTTCCAGAAGTAAACAGCCTTCTTCACGTCTTTTAAAGCATAATGAGCGTCACCAAGATGATCGAGCAAAACAGCATTCGAGCCGTTTATTGAAACCGCTCTTTCAATGTATTCAACTGCAGACTTATAATCTTTCATCATATAGAAAATCCATCCGAAGGTATCAAGATAAGAAGGATTCCCCGGCTCTTTGTTTACAGCACGTCTCGACATATCGAGTGCCTTTTCAAGATTCTCTCCTCTTGTCGAAAGGTTGTAAGCATAATTGTTAAGAAGCAAAGCATTGTCAGGGTCAAGTCTGAGTGCTTTTTCATACGTGTCGTTCGACTCTTTATACTGCTTATTTGAATTGTACGCAAGAGCAAGAGATGAAATCAGACTCAAATCATTCGGGTTCAGGTCCATCGCTTTTTCATAAAACTTTATAGCCAGCGGTAAATCATTAAGACGCTGCAAAGTAAGAGCGTATGAATAATTTATTCTGTAATCATCGGGAGCAAGCTCTAAACCTTTCTCCAGAGCGGATTTTGACTGTTCGTATTTTTCAAGTGTAAAGAGAGCATAACCAAACTGCAAGTAAGCATCTTTCGAAGTATCCGCATAAGCAACACCTTTCAAGAGTTTTTTCAAAGCATCGTCGTTACGTTTATTAATAATATCAATTTCACCGAGGTAATAATACGGAGCCCAGTTTTCAGGATACTTTTGATTCAGATACTGAAATATATATTCAACTATATCGGAAGTTTTAGGGTCCTGACTCATCATATTAAAATACATTTCACCGAGTTGAACTTTCTCCTGCAGGGAAAGAGAATCCTTGCCTAATATTTTACTGAATTCCAAAAAGCCTTTTTCTATATCATTCTTACGAAAATATAATTTAACAATTTCAGCCTGAATTTGTTTGTCATTCGGATTCAGAGAAGACATCATTTCGTAAATCTTTTTTGCCCCTTCTTCATTTCCCAGTTTAGTGTAAATTGAAGCAAGTTCGAGAAGCAGATTATTATTATAAGGGTCAAGTTTAAGCGAATAAGATAAAATTTCGGCAGACTTTTCGTAATTCTTATAAGATGAATAAATATCGTACATACGTTTAAGCACATCCTGATCAAACCCATAAACATCAATTATTCTTTCATAGTACGTAACCGCAATTTCAGGTTTTCTTAATTCCTGATAAGCCCTTGCAAGAGAATAAAGAATAAAAACATTTTCATTATCCTTTGCGAGTATAGACTCGTAAATTTCAACCGCTTTATCAATCTTTCCTGTTCCGTAATAGATATTTGCTTTAAGAGTCTTATATTCGATATTATCGTTATTATACTTTAGTGCATTATTAATTTCTATTAAAGCATCCTGATATTTTCCAAGCCTTATATAAATGTTTGCTATAGCAAAATATATCCCGCCTGCCTGTTCTTCTTTAAGGGCAGTTTTATAGTATTCAAGAGCATTTTTATAATCTTCCCGAAGTTCAGCGGATTTACCTGAAATAAAATATTCAAGTGCACGTGGATTTAAGTCCTCTTTAATAGGCTGTGTATAAGCCGAAGCAAGAGGAAACAAAAGTATAGCCAGCAATATTTTAATACGAAACATCTGTAAAAATAGAATTATCAAAGAAAACACTAAAGGGTAAAATTTTACTCGTTATTAATTTAAACGGTTTTAATAACCCGAACATATACGTCAACAATTTACAGCAGAATTGAGTTTACTTTAATAATAAAAATTTATAAGTTGTACAATAATGAACTAAAATGTTACCTATGGTGTTTAATGTCATAACATTAATTGCTAATGAAAAGTTTTAAATGGAAGAAAACAAAACTTACATTAAAATATATACGGTAATTTTCTTTTTAATCCTGACAGGATTTATAGGTTTCTTGTTCTATGAATGGAACAGGGAAACAGAATATAAAGAACGAATCGCACCCAGAGAGAAAAAAGAAAGATTTAAAAAGAACAGAGACAATTCTATGGAACTGTTAATTAAAAAGATTAATTGCGCATAAAGCTCCACGGATTGTTTGAAGTAATAAGTATCGCACCTGTCAGAACATAATTTCCAGACCAAGATTAAACCTGTTATTTATATCACCCTGAATTAAATCGTTTCCACTGCCAATTGACTCTACTCCGTCGTAATAAGTAGCGGAATACTTCGCGGTAAGTTCAAAAAAATTATACGGCTGATATCTTGCTACAACATACCATCTTGTACCTTTTCCGTAGAGACCATAGTTGGACATAACGCCTTTTAAATCTTCTTCGAATTCATATACGCGGCTGTCATAATCCTCAGTCTGAAAAACTATAAATCTTGTTGAGAAAGAAAGGTTTTTAAAAGCAAATGCTTTTATATCGGTATAGAATAAGTAGCCTTTGTTATTACCGCCAAAATTATCATATTTAACCATAACGTATTCATAGCGGCTTTTAACCCTTATCGTACTCGATACTTCATAATCAAAACCAAAGCGCACATTCATCTGATTTCTGCTGTCAATCTTTTTAGTATCACGATTAAACTCATCTAAACAGTACGTGTTTCTTCTTTGTTTTTATTCCGGTACTTCATATAAACATTTAATCCTTTTGCCACACGATATTCTGCATTTACAAGAAAATCGTTACCTGTAGTAGGAACAGGATTATAATACGTTCTGTAAGGAAATTTAAACTGGTCAAAATATGTATCGATTGACAGACCTTTGAGAGGTTTCAGACTAAGCCCTGCGTAAAAACCGTTTTCATTCTGAGTGTTTCCGTTATTTTCGCCGAAACCAAAAGAATGAACAGGGGCAAAATCTTCGGGATAATTTCTGTACAGAAATATCATTTCGGCAAATTTCGTGAAGGAGAACTGAAGAGCAGACATTCCTGCTACGCTGCCTGATTGTGAACGGGCAAACTCACCAAACATATTAAAGTTTTTATAAATAATATCATAGTCAACACTAATCATATTTGCAGAACTACCAGAGAAGTTATACAATTGCTTAACACTATCGGGAGTAATGGGTTTTGAAAATTTGGAAGTCCAGTAAGTAGTGCCAAGCCTTAAGAATCCGTAATTAGCAAATACTCTCCCGCCAAGTAGCCTTTCTTTAGATGCGTTTTCTCTGTTTATTTCACTCGTAGTCCTGTGGTAGCCGTCATAATAAAGACTTGAAACTTCGTCTAAAGTTGTATCTACTGAGGCATCATAATAATTATCAGAATAAAAGAAAAAGAAATTATACTTTCCGAATTCGAGGTTAGTGGCAGCACCCCTGAAAAACTGTACTTCATTTGTCGAGCGATAACTATCAATTTTGTAATTATTCTTCTTAATAACGCTTACTGCTTCTGCGCCCTTTGAGAATGCAAGAGAAGACCACAAACCGAGTCCCTGTCCGAAATTCAAACCGTAATCTCCAACGATTGCTTTATTAACAAACTTCCAGTTTTTAAGGTCAATGTAACCCGAGTAAAAATCTGTAAGACTCGTTTCACCTGCATCTTTTTCGAGCGTAAGATTTGCTCCTATGCTGTAATCTTTTTTATCGTAGGAAACCGTTAATCTGTTGTATATTTTTTGGTTTGACCCCTGATAATCACCATCTATATAACCCTGCTTTTCCTGTATATCTTTCTGAACACGGGTTCTGTACTTCACGTCAATATTTTTAAAAATGTTACTTGAATAATAATCGGATTCCTTGTAGATTTTACCTGTTTCATCCTTTACAAAATCAGTCTTTGAGTTTTTCGCAACGATATAGATTTTAATCTTTTCATAAAACTCCTGAGATATACCGTCAATTTTCAACAATTCTCTTTTTGACTTCAGGTTACCATTTTTGGTCCTGTAATCAATAATTTTTTTAGCAGCGATTGATGTCATAAAAGGTACTTCTTCAAGTTGTTCACGTGTGGCTGTGTTTAAATCAAGAGGTTTAGATTTAAGGTAATCCATCTTGTCGAGAAGTTTGGAATCTTCAGTATCTTCGAGCGTACTTTCAAGCAATTTTTCCTGATACCTGAAAGAGTTTAAATCGGTGGTATCGGGTACGACCTGCTTAGAAGTATCTATTTGTGACCGGATATAAGAACTGCCCAAAAACAATAATATGAAAATCAATATTATCTTTACTTTTGTCATTGGGCAGTTAATTTTATGATATTAAAATTTAATTCTTTCTACTCCATAAACTGTTTTTCCGTTCTGGCTTTGTACAAATACCACAACGTGAGCATTTGCAGTATTGATTCCCGTCTTTAATGTATAAGGTTTGGTTACATTTTGTAAAACGCCCGGCTGAAGCGAAATTGCATCACCGGCATTATCAGTTAACATTTGCCTGTAAGTGTTCTGATGAACTTTTTCACCATTGGTACCTGAATAAAATAATTCATTTTCTGTGAAAAGAACAAAAAGTTTTAAATCATTATCAGGACTCGTCGAAGCAAGTTTTAACGAAATGTTCACTGTTCCTGCTTTGGAGGTTGTATCGAATGTATTGGCTACTCCTACTTCCAAAGGATTTTTCTTTTCAAGTGCAGTATTAATATTGTTTAACCATACTGACTGGATAAAATTCGGTAAGTTAACACCCATCAATGAACCTGCGGGATTCCAGGAATATTCGTAATACATGTGTCTTGCGGCACTTCCTGTCGGGTTGAATAAATAGTACGGGTCATACCCGTTATAGTTTGAATGATATCTGATAATAACTACGTTCGTATCGTTTATCGTAACTCCTTTAAGGCTGTCGATTAAATCCAGAAAGTGTCCGGGAGGAGGACAGTTTGGACAATTAACAGCAGTAAAAAACTCCATAAGAATTTTACTCTGAGCCGTGCTATTGTTTGTATTCTGTATTACAGGGCTATCATTCGATTCACAGGAATAAAATATTACTGATATCAGAAATAAACCTATTATTGTTAATGTTAATTTTTTCATTTTTATAAGGATTAAAATTTTGAATTGATTGTTAGTCTGAAGCCTTCAAAAGGTCTTACGTATCTGCAGATACCATTCGTACATCTTACTCCGCCTCGTTCTGTACCATAAGAAACGGTAACCGAATTCGTGGTATTGAGTTTGTAGGATACTTCACCAAGCATCCAGGATTTTTTACCTGTAGGTTCTTCATCGCTCGTAGTCCATTCGTAACTAACAGTGGCGCTTAAATTAGGCGACCTGGAAACACTTAAAGAAATTAATTCATTCAGAAAATCTTTCTTCGTTGTCATATTGGAATTATAAACGAATTGGTTTTCGAAATTCACTTTTAAAGTATAATCCTTCGTGAATGAATATCTGAATTCAGTCGGAATTGTACTTACTCTTTGTTTTTCAGAATTATCCGGACTTAAGTTATCATAAATAACCGAACTCTGATAATCGTAAGATACCTTTGCATAAATCTTATCTGTTGCATACCATTCGCCTTCAACATATGCTTCATACCACGGTGAAAACTCATCGCTGAAAGAGGGCATATAACTTGAACTTCTGTCGATTCTATCATAAACAATAAGCGCACCTGTGCCAATATTTTTATAATTATAATGTCTTGATGCTGCAGCAGTGTTTATATTTACGGTAATATTTTCTGTCGGTGCATACACAATATCAAACTGTCCTCCAACTTCGTCGTTAAAATCAACGACATGCGGATACCTTGAAAGCAATGTTGATGCGTGTTCTTTAACTGCAGTCGGCGGATTCTGGAACGGAAGCATACGTGTCGGTCTGTCGGCACTTCTGTAATCAGGAGCAGTTAAGTCATACCTGTAATTCTTATAATCGAAAGTGAACCCTATTTTTGGCATAGAGTAAGATATAGAAGAATAGAAACCGTCTCCTTTAGCATTAAGCGGTGTCGGGTAAGAATTATTAGGCGTTGTGTTTGATTGTTTATGTGAATAGGAAGCCATCCACTGGAAATTACCTATCGTCAGGGCTCCGTATCCTTCGGGTATGTAAGATTTCACAGCCGTTGTATCGAATGAAGTAGGTATTGAACCCATAGAGTAAACATAATTTGCTCCTAAGGTTAAATTCTTTATAGGAGATATTTCTATGTTACCATCCCTCACATCGTACGTTTCCACGCGGGTAGGAACAAGATTGTCATTGTATATTATTTTTCCACCCATAAACAATGCCTTTGTTTTCACGGGATTTTTTTCGCCAAATGTTTTCTTATAAGCAAACCTCACTCCGTCTATCCCTGTATCAAAAAACTGACCTCTGTCTTCAAAAGAATTCATAGAAAGACCTCTGCCGATTATTTCCCAGAAATCTCCTGCCCGAAAATCTATTCCTACATCATTATTTATGTATGTAACGTATCTTTTCTTAATACCTCTGAAGTCAACACCGTATTCTATCGGCGCATCGATTTCATACCTAATACCGAATACGATATCGTTCACAGACAACCTTGCATCAGTAACGTTTTCAAAATATTCTTTGGGATTGGTAGATCCCAGATTTGTTTCCGAACCGCTTCCATACCTGAGTAAATTGTTCAACGCGGCTTTCACGTTCAGGTTCAACTGTGCATTAGCCGTTATCGCAAAGAATAAAAATAATACTGCAAATAAATATTTTTTCATTTTATTATAGGGGAATTTTTTTAATTATTATTGTTTATTTAATCCAAGAGCCGCTTTTATTTCATTCTCAAGCATCACTTCATCACCGGTTTTATATCCCGTGTGAACGGAAATGATTTCTTTCTTTTTATTTATCATTACTGAATAAGGCATTTCGTCCTTACCGCTGTATCCTTCAAAAACTTTCTTATCGCTGTCCATTAAAACAGGAAACGTATAACCCTGAGCAACAATAAAGGATTTTACTTTAGATGCCGATTTTTGGTTATCAACGTTTACCGCTACGTAAATAAACCCTTCATCTTTATATTTTTCATTCAAATCCGCAAGTTTTTTCATCTCTTCTTTACAAGGTGTGCACCAGGTAGCCCAGAAACTGAGCATCACAAGGTTTGACTTCTCTAAAATTTTACTCATTGAAACATCATTACCGTCAACATCAGGCAGTGTGAATTCATAATACATCTGCGCTTTTGAGAGAGTAACAAACGCAAACACGAACAATAAAACAAAAATTACTTTTTTCATATTTAAGAATTTAATTTTATAATAGTTAATACAATAGCAGTTAATACTAAATTAGCGAGTGCAACAGGAAGCATAACCTTCCAGCCCAGGTTCATCAACTGGTCATACCTGAATCTTGGTATTGTCCATCTGACCCATATAAAGAAGAAAACCATTAATGCAACTTTACCGCAAAATGTTAATACCTGAATAATACTTACTGCCATATCAGGTAGTCCGAAAGTTTGTAAATAAGGAAACTGCCAGCCGCCAAGATACAGCGTAGTAATAACAGCGGATGCAACTATAACAGCAGCATATTCGGCAAGGAAAAAAAGTGCGAATTTCATACTTGAATACTCAGTATGGTATCCGCCTACAAGTTCCTGCTCGGCTTCGGGCAAATCGAACGGGGTTCGGTTTGTTTCTGCGAAGGATGCAACAAGAAAAGTCAGAAACCCAATCGGTTGCAGAATAATGTTCCATTTCCAGCCGTACTGATTCATTACAATCGTATCAAGACGGAAAGAACTGTTAAGAAGTATAATTCCGAGTACGGAAAGTCCCATAGAAAGTTCATAACTTATCATTTGAGCTGATGAACGCAATCCGCCAAGAAGGGAATATTTACTGTTTGAAGACCAGCCGCTGAGAGTAATTCCATAAACACCCAGAGATAATAAAGCGAGTATATATAGTAATCCGATATTAACATCGGCAATCTGTAGTTTGATTTCTTTACCTGCAATTAATATCTTATCACCAAAAGGAATAACAGCAAAAGTTGAAAGAGCAACAAATATCGATATTGCGGGAGCAAGGGAATGCACCAGTTTATTTGCCCTGGTTGGAACAATGTCCTCTTTCAGCAGAAGTTTCAAGGCATCTGCCAAAGGCTGCAGCAATCCCTGAAACCCGACTCTGTTCGGACCTATACGATTTTGAATAAATGCGGAGACTCTTCTTTCCGCATAAACTGTGTAAGCAACAGCAGTAAGCAAAACGAGTTCAACGACAACAATCTTAACTAAAGTAATTGATAAATCAATTGACCAATCAGGCATAATGAATTATATATAATCTAATTTATTTTTCATAAAAGTTAACAAAAATAACATTAAAATTTAACTCATAACGACATACAAAATTATTTTTCTCTGTTTACCCTCTTACGGGGGAATAATAAAATAGCAAGTGAAAAAAGTGTACTGTTCTGTAAAGAAATTTGTCAGTGCGGTGACTTTAACCACTTTTAAAATATTATAAATTATATAAATTTCATTTTCTAAACCGTTTACACTCCAATGAGGCAGGCTGTTATTGTGACTGAGTTTGTTCAGCCGATTATGAATTATATTTTAATAATTTTTCTGTTAAATTGTTTGTAATTTATTTTTAATTAACATTTAAAATCAAAAATATGAAAAGATTAATCTTATTAGCAGTTATCGTGTTTGCAGTATCAGATTTTTGTATTTCACAAGTGTTTAATTTAAGTAATGACGGAAATTCAACTCAGTTACAGGCAAAGAAATTTTCGGATAATTTATTCTACGGCGGAGAATTTGGGGCAAGTTTTGGAGATTATTCACAGGTTTACATAGCCCCATCAATAGGCTACAGAATAAGCAGTATGTTTAGCACCGTTTTTATGGTTGAATATTCAAGAGCCTGGGAGAAGAACCTGAATGATGCCGAGGGAGATCAACTCGGATATAATCAGTTCGGTGTAAGAGGGGCTATAAGGTTTTCTCCGATTAGACAGGGATATGCATTGCTTGAGCCCGCTTATTACAGTTACGAAAACCCCGTGCAAAGAACCTCCGCAAACAATGTTATTTATTACGACAAAGAAAGACGCGAAGTTCCTTTTATATTCTTAGGGGCGGGTGTTTATCAGCCGATAGGTAATTCAAGAGCAGGAATAACGGCTGAGATAAAAGTGGATTTATTGCAAAATAAAAATTCTCCTTATAAAGACTGGGCTCCGGTTTATTCAATTGGGTTTGTTTACGGGTTTTAAGAGATAATATATCTCTTGTCAGAGGGATTTTAAAAAGCAGAAATAATGCACGGAGAAAATTGATTTCTCTATAATGATTATCTTAAACTTATATTGATTAAAAAATATTTATTCAGGCTCATCTGACACGTTAGTATTTATAGTATAGCAAAATATTTTTACCCGGATATAATACTAATGTAACAAAATAAATACGCACACATAATAACGCTTATACTTTGGAAGTCCACTTCCGATACATCGATGTATTTTCATTACGTAATTCACTATAACGCAATTGACTACATCGACCTACATTAACACTGATTATTAATGCTACAGTATTTATTTGAATCAACCTCTCGCAGGAGGACGGCCTATGGATGTTAAAGTAATATCACCATTGTCATGATGAATCACTTCATACACAACACCATCAATAATTTTATACTCAACCCATTCCGCGAGTACAACTGAAGATTTACTATCTGCGGAAACAAAATTACTTATGGATATAAATCCTGTAAAGAGCATTGCAATAATTGCAAAAATAAAAATAGTCTTTTTCATACAAATGATTTTTTAATGTTTTATAAATTTATACAAATATCGTAATAATAAATTTAACATCAAACCTGGAGGTATCGTTATGCTTACCATTTCAAAAATGCTCAATTTTCAAAAAAATCAAATTTTTGTGTTGTTTTTGAGGTTTTCATATATTAATTTTAACTGTTTAATTACTTATAGAGTGTTGATTGGCGAACAAAAAAAGTATTTTAAGAAAACGAAATTGACCGGATGTTAATTAAATCGAAGCAAAAAGACAGAAAAAAACATTAATTTATAAAATAAAAATAACAAAAATGAAAAGAATCGAACTGTTTATTAATTTAAAATATTTTGATGACAAAGATTTTGAAAATTTTTATTTGTATCTGAAATCTCCGGTCTTCGGTTCGAAAACAGGAGTTCTTGAAGTATATCAAAATCATTGCGTCAAAAAGACACCACCTTGCTACACAGAATTACGCCAAGATAAAGAGTATAATACGAAAGAGAAGAAAACTGAATGAGAATACTTTGATGAAAGTATATTCACATATAAACTCTTATATCTTGGATTATTTAAGACTGAAAGTGTCGATGTTTCAGAATGAAATGTATCCGGACGTTTTACTTGCTAAACATTTCCTTTATACGGGCAATCTATACGCTTATAAAACACACGATAAAAGAATAAGCGAGCAAACTGAATGACGGATGCATACTTGATTTTACATACACAAAATACCTTCACTCGCTAAATCAATACAATCACTCTGCAGTAATATATCCTAAAGAAAACAACTTAAGCCTGATTAAACAAAAGGAAAATACTGTTATTGCAATGGGAAACCTTTATATGAATTCAATAATAGAACTGACTATGCTCTTTACTAATTTGGTAACAAAGCATATTGCGACAGGAAAAACAGACTTCGACAAGAATTTTCTCAACGTGAACCATTTATTCAATAACAATAAAATAGAAGAACTATATTCAAAAAGGAAGAAACATCATACGGCTTTTCTATTGTTCAAGAAATTACACACAATGTATTTCGATTTAACGAACGACGAATTGTACTTTCATTACAAATCATTTCTTAACGATAACTATGCTGATTTACCTTTCAAACTTCAGAGGTATCATTACCACTCTATAATGCAATATGCGATTTTAAGACAAAGGATTGGATATGAAAATGATTTTTTTGTCAACGAGGAATTGTATTTTACAAATTTATTCTTCCAGCGACAATACTACAAGGATTACACGAATCAATATATAAATCCTGTTCTTGCACTAAACTACATAATGCAGGCATTTGACTTAAAGAAACCTCAGGCGATTAAAGATTTTGTTGACGCTAATTCAGATAATCTGAGTCCTAAAGATACCATCGATGTAAGCAATTTCGGACTTTCACATTATTATTTCTTAATAGGGAAATATACTAACGCTCTTTCTCATATTTATAAGGTGAGCAATACAGACGGGTTTACTAAGTATAACATTAAACATCTCGAGATAAAGATACTTTTCAAGGGAAGGCAGTACGCTGAATTACTTCAGAAAGTTCATAATTATAAAGCGACTGTTACAGATGATAAATTCCTTAACAAGGATGAAAAAACGAGATTTCTTAATTTTATTAAAGTATTTCTCAAAGTACTAAATGTTGTTTCCAATCCTGTAGCAAACAAGAAACTCATTGATATCGAAATATTACGTTCGAAGGTAAACAACAGAAAGCACATGGTGATGAAAGACTGGATAGTGGAAGAACTCGATATAATTATAAGCAATTTAAAAAACATTTCAGCGGCGAAATAAGTAATTATAAAGAAGTCTGATTTTTTATAAATAACTGTTATATCAACTCTTTATACTGTAACAAAAAAAATAATTCGGTTTTGAAATAGTAATTATAAAGCCTGCTCCAGGTTTGAAGTTTAATTTATTATCCATATATTATTAAAAAAATTAATAATATTATGGATAAAATAAAAAATAATTACGACAGCAGGGTTCAGGTAAAAATGGAACCCGGAAACAAGACACTCGAAATAAACCTCAGATTAAACGAAGTAAATAAAATTCAAAAAAGTCTGAAGACTTTAAACAACGCATCTCCTTTATCTTTCAGCAAACCTGATTTTGGGTTCACGGAAATTTCTGTCAACTTAAAAGAGGGAATCAAATTACTGATTTACAACGATATAATTATTCTAATCGAAAACAACGTCAAAGAAATTATTCTGGATAAGAAAAAAATCTTATCCAGATATATTTTAGAGATATGTGCTTCTTATAATTATGCTCTTATTAACAGGTATTACGATATAGCGATGGCATACAACGAGATCGTGAATCAACCAAACACTTTTTACAAAAAACAAATTAACAATTAATTATGTGCTGGGAAAAAATAGACGAGCAGTATAAGGAAAGGTTTAATACCAATTTCATTATATGCGAGGAACTGTTTGAAATATCGTTCATAATTCAAATAGTAGAAAAGCATTATCCTGAAATTCCTAAAGACAGGATAGCAAGTGCAGTTTACAAAGCAAAGAAGGAATTACCTCAGCCCAGACTCAGGCAGAAGTTCTGGGAAACTGTATCGGGAAAACTCGGAGTAAGTAATATGTGACTTTAAGTAAGGTTACTGAGTATGATTTGCAAAGGAAAAAACAGTAAACAGGAAGCAGTCAGCATAAGGGAAGATTATTACGATGATACCGGTGAGAGGTAAGTCAGGAGAATGTTTTTTGCGGGAAGTTAGATGACCGGATTTAGTTAAGTGTAATTTTAAGAATAATGAGCCGCCCCCTGTTCCACAGACGGCTTAGTGATTTGAAAGTAATAAATAAAAAATAGTTAATAAAATAAGTGTTCTTTTTAAAACTCTTGTTACGGTTTAAACAGTAACGGGAGAAAATTTTAAAAATTAAATTAAAAGGAATTAAGAATGTGGTACATATTCTTTACAGGATAAAATTTTTAAATATGTATCTCAATCTTCCAGATTGAGAAGATGTATATCAATTTTTTAATTTCTGATACGCTTCTACCAAATTATTGTCGTAATACCAGAATGACATTACATCGGAAAAACCGCCTTTGGGAGAGATGATATACTCCGGATATTTGAATTTATTCTGATATACGAGTCTGACGCTTGAAGCAGACCATCCAAAAATGTATGCGTAATGTTCTACGGCGAGTTTATCGATTTCTACTAATATGTTTTTTCTCTCATCTTTATTGAAACTGCTTTCATACCTTCTGCAGAGTTCATCAATTCTGAAATCTTTAATACCTGAAAAATTGTTTGTGTACAAAGAGTCGGCTGATGATGAACTTAGAAAGCCTGATGGGTTGGGAGTTCTGATACCCGAAAAATTTACGGGCAGAACGTCAAATTTTCTTTCATTTCCGAGTTGCAGCATTGTTATGTATTCATACTCTTTCAGGTTTGCTTTTACTCCGATTTTTTTTAGGTCTTCCTGATAGATTGTATAATACCTGTCAGTTGGTTTGTAAAAAGGCAGTTCCACTTCGAGCAATCTGCCTTCTTTAATCAGGTATCCTTCCGGATTTTTTTCTTTCCATCCTGCTTCAGAAAGTAACAAGGATGCCGAATCGAGGTTAAACCCTACAACAGGGTTTGATTTGTTTGAAAACTCAGTGCCCTGAAAAAACGAAGTAGTGAATTCGTATGAATTGAAGAATAGTTTTTCGTTGTACAGTTTTCTGTTGAATGCATAAGCGAATGCCTTCCTTACCCGAACATCATTAAAAGGCGGCTTTCTCATATTCAACGCTATACCCATTACTGATTTGGGAGCGGAGTTTTTAATCTCAATCTTTTTAATCATCCCTTTGTTTAATAATGTCCGTGTTATAATCTTCAGCCCAGCTCTGTGCTTTCTGAACTTCCATAATATCGATTTCTCCCTTTTTGAATTTTTCATAATTAAGCAATTCATTTGAAGAGAATGAAATCGTGATTACATCGAAGTTGTACAAGCCTTTATTCGTCTTTTCGTTTTCAGCCCAGTAATCACTCCTGCGTCTGAAAGAAACCGACTCTCCCTTTTTCAAGTCGTCTTTTAAAAATACGTAGGGACCGCTTCCGACAAGATAATCAAACTGAAAAAGTTTCAGATAATTCTCACCGCTTAAAGTATCGATTATATGAGAAGGATAAATTCTAAGGCTTGTTGCAAAGTAATCAAACTGTTTCCAGTTTAATTCTTTTGATTTCACTGAAACAATATATTTACTTTCAGCAACAGGTTTTTCAAACTTGCTGAACAGTTCATTGATGTATGGTGATTGAAGGGCGGGGTTTACTATCAGATTCCAGCTCGACACAACATCGTTTGCAATAACAGGCTTTCCGTCTGCCCAGCGGGCTTCGGGGTTTATTCTAAACCTGAATGTAAGATTATCATCGGATATTTGCCAGTGGGTTGCGAGGCACGGAGCAAACTCATCGAAGGCATCATCTTTCTTAAGAAGTGTTTCGTACAAAAGAGATTTAAACATTGAGTTAACGTAGAAATAAGTATCTTTTCCATCTGACCTTAAAGTTATAATCTGGTCGGGAACGACTAATTTCAATTCTCCGCCTTTTTGAGCATCGTCACTGCCCTGAAGGAAATTGCTTTCGTTGGTTTTCCAGTTAATACCTTTAAACCCTTCGCCGCCCTGCTCTGACGGTATATTTTTGTCTGCTCCGGGAGGAGTTTCAAAAGTTTTTACCGAAACAGGTTTTGTGTTTAAATTTGCTAAATGTTTTTTAGTGGAGCATCCCGCAAAGATAAACCCGATAAGTAAAACAAATATTAGTTTTCTTATAATCAAATCGTCCCCTTTTTGAAAGCAAATAATAAATAATTTCGATGAGATAAAATACAGATAAATTATAATAATTTTGATAAGATAAAGAATCTTATAAATATGATTATCCGACTAACCCGATTAAATCAGATTAATACAATCAGTCGAATTTCTTCTTTGCAAGAATAACTGCGCCTACAATAGTAGCAAGTAAAAGCATTCCTGCGGCTAAGACGTGAAAAGAATAAGTAGTGAAAAGAACCTTACCAAGGTTTTCGGCTGTACCGATTTTTTCAGCCGCATCGCTCATTTGCTTTCCCTGAAAACCGAGATAGAAAGAAACTCCCAATACACTTAACAAAAGAATCGAGAGCAGGATGGAAGTGATTTTTTTGTAAGTTAATTGTTCGGTAATTTTAGCATCTTCTTTTAAGTTCAGAAGCATAATAACAAAGAGGAACAGAACCATAATAGCACCCATATAGACCAGTACCTGTATGATAGCAATAAACTGGGCTTTGAGCAGCAGGTATATAACGGCAACGGTGAAAAAATTAAGTATCAGAAATATCGCACTGATAATCGGATTTTTTCTTGTAACCATAAATATTGCGGAAACTATTGCCGAGACTCCGAATATAATAAATAATATCGTTTCTGTATTCATCTATGTTTAAATTTCTATAAATATAAGATATATATAATAAAAATATAACTCAAAATTTTAATCAAAATCTTCGCGTTCAACCATAAGAATATGGTTCTGCGGAACGATGAAATATTTTTCATCCTTATAAACCACTTCAATTGAATTTTTCTGAAGAAAAATTGCTAGGTCACCTTCTTTCACCTGCAATGGAATGTACTTCACTTTGTCATCCTTTTGTTTCCACGATTCTTCAATGTCTTCCGATGCCTGTGCGAGAGGATATCCGGGACCGACTTTCATTACATAGCCGGTCTGAACAATTTCTTTCTCCTGTACTCCGGGAGGAAGATAAAGCCCTGTTTTAGTTTTATCGGATAATGATTTAAGTTTTATTAATACCCTGTCGCCAACTATGATTAAATTTTTCAGTTTATTTTCAATGATTTCCATATATAATTATTTGTACAAATTTACATAGAGTTTAGAAAATAAAAAATGGAAAAGATGTCAGCATTGAGAGGGCGGTATAATAATGGAGTTGGCACACTGATTAGAAATGATTGAGACTGATTTTCACTGATTATTTAAGGGAAAGAGAGTTTAAAAAGAAAACCGAAAAATCTTTTTATCTCTTTATAAAGTCAGATATTATTCTGAAGTGATTTGCTAAACGTTTGAATTTTAATATAAATTGTTTAATATTTAATCATAATTATTTCTTAAAAAATTATTGCGGTTCAATATGTATTAAAACATCTGCTATTCTTAAATTCGATTTAAGTAAGGCTCTTTTTACATTGTGTGCAATGTTATGACCTTCCCGGACGGATAAATCCCCATTAACATTCACATGTAAATCAACAAAGTAATCAAAGCCCATTTTCCGAATGAAGCACTTTTCCAGTTCAAGCACTCCTTCAACTGAACCGGCTGTTTTCCGAATATCTTCTTCAATATGTACGGGAGGTGCGGTATCCATAATTTCTGCAAAAGCAGGTTTGAATAAGTTGTAAGCATTGAAAGCAATTATTCCTGATGCTAAAAATGCCGCGTAATCATCCGCTGCTTCGAAACCTTTTCCAAATATTAATGCAATAGAAATCCCAATGAATGCCGCAACGGAAGTTATAGCATCGCTTCTATGATGCCATGCATCAGTTTTCACGGCTGTACTTTGCACTTCATTTCCTACTTTAAAAACATATCTGAAAAGTGTTTCCTTTACTGCAACAACAAATATTAGTACTAATAAAGTAAAAGCAGCGGGAGTTTGGTGAGGAGTCGTAATCTGCTGAATACTCTGAATTGCTATTATAACAGCAGCGCCCATTAAGGTTAATGACACAACAATTGCTACTATTGGTTCTGCTTTACCGTGACCGTAAGGATGATTCTTATCTTTTGGTTTTGAAGAAATTTTCAGACCTATCAAGACAATTAACGAACTGAAAACATCGGAAGTAGATTCAATAGCATCAGCGATAAGCGCATAAGAGTTACCGAAAAAGCCTGCAAGACCTTTAATAAGTGCAAGCATAATATTTCCAAAAATGCCTAGTATTGTTGACTTAATTCCCTTTACAGAAGGGTGTGGCGGCAAAACTATTGTATCTGACATAAAACCATGTTTAAATTTCTTTAATTGTATAAGTTATTGTTAAATGAGATTTGTATTTCACACACTTCTATTTTAAAAATTCCGAACAAGCAATAAACAAATATCATATTGCATATTCTTTAGTTAATAATTTAAAGAAACGAATTTAAAAATGATGTTCAAAAAGATGTGGCTAAAAACTGTATTATTTTCCACTTACTATACAATCATTATTTCTTACAACCATCACATGATATTTAATATTGTTTAGGTTTATTAAATTCATAAAAAAGTTGTTTGTTCTTACAAGAATATTCTTTTTGAAAAGATTTCGTTGTTCTGTAGTTTAAGAATGACGTTCAATGTCTTTGCGTTTTTAATAATACTCTCTCTATCTATCTCTAAGTATTTACCGGAAGAATTTGGTTGTAATTCAACGCTTAGGGTTTTTAATGTGTCATCATTTTCATTAAGCAAAAATAACTTTCCATCAAGAGAAAATCTGTAATCGTTAACGATATGAATATTTATTATGTTTTTCTCTTCCTTTAAAATTACTAAAACATTGTTGTATAATTCTTTTAACTCCGTTAATGCAGGTTTTGGAGTTCCGTAATAATCAAGTACTGACCAGGAAATGACAGGATTGCAATCGTTGAACTGCCAGAGCAACGTTCCCATACAATATGGCTTCGCGAGACGCTGTGCTTCGATTGCGGTTTTTAAACAGTTTATCTGTAAGTTCTGTGTGTTTTTAATAAATTGAGAATAATCGTTTGTGCTTATAATATACATTTGCATATACTTTGTAAGGTTCTCGAATCCTGTCGGATGTTTTTGATGGGTTTTAAGGACATCTGAAAACAAATATCTGTCTTTTTCTTCAGTGAATCTATTTATGGTTGAAGTATCGGGAAAACTCTGGAATCCGTATTCGCTCATAAACCTCGGTACTTTCTTTTCGAGAGTATCGAATCGTTCCATCCCCCACCATACTCCCCAGTAGTGTGAATCGCCGTGAGTCATACTTTCCTTTTTCCCCCAGCCGATTTGAGGAGACGTTGACACATAAGGTGTTTGGCTTGCATGAATATCAACTAATGAGGGAAGTAGTTTTTGAAACAGCGAAATATATCCATCCCATATTTTTTCTTTCTGTTCATCATTATAATTATTCTGCCATCCCCAGTTTTGCCAGCCTTCGTCGTTTTCATTATTGCCGCACCAAAGCGCTATGCAGGGATGATTTCTAAGTCTTAGAATATTATATTCAGCCTCATCAGAAACATTTGAAAGAAAATTTTTATCCCAGGGATACATCGCACAGGCAAACATAAAATCCTGCCAGACGAGTATTCCGTTTTCATCGCATTGATTATAAAACTCTTCATCCTCATAAACACCTCCGCCCCATACACGCAGCATATTCATATTGGTTTCTTTTGCCGTCCTGATTAGGTTTTTATATTTTTCCTTTGTAACTCTTGGCATAAAATTATCGGGGGGAATGTAATTTGTCCCCTTCATAAAGACAGGCACACCGTTAAGTTTAAAATAAAAAGACCTGCCAATTGAATCATCGTCCTGTATGAGTTCGATTTTTCTGATTCCTGTTCTTACAGTTTTTTTATCGAGTATGGAATTACTATTTTTAAGAATAACCTCAAATTCATAAAGGTATGGCTCTCCTTGCCCGTTACACCACCAGAGATTTGGATTGTCGATAGTCAGAGAAAATTTATCCATTGAAGAATATTTATGAACAGAGTTATCAAATTTATTTATAACATTAATTTCATAAGTTTTATCATTGCTTTCTGAAACACCAACGATGAATGAAAGTTCTGCTTTTTTATAATCATCGCTAAGTGTTTGCTGAATATATACATTGCTTATTCTTGCTTCTTTATATACTTCCATATACACATTACGCCATATACCGCAGGTAACAAAACGCGGCGACCAGTCCCATCCGTAATGGTATGCGGCTTTTCGCGTGAAGATTCTTCCTGTTTCGGGAAGTTTATTGATTCCTGCTTGCTGATAAAATATTTTAGAGAGGCTGTCTTCAATAACAACAGGCGAACGGAATAAAACTTCAAGAACATTATTACCTTTAACAAGATACTTTTGAAAGTCCTTAACTCTGTATCCGCGGAACATATTATCTGTATTTAAAATTTTCTCTCCGTTTAAAAAAACGTTTGCATAAGTATCTAAACCCTCAAACACTAAATCAATTTTTTCTTCTGTATTTTCAAAATCAAATTCTGTTTTGTAAACCCAGTCTTCTTTTTCTATCCATTGAACTTTCTTTTCATTGTCTCTGTAAAAGGGATCTTCGATAATACCGTTAGCAAGTAAGTCTGTGTGAACAGTACCGGGGACAGTCGCGGGCAAATAATTCGTATCTTTTACATTTTTGAAATTCCAGTTTTCAAAGTTTACTTTTTGTAACTGTGCCGAAGACAGATTACTGAGTAATAAAAAGACAAACAATATTTTGCAAACTCTTGTCACTTGGAATTTTGTTTTAAATAATCCAGCAACTTTAAAAGATTATCGATATAAGGAATTTCAAGTTCAGCAACAGGCTTTTTAAGTTCAAGCAATGAAGATTTCAAACTATTGTATTTTTCATCGCTTATGGTCTCGCCTTTTTCAATCTTCAAAAGTTCGACAAAGATTTTCATAGATAAATCTACATTTGAAAACAAAGGAATTAGTTCATTCAGATAAGTATTATTCTTATAAGATGTAATTTCTTCTTCGCTTAAAGTCATATTAATTGATTCACTCCCCGGAAGATTAACCTTCTCATCACGGAGTTTTCTTCCTATTAAATTATTTATATAGAATGAAAAAGGTGCGTTTGGAACTGCGATATCTACAAGTCTGTTAAGCGGAGTTGATTGAGAATATTTTGTGTATTTATGCCGATTGTAATATTTCAGGGGTTCAACTATGTCAATAAGTGCGAAAACTTTGTATGTGTTCGAATCCAAACCCATATACAGTATTCGTTGAAACCTGTTTGTCATAATATTAATCCCTACAAAAGCGAGATAGTTTGGGATGTATGCATTGAACCTGTAATACAAATTTTCAATATTTTTAATTGAGTCTTGTCCGTATGATTTTCTGCCCGACCAAAGTACTTCGGCTATTGCGGCTGTTCGGGGCCAGATTCTTGAATCAATATTATTAGAGTCAACGAGTTCAGCCCACATAGTTGCTTCACCGCCAAGAATATACTTCTTTTCTTCATCTGTCAAATTAATATCGTTTGGTAAAGGTTCGTTATAATAATGGTCAACTATACTCTGGCACAGGTCGATGTAATATCCGTTGGAAAGAATTGAGTAGTAGCCGTTCTTCGCGGCAGTCACCATACCCTGTTTCCCCTGCCAGGAATGTATAACAATACTTTTTGGTAGTTCTGTACTGAGTATTTCATCCCATCCAATCATTTTCTTTCCGTACTTCTCAAGAATTTTTTGAATTCTTTTATTGAAGTATGCCTGAAGTTCGTGATTGGATTTTAAGTTATTATCTTTTTTAAACTTTTGAATCGCTTTACTTGAATCCCACTGTTTACCGCTGTTCTCATCTCCGCCGATATGAATGTATTCATCATTAAAGAGTTCTGACATTTCCTTAAAAAACTTATCGAAGAAAACATAGGTTTCTTCTTTTGTAGGGTCGAAAGTAGGGTCGAAAACACCGTAATGTCTTTCTATCTCATATTTACCGGGAAGACTTGCATATTCAGGATAGCCCACAAACCAGGCAGTAGAATGTCCGGGAATATCAAATTCGGGTACAACGCGAATTCCTCTGTCGTTGGCATATTTAATAATTTCCTTTACGTCCTCGTGTGTAAAATAATTTCCGTCAGAGCCCATTTCGTGTAACTTCGGGAATGTTTTGCATTCAACTCTGAACCCCTGATCTTCGGAAAGGTGCCAGTGAAATACATTCAGTTTCATCGCTGCCATTGCGTCGAGATTCCGCAGTATTACGCTTTTAGGAATATAGTGTCTGCAGACATCTATCATAAGTCCGCGCCATTTAAACCTTGGGTTATCTTTGATTTTTAAATAAGGGATAAAACTTTTCCCTGCATATATTTGTGTTAACTGGGCAAGAGTTTCAAGACCCCGCATAGCACCTATGTCTGTAACCGCTTCAATAACAATTTTGTCTTTTAAAACCTCAATTGAATAACTTTCGTTGTTGTTTAAATTTACTTCCGGTACTTCAACACAGTTTATTTCAACAATTGTTTTGCTTTCATTTTCATCATCTGCTTTACTGTTAAGAAAAATATCTTTTATTCTTTTCTTAATCTTTTCTGCATAAGTAATCAATTTGGGTGATGAAAGTTTATTGAACTTTAAGTCAACATCAGAACTAAAATTGCATTTTGTAGTGCTGTCAATTTCCAGAGAAACGGGGTAAGGGATTAAGTAATCGGTTGGCGCTAAATCTTTATCAATAAACTGAGCAAGATTAACCGATGAGATAAAGAATAAAACAAGAATGACTATTTGTTTAAGCAGAAAAAATCTTTTCATAAAATTTTAAGAATAATATTTATCGGGATTGTTAAGTATTTCTGTTAACTTATAATAAAATTTTGAAGCGTGGATACCATCCATAAGGCAGTGATTAACCTGAACGGAAAAAGGCATCATAATCTTTCCGTCCTGTTTGAAATGCTTTCCGAACAAAAGTCTCGGAACGGAATCCTCATATCCAAGTCTGACCGGATTTGTTGCCGCTGTAAAGGAAATCCACGGCAAGGATGAAACATAAACCAGGTCAAGCCTGTTGCCTTCTTCAGTACCTATTACAATTGTATCTTTTGCTTTTTCAGTTGCTGACTTAAATTCAATTAAAAAATCCTTCAATGCAGGTTTATAAGGAATAATCATATTAGAATAAACATCCTCGTGTGCGATGTATGTTATTCCCGGGTGAACGGTGTCGTATATTGCAATCTTGTCGTCCGTTATTCTGTATCTGAACTCTTCAATTTCGTTACAGGACTTCATAAGAGCAAAAAGTACTACCTGAAAAAGCGAAGACCTGTTTTGTTTTGAATACCTGAATGTGTTTGTAATATCTACATTAGCGCATATAATAAAGTGCGGATACTCGAACTTTTTGAAAAAGTCAAAGTGTTTTTTGCGCTTCCAGTTTTCTGTATCTAAATATTTCAATGAAAATTAGTTATGATTAATTATTTACTCTACAAGTTTAAATGACTTTGTATTAATTTAAGAATTCACATTCAACCCCTTCGGGGTTGTTGATTACTGCGATATCTACTCCCCCAACTTCGTTGGGGGTTATTCACATTCAACCCCTTCGGGGTTGATATTAAAAGCCTATATCCTTATAGCAAACTATAGACGCGATGATTCTAACGCTTCTAATTTGAATTCTGTAATCTTACTTTATGTACCTGAAATCAGTTCCTGCTTTTAATTGCAGTAGAAATTCGTACATAAGTTTTATTGTGTTCTCAATGTCATTTTTATGAACCATCTCTACTGTCGTATGCATATACTTAAGCGGAATAGAGATTAATGCTGAAGCGACTCCCATTCCCGAATAAGCAAATGCATCTGTGTCAGTACCCGTTGAACGTGATACAGTATCTCTCTGGAATTTAATCTTCTTCTTTTGTTGCTACATCAATAAGCATTTGCAGGACGTTGTTGTGTACAGCGGGTCCGTAAGTTAATACAGGGCCGCAGTCTGACTTTGTATCGCCCTGTGATTTTTTATCGTACATCGGAGCGTGCGTGTCGTGAGTAACATCTGTCACTATAGCAACATTGGGATTAATTCTTCTCGAAATCATTTCTGCACCACGCAAACCAATTTCTTCCTGAACCGAGTTGACAATATAAAGTCCGTACGGTAATTTATTCTTTTTCTCTTTGAGCATTCTGGCAACTTCGGCAATTACGAATCCGCCCATTTTATTATCAAGTGCACGGCCGACATAGTATCTGTCGTTAAGCATTATTAATTCATCCTCAAAAGTAGCAACACATCCTACGTGTACACCAAGTTTTTCAACTTCCTTTTTCGTAGTACATCCGCAGTCGAGAAAAATATTTTTCAACGTTGGTGCTTCTTCTTTTGAAGATTACGGATATGTATTGCAGGCCAGCCAAACACTGCTTTTACAGTACCTTTCTTAGTGTGAATGTTAACTCTTTTTGAAGGAGCAATCTGATGGTCAGAGCCGCCGTTACGCTTTAAATAAATATATCCGTCATCTGTAATGTAACTTACAAACCACGAGATTTCGTCAGCGTGTGCTTCAATTACTACTTTATATTCTGCTTGTGGATTTATGACACCCACAACAGTGCCGTACGTATCGCTGATGTAATCGTCGATGTACGGCTTCATATAGTCCAGCCAGATTCTTTGCCCCGGATATTCAAACCCTGTTGGAGAAGCAATGTTTAAATATCTTTCTAAAAAACTTTTACTTTCTTTTCTCATATTTTTACAAACAAATAAATTTTACAAAATCTTTTAATTCAATATTACCAAAATAATATTTAAAGTCAGTATCTTTTAATGCCTCAGACACTTCGTCTTCTTTATAAACAATTCCTTCAAGTTTCTTTTCAATGTCTTCTGAATCGCCATACCCGAGGAAGTCTCCGAAGAACTTAATGTTTTTAATCTTTCCTTCCTTTACAAAAATTCTTGCATCTACCTGTCCGAAGTCAAACCTGTTAACTTTTTGAATGTTAAATTCAGGCGAGCGTCCGAAATTCCATTCCCACGTTTTATATTTTGCCTCCGAAAGTTTATTCACTTCAGTCCATTCTGCAATCATTAAGTTCGTAAACAGGCATTTCATCGTAATCCTTGAAAATACTCTTAATGATTCGTTCCCTGAATTCTCTGATTGCCATTTCCTCTTTCAGAAATTCGGTAATGTTAGCAACCCTGCTTCTTACCGATTTAATTCCTTTGCTTTCAATCTTATCCTGTTTAACATTAAGTGCCTGAACTACGTCTTCTATATGTGAATTAAAAAGCAGTGTACCGTGTGAGAACATCGATTTTAAATTCGTGAACTGTGCATTGCCCGAAATCTTTCTTCCGTCAACCGTAATGTCGTTACGTCCGCCAAGTTCAGCGTTTACGCCCATTTCCCGCAGTGTTTCAACGACAGGCTTTGTAAACTTTTCAAAGTTATGAAAGAACTCAGGAGAGTACTTCGTTATAAAACTAAAATTCAGGTTTCCGAAATCGTGATAAACAGCACCGCCTCCCGAAATTCTTCTTACAACTTTTATTCCGTTTGCATCAACATACTCTTTGTTAATCTCTTCAATCGTGTTCTGATGCTTGCCTATTATTATAGAGGGCTGATTAATGTAAAACAGCAGGTACATTTCATTCTCAACATTCAGATTCCTTACGCAGTATTCTTCGAGTGCCAGATTTATAGTAGGGTCGTTGCTTGTGTTACTTATTAACTTCATACTCTCTTTTTTCTCCGGGTTTGTAAAGTATCACTTCCACATCTTCAATCGTTATCAGTCCGCCGTTTTTGCTTTCTTCAAACAAGTTTTCTACTTCGGTGATAAACTTTCTGATTTTATCATCTGCGTCAACAACTTCAACTATAATTGGCAGGTCATTCGAAAGCTCTATCATCTTCGACTTGTGCACAATGCTGTGCGCGCCAAAGCCCATAATGCCCCGCGTTACAGTTGCACCCGCAAGTTCAGACCTTTTCGCAAGAAAAACTATTTCTTCGTAAAGCGCATTGTGTTTATACTTGTCCGACTCTCCTATAAAAATTCTAACGAGCTTTAAATTTTCTTTTCTTTCCATTTTATCTATTTCTTATTACCTTTAAAAATAATTTGTATAAATTCGTATCTGCTCTTTTCTCTCTATCCTTATCTCATTAACTTTCTTTCTTCTTAATCTTTAACCTTAAAAAATAATTCGTGTAATTTGCGCAAATTCGTGTCTGCTCTTCTAATCAATAAAAGTTTTCATTGCTAATCTCATTCAAATTAATTTAATTATAAATATTCCAAGAAAAGCCGCCACCACACCAAGCACTACCGATAACAATATGTACGAAATGCTTTCAAGCCAGAGTCCTTCCTGTAAAAGGTTCAGCGCGTCAAGCGTGAATGCCGAAAAAGTTGTAAACCCGCCGAGTATTCCCGTTGCAAGAAACAGTCTTGCCTCGGGAGAAAGATTTCCCCTTTCAACCAGCCCGTAAACAACTCCGATTAAAAGCGAACCGATAATGTTCACAGACATCGTTCCGTACGGAAACGAAGATAAAAATTTATTCTGAACAGTGTGCGACAAGAAGTATCGGAAAATACTTCCTACAAATCCACCCGAACCTATTAGCAGTAAAATTTTTATGTTGAACACTTTTTATTAATTCTTAAAATTATGCAAATCAAACTTAAAGTGATATATATATTATTTGTAATTATAAGCAAAACAGATATCCACAAAAAATCTGATTTTTCACTATGGGTATTAACTTTATAACTGACATAGGGATAAGTGTAGATTTGAACAGGAAAATTTCTATTGCATTTAATATTAAAAATAATTACAATAGAGTAACTTTAGTTTAATCATATGAAAAAGATAATTTTTCTATTATTGATTTTGGTCTCTTTTACAGCAAGAGATATCACATTCGGTTGTTGTGCTTCAAAGAGTATATTTTTCAGGCAACAACATCTGCAATTACTTCTATAACACAGGCATTTTCAATCAAAACAAATATGATGCAATACGGCCGGACTTTACTGGGATCAGCCACTGAATGCAGTCATATTGTTTTACTGCCGGTTTTAACATAGCGGCAAAAGTATAAACGGAAATCTCGCGATGGTTGCGGCTTCTTATGATGGAGAGTACTCACCCGGATACTACCTGGATTCGATGTTCACAACTAATTCCGATTTTAAAGTATATAAAGTCAGCAACAGAACAAGCGTGGAATAATCCTGATTATGCAAACTGGTACAAGATGGTGCCGTTTGGTGCACCTTATACGATATAAACAATAACTGTTTCTTTGACAGAGACATTGATAAGCCGGGAGTTCGTGAAGCAAAACAAACTCTGTTCGTTGTCTTAACGGATGGTGATGTATCACAGCATAATCCGAATGAAGGCTTTGGCGGCGGAATAACAAATCCTTTACTTGGTGCAGAAGTTCGATTGACAGTATGGGCATACGAGGACTATTTACCCGACGTACAATATATGAGGTATCAGGTAATAAATAAAAGTAAAAATGTTTGGGACAGTACTTTCTTTTCAATATATGCAGACGGTGATTCACCTTCGAGATAGCTTAAAAGACATAACAGGGTGTGACACAAATTTGCAAATTGGGTATAACTATTCTAACGATACTATTATCAGCGGGGCTTATGGAATGCAAATGCTTCAGGGTCCGTGAACAAACTAACCGGTGACACTTTAAGGCTTACATTCGGTAATTAGTATAAGTGATGTACAATATGCGGTGGAGAACATATGTTAACCCACGTGTAGCTTACAACTATATGAAGGGCTACAAGTCAGATGGGACATGGTTCTTGACCCCAATTATACGCCTTACAAGAAAACCAACTTTATTTTTTCAGGTGACCCGGAAACAAATTCGGGATGGACACCGCAAAAAGGATTTATTAAAAACTGTAACGGACGGATACCGGTGCAATAGTACCGTATTAACGGAGCAGATATGAAATTTCAATTGAACGCGGGGAGACAATTTTAAAGTTAAGCCGGGCGAAATAAATAATTCAACACGTCTATGGTTGCAAAGGGTGTAACGAATAAGAACTCTG
>CAVVJW010000016.1:0-63542 GCA_963748665.1 Ignavibacteriota bacterium | reverse complement strand
GGGAAATAATTTTTAAATGATATCTTAATAGATTTAATTCAAATTAGTAATAATATATTTAATATTGAATTCATAAATTTTAGGATAACGCAGGCAGATTAATACGAAACATTGTATTAAAAAACAGGTTGTGATATGTTCGGCTTTTTAAAATTTTAATTGTTCGACATAAGATAGCAATCTTATGTTACCGTCTGCCAATTATTTATTCTTTTTCTTAATATTGTCTTCCAATGTAAAATAAAGCAGTTCGCATGCATTGTCATTGCACCTTGTAATCTGAAGTTGTCCGCTAGTAATCGGTACTTTTATTTTATGCATTGTCAATGCTTCTCCATCAACAACAAGTGCAACACGTTCCATCAAATGATTTGTCGTAAAAGACTTTAGTTTTTCGGATGCTTCTTCTGTCAATGAAAGAAGCAAGTTCTTCCTGGCTTCTGTTTGTTGCTCGGATGTAGGCGCTTTTTCTAATTCCAGCGGTACATATTCTGTCGTGTCAATGATAATTCTTAAATATTCATCTGAATTAAATTCTTCGAATAGTTTACTGAAATATATTGCAATTTCTTTTGAGGATAAAGTGTCATCTTGTGTTGCTGAAGTATCAATTTTAACTATGAGATATAAACCGTCCGGAATATTAAAATCTGATTTTGTTTGAGCAAGGCTTGTCAAACTGATAAAAATAGTCAAAATTGTCAAAATAGTTCTAAACATAATTATACATATTGTTTGGTTGCCAGTAACTTGTAAATAGGTCCGACCTGAGTCAGGCAATATATTTTAAAAAATTGTATCTTAGTTTTATAAATCAAAATAAGGTTTCATTTATTTATCTCTTCAAATATATAAATTGTAAATGGTAAGTGATATATAATATTTATTGCGTTCTCAAACCGATGATATTGGCAGGGGTTCTATTCTTACTTTTAAATTCTCAATTTTCATCGTAGCCAAATTTACGAGATAGTAATATGTTCGGAAGAATGTATTGCAACCTGTATTTTATTTTAGTACGGCTATATTTTGAGTTTTGAAAGATTCATCATACGACAATTATCTTTCAATATCTAAATTAATAATGGGATAAAATTCTCCAATGGCTTTATCTTCTAAATAAAACCTCGTTACAGAATGAATATCACCATCTAAAGAGTAATAACTTATTCCCACATTTTTTAATAGCAAATCTCTAATATCAGATTCATTTAAGAATAATTCCTCTAAGCCTCTTTTCAACTGTCCCAAAGTTGACTTTAATTTTTCATTAAATATTTGATTTGAATTAGCATAATCACGTTTAGAATTTAACCTTAAATGATTACTGATTCTCCATTTAAGATTAGAATGGGTTTTACCAACATACAAGCATATATGATTTTCAAATTGTTCTAACCAATTATTTGAAATCTCTGCATTTACTTTTCGTTTAGATGGACCCTTTAAAATTAATTCTCTATTAATTTTCTTTTTGAAATAATTCTTGTCGCCTGTCCACCAAAATATATATACTCCTCCTTTAGAGGGAATACAATTTTTAGAAAGTCTAAAGTTGTTGTTTTTTAACTTTTCACAAATTTCATTAATAGAAAGAATTAATGGTGTTTTTAAAATATTTATTCCTGTATCAATTTCGGAAAAATCTAGTGTGTTATTTCTAAGCATTATTTTTGTATACAATGTTGCAAAAATATCATAACTAAATTCATCACTAATCTTGAATTCTTTTCTGTTGCATATTCCTTTTTAGGATGAGCATCTGCGGTTGCTTGCTTTTCAAACATTAGTATTGATTCAATGTTTTTAAAAATTTGCTCTGTAAATTTATCATCCGGTATCATTTCTTTGTTTCTTGCATCAATTCTATTAAAGCACCGATTTCCCCTTTCCCTGTTTTTCTATATACTAATAATTGTAAGAACGCCTGCAACGCTGATATAGTGTGCGTAACACAAGAACTATATCCTTGGTCCGTTTTCAACCGATAATCTTTGAAAGCATCCTTTAAATCACGATTAACAGGTTCCCATTTTGGGTCAGATAGAAAAGTAAGTACAGGTTCATAAATTTCATTTGTTATTATTACATCCTGTCTTGGTATCAATGCATTTCTGGTCAACATAACATTAATACTAAATTGCTCAAATATATCATTAAAACACTTTGCAAAATCATCAAAACTACAATTGTTTTGATTATAAGCTCTATCTAAACTTAATTTTCTACTTTCTTCGCTGTCAGATTCCTTAATCCCTTGTAATTCATCTTCGTCTATTAGATTCCATGCATAAATTGTTACTAATTCATAAACAATATCTTGTTTTTCTGTCATAAATATATTAGTAAAATCTTTAATTGATTCATTTATACAACACTCTCCCAATCTTCCACCGTAAGGATAATGAGGACCATCATGATTTAATGTACTAATCCCATAACTTTGTTTCTTATATATATTATTTAAACTATAAACAGAATAAAATTCTAGATTATAAGGATCGGTTATAAAATATTTCTTATTTATAAAATATTTGAATATTTTATCTTTTGCGTCATCTGTGAGTCATCCCATTCTCGTAATCCAATTTTTGGATTTATTTTTTCAATTGATGTAGGATTACTTTTACTCCATATTTTAAATTTATCTGTCATATAAGAAATTATTATATTTTATTATTTACTTTCCCAAAGATCTCGCCTAAGAACATTTTAAGATATTTGGATAAATGTGTAGTCTTTTAACATTTTCTGGATTCCCGATAAAAACATTCGGGAATGACAAACAGGGAAAAGAAATATTTATATTTTTGGAAAACGAGATAGTTTTCTTGATATTTTTTATTCTTCCCTTTCCTAAAATACTTAATAAAGTTTATTTTTACAATATCTTTATTTGCTGATTTGTTTGGTGTTTTGAATTTGTTTTTATGTATGGGATAACGAGTAAGTTTGCAAAATATTTTAACCGCAAAGGAACAAGGGCGCAAAGTTTTTATATTTTGGTTTATCATTGTTTGCAGTAATCGTGAAAGATTCCGATTTAATTGAATTTAAATTTTAATATGTAATAAAAAAGCCGATACAGAGTACCGGCTTTTGGCGAAGTAAAAATAGGACAAGTCTAACAATACCGACAAATGAAAACTATTGAAAATATTTTATAATATCAAGTATGTTTTTTGACACTTTTTTCTTTATTGGTTTTTTTGCGCGGAATAAAAAAGCCGATGCGGTTTGAGTCGCACCGGCTTTCACTCAATTATCTTTGTTTAGGATAGGAGTATTAAATTATTAAGAATTATTTTGATTGTCAAGTTTGTTATTTCTGCACTTTGTTCTTTTATTGGTTTGCTTGAAGGAAATAAAAAAGCCGATACGAGTATCGGCTTTCTTCTAAACATTTTAAAATTATTTAAGGTTAATAAATTAAATTCATTAAAAGTATTAAATAAAGAATTTGTTTTTCAAGTTTGTTTTGTTTGCACGATTTAATTCTTTTAAAAACAAACGCCCCGGGAGCCGGGGCGTTTTCTCTTTGATTTAACAGGAAATGTTTGTTGAAGTGTTTTTATTCTTTTCTTTTTATTGAACTCTGCTTGCGGCTTCGCTCCAGGGTCCGTAGCCGTTGCGGTTCATTGCTCTTACACGATAAAAATAACGGACTCCTTTTATGACGTTGTCGTCAACAAAGGTTATCTTGCTTGTGGTTTTGAAATAGAGTAACGGCGGTATGTTTGCAGTGTCTTTCGGGTCTGTCTCCGCCCCTTTCTGCCATTCATAATTATCTGCATTTCTATCTCTTTCTTTGATTGAGACTACAAACCCTTCCGCATCACTATCGTCTTCAAGTACGACTGCGAGTATATCGCTCTGGCGGAGGAACTTTTGCCGGCTCTTTTCTGGGTTTTAAACCGTACTGCGATAGTTTGTCCGGCTCGATTTGCGTAAATTGCATATGCAAATGTTTCTGCCTGGCTTAATAAATTTTTTGATGATGTGTTTTGTTCTGAACCATCGTGGCGGGCTACAATTGCGGCGGCATCTGCCGTATCCATTGCTTCGCCTTTTTGTGTCAGAAGTGTGGATGATGCCTGAACGTCAACCAGTTTTACGGGTTGATCTGTCCAGTCTCCCGGGTTGGCTTCCATTCCCTGAATGAATGCATTCAATCTGTTGATTGTGTCTAAGATGTACTTTTTCATTTTGTACCTCTCTTTTTTAAATTTTTAATAAATGTTTATTTAAATTTTACAAATTCAAAAAGTAATTTTACTTTAACTTTTTGAAGTAAAACTTTTTTTCAACAATTATTTTCCTGTTTTTCAAAAGAGAGATACGGATGTATCTGATGCAAAATTAAAATATTCCTGTTTAAAAATGCAAGTAAAATATCAAAGTACTGTTATTTAATACTTTTAATGATCTTATTTGTGCAAAATTTTAATGTTTTAAAGGTTTTCGGTTTACCTGTGTTTGTGACAAAACTGATGGTTTTTCCTAAAACCGCAAAAATAGCCCTAAAAACCACTTTTCTTCCAAAAATTCGCGAATTGTTGGAAACATTTTGCCTTTTTTCGGAAACATTTTGCGAATTGTTGGAAACATTTTGTAAATTGTTTTTTACATTTCGGCTTTTTTCGGAAACATTTTGCAAATTGTTGGAAACATTTCGACTCTTTTCGGAAACATTTTGCGAATTGTTTTTTACATTTCGGCTTTTCTCGGAAACATTTTGCGAATTGTTGGAAACATTTCGGTTCTTTTCGGAAACATTTTGGGAATTGTATTTAACATTTCGGCTTTTTTCGGAAACATTTCGCGAATTGTTTTTTACATTTCGGCTCTTTTCGGAAACAATTTGCTCATTTTTCCCTGAGATATTTGTGTTCTCAGATAAAGAAATGACACATGCGGAATTTGGAGGTGATGGGATTAAGAATTATTAATCCTGCTGTTAAGAATTTTATGAAGAGATTTCAGGTATTCTTTCCGTGAGCATAACTCAACAGGAGAAATAATGGCGCGCTTTATACCGAAAATCCTGGGGATTGTGAATTTTCCTTTGGAATAGGAATACATAAAACAAAGGTCAACGAAATTAAAGATGAAATTGAAATAATAATTGAATACAGGCTTTTGAAGTTTGAAGCCAAGTTTGACGGCAGTGTTATCGCTGAAAAAATAAGAGGTGCCCTCTATAGATAATGCGGAACTGATTTTACCGGTTTCAATTTCAGTGATAATATTCAAAAGACCTTCAACGTAGTAAGCAAGAATTTTGTATCTTGCCTGTGTACCTTTATCTTTCAATTTCATATTTAAGAAATAATCGAAGGTTGTGCCGTTGTGGAGGTCAAGTTTCTTTTTAGATTTTATTCCGAGAAGCATTGGTGAATAATAAATATAGTATCCGGAAAGTCTCATAATAGGTGATGAACTGAATATGGCAAGCGGTAAGGCAACGGGAAACAGGAAGAGAAAAAGAAAACTAATTTTGGAACTGAGTATCATTGTAAGCCCAAGCGGTAAACCGCCGAAGAATGCAAGTAAAACAGAAACGGGCCAGAGTATATATTTTGGTAAAGAATAGAATTTAGCCATTAACTGTTTTTTACTTTGAAAATGTTTGTGTATAAAACTATCAATGCCGATACGGGTAAAGCAATGTCCTGAACTACACCGAACTTTAATGCGGCAAAGAAACCGATTACAGCCCAGAGAACAGGAATGACTAATAAATATTTCGGCAGACTTTTTCGGCAAAGAATAAATATTCCGAATGTGAAGATAACTGATGGACAAGGCAGACCAAGTACGATGGAATACTCGATTGGTTTGCCGAGTGATAATCCGATTAAAGGATAAATTATTGCTCCGAAGATTAGTAATGCATATCCTGTGTATGTGATACGTTTATTTTCAAAGATTAATTCAAACTTGTTTCGGATGAAGAATTCCAAAAAGAATAACAATCCCTGAACTACAAACAACGCTCCGAATACGTATGCGGCTTTGTTGATTGCAGTGAAAAATATAATGTGATAGACGATTCCAATCCAGAGCCAGAGAATTATTATAAAGCCTTTTATGAATGAAGAAATGAATTTGCTGTCTTTTCTTATCAGGAATATTGATAATGTACCGAGCATTAAAATTACAACCTGAAACGGAAACACAGAAATATTGTATTCCCTGAATACTTCGAAAAACTGTTCTGTTGAGAATGGCATAAAACTTTAAGTTATTTTCTTACGTTCAAATATCCGCCGCGATAAGGAACTGATGGCTGGTATGTAACGAAAGCTTTAGGGTCGATTGATTCAATTATTTTCATTACTTCATTCTGTCGTTTGCGAGGAATAAGCGCAAGGACGATTGTGACTCCCCCGCTGGCACCTTCACCGGGAAGAATTGTGACACCGAATTTGTTTTCACGAAGTGCGTTTGCAATGCTGTCAGGGTAGTTTAATGAGAATACGTTAAGCCAGACGATGTCCAGTCCCGATTTTTTGCTCGAGAACGATGCCGATGATAGTACCGAGTCCGAAACCGCCGGAGTATGCGACGATGTTGACCCAGTTATCAAGGTGTGACATAACGCTTGTGATTGCGACAACCCAGATGGTGACTTCTATGAATCCGATTGCACCAGCCATATACTTTTTTCCCTGTACGGTGATAATAGTGCGGATAGTACCGAGTGAAACGTCGATAATACGCAATGACATAATCATTAGAGCGTAGAGAATCATTTCAACCATTGGTTCGCCCTCGCAGTGTAATTTTCATTTAATTCTTTTACAAATTTATCGATGTCTTCATCGGTGTAATTTTTTGTACGTGAAGCACTTTCAATTGTCCCCCATTTAGGATTACCGCTTACATAACATCTTATTCCGTATTTTGAAAAATAACTTACGGCTGAAGGCATAATCATCAGTAAAGTCTTTAATTGTGGTCTCTTTAGTAATATGCATTAAATGATATTTTTAAATTCGCGGATGAATGCTTCGTTTTCTTTCATAAGTCCCATTGTAATCCTTAAACAGTTTGGAAGTCCGAATGCTTTAAGCGGACGAATAATGACACCTTTGCGTAAAAGTTTTTGATTTATGTCGTTAACTTTTTCTTCTGAGAATATATCGAGCATTAAAAAATTAGCACAAGAAGGAATAATTTTTAGTAAACCTTTTTCTTCGTAGAGGTTTTAATTCACCGAGAAAATAATCATAACCTTCTTGATTTAACTTTAATGATTTATCGATGAAATCGTCGTCCGTTAATGCACCGATTGCCGCAGCCTGTGCGAGTGTGTTTGGTTCAAAAGGAAGTTTTGCTTTCATTAAAGTTTCTACGATAAAATCGTGAGCAAAACCATAACCGATTCTCAAACCTGCAATACCGTAAATTTTAGAAAAAGTTCTGAGTGTGATTACATTATCATAACGGTAATCAATTGAATCGGGATAATCGGGATAATGCATAGCGTATTCAAAGTATGCTTCATCAAAAAGAATTAAAACATCTTTTGGTACTTTTGAATAAAACTCTTCGAATTCCTTTTTGCTGATTATTGTGCCTGTAGGATTATTCGGATTGCATAGATAAATAATTTTTGTGTTCTTGTTTATTTTTGAAAGTATAGCATTCAAATCAAACTTATATGTTTCGCGTGACATCGGAACGTAATGAGTAATATTATTTCTGCCCATAGCGAGAACCTGAAAGCCGATGAAAGTTGCCTCGGAAGTAATTATTTCATCACCGTCGCAAAGAAAGCAGCGAAGGATGTTCGCCATAATGCTTTCGCTTCCGCTGCCGACAACGATGTTTTTTAACGGGATATTAAATTTTGCAGAAATCTTTTCGCGTAACTCAATAGCCCCAACATCAGGATAGCGATGAATTTCATTAACAAGTTTCTTCTTGGATTCGAGTGCACGCGGTGAAGGTCCGAGCGGATTTTCATTCGAAGCAATTTTGTATATTTCTGTTAAACCAAATTCACGCTGCAGTTCTTCAATTGCTTTGCCCGGGATATAAGGTTTCAAGTTACTAATAAAATCTGGAGTCTTAAACATATTGTTTTGATTTATTTATACAAAATTAGTGTTTATTAAGGATTTAAAAAATATAAAATTTTTATTATAAATAAATTGTAATATTTGTATTAAATATTTAATTTCTGACTAACCTAATAATAAATTTAAAAATGGCAGAAGAATCCAAAGGAATTAAAACATTCGATCAAAAAGAATGGATAAAGGAAAATCTTTCTTACAAGAAAGACAGCGGCAGCTGGGCATGGATATACCACAGGGCAACAGGTATTGCGTTGATTGGTTATCTATTCTTACATATTTATTCGTTGAGCACATTAACACAAGGCAGAGAGGTTTTTGAAGCAAAGATGCAATCATTTCTTTCAGGTCCTTTCCTGCTGCTTGAATGGGTGCTATTCATATTCGTATTGTTTCATTCGTTAAATGGTGTCAGGATAGTTTTAGTTGACTGGGCGGACGGAGCAAAGTATCACAAATCACTTTACAGAGTTTCGTGGATTATTGGAATTGTGTTATTTCTTGTAATGGGATACATAATGTTCTCGCACGAAATATTAAAATTTTTCGGAAAATAAAAATTTAATATACTATGTTTAAATATCAATCTTCAAAAAATTCCGGAGCAAAAAGCTGGATGCTTCAAAGAATATCGGGAATTAGCGTTAGTTGTTTTAATGATAGGACATTATATTTTAATGCATTATCATCCTGATTCCGGTCATACATACGATGCAGTACTTGGCAGAATGCAGTATTCATGGTACAGAATAATAGATTTATCGTTTCTAACACTCGGAATGTATCACGGATTAAACGGATTATGGGGAATATTCCGTGACTATGAAATGAAGCCGTGGCTGAAAATAAGTATGGTAAGTGCATTGATATTTCTTGGACTTGCATTTACAGTATGGGGATACAGCATAATTTTCTCAATTCCCTACATAAAGACTTTAACATTAAATTGAATTATTATTATACCAAAAATTTATTATATTAATCAAAACTAAATCAAAGGAGATTTAAATGGAGAAATTTACAAAATTGCAGGAAACTCTAGATGGAATGAAAGTTGATCTTGAGAAGTTCTATGATAAACATCAGAATGCTGCCGGGACAAGACTCAGAAAAGAGTTAAACACATTAAGAAAGATTGCCGCGGAAATCAGAAAAGAGATTCAGGATATCAGAATCACAAGAAAAACCAAGGCTGAATAAGCACCGTCTGAAGATATAAATATCTTTTAGATTTTAAAGTGGGTGTTTTATAGCCCACTTTTTTTAATAAAAAATTTACGATACGAATAAAAAGTGACGAACTCAAACATTAGAAATTTTTGTATAATTGCTCATATAGACCACGGCAAATCGACATTAGCGGATAGATTATTAGAATTCACAGGAACCATTGAAAGTCGTAATATGACGAAACAGGTTCTTGATGATATGGATTTAGAACAGGAACGCGGAATAACGATAAAACTTCACGCCATACAGATGGCTTATAAGGGAAAAGACGGTGAAGTATATAATTTAAACCTGATTGATACACCCGGACACGTTGACTTTTCCTATGAAGTCTCACGTTCACTTGCTGCCTGCGAAGGGGCTCTGTTGATTGTAGATGCAACACAGGGAATTGAAGCGCAGACTATCAGTAATTTATACCTTGCAATAGATAACGGACTGGAAATTATACCTGTAATAAATAAAATAGACCTGCCGAGTGCAATGATTGAGGAAACAAAAGACCAGATTATTGAACTTATTGGCGGTAAACGAGAAGATATTATTGCGGTTAGTGCTAAAGTTGGAACGGGAACGGAAGATGTACTGGAAAAGATAATAGAAAAGATTCCTCCGCCAAACATAATTGCACATAAACCATTGCGTGCATTAGTTTTTGATTCAATTTTTGATATATACAGAGGAGTAATTGTATATTTACGAATTTTTGACGGAGAACTTAAAGAAGGAGATAAAATCGAATTCTTTATAAACGGAAAAAAGTTTGAGGCAGAAGAAGTTGGTGTGCTTAAGATGGAAAAGAAAAGAACGGGTATATTGAAATCTGGTGATGTAGGATATCTTATTGCGAATATAAAGGATGTAAACGATTCAAAAGTTGGTGATACGATAATTAATTCAAACGATAGAGCAGAGGAACCAATACCGGGGTTTAAAGAAGTAAAACCTATGGTGTTCAGCGGAATTTATCCGATTGCCACGAACGATTTTGAAACATTAAGAGATGCTTTATCAAAATTAAAATTAAACGATTCTTCATTAACATACGAACCTGAAACATCAGTTGCACTCGGATTTGGTTTCAGATGCGGTTTTCTTGGGCTTCTTCATCTGGAAATTGTACAGGCAAGGCTTGAAAGAGAATATGACCTTGATATAATAACAACTGTACCGAACGTGGAATACAAGGTATTTAAACAAAATGGAGAAATAGTTTTAGTTGATAATCCGTCAACAATGCCGGATGCAGCAATTATAGACCATATTGAAGAACCTTATATTTCAGCACAGATAATTGTTCCTGTTGAGTTCATTGGAAATATTATGAAACTTGCTAACGACAGACGGGGTGTTTTTAAAGACCAGCATTATATCGATACAAAGCGTGTTGATTTGCACTTTGAATTTCCTCTGGCAGAAATAATATTTGATTTTTATGACAGACTGAAATCAGTTACAAAAGGTTATGCATCTTTAGATTATGAATTAATAGATTACAGAAAATCAGATTTAGTGAAACTCGATATTTTACTTAATGGTGAACCTGTAGATGCTTTATCTTCGATTATACACAGGGAAAATTCTTATTATTGGGGAAGAAGACTTTGTGAAAAGTTAAGAAAACTTATTCCAAGACAAATGTTTGAGATAGCAATTCAGGCGGCGATTGGTGCAAAGGTAATAGCAAGAGAATCGATTAGTGCTTTAAGAAAAAATGTTATAGCAAAATGTTATGGTGGTGATATTTCGAGAAAAAGAAAATTGTTAGAGAAACAAAAAGAAGGTAAAAAACGTATGAAACAGGTAGGATCGGTTGAAATACCTCAGGAAGCGTTTTTGGCTGTATTATCAATTGATAAATAAATTAATTAAATACTATAAATGGGATTAAACGAAAATGTTCCGGGAAAACTTCCGAAACAACTTGAAAAGAAAAGAAAATCAAAACCAAAAGAGTACTTTGATGCTTTAATCTGGGCTGCGATGGTTGCGTTTTTAATAAAAGTATTTTTATTCGAAGCATACAGAATACCTACAGGATCGATGGAAAATACTTTGCTTGTGGGTGATTTTTTATTAGTTACAAAGTTTACATACGGAGCAACTACACCGCGAAATGTGCCTTTTACGGATATACGAATCCCCTATTTCAGATTACCTGGATTTAAAGACCCAAAACCAGGAGATGTTGTTGTATTCGATTTCCCGGGTGAAAGAGATGATAAACAATCAGGAGAAGTTTTAAATTATATTAAACGTTGTGTCGCGGTTGCTGGTGATTCAATCAAGGTAGTAAATAAAATCTTGTACAGAAACGGGCAGGTTTTTCCAAATCCGTCTCAATCTAAATATATTGCACCTTTGCAGCCTCCTAATTTAGCGAATAACAGAATATTTCCAAAAGGTTCTGGATGGAATGAAGATAACTACGGACCAATTCGAATACCGAAGAAAGGAGATGTAATTAAGTTAGATTCTTCAAACTTCGAGGGATACAAAATGTTTATTTTGAAAGAAGGATACACAAACGTAATTTTAAACGCTGACGGCTCAATTACAGCAGATGGAAATACTTTCAAAGACGGAAATTATATTGTTAAGAAAGATTATCTCTGGATGATGGGAGATAACAGGAATAATTCATTAGATAGTCGTTTCTGGGGCTTTATGCCAATGGAAAATGTAGTTGGTGAAGCATTTTTAATATACTGGTCATGGGATGCTAATATATCATTCGCTAACTTTATTGATTTGGTAAAATCAATAAGATGGAGCAGAGTTGGTTCTTTGATTAAGTAAGATTTTAAGTTAAGAGTTAATGGAAAAGGCAGATAATATCTGCCTTTTTTCATTTAAATATATAAAAAGATAAATAAATATTAAAAATTTTAATATTTACAAGTATATATTTTCCTGCAACCCAAAAATATTATATATAAACTTTCAAACCGATGTATTTTCTATCTTTAAAAAGAGTATTAAAATTAGTATATTGTATAACTTCATTCAAAATTTCAGCAAAATTTTATTATATCTAAATATATGAATCGTCCAAAAAACTTAATTTTAGTAAATTCCAAAGATTTCATCGGAATAATAATCGGATCAATAATTTTTGGTATTTCATATGCCTGGTTTTTAATTCCATTTAAAGTTGCACCGGGTGGAGTTGGAGGTATAGCAGAAATAGTCTATCACTTTTTTGGTCTTCCGGCAGGTATGACGATGTTGATTATTAATATCCCGCTTTTTGTAGTTGCATTATTCTTTCTTGGGAAACAATTTGGTTTTAAATCATTCTTTGGAATGTTAATGGGGGCTATTTTCACGGATCTTTTAAGCCCTGAATTACTGTATAAGAATTTTCCTGTATTACGAAATTATATAAATACTCAATACTGGGCTTTTACAGATAATATTCTGCTTGCATCAATAGCCGGTTCAGTTTTACTCGGATTTAGTCTCGGAATAATTTTTAAATTCAGGGGTTCTACGGGAGGAACAGATATTCCCGTTGCAATATTGAAGCAATACTTTGGGTTATCAATCGGAACGGGATACTGGATAATTGAAACTTTAATTATTTTTTCGATAGGTATAGCATTTACAGATTTGAATTTGATTATCTGGGGATATTTAAATTTATTCATTACGACACAAATAGTTGATATTACAGCAGAGGGAATTCCGTACACAAAAGGTGCTTATATAATGTCAAAAAATGAGGATTCTATTAAAGAAAGAATTATTTCAGAGCTTGACAGAGGAATTACACTTTTTCACAGTGAAGGCGGTTATAGCGGAGAAAAGCAAAATGTTCTGTTTGTTGTTGTTAACAGGCGACAAATTACGAGTTTAAGGAGACTTGTAAAGGAAGAAGACCCCAAAGCATTTATGGTTTTAGTGGATGTGAACGATGTGATGGGAGATGGTTTCAAGACAAGAATGCTCGACTTTAATCAACCGTAGATTAATAATTTCATTGAAAAAAGATTTAATTTTCGTTAAATTTACTGTTTGTACTAAAATAATTAATGTTCGAGGATTTAACAAATAAATTTGATACGGTCCTAAAGAAAATTAGAGGACAAGGGAAGATTACGGAAAAAAACGTAGATGAATCACTGCGTGAAGTTCGTCGTGTTCTTTTTGATGCTGACGTAAATTATAAAGTTGTTACTAATTTTATAAACAACGTAAAACTTAAGTCTTTAGGTCAGAACGTAATAAACAGTGTCACTCCGGGACAATTAATTGTCAAGATTATAAATGACGAATTAATTGAATTAATGGGAAGTGAGAAAAGTGATTTAATATTCTCAAATAAAATTCCTTCGTGCATTATGCTTGCAGGTTTGCAGGGTTCGGGTAAAACCACACTTGCAGCAAAACTTGCAAAATATTTGAAATCAAAAGGGCGTAATCCCCTTTTGGCGGCTTGTGATATCTACAGACCTGCAGCAATAGAGCAATTGAAAGTTCTTGGAAAAGAAATTGATGTTCCTGTTTTTTCAATTGATGGTGAAATGGATGTTGTAAAGATTACTAAACAGGCAGAAGATTTTGCAAGAAAGAATGCAAGAGATATAATGATTATTGATACTGCCGGCCGATTAGCGATAGATGAACAGATGATGAATGAGGTTGCGAATATTAAGAAAGCAATTTTACCGGATGAAATATTATTTGTAGTTGATTCGATGACGGGACAGGATGCTGTTAATACAGCAAAAGCGTTTCACGATAAACTTGATTACACAGGAATTGTACTTACTAAACTTGATGGTGACACAAAAGGTGGTGCAGCCCTTTCAATCAGAGCAGTAGTTTCTATTCCGATTAAGTTTGTAAGTGTCGGAGAAAAACTTGAAGCGATTGAACAATTTCATCCTGACAGGATGGCTTCACGAATTCTTGGAATGGGTGACATTGTCTCATTTGTTGAAAAAGCCCATCAGGAAATTGATTTATCAGAATCTGCAAAACTTGAAGAAAAGTTAAGGAAGAATAAATTTGATTTTAATGATTTTCTATCACAGATTAAACAAGTGAAGAAAATGGGTTCTATAGGCGGGTTGATTTCGATGATACCGGGAGCAAGCAAGGCTTTAAAAGATAAGGAAATTGATGAGAAAATATTTCACAGAATTGAAGCAATAATTCTTTCTATGACTTTTAAAGAAAGAGAAAACCCGCAAATTCTGAACGGTATGAGAAGAAGAAGAATCGCCAATGGAAGCGGTTCCACGATACAGGAAGTCAACAGATTGATAAAGCAGTTTGAAGATATGAAAAAAATGATGAAGAATTTTTCCGGAGGTAAGATGAAGAATTTAATGAAAGGTATGAAAATATCACCTGAAATGATGAATAAAATGAATATTAATTAAAAAATGAATTTTAAATTTAAAATTAAAATAAAACATAAAAAAGTACTCGAAAGGAGACATTTTTAATTGGTCAAATTAAGACTTAAAAGAATGGGTAAAAAGCATAACCCTCTTTACAAAATAGTTGCCGCGGATGCACGATCACCGCGTGACGGCAGATTTATAGAATCAGTTGGGCATTATAATCCGCATATGGACCCTATGGTAATTACTTTAGACGAAGGCAGAGTAATGTATTGGTTACAAAACGGTGCAAAGCCGACTGAAACTGTAAGAAGTATTTTTAAGAAAGAAGGAATTATGATGAAATTCCGTCTTACAAAATCAAAGGTAAGTTCTGAAAAAATCGAAGAGAAGATGAATCAGTTTTTTGCCGATAAACCTGCTAAAATACAAAGAGCAAAGGCAAGAAAAGTCAGACAAAAAGAAACCAAAGCGAAGAAGTCTGAAGTAAAGACTGAAGAAGCAAAGGCAGAATAAGACTATCTCACTTTGAATCAGATTCAAATGTGTGTATTGATTTTGTGAATAATGACGAACAGAGTTTGATTTAAAATTCTTACGTCAAAAAATAATACGATTGTGGACGATTTAAATCAACTAATTTTTATAGGCAAGATAACAAAAGCTATTGGTGTAAAAGGTCATTTAAAAGTAATACCATTGACCGATTTTCCTGATAGGTTTTTAAAACTGAAGGAAGTTTTTCTTTTTGATGAATTGAATAATAAGCTGGTTACAGATCTTAAAACACAAAAGAATTTATTTAAAATAAAAGATACAACGCTTGGCAGTAATTTTGTTAAGTTAAAAATAGACGGTTATGATGATATAAATGATGTTAACACTTTCTTTAATAAGTTGATTTGCATTGATGAAAAGAAAAGAGTGAAACTGCCCAAAGGACTTTATTACTATTATGAAATGATTGGTTGCGAGGTTTATGAAAAGGAATTATTCCTCGGGAAAGTTGTGAAGATAGACAATTTTGGCAGTTCAGATATACTTTTTATATTGACTAATAAAGGAAATGAAATAATGATACCTTTATTAAAAGAGTTTGTAACTAAAACAGATATTATAAAGAAAAGAATAGATGTGAAATTAATCGAAGGATTAATTGATTATGATGAGGTTTGATATAATATCAGCGAATACTAAGATTCTTGAAAGTTCTTTGTCAAACGGTTTAATTTCGCGTGCAAACGCGAAAGGGTTAATACAAGTAAAGGTGCACAATCTAAGGGAATATGCAGAGGGAAAATATAAACAGATAGATGATTTGCCTTATGGCGGTGGCGCAGGAATGATATTAAAGCCTGAACCGATTTTCAAATGTATAAAAGAATTACTTGCAGAGAATGAATATGATGAAATTATATATTTTTCACCGCAAGGATTAAGGTTAAATCAGAAAGTTGCTAATGATTTTTCTTTGAAATCGAATCTGATGTTAATTTGCGGACATTACAAAGGAATTGATGAGAGAGTGATAAAGAAGTTTGTTACGCGTGAAATATCAATCGGAGATTATGTTTTATCGTGTGGTGACATAGCGGCATTAGTGTTTCTTGATTCTGTGGTGAGGTTGTTACCAGGGGCTTTGGGAGATGGAGAATCAGCATTAACTGATACATTTCAAACAGAAACAGGTTTTGATTTTCCGCAGTACACAAGACCGGAAAAATATGAGGGTTTAAAAGTGCCTGAAGTTTTATTGTCGGGTAACCATAAAAATATAAGTGAATGGCGTATAAAGAAAGCCAGAGCAAAGTTTAGAAAAATTAAAAAATTAAATAAATAACAATTACAGGAGTAATTAATTAAATGGACAAAATTAAATTAGTCGAAGCAGCACAGTTAAGAAACGATTTACCGGATTTTCGCGTGGGTGATACCATTACAGTATTTGTAAAGGTTTTAGAAGGCGACAAAGAAAGAATCCAGCAGTTTAAAGGTATCGTGATGGGAATTAAAGGAAGCGGAGTAAGCAAAACATTCAGAGTCAGAAAGATTTCGAATGGTGTTGGCGTTGAAAGAATATTCCCCATCAATTCACCTAAGATTGCAAAAGTTGTAATCGAAAAACATGGCAGTATTCGCAGAGCAAAGCTTTATTATTTAAGAGGTCTTACAGGTAAGGCTGCGACAAAGATTAAAGAAAAGAAAAGAAAAGTTCTTGAAGCCGTAATTGAAGAACCTGTGAAAGTTGTTGAAGCACCGGTTGTTGAAGCACCTGTGGTTGATTCAACACCTGCAGAGACGAACACTACCGAAACAAAAGAATAATTTTTATAATTCAAAGGTCAGTTTTTAACTGACCTTTTTTCTTTTTAACGTGACAAATAAAATATTTATATCAGTTGCGGGTAATATCGGTTCAGGTAAATCTTCTCTTACAGGTTTATTAGCCGAGAAGTTCAAATGGATGCCTTTTTATGAATCCGTTGAGGATAATCCATACCTTTCTGAATTCTATGCTGATATGACACGCTGGTCATTTAATCTTACAGATATATTTTCTTGCACACCGGTTTAAAATTCACAAAGATTTAACCGAAAGACCCGGTTCCGTTATTCAGGATAGAAGTATTTATGAAGATGTTGAAATATTTGCGAAGAATCTTCATAAACTTGGTAAGATGTCTGACAGAGATTATGAAACATATTCAAATCTGTTCGAAGATATGACATCATACTTAAAACCTCCTGATGTTCTTGTTTATTTACAGGCAAGTATTCCAACTCTGGTTAATCAGATTAAAGTAAGAGGACGTGACTTTGAGAAAGATATTGACATAAAGTATCTGGAAGAACTGAATGAAAGTTATGAAGAGTGGATTAAGAATTATAAATTAGGAAGAGTTATAATTATCAATAAAGACAACCTTGACTTTGTTCATTCACACAATGATTTTCATTACATCATCGAACAAATCGAAAAAGACTTACTTCTCGAATTGAGGCTGTTTACTTAGTCTTTGTCGGTGTAGGTATATCGTATTTCGTCATAAGTTTATACATATGACTTCTTTGAATCTTCAAACCCTCCGCAGTCTGGCTTATGTTATACTTATAATCCTTTAAAACCTTTAACAAAAACAGTTTTTCTGATTCATTCTGAAACTCATTCAATGAAAGGTCTTTATTAAGCAAATCATTTAATTCTTTTGTATGTTTGGTTTCAGGAAAATCAATATCATCAACTTCAATCACAGGAAGGTCAACTGTAAACATAATTCTTTCGACAAAGTTTTTCAGTTCTCTTACATTACCCGTAAGTCTTAAAGTCTTCAATCTGTTTAAGGCTTGCGGTGAAAACTTTCGTTCTGTTATATTGTAAACTTTGCAAACCTGCTTCATGAAGAAGTTTGTTAACTCAGCTATATCTTCAGTTCTTTCGCGTAAAGGAGGAATGTTAATATTCATTACATTTATTCGGTGGTAAAAATCTTCTCTGAATTTTCCCTCGGATATTTCTGCGGATAAATCTTTATTTGTTGTAAATATAAATCTTACATTAGTTTTGATTTCTTTAAACTCCCCTGCTCTTGTATATTTTCCTTCGTCGATAACTTTCAGAAGTTTGGATTGTATGTCGGGATTTGTGTTTGAGATTTCATCAAAGAGTATTGAACCGCCTGTTGCTTCTTCCAATTTGCCTTTGCGTTTTAATTTTCCGCCAACACTTAAACCAAAAAGTTCTTCATCAACATTTTCTTCTTTAAGAGCCGCACAATTGATTATTACGAATGGATTACCGGCACGTTTTGAATTATAATGAATCTGATTAGCAACAAGAAGTTTACCTGTGCCGCTTTCACCGGTTATTAAAACATTAAGGTCAAGGTCTTTAAACTTTTCGATGAGGTCACGTACATTTTGAATTTTAGAACTGTTACCGATAAGTCTGTTCGATTCAATAAGATCTTTCTTGATTTTCGATAATTCATCCTTACTTTGCTTGAGTTCAAGTGCATTTCTGATTGTAACAAGTAATTCAGGAATATCGGGTAATGGTTTTTCGAGAAAATAATATGCACCTTTTTTAGTTGCCTCAACAGCAGTTTCGATGTTTCCGTGTCCTGAAATCATAATTATCATTTGTTCAGGATTCTTTGTCATAATTCTATCCAGTACTTCAAGTCCGTCCATCTTCGGCATTTTAATGTCAAGAAGAATAAGGTCGTAATATTCTTCTTCGTATTTATTTATTGCAGAGAGACCGTCGTAGCACGAGTCCACTACGTAATTAGCGTGGCTAAGTATAAGTGTAAGACTTTCTACGATTGATTCTTCGTCATCAACTATTAATATTCTTTTTGCCATAATCATTTTTTAAGTTCAATAACTGTAACTCCGGTATCACCTTCATTCCAGTTTCCAAGTCGGAAATTATTAACTAACTTATTAGATTTCAAGATACTTTGTACTGCTTTTCTTAAACTTCCCGTTCCTTTTCCGTGAACGATTGTGAGTTCACTAACGGAATTTATATGCCCTTCATAGATGAATTTATCGAGTAAATCTTCTATCTCATTTACGTACTTCCCTCTGAGGTCAAGCCTTGTATCGAAAGCATCCTGTAAAATAATTTTATAGTCGCTTTGTTTATTAGCAGTGTTTACGCTTATAAGTTCAAGTTTACTTAAAGGAGATTTAACTGTAAGTCCATTTGAGTTTATTATGGCTGTGCCTTTGTTGATTTCCATAATCTCACCTTTTGTGGAAGTATTTATTACTTTAACTAAATCCCCTACTCTTAAATTATCATTTTTCTTTTCGATATTACTTTTCTCGGGTATTAGTTTCCTGGATTTTTCTGCAAAATCCTTTTTGATTTCAGATATTGACTTCTCTTTCTCTTTGATTTCTTTAACTGCCTTTTCAATAATTCCTCTTCCCTCATCAACAATGTTGCTTGCCAGTGATTTCGCCTCATTAATGATTTCTTTTTCAGTTTGCTTTATGGTATTCATCCGGGAATCGTAGTCCTTAATCGTTTGATTAAGGTCTTTACTCTTAATTGTGATTTCCTTCAGCAATTCCTGATACTTTATTTTGGAAGTGTTAAGTTCTTTCAGCATATCTTCTACTTTATGTTCATCGTCAACAACCATCGTTGAAGCAAATTCAATTATTCCTTTTGGCAAATCAAATTTACTCGCAAGTTCAAAAGTGTAACTCTGTCCCGGAATGCCGAGTTGAAAATTAAAAGAAGGAGATAGTTTCTCAAAGTTAAATTCCAGAGAAGCGTTTATAAACTTTTCGTTGTTGTGTGCAAATATTTTTAAATCGCCGATGTGAGTAGTTACTATCGTGAAGCAATTCTTTTCTGAAAGATATTTCAGTATGGAAGCGGAAAGTGCAGAGCCGAACTTCGGGTCTGTACCGCTGCATATTTCGTCAATAAGAATTAATGAATTCTCATTTGCATTCGTGATTACGTCCTTAAGTTCTTTTAAATGCGAACTGAACGAACTCAGACTGTTTTCTATTGATTGTTCATCCCCTATCACAACGAAGTATTTTGTGAATATTTTAAATTCAGAGCCTTCATCTGCAGTTACAAGGATACCGGCCTGATACATCATTTGCAAAAGTCCGACAGTTTTAAGCGAAACTGTTTTACCGCCAGCGTTCGGGACCCGTGATTACGATTGTGTTGACATCTTCTTCAAGCGTAAGATTTAGCGGTATCACATTCTTCTTCTCGAGTTTCTGTGTTAAAATCGGATGATAACAGTTTATAAGATTGTAGGAATCGGATTTAAGTTCGGGTTGTATGCATTGAAACTCAATTCCGTACAGCGCTTTTGCTCTGATGAAATCAAGTTCACCGAGAATATCAGCATTAACTTTTATTTCGTTGTAATATCTTGCGATAGATTCCGAAAGATGGCGGAGTATTCTTTCCACTTCGCGTTTCTCTTCGTAGATAAGTTCTGTTACTTCGTTATTAAGTTCTATTGTTTCAGCGGGTTCGATGAAGACTGTGTAGCCCGTAGCGGACGAACTGTGAATTATACCCGGTACCTTTCTTTTGTTTTCAACTTTAACAGGAATTACAGAGCGGCCGTCGCGAATGGTTATTAACTCGTCCTGAGTATAATCTTCTTCGGCGACTCTTTTAAGAAGTTTGTTTAAAAGTTTTCTGAGAGATTCTTTCTTTTCAATTAAATCTTCTCTGATGCGTTTAAGATTTTTGGATGCAGAGTCACGGACTTCACCGTTTACGTCAATGGTTGATTCGATTGAATGCTCGAGAACTTTATCGGCGTACAGACCTTCGGCAAGTTTTTTAATGTTGTCGTTTGCTTCATCATCGGCAAAGAAGTTTATCTGTGATTTAACTATTCTGCTGGTACGCATAAAATCTTTTATCCAGTTGTACTTTTCAGTCTGGATAAAGTTACCGGGAATCTTTATACGTTCAAGGTCTTCGAGAATATCTTTCAGCCCTTCAAGCGAAAGGTCGTTACCTGCCTCAATAAATTTCTTTACTGAATTAAGTTTTGTGAATTCAATTTTTAAAAGCGAGGGCGATGTGAATATTTCTATTTCATCAATTTTATTTATTCCGTATTGCGAGACGGTGTATTTCTTTATTTTCTCACAAACTTTATCAAACTCAAGTTTCCGTTGTACTTCTTTTAAATCCAATTTATTTAGTTTTAGTCTTTGTTGAATCGCTGTTATCAATTCCGATTATATCGTTAAAATCCTTTTTCGAAAATGGTAACAAATTTTTAATAACATTATAAGTGGCGGGTGCAGCCTGAATCACGTAAGGATAAATGAATGAATTATTTTTCTGATTTTTCGGAACGAAAGAATAGTTATCAAACACAATCAGCATAATACTTATGAACAGAAGCCCCTTCAAACCGCCGAACACAAACCCGCCGACTTTGTCAATAGTTTCAGAAACGAAATTCATTTTTGATATTTTACTCGCAAGAAAGATTGCGAGAAGATAAATAGTGAGAATTATTACGATGAAGATAACCACCTGTGCAAGCCGCGGGTCTTTGATAAAAGGTTTTACCACTAAAACAAAACCGGAATTAAACTTAACTGCAAGAATAATTCCGGTTATAATACTTATGTATGTGAAAATACTTTTTATCAATCCTTTCTTCAGCCCGAAGATTGCGGGAAGAAGGATGAGAATCAATATTATAATATCAAGCGCATTCAAACATTATCAGCCCAGACGGCTTTTAACAATCTCCTGAATAATTTTTCCGTCGAACTTACCTTTCAACTCTTTCATCACAGGTCCCATCACTTTGCCCATATCTTTTGCAGATTCGGCGCCCGCTTCTTTAATCACTCTGTCAACAATCGCTTCGGCTTCTTCGCGCGTGAGTTGCTTTGGTAAATACTCATTAATTATTTCAAGCTGTTTTGTTTCTCTTTCAACCAAATCCATACGCTCTGCGGATTTAAACATATCAATCGATTCTTTACGCATCTTTGCCTGTTTGTTCAGAAGTTGAAGTTCTTCTTCTTCGTTCATTTCCCTGTCGAGCCCTGATTTATCCATCTTCAGAATTTCAGCACGGATACTGCGAAGCGTTTCAGTTCTGAAAGCATCCTGAGCGAGCATAGACTTTTTTAAATCTTCGGTAATTTTTTCCTTAAGACTCATTATGATTGTTCACCTGTATCGTATCTTGCAAGCATATTAAGATACTTGGATTTCGGGAATTCAGTTTTAAATGCTTTGATAGACTTTTTTAAATTATCATTATCCTTTGCGTTGAAATAACTTCTGATGGAATTGAACATATACTCATCGTTGTTTGAAACATTCTTAGAAACTTTTGAAGCCTTTTCATAATTCTTAGCGGCATTAATCCAATCGCCTTTAGTTTCGCAAACGGCGGCAATACCTGCGAGAGCGGCGGCTTTGAACATTTCACTACTTCCTGAATATGCTTTGTAATATTTATCGGCATTTTCATAATCTCTGAGGTTGTAATAGCAGTTTGCGAGCATAAGTTTTGCAGTCTGACCGCTTTCAGTAGAGCCGTATTCATTAACGATGTACGCCAGCCCTTTAGACAAACCGAGCGAATCGCCATTGATAGCCATAGTGTACATATCGGCGGCATAAATTTGTTTAACCTTAGCGAGTTCAAGCGCGGCAGTTTCATCTTTCTGGCTTTCATTCCTGAAATAGATAAAGATAACAGCGATGATAACCACGAGAATAGTAAGCGCAGTATAAACACGGTTTTTATTCTTTTCAAAATACTCAGTAGATTTGTAATAGTACAAGAGCATTTTATCTTCCGTACTGTGTTTAGTGTGCTTCCCTACCGATTTACCAATTTTAGTCATATATATAATTAATTAATTTAAATTTTAAATTGAGGTTACAAAATACCAAATTTAAAGGGGTTTTTAAAGAGGAAAAGGAGTGCGGGGGAAAGATTTTGTGGGAGAGTGCGAAAAGGAGTGGAAGTGATATTCCATATAAAATGCGAATATCCTCCGAGATGGTGGAGGATATTCGCGATAGAGAGGTTTAGTATGTTTTTCGCTTTCGTTTTTTCATTTGTATTTTATATACGGACGACTTTGTAAGTGCCTTCTATTGCTGAGTTGTTTCTGACGTTGAGGTATTTGTTGCCTGTTGGTCCGAGTTCGAGAGCTGAATATGTTTTTGTTATTCCCGGTTCAACTGTGACGGGTTCATCGCCAAAATCGCTTGAAGTGGTGCCTCTTCCGAATTCTAAAGGTTCTGTTCCGCCGTTAGAGATATCGAATGATTCGTTGTCGTCTGTTGCTGTGTTGAGAATGTTTTTCATTGATGTTGGAGGAACTGTGCCGGAGAATGTGTTTACGTGTCCGCCGAGGTCAACGATGATGCGAGCGTTTTTGTATGCACCGTAGAATTCGGGTGCTGACGTTTGGAATAAGGTCATTAACTGGTCGAGTTGACCTTTTAAGATTTGGTCTGTTTGTTTGAAGAGTACTTCGATTTCCGCTGTTTGCTGTTTTTTAATTGATTCTGCAGAGCGAGGTCCTACGATTACATCGTTGTATTCAGTGATTGCGGTTCCTAATGCGGTTATCATTACCGGCAGTAACACCGTAATCAACGAGTGCGAGGGCGTGTGTGTCTGCCCTTTGTTTGATTAAAGTACACCTTGCTAATAAATCAGAGTCAGCGCTTCTTTTTAAAGCGTCTTCTGAATAATCAACTTCCTGCCTAAGTTGAGGGTTGTTTGTAACGTTTGCATAAGCAACCATTGGTTTTGAAATTATTAATGTAGATGAAATTAACACCGATTCCTTGTTGTTCTTATTTTCCGTAATACCTTTAAGGTCTGCTTCCTGTTTTACCTGCAGTGCCTTAATATCACCAATCATTCCCTGATACAAAAGGAATGCATCACCGTAGGCAGTTATTGGTGTCCACGTTGCAGTGTTGAGAACTACAATATTTTCTGTGGCTTCGTACATACTGAGTTTGTTTTTCTGTTTAGTAGTCATATTTTATGGTATTAAGTTAATAAAGCGTCCGATTATTTCGAACTTTTGCAAAGATAGTGAGAAAAAAATGATATATGTCAAGTCAAAATATCTATGCTATAAAACAGTACTTTATTGAATTAATAAGTAATTTTATTCAAAAATAATTGGAGGTTTGATGGAATTTTCCGTTGAAGAGATATTTAGGTAGGATTCTTATGATGAAGTAACGGATTTTGTTGTGATTAGTGGATTTAGTTTTGAAATTATTGGTGAAAAGGGCTAAAAATGGGCTGTAAATGGCGCATTAGCGTCTGGCGGTGGCGCATACATGTCTGTCTGTGACACAATCGTCACTGTCTGCGACACAATCGTCACTGGCGGGGACGCAAACGTGACTGGCGGTGACGCAAACGATGACTGGCGGTGGCGCAATAGTGTCTGTCTGCGACACAATTGTCACTGTCTGCGACACAATCGTCACTGGCGGTGACGCAATCGTCACTGGCGGTGACACAATCAAGACTGGCGGTGACGCAATCGAGACTGGCGGAGTCACAAACGAGACTGGCGGTGACGCAAACGAGACTGGCTGTTTGGAAATCGGGAGTGGCGGAGAATCATAGGTTTGTGGAGAATGAGAAATTTTGTCTGGGGGTAACGAAATGATGTTTGGAAGTGAATTATAGATGGGTGAAGGTGATGTTTATTCGCTACGCGAAAACTGATTTTTGGGGTTGGTTGTGCTACAGATGTTTATTCGCTACGTGAAATATAATTTTTGGGGATTATTGGGCTGATGAAGTTCTTCCTCTAATCGAAATTTGTGGGCGGGGTTTAGATGAGAAATATATTCTCATAATGAGAATATGGGTCTCATAATGAGAAATGAGGAAGAGTAATTTTTGAATTTATACCTTTATTTGTTCAAAATAGAGGTATTGAATGTGGCACGCTAATTGAGGATGTAATGTGTCTAACTTATTTATAAAATTTTAAATAGAATATGAAAAAATTATTTTACATCGCTGTTCTTTTACTTGCTTGTTCGATTGCCTCCGGTCAAAACATTACAAATACGGTTGGTACAAATGGAGTTTTTATAGTAAAAGATGCAACACAAACATTTTTGACTGTAAATCCGACTACAGGAAATGTTGGTATCGGGACAAATTTGTTTGATTCCGAAAATCCTGAGAGACTTTTGATAGATTGCGGTACGACTGAATCAGTAAATGCGATTTATGCGAAGGGTTCGGTTAATAATTATTTTCAGTTAAACATTCGGAATTTATCTGATGGAGACCAGGCTTCATCAGATTTGGTAATGACAGCAGACAATGGAACAGAAACTACAAATTTTATGGATGTTGGAATAAATGGTTCTAATTATGTTTATCATCCAGGAAATCCTATTATGACTGGACGAGCGAATGATTGCTATTTGCTTGCTTCAGGAAGAGATTTATACATTACGAACAATAGTTTGAATGATGATATAATATTTCTTGTGGGCGGAACGGATACATCGAAGCAAAGGCTGAGACTTTTTTCGAATGGAAATGTTGCGATAGGTTCGGTTTGGAATGCGGGATATAAATTTCAGGTAAAGTTAGATAATAGTAAGGAAGGACACGTTAATCCTTCGAGCGGTGCGTGGGCATATTCATCTGATGAGAGATTGAAGAAGAATATTCAAACATTGCCAAATGCATTAGAGTATATAATGAAACTCAGGCCTGTTCGTTATGACTGGAAGACGGATGTTGATTCGGAAAATGGTACGCAGATTGGTTTTATTGCACAGGAATTGGAGAAGTATCTTCCGGAGTTGGTTGATACGGGTTTGGATGGTATGAAGTCGATAACGTATTCGACGTTGACGAGTGTTTTGGCGGGTGCAATTCAGGAGCAGCAGTTGATGATAGATTCGCAGCAGAAGGAAATAGACCAGATGAAGGAGGATATAAAGCAATTGAAAGGAATGACTCCGACGCAGTTTTCGGGAGCGAGCAATAATTTTCTTGGGATGAGTATTTTGATTGGTATGATGGTGGTAACTTTTGCAGTAATAATTTTTAAGAGAAATAAGAAATCATAAAACAGAAATTATGAGATTATTAAAATGTATAATGCTGTTGGTTCTTGCGGCGGGATTTGCGAAAGCACAGACTATAACTATAGATGCGGGTGCACAAATAGACCTTGGTTCGGGAGCGGATTTGTGCGGAACGAGTTGGGGAAACATAGTGAATAACGGAATTTTGTCGGGGACAGGTACGCAGTGTAATGGTGTATTGCCAGTTGAGATGATTTCATTTTCATACCGTATTAATGCTACGAATGTGGAACTTATGTGGCAAACATCGGCGGAGATAAATAATTATGGGTTTGAGTTGTACCGTTCGGCAAAGAATACGAATAGTGGCTGGGCGAAGATAGGTTTTGTGAGGGGAAGCGGTACAAAGAGTACGCCAACGAGTTATCAGTTTCTGGATATGAAGTTGAATACGGGGAAATATTATTACAGGATAAAACAATTTGATTATAATAATACGTTAACGGTGATTGATATGAACGGGTATGCAGAGGTGGGAGTGCCGAAGAATTTTACGATGTCGCAGAATTATCCGAATCCGTTTAACCCGAGTACGAAAATAGATTTTCAGATACCGCTGGATTCAAAGGTGACGCTGAAGGTTTATGATTTGACGGGGAGAGAGATAGCAACTTTGCTGAATAATGAATTTCGCGCGGCGGATTATTATACGATGAAGTTTGATGGGAGCGGTTTGGCAAGCGGAGTTTATATTTACAGACTGTCGGCGGATAAATACAGCAGTGTTAAAAAAATGGTTTTGATAAAATAGATTTCAGGAGATGTTATAGGGTAGTGATTGATTTGCTTTGGAAATTCCATGAATAGGAAGAAATCAATTGCGTAACAGTAAAATATCCTCCGTGAGTAACGGAGGATATTTGTGTTTATGAAAGGGATGGAAAAAATTATTTAATGGATTTTCTTGTTTTGATAGATAAGTAGTCATTTGAATGTGAGTTATAGTTTAAGGATTATTTGATTACATAAGGTTAAATGTTGTGCTTCTTTTTTCAATAATTTAAAAATAGAATATGTCACATAGATTACGAACAAAAATTTATAAGAAGCGTTATTTCGCTTTGTTTGCAGTTGCGATTGCATTGATTGTTGTGTGGGGTGCGACGTCTTTTTATCAGAGTAATAAAAGGATAATCAGAAAAGATAAAGAGAATGAGTTGCGAGCAATTAGTAATTTGAAGAGTAATCAGATTAGTGATTGGATTCAGGAGCGTGGTTCAGATGTGAGATATTTTTCACAGTCTAAGATTGTGACGCGAGAGTTTGAATTATTTGTTAATAAATCGGCAGATAGTAAGTCGAGGCTTGGCATAGAAGAGATTTTAAAACTTACCAAGGAAAGTCATTCCTACTTAGATATACAAATCCTTTCTCCGCAAGGAGAGATTCTTTTTACGTTTATTGACGAGAAGAAACTTGATTCATCTTTAGTCCCCTTTCATAAAAAATGCGTTGAAGAAAAGAAAATAGTTTACACAGATTTGAGTTATTGCAAGATGCACGGTATGATACATTATGATATTTTGTCGCCTCTGATAAATGATGCAGGGGTAGTGTTTGCTGTGATTCTGACGCGATTAAATGCGAACGATTATTTATATCCGTTGATACAGAGATTGCCGACAGCGAGCGAGAGTGCGGAAACGCTACTTTTGCGAAAGGAAGGAGAATATGTTTTATATCTGAATAATCTACGGCATAGAGATAGTACAGCACTAACGTTTAAAATACCGCTGACAGAAACGCAATTACCAGCAGTTCAGGCGGCAAATGGTTATGAGGGAATTTTTGACGGAAAAGATTACAGGGGTGTTGAGGTGTTTGCGGATTTGCGGAAGATACCAAATACAAATTGGTTTATGGTGACGAAGATTGATAAAGCAGAGATGTTTTCAGAGTTGAGAATGCTTTCGATATTTACGATAGTGTTTTCAGTTTCGATGATTCTTTTTGTTGTTGCGGGTCTTTCTGCTTTTGTATAATTACCGGCAGAAGAATATTTACAGAGAACTTTACAATACAGAGAAGAAATTATTGAATTCTCAGGAGGAGTTTAGAACGACTCTTTACAGTATTGGTGATGCAGTGATAACGACTGATTTGAATGGTGATGTGGTGCATATAAATCCTGTGGCGGAAGGGTTGACGGGCTGGATGGAAGCGGATGCGGCCGGGAAACCGCTGGAAAAGATTTTTAAGATAGTAAGTGAAGTGACACGAGAGAGTGTTGATAAGTCCTGTTGATAAAGATTTTGAAGGAAGGTTCAGTGGTTGGTTTGGCGAATCATACATTGCTGATTTCGAAGAATGAGACTGAGATTCCGATTGCAGACAGCGGAGCGCCGATAAAGAATGAAGATGGAGAGATAACGGGAGTGGTGCTTGTTTTCAGAGACCAGACAGATGAGCGTTTGCATAGAAAATTGGTAGAAGATAGCGAGAAGAAGTACAGGAGTTTGTTTTCAACGATGAATGATGGATTGGCGTTGCACGAGTTGGTGTTTGAAAAAGAAAATGAGCCTGATAGATTATAAGATAATTGATATTAACAGTAAGTATGAGGAGATATTAGGTTTTAAAAAGGAGGAAGTTGTTGGAAAGACGGCGAAGGAAATATATGGTTCGGAGGTAGCGCCGTATCTGGAATTATATTCGAAGGTTGCACTTGACCGGGAATATTGAATCGTTTGAAACATATTACGAGCCGATGAAAAAGTATTTCGATATAACGGTTTACTCTCCTGAGAAAGGAAAGTTTGCGACTGTGTTTCAGGATATTACAGAGAAGAAATTGGCAAAGGAAAAGATTGAGAATCAGTATAATACTTTGAACGGGATACACGAAAGTGTAAAGAGTGCAATCTTTTCAGTAGATAGAGAGTACCGCTATACGAGTTTTAACAGTGTTCACAAGAAAATAATGAAAGCGATTTATGGAGTGGTATATAGAATTAGGAAATAGTATGCTTGATTATATGACAGTGAAAGAAGAAAGAGAAACGGCGAGGAAGAATTTTGATAAAGTATTTAATGGCGAGTCGTTTATTGTGGAATCGTATTCAGGTGATGCAGGGTTAAACCGCTTGTACTTTGAGATATCTCATAATCCGATATTGAACAATGAAGGAAAGATAGTCGGTGCGGCAGTGTATGCGCGTGATTTGACTGAACGAAAGCAAATGGAAGAAAAGCTTCGCGAATCGGAGAATAAATTTTTATCTATTTACAAGAACAGCCCTGTAGCGATAGCGATTATATCTGTAGATGAAGGTAGATTTTTAGATGTTAATGAAGTATTTTTAAATAGTACAGGTTACTCACGGGAAGAAGTAGTAGGAAAAACAACTAAGGAACTGAATGTATTTGATGACTATAAGGACAGAGACAAGATAAGATTCAATATTGTTGAAAGAAGGAAGTAATAACCGGTAGTGATGTTAAATTTAAAAATAAACACGGAGATGTAAGAGATTGTATGATATCAATTAATATGATAACGATGAATGGCAAACTACATTTTATAGCCTCAATAGAAGATATAACGAAAAGGAAACAAGCGGAAGCGGAATTGCAGCAGAGTGAAATAAAATACAAATATTTATTTGCGAATAATCCTCAATCGATGTGGGTTTATAACATTGAGACACTGAAGATTTTAGAAGTGAATAATGTTGCGGTAAATAATTACGGATATACGAGGGAAGAGTTTTTAAATATGACATTGAAGGATATAAGACCTGAAGAAGATATACACAAATTGATAGAAGATGTTAAAGTTACAAAGAGTATTTATAATAATGCCGGAGAATGGCGGCATAAGAAAAAGAATGGCGAAATAATTGATGTAGAAATAATTTCACATAAAATAGATTTTGATGGCAAAGAATCAAGGCTTGTGGTTGCACACGATATAACAGCAAGGAAAAATGCAGAAAGCGAATTGTCTATATCAGAGCAAAGATTTTCCAAAGCGTTTAATTCTAACCCGTCTGCAATGTCGATATCCAGTTTACAGAATGGAATTATTCTAAACATAAATAAAAGTTTTGAAAATATTATTGGTTATACGTATGATGAATTAGTAGGAGAAAGTGTATTAGACTTTAATATTTATGAAAATCCTGAAGCAAGGAAAGAATTGATAATAGAATTGAACGTAACCGGTTCAATCAGAGATAAGTTAATGCGTTTCAGGACGAGGAGTAATACAATGAGAACTGTAATATTATCTATGGAGAAAGTGAAAATTTTTGAAGACGATTATGTGCTTACAACATTTAATGATATAACATCACGCGAACGTGCAGAAAAAATACAGGAAATACTATACAACATAGCAAATAAGGTAGTCATATCAAAAAATCTATATGAGTTGTTTGAAACGGTAAGTGATGAAGTTCATAAAGTAATAAATTCATCAAACTTCTTTGCGGCAATATATGAAGAAGAAACAGATATGCTTAGTGCACAATTTGAAAAGGGAAAAGAGGATACTGTAGAAAGTTGGAAAGCGGAAAAATCATTAACAGGTTTAGTAGTAAAAGAAAAGAAATCGCTTCTGCTTGGCAGAGAAGATATAGAAAAACTCAGAGATGAAGGTAAAATAGAATTGATAGGATATAGAGCGGAGTCGTGGCTTGGCGTGCCGCTGAAGTTAGGTAATAAAGTACTTGGAGCACTCGTGGTTCAGGATTATGAATTGAAAGATGCATACGACGAAAACAGTTTAGAAATTCTTGAATTAGTTGCACACGAAATAAGTATTTATATAGACCGAAAGAAAGCGGAGGAAGTTGCAAACAGACTTTCGAAAGGAATAAATCAAAGTCCTGTATGTATAGTTGTGACAGATTATGAGGGCAATATAGAATATGTAAATCCTAAATTTACGGAGTTGACAGGATACTCAAGCAAAGAAGCAATAGGAGAAAATCCGCGAATATTAAAATCAGGCGAACAAGGTCCGGAGTTTTATAAGGATTTGTGGGTCACAATAAAATCAGGAAAAGACTGGAAGGGAGAATTTCATAACAAGAAGAAAAATGGCGAGTTATTCTGGGAGTCAGCAATAATATCACCAATAATTAAATGAAGATAATCAGATAACACACTTTATAGCAATCAAGGAAGATATTACCGAAAAGAAAAATATGATAAATGATTTGATAGAAGCAAAAGAACAATGCCGAGGAAATGAACAGGTTGAAATCGAGTTTCCTTGCGAATATGAGCCACGAGTTAAGAACACCATTGAATGGAATACTTGGTTTTGCAGAAATGATAGCAAATGGAATCACAGGATGAAGAAACACGATCAATGGCACAGATAATATTCAAAAGCGGTAAAAGACTTCATAATACTTTAAATCAAATACTGAGTCTATCATCACTGCAGGCAGAGGTAGTAAAATTGCGAGAAGAAAATGTTGATATGAAAGAGGTTGTACAGGAATCCTATAATCTATACAAAGCTGAAGCCCAGAATAGAAAACTTGAGTTTGAATTGAATGTACCTGATATACCGATTGTACTGCATACGGACAGAGTGATATTACTAAACATAATAAATAATCTGGTAGATAATGCAATAAAATATACTCTCGAAGGAAGTGTGAAAATAAATTTGACTGAAGATGAAAACAATGTAGTTATAGAAGTCGAAGATACGGGAATAGGAGTTGAAGAAGCGAATCATGAAATAATATTTGATGAATTCAGACAAGTGAGCGAAGGTTACAGCAGAAGTTTTGAAGGGACAGGATTGGGGCTGTCGATTTGCAAGAAATATATCAATTTGCTTGGCGGAAACATAAAACTAAAAAGCAAACATTTATTTGGTTCAACATTTAGTATTGAGTTACCAAAAGTAGTGGTAGGTTCATTGCCTGATTTATATAATAAAAGTAAAACCGACAGCAAAAAGAAGGAAACGTCTATTTTCGTAGTCAACCAAAGAAGTATTCGGGATAGAATATTATACATAGAGAACGATGTTGAGAATCAGGAATTAGTAATAATTTGCCTTTAAAGAATTTGTTGCTACAGATATTGCAAATGATGCCATTGAAGGAACTAGCTATGGCAAAAGCAAATAAATACTCGATTATACTAATGGATATAAACCTTGGTTCAGGAATGGATGGCAATGAAGTAACAAAGATATTGAGAAAAGACTCAAAATATAAAGACACACCGATTGTAGCCAGTAACTGCATTTGCACTTGATGGTGACCGGGAAGAGTTTTTGGAAAGCGGATGTACACATTATCTTTCAAAACCATTTGAAGTGACTGTGATGAGAAATCTGATTTTTGGTTTGCTGGAGAAAAAAACAAATTAAATTCAATATTTTCCTTAATAAATGCATTTAATATTATTGCATTTTTGGGTAAATTGTATTTATGAAAGTTTTCAAAGAAGAAATTGAGATTTTACGGTTAAAAGGAAAAGATGTATCGGATTTCCTTCATAGAGTTTCAACGAACGATATCAAGAAATTTGATAATAACACCGTACTTACGAACAGTTTTTACTACTGATAAGGGCAGAATAGTAGATTTTGTTACTGTTTTAAATATTCACGGTGAATATATCCTTATTTGCTCGTCAGGAAGAGAAAGAATTGTGACAGATTTCCTGAATAAGTACATAGTCTCTGAGGATTTTGAGGTAGCATTTGATAAATCGAATAAATATACAATAATTCCTGAATCTGAAAATGATTACGAGTTTTTAAGCGGATGTAATTATGTAGAGGATAACTTTTTCTATCTTGATGAATATGCATTCAGAAAACTTGTGATAGTTGCATTGAATGAAGATTCAGATTATATAAAGACCATTCTTAAAAATAGTGAATTCATTACCTACAACGAATTTAAGAGTTTTGCAATAGAAAAGGGATACTTGTTTGACAGTAACGAACTGAATGATGATATTAATCCGCTTGAGTGCGGACTGAAAGAATTTATTTCTTTTACAAAGGGTTGTTATATTGGTCAGGAAGTGATTTCAAGGTTAGATGCGCAGGGAAAGATTCCGAAGATTAATGGTGAAAGTTGTTTCTGATTTTGAAATGAGTGCGGGTGATAAAATTTATTTTAAAGATTCGGGATCGGAGACGGAGTGCGGGTTTCTGACGAGTGCGGGGAAAAGCAATAAAAGTTTCATCGCACTTGGTTTTATAAAAGGAATAGATTTAAATGATAATTATAACTACTATATAAATAAGAATTTTAATAACACAATATTAATAAATAAATAACAAAACAAATGATAGAGAAGATTAAAGAAATTATCGGAAAAGAAAATGAGGGTTTATTAACTCATAAGTGTACAACCATACCAAAAGAGAATTTACATTTACCGGGAAGCGACTTTGTGGATAGAGTTTGGAAAGATTCAGACAGAACACCGAACGTGCTGAGAAATATGCAGACGATTTTCAATTCAGGAAGACTTGGCAAGACGGGTTATGTTTCGATACTTCCTGTTGACCAGGGTATTGAACATTCGGCAGGTGCATCGTTTGCACCGGAGCCGATTTATTTTGACCCGGGTAACATCGTGAAGCTTGCGATTGAGGGCGGCTGTAATGCAGTGGCTTCGACACTTGGCGTGCTTGGTGCAGTTTCAAGACAGTATGCGCACAAGATTCCTTTCATTTTAAAGATAAACCACAATGAGTTTCTTTCGTATCCGAACAAATACGACCAGATAATGTTTGCGAACATAGATCAGGCATTTGATATGGGAGCGATTGCAGTTGGTGCGACGATTTATTTCGGTTCGGACGAATCTGCAAGACAGATACAGGAAGTAACGGATGCATTCTCGTATGCACACGAACTCGGAATGGTAACGATTCTCTGGTGCTACTTAAGGAATCCTGCATTCAACGTAAAGGGCGACAAAGATTATCACGTATCGGCAGACTTAACAGGTCAGGCAAATCATTTAGGCGTAACAATTCAGGCAGACATCATCAAGCAGAAACTTCCTGAAAACAACGGCGGATACAATGCTTTGAAATTCGGAAAGACACATAAAGATGTTTACGCAAAATTATCGTCGGACAATCCGATTGACTTAACAAGATATCAGGTAGCGAATTGCTATATGGGCAGAGCAGGATTAATCAATTCAGGCGGCGCATCAACAGGCAAGGGCGAATCTGATTTACAGGAAGCAGTAAAGACTGCAATCATAAACAAACGCGCAGGCGGAATGGGACTTATCTCAGGAAGAAAAGCATTCCAGAAGCCGATGGTAGAGGGAGTAAAACTTCTGAACGCCATTCAGGATGTTTATATAGACAAAGACGTAACAATTGCATAATATAAATTAAAATAAATTAAAATGTTCAAACCAAAAAAGGTAGCAGCACAGAAACACAAGAAGGCAAAAGCCAGAGTGAAGAAAGTCAAAGATTGCTTCTCTTGTAAACAAGAAAACCAAGTAATAATATTTGCCTCTTATTTTATTTTAGGGGAACTTAGGTTCCCCTGTTTTTTACAATTAGCGTACTGATGAAAAAGTTATCGATAATTATCTTTTTAATATTTACGGCAGCGTTTACACCCATAGCAGCGAAATTTACGGTATCTGAAATTTCGCCATTGAGCCTTGCATTTCTCAGGTTTGGAACTGCGGCAGTACTTTTAAATATAATATTTCCTTTTTAAGAAATATTCATATAAATTCGACAGTGAAGATTTAAAAAGATTTATAATACTCGGAGCACTTGTAATACCAATTAATCAGTTCTTCTTTTTAAACGGAGTAAAACTTTCACTTGCATCTCATTCAGGAGTAACTTATGCCTGCACTCCCCTGTTTGCCTACATAATTTCAATCTTCTTAAAAGACGAAAAATTTTCAATTAAAAAATTAATACCGATTTTACTTACAATAGTAGGTATATTCTTCGTCTTTTATGATAGTATTTTAAAAACAAAAGTTTCGGATTCAAATGTAATACTCGGTGACATACTGCTTGTGTTTGCAGTTCTTTCGTGGGCAGCATATATTACATTGAGCAAAGATATGGTTTCAAAATACGGAGCGGTAAAAACATCAACACTTTCATTTTCAATAGGAATAGTAATGTACATTCCAATTTTTATTTATGATTTTCCAAACTTATCGTTTGATAAATTAACATTACCGGGAATAATTGGATTTATACATCTTGCATTTGTAGTGGCGTTTGCAGGATATTTTGTTTTTACGTATGCATCAAAACATATAAGTATAACCGAACTAACGACATCAACAAACATATCGCCAATAATTACAATTATCTTTTCCTGGCTGCTTTTAAAAGAACAAATATCTTACTTTTTTCTTATAGGCGCATTTGTTACTTTTATAGGAGTTTTTCTTGCTCAAAGTAAAGGTGCAGAAGAGACAGGAGAATTAATAAATTAATTCTAATGGAAAGTATTACAGAGATAAATAATAAGAAGAAAATTCGTGTTGCAAACATATCATTGTTTGCCGCTGTTTTTATAGTATTGATTAAGGCACTTGCGAGTTACTTCAGCGGAAGTATTGGTGTCTTATCAGAACTGTTTCATTCTTCAACAGATTTAATCGCAACATTTGCAACGATACTATCGATAAGATATTCCGCAAAACCTCCTGATAAGAATCATCATTATGGTCACGAAAAGATAGAAAGTTTTTCAGCATTGTTTCAGGTAATAATTTTAATAATGATGTGTGCCTATCTGATTTATGAATCGATAGACAGAATAATCACACCAGTAGAAATTAAACTAAACATTTTTGTATTCGGAGCAATATTATTATGTATTTTTATCGACATACATCGTTCGAGAGCATTGATGAAAATTGCCAAAGAAACTAACTCACAGGCTCTTGAAGCAGATTCATTGCATTTTTCATCCGATGTTCTAAGTTCCGTAGTTGTATTAATCGGAATGGTATTCAGTTATTTCCAATGGTTTCATTTAGCCGACCCAATAAGCGCTTTGATAGTTTCTATAATAATTATTGTAACTACATTAGGTCTTTCCAAGAGGGCAATAAGTTCGTTACTGGACAGAGTTCCTGACGGTATAGAAGAAAGAATATCTGAAATAATACTTTCCATTAAAGGGATTGAAGGTATTAAAACTTTAAGATTAAGGGGCAGTGGTTCAAAGGTATTTGTCGATGCAGTAATTCAAATCGGCAGAACAAAATCATTCTCAATGACACACGAATTAATGGATATGGCAGAAAAACTTATTAGAGAAGAATTGCCAAACTGCGATGTAGTAATTCATTCCGAACCGATTGAAACTGACAGCGAAACTTTGAATGAGAAAATCAGAATGGTTGTTACCGATTCGGGATTTAAATGTCACGATATTTTTTCTCACAGAATTGAAAAAAATATTTTTAGTGAATTGCACGTAGAGATTGAGAATACGAACGATTTAATTAAGGCGCATGATGTTATTTCCGAACTTGAAGATAATATTCTGGAGAAAATACCAATAATTAAAAAAGTAAAAATTCATCTGGATGAACCGAGCGAAATACTTTTTGATACAATAGATATAACGGAAACATCGAACGACCTGATTGATAATATCAGAAAGATTTTAGATACTGAAGAAAAGATTGAAGATTATGGTGATACAAAGATTATGAATTCATCGGGAAAGATTAGAGTTTCGCTTAGTTGTACATTCAAGCATAATTATACTTTTGAAGAAGTTCATGATGTTGTAACAATTCTCGAAAGTAAATTATATTTACATATTAAGGAATTATATCCAAATTTAAGTAACGTTATTATTCATGCAGAACCATCAAAACAAAATTATGAGTGAAATAAAAGTCGGAATTGCAGGATGCGGACATCTTGGGAAATTACACATAAAGAATATCAAGGAAATCGAATCTGAAAATAATAAAGTAAAACTTATTGGAATATATGATATAGACGATAATGAAACGGAAGAATTATCGCAAAAGTATAATGTAACTGCATTTAAATCTCTTGAAGAATTACTTTTAAACATTAATTCATTGTTTGTCATTACCCCGACAACAACTCATTTTGAAATTGCTAAAGAATCCTTAAAAAGAAATATTCATACTTTTATAGAAAAACCGGTTACTGAAACTCTACAGGAAGCAGAAGAACTGGAAAGATTAAAAACAGACGGGACAATTGTTCAGGTAGGACATATAGAAAGGTTTAACCCCGCAATTCTTGCAGTTGAAAAGTTTAACATAACTCCCCTGTTCATTGAGACACACAGACTTGCACAATTTAATCCTCGGGGGACTGATGTATCAGTGGTTAAAGATTTAATGATACACGATATAGATATAATACTTAACCTTGTGAAGTCTAAAGTAAAATCTATTGAAGCAAACGGTGTAGGAGTGTTAACAGATACGATAGATATCGCAAATACTAGAATAAATTTTGAAAATGGTTGTGTTGCAAACATAACTGCTTCAAGAATTTCATTGAAGAAGATGAGGAAAATGAGGATTTTTCAACGTAACGCATACATTTCGATTGACTTTTTAAACAATACATCTGAAGTCTTCAGACTTTCGGAAGAATCGGATTCAGGAATTTTCTCAATGCCTATTCATTTAAACGGAAAAGATTATAAAATTGCTTACGAAAAACCAGCGGTCGATGTAAAGAATGCAATGAAATATGAAGAAGAATTGTTTTTTAATTGTATTCTTGAGAATAAAGAACCCGAAGTAACATTGAAACACGGCAAAGAAGCGATAGAAATTGCAAATAAAATATTACAAAAAATCGAATTCAACAGGAGTGAGATTAAAAATTGATTAGAAAATTTATTGAATCAGAATTTAACGTAGGTATAATAAAAGAACTTTCGGATTTTGCTGTCAGTTCGAAATCAGATGCTTACGTTGTTGGTGGTTACGTAAGAGATTATTTACTCGGAATTGACAAAGAAGGATTAGATGTTGATGTTATGGTTATAGGTGATGCAGTTAAATTCGCAGAAAAATTTGCCAAGAAGAAGAAAACGAAACTGACTGCTGTCTATAAGAATTTCGGAACAGCGCTGCTTCAACTGGATAATTGCAAACTTGAATTTGCATCTTCAAGAATAGAAAGTTATCACAGAGATTCAAGAAAACCCGAAGTAGAATTCGGAACACTTGAAGAAGATTTATCACGAAGGGACTTTACTATTAATGCACTTGCAGTAGAACTTAAGAATCCTGCAGTGATAATTGATAATTACCACGGTTTGGAAGATCTCAGGCATAAAATGATAAAAACTCCATTAGAGCCTGATAAAACATTTTTTGATGATCCGTTAAGAATTATGCGTGCATTCAGATTTGCTTCCAAACTAAATTTTGCAATAGACCACACAACTCTAAGTTCAATTTCAGTTAACTGTCAAAGATTAAAAGAAGATGATGTTGTATCGCAGGAAAGAATCTCAAATGAATTTCTTCTTATACTTCAATCACAGAAACCCTCGATAGCATTGAATTTAATGTATTTGACTGGAGTAATGGACATAATATTCCCTGAAATTTCAAAAATGGCTGGTGTAGAACAAAGAAAAGATTATCATCACAAAGATGTTTTCTACCATACTCTTGAAGTAGTTGATAATTTGTCGGAATTAACTGATGACGTTTGGCTTAGGTTTACAGCATTGGTTCACGATATCGCAAAACCGAAAACAAAGAAATTTATTGAGGGCACAGGATGGACTTTTCACGGACACGAAGAACTTGGTGCCAAAATGATGAAGAAAATATTTGCGAGAATGAAATTCCCAACTGACAGGTTAGAATATGTTGAAAAATTAATCAGACTTCATTTACGGCCTGCAGCACTTGCGAATCAGGATGCAACTGATTCTGCCATCAGAAGATTAGCTGCTGAAGCGGGTGAAGAATTAATAGATTTATTTAAACTTTGCAGAGCAGACATTACTTCAAAAAATATGCAGAAGGTTAAAAGGTACGCCAGTAATTTTGACCTTGTGGAAAAAAGAATCATTGAAGTTCAGAAAAAAGATAATCTACGTAATTTCCAATCACCTGTAAGGGGTGATGAAATAATGACAATATGTAAGATAGAGCCATCAAAATTGGTAGGATTAATTAAAAAACGAATTGAGGATGCAATATTAGACGGAATTATACCTAATGAATACAATGCTGCTTACGAATATTTGTATCTGATAAAAGATGAAGAAATTTTTAACTTTACAAGAAAAATAAATAAGCCCGTGAAATAAATCGCGGGCTTATGAATATATTTCTATAAAAACTTTTTGAATAACGAAAGAATCCCCTGCTTCCATGCTATTCTATGCGTAACACCTGTTCCCTGTTGTATCTTATGCTTATTATCAAGATACCATTGATACGATCTTATTAACGCATCTGCATTCGAAAATTTTGGGTTCCAGCCAAGAACTTTCTGAGCTTTTTCAATAGATACAAATGAATCTGTATCGGCTGTACCATAAATCCATTTATAAAGAGGCGAAAGATTAAGAATTTCAAAAAATCTTAATACTGGTTTGATTAACCATGCAGGTGTACCCATTACTCTTGAGCCTGTTTTAGCATATTCACACATTGCACCAACATCCTCCTGCACGGTCTTAAAATCTTTTGCTCCAACGTTAAAAGTATCGTTTATTTTTTCCTTTGGTAATGTTGCCGCAAGATTTATTGCATCGACTAAATCATCAACTTCAAATAATTGATATCTGTTTTTGCCATTTCCGATTATAGGTATTTTAACACCTGACTCAACCCAATCGTATAATATTTGAAATACACCAAGTCTTGCAGTACCTATAAAACTCTTTGGGCGTAATATACATACAGTCAAACCCTTTTTTCTGTATTCTTCGCAAATCTCTTCAGCCATTATTTTACTCTTACCATAAGGACCGACACCAACTCTCGGATGTGTTTCAAAAAGCGGATGCTCTTTTGGAACACCATAAACCGATGTTGATGAAATAAAAATTAATCTGTCAACATTATTCTTTAGACTTGCCTCACATACAATTCTCATTCCTTCAACATTTGTCTCGAATATATCTTTTTTACTCCAGAGTGGTAATGCTGCCGCACAATGGATAACAACTCTTGCATCTTTCATCATTTCATCCATTTGTGACTGTACTCTTACATCACCATACACACAATTTATTTCAGCATTGTAATCTTCTCTTGGAAAATCTGCAATATCAAAAAATACAGTATCTTTAAAATTTGTTATTTCATTAATCTTTGTACCAATGTGGTATCCAAGAAAACCTGCTCCACCTGTAATAACTACCTTCATATTATAATATTTTTAATTTATTTAATTCCCAATTTTAATTACTGTTGGTTCGTTTTTCGCTTCCAATTGATAAATCAGGTTTGCAATCTCTTCAGGTTTAACCCAATTCTTTATTTCATCTTCAGTTCCCCATTCTCTGTTAGCCGGAGTGTCTATAACAGTTGGTACAATAGCATTACACTTAATATGTTCATATTCTTTTGATATTGTTTCCATCAGATTTATTACGGCAGTCTTTGAGATACTGTATGCAAGACGACCTGATAATGGTGATAATCCTGCTATTGAAGATATCGAAACAATTCTACCATTATTATTCTTCAGCATAACTTTCAAAACTTCTCTTGAAAACCAGAATGTAGTTCTGAAATTCAGGTTAAACCATATATCAAAATCTTCTGTAGTAAAATCAGAAACACCGATAGCCTGATGAAAACCGCCTACGGTATTAACCAAAATGTCGATTTTACCTTTCTCCAGTGCCGACACTTTTTGCACAAATTCCACAACTGAATCTTCATTTAATGCATCACATTCAAATGCGTATATTTTTCGAAGTTCAAAATTTGAATTTTCATCCTGAGAATTATCGAAAACACTCATAAATTTCTCTAATGAGAAGACAGGAATATAAACTTTCCAGCCTTCCTTAGCATATTTATTAACAATAAATCTGCCGAGTGCCCCCGTTCCTCCTGTTATTATAATAACTTTTTCATTCATAATATTATGCTATGCAAATTTTACCTAAAATAACATTTTTCTTTGCGCCTGTTACAGACTTCAGATTTGCAGCGTTAAGATTTAAAGTCTCGTGAGCCAGTAAAGCAAAGAGAACTGCTTCTTTATTTGAAGTATTTATACCGTTATGATTTACGTTTTTAACTTTTGCATTTTTGACATAATTCTGCAAAGCCTTCATAATCAACTGATTATGTGCGCCACCTCCGCTAACGAGTAATTCGTATTCACCTTTAATCTTAATGAATTTCTTAATGTTTTCTGAAATCGAAAATGCCGTGTATTCCGTAAATGTTCGAATAACATCTTCTTTCAATATTTTTTTGTTTCTGTTTAAGACAGAATTAACAAATTCCGAATTGTAAAATTCTCTTCCCGTAGATTTAGGAGGTTTAATTCGGGTATATGAATCTGCTGATAAAATATCTTTAAAAAGTTTATCATTAATTTTTCCTTTTAAAGCATTTTTACAATCCTTGTCAAATTCCTGACCATAAAACTTTCTTGAAAGATAATCTATCATCATATTTCCTGTACCGGTATCGAATGCAATAACATCTTCGAACTTACAACCAACGGGAAGATAAGTAAGATTTGAAATACCTCCAATGTTTAAAATGACTCTATCGGTATTACGACTTCTGAAAAGTACGAAATCAAGATAAGGAACCAATGGTGCTCCTCCACCGTTTACACCAACATCTGCAGTTCTGAAATCCCCTATTGTTGTTATTCCGGTATTGTTTGCAATTACAGATGGGTCACCAACCTGAAGTGTGGATTTATAAACAATATTCCCGAACTTTTCAGCCTTAGGTAAATGATGTATTGTTTGTCCGTGTGAACCGATTGCATCAATACTGTCGGAATTAATTTTATAAGTGCTTTAGAAATTTATTAATGCATTCCGAATAATATTTCCCGAGTAAAAAGTTTATTCTGCAAACATCATCAACATATCCTGTTTCTTTATCGCTGACTTTCAGAACATAGTTTTTAATCGATGCAGGAATCTTATACTCATCATAGTGTAATACTTTGAATTTAAGATCACCGCCTTTTCCTTTAAACTTCACTAAAGCAATATCGACTGCATCAACAGATGTACCCGAAAGCACACCCAGTATAAGCCTTTCGGACTTATTTAATATTTTAAGAAACTTGTTCATAAATCAGTGCAAATATACTCTTTATGAAAATCATTTTCTATGAATGAAATCAGTAGATACAAATTAAATCGCACTATTGCTTTAAGATTTCAGTAATATTATTCTTTTTGAATTTCGATTTATTTTTAATAAAGATATATTGTATAAAAAATTAAGTATAAACTATGAGTATCTCGTTTGGAAGGTTTACAGATGCATTCAAGCCTAAAGTACAAGTCGAAAGATGGAATGAATGTGAAAAATTATATGATGAAAAGAAATATTTTGATTCTTATGTGGTTTTCTTCGAATATCTGAAGGATGTTGATTGTGATAATGTTTTTTATACGCTGGACAATCAAATGCTGAAGTTTCAATTCGTTCAAGGGTCGAAAGAAATAAGAGGATATTTTGACGGAAATAATGTATCCGCAATCGCAATAATAGCAGGATTTGAGAAAAACAATGTTGCTGTATTCAGAAGATTAATGGAATTGAACTACTCTTTATACTATTCAAGGTTTGCAATAAAAGATAATAAGTTAGTAATTAAATTCAGTTCAAAAATACTGGACTGTCCACCCAATAAATTGTTCTATGGTTTACGGGAGTTAGCAATAAGGGCAGATAAGCAGGACGACATATTACTAAGTGAATTCAAGTCATTAATCAATGTGGAATCCAAATCAGAATCATACACTTCTGAAGAACTTGCAGTTATAAAGAAATATTTCCGTAAATGGATTTCCGAAACCCTATTAAAAGTTACAAGTTTAAACAAGGAGCAATATTCCGGCGGGATTTCATACATATATCTCAATCTGCTTTTCAGAATAGATTTCCTTTTGATGCCTCAGGGAGAAATACTAAACGATCTGGAATTAATGTCATGGACTTATTTTAACAGCAAAGACATGACCACTGTGCAAAGAATTGACAAATTGGAAGAAGAATATAAAAAGATGATTAATTTTGATGATTCAAAACTTGATAATAATTTTTATAAAGTTAAATCAACTTTTGGATTAGTCCAGCCCGCAGGCAAACAAGCAGTCGAAGAAGTAATAAAAAACAACATTGAAAACATTAAATGGTATGTCGATAATAACCACTCTGACATTGCTCTTATTATTCTTGAGTATATTGTAGGTTATTCACTCTATACATACGGACTTAACAAATCTCTGAAAAAAATATTAGGATTAATGATGCAAATTATCAATAATGATTATGTTGAAGAAATAAACGGGATTAAAGATTTAACAGTTCAGGATGCTTTAAATAAGGATTTTATTCTAAAGGAATTATCTAATGCAATAGAAACGGACAAACCTGAATATCCCGAACTTCAGATGAATTATGATAATATTAAGTTCGATAATAAAATTAATTTTATTAAATCAACTCTTGAAGAGATTTTGAAATTAAATTATAAAAACTGATTATGCACACACAGGAGATAATTGAGAATTATAAATCTGTTATTGTTCAAATCGCTACTTCTTTCGGAACAGGCACAGGATTTTTTGTAAGAGATTTTAATTTGATTATTACTAACGACCATGTAGTTAAAGAAAGTTCAGAGGCGATTATCAGCGGAACAACTTTTCCGAAAGTTTCTTCTCCGGTTTTGTTTTATGATCAGAAATACGACCTTGCTTTTATACGGGTTCCTGATGGAATTGAATTACCTGACAGAAAGATTGGAAGCAAGCCTGTACACGACGGAGATAAAGTTATAGCAATAGGACACCCTTATGGACTTAAATACACAGCCACTGAAGGTATTGTATCAAAAGCGAAAAGGTTGCAAAACGGTTTAAACTACATACAAATAGATGCTGCAATTAATCCGGGAAACAGCGGTGGTCCTTTGGTAAACGCGGACGGTGAGATAGTAGGTGTAAATACTTTTATAATTTCCGGCGCGGATAATCTTGGTTTTGCATTGCCATCTGAATATCTTCTCGAATCTCTGAAAGAATATACTCCATATCACGGGCAGTATGCCGTCAGGTGCAAATCTTGTCTGAACGTAATTACATCTGAAAAAATAGAAGCAGATTATTGTCCTGAGTGCGGTTCGAAATTAATTATACCTCAACTCAAAAAAGACCAGGAATATAAACCTTCCGGTGCTGCACTTACGATTGAAAAAATACTTGAAGCACTGGGAAAAGATGTAAAACTTTCCAGACGTGGTCAGAACAGATGGGAAGTTGATGAAGGTTCGGCGAGAATTGTAATTTCCTATTCAGATAATGGGTTTATAGTCGGTGATGCATTTATTTGCCGATTGCCAAAGCAAAACATTGCAGTTATATATGAATATCTGTTAAAGGAAAACTATGACTTAGAAAGTGTTTTATTCAGCGTTAACAATCAGGATATTGTTCTGTCTTCTATGATATTTGACCATTATTTAACTTATGAATCAGGTTTGGAAGAAATAAAAGAGTTGCTTAAAAAAGCTGATTATTACGATAATTACCTGATAGAAAATTACGGCGCACTTCCAAGAGTTGAGGATAACGAATAACAAAAATGAACAATAAATGTGGCAAATTAATAAATTTAATATAATGAATATATTAATTAACTTTATAATTTTATAACCAAAATTAATTTATGAGTAAAATTGCTTTTGTATTTCCGGGACAAGGGTCACAGGCAGTTGGTATGGGAAAAGATTTGTATGAGAATTCAGACCTTGCAAAGGAGCTTTATAAAACCGCAGATGAGATTATGGGATTATCTCTCAGCAATCTTTCTTTTGAAGGACCACAGGAAGAACTTAAACAAACAAACATAACACAGCCTGCACTTTTTGTACATTCATTAGTATTAACAAGATTATTAGGTGATAAAGTAAAAGCAGACTGCACGGCAGGACATTCACTCGGCGAATATACTGCAAATGTTTATGCAGGTTCAGTAGATTTTGAGAACGGATTGAGACTTGTTAAAACACGCGGAATGCTTATGAAAAATTCAGGCATTAAGCAGCCGGGAACTATGGCAGCATTGATTGGACTGAATGAAACGCAGGTTCTTGAAATATGCGATAAGTCAAAATCTGCAGGTATTGTTCAGGCAGCAAATTTTAACTGTCCGGGTCAGATTGTTATTTCAGGAGATATTGCAGCAATAGATTTAGCAGTTGAAATTGCTAAGGGCGAACCATACAAATGCAGACTTGCTAAGAAACTGGAAGTCAGCGGTGCATTTCACTCCGAACTTATGAAGACATCTGATTCCGAGTTAAGAATTGCATTAGATAATACAGATTTTGTTGATGCGGGAATTCCGGTCTATACAAATGCTGATACATTTCCGATAACCGATAAAAATGAAATAAGAGATGCTTTGTCAAGACAACTTGTGTCCCCCGTCAAATGGGAAATGCTGATAAGAAATATGCTGAAAGATGGTGTCACCAAGATTTATGAAATAGGTTCAGGAAAAGTTTTAACAGGTTTAGTGAAAAAAATAGAACCAACAGTTGAAGTATTCAACATTTCCACATACGAAGATATTAAAAACTTTTAAGGAGATAATTTGAAAGAATATCCATTAGAATTCAACGGAATAAAAATTGACCCGATAATTTTCACTCAGGGATTTGTACCGGGCTGTAATATGAAAATATGCCACGGACAGTGCTGTAACTGGGGCGTTTATATGGACAAACCATTCAAGGAAATCATTATGAAATTCGAGGATGAGATTAAAGGTGTAATGGACGAACATCAGGTAAAAGACAGCACAAAATGGTTTGAGACAGAAATCGAAGAAGATGAAGACTTCCCTTCAGGATTAGCAATTGGTACAGAATTGTACGAGACTCCTCATGGTATTTCGCAATGTGTGTTTAAAGATAAAAGAGGATTTTGTTCAATTCAGGTTGCTGCAGATAAAAACAATATGCACAAGTGGGCTATTAAACCAAAATATTGCATTATGTATCCACTGACGATTATCGATAATGTTTTAACTTATGACGATGACCACGCTGCTAAACTTGATTACTGCGGAGTTGATAAAAAGCAGAATTTTTCACAAACAGTTTTTGAGGCAATGACGGAAGAAATCACTTTCATATTAGGTGCAGATGGGTATGCTTATCTTAACGAATATTATCAAAAACAATATAAACACAAAAAGAGATTTTCTTAATGTACGATTTTACTGATAAAGTAGTTTTTATAACAGGCGGTTCAAGAGGCATTGGTCGTTCAATGGCTGAAAAGTTTGCGCAGTTAAACGCTAAAGTTGTTATCACTTACAAAAGCAGAATTGACCACAGATTTTTCAAACCAAGAAACATACATTATTTCAAATGTGATTCTGCGGATGCTAAAAGAGTGAAAGAAGTTGTACAGAATGTCGTTAAAAAATTCAAAAAGATTGACGTACTCATAAACAACGCAGGAATTACTAAAGATACACTGATTATGAGAATGAGTGAGAAAGACTGGGATAGTGTTATTGATACTAACCTTAAAGGCACTTTCCTTTTCTGCAAGGAAGCAGCAAAAAATATGGTTAAAGTGCATAGAGGAAAAATCATTAACGTAAGTTCTATCGTTGGCACTACAGGCAATGCAGGACAGTCAAACTATGCTGCCTCGAAAGCAGGTCAGATTGGATTAACTAAGGCTATTGCAAAGGAACTTTCAGGTCATAACATTCAGGTAAATGTAGTTGCGCCCGGGTTTGTTGAAACTGATATGACATCGGTATTGAGTGAAGATATTAAGAATACCATATTTAAAACAACTAAATCAAGAGCCGCCAAACCTGATAAGGTAGCCGATTTTGTTGCCTTTCTTGCTTCAGAAGATTCTGATTTAATCACAGGGCAGACTTTCATTGTTGAAGCAACACAATTGAAGAAAGAAGAAAGAAAACATTTTAAAAATCATTAATATAAATAAATGGGTAGTTTAGACAAAAAAGTAGCAGTAGTCACAGGCGGCGGAAGAGGTATCGGTCGTGCTATCGTAACAGATTTATTAAATGAAGGTGCGGTAGTAATTGCTTACGATAAAGTTTTCCCCGAAGACTTTGATACATACGCTCAGGAAAAAACTAATAACGGTATGAAGGTCTCAAAGAAAGTTGTTGACGTAACAGATACCGATGGAGTTCAAAAAGCAATTGATGAAACTGCAAAAGAATTTGGCAGCGTAGATATTCTTGTGAACAATGCGGGAATCACTCGTGACCGTTTGCTGTTAAGAATGACGGAAGAAGACTGGGATATTGTTTTGAAAGTTAACCTTAAAGGTGCTTTTAATACAACTAAAGCAGTTGCAAGAATTATGGCAAAGCAAAGAAGCGGTAAGATTATTAACATAAGTTCAGTAGTTGGTGTTATGGGTAATGCGGGACAGGCAAACTATTCTGCTTCAAAGGCAGGTATGATAGGATTAACTAAATCTATCGCTAAAGAACTTGGCGGAAGAAATGTAACCGTTAATTGTGTTGCTCCGGGTTTTGTCGAAACTGAAATGACACATCAGTTAACAGATGAACAAAAGGCGGCATTCCTGACCGTTATACCTTTGAAGCGTGCGTCTAAACCCGAAGAGGTTGCGGGTGTTGTAACATTCTTAGCATCGCCAAAAGCCGATTATATAACCGGTCAGGTTATTATGGTTGATGGCGGTATGGTAATGTGATTGTTTTTGATTGTAAATTAAACTTTTATGAATAATAAAGTAGTATGGATTACCGGTGCATCAACCGGTATTGGGAAAGAAACTGCAAGCGCATTTTCTAAGGCAGGTTATATAGTTGTTGTTACTGCAAGAAGAAAATCAAGACTTGTAAACATCGTCAGCGAAATAAAATTTGCGGGTCGTGAGGCTATTGCATTTGTTTGCAATGTTGCTTCTGAAAGGTCAGTGCATTCTACTGCAAAACGTATAGTAGAAAAGTACGGCAGGATTGATTGCCTCGTGAACAATGCGGGAGTTACTGCTTTTAAAAGTTTTCTCGATACAAAAGTTTATGATTACGATTACATTATGGATATAAACCTTCGCGGTTCATTCCTTTGTATGAAATCTGTTCTGAAGGGAATGATAAAGCAAAAACGCGGACATATAATCAACATTCTTTCAGTTGCCGCTAACACAGTCTATGACAACAGTTCTGTGTACTCAGCATCAAAAGCGGGAATGCTCGCACTTTCAAATTCAGTCAGAGAAGAAGTAAGAAAGTATAATATAAAAGTTACAAACGTTTTACCCGGTGCGGTGGAAACAACGATGTGGGACGCTAAAACCAGACAGAGATACAGAAACAGAATGATGTCACCCGCAGAAATCGCTCAGATAATTCTGCAAGTTTATGAACAGCCAAAGAAGGTATTGATTGAAGACATCATCATCAGACCTGTAAAGGGAGATATTTAATTGGAAATAGGATTATGGCACTGGACAGGATTTGTTGTGTTTCTTTTGATAATGCTTGCATTAGACCTCGGAGTATTTAACAGAAAGCAGCACGTTGTACACGTAAAAGAAGCATTAATAACGAGCGCTGTATGGATTGCACTCGCATTGGTTTTTAATGCTGGAGTGTTTTACTTAATGGGTCACGATAAAGGACTGGAGTTTCTTACGGGCTACCTTCTTGAAAAATCTTTAAGCGTTGATAACATATTCGTTTTCATACTTCTCTTTTCATTCTTCGATGTACCTCAAAAGTATCAGCACAAAGTTTTGTTCTGGGGAATCTTTGGTGCACTGATTATGAGAGCAATACTCATCTTTATAGGTACCGCACTCATTGCACAGTTCAGTTGGGTAATAATAATCTTCGGAGCATTCCTTGTGATAGCAGGACTGAAGATGGCATTCCAGAAAGAAGAAAAAGTAAATCCTGATAAGAACCCTGTAGTAAGGTTAGTGAAGAAAATGTTTCCTGTAACACCTGAATACCATAAAGATAAATTCTTCGTGAAGTTAAAAGACAAAGGGCTGTTCGCAACTCCCCTGTTCATAGTACTTATTGTAGTAGAAACAACGGACTTAATATTCGCATTCGATTCAATCCCCGCAATACTTGCAATCACAAACGATTCGTTTATAGTCTTTACATCAAACGCATTTGCCATACTCGGCTTACGGGCGCTATACTTTGCCTTAGCCGGATTTATGGATAAATTTCATTACTTAAAGATGGGACTCTCCATAATACTTGTGTTCATCGGCGTGAAGATGCTCATAGCAGGAGTAGTACACATATCAACAGTACTATCATTGGTAGTAATCCTCGTCGTCCTTGCAGTTTCAATAGGTGCATCGATGGTAAGGAATAAGAGACGTGAGTAAATGCATTAATTTCTCAAACATCTTCCTAATATAAAATTATTTTGTTTATGTAACGCAATCATCTTGATTGCGGAAAAAATCTATTCCAGTTTCGCAAGCAGGATGCTTGCGATCACTCGTACTGAAACATATTTTCTTTAAGCCTTCTCTGAAAATCCCTTTTAATGTGAAATATTACCTTGTTAAATATTTCGTTATTTCTAATATCAGATTCCAAGTTGTTAACCATATTTAAAAATCCTTCTGAATCCTTTTTCTGCTCATAACACGACATAATTGATGTTAATCTCTCATAATTAGAAGCAAAATTTGGATGTTTCGTAATCTGCTGATATTGAAAATCTAGTATTTCGTCTACTGATTTGTTTAAATAACTAAAATATGTGTATTTAGTTATTCTTAATACCTGATCAATAAAAACAGAATTATCAAATCTTTGTAAAAAATTATCAACTTTTTCTACAATCAGTTTATTATTCGGATAATCATTTACAATAATTGGTATTAATTCTAAATACGTCTGCCTTGCTAGTAATTCATTACCTTCAGGCTTTTTAACAGTAAATCTAACAGGTTCAGCATAAACCCTATGCTCTTTACCCTTTATCATAACTTTGACATATGCAGAAAACTCATATTCATCCGCTGGAAAGTATATAGCTGATAAATACATTGACTTTGGTGCTTGTTCAAATACTCCATAGTTTAGCGATCTGAAATAATACATTGTATCAGGATATTCGAGTTCATTATACGTAGCAGGTGCATACATTCCGTGATAAGGCATAGATTTATTAGAAGAATTCTTTAACTGCTTCTTGCACGTCCATTGACGGTCCTAAATGAGGTTTATAATCAAGTTTCACCGATTTATCAATAATTAGATTATACTCTTCCCAAACCACTTCACCTTCAAGATAAAGTTTTTTGTCGGTTGAAATTATTAGTTTAATTCCGGAATATTTTCTGCTGTATTTTTATCTTGAGAAAATATATTTATTGAGACTAATAATAATAGAAAAATCAAAGTAATTGTTAATTTCATTTTATTCCTCCTAGAATTTTGTTTGCATTATAATAATAGATATAATTACTTAAATAATACTCTTTGTTCCCAATATATTAATTGCAAATGAAAAGTAATATTCCATATAAAATACAAATATCCTCCCAAGGTGCAGGAGGATATTCGCCTTATGCGACGGATACTTAGATTGCGTTTACACCTTTTTCAGTTTCACGTCCAGCGTTATCGTACCGCCTTCCAGCACATCTACAGAAATGTTTTGCGTTATGTAGCCCTCAAGCGCAAACTCCAGCGTGCCCGTGCCTACGTAGCCCGTGTTTAATTTATAAATTCCTGCTTCGTCGGTTTGAACTGTTTCTTCCGATTCAACAAGTGTTACGTTTACGTTTGCCAATAATGTGCTTAAATCTAAATCTGTTACTGTACCTGTTATCAGTGACTTTGTTGTGCTTACATAAACTACTCCCCACTCGCGTGCATTGCGACGACTGCTTTCGATTGATTCGTTGTCAAATGCTGTTTCTACTTCGTTCCAGATTCTGAGTATCAGTGCATCTACATCAGGACGCATTGCCTGCACTGCTTCCTGCGCCGTATCATAATCATCTTTCTTTGTGCTTTGTGCGTGGACTGCGTTTAGAAAAATTGTGTGCTTTGCTGAAACCTCAGCAATGGTCGGCATTGCCATAGCTGCACCTCCTGCGGCAATCCTGCGCGGGTCGCCGTCTATCAGCCATCCGCCCCATTCGATTACGTCCGCTTCACTGGTTAGCGGCGGCACGCTTTCGCTGTTTACATCAAGATGATAAAATGCACGGTGCTCTTTCGGAAAAATCCCGCGCTTAACACCTGCATTAAAAGTTTGAATAAAAGCGGAAATTAAAATTCTATCTTCTCCCATTGCCGTATCTTTTACTCGCGTAGCAATGGTTTGGTTAACAAGTGCGTCGTCCCTTTCCTGCATCTTTGTTTCAAAGTCAGGCTGTACGGTGTCAACACGTGTTTGAGTGTTTGCTGAAAGACAATATCGGGAGCCGGTGTATTGTCCATTTTTCCTTTTGCCAAATCCAGTGCGGTTTTGCGTCCTTCATCGGAGTTTGGCAGTCTTCTTGAAAGTGCCATAAAATTAAATTTAGTTTTTAAAAATAAGTTAATTTGGTAAAGCCAGTATTTTTTGGCATTTTATAAAATTTAGTTGATTTAGTCAATATAAATCTTTTTCTCAATAAATATTCAAAATCCGTGCCTAAGTTCTTGTTTTTTCATTATTGAATTTTACGGAAATAAATTCAACAAAAATGTTTATTAGGCTTTCCGTGTTGCAGAAAAGCATATAGATTGTTCAAATCGGGTCTGAATAAGGGCAGTCTTTTGCAAAAAGTCCGAAAAACGCACTTTCAGGTATGAAAAGTGCAAAAACAAGCGTTTTTAAGCCCCTTACCGACCTGTAAGACCCTCCCGCAAAACTTTTTATACCCCTTTCCGACCTGTAAGACCCTCCCTCAAAACTTTTTATACCCCTTTCCGACCTGTAAGACCCTCCCTCAAAACTTTTTATGCCCCTTACCGACCTGTAAGACCCTCACTCAAAACTTTTTATGCCCCTTACCGACCTGTAAGACCCTCGCTCATAACTTTTTATGCCCTTTTCCGACCTGTAAGACCCTCCCGTCAGACTTTTTGGAGCCCCTTGCATTTCATGCAATATGCTGTTTAATCTACTATTTTAGCAATTTCGCGTATTCGGAAGACTTCCCTGCCCTTTTTGGCTTTAACCTTGCTGATACTTGAGCCGAAAGTAAGAATATTGGTGGAAACTTTGGAAATTTGCGGAGGATATTTAATTTTTTACTAATTTATTTTTCTATTTTCATAAAGATTTCAAAGTAGTATATTGTTTCAATTTTGCTATTAAGTTAAGGAGAACAAAATGGATGTTTCCACTTCGAAGAAGAATATTACGGCTATTCTGGTAATTTCGGCGCTGGGGTACTTTGTTGATATTTACGATTTAATTCTGTTCAGTATCGTTAGGATTACGTCGCTGAAATCGCTCGGCGTTGCAGAGACGGATTTGCTGCCTGACGGTGTTCTTCTGCTGAATATGCAGATGGGCGGTATGCTGATTGGCGGTATAATCTGGGGAATACTCGGTGATAAGAAAGGAAGAATTTCAGTGCTGTTTGGTTCGATTTTTCTTTATTCAGTTGCGAATATTATGAATGGGTTTGTTCAGGATATTCCTCAATACGCGATTCTGCGTTTTATAGCGGGCGTTGGTCTGGCGGGTGAACTTGGTGCCGGTATAACTCTCGTCTCTGAAGTTATGCCAAAGGAAACGCGCGGTTACGGGACGATGATAGTGGCAACTATAGGAATTCTCGGTGCAGTTGTAGCCGCTCTGGTGGGAGATTATTTTGAATGGCGAACGGCTTATTTCATCGGGGGCGGAATGGGAGTGGCACTTTTGATAATGCGAATTGGTGTTTATGAATCAGGGATGTACAATGCAATAAAAGAATCGAATGTACTGAAAGGCGGCTTCCACAAATTATTTACAAACAAAAAGCATTTCATAAAATATTTAAACTGCATTTCTATAGGCGTGCCTATCTGGTTTATTGTGGGAGTTCTAATCACCTTCTCGCCGGAGTTTGCGAAAGCATTCGGACTTAAGGATGTAATCAGCACGGGCAAGGCGGTAATGTTTTGCTACATAGGTCTGGCTGTGGGAGACTTGCTCAGCGGTGCTTTGAGCCAGTTCTTCAAATCACGAAAGAAGATAATCGGTCTGTTCATTCTTCTTGAAGCAGTTTTTATAATCGTATATTTATTCTTTAATAAGTTCGATACAACATTTTTCTACACGATGTGTCTCCTGCTCGGCATCTCGGGCGGATACTGGGCTGTCTTTGTAACGAATGCCGCAGAGCAGTTCGGCGTAAACATAAGAGCAACCGTAACGACAACGGTGCCAAACTTCGTAAGAGGCGCGGTAGTGCCCGCGACGTTAATGTTCCAGTACCTTACGCCCGTAACAGGAATAGTTTATTCAGCACTTTTAGTGGGAATGGTAATGATAATAATTTCATTCATATCAGTAACACGGTTAGAGGAGACTTTCGGAAAAGATTTGAATTACGTAGAGGAACACTGAGGAGATAAAATATTAAAAAGGAAAGTTGTAGAAGTATAAACCGTTCCCAAGCCGGAGCTTGGGAACGAGGGAAAAAGGAATACGCAATCAGGGATGATTGTGTCGCACTTTCGGAAACACAATTTCATATTCAACCCCTCCGGGGTTGCAAACTCGGACGCTGCACTCCCCCGGTTCACCGGGGGTTATTCATATTTAACCCCTTCGGGGTTTATTTTCAAATGAAATCAGGATTACATAACAGGAATACGCAATCAGGGATGATTGCGTTACACTTCAAAACATTACACATAATGCTGAATTAAATTTAGGGTTGCATCTAAATTATATATGCCATATATTATTAGGGTAAATAACAGATTATGGAAAACCAAGTTTTTGAACCAATAGAAGTAATAGCATTCTTTCACGACCTGAAGATTGAGGTTATAAAGTTTAAGTGGAAGAACGATGTTTATAACATTTCGAAAGTAAATTCGCGGTGGAAGATTCCGAAGTCGGATTCGTACGAGTATCACTTCAGCGTTTTATGCGACCGGCAAAAGGTTGTATGCGAAATATCATACAGCCTTAGCGATTTCAAATGGCAGTTGATACAGTATGAACTGTATCTTTGAGGATATCAAATATAAAATATCAAAGATACATATTGCCTGTGTGTACAGTGCATATTTGGAGATTTGCACATAATTAAAACGGCTATCTGGTTTTTCTGACAAAGATTCTTGTATCGTCAACAGTATCTTTCAGTTCATAATTATTATTAATTAATTCTTTTATTGCCGGATAATTTTCGTACCTGTGAATACTGTCATAATAAAAGAACGAACTTCTCCCACACAACGTCAACGAACACAGCGTGGTTTGTTAACAATAATGTCTTCACAGTATTTGTCAGTAAAATATTTTTGAAGAGTGCTTTCGGTTATCTGCAAATACGAAGTTTGGTTCCCTTGTTCCCTGAATTAATTCTGCTTCGATGTAAATGCTGTGCAAGTAACCCCAAACGGCAAGTTTGTCTCCCGGGTGAGAATACTTTCTAAGAGATGCCGCAATACGTTGGACGAGTCTTTGTGCCGTGGATATTTACCGAGATAATCTCTTATGTAACAATTACCGTCGAAGGCGAAAGCAATCACAGGAACGATTAGCAGATATTATCCAGATAGTACTTGATGTAAACAAATATCTTATTCCCATATTGCGGTAAAGATTCATAAACGACTCCGATTAAGTAGACCCGCAAAAAGAGTGACAGGGACTACGAGTAAGATAGTATAATGCAGAAAAATAATTCCCCGGTCTGATTACAGCATATATATTGCCCGTTAAGACGTATATGTAAGCCATGATAAGACTAAACAAGAAAATTAAGCAATTAATTCTATTTTTTGATGCAACATTCTTATACTTATTTCTTAAGAGAACACAAATGCTAATGAACGGATATTATTATTAGCGAACCACAAGAACAGAATAGTATCTTTTGACATAATTACTAAGCGAGGGACTAAAAATAGTTTTTCATACCAATACACAGCAATATCATTTTTCTGTATCGATAACCAGGCATGTAGAGGAAGTGTATAATCCTTTATTGCTATAATCAAAATTACTGACTACATAGTAATTCCAGAATTCAGTTGAAAGATTAAACAAGAGTAAATAAGACAGCAGGAATACAACCAGGTAGTAATAACCCCGTGCCAGAAGAACAGTATTCTTTGTCAGCGATTTTTCTTTCGAAAGATATGTTGATTAACGATAATACCGATAAATAGATGCAAAATGCGATAGTGGCTTGCCTGAAGTTTTGCAATAAGGTATAAGTCCGATAACAATACCGCACAGGAACGAAATACGAAAATACAGTTCTTTGTGATTGCCCCCTTCACAAGCTGGTCTGTATTGAGTCTTTGCAAAGAAATAAAATGCAGATGCTGTCAAGAAGCATTGGAAAATGTTCGCTGTTATAAGCATAGTATATCAGCGTGTTCAGAAATAGAAAAGAAAACGAATACAGGCAGTGTGATAATTTTAGCAATTTTATCGTTGTTCATTATTCTAACAGATTTATACACAAGAATAATCGTTGGAAGCACACAAATCAGCAAAATAAATAATCTTACATTGGCATAGTTCAGAACAAACCCCATAACTTTAATTAAACAAAGAGGATAGATGTTTAAAGGACCGCTTGTCATACCATTAACCGACAACCAGAATCTACCGTCTTTTAATAAAGTAGCAGCACCTGTAATCCATTCACTTTCATCAACGCTAAGTTCAGATGCACATATTGCGGGTAAACGCAGTAACAGTATTCCTATTGAAGTCACAAACAAGAAGAAGAAAGATGAATCAAGAGAAAACCGGGAAATTAATGTTAGAATTACTGCTGTCTTTATCACTGTTGCGATAGAAAGTCAAGATAGAACAGAAACAAGCGTAAAAAATACTGCAAGGAAACTCCAAAGTATATTTGAAATGCTTCCAAGTCCGGTTATTGCATTGTAGATAATATTGCTAAGACTTCCCGGAAATTCTATTGCTTTACTATTATCCAATATTCATAAAAATTACGTTTGCTTTCTGTGTACAACAGTTGCCGCTGCCTGTGCTTTTGGAAGAACAAGAACATCTGCAATGTTTATATTATCGTCGCGTGTTGCTACAAACTGTACAACTTCTGCGATATCTTTTCCTGAAAGAGGTTTCATTCCGTTATAAGTGGAATCAGCACGCTTCTTATCACCGTGATAACGAACGAGACTGAATTCCGTATTTACTAAACCAGGGTCAACTGTTGATACTTTAATCGGAGTATCAACCAAATCGATTCTCATACCCTTAGTGATAGCATCTACGGCGTGTTTTGAGGCACAATATACATTACCGCCTGGGTAAAGTTCCCTTCCCGCTATAGAGCCGATATTAATGATATGACCTTTTTTATTCTTTAAGCATCAATGGAATAACAGTTTTGCTTACGTACAATAAACCTTTTACGTTTGTATCGAGCATTTCTTCCCAGTCCTGCAAGACGCCTTCCTGAATTTTATTCAATCCGCGTGATAACCCTGCATTGTTAAGCAGTACCTCAATCTTTTTCCATTCTTTTGGAAGGTTGTTAACTGCATCCTGAACATCATCAAAGTTTCTCACATCAAGTTCAAACGCAAAGACTTTTACTTTATATTTTTTATTGAGTTCATTCGCAAGTTTATCGAGTCTGTCTGAACGTCTTCCGCAAATTAAAACATTTGCACCCATTGAAGCGAACATTTCAGCACACGCTTTACCAATTCCGCTTGTGGCACCTGTTACAAACACTACTTTATTCTTAAGATTTTTCATTGTTTGGATTAATTAACTTTAATGTAAAATATTAAATCAGTAATTTTATAAAAAGGAAAAAACTAATGATTAATAAAACAAAGATTGTATGTACAATAGGTCCAGCTTCGTGTAGTATAAAAACGCTCCAATCGCTTATAAACAAGGTATGGATGTTGCAAGATTGAATTTTTCTCACGGCGATTTAAAGACACATCTCGAATACATAAACAACATTCGTGCCGCAGCTAAACAGACTAATAAATTTATTCCGATAATGCAGGATTTGCAGGGACCGAAGATTCGCGTAGGAAAACTGATGAATGGAGTCAATAAGATTAATTAATGGAAAGAAGATTAAAATTACTGATAAAAACATTATCGGAAATGAAACTCAAATTTCAACTACATACAATAATTTTGTTAAAGACGTAAATAAAGGTGAATATATTTTACTTGGATGACGGTCTGCTGAGACTTAGAATAGTTGAAAAAACCAAGAAAGAAGTTATTTGTGTAGTCTTAAAAGGCGGAATACTTAAAGAACATAAAGGAATAAATCTGCCCGATACAAAACTTTCTCTCCCCTCTTTAACAGAAAAGGATAAGGAGAATCTTATATTTGGTTTAAAGCATAAAGTGGATGCTGTTGCGTTGAGTTTTGTACGTGAAGCAAAGGATATATATGAACTGCGAAATATTGATTTCACAATACAGAAAAACTATTCCGATTGTTGCAAAGATTGAAAGACCTGAAGCAATAGCAAACATAGATGAAATAATTGATGCAGCAGACGTGATAATGGTAGCACGCGGAGATATGGGTGTAGAGATTTCACCCGAAGATGTACCAATTTTGCAAAAGATGATAATAAAAAAGTGTAATCTAGAAACACAAACCTGTTATAACTGCAACACAAATGCTGGAAAGTATGACTAACAGCAGAATACCAACTCGTGCTGAAGCAACTGACGTTGCGAATGCAATACTTGACGGAACAGATTGTGTGATGCTGTCAGGAGAAACATCGGTTGGTGTTGACCCTGTCAATGTTGTGCAGACAATGGAAAAGATAATAGTAAAGACAGAGAATTTCAGGAAACCAGTGCTTGAGAATAGACTGAAGAATCTAACGACGAATTAAAGGCGATATGCAAAAGTGCAGTAACACTTGCAAATGATATAAATGCAAAATCAATTGTAACATATACTAAAACAGGTAAATCACCAATATATTTGTCTGCATACAGAGTAAATACTAGAAATCGTTGCAATTACCGAAAATAATTTTATTAATACTTACAATCATTTCTTCTGGGGAGTATTCGGAATTAAGATTACAAAATAATATGACGGAAGAAGAAGTATCCGAATTTACACTAAAAGAATTATCCCGAGCCAAAGTAATAAAGAAAAAGGACAAAGATTATAATGCTTTTATCATCAGGCAAGGACAAGTATAAATCTGCTGACACGATAAAAGTGATAGTGAAGTAAATACATTTCGTAAATAATATAACACATTGGCATAATATTCCAAAGAATATTTTTGCTACAGGCATATTTCGGATTTCTAACTGTCATTGACAAATCAATCTAATCTTATTATTTTAGCACTATATATTAGTGAGTGCTAATATATAATATTAAACATAAATTAAACAGTAATTTAAAATAATTGAAAGGATTCACAAATGGCAAAATTAAACATTAAACCCTTAGCAGACAGGGTTCTTGTAAAGCCTTCAAAAGCAGAAGAAAAAACTGCGTCAGGTATTATTATTCCTGATACAGCAAAAGAAAAACCAATGCAAGGTGAAATAGTTGCAGTTGGTAAAGGCAGAATTGCTGATGACGGAAAAGTTACAGCACTTGAAGTTAAAGTTGGTGATAAAGTTCTCTATGGTAAATATTCAGGTACCGAAGTAACATTTGACGGTGAAGAATATTTAATAATGAGAGAATCAGACATTTATGCAATTATCTAAATTAAAAATTTAAAGAAGGAGTTAAAAATAACATGTCAGCAAAAATAATAAGTTATGACACAGAAGCAAGATCAGCCTTATTAAAAGGTGTAGATAAACTTGCTAATGCAGTAAAAGTTACTTTAGGTCCAAAAGGACGTAACGTAGTCATTGATAAGAAATTCGGTGCACCAACAGTCACAAAAGACGGTGTTACAGTTGCAAAAGAAATAGAACTTGAAGATCCTATTGAAAATATGGGTGCACAAATGGTAAAAGAAGTTGCTTCAAAAACTTCTGATGTTGCAGGTGACGGTACAACAACAGCTACAGTTCTTGCACAAGCAATCTTACAGAGAAGGTTTAAAGAACGTTACAGCCGGTGCAAATCCAATGGACTTAAAAAGAGGTATTGATATAGCCGTAATCAGAATTAGTAAAAGGATTAAAAGACTTATCACAACCTATTAAAGAAAATAAGGAAATTGCACAGGTTGGTTCAATTTCAGCAAATAATGACCCTACAATCGGAAAATTAATTGCAGATGCAATGGATAAAGTCGGAAAAGATGGCGTAATTACAGTTGAAGAAGCAAAAGGAACAGATACAAACTTAGAAGTTGTAGAAGGTATGCAGTTTGACAGAGGTTACTTATCACCATATTTTGTAACAAATGCAGACAATATGGAAGCAGAATTAGAAGATCCATTATATCTTAATTCACGACAAGAAAATCTCTACAATGAAAGATTTACTTCCAATTCTTGAAAAAGTAGCACAACAAGGAAAGAGCTTATTAATCATTGCAGAAGATCTTGAAGGTGAAGCTCTTGCAACATTAGTTGTAAATAAATTAAGAGGAACACTTAAGAGTTGCTGCTGTTAAAGCTCCTGGCTTTGGTGACAGAAGAAAAGCAATGCTTGAAGATATTGCAGTTCTTACAGACGGAACAGTTATTTCTGAAGAACAAGGTTATAAACTTGAAAATGCAACAGTTTCATATCTTGGTACAGCAAAGAGAGTTGTAATCGACAAAGATAACACAACAATAGTTGAAGGTGCGGGAAAATCTGAAGATATAAAGAAAAGAATCAGCGAAATAAAGAATCAGATTGAAAAAACAACATCTGATTACGATAAAGAAAAATTACAGGAAAGACTTGCAAAACTTTCAGGCGGTGTTGCAGTATTGAAAATTGGTGCAGCAACTGAAGTTGAAATGAAAGAAAAGAAAGCAAGAGTAGAAGATGCATTACACGCAACCAGAGCAGCTGTTGAAGAAGGTATCGTACCGGGTGGTGGTGTTGCACTCTTAAGAGTAGCAAACAAACTCGATAAGATTAACAAACGACAATCAGGACATTATGTCAGGTATCAAGATTGTAAAGAAAGCAATTGAAGAGCCAATCAGACAAATAGTGTTCAACGCAGGTGAAGAAGGTTCAGTTATTGTGAACAAAGTAAAAGATGGTAAAGGTGGTTATGGATACAATGCAGCAACAGAAGTATATGAAGATTTAATTAAAGCCGGTGTCATTGACCCAACAAAGGTAACAAGAGTAGCACTTGAAAATGCAGCATCAGTAGCAGCATTACTCTTAATGACAGAAGCAACAATCTGCGAGAAACCTGAAAAGGGAAACAATATGCCTATGATGCCTCCGGGAGGTGGAATGGGTGATATGGGCGGAATGTATTAATCCGTTAGAATCGCAAATCATAATATTAAAGCCGTTGGAAGTAATTCCAACGGCTTTTTTAATGTTAAATATACATTATAGAATTGTACCCGTAAGCAAAAGGGTCGCAACAGTAAAATAAATCAATAAACCTGAAACGTCTACGAGAGTTGCAACAAATGGTGCAGATGAAGTAGCAGGATCAAGTCCGAATTTTCTTAAGTGCAAAAGGCAGCATTGACCCCGAGAATGTTCCCCACATTACAACTCCAATTAATGTAAATCCAATCGTAAGTCCAATCAATACCCAGTGTTCACCATACATATTGGAAAATGAATTCCAAATCATTATTCTTAAAAAACCAATAATACCGAGTATTGTACCAAGCATAAAACCCGATATGAATTCCCTCTTCATTACACGCCACCAATCAGATAATGTTATTTCTCCAAGTGCCATTGCACGAATCGTTAAAGTTGCTGCCTGAGAACCTGAATTACCACCGCTTGATATAATTAATGGAATAAATAAAGCAAGTACAACGGCTTTTGCAATCTCGTGTTCAAAAAAGCCCATAGCAGTTGCTGTAAGCATTTCTCCAAGAAACAGAACTATCAACCAACCTGCCCTTTTCTTTATCATTTCTGGCAATGGTACAGTTATATAAGGTTCATCCAAAGCCTCCATACCACCAAACTTTTGAATATCTTCTGTTGCTTCTTCTTCAATAACGTCTATAACATCGTCAGCGGTTACAATTCCTACCAGATAATTTTCATAATTTACGACAGGTATTACGTACAGATCATATTCTTTAAACATCTCAACTGCAAGTTCCTGATTGTCCGTTACTTTAACGCTGACATATGTTTCATTCATAAGTTCCTCAACTATCGTATTTGGAGTCGCAAGAAGTATTTCTTTTAATGTTATCTCATCGAGTAATTTTCCATTTTCATCAGTTACAAATATTGTATCAATATATTCAACCTGAACACCTACTTCCCTCAAATGATTCATAACCCTCTCAATATTCCAGGATGATTTTATTGATATAAAATCAGGAGTCATTATTCGACCGACACTTTCCTCAGGATAACCAAGTAAAGTAACAGCAATTGCCCTTTCTTCAGGAGATAATAATCTAATAAGTTTCTTGACTACAGGTCCCGGTAAATCTTCAAGCAATTCAGTTCTGTCATCCGGGGACATTTCGTTAAGAATCTCCGCAACTTCTTCCTGCCCGAGTGATTTCAGCAAAGATTCCTGAATATCAAATTCTAAATATTCAAATGTCTTAAAGGAATTCTCTTTTGGAAGAATTCTAAAAACAATACCTCTGTCTTTTTCGGGAATATCAGCAATAATATCCGCAACCTCAGATGGATGAAGTTCAAAGAATATTTCACGCAAAGTAATCCAGTTACGCGTTTCAATCAATTGCTCTATTTCAGGTTGAATTAATTTCCCAATCATTTTTTCACATATAGAAATTATAATTTTTGTACAAATAAAAAGGGCACGCTTTATAAGAATAAAACGTGCCCCGTAAAATTAAATAAACAAATATTATTTCACCAGTAACATTTTATTCTGTGCTTTAAAATCACCCGCTGTTAATTGATAGAAATAAACTCCCGATGTTAATCCTGAAGCATCAAACCTTGCTTTATAACTACCGGCAACCTGCATTTGATTTACAAGTTCTTTTACCAATCTTCCGTTTATATCATAAATCTTTAAAGATACCACACCAGACTTAGGTAAATCATATTTTATATCTGTTGACGGATTAAACGGGTTCGGATAATTATTAAACAACTTGAATTCTTTTGGTATATCTGAACCAAGTAATGATATTGATGTAGTTCCAACAACAAACTGGAAAAATGTTGTCGGTCTGGTTGCACTGCCCGGAGGATTTATTCCTGTACCTCCTGCAGGGAGAGTAACCATTTTTGGAGTTGGTAATGCTATATCCTGTGCCGCAAAGTAATACTGAACTGTAGTACCGATTGCGCTTGCAGGAATCTTGAAATAGAATGTATCACGATTTACTGATTGCTGTTGAACCATATTCCAACCTCCGAATCCACCGCCTGTATTCTTTCTGTAAAAAATTCTCGGTGCTTCAGTTGATCTGGTATATCTTATAATTCCGTTATCAAATATCCTTGCTTTGAAGATAAGATCGTTAGTATTTGTTGTTGATGTAAACGGTTGTGTATGCAAAATAGTCGGAAGTGTATTATCCATCGCTCTTGCAGAATCAACAGACTTTTCAGCATTGATTGTTCCCCATCCGATTAAGTTATTAGGACTGTTTGTGTTGCTCGCAAATTTCCTTAGAATTCCTCTAATCTGAATTGGAGTTAAATTCTTATTTGCTGAAAGCATACAAGCCATTACACCCGCTGCCATTGGACATGCCCAGGATGTTCCGCTACCGAAATTGCTGTATCCTGTGTTTGTTGCAACCTGATTTGA
>CAVVJW010000015.1:0-354687 GCA_963748665.1 Ignavibacteriota bacterium | reverse complement strand
TGCCCGCTATTCAAAATCTGGGCGGCCGCCACGTTGACTATGGCGTTACTCCCGAACAGTATAAATATTTTAAAGAGTCTCTGATTTTTGCGCTCGATAAAGTTCTTGGAAAAGATTTTGATGAAAAGACAAAGAGTGCGTGGAGTAAACTTTACGATGTGCTCGAAGACCTGATGAAGGGCAAGCATTATTAAATTAAAAAAGGGGCTTAACGCCCCTTTTTTGTTATAAACAATTTGTCATCCCCGCATGCACGTTCTTTGTCAGTCGTAAATCAGTCGCTGATCGGATTGTGCGTGGTGCTCGTTATTATATCAATAACTTGTAATTATTCAATGCCTTCATATAGTTGGCTCTTTCAAATGCCGCAGGGTCTGCTACAGATTTCTGGCTCATACTACCTTTCATTTGTTCAAGTGATTCGTATTCTTTGTCTGTCATCCATTGTTCAACTTCTTTCAGCACTTCTGTAACTCTGCCGATTCCGTTTGCGAGCAACTCAGAGCACATACAGGTTACGTCTGCACCTGCCATTACCATTTTAATCACGTCTTCATAATTATGAATACCTGTTGTTGCCGCAAGGTTTGCTTTTAGTCTTCCGTGAAGTATTGCAATCCATCTTAAAGGTAAGTCTCATTTCCCAGTTGTTGCTCAAGTCAAGGTTTGGTGTAACTTCAAGTTTTTCAATATCTAAATCAGGCTGATAGAATCTGTTGAACAAAACTAAAGCGTCTGCTCCTGCTTCGTCAAGTTTCTTTGCCATATTAGACATTGATGAAAAATACGGACTAAGTTTCATTGCTACAGGAATCTTCAAAGATTTTTTCAATTTATTTAAATCTCTCAGATAAATTTCTTCTATGATTGCTCCGTCTTTTTCAATGTTTGTTGGAATGTAATATACATTAAGTTCCAAACCGTCTGCACCTGCTTCTTCAATTTGTTTGGCATATTTCAGCCAGCCGCCTGCAGAGACTCCGTTCAGACTTCCAATGATTGGAATGTCCACTGCACCTTTTAAATTACTGATGTGTCTTACATAATTGTCAGGTGCTAAGTGAAATTCATTTTGTGAAGGGAAGTAACTTGTTGCTTCCGCAAAACTTTCTGTACCATAAGTCATATAATGGTCAAGTTCGCCTTGTTCGTGTGTAATCTGTTCTTCAAACAAAGAATAAACTACAACAGCCGATGCACCCGCATCTTCAAGTTTCTTTACCAGATCAACACTTTTTGAAAGCGGTGATGCCGAAGCAACAATAGGATTCTTTAACTTCAGCCCCATGTACGTTGTTGATAAATCCATAATATTATTATTTAAAATTTAAAAATTAATTAATTATTTTTGTTCTGCTTTTGCTTCACCGTCGCTTGCCATCTTCTCATAAATTTTCCATTTTGCATCTACAAATTCCTGTGCGTGTTTCATAAGTTCTGCCGCGTGTTCAGGTTCTGATTTTGTTAACATCTTATATCTTGTTTCTTTATAAGCATATTCTTCAAATTTAATCTTCGGTGCACCTGAATCAAGTTTCAATGGATTCTTTCCTTTTTCAATATTTCTCGGGTCGAAACGGAAAAGTGTCCAGTGTGCTGAATCAACTGCTGCCTTCTGGTTTTCAAGTGCCTTCGTCATATTGATACCGTGTGCGATACAATGTGAGTAAGCAATTATGATTGATGGTCCGTCGTAAGATTCTGCTTCGAGGAATGCTTTCAGTGTTTGTGTGTCGTTTGCTCCCATCGCAACTTTCGCAACGTAAACGTGACCGTAGTTCATTGCCATCATACCAAGGTCTTTCTTGCCGACAGGTTTTCCTGATGCTGCAAACTTCGCAACTGCACCCATCATTGTTGACTTCGACATCTGACCGCCTGTGTTTGAATATACTTCTGTATCAAGTACGAGAATGTTTACATTCTTTCCCGATGCGAGTACGTGGTCAAGACCGCCGTAACCGATGTCGTAAGCCCATCCGTCGCCGCCCATTATCCATACAGATTTCTTTACGAGATAATCAGCGAGTGATAATAAATCTTCGGCTTCAGGTGAATCTACTTTCTTTAAGTTTATCTTTTAATACTGCTACTCTTTCTCTCTGTTCGTGAATACCTGCTTCATCTGACTGGTCTGCGTTTAAAATATCATTAACGATTTGTTCACCGACGTTTGATGCAAGTCTTTGTAATAATTCTTTTGCGTATTCATTGTGTTTATCAATTGACAGTCTCATACCAAGTCCGAATTCAGCATTGTCTTCGAAGAGTGAGTTCGACCATGCAGGTCCTCTTCCTTCGTTGTTCTTTGCCCAAGGTGTTGTTGGCAAGTTACCGCCGTAGATTGATGAACAGCCCGTTGCGTTTGCAATGATTGACCTGTCACCGAATAACTGTGATACAAGTTTAACGTATGGTGTTTCGCCGCATCCTGAACAAGCGCCCGAGAATTCAAACAGCGGCTGTAAGAACTGGCTTCCTTTGATTGTTGTAACGTTTGCTTTTGTTCTGTCAAACTCAGGAAGAGTTAAGAAGTAATCCCAGTTTGCTCTTTCCTGTTCGCGTAATGGAATCTGCGGCACCATATTAAGAGCTTTAAGTTTAACTTCTTTCTTATTCTTTGCAGGACAGATTTCAACGCAAAGTCCGCATCCTGTACAGTCTTCAACTGCAACCTGAATAGTGTATTCAGTACCATCGGCAAATTCTTTGCCTTTAACTTTTGAATGTTTGAAAGTGGCAGGAACATTTGTTAATACTTTTTCGTCGTATGCTTTTATTCTGATTGTTGCATGAGGACAAATGATTGCGCACTTGCCGCATTGAATACAAACTTCGGGATCCCACTCAGGAACTTCGAGCGCAATGTTTCTCTTTTCCCATTGTGCAGTGGCCGTAGGGAATGTACCGTCAACAGGCATCTGGCTTACAGGAATGTCGTCGCCAAGACCTTCTATAATCTTTGCAAGTGTATTCTTAACGTAATCAGGTGCTTTGTCTGAAACTGTCGGCGGGATTTCAATCGTTCCGGGTTTTAGTTTCGAAACATCAACTTTGATTAAGTTCTCAAGTGTTTTGTCAACTGCATTATAATTCTGTTTTACAATATCATCACCCTTCATTCCGTAACTCTTCTTGATAGACTTCTTAATCTGTTCGATTGCTTCGTCTTTCGTAAGGACACCTGAAATTGCAAAGAAGCAGGTCTGCATTATTGTGTTCACTCTTGAACCCATGCCTGTTTCTTTTGCTACCGAGTATCCGTCAATTACGTAGAAGTTTAATTTCTTGTCTATTATTTGCTGTGTTACTTTTCTTGGAAGATTTTCAAGTGTTTCTTCAAGACCGAAAGGAGTGTTTAATAAAAATACTCCGCCGTCTTTTAAATTCTTTAACATATCGAATTTTTCAAGAAGGTTAAACTGGTGGCAGGCTACGAAATCAGACTTTTGAATTAAGTAAGTTGACTTAATAGGCTTCTTGCCGAACCTTAAGTGTGATACTGTTGTAGAGCCTGATTTCTTTGAGTCGTACACAAAGTAACCCTGTGCATAGTTCTCTGTTTCTTCGCCGATGATTTTAATCGAATTCTTATTGGCACCAACTGTACCGTCCGCACCTAATCCATAGAATAGTCCGCAGAATAAACCATCAATATCAATCGTGAAATTCTTATCGTAATCTAGACTTGTGTGTGAAACGTCATCATTTATACCTATTGTGAAATGATTCTTTGGTTCGTCTTTTTTCAGTTCATCAAAAACTGCTTTAACCATTGCCGGTGTAAACTCTTTTGATGAAAGCCCGTAACGTCCGCCAACAACTTTCGGCATTTTTTCAAACGGACAATTTTCACTTAATGCTGTTACAACGTCCTGATAAAGCGGCTCACCAATAGAGCCGGGTTCTTTTGTTCTGTCAAGAACTGAAATTTTCTTTACAGTCTTTGGAAGTGCATTAACAAAATGTTCAATAGAGAATGGTCTGAAAAGTCTTACTTTTAACAAACCGACTTTTTCACCAAGTTTCTCTGTCATATATTCGATTGTCTCTTCTGCTGCTTCAGCACCGGAGCCCATTAAAATGATAACTCTCTCTGCATCCGGAGCACCGTAATAATCAAACAAATTATATCTTCTGCCTGTAACTTCAAAAAACTTATCCATTGCTTTTTGAGTAAGACCTATACACTCGTTATAAAAATTATTTACCGTTTCTCTTCCCTGGAAATAAACATCAGGATTCTGTGCAGTACCTCTAATAAAAGGATTATCAGGACTTAATGCTCTTGCTCTGTGCATCTTCACAAAATTATCATCAATCATTGCTCTTAAATCTTCAACGTTCAACTGTTCAATCTTCACAACTTCGTGCGAAGTTCTGAAACCGTCGAAGAAATGCAAGAAAGGTAATCCTTGATTCAAGCGAGGCTTTCTGTGAAATCAAAGCAAAGTCCATAACTTCCTGAACATTGTTTGAACAAATCATAGCAAACCCTGTTTGTCTTGTTGACATTACGTCGGAGTGGTCTCCGAAAATTGATAGATGCCTGTGCGGCAAGTGAACGAGCGGTAACGTGAAACACTGTTGAGGTAAGTTCACCCGCTATTTTATACATATTAGGTATCATCAGAAGTAAACCCTGTGATGCTGTGAATGTTGTTGTAAGTGAACCGCTTTGTAATGCACCGTGTACTGCACCCGAAGCTCCGCCTTCACTTTGCATTTCATAAACTACTGGCACGGTACCCCAGATATTTTTCTGACCTACTGCTGACCATGCATCAGAAAATTCACCCATCGGTGAAGAGGGAGTAATAGGGTAAATCGCAATTACTTCGTTAGTCTGGTGTGCAACATAAGCCGCCGCTTCATTTCCATCAATTGTAACTTTTTTCCTTGTGGACATTAAAAAGGACTCCTTATAATTAAATTAACATAAAATTTTAAATTTACTAATAGTAAATCAGATATCGAATCATATTTTGTTAAACTGTTAACGGGGAATTCAAAAAAATTGAAGCCATATCGTTTTAATCATACAAATTTAACGTTTTTAGATTTATGAAAATAGACAAAAATTAAGTAGAGAAGGAATAAATTTGCAATTTTCAAGATATTATCTTTGAATAAAGCTTTTTCGCGGCATTTGTGGGTTTAGTGGAGAAAACTAATTTATTTAAAACTCAAAACTCAGAACTCTTAACTTATTTTAAAAGTACTGCTCTCTTCACATCCTTGAACCCATTACTCTCAAGTAAGTAAAAATAAATACCCGATGCCAGATACCCTGCATTCCAGTTTACCTCATAAATTCCGGCCTTTAGATTATTATTGACAACATCACCTACTTCCTTACCCGAGACATCATAAACTCTTAATCTGACAATGCCATCTTTTGGTATTTGAAACTTAATTTTAGTCTGCGAATTAAAAGGATTTGGATAATTATTATACAATTTATATTCTGAAGGAATTTCACTCGATAAATTGATAATCCCCGTTGTTCTCACTCTAAACCTGAAAACTGTTGACCACGGACTCTCGCCTAAAGAATTATATGCTTTAAGTCTCCAGAAATATTTTGTATTTAAATTCAGCACACCAAGTCTGAGTGTGAAAGGAGTATTGGCAACGGTTGTATCAAAATTTATTGTATTAAAAAGAGAATCAGTTGAAATCTGAATCTTATAACTTACCGCATAAAAATTACTATCCCACAGAAAATACGGATTCTGCAAAACATTCACTGAATTATCCAAAGGTAAAAGAGGTGTAGGTGCAACTGGTATGTTAAGAAACACTAAGAACGCTGAGTCTTTTGTATAAATATTGAAATATTCGTCCGCAACTATACATTTATGAAAACCTGTAGATGCTTTTCCATCGATATAAATATTTCCTGCTAATGTAGTATCGTTAACAATGACAATATTGTTAGTTCCAACTCCATACTATCAAAATAAACTACAAAATAAGGAGAAAAAGTCCACTCAGTTCCGGTTCCGTGAACTGTAATTGGAAATGTATTACCCTGTGTTCCGGTATCCGGTACAACCCTGTTAACCTCTTGTCGAATAGCTAAATTTATAGAGAAAAATATTTAAAAATTAATATAATTGATATTATTTTCAAATATTATTTATTTCTGATTTCTCTATAAGATAATTTTTAATTTCTAAAAATACACTGTAATTTTTTACATACTTTCCGTCAAAAGGTTTTTTCTCAATCTCTGTAAGAATTTCCTTTGCTTCATTAATCTTATTTAGGTTTGTATAAAGTGAAAGCAAATTTATTTGAGGCTCAATATAGTTCGGGAATAAATTCTTAATCTCAATAAATACCTTCTTCTGCCTCTTTATAATTACCGGTCATATAAAATGCAGTGGCCTCGTTATTCATAATCGTCGGATAATATTTCATAAACTCTCTTGCATTCCTGAATTTTTCGAGTGCCTTGTCGTATTGCTTCAATTCAAAATACCCGACACCTCTGTAGTAGTCAACTGGCATCTTATTCATATCTACAGGATAAAAATAACTCAGATACCTCCTTCAAGTTTTACTAACATTTCCGCATATTTCTTTTGTGCCTTAAGTCTGCATTGCTTCTATGTATGCTCTTTCATTTAACTATACTCATCACTTTAAAACCAACACCTAATATTAAAAACAATATACAACTTACAACTAATATCTTATTCAGAAGTAATTTGTTTTTATTTATAAATTCATAATTGGTAATTTTTAATTCAATGCTTCCAGCATAGCCAATTCCTAATGTTGCCATGAAAAAGATCATTGCCACCAAATTCTCTTTTGTAAAGTTGAATAAAGAAGTAACCCAAAAACTAATAGCAACTGATAAAAATGGCAAATAGTAAAGATCTTTCATTGATTTAATAATCAACTTGTATATACCACTTATTATAAATAGTAAGTAAAAAATGCCAATTATACCAAATTCAGCGAGTAATTCTAAATAGTCATTATGAGCATAAACAGATGAATTAATATCGATGTTTTCATCATTGAAAATCTCACCGCGGTACTTTGGGAATATTCCTGACCATTTCCCACCACCAACCCCGGTTATTGGATTCTCAATAAACATATTTAAAGACGCATTCCAATATATCAATCTCATTTTATTCGTTTGAAAATCTTTATCAATAATACTGGAAAAAGTTTTTGTGAGTTCATTTCTATTGAATTGTTGCTTAACAGGTAATAAAGTCGAAACCCAAATTGCTAGAAAAAGTATTAATATTGTAAAAGATAACTCAAGGTTTATGTTGTTTTTTGTTTTACATTTGTGAAATGGGCAGCAATTGCTGTCTGAATAAAAAACTGTAACCAATTTGTCTTTGCTATTAAAATAATACAAAACCCACCATGAAATTGTGAGACCAACCATATAAGCAACATACCCAGTTCTTGTTCTTAAAAGGATTAAGTAAATTGCTGCAATTAAATTAAGCAAAAATAAGATGATTTTATATATTTTATTAGTATTAGTTGTAATAAAAACCGATATTAGGAATAAAGCAATTGCTGACATAACATCTGATGCATAAGTTCTATCTCCTATAATGGAAACGACTCTGCTGAAGCTTCCATTTATATTAATATTATTAATTAGGAAAATAGAAAAATCAACTATTAAAAATACAGAAATTAATATTAATATAAAATTAACCTTTATATTTTTTATGAGGATATAGGATAAGGAGAAGATTGAGAAATAAATTAATATTAATGAAATAATGCTCATATTCCCGGATTTTATTAAAATAAACGTATGAACTTTTGTTTTAAAATATTATTGTTCATAAATTATTAAACTTGGAAAAAATTGAATAGTTAAATATGTGAAGTTTTCTCAATTTTAGGAAATACTTAATGTTAAATTTAAATGTTTACATACAAAATAACTATTTTTGCTTAATATTTCTATATAAGTTTTGAACCAGGAATGTTTTAATGATCTCGTTAAGTAGAACAGAACACATTGTAAATTATAAAATATAGACAAATAAAAGGGAAGATAATTATTGATAAATAATAATGTATTTTTTAAAATTAATGCATCATTCTTAGTGCTATATTCTGCTTTTTTAAATAAATGATATGATATAATTTCTTTGTTAAATAAAATAGTATATCCATTTTGATACAGATTATATGCCATTGGTAATTCATGAAGATTAACAAAGAAACCTTTCGGCACTTGAAATACGGATTCTTTTAGTACTTCTGCTTTATACATTACTGCACAGCCTGTAAATACATAAGCATTACACCTTGACTCTTTTGATTCGTCGATTTGCCAATTAGAAATATGTTGTTTACCTGTATTTTTATCATAAATATTAAAAGCAATGCATACGGTATCTTCCATATTTATTTCCATTACTGCTTTTTCAATAGCATTATGAGATGGATATGCATCGTCATCAAGAAGTAAAATATCTATTCTCCATTTGCACTTTCTATTCCTTTGTTCCATCCTTCGACTCCGATATTCTTATCCAATCTTATAAAATTATAATTACAGTTTTTTAGAAAATCAGCCGTTCCGTCAATTGATGCATTATCGATAATAATAATTTCGATATTTTTATAAGTCGAAATATTTATATACTCTAATGACTCACGCAGTAATTCTTTTCGGTTGTATGTAAGAATTATTATCGATACTAATCCTTTAATCATTTTTTATATATTTATTGAATACGTATAATGCTCTGCTTATTACCTGGTCCATATTATAATACTGATACTCCGCTAATCTGCCGCAAAATATCACATTTTTGAATTTTGATGTTTCTGATAAATATTTCTTATATAAACGAATATTATTTTTATTAGGAATTGGGTAAAATGGTTCGCCAATTTTTTGTGGATATTCGTACGAGATCGTTGTTGAATTGCATTTTTGTCCTGTAATGTGCTTATATTCAACAACTCTTGTATAATCTGTATCTGCATCTACAAAATTAATTTGAGCTACTTTCTGATATTTTATGACTGATATATTCATAAACTTAAATTCTACTGACCTGTATTGCAATTTTCCAAATTTATAATCGAAATACTCATCAATAGGACCTGTAAAGATTAAATACTTATAATCTATATTATTCTTTATTTCTTTAAATGTCTTATCAAGGATTATTTTGATGTTTTTATTTCTTACAATTTCCTCAAATAATTTGTAATATCCATTTTTAGGAATAATTTGATACTTATCCTCAAAATACCTGCTATCATTATTATGTCTAATTGGAATTCTGCCGCATACTCCCGGGTTTAAATCTTTAGGTTCATATCCCCATTGTTTTTTTGTATAATGCTTAAAGAATGCTTTGAATAAATCATGGCCTATTTTATTAACAATTATATCCTCAGAATTTTTTATTTCTTTTTTCGGGTCACGAATTTGATTAAGAAAATTCTTTACCTCGTTTTCATTTAATAAATTCTTATTATAAAACTTATTTAGTGTATTAATATTTATTGGTATTTGGTAAAATTCTTTGTCATGGTATGCAAGTACTTTATGCTCATAAAATCTCCATTCAGTAAATAAAGATAAATACTCATATACGGTTTTATTATTTGTGTGAAAAAGATGTGGACCATATTTATGGATTAAAACATTATGAGTGTCATATTCATCTATTGAGTTTCCACCTATGTCACTTCGTTTATCAATAAGAATTACTTTCTTTTTGAGAATATTGGCTATTCTTTCAGAAAGTACGCTCCCGGCAAATCCCGCCCCTATAACAAGATAATCACATTTTAGCATTTGTATTAAAATCCTTTATAATATACTTAAAATAAATAATAAGGAATGTTAAAAACACAATTATTTCGGATGCAACAGTTGCCCACGCAGAGCCGACATATGAATATCCGGGTATGAAGATAAGATTTAATGCAACATTTAATATTGCACCTAAGGATATAGCAATCATATAGAGCTTTCGTCTATTCCAAGCAAGCAAAGGATTTCCCAAAAAGATATTTAATCCTACTATCATAATATTTGCCCCAAATATTTTCAATGGATAAATAGACTCAAAGTACTTGTCTGTGAATAATAATAATACAATTTTATCAGCGAAAATTATTATAAATGAGGATATAGCAATTGATGTTGATATTAAAAACACCCCATACTTATAAAATAGCGATTTTAGTTCATTATTAAAGTTTTTAAATTTTGATAGTTTTGGAAAAAAAACAGTTAATATTGAATTTAGCGGTATTAAAGCAAACAAAAAGAGTTTTACTGAAATACTATAAACACCAGTTTCATAATTTCCCTTCATATACTTTAATAGAACTAAATCTAAATTGTAATAAATTAGTATCATCAGCATTGAAAATCCTATCGGGACTGAATATAAAAATAAAATCTTCATTAAGCGAATTTTTATTTTTTTTAAACACAATTCTTTCCCTGAATATGAAATATAAGTTAATTGTTAATTGTGAAATTAAAAGTGAAATAGGGATTACAATCATATTATTAAATATATTCAATAATATAAATGATAAGACTGTATAGCCCAAAGATTCTATGATTCTGTAAACTGATGAAGTGCTCATCATATTACGGCTTTGAAAGTACCAGCTAATATTTAATGCGGTACTGAATAAAGTAGCTCCCCAAATTAAAACAAAAATCATCTCTTGTTTTGAAGTCAGAGAAAATGTAAACACTAAGAGAATTATAAACGAAAGAAACGACACAACAATCTTTAAATATATTCCTGTGATTAAAATTACATTGTTATCGAGTCTTGTTTTCTTTGAAACAAGACTGATTAGATATAAGTCAAAGCCAAAATTGGAAAATAAGTAAAGAAAGGAAATCAATGCTGAAGTAAAGCCAACTAATCCAAATCCATCTATCAATAGTAATTTTGCCAGGTATATATTCAAAAGGAAACCCAAAACTTTTGAAGTTATTTCCGCAAAACTAATATATGTTATATTTCTAAATGTTTTATAAATAGTATATTAACAATTTATGTTTAATCTTAAACTCCTGTATGATACCTCTTGAAATGTTTAATGATTCGAAATTTTAATTTAAAAGTTATATTGTGTTTTCTGATATAATTCATAAAACTCGTTCCTAATAGACTAAACATCAAATATCTTACTATCTTAAAAAATTTACCTGGTACAAATAACAAGCTTTTAATAAAATATTTATTGGCATTTGACATAGTCCCTTTATAATAATTTAGTAATCCTAATCTGAAATAAAGATCGAATTTTGCATTTCTATTTGCGACCAACATTTCTCCGGCTTCCAAATAGTTTTTTCCTAATTCATACGATTTCTGTACAGTTTCTAAATCCTTCGGATATGCATTTTTTTGGTTCAATTTGATTCTATAATAATATAATGGTATTTGTATATTATGTGAATTGTATTTATTCTTAAAAAGTCTTAGAAACAATTCAAGATCTTCTGAAAAGTCTAAATCTGGATTATACATACCAACATTAGATAAAGCATTTTTTCTCATCATAACTGTTGGGTGAGCAATTGTAGAAATAACTGGCATCAGAAATTCAATATCTTTGTGATGCTCTGGTAATATACCCTGACCAAATATTCTGTTAGTGTTAGTATAATAATAAAAATTTGTACCTACAATATCAACGGATTTATTTTCTGTTAAATATTTAAATTGTATTTCAATTTTATTTTCAACAGCAAAATCATCAGCATCAATTCTTGCAATTATATCAGATTTGGAATTTATAATTCCAAAATTTAATGCCCTAGGAATATTATGATCTTTCAAATAAAAATACCTAATTCTATTGTCATAATAATTTTTGATGAGATATGGAGAAATATATGTGGAAGAATCTAAGACTTACAATTCAAAATTGGTGAATGTCTGAACTAATATACTATTAATTGCTTGTTGTAAATGTTTGAAGTCATTCTTTACTGGTAATAATATCGTTATATCGGTTTTCAAATTACAATGATATTAATTTTAACATATATTTATCTATTGTTATTATTAGGATATTTTGAAATCTTTTCTAACATACTATCTTTTCTGGATAAACTTATTCTAATTAGAAAAATATTTATGCAAAGCCCGTTTTCTTTTGTTAAGCCTTAAGAAACAAAATATTAACAGAATTGACTGGGTTAATAAGGTAAACACTTTATATAAATTAAAACGCAGAGTATCATGTTTTATGAAAAAAATATAATAACTTACGATTTGATAAAAATAAACTTCCTCTCTAATCTTGTTTATTGAAGGGTTGTTTAAATGTATGAATATTTGTAATAGGTACAAAGAATGTTTTATATTTCTTTAATTTAGCCCTTTTACAAAAATCAATTTCTTCCCCAAACAAAAAGAAAGATTCATCAAAATTTCCGATATTTCTTAAAACCTCATTTCTAATAAAACATTTTCGAAACAAAATCTACTTCTATTAACTTTTTTCCTTCGTGTAAATTAATATTGAACCTTGAGAATCTATATGTAAATATTTTAGACATAATATTCAGAACCCAGCTAAATATTTTGCTTCTGTGGAAAAACGTGTTTAGTCCAATCTGCTCAGTTATACCGCTAGAAACTTTCATAAAATGTCCTATGGACGGTTGCCAGGTTTTGTCTGTATTTTGAATCAGACAACCTGCAATACTAACATTTCGATTGTTTTCCATAAAACTAATCATTTTTTCAAGATTTTCTTTATCTGATATGATAGTATCCGGGTTTAACAATAAGTAATATCTAGCCTGGTATTTTTTAAATACTAAGTTGTTTGCTGCAGCAAATCCAATATTATTGTTAATAAATATTTTATTAATTCTCGAATAAGAAGATATTATTTTTCTGCTATTGTCTCTTGAATTATTGTCTATTACAACTAAACTTATTTTGTAATTACAGTAATCTATAGCATTAAAAACAGATATGAAACAATCATCAATGTATTTATCGCCGTTCCAATTAACTATAATTATTATTAAATCTTCCAAATCATTATATTTTATGATATTCCTTAATAATCTCTTTGCAAAAATATGAACTATTAAAGTTATTTGCAATATGTTCTTTTCCATTTCTTCCAATAGTACTCGCATATTCTTGATTTGAATACAACAACATAATTTTATCTGCAATATCATTAGGATTATTATTTATTATTAATAATCCATTATATCCATCTTTAATAATTTCATTAATTCCGCCAACTGAATTTGCTATAATTGGTATTGATAATAAACTTGCCTCAAGTATAGAAAATGGAAGTGCTTCATCCTTAGAGGTAACCACAATTAAATCCATATCCGCTAAATAGTCGCTAATATTATTCAAATAACCGGTAAAATTTATTCTATCTTGTAATCCTAATTCAGCAATAGTTTCTATCAATCTTATGTAATATGAGTCAGTATCAGAAAAGTGACCAATAAAAAATAATTTAAAATTGATCTCTTTTAAATTATTTAATGCATTGAGAATAAATATATGACCTTTGCTTTCAATAATTGTACCAATATGTGCGATTCTAAATTCTGCATTATTTGCCCTTTTATCTTTAGAATTATCGTTCTGTAAATTAGGTTAATTATTACTCCATTGTAAACAGAACCAAATTTTATTTTATATTTTTGAATTATGATAACTATTCATACAGTATTTAGGAAAGATAATTCTGTTGGCCAAATAGAAAATAAATGCAGAATAGTATTTAGCGTAAAAACCTTTTTTAAAGATTTCGTGTACATGTAAAAGTGTTTTAATCTTAAATAATCGTCCAACTATCAACGGAAATGGGTCTCTATTAGTATTGACATGCAATATATCCGGTCTAATTAATTTTATGTATTTCAATAACTTGAAAAAATACTCATAAGTGTTTATAATATATTTGATTTTCTTCAAAAAGCTTGATTTTAAAAATCTATTAATACCCCAATCTTCATACCCATTTCTTTTTATAACATGTACATTGAAATTTTCTACAATCAGTTTGTCGTAAAAACTATCTTTGTCTGGTAGGGTAAAGAAGACATCATATCCTTTTTTTCTTAATTCAATGCCAAGTATATATATACTGTTTGGAGCACCACTGAATTTTCCCGTGTTAGACGTAAACAAAACTTTTTTTAATCATTAGTCAAACTATGGAATATTGTATGAAAATAATATGATAATATATATTCCAAATATATTAAAAAATACAAAACATATGTTGTTCGTAGATTGATTGAAAAATGCATTGAAATAATAAGTTAAATAAAGTTATGTTATTAGTATATTCAGAATCAGTTATTAACCGTAATATTCTTTTAAAACAGCTAATATTAAACAAAGTATATTTGGACTATAAGACATATAATATCAACGGTATTGCTTTTAATGTTTTAAGACAATTTGAAATTCTTGACATAATCAAATCAAAATTGAGCGAGAAAAGTTTGTTGTAATTATTATTACATTAATGCTGGTTTATACAATTTAATTGTAAGAAACGCTTAACTCTTAAACAACTATTTAACAAAGGATTAATCATCAATGATGGAATAGGGATTAATTATTTTTTAAAAATCTTATTAAACAGTGCACAAATAGAAAAAACAGTCACTACTGATATATGGAATTTGGTTTTGGGATATTGTAATATCAAAAAACTTAATATTGTAATTTATGGCGGTCAAAAAAATAAATCTAAACAGATATATGAATTTTTAAAAACATATCCCGGAGTATGTTTCGTTGGATATGCCGATGGCTATACTGAAATCGACATCAAAAAAATAAATGCTGATATTTTATTTGTAGGTTTAGGTTGATTCAAGCAAGAATATTTTATAGACAGTATTTCTGATTATGAGGGGATTCCAATAAAAATTGCAGTAGGAAGTGCTATAGATTTTTGGTCTGGTGCAAAAAAAAGAGCACCGTTATGGATGCAAAGGGTTGGTTTCGAATGGCTATATAGATTGTTTCAGGAACCGAAAAGACTCTGGAAAAGGTACGTTTTTGGTATTCCTGTTTTTATATTTCATATCTTAATTCAAAAAGTTAAATTAATGTTAAAAAAAGTATGATTGGATAATGAAACGAATTTTTTACTTTATTTTACTTTTTGCAAATGTTTCTTTTGCTCAGAATTTTAATTGGATAACCCCGAATAAAACTTACCTGAAATTATACATTATCGATGATGGTATATACAGAATTAATAAATCGGATTTTATTTAATGCAGGCATAAATACTTCTTCAATAAATACCAGTACGGTAAAGGTTTTCTATAAAGGTATTCAGATTCCGATATATTTTTTTGGTGAACAGAATGGCGTTTTTGATGATAATGACTATTTCGATTTTTATGGTCAGAGAAACTATGGCGGTAATACGGTCACTTATAAAGAAGCCAATCAAACTAATGTACCCGATTATACAACGAATGAATACTATAACCTTTATTCCGATACAAGTGTATATTGGGCCGGCTGGGATGGTGCTAACGGACTCAGACTGACTGAATATAATTATAACTCTTCGGTTTTTTATAATCAGAATTATTTCTTCACACAATTCATTTTGAAAAAGACAAAATCTATTCTCTGGGTGAAAGACGGAACAGTAGAGATTACAGACATTTTAAAAATGAAAAAATATCAGGTGAAGGATGGTATTGGCGGGAAATGAACAGGGGAAATGCTATCAGTGATACATTCCGGACGCCTTATTTATCGGATATTCCGCAAATATGTATGTTAAAATTTTCCGTATCCGAATTCTTATGTGGATTCAATTTTTAATGAGCATAGATTAATTCTACGTATAAACGGAACGATTATTGATACAATAAAGACGGACAATTACAAAAGAATTGATACAACATTGGGTTTTCTTCATCCTTTCTCTCAACTTTTAATCTAAATCAAATATCTTTTACTTATACAGGTGCAGGAACGTATGTAGGAGTAATGCTATTTGATAATTTTAACTTTGTAGTATCCAAGAAAGTTTATTCTCGAGAATAATAAATTATCTATTACAACAAATTTATATGATACCTCAGGTGTAAAATTTAGGATGGCAGGTGCTAATTCGGGTTTAAAATTTAAGTATTTATGATGTAAAAAATAATCTCAGAGTGCTTAGTTCTAATATTATAAATGACACACTTTCCTTTACAGGGAAACAGAATGGAAAGTATGAAATAATGAATACTATAATTAATAAGAAACCATTCCGAATTAAACAGCGTTCTGTACCTAATTTCATCACAAGTTCTATTGGCACAGATTATTTGATAGTTTATAATAAACTCCTTGAATCATTCTGCAGAAATTTTAAGACAGCACCGAGCATCTAAAGATAATTTCAGGGCATCATAAAATTTGAAATAGAAGATATTTATGATGTCTTTAATTACGGTATTGAGAGTCCAAAAGCTGTAAGGTATTTTGTTAAAAATGTTTATGATAATTGGCAGCAGCCTAAAGTTAAATATTTGTGCTTATTTGGCAGGGGATCTTTGGATCCCCAAAAGAAATTCAATTTCATCAATATATTATCAGAACCTTGTTCTAGTGTATGGAAATCCCCCAAGTGACGGGTATTTTGCAAATTTTAACCTTTGGAGCTTTTACTTATTATCATCAGATATCAGTGGGAAGAATCCCGGCTTTGACAAATCAGGAGGGAAGTGATATTGTAAATAATATTATACAATATGAAAACCAAAGCTCTGTCCCTTCAAAGTGGTTTAAGAATTTTGTTTTTATTTCTCATTGAGGACAAAATATTCAAGAGCAAATCCAGAATTTGCAAATCAGTCAAACTATTTTATTAACACCTACATAAAATCAGTTCCCAATTCAGGATATCCCGTAAGAATATTCAGAAACGATTCAACCAGTGGTGTTACCTTTTAATTATCAGGATTCGATTAAAAATGCCATAAACACAGGTGCTACAATAACAAATTATATTGGTCATGCAGCAAGCAGCAATTGGGATAATGGCCTGGATGATCCTACAATGTCCTAACAAACTGGCTTCAGGATGCCTGTTGTATTCAGCATGACTTGCTTTACAGGTAAAAATGCAGAGACAGAAGTCAGAAGCTTGGTGAGAAATTTTTAAACATGCCTAACAAAGGTGCTATTGGATTTATTGGAAGTACGGGTTGGAGTTTCTCTTTTTCCGGAAATACATTTAATGATTATCTGATTAAGAGCTTTACTAAAGATACTGTGAGAAGAATAGGAGATATCGTCAGGTATGCTTCAAAAACCCTTTCTTCAGACTCACTTAATTTTGCTGCACGTAATACTGTTAACTGTTATGGAATGATTGGTGATCCTGCGGTAAAATTATTAATGCCTCAATATCCGGAATATGCCATTAAGTCCTGCTGATTATAAATTCTCCAAGTTCTTTTCCTTCAATACGTGAAATAATAAAAAACTCTCTGTATATCCAAGCAACCTTGGGATATATTACTGATTCTATGAAAATTTCTTTCGCTGTTTTGAGAAATGGTCAAAACATATAAGAAATAAAGACACAATAATACGTAACTTCGGATTGACCGATACTGTGAGTTATAGTTTTGTTCTTGACTCTGCGGGAAGTTAGCGGTAAAAGTAAAACTTGATCCTAATAACTGGAATACAAAAGAGATAAAAAGATAATAATGAAATATTGATTCCAATATTTCTCAAAAATATATCTTTCATACCTTTAAAACCGATTGACAATCAGATAGTATTTACGGACTCGGTGGAAATTGTCGGAATTAATCCAAATTTAGATGTTAGAAATAACAATATTAAACTAATACTTCAGGTTGATACTTCCCCAAAATTACAATTCCTTTTTTCTAAGAACTTATTTCATGAATAATCCTACCGGACTTGTAACAAAATTCAAAGTTCTCCCATAATCAGAGATACAAACATAGTTTACTATTTTAGGTTAAATGCCGTTATTAATTCTGACTCTTCAGGCTGGTCAGGCAATAACCGTTTTATCTGTTGGGATACAATTCTGAAAATAATCTTAAAATAATTAAATCCTGATTTCAATCAGATTGTAACTATTTACAAGAAGAATTATACTCAATATAATTCTTCAGATTTGTTAAATATTGCAGGCGGTTATGACAGTCTTACCATAAGCAGATATATGGCAATATTGTTGCACAATGCGTGGGGGGCAATAATCTTACAGAACTCACATCTCTCACTATTGGTAATACCCTTAACAAATACATAGATTCCGCATATTGGGGAGGATTAATCTTATTTAAAATTAATAAGACAAACTCAAAAATACAAGAACTTGAACATTTTAGTTTTTCTACTAATCAGGCAAATGATTCCAGTGTTGTTCCTTTTTAAATTCATTTGATGACAAGCACATTCTTTGTCATTCTAAAAGCATCACCATTAATACTAATTTCGGTATGAACAGCAGCCTGCGTTCGAAAATTAAGCTATTTGGCAGTACATCCAGTTGATTCTGTTAATCTTCAGAATTTTTCTATCCTGGAGTTTCATAAGCTACAGTCAGTTTCCGAATGTAATATAAATCAGAAAATTATAAATCCTGTATTTGCTCCCGCCAGTTTGCTCTATGCAGCCTCTCTTTTATCATGACTCAGGATATGTTTACCATAATATTACTTCAGCTGAATCTTACAATTCATTCAAATGGTCTCAAATTATTCCCAATACACAACTTATATTTTGATGTTTTTCGGTGAGACAGACTAAACCAAATATGTCCGATTTTTCAAATCTGACAAATAACTCCATTGTTATTTTAGACGCCTTAAATCTGTCTTTCTATACCCGGTTTAAGCTAATCACTAAATTGTACGTGGATTCGCCAACGGAACTACAATCACCGGTATTTAAAAACTTCAAATTCTCTTATACTCCTGCTCCAGAAATAATTGCAGATAATTATTCATTCGTTAAAAGTGACTCGGTATTTAATGACGGAGATACTATGGATATATCTATAAATTATGGAAATTTTGGCTTTGCACAGGCAAACGGTATCTTAAATAAATGGTTTGCAACTTCTCCGATGGCCTGAAGTTGTTAAAGTCAGATACTATATTCTCGCCGTTAAAAATCGATTCAATGTCTTTTTCGAATGTCAAACTTTCTACAATCGGACTTAGAAACCCTAATAAACCGTCGGATGCTATAGTATATTCTTTGAAACATCTTTGATTAATTTACAAAACGAGTTCTATACTTATAATAATAGTGCCGTAACAAGAATAGTTGTACAGGGTGATACAGCTAAACCTGTTATGGATATTACTTATGATGGCGTTAAAGCAAACAGCGGTGAGTATATTTCCGCACAGCCTAAAATAGTTTTAAAATTTCTCGATGACAGCAAAATATTTATTAAAGATACTTCTAACATTCGTGTCCAGCTTGATGATACTCCTGTTTGGTATTATAAAATGGCATTAAAAACCCGTTAATTGACTTACAATTTGTGAATAATAAATTTTTACAGGCAACACTTTATTTTAATCCGGTACTCTCCGATGGAGAACATAAATTCCGTTATATTTCTTTTGATAATAATAATAATTTTGCTGATACAGTTGTTCATTATCTGACCGTTAATCCGGAATTAAAAATTCTGGACTTTGAAGAACTACCCGAATCCAATGAAAAATGAAACGAACTTTATTGTTTATTTAACCGGTAATATGCCGCCGTCTAAGTCAAGAATTAGAATATTTACAGTTGCTGGAAGACTAATTAAAACGATTGAACCGCCTTTAAATATTGGTTTTAATCAGGTATTTTGGGATGGTAGAGATGAAGATGGCGATTATCTTGCAAATGGTGTTTATTTTTATAAACTTATTACGGAAGGTAATAATAAAAAGGAGTCTTCTCTGCAGAAACTTGTTATTTTAAAATGAAATCAAATTTATCTTAAGTAATATTATGATTCATCAAGTATATAAAAATATTATCAGCAATATAAGTTTTGATTCGCAGACTGTACAAAAAGACAATATAGATTTATCAGCGATAATCCGTTTAATCTGTGTAAATCCGCGTTCTATTATTTTAGGTATAATATTTTTGTTATATTCAAATCTTGCTTTAACCCAGAACTACAACTGGATTACTCCAAACCAGACATACCTGAAAATGTATGTCACGAGCGATGGTATGTATAGAATAGATAAAAATGATTTTGTGAATGCAGGAATAAATGTGACTACTATCGACCCCAAAACTGTCAAACTATACTATAAAGGCAATCAGATTCCAATCTATTTCTTTGGGGGAAGAAAATAGTGTCTTTGATGATAATGATTATTTTGATTTTTATGGTATGAGGAATTATGGTGGGCTGACAAATGCATACGATATTTCCAATAACGTAATATATACAACTGACGAATATTTAAATTTATATTCTGATACTTCTGCATATTTTGTCGGATGGGGAGGGGCAAATGGACTGCGTTATAGTGCTTACAGTAATTCATCCTCGAATTTATATCCATTTGATTATTATTACCAGAAATATCATTTTGAACAGGATTCGGTCTATTGGCTTGGTCAGAATACTAATCCAGATTCTGACTTCGGAAATTTTAGTAATGATAAATATATTGGCGAAGGTTGGTATTTAAAGACATTGCAGAATGGTAATTCTATTGAAAGAGCTTTTAATGTAAGCTCACTTTCAACAACATCTCTGCAATGCAGATTAAAGGTTTTTGCATATCCCGCTAATCAAAACACATCTATTACTAATGAGCATCGTCTCGTTTTAAGGCTTAATGTTACTACACAACTCGATACTATGTACAGGGACAATTTTAATCGATTTGATACAACTATTTATTTTTCCAGTTCCCTTCTCGTTAATGGTAGCAATACAATGAAGTTTTAGCAGACCTAATACAGGGGTTCCAGGAGAAGTATTATAAATTTTGATATGTTAGATATCATATCCGAGAGCTTTTGTTTTTGACAGTAATACAATTTCTTTTAATAGTGATATACCGGATTCTTCTTCCAGAATATTCAAAATTAAAGGATATGTCTCATCTAATCCCGTAAGTATAATTGATATTATGAAAAATAACACACGTATTTCGAGTTTTACCTTCTCGGGAGATACATTGATATTTATTGGAAAAGGTAATGGAAATTATGAAATAATAAATAAGAACATTTCTAAGAAACCGGTAAAAATTAAACAAAGACAGGTCCCGAATCTTGTTTACATCCTCTACAGGGGCAGATTATCTGGTTGTGTATAATAAACTTTTTGAGACACCAGCAGAACAACTGCGGCAGTACAGAAATACACACGACGGTTTTCGTTCGGTTAAAGCAGAGATTGAAGACATCTACGATATTTTTAATTATGGTATTGAAGACCCCGTGGCAATTAGAAGATTTACTAAAAATGTTTATGACACCTGGCAAACACCAAAGGTTAAGTTTCTTTGTCTTTTCGGTAGAGGTTCATTAGACCCCAAAAAGAATTTTGGAGCATCATCTGTATATTATCAGAATTATGTACCTGTATATGGTAATCCTACAACTGACGGATACTTTGCAAATTTTAATTTTGGAACCTTTACTTACGCTCATAAAATATCAATTGGCAGGTTACCTGCTTACACATTACAAGGCGCAGGATATGGTGAATAAAATTATAAATTATGAAGGACAAGAATTATCTAATTGGATTAAAAATCCAACGTTTTTATCCGGTGGTTATAGTATAAGCGAACAACAGCAATTCGTAAAATCCAATCAAATTACTTTATTAATTCATACATAAATCAACCTCCAATTTCATCAATTGTAAATAGAATTTTCTTAAATGATTCTTCTGGTCTTGTCGTTTATAATTTTTCTGATTCAATTAGAAATACTATAAATAGGGGTACATTACTTGTAAATTATATTGCACATGCGGGTAGTGGATATTGGGATTATGTTTTTGATGATCCGGCAATTCTATCTAATGGATTAAAAACACCATTTGTTTTAAGTATGACATGTTTTACAGGAAAAACAGCTGAGTATAATGTTAGAAGTTACGGTGAAAAATTTTCAATATATTCAAATAAAGGGGCTATTGGATTTGTAGGAACTTCAGGATGGAGTTTCACTCAAACAGGTAATACCTATAATGACTTTTTGCTGCAGGGTTTTTCAATGGATACACTCAGAAGAATTGGAGATATTGTCAGAAAAGCTTCTGGTTTAATATCTATAGATACAAATAATTTTCATGCAAGAAATACAAATAATTGTTATAGTTTAATAGGGGATCCTGCTTTAAAATTAATACTCCCAAATTATCCCGAATTTCGAATTCAATCTTCGGATTACTATTTATCTAAAGTTAATCCGTATTCTCGGGAGATGTTAGACTTAATAATATATCCTCGTAATCTTGGAATAAATGCAGACTCCTGTAAAATCCGATTCCAAATATTAAAAAATAATGTGAATTATAAAAATAAAGACACAATTATTTATGGTTTTGGTTTTATTGATACTCTAGATTATAAATTCTCAATTGATTCAACCGGAAGTTATGATATAAAAATTATTTTAGATCCTGATAATTGGAATAATAAAGAGAGTAAAACAGATAATATAATAACAATTCCGTTAATTATTAAAAATTACTCGTATTTTCCTCTTAAACCTGTAAATAATCAAATAGACTTTGGTGATAGTATAGAGTTTGTTGGAATTAATCCGAATTTTATTCTAAGAAATAATGCGATTAAACTTATTCTCCAAATAGATACAACCTCGAATTTTAATTCATCTTTTTTGCAAACATTCTTTGTAAATAATCTTTCTGGTATTATTCAAAAATTTAAGAAACCAATTCCAGTTGTAGATTCAAATATTGTTTACTTTTGGCGATTAAACACTGTTTCCAATAATGACACAATAGGTTGGACGGAACCCAGAAAATTTACATAAGAGGCAACTTAAGTTCTAACGATTCATTGGTAAGAATAAAAAAGAGCAAATTAAATCAATTTAATGATGATGAAATGGTATTTATTTCTTCAAACACTTTGACTCTTAATAATTATAATGCAGATATATCTATACGTTCTCAAACAGTAGCACCCTGGTCTCCTTCTTATATAAATATTGATAGGAAAGGTTTTACATTCGATTGGGATAAAGATGGGTTACATTTGTTTAAAATTGATAAAACTACGGGAACAATTATTGACAGAAGACGATTTGTTATAAATAATGTTTTAGTGTCTGATACAATAATTAATTTTTTAAATACTTTTGATAGCACTAAATATTTGTTAGTATGTAAAGTATTTGCATCAAGTGGAGGAACAACTTTGTCAGTAAATGCTAGAAATAAATTCAAGGAGTTTGGTAGTAGTTATGTTGATTCCGTTGGATCGTTTGGTTGGTATAATACTTGGAGTATGATTGGTTATAAAGGATTTAACACTTTATTAAACAAAGAATCTTTGTCTATTATGCTGGTGGTAGTGGAGATCAAAGCTGCATTATTACAAGGTTATTATAATTTTCTCTACCCCTCCGGCACCATCACCCAAACCTTCGGTCCCGCTCAAACCTGGCAGAACTTTAACTGGGAGCAGGAGGTGTTTCCGAATTCGAGTTTGTATTTTAGATGTGTACGGTATAAACCGGAATAACCAGGAAACACTGCTAATGTCTAATGTGACGACTAATAATAATGTTGACTTGTCGGGGATTAATGCATATCAATATCCTTACCTGAAGCTGATTACTGTATTTTTCAATAGATTCTGTATATGGATTTCACTCGACTGTATTCAAGGGTATAAACCTGAATTATGTTGGTTCCGCCTGAAATTGCACTTGATAATAATTCAATTTTTAAATCGGATTCCATTCGTCAGTGCCGGAGACAGCATAGGCATAGGAGGTCTTTATTACAACGTAGGATACGTTCCTGTGAATGGGCATGTACGATCATTCTATGCTCTCGATGCTGCCGGTAATAAAGTGCATTTGCGTACAGATACAGTTCTTTGCTCAGCTAAAAGTTGACAGCTCGATGTTTGTAAAAGCAACATTCAAAGTAAACGGGCTGCCGATTCATAAAAAGTACAACAATCAGGTCTCAATTGTTCTTGAAGTTCATTCTTTAAACCAGAATGATATTTACGATTATAATAATTCTGTGATTTCAACATTATGTCATTAAAGGTTTTATCACAGATATAAATACAGAAGTATTTCTCTGACGGTATTAAACTTTTTGGGAATGATTATGTCCGTTCGAATCCTGAACTGCTTGTGAAGCTCTCCGGAAATTCCGTTGATGAACTGCTTGCGACCGATACATCAGTCTTCAGAATTGTGCTGAACAATAATTTCATTTCTTTGAATCCAACAAATTCAAAATCAAAGGAAAGAACTAATCTTAATAAAGGAAGCAGATAAAGGAAACCTTATTCTTAAATTTACTCCTCAGCTTCAGAATGGAATTAATGATTTAAAGCTGATTACTTATAAAAATGATTCTTACGATACTGCTAAATTTGTTTTGAATGTTACTAATGAAACTTCTTTGAAAGATGTTTACAACTATCCGAATCCTATGAAGACAGAAACAGTGTTTTCATTTACGCTTACCGGAAATCAACTTCCGCAAGAATGCCGTATAAAGATTTACACTTCTGCAGGAAGGGTGATTAAAGAAGTTATTGTTCCCGCAGGAATTGGTTTCAATCAGATTCAATGGGATGGACGCGATGCAGACGGCGACTATATCGCAAACGGCGTTTATTTCTACCGTGTTGTTTTCAAAGGCCTACAGAAGCTGTTTCCGATATTCGTAAGCTTGTGGTGCTCAAATAATCAGTCTTGAGAATAATTTTCACCAAAAATTTCATTTCTTTTTTCCTTTTATTTCAATAAACTTGAAAAATTTCCTTGACATATAATATTACTATTAACTAATTAGTTAAATCATTTAGTTTAAGTGTATGGATAATAAAAATAAAAGTAATAGTGAAGATTCTGCGGAAAGAAAGATACTTGAAGCTTCAAAGCGGATTTTTCAACGAAAGGGAATGTATGGTGCAAGAATGCAGGAAATTGCAGATGAAGCCGGAATAAATAAAGCTCTTCTCCATTATTACTTCCGCTCGAAGGATAAGTTATTTGACGCAGTTTTTCAGGATGCTGCTAAAAGTTTTTTCTCAAAAATTCGTGAACTGATAAATGTTGAAAAACCTCTTTTTGAGAAGATAGAATATTTTGTCGAGCAATATCTTGAACTGCTCATGAAAAATTCTTTTATTCCGGTTTTTATTATTTCCGAAGTCCACCAGAATCCCGATAGAATTAAAAATATATTTCTTGAAAGCGGTGTGAATCCCGGAATGGTTTTTGCCAACGAGGTAATCTCTGCCGTCAAGAAGGACTTATTCATCCTATTGACCCAAGACAGCTAATTATTAACATCGTTGGACTTTGTGTTTTTCCTGTTGCGGCAAAACCTATAATACAAACTCTTCTTAATCAAAATGATGATGAGTATATGAATTTTATTGAAATCAGAAAAAAGGAACTCTCAAAATTTATAATTAATGCAATTAAAATACATTGATATGTTATATAAATTTTTAATACCCGCATTAATACTCTTTCAGACCTCTGCATCACTGTTTGCTCAGAATAATACTGTTACTTTGAAAGAGTGTTATAAAATCGCTTACGAGAATCATCCGAACTCAAAGCAAAAAGAATATTATAAATCTATTAGTTCGCTCAAGCTCGAGAATATTGGCATTAATTTTCTCCCGCAGATTTCGGTTAAGGGACAGGCAACTTACCAGTCAGATGTCACTGAAATGACCTTCAATAATCCTTTGGTTCAGCCTCCGCAAATAAACAAAGACCAGTACAGGCTTACAATGGACGTCCGCCAGCTTATCTACGACGGAAGCAATACATCTTCGCTAAAAAATACTGAGTCCAGACAGGTTCTTGTTGATGAGCAGAAAGTTGAAGTGGATCTCTTCTCTTTGAAGCAAAGGATAAATGATTTATACTTCTCGGTTCTTCTTTATCAGCAGAAAATAAAGGTGAATGAGCTGTTGATTAATGATTTAAAATCCCGCATTTCTGAAACCGAGTCACGTGTCAAAAACGAATTGACTCTTCCAGCAAATCTTTACATTCTGCAGGCACAACTTCTGCAGACGGAACAGGAAATGCAGAATCTAGAACACCGATAAACAGGCTTCTTTGAATATGCTTGGTGAACTGATAGGATATAAACTCCAGAAACCGCTGAGCTTGAATTCCCCGACTGCATCAACCGGTAGTTTATGATAATAATTTCTCTTCGAGACCTGAATATAAACTTTTTGATTATCAGAAAGATCAGTTGAATTCATATTCGGATATAATATCTTCAAAGGTATTACCGAAGCTATCTGCTTTTGGTCAGGCAGGATACGGCAGACCCGGACTTAATATGCTCGATAATTCCTTTAAGCCGTTTTACATGGTAGGACTTAAATAGCATGGAATCCGATTAACTGGGGTTCGGACAACAATGAAAAACAGATATATCAGATAAATCAGAAGATTGTAGATTCTCAAAAAGAAACGTTCGATAAAAATGTAAAAGTATCACTCGAAAAATATAAATCCGATATTGAAAAATATGAAACCTTATTTAAAAGATGAAGAGTTATATCTCTTAGAGAAAAAATTGTTGAATCACGTATTCGCAGTTGCAAAACGGTACAATAACATCAACTGTCTATCTGACGGAACTTAACAATAAAACCCAGTCGCAGTTAATGCTTGAAACACATAAACTTCAGCTGCTTCAGGCAAAAATAAATTACTTAACAACCAAAGGAGTTTACTAATATGAAAAATATATTTAAGCATATTATAATTCTGTTCTTTTCTACCGGCTGCTCAAATGATAAGCAGAAGTCTGATGCTTACGGTAACTTTGAAGCAACTGAGACTATAGTCTCTTCCGAATCAAGCGGTAAACTCAATGAATTCAATGTTGAAGAGGGGATGATTATCGAATCAGGTGATATAGTCGTGTTACATCGATACAAATCAACTATACCTGAAAAAAAATCAACTCGCGCAGCAGAAAAATACAACCAGGACAAAGTTCAAAAATGTCTCTGCACAGATTTCCGTTCTTCAGGAACAGAAAAGAGTTGCTCAAAGGGAAAAAGAAAGAATAGAACGCCTTCTGAAAGATGAAGCCGCAACAGGAAAACAGCTTGATGACATAAACGGAAATATAGATGTCATCAATAAACAGATAAGTTCTATTGAAATGCAGAACACTACCACTAACGAAGAACTTAAAGGATCTCGATGTTCAGATTGCACAGGTTGTTGACCAGCTTCAAAAAAGCAGTATCACTAATCCCGTTAAAGGAACTGTGATATTAAAATTTGCAGAGCAAGGTGAAATCGTAAACTTTGGTAAACCTCTTTATAAGATTGCAGATATAAGCACAATGGAACTCCGTGCTTACGTAAGCGGTGCACAGCTTCCTGAAATAAAACTCGGACAAAAGGTAAGAGTTCTAATTGACGACGGTAAATCGAGGATACAAAACCCTTGAAGGTGAAATAAGCTGGATATCTTCAAAGGCAAGTTTACTCCAAAAATTATTCAGACAAAAGAAGAGACGCGTAAACCTTGTTTATGCAGTAAAAGTAAGAGTGTAAATGACGGCTCGTTGAAAATAGGTATGCCCGGAGAAGTTGTATTTAAATAATGAATATCAGATAGTGAAGTGAAAAATATTTCAAAGTCTTATGGGGATGTAATTGCAGTTGATAATATTTCGTTGACTGTCGAAAAAGGAGAGATATTCGGACTTATAGGTCCCGACGGAGCAGGCAAGACAACACTTTTTCAGAATGCTGACTACATTGCTTAAAACCGGATAAAGGTAAAGCAACCGTTGAAGGTTATGATGTAGTTAAAGATTACAAAAAAATAAGAACACAATCGGATATATGCCGGGAAGATTCTCACTTGTATCAGGATCTAACAGTGGAAGAAAACCTAAATTTCTTCGCATCGATTTTCGGAACGACTATTAGACGAAAATTATGATTTGATAAAAGATATTTATGTAATGCTCGAGCCGTTTAAAAAAAGCGCAAAGCGGGTAAGCTATCGGGCGGCATGAAACAGAAACTTGCTCTATGCTGTGCACTCATTCATAAACCTGAAAGTACTTATTTCTTGATGAACCGACTACCGGTGTTGACCCAGTGTCGCGTGATGAATTCTGGGAAATGCTCGGTAATCTGAAAAGGAAGGGCATTACAATAGTTGTCTCAACTCCTTATATGGATGAAGCAAGCTCTGCGACAGAGTTGCACTGATGCAAAAAGGTAAAATGCTGACAATCGATACACCAAAAACATATTACAGCACATTTCCGAAAAAATATTATCTGCAGTTAAATCCGATAATATGTATATTGCTGAGTGACCTTTTTAAATATGAATTTGCTAACAGTTTTTCGGTTTGGTGAGTTTTTACATTATACGGATAAAAGAGAAAATTCAATATAGAAGAACTTGAAAAATATCTGAAATCAAAAAATCACAACCGGATTAAAAATAAAATCTATCAACCAAACATTGAAGATTGTTTTATGGAGTTAATGAGTAAATAATATGCAGATGAGAATATATACAAGCAGAAAACATCACGAAGAAATTCGGTAATTTCACTGCAGTCGATTCCATTTCATTTTCCGTGAAGAAAGGCGAGATATTCGGATTCCTCGGTGCTAACGGTGCAGGGAAAACAACCGCAATGAGAATGTTCTGCGGACTTTCCACACCCACTTCGGGAAAGGCAACAGTTGCGGGTTTCGACGTGTATAAGCAAACCGAAAAGATTAAAAAGAATATCGGTTATATGAGTCAGAAGTTTTCTATTGTACGACGATTTAACAGTTACTGAAAATATAAATTTCTACGGAGGTATATACGGGCTTTCAAAATCGAAACTTAAAGAAAAAACAGAATACTTAATTGACCTTCTGAAAATTTCAGATGCGCGCAACAAGTTACTTGCTTCACTGCCGCTTGGCTGGAAACAGAAACTTGCTTTTTCTGTTGCTATCATTCACGAACCGAAAATTGTTTTTCTCGATGAACCGACGGGCGGCGTTGACCCTGTTACCCGCCGTCAGTTCTGGGATATGATTTACGAGGCCGCACACAACGGAGTTACGGTGTTTGTAACTACTCACTATATGGATGAGGCAGAGTACTGCAACAGAATTTCTATGATGGTGGACGGGCGAATTGCCTCGCTGAACACTCCCGATAATTTAAAGAAAGAATACGGCGTTGCGAGTATGCACGAAGTTTTCGTAAAGATTGCGAGGTACGCATAGATGAAAAGATTTATTGCTTTCGTTAAAAAAGAATTCAAACATATTCTTCGCGATTACAGAACACTGCTGATTCTTTTCGGTATGCCTATCGCGCAGATTTTAATTTTCGGTTTTGCTATTACGAATGAAATCAAAGATGCAAAGATTGCGATTCTCGATTTTTCAAAAGATGTACGCACTCAGCAAATCAGCAACAAGATTCTTTCGTCGGGTTACTTCCTGCTTTACTACAATCTTAATTCCATCAGCGACATTGAGCCGGCTTTCAAAGAGGGGATTATAAAAGAAGTGATTGTGTTTGAACCTGAGTTCGGGAAAAATCTTGACAAGACAAACTTTGCCAACGTGCAAATCATTGCCGATGCCTCCGACCCGAACCTTGCGAATATGCTTATCGGTTACACATCGTCTATCATTCTCGATTATCAGAAAGAAATTTCCGAAGGCAAAAATCTTCCGCCGATGATTAACACCGACATTAAAATGCTTTACAATCCCAACCTGAAAAGTGTTTACGTCTTCGTGCCCGGGCTTATGGCTGTGATACTGCTTCTGGTTTCTGCTATGATGACATCAATTTCCATCGCAAAGGAAAAAGAACTCGGCACGATGGAAATACTTCTCGTCTCGCCGCTAAACCCTTTGCAGATAATAGTCGGCAAGGTGATACCGTATTTCGTAATTGCACTGATAAACTACATCATCGTTATAGTTCTTGCAAAATTTATTTTTCTCGTACCGATAAACGGAAGTCTTTTGCTGTTAATTCTTGAAAGCATTTTATTTCTCATCACTTCGCTTTCACTTGGAATTTTAATTTCCACCATCAGCAACAATCAGCAGACCGCCTTGATGATATCGCTTTCGGCGCTTATGCTTCCGACCATCATACTATCGGGTTACATTTTTCCGATTGAAAATATGCCGCTGCCTTTGCAAATCATCAGCAATATAATTCCCGCAAAGTGGTTCATCATTATTGTGCGTGGCATTATGCTTAAAGGCGTAACGTTTTCATACATTATGACGGAAACGCTTGTGCTTGCCGGTATGACACTCTTCTTTATTATGTTTAGCGTTAAAAAATTTAAAATCAGACTTCAATAGATGCGAACGATTATAATAATATTGAAAAAAGAATTTCTGCAGATTTTCAGAAACAAAGCAATGATACCGCTGATTTTCTTTTTGCCGATTGTGCAACTGCTGATTCTTTCAAATGCCGCAACTTACGAAATCAAAAATATTAAATTCAACGTGGTTGACTTCGATCAGTCGAGCTTCTCACGAGAACTTGTTTCAAAGTTTACAGCATCAAATTATTTTGTGCTGAACGAAGTCTCTTTTTCTGTGGAAAACTCCGAAGATAACTTCAAGCAAAACAAATCGAAACTAATAATTTACATTCCGCATGATTTCGAAAAAAACTTCCGCAGAGATAGGTTCATCAGAAATGCAGTTAATCATAAACGCCGAAGACGGTTCAGCCGCGGGCATTATAAACAACTACGCCTCAAACATCATCCGCCAGTTCAACGCCGACGTTGTGATAAAATCAGAAATAAAGCCAGAACCAGTACCGCTTATAAATATTACGTTTTCCAACTGGTATAACCCCGAACTGAATTACAAAACCTATATGGTGCCGGGAATCCTTGTCGTGCTTGTAACGATGATAGGTGCGTTTCTTTCGGGAATGAATGTAGTTAAGGAAAAGGAGATAGGGACGATAGAACAACTGAACGTAACGCCGATTAAAAAATATCAGTTCATCATCGGCAAACTAATGCCGTTCTGGATAATCGGAATGGGCGAACTTGCGTTCGGTCTGATACTCGGAATACTGATTTTCAAAATACCTCTGCTCGGCAGTCCGCTTGTGATATTCGCACTCGCCTCCGTGTATTTATTCGTAGTGCTCGGAATGGGTCTGCTGATTTCCACACTCACCGACACGCAGCAGCAGGCAATGTTCATAGCGTGGTTCATACTCGTACTTTTCATTTTAATGGGAGGAGTGTTCACGCCCGTGGAAAGCATGCCCGACTGGGCTCAGCGCATTGCCTTCTTCAATCCCATAGCGCAATTCAACCGTGCAATGCGAATGATAATGCTGAAAGGCTCCGGTTTCAAAGACGTACTTCCCACACTTTACTTCTTCGCGGTATATGCCGCCGTGATGATGTCGCTCGCAGTCTGGCGTTACAGGAAAACTGAATAACCCGTAGCCGAATTTTTCTATTTAAATTATTGAATTATTCAATCATTAAGGTATCAAAACCCAATCGTCTTCTGACAAGTCGGAATCCCGACAGATAGTAGACTTTTAATATTGTGGGCTGATTACGACTATTTAATTCGTGATTGTAAGGACTGTGCTACTGACAGAGATATTCCGCCTTTTGATATTTTTGTCTATGTATTCCCGTCAAGAACATTCGTGAATAACATATTAAAATTATTATTTCACAAACCTATATCCGGCTGTAGGAATTGTGTGGAGATGTTTAGGAAACGAATGTTCATTCTCCAGTTTTTTCCTTAGCATAAGTATAAAATTATCTACTGTACGAGTAGTTGGGAATACGTCATAGCCCCATACGTTGTCAAGCAAATCGTTCCGGGTAACGACTTCACCTTCATGAGTAAAAAAGTATTTCAGGATTTCGAATTCCTTAATACTGAGATGAACAGACTTCTTTCCTTTTGTTGCTTCCATTTTTTTAAAATCTATCGAAACGTCTCCAAATTTATAAACATCGGCAAATGATACTATGTTGTTTTTTCGTCTCAGGATTGCCTTTATCCTTGCGAGCAGTTCGCGTACGCTGAATGGCTTAGTGACATAGTCGTCTGCGCCGAGTTCAAGTCCGAGCACCTTGTCTGCTTCTTCGGATTTACCAGTAAGCATAATAACAGGAGTGTTATTGTTATCCTGTCTGAGGTTTTTACAAATATCAAAACCGTTCATTGAAGGCAGCATAACGTCAAGTAGTATTAAGTCGGGTTTTTGATTCCTTGCTGCTTTAAGCCCTTTTGCTCCGTCGCTTTCATGAGAAACTGTATAATTCTCAAGTTCCAGGTTTTCTTTAAGTCCTTTCATAATCGAGGCGTCGTCTTCAATAACTAGAATTCTGCATTTACTGTTGTTCATAAAATAAAATTTAAATTTTGAAAATGAGTTTAAAAGTGGTTCCCTTCCCCTCATCAGACTCAACCAATATAACTGCATCATGGGCGTCCATTATTGATTTTACAACTGTCAGACCGATTCCCGTACCTCCGGTATGGCTGTCTCTTTGTTGTATCCTGAAGAACTTATCGAATATCTTTTCCCTGAATTCCGCTGGTATTCCGATTCCGTTATCGGTAAATTCAACAATCAGACTGCTGTTTTCCTGATACATGGAAATTTCAATAACAGGATTTACTACGGAATATTTCAGAGAGTTTGAAAGAAGGTTTATAAAAACTTCGGCAATTGCATCGGGATCACCTTTTATATACGGCAACCCTGATGAAAACTTTTTTGATATGCTTGCAGAAGTTTTTTTGAATTGATATTCAAATGTGTTTAGGACGTAATTCAATATATCTGTAACACTAATATCCTGAAAATTATACTTTTTAGTGCCGGTTTCGAATCTGGAAAAATCAAGAAGACTGTTTATTAGCCGATTAAGACGCTCTCCTTCGCCGGAAATTATACGGAGATATTCTTCCTTCTTTTCTCGTGGCAGCTCTGGTCTGTCTATCATCGTATCAACGAACATCTGTATAGATGTCAAAGGAGTTTTCAGTTCATGCGAAACATTTGAGACAAAATCCGATTTAAGTTTATTCAGCGTCTCTAGTTTATCCTTTTCAATTTCTCTTAGAAGAAGAATTTCCTGTATGTTAAGTTTGTTCAGCGCACAAGGGTGATTGTAGATGAAACTGTATTTATAAGCATTAAATCCGAATCCGAGAATTTCATACCCGATAGTTTTTCTCCGAACAGCAAATAACCTATAATAATGATATTCCTTTCAAGTTTCAGAGGAACAATAAGACTTAATTTCATTTTTTTCATCAGTGCATATATATCCGAAAACTCTATTTCTTTATCATCTTCAGTCAGAAAATCAAAGAAATGAATTTTTTTTAATTCTTCCGCCAGCAGAGGAAAGATTTCACCCATATCACTTCGTGCATTTATTGAATGTGCAAGCTTCAGGTTAAAGCCTGACTCAGACCTAACAATAAAACCCGACCATTCGGAGGGAATAATATGGTTTAGTTCGGTAAGCACACCTGAAGACAATTCTGAAATAGAAGGATAATCAATTACCTTTGAAATGAAATTATTAACAGAAGTATTGAAATCATATTTCTCCCTGTAAAAGATTTTATTTACGTATTTCTGTATCAAAAGCCTCAAAGGATTAATAAAAACAGAAATTAAGACTGCCGCAATGAGTGAAAAAAATACCTGCGAATCACCTATCAGATTCACAAATATACGGCTTAGAAAAAAAACCAGCAGAGTGTAAATCCCGAATATGGCAAATGTCAGCAAAGAATAAACAAGGCTTCGACGGAAAAGGATTTCTATATCAAAAAGATGATGCCGTATTATACCTATTGTAAAAGTCAATGGTATCAGAAACATGAAATCCGAAAGCATATTCCTCTTTTATTACAGGCTGAATATTTAAAAGTGACGGCATAGTGAATAGCACAAGGTAAGGCATCACGCCGAAAATCATTCCGAATAGTACCCACTGAATTCTTTTTTTGTCCTCAAGAGAACTGCTGAAGTATGACTTAAAGAACAATACTCCCGCAATAATAATACTCAGCATTAATACAGTCAGCAGTATGTTCCAGGCATTGTGGTATGCGGATGCTGTTTTGTTTGTTACATTTAACATCATTTCATACTGCGCTTTTACTATCAGTATGCAAAACACGGCAAAGAACAGGTAAACTGCGGCAAGCAAGATATTTTTCTTTTTCATACTTGTCGAAGGGAATACAAAAGCAAAATGTATTAGAAGCGCAACTCCAAACAGGTATGAGAATGTATGAACAGTCCTGACGGAAAGTGCAAGCACAAATTCATCGCCCGGAATCTTTCCGGGGATGTGCAGACCGCAAGAGCAAAAAGATTGAACATCACAAAAAGAACAATCCCTCTTACATCATCGGGCTTTCTGAATATGATAAACAGACTGAATAAAAACAGCGAACCTGCTACAACAATACTTATTATAATGAATCCATCATCAGGATACGCATTTATTAAAACAAGTTTCTGAACCTTTCCGTCAATCAGCAGAGATACTTCATCGCCTACAGATTTCGTATCAAGATAAGTTTCAAGGAATCCGTCCGATTCAATTTCGATTCCATCAATGCTCCTGACTATGCTTCCTTTTTTTATTTCATCAGAATAATCTGAAGTAACTACTATGTTATTGTCTGAAAAAACGGATTTAAACGGAACATCGGGTTTCACGGAAAGCAGATAAACCCCTTCAGCGGAAAAAATCACAACTGAAGAGACAAGCAGCACTTTGACAATATTTTGGAATATCTTAAAGTACATTCTGTTTTTTATAATGGAAATATTTTTGAATTTAGTAAATAAAGAATTAACAAACAATTGTATTTTTTGTTTACCGTTTCCCGATATTATTTTTTGTAATATTTTTTGACATTTTTTTGACAAATCATTGACATAAGCATGACATATTAATTCCGGGTAATTAACAATTTTGTACTGAATTTAAAATTAAACAAAGGAGTTTACACAATGAAAAGATTCACATTTATTTTAGCCGCAGTTCTGATAACTGCAAGTTTAGCATTTTCCCAGGGAGTGCAGGTAACATTACTGCATACAAGCGACTCTCATTCGCATCTCACTGAATCAGGAGTAAAAAACACATCCGGTTTTCCGACTCAGGGGGGAATTTCAAGATTTACCGGTATGGTTGGGTATCTAAAGCCACTGAACCAAATCCGTTATTCTTCCATTGCGGAGATTATTCAGTCGGAGATTTCATGTTCAACAGTTATTTCGGCGTTCCCGAACTGCAGATTCTGCAGGGTGCAGGATGCGACGCAATGGCTGTCGGCAACCATGAATTTGACCTGGGCCCTGACCCATTATTAGAAGCTTTAAGCACTGCATTCCCATCGGGTGGCTTTCCTCTCTTATCGGCAAACTGCGATATGACAGCAAAACCTAACCTTGAAAACTTCATCAAGCCAAGAACAATGATTAATATCGGAGGAATTAATGTAGGTGTTTTCGGACTAACGATTCCTGACCCGACGATTAATTCAGCCCCCGTCATTATAACCGAAGATATTATGGAAAAAGCTTATGAAAACGTAATGATATTAAGAAGCGGTGGGGCAGACGTAGTCGTTTGCTTATCACACCTTGGTTTCAATCTTGATTACCTGATGGCTTCAAACATACCGGGAATTGATTTTATTCTCGGAGGACACGACCACGGAATTCAGAACACATCTGTTACTAACCCGGGTGGAACAATCACACGAATTTATCATTCAGGTGAATATTATATGAAACTCGGAAAGATTTCTTTTACCTTTAGCGGCGGACTTATCAGTAATGTAAACTATCAGTTAATTAACATTAATAATACTCTTCCCTCTGTTACCGGAAATTGATGCAACAGTTGAATACCTGAAAGCAGGTATAGTCAATAATTACGGTGATATGTATGCACCGGGTCCTGATTACTGTAAACCATCTTGAAAAGAATGTGAATCCGGAATCACCCTTCAAGGATACACCTCTCGGAAACCTTGTTACGGATAGTTACAGGGACGTAACGGGAACGCAGATCGGAATCACTGTACAAGGACTGATGTCTGAAGCAATTTATCAGGGCGGAATCTCTGGTAGTGATGTATTCAGGTCTGTCGGATACGGATTTGATACAGATAACGGACTCGGATTCAGGTTAGTTACATTTAAGTTATACGGGGCAGAACTGCTTGGAGCAATGGAATTTGCTCTTGCAAGTGCTTCACAGTCTGCAGATTATTATCCGCAGGTTTCCGGTATGACATTTAAATTCAATTCAAACAGACCCGACAATAAGAAAATTGTTCCGGGCAGCGTCAGAATCGGCGGAAACACTTCTGAAGCCCGCAGGAAGTTATACATTAACATGCAACGAAGGACTGTATGGAATTCTTTCCTCAATGGGTATTACAGGAAGAGACGTTGTTGTAACAGGCACGAATGAATTCACAGGGCTTTATACAAAAATTGCCACACTTGGAAGCGTAAACTATCAGCCTGAAGGCAGAATAAAAGACACAAAATATCTGCCGGAAAATGATTCAAAGGGCGGTGAGAACACAAATAAAATAGATTTTAAACTGCACGAAAATTATCCAAACCCTTTTAACCCCGTTACCAACATAAAATATACGATAGCGCAGAATTCACTTGTGAACGTCAGCATTTATGATGTAACGGGCAGACTTGTCGAAAAACCTCGTTAATGAAGTCAAGGATGCAGGAACATACACAATGCAGTGGAATGCGTCAGGTTTATCCAGCGGAGTTTATTTTTGCAGGATGATGTCAGGCAATTTCAATTCAGTGAAAAAATTAATACTAACAAAATAATGAATAACTCAAATTATGCGGATTACAGTTATACCTGTAATCCGCTTGATTACAAAATTTAACTTTATTCAGAATAAAATGAAAACTAAAATTTTAATAATCGGAATACTTCTTGGAATATTTCTGGTTTCGGTTTCTTTTCGCAACTGATTCCGTTAAATCATATTATATTAATAAAGTAAAAGTAACACCGGGTAAATATTACGAATACAGATTTTTTAACGGAACAACGCAGAACGGTAAACTTGTTGGGGTAACTGAAAATACAATCCTTGTTTATAAAGATAACAGTATTGCAGAATATAATATTTCTGATATAATATCCATGAAAAATATTGAACCTGAATACATAATTAATTCAACCAATAACACAGGGAGACGTAATAAATCCACCTGGTCAATAAGCGCAGGATATACTAACAACAAAAGAGATGACCATTATCACGGATATTATGAAAACGATGAAAGTAAAGGAAACAAAGGATTTAACATACAAGGAGATATGGTTGTAAAATTATCAGATGATTTTGGATTCAGGGCTGATATTAAATTATATACATACTTTCAGTACTACCACGGAATCATCCTACAATGACCCCTATTATAATTATACATACAAAACCGAATACGGTGACAACAATATTTTATGCATTAAAGTCAGGAATTCTGGTCGGCAGTATTGGGGATAACAACATTTTCAACTTTTATGCTTTCTTCGGAGGGGGTATGCTATATACTTTCCCGTTTGAAGTCAAAGAATCCCAATTCTCAGTACTATTATTATAATTACACTGAATGACAGAGGTGATGAAATGGAGCTTGGGTTCGTCGGGGGTATAAGACTTGGTTATAAAATAAACAAGAAATATTCAATTATTTGTTGAACCATCATTTCACTGGTGGTCAGGTTATACCGACAGAACAATAAACATTAATGGTGGAATTACTTTTAATCTTTAAAAGTGAATAATTAAAAAATAAACCAAATGGAGGTCAGAATGTTCATACAATTATTCAGATTTAACCGGCACCAAAGAATTTTTAAATTTATTATTTACAGTCTGCTTTTTAGTTTTTCTGTTTACACTTTTGGCTGTGTGACAACAACCAATGAATCGTATACTGCCGAAAAATTAAAGAAAACCCAGAATAATGAGGACTATGAGATTGTAATAATTATTACCAAAAATGCAGAGTCAATTAATGTAAAGGGGTTAGACGCAAAGTTACACAGGGAATTCAAAAGTGAAAAAGATGTAATTGTATATACTACTAAAGACACAACTTTCGTAAAACAAAAAGACGGCAGAATTGGCAAGATAGTTTCTCAATCAATAAAAACAATTCCCCTTAAAGATATTCTGGAAGTATATGTGGAAAAAACAGAAACAAATGTTGCAGCAACTGTAATAACTTGGATAGCCGTACCAGTTCTAACAGTATTAGTAGCGTACATAATCGTTTTGGCGTCAAAGCAATCCTGCCCGTTCTTTTATTCTTTTGACGGAACAAAATATGTCTTTGACGCAGAGTCTATCGGGGGCGCTATTACAGAAGGGTTAAAAAGAACAGATTATTCCAGGATGGATTATCTGAAACCGAGTGAAGGTTATTATAAAATATTAATACGCAATGAAGCGGATGAGACACAGCATATTGACGAATTAAAACTGTATGCGGTTGACCATCCTGAGAACACCGAAGTTGTTCCTGATTACGAGGGGAATTATACAGCTTTCAGCGAATGCGTTTCTCCTTTAAGAGTAACAGACGAAAAGAATAAAGACGTCACAGCATTCTTCAAATCAAGGGACAGAATTTACTGGCAATCAAAGATGGAAATGGACAGTTCGATACTGAAATCGGATATCCGCCATAAACTGACATTTGACTTCAAAAAACCACCAAATGCCATTAAAGCAAAACTCTTAATCAATGCAGGAGCAACACTATGGGGTTCAAGCATGCTAAAGGAACTTATGATTATGAACGGAGATAAAGTTGACGAATGGTACAGGATAATGGACAAGCAGGGACCTGAATTGCAAATGCTGAAGGCATGGCAGGAAGGTGAAGAACTGTATGATTTAAAATTATATATGAAAGAGGGAGAGAATTTTGTCAATAAGAATAAAATAACTTCAGGCGGTCCGTTCACGATTGAGGACAGGATTATAGACCTTGATTTGAGTAAAATAAACGGAGACGAATTTACACTTCAGATTAATCCGCCAAAAGGATTTTGGAAAATTGATTATATGGGGATTGTATATGAATATGACGATAATTACAATCTAATAGAACTTCCAATGGTATCTGCAGAAGATTACAAAGGAAATAACCTGAAAAAAACTTTGAGTAATAACGACAGGGAATATTATGATATGCCTGATTACAGCGACACCGCATACGTAAAATTTGCTGATATTCCTGTTAAAGACGGATACAAAAGAACCATATTTCTCAAATCAATGGGGTATTACGAAATACATTTAAAGAAAACCGAACCTTATAACGCGGAATTTTTCCAAAAGATACTTAATCCGGGATATATAGTACAGTTCTCATTTGGGAAATATCTCGAAAAAGTTCTTTCTTATATGTCTAAAAGATAATGAATATGACTGAATCAAAATATAAACCTGTCTTTGTCAGCGGCTGGAGAAGGCAGCTGGGATTCTTAAAGATGTTGAAAAAATATTATTTCTCAAGGGATGAATATCCGTTGTTCACAAGGTCTGTAAATAAACTTCTCAGGAATGATTTCAGAATGAGGAAAGAATTGTATTTTACAAAAAATATAATATTTGACGGTAAATTGCATTTCTCTCCTGCTGTCCCTGCTTTCCCGTCCGAAGCTTTCGACAAAACAGCCGCACGCGGAGGATTAAACTTCTTCGATATGGGTACATCAGCAAAGAAAGGCATTGAAAGTTTTTTCATTGCGATTTCCGACAGATGCCGGCTAGAATGTAAACATTGTTATGAAACACATAACCTGAACAAAAACGGAAACGGAATAAAGACGGAAATCTGGAAAGAGGCAATTGACGAAATGCAATCAATCGGAACCAGCACGATAATATTCACAGGAGGCGAACCTCTCATAGAATTTGACAGACTGATTGAACTGCTTGAATACGGAAACAAGAACTTATCGGATTTTCATATTCACACTTCTGGTTACGGCTTAACAGACACCATGGTAAAAAGGATGAAATCTGCGGGGCTTAAAGCAGCGGCAGTAGGTTTAGATGATTACAATGAAGAAAGATTCGACAATTTACGCGGGAAGAAAGGATTATTCAGAACGGCACTCAAAGGGCTGGAATTGTTCAACAATAACGGAATATTCACCTACGTAAATACCTGCGTAACAAAGGAATTCCTGAATTCAGGTGATTTATACAAATTCATTGATTTAATGAAAGAATATAACGTCTCGATAATACAGTTACTTGAGCCAAGACCCTGGGGAGGATATATAAATAAAAACGGTGACGATATCTTTACTAAGGAAGATAAAATTAAATTAGTGGAATTTGTAAGGACAGTTTCCACCAATAGAAAATTCAGAAATCATCCTGTTGCTTATTATATCGGATTAATTGAAAGCCCGGAAAACCTTGGATGCACAATGGGCGGACTATCCCACATGCACATTGACAGTGCTGGTAATGTAAATCCATGCGTATTTCTTCCCGTTTCATTCGGGAATATAAAAGAAGAAAAATTTTCCTCAATTTATAAGAAGATGCGTGATGCTATAAAAAATCCGGTAAGAAAAGAATGCCCGTCACTTGCACTCAGAAGAAATATAAAAATTGACGGTCCCGGAACTGAGTCTTACCCGGTTAAATATGAAAAAATAAAAAAGGAGTTTGACGAAGCGATTTCTCAGAATGAAATTTAATAAAATCAGATTATATCACAAAGAAAACAGGTAAAAAATATGACAGAATAAACTGCCAGCAAAAAAAGTTTTGATGTTAATTAATATCATCCTGGTTTTTACAAATTTTTTACAAAATCATTACAACTATATGACATAAACCGGCTAATACTTTTCCATTTTTGTGCAAACATTTAAAATAAAGGAGATAAAACCATGATGTTCGCCAAAATATATTCGCCGGGATACAGAATTTACCTGAGAGGAATAACATATACTGCTCTGCTGTGCTTTCTAATATCACTTAATTCCTGTTATACTCTTTCCGAAGAGACAATAACTCCCGAAGACCTGGAATACATTAATGATTACTCGGTTATAGAAGTAAATACCAAAAGTGATTCTACCATTAATCTTGAAGATTATGATGTCAGTTACGTTAATATTTCTGACAGCACAAAAGGTGTTCTCAAGTGTGTCGGGAAAACACCACATTCGGATATAAATTACAAGCAGAACAAAAAAGCCGGAAAACCTACGCGTGATATTCCTCTGGACAGCATTTCAAAAATCAAGATAGAGAAAAGTAAATATGATTCGGGAAAAACAACTTTAGTCTCAATCGTAGCCATTGCAAGCACACTTATCGTTGCAGGGATTATAGCGATTGTATGGATTAATGCTACTGACTGGGATTTTCACATTATTGTAAACGGTCATTAAAACAAATGACATTATGCTTAAATTAAACGGATAATTCGATGTGTTTTTAATTTTCTGCCTGATAAATGAGAGGTGATAAAATCATTATGTACACAATTTTTTTAATAAATCGAAAGATAAAAGAAATGAGATAGAAAATTATACTAAAGCCAATAGCACTATTAGTACTTACCGTCATCGTTTCTAACATACAGCGCAATTTCTAAATGGCAGAGCGATATCAGGTTAACAAGCGATTCGGGTTCATATCTTTTTTCAAGTTACGGAAAAAGCATAGCGGCTTTATGAAATATCATAATTTCAGAATGAAAGGATTTCCGTCCCGGCGCATGTGAGATTACCTGTCTAAGCATCCGCTCGCAGTCTGGTGCTACAGAAAAACTGAATAGCCTGTTGCCGAATTTTTCTATTGACATTATTGAATTAATCTTTTATGTTATTCAAGCCTTAAGTTATTATAAAATTAACACTTTGAATCTAATTGTTAGATTTATGTTTAATGAAATTCTTCAAATAGGCTCTTGTAAGACACGCTTGCCAAAACGTTTCTCTTTTATTATCCTAATCGAAATATCTTCACTAATTAAAAATCAGTTTCATAATTATTACATATTAAAAAATGACTGAGGAAATTTCTATAATTGTTCATAGATTTTTAAAAATTACCAAAGCATTTATCTGATTAAAACTTACGTTTTTCTGTACAGCTTAGGAAGACGTAATAATTACCGCGAAATCTTTTTTTACAATCAAAATTAAAATCCTGATAGAAAACAAGACTTCCTTTGTGACAAAGAGGACGCCTGAATTATTAAGAATGGTTTTTTTGATTTAGGAAATCGGAAAGACGGCAGAGTAGTATGCAAAAAATATTGAAGACAATTCCTTGATGATTGAGGAAAATTCCTGAACGGCAATAGAATATTAGTACAAGGAAGTTTACTCTATAATGAAACAGATTTAAACATTGATGTAGTTAAAAAATTTACTCAGTCCAAATGTAAAAAGGAAAGACAGGATATATTAAAAAACATAAAATATTAAAAAAACTATGTATTAGTAACTTCAGCCGCTCAATCGGGGAAAACAGCGGCGGGGTTTTTGAAAATAGAAACACTTTTTATAATTATTAAGAATAAAATATTTTTATTTAAAAAATTAAGGGGAGTCATAATGAAAAAAGTTTATACTGCTATTTTATTAGTTGTTGTTTTTGTTTCTCCGGTTTTTTCACAAACCTGGACGATACAAAATAGCAATACTACACAGAATCTCTGGTCTGTATGGTTTCTCAGCAATCATACTGGTATTGCGTGCGGGACAGGAGGTATAATTCTGAAAACCACGAACGGCGGTACCAACTGGATTTCAAAAGCATCTGGTACAACAAACGACCTTATGAATCTGCAGTTTTTAAATTCAACCACAGGAATGTGTTTTGGATTCAGAGGACCTGTACTTAAAACAACGAATGCAGGTGAGACCTGGAGTGTGATGGCGTTCGGAAGCATTCCTGCAACAAACATACTTGGCGGCGGCTGGTTTCTTGATGCAAACAATGCCGTAATTGGATATGCTAAAAGCTCATACAACCAGTCCAGAATTTTAAAAACAACTAATGGAGGCACAAGTTGGGATACCGTTTTCACACCTTCCCCTTCAGTACAAGGGTGGATTAGTTATATGCATTTTCCTGATTCACAAAACGGATATGCATCCGTTGCTTATGACACTGTTTATAAAACAACAAACGGCGGATTAAACTGGACTGCTATTAATCTTGGTGGTGCTGCAAATTTATGGACATCGGGCGTCTGGTTCTTTAACTCTCAAACAGGGTTTGTTGGTGGAGGTGTTTATCCCTCAAACTCAGGTGAATTGTTTAAAACTACAAATGGAGGTTCAAACTGGCAATTAATAACAAATGTATATGCTATCGCAAAAATCCAGTTTATTGACAATACTTTCGGATATTCACTCGCTTCTAATAACTCGGTCGGGAACGGTCGTCTGATAAATACAACAAACGGCGGAAATAACTGGAGTATTGTAACGACACCGTACAGATAGTCTTAACGGAATGCATTTCTTAAGTACAACACTTGGCTATGCAGTCGGAGTAACGGCAGAATATTAAGATATGGATTCCCTATTGGAATATCGACCATAAGCACAGAAATACCGTCAACATATTCTCTGGGACAAAACTATCCGAACCCGTTCAACCCGACAACAAAGATAAGGTTTGATATTCAGAAGTCAGAATTCAGAAGTCAGAATTCAGAAGTCACTTTGAAAATATTCGATGCGCTTGGTCGCGAAGTGCAAACACTCGTGAACGAATCGTTACAGCCCGGAACGTACGAAGTAACATTTGACGGGTCTGCGCTAAACAGCGGAGTGTATTTCTATAAATTGATGACGGACGGTTTTGCTGAGACGAAAAAATTAATATTACTAAAATAATAAACAAAATAAATTTTAATGATAAATTGAAACATTAAACTAATTTAAAATTTCATAAAATAAATTAACGAGGTCAAAATGAAAAACAGGAATTTTCTTTTAGCGATTGCGCTATTATTCAGTTTCAATGCTTTCGGACAGAATATAAACGGAAAACTCGGAACGAACGGTGAATTCATTATCCGAGATACGAGTTCGACATTTCTAACGGTAAGCCAGTCAACGGGAAACTTAACTCTAACCCGCAGTCTGCGATTTGCAACAATGACGGCAAGTTCACAGACGGGAGTAATTTACAAGGGCAATGATAGATTTATTCATAACTACTTCATCAGCAATACAACAGGAGAAAATACATTCGTTGGTATTAACTCGGGAAATTTTACATTAAGTGGGAACGGACCTCAGGCAAGTTTTAATACAGGTGTAGGACAATCAACGCTGACTTCGCTCACAACAGGAGGTTCTAATTCAGCATTCGGAGTTAAATCGCTTTACTCGAATACAACAGGGAATTTAAATTCGGCATTCGGATATTATTCTCTTTACACAAATACTTCAGGTTATTCCAACTGTGCATTCGGGTTAGCTTCTTTGAATACTAACTCGTCAGGTCATTCTAACTCGGCATTCGGGGATAATTCTATGTTCAAAAACACAATTGGTTTTCAAAATACAGCATTTGGACATAATTCTCTGTATAACAATGTATCAGGAGATTATAATGCAGCTTTTGGTGTCAATTCGCTTCAGGCTGTGACAACCGGAATAGAGAATACAGGGTTAGGAACAAATGCAGGTTCCAATATCACTACAGGCAACAACAATACTGCTATTGGATGTTTAGCACACGTTCCATCCAACACAGCAAGTAATCAGGTAAGAATCGGCAACACTTTAATAACCTATGCAGGAGTTCAGGTTGCATGGACAATAACAAGCGATTTAAACTGGAAACAAAATATTACAACTTCAGGTCTCGGGCTTGGATTTATTTCAAAACTTAAACCGGTTTCATACACAAGAATTAATGATGAAAACCAAAAAACAGAATACGGTTTTATCGCACAGGATATTGAAAAAGTTTTAAAAGAATCAGGCGTTGAAAACGCGGGAATGATTACGGTTGACGATGCAGGAAGATATGAACTAAGGTATAATGACTTCCTTGCGCCAATGGTTAAAGCCATTCAGGAACTGAAAGCGGAAAATGAAATCATAAAATCGGAAAATGAAGAACTAAAAGCAAAACTGACGAAGATTGAGCAGATACAGAATATTTTATTAAAAGAAATCAATCAGATTAAAACCGTTAATAATTGAAATGGGGGAATTTAAAATGAAACGATTATTGTTTATCATAGTTCTTTTAATTGCAACAGAAGCAGGTTCACAGAGTGTTTTGACATACGGAGCAGGTACATCAATAGGTGTATTTACCGGCGCGGATTTATGTGCCAACATAAAATACGGAAGCGGAATACTTTACGGAAGCGGTACTTTTTGTGCAGGTTCAATTATAATTAATACAATATCAACAGAAATTCCTGATAGATTTGATATGCAGCAAAACTACCCGAATCCTTTTAATCCTATGACAGTGATTAAGTATCAATTGCCAAAATATGTTTTCGTTACCCTTGTTGTTTATGATGGATTAGGACGCGAGGTAGAAGTTATGTACGCAGGAAAGCAAAGCCCGGGATATTACGAAGCAACATTCGACGGCTCTGCATTATCATCAGGCATATATTTCTACAAAATTTCAGCAGGCGATTTCACAGAGACGAAGAAAATGTTGATGATTAAATAATCCGCCGCGGCGGATTATTTTAACAAAAATCCCGATTTATTGGGAACATGTCGGGGAAGTCCCGATAACGAAGTGTATCGGGATTGATAATTAAATGACTATATATGAAGATATTTATTGCCTTTCCAGAGTTTTTTATGGAAAGGCATTTTTTTAATGACATAAATAATTTACTGTGAGTTAGGGAGATAAACTATGGACGTGGAACCTTTTCCGACTAAGATTCAATGTTACTTAACGCAGGTATTACCGATAAAACAATTATTCTGTATGTAATCTGAAAATATCTTAAGGAATAAGTGCTAAGAAAGTAATTGATTATTTTTTGATTTATTTGCATTTTACAAATGTTGTTAGTAGATTATAGATTGTTTTGATAGTTCTGAATTATGAATGGAATTCAGTAATAGATTTATATTGGCGGGATTTATCTCCCGAAAGTTTCCCTGGAAAAATTTACTTTATTTATATAAAACATTTATCAATTTATCTTAGAGGTATAAACTTATGAGAAAATTATTTTACACTTTAGTCCTTTTTCTAATTCTGAATTCTTCATTCTTAATTCATGAATTCTTTCGCCCAGTGGGAGCCGGATGTACGGCTGACAAATGACCCCGCGAATTCATATACTTAACGGAAATATTAAGTGGTGTATAGCCGCAAACGTTAATATTATTCATGTCGTATGGCAGGAACATCGTGACGGTAACGCAGAAATATACTACAAACGCTCAATGGACGGTGGAACAACTGGAGTGCAGATACACGGCTGACGAATAACACTGCTAATTCATATGCTCCTGCATTGCAATATCCGGTTCGCAGGTTCACGTCGTTTGGTATGACTTTCGTGACGGCAACTATGAGATATATTACAAACGCTCAACAGACGGAGGCACAACCTGGGGTGCAGATACTCAAGGTTGACGAATAACAGTTCTGACTCATACCGGCAAGCCATTACAGTATCAGGGTCGCAGATTCACGTTGTGTGGTATGGACTATCGCGATGGCAACGAGGAGATATACTACAAACGCTCGACAGATGGCGGCACAACCTGGGGAGCAGATACACGTCTGACGAATAACACTGAACATCTTCACAGTATCCCTCTATCGCAGTCTCCGGCTCGAGATTGCATTTAGTGTGGTATGACAATCGCGACGCAATGAAGAAATATACTATAAACGCTCCACAGACGGAGGAACAACCTGGGGAGCAGATATACGGCTAACAAATAACACTGCTTCTTCACAGTATCCTTCTGTCGCTGTATCAGGCTCACAGATTCACGTAGTTTGGCAAGACAATCGTGACGGCAACTTGAAGATTTACTGCAAACTCTCCACAGATGGTGGCGCAAGTGGGTAGCAGATACCAGATTGACAAATAACCCTAACGGTCACGGGAACCTTCCATCGCAGTATTTGGCTCACTGGCTTCACGTCAGCATGGCGAGACGACCGTGAAAGCAACCAGGAAATTTTCTACAAACGCTCAACTGACGGTGGCACTAACCTGGGACAACAGACACACGACTGTCAAATAACACTGGTCACTCATTTCTTCTTCCATCGCATTATCCGGCTCGCAGGCTCATATTGTATGGTACAGACGATCGTGACGGCAACAACGAAATATACTACAAGCGAACAGTTCCACCAATTCCTATTGTTCCAACGCTCGTAAGCCCGGTTAATAATTCAACAGGTCAACCTCTAAACTTGAATTTAATCTGGAATAAAACTCAATACAGTACAAAATACAGAGTACTTCTTGCAACCGATTCACTGTTTAATAATGTAATTCTGAACGATTCTTTACTGACTGATTCCGTAAAGAGTTTGACTAACCTGAACACTTTAACAAACTATTACTGGAAAGTAAATGCTGGTAATAGTTCCGGATGGAGCAGTTACAGTACAGTCTATAAGTTCACGACAGTTCCGCCAATTACCACTTGCACCTGTTTTGGTATCGCCGCTGAATAATGCAACGAACCTTCAAGCCGAATTTTTGCTCGACTGGAATGCGTTCAGTATGCAGTAAGTTACAAAGTACAGATTGCAAACGATTCTTTGTTCACTTCAATGGTCTTTGATACAAGCAATGTTAACCGCGATTCTCTGCGAGTACGGCTCGGATTACTAATCAGTAAACACAAAATACTTCTGGCGTGTTAATGCAACAAACGTAACAGGTACAGGACCGTGGTCAACAGTGTGGAACTTCAGAATAAACCCTGTCAGGCATTTTACAAGTTGAACAGTGAAATTACCAACAGAGTATAGATTAATCAACAACTATCCCAAACCCGTTCAACCCAACAACAAAAATAAAATTTGATATCCCAAATGGGTTCCCGATAGGAGCGTTCGGTAATGGCCCGTCGCGGCGGACTGTCACGTTGAAAGTCTATGATGTAATGGGTCGCGAAGTCCAAACACTCGTGAATGAATCGCTGAAGCCCGGACACGTATGAAGCAACATTTAACGGGACACAACTAAACAAGCGGAGTGTATTTCTATAAACATTATAGCGGAAATTCGGATCGGGACGGCGTGTATTTCTATAAATTGATAACAGGTGATTTTTCACAAACCAAAAAACTTTTATTAATAAAATAATTTTTCTAAATACAAAAAGTCCCGATGTATATTCTACATCGGGACTTTTGTGTTATTATTACTTATTGTTCTTTCGTGTATTATAGTTTTCGTATTTACCTGACTTCTGCATTTCTTTCACTCCTTCATCAGTCTTTTCTTCTGCTGATTCAAGGTCTTTTCCGTAAGTTGTCTAAATTCTTTTCCTGTCTTTCTATTTCTTTTGAGGAACCTACGTCGCTCTTTTGTTTACTGATGTATTCCTTGCTCTCTTTTATTTTTGTTCTTGCCTCTTCGTAGTTACCTTTGTCTGCTTCTTTCATCGCAAGTTCCATCATCTCGTTTGCTTCAAAAACTACGACGTTTTGCTGTACTTTGCTTTCATATCCTTTGTCGTATTCCGATTTACTATCCGCAGGCTCAAGTGTGTTAACTGTACTTGATGATACCTTTTCATTATTTTCTTCTGGGTTGCTGTATTCAAATTCTGTTCTGAACTTTATTTTGCTTGCAAACTTTTTCCTGATGTCAAACTTTATCAATATAGTTTTGTTCTGCCCTGCGAATATATCTTTAAGGTCAATCACAAGTTCGTCGCCAAAAATTTCATACGGATATCCGAAAACTTTATTTACTACCAAATAATCAGATGGAAATTTAATCCGTATCTTAGAATCCTGTCCCATTAAATATCTTACACCGCTTAGTTCGCTCGCAAATATTTGCGGAATTTCTTCCGAGTCTTTAATGTAATAATAATTTCCTTTCCCGTAGTCTGCTACATCCACCATCAGATTTTCATTGAAATCATTCCCAACGCCGAATGTGGAAACCGTTACTCCATACTTCCTTCCTCGTTCCCTCACAAGGTCAGCAATCTTTGAGCGGTCTGATATTCCGCGGTTTGCAATCCCGTCCGAAAGCAGAAGCACTCTGTTCACGTAACCCCTGCGGTATGTGCTTTCCACCTGATCAAACCCTTTAATCATTCCTCCGCTTAAGTTTGTGAAGCCGCCGGATGTAATGTTTGATACCAACTGTTTCAAAGAATATTTATCTTCAATTTTGCTCGAACCTAAAACAACTTCCACATTATCATCATAAGTTACGATTGAAATGTAATCATCATTATTAAGTTCGTCGATGATGTGTTCAACTGCCTTCTTCACAAAGGTTAGTTTGTTTTTGTCAGCCATCGACCCGCTTTTATCAATAACCACAGAAACATTTAAAGGCGTTCTTTTGACAGCCTTATTTGAAACATCCTTGCTTTGAATATCAAGGTTCAGGTAAACATTATTGTTATCATAATAATACCTGTTATTCAACTCCGATGAGAAAGTAATCGGGTCATCGGTTGTTCTGGCTTTGGTTACTTTATCCTTGAGTACATCACTATTCTTCTTTTGAGAACTAATTCCTGACAGAGCAGCAAAAATGACTGAACTCAAAACGATAATAATAATGAAAAAGCCTGTTACGTTCTTTTTAATCGATTTTTTCATTTTCAGTATGTTTAAAGTTTATAAAAATGTTTATTTTTAAACTAACGCTTTTAAAATTTGTTTCAGGATAGCGAACCATTTATTCGATTGATTTCAATATATCATTTTAAATAATGATTATGTTTAGTATTTTATTTCCTCTAGCAAATAAACATTGTATAAAAATATGAACTACGGATATTCAAAAACAATTGATTTAACTTACGAGGCCGCCATAGAAAAAGCTACAGAAGTATTGAAAGAAAACGGCTTTGGAGTACTTACTACTATTGACGTTAAAGAAACATTAAAGAAAAAACTCGATGTTGACTATGACAGATACATTATACTTGGTGCATGCAACCCTCCTTTTGCTTACGAGGCTTTACAGGCAGAAGAAAGCATTGGCTTACTTATGCCCTGCAATGTTGTAATTCACGAGAAAGAAGGAAAAATTAACGTATCTATCTTTAATCCTTTGCTGATTTCACAGGTATCGGATAACCCTAAACTTGCAGAATTAGCAAAAGCACTAAACGAAAAAATTCAGATAGTATTATCTAATTTATAATATTATTTTTTAATGCAGAAAAAGAAGATTGTTGTTCTGACAGGTGCAGGCATTAGTGCTGAAAGCGGTCTTTCAACTTTTCGTGATGCAGGCGGATTATGGGAAGGTCATGATGTTTATGATGTCGCATCTCCGCAGGGCTGGGCAAAAGACCCCGAAGTCGTGTTAAGGTTTTATAACGAACGTCGCCGGCAACTTGAACACGTTCAACCAAATGAAGCGCACTTTGCAATTGCAAAACTTGAATCAAAATATGATGTTATTATAATTACGCAGAATGTTGATAATCTTCACGAACGTGCAGGCTCTACAAAAGTTTTACATCTTCACGGTGAACTTACTCAGGCAAAAAGTACTTTACCTCCTTATAATATTTATGATGTCGGATATGAGGATATTAATTTGGGTGACGTATGTGAAAAAGGCGGACAGTTACGGCCAAACATCGTTTGGTTTGGCGAACCCGTTCCATTAATGACTGATGCTGCAATAGTTGCCGGTACTGCCGATATTTTTATAGTTGTTGGTACATCACTCGTCGTTTATCCTGCCGCAAGTCTTCTGGATTATGTAAAAGGTGAAACCTGGAAATACATAATTGACCCTAACAAACCAAACATTTATGGAATCCATAAAAACCTGCATTATATTACAGATAAAGCAACTGCAGGCACTGTACCGCTTGTTGAAAAACTTATGAATGCAAAATAATTATGCCCGGAAAAACAAATATTCTTGTAGCAGGCACTGGTGCTATCGGAGGATATTTCGGCTCTTTTCTTGCCTTGAATGAAAATCTGAACGTTTGTTTCTTAGCACGCGGCAAAGCGCTTGAGCACTATAAAAAGAAACCGCTTGTAATAAAAAGTACTGTTCATAAAGATATTAAAGTTAAAATCAATGTTTCCGGCAAAGTATCTTCCTTTAGGAAAAATTTTGACTATATTTTCCTTTGTACAAAATCCAAAGATACTGAACCCCTGATACCTGAACTTAAAAAATCTATTCACGGTAAAACCATTATCGTAACATTGCAAAACGGTTTTTATAATTACAGAATCCTGAAAAAATATTTTGGAAAATCAAAGTGTGTTCAGGGAATTTGCAAGATTGGTGCGGAAGTTGACAGTAAGTTTGTGATACGGCATACTTCACTTGGTTTTATACTTATAGGTGAAGAAAATGGTAAACTATCAAAAAGAATCATAGCACTGGAAAGTTTATTAAAATCTTCCGGCATTAAAGTAAAAATTCCTGAGGATTTTCTAAAAGAGATATGGATAAAGTTTGCCTGGAATTCTATCTTCAATACTCTTACGGGAATATTTCCTGTTACAGTCGATAAACTTTTTTCAAACGATGAATACAATAAACTTGTTGAAGAGTTTTATTCTGAAATTAAAAAGATTGCAAAATCTTATGAAATAGTTTTTGATGCTATTGCCTTCAAAAAGATTATTACAGATACGAAAAATTTAGGCGCATTTAAAACGTCAGCGTATCAGGATAGATTAAAGAATAGGGAAATTGAATCTCCGTTTTTTACTTCTGAGATTGTTCGTATGGCTAAGATTAAAAAGATTAATATTCCTGTTATTACTTATCTGCATTATCTCTCAAAAGCAGTGTCTTTGCTGTCAGTGTAAATCCGCATCTGACCGTTACACATTTAACAATAATAACTCATTATTCATAATTAATTAGTAAATCTTTTCTCATATGTTTAGTGAGGCAATCTTCCAATTAAACCCCGAAGGGGTTTAATATGAATAACCCCCGGCGAAGCCGGGGGGTTTACGTTCAACACTCCAACCCCGAAGGGGTTGAACAAACTAAAGCACTTTAGACAGATTTGAATAACTTGTTTCTCACAGAATAATGAATTTTATCTTATTTAAATTAAGATTAAATTAATCCAATTAATTTACAATACTATGAACGATAATAAAATCACATGCCCAAACTGCGGACATAAGTTTGAGATTGAATCAGCAATCTATAATCAGGCTGAGGAGAAATTAAAGAAAGAGTTTGAAAAGAAAATTGCAGAGCAGGCTGCTTCTTTTAATTCCCAAAAGAACGAACTTGAGAAGGAAAAGGATGAGTTCGAAAAGAAGAAGCAAAAAGAGAACGAAATGTTTAGAGAGAGATTAAGCAAGGCTCTTGAAGACGAAAAGAATTCTTTAACGAGAGAAAACGAAAAGATACTAAAAGATACAAAAGAGTCTTATGAAAAATTAATGAACGAACAGAAGAAACATCAGGAGAACATTATTAAAGAAGAATACGAAGTTAAACTAAGAATGCTTGTTGAGGAAAATGAAAACAAGAAAAAAGAAAATCAGGAACTGAAAGAAAAAGAACTCCAGCTGCTAAAAAGAGAAAGCGAACTTAAGAATAAAGAAAACGATTTAAGAATTGAGTCAGAAAAGAAATTACTTGAAGAACGAAGTAAAATAGAAGAGGAAGTCTCTAAGAGAGAGAAAGACAAAGTGGAACTCAAAATCAGGGAATATCAGAAACAAATTGAAGACAGTAATAAGTTAGTAGATGAACTTAAAAGAAAAGCCGAGCAGGGCTCAATGCAGATGCAGGGCGAGGTACTGGAACTTGCACTTGAAGAGTTGCTTAAAAGAGAGTTTCCTTATGATGTTATTTCTGAAGTTGCAAAAGGTGTAAAGGGTGCTGACGTTGTCCATACTGTAATGAATGAATTCAATAAGCAATGCGGTGTAATTCTTTATGAAACCAAAAGAACAAAAGCATTTTCCGAAGGATGGATTGATAAACTTAAAGATGATATGAAAGATAAAGGTGCTAATATCGGAATAATTGTGACTGATATTATGCCTTCTGAAATGAAAAGGTTCGGTAAACGAAACGGTGTATGGGTCTGTACGCTTAAGGAAGTATCAAGTCTTTGCTTTGTCTTACGGGAAATGCTTATCAGAGAGCACAGTACATTAGTTGCTCAGGAAAACAAAGGCGATAAAATGAACCTGCTTTATAGTTATCTTATCGGCGAAGACTTTAAAAATAGTGTCGAGAATATCGTTGAAGGATTTAAAAATATGAAAGAAGAAATCGAAACAGAAAAAAGAGCAATGGGAAGAATCTGGAAAGAAAGAGAAAAACAATTGGAAAAAGTTATATCGAATACAATCGATATGTATGGGTCAATTAAAGGTATTGGCGGTTTATCTATTCAATCAGTAAAATCTCTTGAATTGCCATTGCCTGGTGAAGATGACTAAAAATTAATTCGTATAACCTAACTATAAAGAGTTGAGTATATTTTCTAAGTGTTCTAAGTGATCTTAGTGTTTGAATATTTTTTATTTGAGACTCGCTATTTGAGATAGATTTATCAACTCGATGATTCCTTAACTATTAAATATTCTTCAGCACACCCGCTGAAAGAAGCGCAATTATTATCACGCCCAATACCAATCTATATATTATAAATACTAAGTTGCTTCTTGTCTTTAGATAATTGATTAAAAAAGCTATCGCAAAATATCCCACCACACCTGAAACGAGAGTTGACAATATTAATCCGATTATATTCTCGTTTAAGAGTTCTGCTCTTTCGCTGTAAAGTTCATAAAACCCGCTAAGGAAAACTGCAGGAATGCTCAATAGAAATGAATACCTCGCAGCGGTCTCTCTTTTAAGTCCGCAAAAAAGACCTGCTGTAATCGTAACACCGCTTCTTGAACTTCCCGGTATTAACGCTACCGCCTGTGCAAACCCTATTATAATACCATCCCAGACAGTAATTTCTTTTAACTCCTTTTTCTTCGACGCAATCTTTTCTGCAATAAAAAGTACAATCGCTAAAATTATTAAAGATGCCGCTATAACATAAAGTCCTCTGAAATCACCTTCTATGTATTTCTTAAGAGTTAAACCAAATATTGAAATAGGGATTGTACCCACAATAATTAGTATCGAAAGTCTTGCATACGGGTCTGAAAAGTTTTTTGTCTTTAACGCATTAAAAAATCCTTTAATAAGTTCTAATATGTCGTTCCTGAAATATACTAATGTAGCGATCAATGTTCCGATTTGTATCACAGCTGTGTATGCGGCACCGGGATCGTCCCAGTGTAATAATGCGGGAACAATTCTTATATGTGCTGTACTGCTTATGGGAATGAACTCTGTCAACCCCTGTATAATTCCGTATATTATACCCTCTAGTATTTTTTGCATAAATTAGAATATATAAAATTCAATACCAAGTCTCAGGCCAAGCATAAAACTGCTTAAATTGACAGGGTCTCCAACAACATTTTTAAGTTCTTTTCCGTTTGCATCTTTCAACGTACCGGCAAAAACATTTCCTATATATCCGTTTAAATATCCTGCAATGTTTTTCCCCATTTGAAGCGAAAAAGTACTCTCGGCTTTTACCATAACGCCGGTAGATGTGTATTCCCCAATATTTTGGATGTATGACTTTGAATCAAGAGTAGAAAAAACCGGACCTGCACCTGCGCCAAATTTCAGAAAATAATATTCGCCCGGCATTATATAGTTTAACGTAAGAACTATCTGATGATTATTATAATCGTATGAATTGTTCGGATATGCTGACAAAGTTGTGCTTTTTAACAGATATGAATAGTCAAGTTTTACTGCAAGGTTTTTCAGCACCTGCCTTTCGGCATTTCCAAAAAATTCAAACGCCGTTCTGAAATCTTTAAGTTTTTGATTATCGCTAAGTGAATTATAATTCGGTAATTCATAACCTATAAAAGTATTTAAAGATGGATTGTTGCCGTAAGCCGCTCCCATTCCAAGGGCAAACGAAGTGTACTTTTTATTCTTTCCTTGCTTGACCAAAGGGTATCTTGCATCCTTTTCCTGAGCAAATGTATTACTGCAAATCAGAAATGAAAGCAAGAATGAGAATATTGTTAGAATTCTCATTGTTGATTTATCAATTATTAAATTATTCTTTTTCATTATGATTTATTTGTTTTATGCGTCAATATTTGCATACTTGGCATTTTCTTCAATGAACTTTCTTCTCGGTTCAACTTCTTCACCCATAAGTATTTTAAACATCTTATCCGCAGCCAAAGCATTTTCGTTAGTTACCTGAAGAATAGTTCTTGTCTCAGGGTTCATAGTTGTTGACCATAGTTGCTCGGGATTCATCTCTCCAAGTCCTTTAAATCTTGATATATGTACTTTTGAACCCGTTTCTGTTCCCGCTGTTTCTTCATTATCAATCACAACAGATTTTTTATCTACTTTTAATGATTTTAGTTTCTCATCTCTTTCATCGTCATCATAAGCATACATTTCAGTCTTACCTTTTTTAATTTTATACAAAGGAGGCTGTGCAATGTATAATTTTCCTGTATCTATAATAGGTTTCATATGTCTGTAAAAGAAAGTAAGTAAAAGCGTTCTGATGTGTGAGCCGTCAACGTCGGCGTCGCACATAAGGATAATTTTATCGTATCTTATTTTGTCGGCATTGAATTCTTCTGAATCACCGATACCTGCACCAATTGCAGTTATCATCGAACGGATTTCCTCATTCTCATATATTTTATTCTTTCTTGCTTTTTCAACATTCAGAATCTTTCCTTTTAATGGCAGTATTGCCTGAAATCTTCTGTCTCTTCCTTGTTTTGCAGAACCGCCCGCAGAATCACCCTCAACTAAGTAGAGTTCACAAAGTGCAGGATCTGTTAAAGAGCAGTCAGCAAGTTTTCCGGGCAGCCCGGATATTTCCAGAGCATTCTTTCTTCTTGCAAGTTCACGAGCGTGTCTTGCTGCTTCACGAACTTCAGCGGCTCTTACACATTTTTCAAGTATCTTTTTTGCTATGGATGGATTCTCTTCAAGGTATTCACCCAACTGTTCACCTGCTATAGATTGTACTATACCCTTAACTTCACTGTTACCGAGTTTTGTTTTTGTTTGTCCTTCAAATTGTGGCTCAGGAACTTTTGCACTAAGTACACAGGTTAAACCTTCCCTGAAATCATCACCCGTTAAAGTTAATTTATCACTTTTAATTATATTATTCTTTAGTCCGTAATTATTTAAAGTTCTGGTTAATGCCGCTTTAAAACCTTCAAGGTGTGTACCGCCTTCGATTGTGTTAATGTTGTTCACAAAAGTAAGTATATCATCACTGTACGAATCATTGTACTGGAATGCAATTTCAACCTGTACATTTTCTCTCTCACCTGCTATAAAGATTGGCTTATTAGAGATAGTTTTCTCTCCCTCGTCAAGATATTTTACGAAATCAATCAGTCCGCCCTTGAATTTAAACTCAACAACCTTGTCTATTCTTTCATCTTTTATAATTATAAGGAGATCTTTATTCAGATAAGCAAGCTCGCGTAATCTGTCTTCGATAGTCTCATACTTGAAAACTGTATTTTTAAATATTTCTTTGTCAGGCATAAATGTAACGCGTGTACCTGTCTTTTGCTTTACCTTACCGACTTCTTTAACGGGTTTCTCTGAAACTCCTCTTTTGTATTTCTGATAGAATATTTTTCCGTCTCTGTAAACTTCCACTTCAAGATATTCGCTCAGCGCATTAACGACAGATACACCAACACCGTGCAAACCACCGGATACTTTATAAGTATCGCGGTTAAATTTACCTCCGGCATTTAATTGTGTCATTACAACTTCGAGTGTTGATATTTTTTCTGTCGGATGAGGTCCTGTTGGAATACCCCTGCCGTTATCTTCCACGGTGACTGAACCGTCTTTATTTATAGATAGAGTTATTTTGTCACAAAATCCTGCAAGCGCTTCATCAATCGCGTTATCCACAACCTCATATGCGAGATGATGTAACCCTCTTGAAGAAACGTCACCTATGTACATAGCGGGTCTTTTTCTGACGTGCTCCATTCCTTTGAGCACTTGTATGTCTTTTTCAGTGTAAGACTGTTGGTCGTTATTATTTTTAGCCATAATTAATTTATTTTATACGAATACTATATCTTTTATTAAAATTTTGTTTTTTAATGTTTGTAAATGCAAATTTATTTTCTTTAGTATTTCTTCTTTTCGGTTGCTAAGTTCAAACCTCCATACTGAATTCTCAACACTAACCAAAAGTTTGTTGTTTTTTATTCCCATCGGTTTTGCAAACTTTGCTATTGTATCACCTACGCACTCTTTCCATACATTGAAAATCTTTAATTCATTCTCTCTGTCGCTCACACCAAGTATTGTGCTCATATTTACGATTTCATCAGCAAGGCATGATACTTTATTGTCCCTTATTCTTGTATTAATTCTTTTAATGCTCAACTACTTTTCCGTTTTCTATTTTAAAAAAGTTAATGTCATCATCCGAATAAAAATTTTTCAAATCATCAGCATAATTTATACTTGTTGTTGTCAGAAAAATCTGTCCGTAATTCTTTAAATGTGAAACTATCTTTGATACCCGTGAAGTATCCAGTTCCGAAAGCAAATCGTCAAGCAGCAATATCGGTGCATTACCCAGACTGTCTTTCAGAAAATGATATTCAGCAAGTTTAAGCGCAATAACAAATGTTTTGTGCTCACCCTGCGAAGCAAAATTCTTAAGCTCAAAGTTTTTTCTGCTGTTATCATTCAGTTCTTTGCTTAAACTAAAAATATAATCATCCTTATGCGGTCCTATTACTGAAACACCTCTTGCTGTTTCCTCGTTCATTTTTAAATCCAGATTATATGCGAACACACTTTTCAGTTTTTCAATATCCTTTTCATATTCGTTTATATTCTCATCGTTAAGATAACTGCTGTAATACTTTATACCCGGCATATCATCTTTTTCTATTAAATACGAAAAACTTTTTTCAAAGTATCCTCTGAATTGATTCAGAAGTTCAAACCTTCTTCTTAAAATTTCACAGGAGTACTCAGTCATTTTTTCGTTAATCGAATTTAACAGATTCCTGAAATCCTTTCCTGAAAGGGCATTTCCGTTAAGTTGATTCTTTAACAAAGAATTTTTCTGTTTCAGTATCCTTACATACCTTGTAAGAAAATCAAAATATACTCTGCTTATCTGTGCAAGCAGTATATCAAAAAACTTTCTTCTTTCAGCAGGATTTCCATAAGTAATCTCAAGACTATGCGGAGATAAAAAGACAATCGGAAACCTTCCGAATATTTCACTCGTCCATCTCGAGACTTTTTCTTTATTCAGGTGAAAAGTCTTCTTCCTTAAAATAGAATCATAATTCAAATAAACATTGTACTCCGTATTAACATCATTTTCATAAACACCCTCAACATCGAAACTTGATGAATTGAATTTAACGCAGTCAGGTTCTGATGAATTTAAAAAACTTTTTCCGAAAGAGATAAAAGAAATTGCCTCAAGAATGTTTGTTTTTCCTTCCCCGTTATTCCCGTAAATATAGTTGAAACTTTTGTTAAAAGTAAAATGCTGTTCACCGTAATTACGAAAACTCAATAATTTAATACTATTTAACAGCAATCTTGTTTGTTTTTAACCAACCCTCACAGGCATTATCAATTCCATATAATTCTCTTCGGATAGTGAAGCAACAGGCAGTAAAATTGACGCTTTAGCAGGTGCGCTAAATGTAAACATTATATCATCCGTATCCATTTGTGACAAGCAGTCGAGTAAATATGACACATTAAACGCTATTGAAAATTCATCTGTTATTTCATCACCATTATTTGTCTTAAAATCGCAATTTATTGTTTCTTCTCCCTCTCCTCCGATTTCAGGATTATCAGATTTAATCTTTAATTCATTTCCGGATACTTCAAACTTAATCTTTTTAGTAACGGTGTCGGTAAAAATCATTGCGCGTCTTAACGTACTTATTAATTCATACCTGTTAATTATTAATTTTTTGTCATTATCCTGCGGGATAACAGACTCATAATTCGGAAAGGTATCATCAATCAATTTTGAATAAACATTAAAATTGTCAATCGTACACTTTATCATCACATTGTCAAATTCCATTATAATGTTTGAATCGGAAACTATTTTTGGCAATAAATCAACCGTCTTAATCGGCAGAATAAAATTCTCATCTTTTGAATTTGTATGTGAAAAATCGGATGTTATTATTTTGCTTAGTCTGAAGCCGTCTGTAGCAACAAACCTCAGTTCGTTTTTTCTTAAATCAATAAAAACACCTGCCATATTTCTTCTTATCTCGTCGTTCTTTACCGAATGTTTCACTTTCTGCAAAAACTTTTTAAACTTTTCTCCTGAAATATCAATTCGTGATAAATCTGCTTTTTCTTCCGGTAACGGATAATCCTCTATCGGCTCGCCAAAGAAAGAGTATTTACCGTTTTTTGAATTAACGGTTATCTTAAACTTATCGTTCGAATCAAATCTGATTTTTAGTTTCTCGGTAAGTTTTTTAAACGAAGCCACGGCTACATTTCCGAGTTCATCTATGGCTTTCTCCATCGCGTCTAATCCGCTCTTCAAATCATCTGCTGCAATCGAACCTGTTTTTTCTTTAAAAGATTTAAACTCCTTTTTTATGCTGATAAAAGTTTCTTCAGGGATAGAACCTTTGTATTCTAAAGTCTCTCTGGTCTTATCGTATTTAATTGAATAAATATTTATATCGGGAACAAGCCCTTCTCCGCTAAGTAATCCGAAAGTTTCCTTGCTGAATGGAACCGCTACGTTAACTGATTCATTCTTAATTATCATTGCTTTTAAAAGTTCAAGCAATTTCTTTGCGGGAACTGCAACGCCGCCGTCTTCATCACCGTCAACTATCAAATCCGTTGTTATGAATGCTTCCAGGTCTGTTGTAACCATCTTTAGATTATTCCCGGCGAGTTTAAAATAGATATTTGTTAATATCGGTAACGTCGTATGTGATGAACCGGGGACTACATAATTTAGTTTGTTTACTGCATTAAAAAACTTTTCAGCCGAGATTGAAAATTTCATAAAAAATATATATTAATTTAGTAATTTTTGTGTTTTAATCATTGAAAATACTTAAAATAATCTGAATTTACAATTTAATATAATAACCCATTTATACTGAAAAATCCACATACAACAATGACTTTTTTACACAAATTTTGTTGCCGATTTACAATTCCCAACGGGAAATGCAGACAAAAGTATTATTGTATGATTATAAAGTCTTTTAAATTAATTCTACGTAAAAGTCCTTCAAGCAGCAAAATAGTTTAAATAATATTACATTACGAAATGAATATTATTACATAATTATTATTCGTAATTTTAATATATGGGAGCAGAAATATATTATAAGACTATACAATTAATGCTTGCACCTGCAGTTATGATTTCAGCTTGCGGTTTACTGCTGTTAGGTATAAGCAATAAATATTCTTCAGTCAATAACAGGTTAAGACTGTTGAATGAAGAACGAAGACGTCATCATAATAAATTAAATCAGGGAAGTGAACTTGAATACCTTGAAATAACCCGTTTACAAAGTATTTCAAGACAATTGGAAGAACTTATGTACAGATCAAAACTTGTAAGAAATGTCATTGTATCTTATACAATTGGCCTTTTCCTTTTTATTTTTACGTCGTTATTAATCGGTATTGATATCTTTTTAAACACAAAAATAACGGATTATTTTGCACTGTCAACATTTATTCTTGGGTTACTAAGCGTAGGGATCGGACTTGTTTATTCTCTTACTGAAACGTTAAAAGGTTATAAAATTCTTGAAGTTGAAATAAAAACAGAGTAATGAGTAAAATATCACAAATTGGTTACGGCAGTTACAGAATTGATAACAGAATTGAAGAGCATTTCAATTCGCTTAAGAAAGCAATCGAATATGGTATTGTTACTATAGACACTTCTGCAAATTATAGCGATGGAAGAAGTGAGATCTTAATTGGAAACATTCTTAATGACCTGATTGAAAACGGCAGTATGAAAAGGGAAGATTTCTTCTTAATAACAAAAGTTGGATATATGCAGGGAAATAATTATCAATTTGCGTTAAAGAAGAAAGAACAGGGAAACCCGTTCCCTGAAGTTGTTGAGTTCGAAAAGGGTCTCTGGCATTGTATTCATCCCGAATTTATTGAAGACCAGATAAACAGACAATTGCACAGACTCGACCAGAATAACAACGGATACATAAACTCTTATTTATTACATAACCCCGAATATTACTTAAAATATGCCAGAATAAATGCTTACGATAAAGAAGATGCGCGAAAAAATTATTATTCAAGAATTAAAGCCGCTTTTCTTTTTCTTGAAGAGAAGGTAAAAGAAGGAAAGATTAAATATTACGGAATATCATCCAATACATTTCCTTTGCAAAGCATTATGTTTGATTTTACCTCGCTTGAAAAAGTTTACGAAATTGCGAATGAAATTTCACCTGACAATCATTTTAAATTTATCCAGTTTCCTTTTAATTTGATTGAGTCCGGAGCGTATTTCGAAAAAAATCAATGCAACAACACGCAAACAGTGCTCGAATTCGCGTTAGAAAAAGGAATAAGTGTGGTTGCCAACAGACCCTTAAACGCTATAACAGAAAAAGGTCTGGTCCGTTTGTCTGACTTCAGTTGTGATAAATTTGAGAAAGAGGAATTGCTGAAATATATCGAACTCGTCAGTTCTATGGAAGAGGATTTTTTAGTCGCGGCGGAATCAAATTTATTTTTAGAGGAGAATGAGTTAAAATATTTAATAACTAACTTAAATTTCGGCGAAATCATAAAAAACAACTGGGATAAATTTGGAACAATTGAATTTTTGAACGAACACATTGAATTCACATTCTCTTATAAGTTAAACGGATTAATTGATTTTTTCGAAGAAAAAGTAAAAGATGATTACTTTGTTGACCTCTTCGACAGGTATGTAAAATTTGTATTTAAATTGTTAAACCTTGTCACTCACTTTTATAAGGAAAAAGCAAACGAAAGGTCGAAACACCTGCATTCTATTATTGATAAAAATCTTGAAAAAGAATTTCACACATTGTCTCTCTCACAAAAAGCAGTTTTAGTAATTAAATCTGTTCCTGGAATCGAATCTGTTCTTGTAGGAACAAGAAAAGAGTCTTATGTTGACGATGTGAAAACAATTTTATCTGCAGGTAAAACGAAACATTATTCAGAAGTACTAAGTACAATCAAAGAAGAAATATCTAAAGAATTTGAATAGAATAAAATGAAGTTTAAAGAACTGAACACAGGGAGAAATAAACTGATATTGGCAGGAATACTTTCATTAGTAATGATAGTCCTTTTTATACTAAACAGAACTAGAGAGTCAAACGAAAAACCGGTCATACAGGATTTCAACGTTAACACTGTAAAGGTATTGTCTCCGGATGAATTAAAAAAAATAATTCCTTTAAAGATAGATTCTATTTCATCCCTTTTTGCGATTAAAAAAGAGTGGATTGTTGATCTCAACAATAAAACAACTCCTTTAAAGCAGACCAAAGGAAAACCCGACAAAGGTAAAAAAGATATTGTTCCTTTAAAAAATGAAGTTCTCTGGTTCTCTCGGGAAATAACTATTCCTAAAGACGTCTCGGCTGCAGAGTTTAATCTTGAATTGAAAAGTTCTTTGTCTGAATTCGATTTTGACTGTTCAGGAAACGAAGACCCAAAAACAGGGAATCTGTTAATTAATGTGTTCAACAAAAAAGACTCATCTCAAAAAACTATCGGTAATGTGAGCTTGATTTTTTCCGATAAGATAAAACGCGATGCTGCAGATGTCTGCCTGATACTTAATAAAGTTGAAGATAACACAATACCTGAACTCGAAAAACTTTTGTCTTATCCTGACAAATTTACCGTAGTTCTACCAGATATGGTTTCAAAAATCGATGCGCAAACTGTAGTTCTTGATTCAAAACGTGATTATGTACTGTTTGCGGATATTGGTACTGAAGATGATTTACTGGCGGAGTTTAAATCTGAAATGGTTCCAAAGGAATGGAAATCTAAAGTCAGAACAATGTGCTATGAATACGATAAAGCTTCGGCAGTTATACTTTTAAATCCTAAGAAAATCCATCCTTATGAATCAGACCTTTTGACAGAGTTCTCAAAGTATAATCTTAAAGCATACAAGGATACTATACTTGTTAAATTCTCTTCTGAAGAAAATAAAGAGAAAAAAATAAATGCTTTCTTTAATGATATATTGTTAAGAAGTCAGAAAGGTGCTCGAAGCATCATATATCTTGTGAATTTCAGTAACGACGATGTGTTACAGTTTAGAAATAATAGTTTTAAATTGAAACGAAAAGGATTTAAGTTTTTTAACCTTTCTGAAATAATGAAAAGAAGGTCGAAGATTATAGAAACTGAATTAAAACAGGAAATCACCGGTTGATGGAAGCACATTCTAACTGGATGAAGTTTGCTTTAAAAGAGTCTGAAAAAGCATATGATTCCGGAGAGGTTCCTGTAGGTTGTATAATTGTTTTCGAAAACAGAATAATAGCGAAAGGCTATAATCAGGTTGAAACATTATCCGACCCCACTGCCCATGCAGAAATGCTTGCCTTAACATCTGCTTTTGACACGTTAGGTACAAAAATTCTTACAGGATGCTCTATGTACGTAACTCTTGAACCATGTTCAATGTGTGCAGGTGCCATAATTCTTTCAAAACTTGAGAACCTTTACTTCGGTGCGTTCGATAATAAGACAGGTGCCTGTGGTTCCGTTTTGAACATCACTAACAATTCATTTTTAAACCATCAGGTAAATGTTTATGGTGGGGTTCTCGATGCAGAATGCGGTGGATTGCTAAAATCATTTTTTGAAATGAAAAGAATACTGAAACATTAAAATATTATTTTTTTGTGTAATAGAACGATCACATCTCATCAAACCCGCGTTCAAAGAAATCCACCATCTCTGAACAAAGTTCGCTTTCATCGGGACCATCAAACCTTAACTCGAGTTTTGCCCCCTGCTCAGCGGCAAGCGTCATTACCCCTATTATTGACTTGCCATTAACTTCAAAGCCGTCTCTTGAAAGGAAAAAATCCGATTTAAATTTTGCAGCAATCTTCACAATGGACGAGGCAGGACGAGTATGCATACCTGCTTTATTAACAATCGTAACTTCTTTAACAATCATATTTATACATTAAGAAGTTCTGTTTAGAAGCATACCGGAAAACCATTTTAACATTTCTTTTGCTTCAGAATCTTTGATATGTACAAGTTGTTCATTCGCAAGAGAAGTATATTCTTCAACTTTTTTAGTTGTATCATTAATCACATTGTACTTATCATAAACTGATTTCACCTTTTGTACTTCGTCCATATTCTTAACGCCCTTGTTATCAATTACATAATGAAGCAGTTCTTTATCTTCGGCATCAACTGCCGCTTCAATTGCTTTAAGAAGTAAAAAAGTTTTTTTCCCTTCGAATAAATCCCCTCCGGTTTTTTTCCCGAATTCCTTTTCATCTGCTACAATATCAAGTAAATCATCCTGTATCTGGAAGGCGAGTCCTGTGTAAAGTGCGTAGTATTTCAATGCATCAATTTCCTTTTGGGAAGCATTGCCAATAAGAGCACCTATCTCGGCACAGCATTTTAACAGTTCGGATGTTTTTTTGTCAATCATCATAATATATTCGTCAATCTTTACCTTCTTTCGCAATTCAAATTCCTTATCGTAACTCTGACCTTCACAAACCTCAATAATCGCTTCCGTAAAAGATTTTGCCACATCCTGAATTCTATCTGACTTTGTTTTCAGTAATGATTTATAAGCATATCCAAGTAAACCGTCCCCTGCTAAGTATTGCAGTATCTCTGTCCCATTTCTTATGTATTGTTTCTCTGCCTCTGCGTGTATCGGCATTATCCATAATATCATCGTGAACAAGTGTGAAGTTATGTAGAATTTCAATAGCAGTTGCAGCATCTAAAGCATCTTCTGCTTTGCCTCCGACGGCTTCACAGGATAGAATTAATAACATCGGTCTGATTCTTTTTCCACCGCCATCAAGTATATATTTCATTGGGTCATAGATTCCAATAGGAGAAACTTTTGATGTAAAAGTTAACAGTTTATCCTCAATAAGATCTTTATAAAACCCATATTTCTCTTTGTAATTTGACATAATTTATTTATTTACCTTATCAAAATAGATAAATAATAACTTTAAAAAAGTGGAAAAGGGGATAGTATATACGTTAAACAAATGCTCTTTTATTTTTTTAGAAGTTTTAAGCCTTTCCAGTCTGCTAAATTATATACTCTGGTAAACCAGAAATAATCTTATATACTCTGGTAAATCAGAAATAATCTTTTATACTCTGGTAAATCAGTAACAATAAAACTTCAGCGAATCAAAATCAAAAACCCGCGAAGCGGGTTTAATATGAATAACCCCGGGCGAAGCCCGGGGCAATAAGCACAATAAACCGCAACCCCGTAAGGGGTTGAACATTTCTTTGTCATTTTGTGCATGTTTTAGCTCGTAACCGAATATTCTTATCAGTTTGCAAACTTTCGTTGGAAATCGATTCAGAGTGCAAATTGGAACATTAACTTCTCATCACAGTTTAAAGCATATAAAGAATTTTAATTTTAATTCGGTTTTGAATTATTTTATAGGATTAAAATTTCTATATTTATAAATGTTAAATTAAATATTATTATGACAAAGAAATTATTTTTAGCGGCATTGGTAATTGCTCTTTTTGCAGTTTTTACAACAGACAATAGCGCCTTTGCGCAGTCTTCCCCGACTTTAAAAGTTACAGTATCAAAATCTGTTAAACCGGGTGGAACAGGAACACTTACGATTAAATTCAAGCACGGACCAAAGGTAAAAATTCCTCAGGAACCTCCAATCGAAATCACTTTAAAAGGTGAGGGAATTTCCGCTAATGGTTCACCTACTTTTTCGGTTGACGAAGATGGATATATTAAAAGTTCTACAATTAAGTATAAGTTTAACGTAAGTTCTGGCGCTACAAGCGGCTCTACTATTTCATTATCAGGTAACGTAAAATTTGGATATTGCAGTACAGAAACCGGAACCTGTAAACTCGGAAATCAGTCATTTACAGTAAGCGTAAAAGTTAAATAGAGTCCGGACTTTTTTTAATGGCGAATGCAATATATTTTATATCCGATGTTCATCTTGGGATGAAACATTACGATTATAAAAAACTGCAGGAACAATTAGTTATAAATTTCTTCGATAAAATTATTGAAGAAAAAGCAAAAGAGTTAATCATTGTTGGAGATTTCTTTGATTCGTGGATTGAGTACAAGCAGGTTGTACCAAAAGGGTTTTACAGGATTTTCTCCAAAATATATGACTTGGTTAACGCAGGAATTAAAATCACTTACCTTGCCGGAAATCATGATTTCTGGCGGGGTAAGTATTTGTATGATGAGTTCGGCATTGAAATGGTAAATACTCATGTTGAAAGAACGATAGATGGTAAAAAGTTTTTCATACACCACGGCGATGGACTTGCTTATAAAGATACAGGTTATAAAATTCTGAAAGTAATATTAAGAAGTAAAGTTTCACAATTTCTTTATTCGCTTCTGCATCCTGATTTTGGTCTGTGGTTAGCAAGGAGCACTTCATCGAAGTCAAGATACCATACTTCTCAAAAGGATTATTCGCAGAAAGACGGACTTAAAGATGCTGCAATGCAAAAGATTAAAGAAGGGTATGATTTTGTTATAATGGGGCACAGACATAAACCATTGATGATTAAAGAAGGTAATGGTTACTATGTAAATCTTGGCGATTGGATGAAGAATTTCAGTTACGGCGAATTTGTTGATGGAAATTTCTATTTTAAAAAATACTTTGACTTTAAAAGTCAGAAAATTGTTGATGAATTAATAGCCGAATCAAAGGCATAATATGTTTGGTAAATCAAAAAACAATAAAAAAGAAGAAGAATTAAATAAGTTTTTTTCCGATAAGAGTTATAGGAAAAAAGTATCTAAGAAGAATAAAACCGAAAAATTATCTTTCGGCTTTGTTATTACTATAATTATTATCGTTTCTCTTGTTGTATCAGGTTACCTTGTTTATCTGTCACAATCTTTGCCTTCTCTTTCGGAACTTGAAAACCCGAAGATCGAAGAGGCAACAAAAATATATTCTGACAATGGTGAATTAATTGATAAATTTTTCCTTAAGAATAGAACCAAAGTAACTTATAACGATATTCCCAAAGATATGATAAACGCCTTAGTGGCTATTGAAGATAGAAAATTCTTCAATCATTGGGGAGTTGATTTGCAGCGTATAGCACAGGCACTCGTAAAAAACCTTATAAGTTTTCGATTAAAAAAAGAAGGTGCTTCTACTATTACTCAACAGTTAGCCGGGAACCTTTATCTTAACAGAAAGGAAATTACATTCAACCGGAAATTGCGTGAAGCGATGACCGCTGTACAGATTGAAAGAACTTATACTAAAGAGGAAATTCTAACATATTATCTGAACACTGTTTACTTTGGTAAAGGTGCTTATGGTATTGAAGCGGCAGCAAATACATTTTTCAGTAAAAGTTCCAAAGAGTTGAACCTTGATGAATGTGCTATTCTTGTCGCTACATTAAAGTCACCTTCAAATTACGATCCGATAGATAATCCTGAAAATTCCAAGAACAGAAGAAACCTTGTTCTCAATGCAATGTACGAAGAGAATTACATTACTAATGAAGTTTATCGAACTATGATAGATGCTCCGATAAGGGTATCTTTCAATCAACAGGAAATAAGCACAGAATCAAGGGCGCCTGAGTTTACTGAATATGTAAGGCAATTGATGCAGGATAAAGCCGAGAAATACGGGTTTGATTTGTATCGTGATGGACTGAAAGTTTACACAACACTCGATACAAGATTTCAAAGGCATGCTAACGATGCTGTTACCGAACAATTGAAATCATACCAAAAATCTTTTAATAGCAGTTGGAACTGGAAAAATAATAAAGATATTCTCGAAAGCAACCTCGAAAAATTTATTAAGCAATCAGAAGTTTATAAAAAAGCCGTTACAGATGCTGATAAGAAAAAGATTTTTGATTCGATGAAAAACAATAAAGATGTTGTGGATTCTGTAAAAGTCCTGACTACAACAGTTCAGGTTGGTTTTGTTGTAATTAATCCGAAGAATGGTCAAATTAAGGCAATGGTTGGTTCAAACCCAAGCACGAGAACAAAGTACGGGTTAAATCACGTCACACAGGTAAAAAGACAGCCGGGTTCATCTTTCAAACCCTTTGTTTATGCAGTTGCTGTTAACAATGGATATTCGCCCGGATATATGATTTCAAACGACCCGGTAAGCGTAAATATGGGCGGGAAAATGTGGACTCCTAAAGGCGGTGGTACAGGCGGTATGGTAACAATGAGATATGCTATTGAGAAATCTATAAACGTAGTTGCGGTCAGAACAGCAATGGAACTGGCTCCTATTGATAAAGTTATTGAACTTGCACATAAAATGGGAATTAAATCTGAGTTACCTAATTTTCTTTCATTAGCACTTGGTGTCGGAGAGGTTACTCCGCTTGAAATGACAAATGCTTATGGAACTTTCGATAACGAAGGAATATGGGTTGAGCCGGTTGCAATAACAAAAATTGAAGACAGAAACGGAAACATAATTGAAGAAGTAGTGCCCGAAACAAGAGAAGTAATGAGCGAAGAAACCGCTTATATGATGACTGATATGATGGAAGGCGTTGTTAACGAAGGTACTGCATCATCAATAAGACAGTTCTTTCACAGACCCGCCGCAGGAAAAACAGGAACATCACAGAATTACACAGACGCCTGGTTTGTCGGTTACACACCTCAGTTCGTTGCAGGATGCTGGCTTGGTTTTGATGATGCAAGAGTAAAATTTGGCGGCGCTTACGGTCAGGGTGGAAAGGCGGCTGCACCAATCTGGGGCAGGTTTATGAAACTCCTGTACTCTGACGAAAATTTTGATTTTCCCGTTGAGTATTTCTTGATGCCTGATGGTGCTGACGAAGTAAATGTATGCACTATTACAGGGTTGATGGCAGGACCGAATTGCCCGGGTGAAGTAGAATTAATAAACAAAAAACTTATGACGAGGAAGTGTCCGGGAAATCACGTTGTGATGGATTCACTCGCTTCACCACCTCTGGATATAGAACAGTAAGTTTATTCTACAGAATAAATATTTTCTTTGCCAAATGTCTGTTTGTCTTAATGGTGAAAACTTTTTGTTTTGGTAGTGAAAAATTTTATCTAATCTTCTTAGAATATTATTCAATTTAAATTTAAAAACTATTTATTATACGAAAGGAAATAAAATGGAAAGAACACTTTGTATTATCAAACCAGACGCAATTAAGAAAAAAGTGCAGGGAAGTATCATACAAATGCTACTTGATGCAGGATTCACAATCCGCGGAATGAAATTAATACAACTTTCAAAAGAGCAGGCACAAAAATTTTATGAAGTACATAAAGAAAGACCTTTTTATGGCGAGTTAGTTGATTTTATGACTTCTGGTCCAGTTATACCTATCGCACTTGAAAAAGAAAACGCAGTAGTCGATTATAGAACACTAATAGGTGCAACTGACCCCGCAGAAGCAGCCGAAGGTACAGTAAGAAAGAAATTTGCAAGTTCAAAAGCCGAAAACGCAATTCACGGCTCAGACTCTGTTGAAAACGGAAAAATTGAAGTCGAATTCTTTTTCCCTGATTCTGATCTTGTATAAAAATTGAATAAATTATACGGTGCTTATTTGTTAAGCACCGTTATTTATTTTCGGGTTTCCTGATTTGTATCGTTTTAACAACTCTCTCGATTTCTGCTTTGTATTTCTCAAATACTGATTGCACTACAAAAGTGTTTACAAAAACATTATCGGTTTTAGTTGCTACGTAAAATCTGTAATAGGTCAGTTTGCCTTCCTGTTTTGGGTCTAAAGCATATACCGTTCGTAATGAATCCTCATCAAAAACTCTTTTAAACTGGAACTGAGTCATTTTTTCGCCTTTTGCATCAAGTTCGATGAACATATTCAGTGCTTCCTCTTTTGATTTGGCTGTTGTATCAACTAATAGTATCCCTTTGAAATCATCTTTCATATTAATTGTTCTTGCATCTATCTGTTTCCAGTTTGGAGGAAATCTTCCTGCAAGCCCAACCTCATTTTCAGATAAGTTCTTTAATAAGGAGTCAGGCATTAATGATGTGTTTACTGCCCCTGTATCAGTTTTACCATTTTGATTTCCTGTAATATTGTTTTTCTTCCTGAGTGAATCGAGCTCTTTGTTTAGAGTTGAATCGTTCTCGGATAAATTTTCATTGTTTAACTTCGGCAAATTAACCTTTGGAGGTCTTATTTTTTTGGGAGTTATAACAGGTGGAACTATGTCCGTACCCGTCGTACCGTCATCTTTTGGCGGGTCTGGCGGCTTATTCGGGTCATCTACATTCTGATTCTGCATATTTAAATTCTCAGGTAAATCCTGCATTACTATTAGCCTTCTTTGCTCAATTATATCTTCATCCTTTGGCTTTTTAGAAGCCGCAGAATAGAAAGCTATCATAGCGATGATTGCAATTATGTTTGCTGCAACTGCTCCTTTGTAAAGATTACTTCTTAAAAACTCTTTATTTCTTCTCCAGGGATTTTTTCTGCCGATTTTTAAATCGAGTCTTTCTTCATCTGTCAAACCTGCCGGTTCAACTTCTTCCACCTCTGTTTTTGATATGTTAATCCTGCTTAATATGTCTGCAACAATAGGATTAGGTGTAAGTTTTAACGGAGGATTATCAAGCGATTTATTCAATCCTGATTTTAATCCACTTGCATCTGACTTAAGAGCATCTTCACCAATTTTTACAAAAATTTCAACATCCTGTTTGCCTATACCCTGTTTTGGATGAATAAAAATTTTATTTGATTGGGTTTCCTCTCCGTCTTCTTTTGTTGTTTTATCCAGTAATGAACAATCAACCGATACAGATTTATTTGTAGATATCTTTATTCTTAAAACATTTTCACTAATCAGTGTAACCTGATAATTACTTTCCTTTTTCTTCTCAATTGTTTCTGTATTATCATCATCCGTTGTATGTGTGTCGATTATTTCATCGTTACCGATTTTTACAAGTACTTCAACTTCCTGTTTTGTTTCTTCTGCTTTAGGATGTATGAAAATTTTATTAGACTGAATTTCTTCTTTGACTATTACATTACAATCTATGGATACTGATTGATTTGTTGTAGTTCGTACTCTTAAAACGCTTTCATCTATTAAACTGACCTGATAATTACTGTCAAATGGAGACGTATCATCAGAAACACTTTCTGTTAATTTCGCACCGACCTGGTCGTCATTGCTCGAATCCGGTGTCCAATATAATCTCTGTTTCTTCAATTGGAATTTCATCTGTGCTAATGTCAGTATTTATACTTAAAGGTATTTCTTCTGATTTAGATTCTTGAATTTCTTCAATATGAGTAATCTCAATTTCTTTATCACTGATTTCCGTTAGATTAATATCATCAGAAATATTCTCTGCATTTTCTTCTACAGGGATTTCTTCATTATGAGTATTATCCGGTAAAGTTGATTCTGGCTCTAATTTTGTTTGTTCTGATGATTTACCGTCTTCCAATGGTTTATCATTCTTATCACCGTCTAAGTCGTTGTTTATGTTATCTTTATTTATAGTATCGTCCATTTATTAATTAAACCCTTAATTTAAGTATCTTATACTTAACATAAAATTCATTTCACTTGATTCTTTATATTGATTTAAACTACAAATTATCCGATTTTGTTCAATATTTTTTCTGAAAAATGAAATAATCCGGATTTTTTTAAGTGATTGTTGAAATTTGTTGACACAAAGTCACCAAGTCACAAAAGGTCTAATAGTATAATTTGAATCTTCGTGAACTTTAAGCCTTTGTGTCTTCGTGTCGGGGTTTCTATTTCTAAAAGATATAAAATAGATTTCTATCTAAATGAATTGTAACTATTAATATAACAAGATATTTTTGATGATAATTAATATATAATAAATATGAAAAATATTATACTGATACTGATTTTATCAGTAGTTTCTATAAGCAATGTATTCTCGCAGGATTTAACTAAAAAAGTTTTAGACCACACCGTTTATCCCGATTGGAATAGACTTGAAAATATTAAAATATCGAACGATGGCAAGTTTACTGCATTTGAAGTAAATAAACAGCGCGGTGATGGTATTTTAAGCTTAAAGAATCTTTTAACAGATGAGGAAGTAAAAGTACCACGCGGATATGAAGGTATGTTTTCACCAAACAGTGATTTTATCGCATTCAAAATAAAAACTCCTGATGATTCTTTGAGAAAACTAAAGGTTGCAAAGAAGAAAAAAGATAATTTCCCAAAAGATACACTGTCAATAATATTATTAAACGATTTGAATAAACCTGCAGTAAAATATTCCGGTTTAATTTCTTTTAAAGTAGCAGAAGAAAATGTTTCAACTTTAGCATTCTTATCGGAATCCGTTTCTATTAAAAAAGATACTCTTTCAAAAAGTGATATTAATGTGTATGAACTAAACGTTTTGAACCCTATAACAAACATTAAAAAATCTTTCGATAATGTTTATGAGTATATATTCTCAAAGAACGGCGATGTTCTGGTTTATCTCTCTTTAATAAAAGGTAAGGTTGATACTACAAAAGTTTTCCTTTTGAAGAAAGATTCCGATAAACCCGAACTTTTATTCACGAAAAAAGGATACGGAAAAGAAATTGTTGTTGATGAAAAAGGAAGTCAGATTGCATTCATACTTACACAGGATACTTCAAAAACAAAAAGGTATGGCTTGTATCACAGTGATTTAAAAACAACTAAGTTAATCGCAGATACAACAAACATAAATTTAAAACCTGATTGGGAAGTTAGTCCTTATTCTGAATTGTTGTTTTCTGCCGATGGCAAAAAACTTTATTTCCATACAGCACCGAAGATTCAGCCTGAACCGAAAGACACTCTGCTGGACGAAGAAAAGTCTAAAGTTGATGTTTGGAACTATCAGGACCCTTTCCTGCAAACTCAGCAGTTGCACGACCTTGATAAAAGTAAGAAGAAAAACTATATGGCTGTTTATGATACAGAATTGAATAATATAGTTCAGATTGAGGATTTAAAATTTGAAGAAGTAAAATATCCGAAAAACGGGAATACTGATTTTTATCTCGGTCTAGACCAGAACCCTTATAAACGTGCGTCTTCCTGGATACAACCGGAACAGTATGATATATATTCTGTTAATTATAAGAACGGTAATAAGGTGTTAGTTTCTGAAGGTGTTCAACTTGGTTATTCACTTTCTCCAACAGGAAAATATATTACGTGGTTTGAAAATTCCGATAGTTCTTTCTATCTATACAATAATATTTCAGGCAATAAATATTCTATTTCAAAAAATATTCCTGCTAAAGTTTATGATGAGTTGAATGATGTTCCCAATATTCCAAATCCTTACGGTATAGGAGGATGGACTACTAATGATGAATACGTTTTAATCTATGACAGATACGATGTCTGGAAGATTGCGTCTGATGGTATCTCTGAACCGGTTAAATTAACAAACGGCAGAGAAGAGAATACTGTTTACAGAATTCAGGATGTGAATTATGATTCTGTGAATATTGGTCTGGACGAGAAAATATTATTAAAGGCAACGAATGAAACAAACTGGCAGGAAGGTTATTATTCCGCTACTATCAGAAACGGTTCGCCTGAAAAATTAATTATGCTTGACAACAAGTTTATGTCAATTCTTAAAGCAAAGAAATCCGATAAGTTAGTGTTTCAAAAATGTTCTTACACTGAATTCTTTAACTTATGGAAATCTGATTTAAGTTTTAAAGAAATAACAAAAATATCCGATGCCAATCCACAGCAAAAGGATTATTTGTGGGGAAGTGTGGAATTGGTTTACTGGAAAGATTCTGCAGGCGTTGACCAGAAAGGTCTTTTGTATAAACCTGAAAACTTTGATGCCAATAATAAATATCCGATGATTACTTATTTCTATGAAAAATATACTGATAAATTTCACACACACTATATTCCAAACCCAAGCCGCTCGGTAATAAACTTCCCGCTTTACAATAGCAACGGATACATTATTTTTATTCCCGATATTTCTTATCAAATCGGTTATCCGGGTAAGAGTGCTTACAATGTTATTTACAGCGGTGCAAAATATCTTGCCGATACGTATTCTTATATCGACAGGGATAACCTTGGTTTGCAGGGACAGAGCTGGGGAGGTTATCAGGTTGCTTATATGGTTACACAAACCGATTTCTTTAAAACTGCAATGGCTGGTGCTCCTGTATCAAATATGACAAGTGCATACGGCGGCATACGCTGGGAATCAGGAATGAACAGAATATTCCAGTATGAAAAAGAACAAAGCAGAATCGGCGGTACGCTTTGGGAAAAGTTTGATTTGTTCGTTGAAAATTCTCCGTTGTTTTTTGCCAATAAAGTTAATACTCCTCTTTTAATAATGGCTAACGATGGAGACGGCGCAGTGCCATGGCAGCAGGGGATTGAATTCTTTGTTTCCTTAAGAAGACTCGATAAAACTGTTTATCTCTTAAACTACAACGGTGATGAACACAATTTAACGAAGTGGCCGAACAGAGTTGATTTATCAATAAGGATGAAACAGTTCTTCGATTATTATTTGAAAGGTGAAACAATGCCTGAATGGATGAAAGAAGGAGTTCCTGCTGTTCAAAAGGGATTAAAAACCGGATACTAAAACTTTAAACTACAGTCCCCTTTCGAAAGGGGACTGTAATTTTATCAAATTAATTGTTCCAGCCTGCTTCACTTTTGTACTTAGTAAAATAAACCACTATGTCTGCTTCACTCTTGTATTCCGTAAAGTAAATCTGCCAGTCGGCATCTGATTTGTATTTTGTGTAATACCAGATTCCGCTCATTGGCGATGCTTCACTTTTATAATCAGTTTCGTAAACGATTAAGTTTGCATCACTTTTATATCTTGAAACGTAAATCTTTTTATCCGCATCACTCTTGTACTTTGTGATGTAAACAATCTGTGCTTCTGATTTGCTTACTCCAATAAAGATAAAAGCGATGATTAAAAATACTGTTGTTAAAAGTAGTTTTTTCATTTTACTATAATTTTATTTCAACAAAATATACTTCTTTGCCTTTTTGACCAAGGAATGTCATTAAACCTTTTTCCTTGTTAAACTTTACATTATAAACTGATTCGTAATCATCAGCAATAACTTTGTCGTTTTTGTAGAACACATTTTCGCTGATTCCGTTAGCATTGTAATTAGTACCATAAAAATAAAAATCATTTTTGTAACTTGTCAGTTCATTTATGTATTCAAACTTTGGTGTTTTCCAGTCTTTCCCGTTTAAATAATATTTGTAGATAAGTTCTCCCTCTTTTCCTTTCTTCGTTTCTGTTGCTGTGTATGCATAGTTTCCGTTATCACTAACTTCTAAAAAGTTTGGTTCGTGTTCACCGATTATATAGTCCTGGTAAGGTCCGAACTTTTTATCACCTATTACATAGTAACTTTTATTCGGAATGTTTTTCTCGTAATCGCCATATATAGTTCCTACAAATGAAATCAAGCCTGACTTATTCACGCTGAATTCATTAATGTATGAGTAAGTATCCGAAATCTTTGTTTTTCCTTTGTAAAGTGTAGCGTTTGCATTCTCATCGGAAATATAATAATAAGGAGTATCATCATTATAAAACATAATTCCCCAGATTGAACCTGCTGTTATATATTCATTGCCGTCAATAAAAAGTGTTGATTTAAACGTACCGTTTGGTAAAGTATCAGAGCCTGTATAAACAAGTTTGCCGGTTGGAGTGAAAGATATATCATTTACTCCGCGCAAATGCTTTCTGCTGATTTTTTCATTACCTTTTATTAAATATGCTTCCTGTGGATACTCTTCATCGAAATTATCAGTGGCTGAATAGTAAGGCACGTTTGCGTTATCAAATATTACGCTGTAATTTATATAAGCAAATTTATCGTATTCTTTATCACCCTGCACTAAGAAGTAAAAATTTTTCCCGCCGATTATTTCTTTTGCAACATAACAAATATTTCCAAGGTTGTCTTCATAAGTGTTGTAGTACTGAATTTCGTCATACAACTTTGATTCAGTTTCTCCTGTGACAAAACAATGTCTGCCGTTTTTGCTGGCTACGTAATATTCTTTTCCTGTTTTTGTAAATCCGATTTCGTAAGAAGGTTCTCCTTCGAGCACTTGTTTCTGTGCTGAAGCAAGATATATTGTATCGTATTTATTTCCGTACTCAAATTGGTTTGATGCAAAATTGTATTTTACTCTTACATCATATCCGTTTTCTCTTGCTATGAAGTAAAGCCCGTCCTCGCGTTTTGACATTGGGAAACTAATGTTGCTAACCTTTAATATTTCCTTGCCATTTTTTAATAAGTAACTTAATGAAATGCCTTTCTCTAAATCGACATAGTTAACAGCAATAATAAAATAATTTCCTGAGTTGTCGTACGTTACATCGTAAGTCTGAAAATAATCATACTCCGCCGAATTCCCTTTGTTGCTGATAATTCGTGTCTTTTGTTTTACAGTATCTAAAGACGCATAGATGTACGTCCCCGATTTTTCATCATAACTGAAATCATACAGGGAATAAGCGTTTGCTTTTAGTCCTTTAAAAACTTCTTTCTCTTTAACTGTTTGTGCATTCAATGATATTGTAACAAGTATCAAAACCACAAGTGTTAATAATCTTTTCATATATATTTTTAAATTTTTTAATGTGTTATTCTGTAAATAAAACTGAATTTATCCTAATTTGTTCCCGCAAACTTTGTCTGAAACTCACTCCCCGTAAATCGTCACAACCACATTCCTGCCGCCCCCGTTATTCCTGTGCTCGCAAAGATAAATTCCCTGCCAGACGCCAAGATTAAACCTCCCGTCTGTAACCGGAATATTTATACTCGCACCTATTATCGTAACTTTTATGTGCGAAGTCATATCATCCGTGCCTTCCTGAGTGTGTTTGTAAAAATCAAGTTCTTCAGGAACCACCTCATTAAAAAACTTTTCCATATCGTGCCTGACCGTAGGGTCAGCATTTTCGTTAATTGAAAGTGAAGCAGACGTATGCTTTATGAAAAAGTTAGCAATACCATTTTTGAAATCACTTAATTCATTTATGTTTTCCAAAATTTCATCAGTGATTAGATGAAACCCTCTTTTTCTGGGCTTTAAAGAAATTTCTTTTTGATAGATTTTCATTCCTCAACATATGTTTATATGCAAATTACATAATTTAAATTTTAAATTGTAAACAATATTTTAAACCCATTATAATTTAAATCGTAAATGAATATTTCTTCACTTAGGGTAAATACCCCGCCGCTTACGGCGATAGTCTTTAAATATAAAGTCCCGTAGGGATGAAACATCAATAGCAAATTTGAGGAATTTCGCTTTTTATATTCAAAATTGATTGAGTTGTTGCGAAAACTATAAGCGATTTATACTTTAAGCTTAATTGCGTTTAAGAAAAAGACGGGTTTTTGTTCTAAAATGCTCTTACTATTTTAAAAATAGCCGTTGCGCACGCGAAAATGTACGCGGGGATTGCGAAAATGTACGCGGGGATCGTGGTAATCCCCGTGGGGTTTGCAGTAATCTACGCAGTATTTTGCAGTAATCTCCGTGGGGTTTGCGGTAATCCCCTTGGGGTTTGTGTTAATCCCCTCGGGGTTCGCGGTAATCTACGCGGTATGTTGCGAAAATCCCCTCGGGGTTTGTGTTAATCCCCTCGGGGTTTGTGTTAATCCCCTCGGGGTTTGTGTTAATCCCCTTGGGGATTTTGGCTATAGCAACGGCATTTTTAGGGCAAAAAGTGGAAATTTTGAGTAAAATCGCAGTTTCTGTGCAAAAACGGGTGGTTTTTCGGAAACCGATGTTCCAAAAGTTGAATTCTCTCGTTTCCCAACCCGCGTAGCGGTTCGCTTTTTAAACTCCAGTTTGGGAACGCTTAGTGAATTCATAATTTGTAAGACTGTAGAACTCCGTTTGCAAAAGCAGACGCGAGAGGAATAGAAGAATTACATAAGATGCCTTGCGTACATTCTTGATTTTTTTGGAAAAGAGTGTACGCATTTTTTATTGGGGAGTGTATAAAAAATTAAATTACAATTCAGTAATAGAATCCTTAAATTTAGGAAGAGTGAATTCGCGCAGGCGGACTCCCTATTAAAATATATTTTTTCCTCCCGACTAATTTAAGATAGTCAGGAAAATATTTTAAAATAAAATTTTCAAATTATGAAAAAACTTTTTCTTATCTTAGTAATGCTCGTGGCAGTGAATGCGAGTGGGCAGTGGGTGAATTATACACTTCCTTATGACGGAATTGTTTACACACTTGGATTTTCAAATGTGAATACCGGAGTTGCTTGTGGTCATACGATTTTACCGTTTAATGAAAAATTATATTATACTACAAATTCAGGCAGCTAATTGGTTTTTAGCATCTTATCCAGTTGAAATAAATGCCTTTTGAAAGGTACAGTATATTAATTCGTCCACTGTATATGCCTGCGGGAGTGAAGAAATTGCTTTCGCAAGTTATAGAACAGCATTTTTAAAGTCAACAAATTCGGGTATAAACTGGGTTAAGGTTGGAGCATCTGATACATTAAAAGGAGTATATCTATGACATACATTTTTTTGATGCAAACACAGGCTATTTACTAATAGATTCAAGCATGACAGGGAACACAAGATTTTATAAAACGGTAAATGCAGGAGCTAACTGGCAAAGGATTCGGCTTGTAGAGTCAGGGATGATGTTGAATAATATGCATTTCTTTGATCTGAATACAGGAATTGTCAGCGGTAAAAAATACAATGGAGGTCCTGCGAGGATTGTATGGAGTAATTTATAAGACAACAAACGGAGGGCTGAATTTTATTAAGACAAGTTTTCCGGGGGCATATGAAATAGGAGATTTTACTTTTTTAAATCAACAACCGGAATAGCAACAGCGTTTGGTAAAACAGTGGGCAAAATAATTTACAGAACAACTAACGCCGGAAATCAATGGGATTCAATCTTGCATTTTCCGACAAGAGGAATGAACAATATTAAAAGCATTCAGAATACAGGCACTGCATTCGCAGTTGGTAATATGATGGACACAGTAAATGGTTATATAGTAATCTCAACAATGAAAACTACAAATTATGGAACAAACTGGGTAGTGAAAGAAATAAATCAAAATACATATATATCAGGCTTATCAATAATAGACCAAAATAATTTTATGATGAGTGGTGGAGATTTATATTCAACGCCCCTGGGTCCGGCAAGAATATTTAAATCTACAAACGGCGGAAATGTATTCGTGAATCAAATTGGTACTGCTGTGCCATCTTCATATTCATTGGGGCAAAATTATCCGAACCCGTTTAATCCGGTGACGAAGATAAGGTTTTCCATAGTAAGACAAAGTTCCCGTCGATCTGGCGGGACATCCTTGCTTGTTACTCTTAAAGTGTATGACGTAATGGGTCGCGAAGTACAAACACTTGTGAATGAATCGCTGAAGCCCGGAACTTATGAAACATCGTTCGACGGTTCTGCACTAAATAGCGGCGTGTATTTTTATAAACTGATGATCGGATGGTTTTACGAGACAAAGAAGATGTTGATGATTAAATAGCGAGAGCTATTTAATCAGAAATCCTCGATAGCGAAGTCCCGATTTATCGGGAGGATTGATGATAAAGTGATCAGCCCGGCAATCGGCGGACCTACGGCAACGTGGAAAATAGGGATTTGAAAGTATAACGAAAAAGGGAACAAGATGTTGTTCCCTTTTTTAATTTTAAATAGTATTGTTAAAACTATGTATTCAGAAGCAATTCATTCAGACTGCTGTACTTTGCGATGTAGTCTTCGTGACTGCGATTGATTACTTCCCAGGCTTCTTCGCGTCCGTAAACGTGTGTGATTTCGCAGATTCTGTTTTCTGCACCGGGTGCTTCTTTGTACGTGAGGAAGTAATGTTTTATTCTGTTTATTAATGATGTCGGCATATCGGATATGTCGTCCCACTGTCCGAAGATGTTGTCTTTGTGCATTACTGCTATTATCTTGTCGTCTGCTTCGTTGCCGTCTATCATTCGCAGTCCGCCGATTGGTACTGCGGTTAACAGTATGTCGTTGTGTGTGATTACTTTTTCTGTGATTACGCAGATGTCGAGCGGGTCGCCGTCACCTTTGATTCCCGTGCGTCCTGTTTTCTCAGCGCAAAACTCTGCAACCTTCTCGCCGCAGTATGTCTGTGGTATAAGTCCGTATGGTGTGGGACAGACGTTTGAATATAATTGCGGTCTGTCTATTGTTAGGTAACCGCTTTGTTTGTCGAGTTCGTATTTCAAAGTATCGGTCGGAACGATTTCGATGTAAGCAGTAAGAATTGCAGGTGAATTCTTACCGATAAAGACTCCGTGCCAGGGGTGTGCTTTTAAAATCGGTCTTACGTCGTTCCAGAAAAGCTCTATGTTTTTTCTATCCATAATATTATTTAGAAATGTAGTTTAATGATTTTTTAATAATTTCTTCTGTGGTTAAATTTGTTTCCTGATTTTCTTTTAAAACTTCGCGAATGATTTTTTCTGCATCGCTTCTTTGATAGCCGAGGTTCATCAGTGCGTTCAGTGCGTCAAGGCGCGATTGCTCTTTGCCCGTGAGGTCTTCTATAGTTGTGTTCCTGTCAGGCAATACATCGTCCGAGATTTTAAATATTTTATCTTTTAATGCGAGTGAAATCATTTCGATTTTCTTTGCACCGATTCCCGGAATTTTTATAGAAGTGAATGCACTCCTGTTGTTTATGATTCCGATTATTTCTTCGAAGGTTGCATAATATAATATAGTGTTCGCTGATTTGGCACTTATGCCGCTGACTGAAATTAAAAGTTTGAAAATTTCTTTTTCCTTTTCATCGAAGAAGCCGTACAGGTTTAAAGCGTTTTCTTTGACGTCGAGATACGTGATTATTGAATACATCTCGCCGATTTCAGGAATTTTTTCCAGAATTTTCTTTGTAACGAAAACACTGTATCCTACACCGTTGACGTCAAGAATAATTTCATTTCTAAACCTGTGTTTTAAAAAACCTTTTAAGTATGAAATCATATTTTCCTCCTGTAAATTTTATCGGGATTCTTTTCGATAAAATCGCTCCAGTTAGTTTTCTTTCCTGAAGATTTATAGATGATTTTATTCGTGCCGTTGTAATGATGGCAAAGTGCTATTGCCAGTGCGTCGGAAGAATCGTTTAAAATTTTATTTACTTTAATAGAAAGAATATTTTTAATGTATGTTTGAACAGTTTGCTTTGTTGAAGCGCCGTTGCCTGTAACTGATTTCTTGATTTCGCGCGGAGAGTATTCAAATACGTCAACACCTGAATTCATCGAAGCAATCATAATCACGCCGCGAACCTGTCCGAGTTTTAAGAGTTGACTGAATATTTTTTCCGAAGAATGCAGTTTCGAGAGCGAGCTGGTCGGGTTTGAAAAGATTAATTTTCTTAATGCAGAAATCGTAAATAGATTTTAATCTTATTGGCATTGCAGTTTTAGAACTCATAAAGAGAGCATCGTAGTCGAGGACTTTAAACTTTCCGTTAATGAACTCAATAACCCCGACGCCTGTAACGACAGAGCCGGGGTCAATGCCAATAATCTTCATACAAAATTATAAGTCGGCGTTTGTAAAAATATTCTGAACGTCGTCGTACTCTTCAACGTTTTCAAGAAACCTGATAACCGCAGCGGCTTTCTCTTCATCCAGTGCCACACGGTCTTTTGGGATGTACTGCAAATTTGCAGATTCAATCTTATAACCTTTTTCTTCGAGACCTTTGCGAACAGTTTCAAGATTTTCTATCGGAGCGATGATTTCAAAATGTTCTTCTTCAGTTGTTAAATCATCTGCGCCTAATTCAAGAATAACTTCCATAACATCGTCTTCGGTATGTGTACCTTTCTCAATCGTTACAACACCCTTGCGTTCAAACATCCACGCAACTGAACCTGCTTCACCCATATTTCCGTTATTCTTCGAAATGATATGACGCAATTCTGCAACGGTTCTGTTTTTGTTGTCGGTAACACTTTGAATAATAACTGCGACACCGTGCGGAGCATACGCCTCGTAAGTGATTTCAGTGTACATTACACCTTCAAGTTCACCTGTACCTTTTTTAATGGCACGAGTAATATTATCCTGAGGCATATTGCTGCCTTTAGCATTCTGTATTGCAAGTCTTAAACGCGGATTGCCAACAGGGTCACCGCCGCCGTCACGTGCTGCGATAGTGATTTCCTTTATGATGCGTGTAAATACTTTTCCGCGTGCTGAATCTGTTGCGGCTTTCTTTCTCTTTATGGTTGCCCATTTTGAATGTCCGGACATAACTTTAAATAATAAATTAATTAATACTTTTTAATGAATTTTAATATCTTTGATTATAAACTTTGTGTAACCGTTTTTGAAATTCTTATCGAACGAATAACATATATCGCAAACTGCGCCTTTAAATATTTGCCCTTCTAATTTTTTCGAATTATAATATATAGCATTCCAAACCTTATCCGATATACCGTCACTTATTTTGAAAATGTGTGCGTCGGTTTTAGTAAACCTTACATCATCAACTATTTTTATGTTCTTGGTTGTGAACACCGGTTGCGGATTTCCCGGACCGAATGGTTCGAAGAACGAAATTATTTTTGAAAAGGTTGGTGTAAGTTCATCGAATCCTATTTCCATATCAACTTCAATTTCAGGCTGAAGTTCATCTTTAACTAATTGATCTTTTGCAATATTGTTAACCATTATTCTTAACTCGTCAATGTTTTTAACATCTATCTCCAGACCAGCAGCGTGACAATGCCCGCCGTACTGTATTAACAAATGTTCGCATTTCTTCAACGCTTCATATACGTTGAATCCGTTAATACTTCTTGCACTGCCTTTTGCGGAATCTTTTATTGTTGTCAAAACAATTGCAGGGCGGTTGTACTTTTCAACAAGTCTCGCTGCAACAATACTTATTATTCCCGGGTGCCAGTCATCGTTATGTAATACTATACAATAGTCATTTGCCGCTTTGAATTCATCCTCATACAGTTCAAAAGCATTTTCAGTAATAATCTTATCAATCTCTCTTCTGTTAGCATTCTCGTCATCCAATATAGTTGCTAATTCAACAAGCATAGATTCATCTTCACTCGTTAATAAATCAACTGCACGGCTCGCTTCGCCCAGTCTGCCAACGGCATTAATTCTTGGTGCTAAAGAGAATACAATGTTTGAAGTATTTACTTTGCTTTCTTTTATTCCAATCTTTTCAATTAATGCTTTGATTGAATGTCTTGGATTGTTATTTATTTTTTCAAATCCTTCATTTACTAAAATTCTGTTTTCATCTATTATAGGGACTATGTCAGAAGAAGTGGCAATGGCTACAAAATCTAATAAGGAATGTGCAAACTTTTCATCGTTTTTAATTTTGCAGACTGACTGAATTAATTTAAACGCAACACCTGTTCCGCATAAATGTTTGAATGGATATTCACACCCTTGTTGAATAGGGTCCATTATAGCAAACGCATTCGGCAAAATGTCAGGCGGCTGGTGATGATCGCATATAATTATATCAATACCTTTTTCGTTTGCATAATCAACAGTGTTAGTCGCAGTAATACCGCAATCGATAGCAACTAATAATTTAATACCTTTTTCATAAGCCTCATCGATTGCACAATTTGATAATCCGTATTCCTGATGTATTCTGTTAGGAATAAATACGGAAACTTCGATACCGTTATGTTTTAAGAATAATGAAAACATTGAAGCACCTATAATGCCGTCAACATCATAATCACCTAAAACCATAACCTTTTCTTTTGAATCAATGCATTGTAAGATTCTTTGTGTTGCTATGTCACAACCCTTCATTAACATAGGGTCGTACAACTTATCTATAGTAGGTTTGAAAAACTTAAAGACTTTTGAGTAATCTGTAACACCTCTCATATAAAGAAGTTTTGCTACAGATTCCGGAATTTTTATCTTTCCGTTAAGATTACGCACTTCTTTGATAAACGTATCAAATTGGGCGAATCCCTTTCCCCCGTCTTCCGGGAAGAGTTGTTTTAATTTCCAAATTTTTTCCAATTTTCATCATATTAATTTTTATTTAGTGCTCAAAGGGGGACTCGAACCCCCACCTAAATACTTAGACTGCACCCTGAATGCAGCGCGTCTACCAATTCCGCCATTTGAGCGTTGTTATTATAAAACAAACTTCTCAGAGTATGGGAATTTACATAAACGCATTCGTAAATTCAATTTTGAAATTTATCCCCTTTAAAAAATTACAAATCTTTCCCGCAAGTAATTTTATCTAATTAATTTGGATTGATAACTGACATCTGATTTCATTGGAAATATGTGTCTATTATATATTACACCGAGGTGTCCACTTTTTTAGAATATTGACTTGACAAATAGATTTATTGTTTATATATTTGTAGCGTTAATTAACTATTTTAAAAACGCCTTAAAATATCGGAGGTATTAAATGGCAAGAATTAAAAACATGTTCTTTGTTCTTCTGACTGTAGCATTCCTATCTGGGTTAATCGCCGGATGTGGTGGTGTAAGTGAAGAGCAATTAAAACAATTAAGTGACTTAAAGGCTGAAGTAGAATCACTTCAAAGCCAGGTCAACGCAAAAGAAAGTGAAAGAAATTCGTTAGTAAAGCAAGCTGCTGACAAAGAAGCAAAGATTAAAGTTTTCCAAACGCAAACTGAGCAAGCAAAAGCCAATTGCAAATAAACTTTGATTATTTTAAAAACACAAATTTTAAAAAAAATTTTAAAAAGGAGATTTTAAACAAATGAAATTTCATAAATTATTAGTAGCATTACTAGTTCTCTCCTTAACTCTCGGTGTCAAGTTATCAGCTTTTGCTCAAGACGAAGAAGCACCAGAGATGACAGAAGAAGAATGGCAAGCTCAAATGGATGAGTATACCGCAAAGAAAAATGATCTTACCGGTAGACTTGAGCAAATTAACAAAAGATATTGAGCAAGTAAAGAAAACCAACGTTGAAAGAGACGCTCAATTAGTTAAAGCCGAAGACGATTTATACGCATCAGTCGGTTCTACAAAATCAGAAGTCGCAACATTCAGAGCGAACTTTGAAAAAGTAGAAAAAGTAGTCAACAAAAAAGAAGGTAAAAAAGAAGACGTTCAAAAAGCAATGGATCTTATTGAAATGAACAAAATAAAATGTTTACCTGAATTTTTTGAAAGATGGAAGAAAATGAAAGCCGCAATGCTTGCATGGCAGCCAGAAGTTAAAAAAGAATCCGGTTACACTGTTGTAAAGGGTGACTGTTTATACAAAATTGCTGGAAAGAAAGAAATTTACAATAACGTAAAGATGTGGCCAGTACTTTGGGAAGCTAACGAAAAAGGCGTTGTAAGCGCACCTCCGAAAGTTTCTAAAACAATCAAGAATCCAAATTTAATCTATCCAGGTCAAGTTCTTAAAGTTCCTGCTTTAACAGATGATTTAAAGAAAAAAGCAGAATTAAAGAGCAAAGAAATACAGATATACCAGAAAGAAAAAGATGAACACAGAAGAAGTTAAGAAAGACGTAAAGAAAGACGAAAAGAAAGACGTAAAAAAAGACGTTAAAAAAGAAGAACCTAAGAAAGACGTAAAAAAAGACGTTAAAAAAGAAGAACCTAAGAAAGACGTAAAGAAATAATCTTGGTTTCTTAGATATTAAAAGCCTTTATGCGAAAGCGTAAAGGCTTTTTTTACTTCATTCAATAACATTAAAATATTTATATTACGGAAAAAAATATTTCACTCTCAGGTATCGATATTCTCTCCTTTTGCGGAGTTAATGATTCTAACCTTAAATTATCTCAGGACTAAATTTCCTGATATTAGTTGTGTCCTTCGTGGCGAAAATTTATTCATAAAAACTAATGATGAAATCAATTTCGGTTTCATTCTGAAATTAATAGATGAACTTATTTTTATCACAAAGAGACAAAATAGTATCTCAAATGATGATATTGATTTGCTAATACATATGCTTAATGGAAACGATAAGGATTCTGATTCTGTAAATTATAAAAATATCAATAACGGTGTTATACTTTCAAATAAAAATGATATCGTAAAACCTAAAAATAATTCTCAAATTAATTATTTGAATTCAGTTCTGAATAACGAAATCGTTTTTGCAATAGGACCTGCGGGGACAGGAAAAACTTATCTTGCTGTTGCTTTTGCCATTGTGGCACTTAATAATAAACAGGTTGGGAAAGTTGTTCTTGCCAGACCTGCAGTTGAGGCAGGAGAAAGCCTTGGCTTCTTACCCGGTGATTTGTCCGAAAAAATAGATCCGTATTTAAAACCTCTTTTTGATGCTCTTGAATCGATGATACCGTACGAAAAATTAAATATTTTGTTAGAAAAAAATATTATTGAAATTGTACCGCTTGCATATATGCGTGGCAGAACTCTTAATAATGCTTTTGTTATACTGGATGAGGCACAAAATGCTACAACAACTCAGATGAAAATGTTTTTAACACGTCTTGGACCCAATTCAAAAGCAATCATTACAGGGGATGTAACTCAAATAGATTTACCCAAAAAAGAAAACTCAGGATTAATTCAGGTTGAAAAAATACTTCAGGGGATAGATGGTGTTTCTTTCGTTTATTTTGATAAAGCCGATGTTGTCCGGCACAGACTTGTAAAGGAAATAATTAATGCTTATGAAAAATTTACAGAGGGCGATATTTTAAGCACAAATAAGAAAATTTGATTTACATTTGTTCATATATTATTTCGTTGTTTGTAATATATATGTTTTTTATATTACGTTAACACTTTACTTTAACTTTATTTTATTAAATATAAGTTTATTATGGCAGATAATAAAACACAAGTAGATAGCAGGTTTAATGACCCGCTTGCTAATGAAAAGGCTTCTAAAATAGAAGCAAAAATTAAAAACCTAAAAGAAGGTTTTTCAGAAATAGTAGAAATAAGAAAATATCTCGTTGAAAAAAATCTTAATAGGATTAGTAAAGCTGGTACGAAAGACGTACTTAAAGCGCTAATACCATCCTTAATCGTTTTGTTTCTTTCGTTGTACATAGATGTTGCCCATGTTCCAATACTTGGAAATGTTGCGCAAAATATCTTTAAGAATTACTTTAATATTGAAATGAGTGGTGTTCAGGCATTTCAGTTCTGGTGGCTGCCGTTTGCCGCTTTTGCTCTTTTTATGGTTTTTGCATGGATGAGCAATATGAGTCTTAAAAAGCAAATTACTCTTAAAGGACCTTCAGAAGAAATTATAACACGTACTGTTGATAACTATAGCGGACTTGTAGATTCTATCGCAACTGCTATGCCGTTACTTGGTGCTGCTATTCTTCTCCTTTCTACTCAGTTAGGTAAAGATGTGTTTCTTGGTTTCTCAGTTCCTTTCGAAATTAAATCAATTGTAATACTTGCTATTGGTAAACTTTTTGGTACCGTTTTCGAAACTCAAGGCCTTCAATATCAGGCTATTACTGAAGAAGTAAAAGACGTTGAAGAGGAATATAATTATTATTCCCAATACCAGCTTCAGAATAGAATGATTGATAGTATTAAATCAACAAACGAACAACTATTAGTTGGTTTAACAGGAGCAGGTAGTGTTTCTAAGTTTTCTGCCGAAGAAGCACAAAAAATTTATGACTATATTAAACTTACAAGACAGCTTAATGATGAACATTCGAAAAACCTTACTTCCTTTAAAAATACAGTTGCTGAGTTTGGACAGATTAAACTGTTTGACGCAACTCTAATCAGTCAGATGAATGAAGTTATTAACAATATAAAAAGTACTGCCGAAGTTGTTAAGAAAACTTCTGAATATACTGAAATTATGAAAGCCAATTTTGAAACAATGAAAGGTTTTTCAGCTGTTATTGGAAACGTAAAATTACCAGACTCTGCTTCGTTGGTTGAGTTACAAAAGACTGCTGCTATGTTAAATGAAACTGCTTTGACACTGAAAGATTCAAATGCATTGAAAAGTCTTGAGAATTTAGTTTACCTTGCAGGTAAGCGTTAATTCCTATTAATTAATTTTTAAACTCTAATTAAAATGAGTAAAAGTAATAGAGACGTAAAGTTTATTATATATCAGGTCCTTTATATATTCGTAATAGTTGTTTTGACTATGAAAGGGGCTGATATTAACCTCGAAAAAGTATTAACTGCCGAAGATGCGGTTAAGAAGACATATGCTGATTCTCTTAAAAAATACATCGATTCTATGCTTGCCCTCGGTCTTGTACCTAAAATTGAACTCGATTCTCTCAGGAATATTGCTGACTTGAAGTTTACTCCACCGCAAATTTCTCCTAATATGATTTCTCTTCAAACAGGTCAAATGGTGGTTTCACAATCTGAATATGAAAAGTTAACTCAGGAGCAAAAAAAAGAAGTAAAAGTAGAACAACAGCAAGTTGAGATGGAAAAGCTGGATGTAACACCTTTAGTTGCAGCCCCGCTTGTTCAATACACACAAAACACAATATCTAACAGAGGTAATCTACCTTTAGATATTTTTGGTGATGATGGTGGATTAATTGCTTCAGTTCCGCCGGGTGGTTCAAGATCGTTTACTATGGGTGGGCAAAAAACTGTTACTTATAAACAAGGCGGACAGTCTAAGTCAGTTACGACAAAAGAGAATATTAAACCGGAGATTGTTTTTACACAGTTAAAGGTTGGAAATGCGGATGCTTCGTTACGTGAATTGCAAAGTGTTGTTGGTTTTAGAATTAGCATTAAAGACGATTATCCCGGACAATTAGACGTTAAAATAACCGGTCCTGTTAAAGTAGAAGATAAAGGAGGTGGTGTGTTTGACGTTATTCTTAAATATGCTATGTCTAAGGAACAATTTGAAAGAATGACCGAAAATGGAAGTGCTCCTTTTAGAGCATCTTTTAATGTCAATGTTAAGGATAAAATTTCAGGACATAGTATCCAAAGGCAGGGACAATATACATTTGGTGAATGGTAAAATTTAAATTAAAACTATTAAATAAAAATATGAAGATTCCAAAAACTTCTGTTTACGTATTTTTTACGTTACTTTTGTTAATACTAATCGGTAGTATTAATAACTCTTACTCACAGGAAGTAAGAGAAGATGATCCAAAAACGTTTAAGTATTTTAAGATAAATTCAAATACTGATGACGATAGTGTATTCGTAAAAATCCAGGATGAAATGGCGATGGATCCTAAATTATCATCCTTTACTCTTATCGTGAATGTTTCAGATGCAGATCCTAACAACCATTATGTTGTAATCGGCGAAGAAACAGATGCTGCAAAAATTCAAATGTCATGGAGCCAGATATCAAAACCTGTCCGTGATAAACTTTTGAATTGGTCATCAACAAATAAAATAAACCTTCAGCAAAAAAAGTATAATTACGTCTCGGTTTTTACAGATGTACTGAAGAATATTAAGTTTAAAGATGTTATAGGACCTCCGAAAAAGGAAAGAGAAATTTTAAGTACTACAGGTTATATTAATCCTTATTTAAACTTCTTTGGTGGCGATCCTCTTGGTATTCCGATTAAAAAGAGTTTCGGATTTTCGTTCTTCCTAGGTACTCCTTATTCGGGTCCGCTCGAAACAGATATAGTAGGAGCAAACTTCCATTTACTCGGTGCAAAAGTTGGTGTAAGTACTCGTATAAAAGAACTTGTAAGAAAACGTGATGCCGGTGCAACGTCAAATGAAAAAACAAGCACTTTTGGTAATTATAATAATATTTTCACTCCAAAACTTGGTTTACAGGCCAGTTATGTGATTCCTTTTGGTAACTTCCTCGAAGTAGGTTATTATGCTGTTTTGGATAGTGGTGATTATGATCCGCCTTTACTTGTACCAAATAATTATAATCCTGAAGAATCAGGACCATATATGAAGAATCACGTAATAGTAACACAAGGTTTCTTTAACTTTGAATTAAGATATCCAATAAGAACATTTGGTTCTACCAGAGCAAAAATATATGTTGCCCAATTCCTCGGTGAATTTCATGCCGGTTATATGGGAAGAGAATTAAGAATCGGTGGTTCAGTTTTCGATTTAAGGATGGATTATACTTTCTCAAGTCAAAAGAGAAACTGGCAGTTTTTATGGGAAGCGTATGTGTCTAACATCAGTGAATCGTTTGGTTTGAGTTCATTTGCTCTTGGACCATCCATAAGAATTACTCAAGGACCTAATAACAGTTTAACTGTAGTTACTGCTATGCTTAACGCCAGATTTAAACTTGGTGACTTCTATGAAGAAAAATAATATTTGATATAGAAAATTACATTTTAATATATGATTAGGGTATTAAAACTGTTTTTGATAATGTTGTTTGTTTGTGCTATATATACAAAAATATCTATAGCACAAGATGACGATTGTTGTCCTGAGGAAGATAATTATGGCCGTGAAGATGAACTTCTTTCATCGGAATGGGAAAAACAAATGTCAGACCTTAATGTACGAAAGGCAGCTTTGCTTGGTGCTTTAGCGGTGAATAATAAGGATATTGATAATTTGAAAAATAAATCTGCTGAACTTGATAAACAACTAACAGAAGCGGAAAATGGTTTGTATTCATCCGTTGGAATGAATAAAAACACATATGTCAGATTTCAGGAAAAAGTTTGACGAAACTGAGAAGAAAATTAACAACAAACTTGGTACTTGTGAAGATGCAAAGAAATTGTATTTTAATGAAATCGATGCTTCAAAAGCAAAGTGTTTACCTGAATTCTATTCTCGTTATCTTGCGATGAAAAGTAAATTGGATGCATGGTGTAAAGAAACGGGTAAATCAGGTCAATATACCGTTGTTAAAGGTGATTGTTTGTGGAGAATTGCAGGAAAAAGTGAAATCTATAGTAATAACAATTACTGGCCTAAACTCTGGGAAGCAAATGAAGAGGGTGTGGCTTTTGCTCCGCCCCATACTCCAAAGAAGGTTACGAATCCTAATCTAATTTATCCCGGTCAGGTTCTGAAAGTTCCTGCATTGAATGATGAAGATTTGAAGAAGTTAAACAGTATTACTTACGTAATGAAAACTCAAAAAGCTGCTAATGATTTCAAAAAGGAACAAAAGAATAAATCAAAAAGCAAAACTGTTAAAACCAACGATAATTCGAAGGATGTAAAACTTGATAAAAAAGTACAGAAAAAGGAAGTTAAAAAAGATGACAAAAAACCGGATATAAAGAAATAAAGATAAAGTGAGTTAATTTAAAAGCCCTTGCATATGAGCAAGGGCTTTTTTGTTTTTACACATTTATTTCTGATTTTTAATAAGTCTGGCACCAAAAGCACCGTCAATTCCATGTTTATGAGGAAATACTTCAACAAACCCCTTTTCATTAACTACATCTTGAGTTCAGATATTTAGAAGCGTTGTCAATTTCAAAATCATTATGTAATTCCAGAAATTTGTAAATTACGTCTTCATTCTCTTCGGGTTCAGTTGTGCAGGTGCTGTAAACTAAAGTACCACCATCTTTAACGTATTCAGCGGCTTTATTTAATATCTCAAGCTGTATGTTCTGCAGTTTTAAAATGTCCTCTGTTTCCCGTTTCCATTTAATGTCTGGTTTTTTCGCGATAACACCTAAACCAGTGCATGGTGCATCAACTAAAACTTTATCAACTTTATTTTTCAGTTTTTCTCTAAGCATTTCTGTTTTTGGCTCCTGAATATCCTCGTGAAATGCAAGTATATTCTTTGTGTCCAATCTCTCAAAATTCTTTTTCATTATTTCTACTTTTGTAAGATACTTGTCAATCGAAATAATTCTGCCACGGCATTTCATTAATTCGGATATGTGCGAACTTTTTCCCCCTGGAGCTGCACATACATCAAGCACTAAATCACTTTCCTGTACATTTAACAATTCAGACATAAGTCCGGCACTTTCATCCTGAATATTGAAATAACCCTTTTGAAAAAACTCATCACTGTATATTCTGGACATCATTCTTATATGCAGAAAGTAATCTAAATATTTGCCTCTTTTGCTTACTATTCCTTTATCCTCCAGATATTTTTCAATTTCTTCAGTTGAAGTCTTTGTTTTGTTTACTCTTAATGTTAACATCGGTCTTTGATTATTAGCTTCGCATAACTTCTCTGCATCATCAAACCCGAATCTCTTTACCCATCTGCGAACCATCCAGTTAGGGTGTGATTGTATTATGCCAAGATAATTTACTTCATCGATATCCCGGCTCGGCCAGACTAAACTGTCTAAAGTCCTTATAATCGTCCTTAGTAAACCATTTACAACTCCTGCGTGCTTATCCCCTCGTAATTTTTTAATGAATTCTACTGCTTCATTAACAGCAGCCGAATAAGGTATTTTATTCAAAAAAATTATCTGATACAATGCTACTCTCATAGCATTTTTAACATCCGATAAACACTTCTCGTATTGCCCCCTGTAAAATCCATTTAAAAACCAGTCTAACCTTCTTAACCATCTGATCACTCCGTGTGAAAGTTCATTAAGTAATGCTTTATCAAGGTCATTTAAATCATTATTTCTTATTTCAAAATCAATCAACTTATCAAGATATGCGTCCGATCTCTCACATCTTACAATAATTTTTACAGCCAATGCCCTCGCATTGTTGTAAATTCTTTTGTCAACATTATGATAATAAGGATAATTTGAATCAGGATGTTTCAGAGAAGTTGCTGCTTCTTTTGGCTCTTCTATAGTCATTGGATCATCATCTAAAGAAGTTAAAATTTGCTCCTGTAGTTCATTATTTTTATCAGCTTTGAACCCCGCTTTATTGCCGGAATCCTTGCTCCCATTGCTGCTTACGTTATTCTTGTTTTCTTCCATTTATTAAGATAATTAAATCGTATTACAGATTAAATATAATTAGTTAACTGTTATTGATATCTTTTTAATCGATTATTTCTACCGGAGATTCCTCAAGTGATTCATAGAAATATCTGCCATATGGCTTTTTCAATATTCTGTTGTCTAATATGGTAATAATCCCCTGATCAGTTTTATTCCGTATTAATCTTCCGGCACCTTGCCTGAATTTCAGTATTGCTTCAGGCAGGGAATATTCCATAAAACTATTTCCGCCTTTTGAATCTATAAATTCTAACCTCGCCTGTATAAGCGGATGGTCGGGTACCGTAAAAGGTAATTTAGTTATTATTAAATTACTTAATGATTCCCCGGGTACATCAACTCCTAACCAAAAACTATCTAAACCAAATAAAACCGAATGAATATCATCTTTGAATTTTTCTAACAATACACTTCTGGACATTCCTTCGCCTTGTATGTATAACTCGATTCCTTTTTCATTAAACCTGTCCCTTAGGTTATTACCTATTGTCTTCATAAGAATACTGTTAGTAAAAAGTACTAAAGCCTTACCGTTTGTCATTTCAATGATTCTATCTATCCATTTAGTTAATGCATTTACATAATTTGGATTTGAATCTTTCTGTGGTATCAAACCATCATCATTTGGTATCAGAATTTTTACCTGACGGTAGAAATCAAATTGTGTTGGCAATTTTGCATCATCAGCAACTTCACCTCCCAATCTGTTCTTATAATACTCAAAACTATTGTTGATCGATAAAGTAGCACTTGTTATTATTGCAGTGTTATTTTCTTTAAATAAGTTATCCCTTAAATAATCGGAAATTGATAATGGAGATGCGCAAAGTGTAATGTTTGAATCGATTTTATTAGAAGATAATTCAACCCAATATACATACTCCTTATTGCTTAAGGAAATAAAATCATTTATTGTATGATTTATACCCGCAAATCTGATTATGAAATCGGAAATCTCGTTCTCAGTTAAATCATCCTTTGAAAATTTCTTTAAATCTTTTAAATGTTTAATTAAGTTGTTTAATTCTGTGTCTAATTGATTATAGATGATTTTTTCTTCACGAACCCTTTTTGCTAATTTATCAAACTTTTCAAATTCTCTCTTAAATACTTTTCTGCGCAATTCATAGAAGAAATTCTGGTTTATATCAAGTAAGTTCTGAACGATTGGTAAAATTTGTAATGCAGGAAAATTTAAAAGGAATCCTTTTCTTTTCTTTTCATTGTATAATCTTAGTAAATGATATTTTACCATTTCCCTCGAAACTCTTGGAACTAACATCTCAGAAGCTGCTTCTTCAATCGTATGTCCTTCATCAAATATTACAAAATCATTTAAATACAAAAATCCGTTCTTCTGATCTTTAGAAGCAATTCCGAAAAGTGTGAAATAAAGATAATGATTTAAAATTACAACATCGGATTTATATGCGCTATGTTTTGCTTTCTGAAAAAAACATTCTGTATCTTCAATGTCTCCGCACGTCTTATTGTTACAAATATTAACTTCCGCACAAACATTTTGCCAGACTTCGTTTGGAATTTGAAAATCAGTATCTGAAAGTGTACCGTCTTTTGTTTTATTTGCCCAATTATGAATTCTTTCGAGAGTTTTTATCTGATCACTTTCAAATATGGAATTTGAGTTTTCATAAGCACGTCTTAAGCGTTTTGGACACACATAATTTGTTTTTCCTTTTAAAATTGTTGCTTCAAAAGAAAAATTAAATATATTTTTTAAAAGAGGTATGTCTTTCTGAGCAACCTGCTCTTGTAAATTAATTGTGTTTGTAGAAATAATTGCTTTACGGTTGTATTTCTTTGCATAGTATATTGCAGGAACAAGATATGCCAGGCTCTTACCAATACCTGTAGGTGCTTCAATAAAAAGGTGTCTTTTGTTTTCTAACGAATCGACTACAGATAATGCCATCTGTAATTGTGAATCTCTGAATTCAAAATTAGGGAAGTGCTGTCTTAATAGACCATTCTCCTTGAAGAAATGTTTGACTTCGTCTCTGATATTAATATTTTTATCAAATTCCATATCTTTTAAAATAGATATAATTAATCTTTATAACAGTTCAAAAATATAAGCAAACATTAGTACTTTAATTAAATATTCATTCATTGTTAATTAAATAATATCTGGAAACATATATCTGATTTTTATCATAATTGTTAAGAATTATTTTATTTTTTAACTCAATGTGAGTTCTGGTTTTCCCAAAATAAGAGAAGATTGTTCTCAGATATAATGAACAAAATCAGGCCTGTAAAATTTAATGAACCTGATTTAATATATTTTGAAATTGTTGAAGTAATTAGTCGGGATGACTGGACTCGAACCAGCGGCCCCCTCGTCCCAAGCGAGGTGCGCTACCAACTGCGCCACATCCCGATTTTACATAAACAACAAAAATACATAAAATATCTCCTATTGTTAATGCAAAAATTTATATATATTTACTTTTTGTAATTGTTATTGAAAAGTATGATAGAATTAAACTCCGAATAATGATTTCCGCTCTTTTTGCCCTATGATAATTCCGTACCTTTTGATGTGGTTTATTATTTCTTTGTAATGCTTACCGTTTTCCAACACTTTCCTGTTACCTAAAATAATTAATTGTTTACTTCCCCTTGAAATTGAAACCAGTAACTTTCTGTCTATTCCTTCTGCATTAAAAGACTCAAGGTTATTCATTTGTTGAGGTGAATGAACTGAATAAGAATTAATTATTATTTCTCTCTCAGATCCCTGAAATCTCTCAACTGTATCGATGGTAACATTTTCCCTGATGTTTTTATCAATTATATTTTTCTTTATTAAAGCTATTTGAGCTCTCCATGGTGTTACAACTCCAACTGTCTTATCACTAAAATTATCACCATAAATATGTTTTATTGTAGATAACAATTTGTTTACAATAGAGGCTTCACAAAAATTTGTTTTTGATATTCTTTCATAAGCACTTTCTATAAATATTAATCTGGATTTTGAAAGAAGTTTTTCAATATTATCATCAGACTCTTTACAGAAAATATTAAAATCAATTAATTGTTCGTCCTTACCTGTTAATAACTGATTGTTATACAGTTTATCAATTAAGGCAGAAATATCTTTATGTAATCTGTAATGTGTTCTTAACATTCCAAATGCTTGATGCCAACCTTTGTTTTTACATCTGAGGAATAATCTTTCAAATAATGACAGCTGAAAATTGTTTATACCTAATTGATTTAAATCTTTATCAATTAATTATGCAGTTTTCCCTGCTCCTGAGTTATAACTGCGGGTAATTGATTCTGATCTCCAATCATTATAAATTTTCTGAAATTGCATAATATTCCTGCGATACTGTAATCAGTTAATTGTGATGCTTCGTCAATGATTACTGTATCAATATCCGATATTTCTTTCAAATCATACATTTTTGTGTAAAATGATGATACGGTTGAAATATAAACATCTTTACTCTGGATAATATATTCAAAATCTTTGAAAGTGTTTTTACTGAATATTGTGTCTATTTCATATTCTTCTTCTGTTGTTTTCCCGCCAATCTTTATAAACTTTATACTGTTCTCTTTTAGTTTGCTGCAAATTTCATCAACAGCCCGGTTTGTGTATGCAAGGACTAAAATTTTCTTATCAATTTCTTTGTAATTTAAAATTAGATTTTTAATTATGCCAATTAAAGCAGTTGATGTCTTTCCTGCTCCCGGCGGCCCCTGTAATAAATAGTAATCTTTTGCACAAATTGCTTTTCTTATGTTCTCGTTCTGATCTTCGCTCAGATTTTTATCATATTCATATTCTGTATTGTCATATTGAGGCTCTCTTAATTCCTAATATTAATTCTTTCTTAATTTTTGGAGCTCTTAAAAAGTCATACAGAGATTGTATCGTAGTCCAGATATTTGATTCAACAATATCATGTTCCATTACCCACAAACTATCTGTGGAATAATAACTTAAGTCTAATTGTTTGTTGTGTAGTTCGACTTCTGCATTTTGTGTGCTTATACCTCTGATTTTTCCTCTGAATAATTCAGTGTTCAGCGGATTTGTTTCCTCTTCGCCTTTCTTATAAATTATCACAAAATCATTATCCCTGAAGTTGTGATCAGATACATTAGAAATATCAAATTCCAGTGTGTCTTCGGTTTTGTTGTACTTTTTCAGGATTAAATTATTTAAAATATTATAGTCTTTTTCTTTCTCTTCAAGTGTTTCCGTCCATAAACTTGAAAATCCGTTCTTACCATAGTCAGAATATTTGCTGTTACCAATTTTCGAAAATACATATTCCCTGATTGCGAATGATAAATTATACCTGTAATATTTTGCCTCTACTTCGTTTGCTTCGTATAATAAGTTTGCAAATTCAATCACATCATTATTACTAAAAACAGGAACTATACCTATTTCTGAAGTTAGAAACTTATTTAACACATCAAATATGTTATCTTTTAATCTGAATATCTCTGATACAATCTGATTCCTTACTGACAAAACTTTCTTCTCATCGTGTAAACTGATTGAAACCGCCCTGAATGGGGATTCATGTGTAGCTGAATACAGGATGGAATTCGTTCCTTTTCTCTCATTTCCATATGTTGATTTCATCAGCAGATTATAACAAACCAGTTGCATTTTATTGTTTGGCCATATATTCTTCTTCTTGGGAGGTTTTCCGCTTTTTAATTCAAAAACATTTTTGTTTTCCGGATTACTTTCAGGAATTATCAATGCATCCAGTCTTCCATGAATTCCATATATCGGTGATAGGAAAGTAGGTTCAATTTTAATTTTATTCGTTCTTCTTTCTTTAAATAATCTTGATAAATTAATGTAATGTGTTGATAAAATATCATTAATGATTTTATTAATACTCTCTTCTCCTATTGCACAGGCTCTTAAAGGATTATCCTTTACAAGTTCATTCAGAACATCTCCTGGATTTATATTGGAATCACATATTAGTTTATCCATCAATCCATTAACAAGTGTTCCTTTGAATGCTCCTTCACCGAGTATTGATGGTATTAATTTCCTTACAAAGTAAATGTTAGCATTAGATTCAAATCCTGCAAAACACTCTGCAATTTCGGATGCTTCGATTAAAAAATCGGGCTCAATGATTATTTGTGTGTTATTAGTTGCTGTGTAGAAATACTTTTCCTTAACTGAACCTTTATGTTTAAGATATTTACAGTTTGATATCTTCTTAAGATTTTTATGAAGAATAATAAAATCTTCAAAATGAAACTTATAAATACGCAGAGAAAACCTGAAATCGTCATCCGTTCCTTCGCAAAATATTGAGAAGTATTCTTTCCCGGTCTCACTGATGTTTATACTTAGTAACGTTAAGAACTACACACTTTATAGATTGAATATAATCTTCGGGGTCAATTATTTTCTGTTGTACCGGCTCAGGTTTGTACTTATCTGCAATCTTTTTTAATTTATCGGGTATGCTTATACCGGATAATTCGAAAACCAATGTGATTAATGCGCTTACGAATTCTGAAAAACTCTTATTGCTGAATTTTACTTTTTTATTTATCGATTTGTAAGCAAAATTCTTTATTCGCCTTATTTTTTCTACAGTTGCATTTTCAATATCGTTATTCATAATCGCAAAATCAATTCTGGATTGAATACTACTAAATGATAATTCTTCATTCTCTGAGATTTCAACAATTATACCGTTAAAGATTCTTCTTAATGAGATTAGTTTGTCGATTAATTCATTTTTACTTTCAATAACAGATGTTATATCTTCGTAAATTATTTCTACTGTTTCTTTAGATAATAATTCCATTTTATATTGATTTCAAATTTATAGACAATTAAGGGAGCATTTTTTAATAAAATAATCTATCAAATCCGAAAATAAAAGTGTAAATATTATGTACTCTGATATTTTCCCCATTATTCGTTTTTTCATATAAATTTAAATATAATTAAATTAAATTATTAGTTATTATAATAATATGCTGGAAAAAATTGATAAAATAAAAGCCGAGGTAATTGAATACGGTTCGCTTATAAAAGATAAAATTACTTTAGAAGAATTTCGGCTGAAATTTCTTAGCCGGAAAGGATTATTAAACGACCTTTTTGAAGATTTTAAGCTTGTTGATAAATCTTTGAAAGGTGCTGTTGGAAAAGCATTGAATGAATTAAAAATCCTTTCTCAGAATGTTTTTGAAGAAAAACAGAAGGAAGTAGAACTTACCAGTTCATCTTCTGATTCTGTTGAGGATTTTACTCTGCCCGGTAGAAATTTCAACCTTGGTTCAAAGCATTTGATATCCCAGGCTCTGGAGGATATTAATGGGATATTCAGAAGTATCGGTTTTAAGGTTGTTGATGGTTTTGAAATTGAAGATGAGTATCATAATTTTGATGCACTTAATACTCCTGATTATCACCCTTCACGTGATATGCAGGATACATTTTATCTCGATAGTAAGGGAAAGGACAAGAGATACCTTCTCAGGACACATACTTCTCCCGCTCAGGTGCATATTATGAAATCACAAAAACCGCCTGTGAGAGTTATTATACCGGGAAAGTGTTACAGGAATGAATCCATAAGTGCACGATCATTATCTATGTTTCATCAGGTTGAGGGGTTGTATGTTGATAAACATGTAACATTCAGAGAACTTAAAGGAACACTCGATTTTTTTGCAAAAGAGTTTTTTGGAAAGGACTTGAAAACAAGACTTAGACCAAGTTTCTTTCCGTTTACGGAACCTTCAGCAGAAATGGATGTTGAATGTTATCTTTGTAAAGGAAAAGGCTGCAGAATTTGTAAATATACTGGATGGCTTGAAATTCTCGGCTGCGGCATGGTAGATCCGAATGTATTTGAACACGTGGGATATGACCCTGAAGAATACACAGGGTTTGCTTTTGGTATGGGTATTGAAAGAACATTAATGATTCGTCATGGTGTTCCTGATATCAGAATGTTCTACGAAAATGATATAAGATTTTTAAAACAATTTTAAATAATAATTAATGAAATTAATAAACATAATTCTTCTGGCAATATTCGTAATTACATTTGCCGGCAAAGGTTTTTCAAAAACACTAAAACAAGAGGGTAATATATTGGCAGACGACAAAGACGTTGTAGTAAAATTCGAAACAACAATGGGTGATTTTAAAGTGAAACTATACATTGATAAAGCACCAATTACAGCAGGGAACTTCAAGAGCCTTGTTGAGGAGGGTTTTTTTGATGGAATAATTTTCCACAGAGTAATAGACGGATTTATGATACAGGGCGGTGACCCTACAGGAACAGGCCGCGGCGGATCAAAAAAAGTAATACCTGATGAATTCGGAGAGGGGCTGAAACACGACAGAAAGGGTATCCTTTCAATGGCAAACGCAGGTCCGAATACGGGATCATCACAGTTCTTTATTACACTTGTCCCAACACCATGGCTTGACGGAAAGCATGCAATATTCGGCGAAGTGATTGAAGGAATGGATATTGTAGAAATGATAGGGAAGACACAAGTTGGAGCAGGTGACAAACCTGTTAATGAAGTTAAAATGATCAAATTAACTATAGAGTAATCATTATATTTAAAAACAAATTTAAAGGAAAATTTAAAATGGTAAAAAATTCATTTTATTTATTGCTGGTACTCGTTTTTGCATTTGCAGTTATTGCAGGGTGCGGAAAAGAAGAGCCAAAGCAAAAAACAGAAGAAAAGAAAACCGATACTGTTAAACAGCAACAGACGAATTCAAGTGAGGTAAAGAAAGATACTTTGAAAAAAGAAGAGAATGACGGAGAAAAAAAAGTTGACACAAAAAAGATGGATTATGTGAAGTTTGAAACAACGATGGGTAATTTCAAAGCGAAATTGTTCAGCGATAAAGCACCAATCACAACCGATAACTTCAGAAGCCTTGTTGAAAAAGGGTTTTATGATGGTATAATCTTTCACAGAGTGATAGACGGATTTATGATACAGGGCGGCGACCCAAGCGGAACAGGCACAGGCGGTTCAGGGAAAAAGATACAGGATGAATTTGGTCCCGGATTAAAGCACAGCAAAAAAGGTATTTTCTCGATGGCAAATGCAGGTCCGAATACAGGTACATCTCAGTTCTTTATTACACTCGCACCGACACCGCATCTTGACGGAAAACATGCAATATTCGGTGAAATAGTAGAAGGTATGGACGTTGTTGAAAAGATTGGAAAGACGAAAGTCGGTCCCGGAGACAAACCTGAAAAAGAAGTAAAGATGAAAAAAGTATATATGGTCGAAGATTAATCTTTCTAAGTTATAAGTTAGAAGATAAAAATCCCCAATCGAAAGATTGGGGATTTTTTTTATATCAATTACAATTCACCTATATCTTCATTCCAGACTTTAGGATTCGCTTCAATAAAATCTGTCATTAATCTGATACATTCTTCATCGTTTAAATCAATGACTTCAACTCCGTGAGATTTCATAAACTCAGGACCTCCCGGGAATGTTTTTGATTCTCCGACGATTATTTTTTTTATGCCAAATTGTACAACAGCACCTGAACAAAGGTAACAGGGCATTAGAGTAGAGTAAAGCACAGTGTCTTTGTAACTGCCAATTCTGCCTGCATTTTCGAGACAGTCGATTTCTGCGTGAAGTGTAGGGCTGTCTTTTTGAACTCTCTGGTTGTGTCCTCTGCCAACAATTTTTCCGTCTTTTACTAATACTGAGCCAATAGGGATTCCGCCTTCTGCTAATCCTTTTTTAGCTTCAACTATTGCTTCAATCATAAATTCATCCATAATACAAGAATAAAGTTCACAAAAAAATATTTAATTAATTACTGATTCAGGTATCAATGATTTACCCCAATTTTTATTTGGCTTATTATCCATAGTAAATTCTATTGTTCCGCCATTAATGATATCCTTATGAGTTATATAACTTTTACCATACTCTGAACCATTTAGTTTTACGCTCTGTATGTATATGTTTTCTTTGCTATGGTTCTTTGTTTTTATTATAAATTGTTTTCCATCTTCAAATTTGATCACAGCTTTTTCAATTTGAGGAGAACCTAAACAATAAATACCATTTGCAGGATTCAAAGGATAGAAGCCCATTGCGCTAAGAATATACCATGCTGACATTTGCCCGCAATCTTCATTTCCGGAATACCCCGACGGTAAATCGGTATATTGTTCATTCATAACTTTTGAACTGTATAATTGTGCTTTCCACGGTTCATTTACAAAATTATACAGATAAATAATGTGCTGACTCGGTTCATTGCCGTGTGCATACTGTCCGATAAATCCAGAAGCATTGCCGTTTACATCTTCTGGTTTTGCCTCAAGAGTAAAGAACTCATCGAGTTTTTGAGAAAACTTTTCCTTTCCTCCCATAAGTTCAATAAACTTATACACATCGTGAGGAACATACCATAAATACTGCCATCCATTTCCTTCTGTAAACGGATATCCGCCGTTACCTCCGTATTTAAGCGGGTCAAATGGCTCAATCCAGTTTCCTTTATCATCCTTTGCCCGAAAGAATCCGATAGATTTATCAAAAAGATTGTAATAACTTTTCGAACGGTTAAGGAAAAATTCATAATCATTTGTTTTGCCGAGACTTTTTGCCATCTGCGATACGCACCAATCGTTATAAGCAATTTCCAGTGTTATCGAAACAGATTGTGACTGTAAATTCTCAGGAAAGTAACCATATTTATCAAGAATATTAAAAGGTGAATTCTTATGCGGTACAGTTGAAGAAGATTTTATTGCATCATAAGCCATATTCCAATTAACGCCTTCAATACCTTTAAAATAGGCATCAACAATTACAGGTATTGCATGATTTCCAATCATACAGTAAGTTTCCTCGCCCCACAGTTGCCAGATCGGCAGGTAACCGTAATCTTTGTATTGACGCAGCATAGAGTTAATAAAGTCTGCACAGCGTTTTTCTTTAACTATTGTGTATAATGGATGTGCTGTCCTGTATGTATCCCATAGTGAAAAAGTACTGTAATGAACTCCATCCGGTAGCTTTCACAACCTCGAAATTATGATTTAAATAACTGCCATCAACGTCTGCTATATTATTAGGTTGTATAAAAGCGTGATAAAGCCCGGTATAAAAAATACTCTTTTGAGTTTGTGTTCCTTCAATATCTACGCAGTCAAGTTCTTTATCCCATTCGGTTTTAGCGTTCTTTTTAATTTTTTCGAAGTCAAAATCATCTATTTCTGTATGCAGGTTTTTTCGTGCACCCTCCTGACTTACTGAAGAAAGACCGACTTTAACAATAAGCGGTTCAGAATTGTTATTCCCAAAAGTTAGATTAAGTTTTAAATCAGTATCATTTCCAATCTCCGCATTTTCATAATAATTTTTTCCGCATTTTATAACACTGTTTGAGAAAGCCCGGGAAAACTCTGCTCTGAAATAAACTTTTCGCAGCCGTGCCCAACCCGTTATTATTCTGTATCCTTCAATGGTTTTATTGTCTATTATCCTCACTTGAGAAGAAATAATTTTGCAAGACCAGTAAGGTCGCTTTTTATCGAGAGAATGAAACAAGTCAACTATTAAGATTATACGGCTTATCTTCGGGAAACGAATATTTATGCATTCCGCTATGAGCGGTTACAGTAAACTCGCTAAGGATACCGTTGTCAAGAAGTACACTGTAATATCCCGGCGAACCCTTCTCATTTGAATGTTTGAAAGTTGAACTGTAGCCTTTTACCGAGTCATTACCCGGAAACCATTTTAAATCGCCCTGGTAAGGCATAAAGAGAAAATCGAACAGGTCTGCAACACCTGTGCCGTTTAAGTGGGTATGGCTAAAACCAACAATAGTGTTATCTTTATAATCATAACCGCTGCAAGGATCTTCGGGATTTTCTTTTGTATCAGGACTTAGTTGAACCATACCGAAAGGATAAGTTGCATCCGGGAAAATTACTGCCGGATAAACTCTGATTATCGATAGAACCTGTGCCAATAAAAACATTAACAAACTTTGAATTTCCCGATTGTGCAAATCCATTAATGATACCGAAGCCGGTGATGAAAATTAAAGTATAAATATATTTTTTCATTTCAATTCAATTTTATTCTAAACTAAATTAGTGGTTTTACATTTTAATTGAAATTCTTTTATTAGGTAGAATTTAGAATCTAGAATTTAGAAAGAAGTTCGGAACAATTTTAATGACCATTTTGTAGTTCAAGGGCTAACATTTAACATTTTACCAGTTGGACAGCAAACAGGGAAATTATACGATTTGGGGGAAATTGAGGAAAAATTCGGATATAAAGATTTCAGAAAATTAATAAAATTTCAATATTTTATAACAATTTTATAATGATTATATTCAAAGTTATAGTAAAAAAATATGAATATTGCTTTATTAACAGGTGGATTGTCATCAGAGCGAGAGGTGTCACTTTCATCGGGTCGAGGTATATTAAAAGGGCTTAGAAATCTGGGTTATAACGTAACTGTTATTGACCCGATTTTTGGAAAAGAGGTTATTGAAGAGGAAATTGTTTTTAAAGATAAAGTTTCAAGAGAATATCCAACTTTAGATAAAATAAGATTATTACAGAAGGAAAGTTCAAGAAAACTTATCGACTGTATAAATTCAGATTTATTTAAGGATATAGATTTGGTTTTTATAGGTTTACACGGAAAATACGGCGAAGACGGTAAAATTCAAACACTTTTAGAACTCAGAGGGTTAAAATATACAGGTTCCGGAATACAGTCTTCTTCAGTGGCTATGGATAAAGATATTTCAAAGGTTATTTTTGAAAAAAACGATATTCCAACTCCTGACTGGATAGCAGTAACAAAGAAGGATTTAGTAAATTACAAAGAATGTGTTGAAAGGTTTGGTAATCCTACGGTTATAAAACCAAATGATGAAGGAAGCACGGTTGGACTAACGATAGCAAAAAGCGAGATAGAATTTACTTCAGGACTTGAAACAGCATTTAATTATTCTGAAAAAGTTTTAATTGAGAAATACATAAAGGGGAGAGAACTAACTGTATCTATTGTTGATGGTGAATCGTATCCTGTAATAGAGATTGTTCCCAAGGAAGGGTTCTATGATTACGAACATAAATATTCAAAAGGTAAGTCTGATTATGTATGTCCTGCAATAATTGATAATGAATGTCGCTGAGAAGGCAAGACAACTTGCTTTACAGGCATATAAATCGTTAAGTTGTAAAGTTTACGCAAGAGTGGATTTTTTATTAACAGAAGATAACAGTCTCTATTGTCTCGAGGTGAATACATTGCCCGGAATGACAGAATTATCTCTTGTTCCTATGGCTGCAAAAGCAGTTGGGATTGATTTTGATAATTTATTAGAAAAAATAATTGAATCGTCTCTAAAGAAATATGTATAGGGAAAAAAATGAAAATATTTTTGTTAAAATTTTAAGGTTTATTAAGTACAATAAGTTATTTACTTTAATAATTGCAGTTTTATTTGTTCTGTTATTTTACATTTTTTTTGCTGATAAAGGTTATTTCACGAGATTAAAGTTTCAGCGGGAAAAGGAAAAAATCGAAAAACAATTGATTGAGGAAAGGAAAAAACAAGATACACTGAGAAAAGTAATAGATTCATTATTAAATTCAAACGAGAAAATTGAAAGAGTTGCTCGTGAGAAATATTATATGTCAAAAGAAGGAGAGATTATATACAAAGTAGAATATGACACCAATGAAGCAAAATAAGAAAACAATATTATCGGGTATGAGACCAACAGGCAAATTGCACATAGGTCATTATGTAGGGGCACTTGAAAACTGGGTCTCTTTACAAAATGATTATCAAAATTACCATTTAATTGCAGATTATCATACACTAACAACGAGTCTGATAACTGATAATGTATTTGATGAATCTATAGAAATGGCAATAGACTGGATATCCTCAGGAATTGACCCTGAAAAATCACCGATTTTCAGACAGTCGCAGATTAAAGAACATACAGAACTTTTTCTGATTTTTTCTATGTTAATAACAAAAGCAAGATTAGAAAAAAATCCTACACTTAAAGAGCAAATTAAAGATTTAAACCTGCAGACTATTGCGTACGGACATCTTGGGTATCCCGTTCTACAGGCAGCTGATATTCTTTTGTACAAAGGTGATGTGGTTCCTGTGGGTGAAGATCAGGTCCCTCACGTAGAAATAACCAGACAAATTGCCAGTAATTTTAATGAACACTATAAAAAATCTGACGGGAAATTAATCTTTCCCATTCCAGAGCCTAAAGTAACTCAATTTGCAAGGTTACCAGGTTTGGATGGAAAAGCAAAAATGAGTAAATCACTCGATAACACAATTCTTCTTTCGGATGATGAAGATGCTATTAAACTGAAAATGAAAAAGGCATATACCGATCCTGAAAAATTAAGGAAAGGGGATTCAGGTAATCCCGATATTTGTCTTGTATATACATATCACAGAAAGTTTAATCCCGGCGAGGTTCAGGAAATACGTGAAGGATGTTCAACGGGTGCACTCGGTTGTTTTGATTGTAAGATGAAAATATCTAATTCGATTTCTGAATATTTTAAACCTTTAAGGGCAAAGCGTGCTGAACTTGAACAGAACAAAAACAGTGTATTGGAAGTATTAATTGAAGGAGAAAAGAAAGCACGAATCATTGCCGGACAAACCATGGAAGAGGTTCGTAATTCAATGAAAATTGGTTAAAAATTAATTTATATTATTTAATATATTGATATCATCAGATAAAAAGGATAAAATTATCCAGGATAGAATAAAGGCAAGCGGGGAGATACCAAAGCATATTGCTATTATAATGGATGGAAACGGCAGATGGGCTAAGCAACTTGGTGAATCGAGAATATTCGGACACAGACAAGGTGTAAATTCAGTAAGGGATACTGTTGAAGCCTGCGGACAGATTGGTGTTAAGTTTTTAACTTTATACACATTCTCCACAGAAAACTGGAAAAGTCCAAAAACTGAAGTTACTGTTCTTATGAAACTTTTAATAAAAGCCTTAAAAGATGAAACAGACAGACTACATCAGAATAATGTCAGACTTATTGCAACAGGAAATCTTTACAAACTTCCTGACAGAGTTATAAAGAGTTGCTTGACGCAATGGAAAAAACAAAGGACAATAAACTAATGACACTTAATCTGGCATTGAGTTACAGCGGCAGATGGGATATATTAAACGCAACAAAGAAATTAATGCAGGATTATAAATCAGGTAAAGTTGATTTAGAAGACATAAATGATAATTTATTCTCGGAATATTTAGTGACAAAAAATATTCCTGACCCTGATTTAATGATTCGTACAGGCGGAGAATACAGAATAAGTAATTTCCTGTTATGGCAGCTTGCATATACTGAAATTTATATTGATTCAGTATTCTGGCCTCAGTTTAGAAGAGAACATTTATACAAAGCAATTGAAGAATATCAAAAACGCGAAAGAAGATTTGGTCTGGTAAGCGAACAACTTAAAAAGTAATTAAATTTAAAAATGGTAAAAACAAATAAATATATTATTTTTCTATTCTTAGTAATATGCTTTGCGGCATATTCAAAGTCATCTTTTTCTCAGGACGATATGGCACCAACGTACAAAATTGCTAATATTACAGTCAGAGGAAATAAAGTTTATGACACCCGTACTATTGTTGCATATTCAGGACTACGTGAAAATATGGAAATATCTATTCCTTCTGATGAAACACGAGAATCAATCAGAAGACTCTGGAAACTTGGTTTATTCTCAAATATTGATTTAAACGTTGATAAAAAATTCGGAAATGATGTCTATCTGGTCTTTGAAGTTGAAGAGTTACCCCGTATTGAAAAAGTCGAAATAGTTGGTAATGACCATTTTTCTGAATCAGAAATTAACGAGAAAATCGGTTTAACTACCGGTGAGGTTGTGTCCGAACAAAAACTTAAAGACGTAGAATATAATCTTGCCAAGTATTATGCTGAAGATGGTTATGCCGTTGCCGAGATAAAAGTAGATAAATTAATTTCCGCGAACAATGAGGCAAGAATCAGAGTTAAGATTAATGAGGGCAAGAAGTTAACAGTCAGAGAAATAAAATTTGAAGGTAATGTTGATATTTCAAGTGACGACCTTAAAAAGGCAATGGAGAATACATACGAGAAAACATGGTGGAAGTTCTGGGATGGCGCCGGTTTCGATAAGGCAAAACTTGAAGATGACAAAAAGCTAATCGTTGAATACTATAAAGAAAGAGGATATAAGGATGCTGAAGTAACAGGGTCGGAAATAAAACTCTCACAAAGTAAAGATGATGTTTACCTTCTCATTAAGGTTAAAGAAGGCAGACAGTTCATTATTAATAATATTACAATTGAAGGCAATAAAATTTATTCTGATACTCTTTTATTGTTCAGACTTGGTTTGAAAAAGGGTGATATCTATAATATGAAAAAGTTTCAGCAAAATTTATTCGGTAACGAAACAGAAACAGATATAAGTTCACTGTATCTTGATAACGGTTATCTGGCTTTTCAGCCGAAGTTACCGATAAGACAGTTGATATAAATAAAGTAGATATAAACATAATTTTCAATGAGAATAAACAGTACAGACTTGGATTAATAAGTTTTGAAGGAAACGACAAAACAAAAGATAAAGTTATAAGGCGTGAGCTTTATACAATTCCGGGTGAATATTTCAACAGAGGAAATGTAAAAAGAAGTATTCAACAATTAAATGCTCTTAATTATTTTAATCCTGAAAAATTAAATCAGGATATCAGTCTTGCTAATGACTCAACTGTAAATATTAAATACCTTGTTGCGGAAAGATCATCAGACCAGTTTAATGCATCAATAGGTTATAGCGGTTCTTTTGGTGTAACAGGTGCTTTAGGTCTAACATTTAATAACTTCGATGTTATGGAGCCTTTTTCCGGAGGCGGTGGTCAGGCACTTAATTTTTCCTGGCAGTTTGGTGAAGCAGGAACATACAGAACTTTTTCAATCGGATTAACTGAACCATGGTTTTTAAATACTCCAACTTTACTCGGTTTTAATATATTTGATTCCAGAACACGATATACTTATGACGTTCAGGAAAGAGGAGCAGTAGTCAATATAGGCAGAAGGTTTAAATTTCCGGATGATTTTTTCAGAGGTGATTGGGCAGTTAAATATCAACAAACAGACGTCCTTGACGGAGGTGGTTATTATCAGACAGGGAAAAGAAATCAGTTTAGTATCAGACAAACTATTTTGAGATCCACGGTTTTTGATCCTGTGTTTCCTGTTACCGGTACAAAATTTTCAAACACAACGGAAATATCAGGAGGACCGTTCCTGCCCGGAAATACTGAATTTGTGAAAAATGTGTTTACAGCAGAAACTTATACACCGCTTATCAGGAATACAAAACTCGTACTTTATTCAAACTTTAACTTTTATTACGTTAATCCTCTTGGTGATGACAGATATCTTCCACCTACTGAACTATTCTATATGGGTGGAAATGGATTGGCATACAACACAATCCCATTAAGAGGATATGAAGACAGAGGTGTCGGACCTCGTAATGGTGGTAACTTTATAGGTGGTAAAGTCGCTTTAAAATACGGTATTGAATTAAGATACCCTATTTCACTGGACCCATTCCCTATTTTTGTTCTTGCATTTGCAGAAGCAGGAAACGTTTGGCCTGACTTCGCAAAAGTTGATCCGTTTGATCTTAAAAGGTCTGTCGGTTTTGGTACAAGATTAATGCTGCCTGCAGTAGGATTAATCGGATTTGATTTTGGATATGGCTTTGATAGAAAATCTGTTGATGGTCAGGACCCAAAATTTTTATTCCACTTCCAGTTTGGAAGAGGTTTTTAATTAGAATTAAATAAATTTTTATAAATAAATTAAATTATCTAAGGAGATATTTTTTGAAAAAGAATTATGTTATGTTGTTAGCGTTTGTAGTTATCATATTAGCCTTCGCAGGTTCAGTTAGTGCTCAGAGCATTAAAGTTGGATTTGTTGATAGCGAAGTAATTTTAAAACAATTACCCGAGTCGCAAAAAGTCCTTACAGAACTTGAAGGATTAAAGAAACTTTATATTGATACAATTCAGGCGAAAGAAAAAGAACTGAAAGCAAATGCAGAATCATTTAAAACAAGATATGAAGCAGCACAAAAATTAGTCGAATCAGGTCAGATTAAATCCGAAGCCGAATTGAAAACTCTTAATGAAGAGATGCAGGGATTACAAAAGGGGTTGCAGGAGCAGGATGATGCTTTGACAGTATACAGGCAAAAAGTTCAGGAAGAACTCGTTCAGAAGCAAAATGAATTGTTTAAGCCAATAAAGGAAAAGATTACAAAGGCGATTGAAAATGTGGCAAAAGATATGAAGATTAATTTTGTGTTCGATAAGGCTGACGGAACTTTGATATACGGTGATAAGGAATATGATATTACATTTAAAGTACTTGATAAATTAAAATAATTTTTAATTTTAAATATTAGTAAATTGAAATCAAAAACTCTCAAGGTTTTTATTGCCTTAATAATTTTAACTTTCCTAGGAAAGTTTGATTTTTCCTTTGCTCAGACAAAAGTTGGTTATATTGATTCAAAAAAAATAATCGATAATATGCAGGAAGCAAAAGATGCCAAACTTAAACTGGATAATCTGGTTCAGGAATGGCAAAAACAGCTCAACGATATTCAGGATAGTCTGAAACGTGCTAAAGATGATTTTGAGAAAAAGAAACTTATACTTTCAGAGCAGTTAAAGCAGCAGTATGAAAAGACTATTAAAGACCTTGAAACCAATGCATCAAATTTTAAAGTTCAGAAATTCGGTGAGGGCGGGGAATATTTTCAGAAACAAATTGAATTTATGAAACCGATTCAGGACAGAATATTTAAAGCAATTGAAACTGTTGCCAAAAAGGATGACTATGATTATATATTTGACAGGAACAGTGATTTGCTCCTTCTGTATGTTAACGAAAAATACGATGTAACTAACAAGGTACAAAGAATAGTTGAGGGTAAAGATCAGTGAAAATCTCTGAACTTGCAAATATTATTAATGCTACGATATCAGGAAACCATGATCTTGAAATCAAAGGTCTAGGTAAAATTGATCATCTTCTTCAGATGAGATTACTTTTATCTCAAATCCTTTATATGCCAAACATTTTGCTGATACGAAAGCCGGAGCAATTATTGTATCCAATGATTTTGAACCACCCGTACAAAGGGATGATATAACTATTCTTAGAGTCCATGATCCTTATCTTTCTTTTGTGAAACTTCTGGAAGTTTTTGAAACAAAGCAAAAAAAGGAAATAGGAATTTCTGAAAATTGCAAAATAGGAAAAGATGTAATACTCGGAAAAAATTTGTTTATAGATGATTTTGTTAAAATTGGATCTAATTGTGAGATAGGGGATTTTACAAGAATTCATTCAAATGTTTCTATAGGTTACGACGTGATAATCGGAAAAATTGTCTTATTGAAAGCAATGTAGTTATTTACAAGGGATGTATCCTTGGTGATAATGTTATAATTCATTCGGGTACAGTAATAGGCAGTGATGGGTTTGGATTTGCGAAGGATGACAAGGCAAGTTTAAGAAAATTCCGCAGAACGGAATTGTTAAAATTGAAAATGATGTAGAAATTGGCAGTAATTGCACAATAGACAGAGCGACTTTAGGTGAGACGATAATCCGCAAAGGAGTTAAACTTGATAATCAGATTCAGATTGCTCATAATGTAGAGATTGATGAAGATACTGTAATTGCCGCACAGGTTGGTATTGCAGGTTCGACAAAAATAGGTAAAAGGTGCATGATAGGCGGGCAGGCAGGATTAGTAGGGCATTTGATTATTTGCGATGATGTTATTATCGGTGCTTCTGTAGGCGTTGCCAAATCAATTTTGCAACCGGGAGTTTACACAGGTTACAGAGCTAAACCTATGAGAGATGCTTTAAAGGATGATGTATATTTGAAAGAAATTCCAAAACTGAAAGATAGAATTAAGAAATTAGAAGAAAACAATAAATAGAATAATATGTTAATAAAACAGAGAACAATAAAACAGAGTGTATCATTGTCCGGTATAGGACTTCATACAGGCAATAAATCCAAATTGACTTTTAAACCTGCTCCTGAAAATTACGGTATTAAATTCAAGAGAATTGATCTTGAGAATTCACCGGAGATTCCTGCAGACATTGATCATGTTATTGATATCTCACGCGGAACAACTATCGGCAAAAACGGTGTCGAAGTTCATACTGTTGAACATGTTCTCTCTGCTATTATGGGATGTGAAATTGACAATATTATTGTTGAACTCGATGCAAATGAACCACCTGTAATGGACGGAAGTGCTAAGGATTATGTACAGACTTTACATAAAGCTGGATTTGTTGAACAGGATGCTGACAGGGATTATCTTGTAATTGAAGACACAGTGCATTATCATTCCGATGACGGGCATGTAGATATTGTGGCATTACCACTAAAGAATGATTTCCGAATTTCTGTGATGATAGACTTTCAGAATCCCGCTCTTGGTGTGCAGCATTCAGGATTGTTTAACTTACAGGAAGAATTCGAAAAAGAATTTGCACCTGCAAGAACTTTTTGTTTTCTTAAGGAAATAGAAATGCTCGTTGATAATAATTTAATAAAGGGCGGCTCAATCGATAATGCAGTAGTTATAGTTGACAGAGAATTTTCGGAAGATGAATTTACAGATTACAAAAAGAAACTAAAACTCGATCCGCACATAACAATAGGTAAAACCGGAATTCTTAACGATACTCATTTAAGGTTTAAGAATGAACCCGCACGTCATAAAGTTCTAGATTTAATAGGTGATCTTGCACTGATTGGTGCACCGATTAAAGGTCAGATTCTTGCGGCAAGACCGGGTCATAAATCAAACGTTGAATTCACAAAAATGCTTCGCAAACTTTATTTGCAGAAGAAGAATGTAAAGAAATTCCAGATGCTTAAATCGTCAAACGGAGTACTGGATATTGAAGCAATAATGAAAGTACTGCCTCACCGTTATCCGTTCCTGTTGGTTGACAGAATACTTGATATAGATATTGAGAAGAATATAATTATAGGTTTAAAGAATGTGACATACAACGAACCATTCTTTGTCGGTACATTTTCCGGTGAAGCCAATTATGCCGGGTGTATTAATTGTTGAAGCGATGGCTCAGTGCGGGGGTATTTTGTTGATGCACACTATGGATGACATAGAAAAGAAACTTGCTTTCTTTACATCTATGGATAATGTTAAATTTAAGAAACAGGTTGTTCCCGGTGATCAGCTTGTTTTTGAGATGGAAGTATTATCATTCAGAAGAGGTTTCTGTAAATTAAAAGGTAAGGCTTACAAGAGCTTTGTAGGCGGAGAACTTGCAGCAGAAGGTGAGTTTTCTGTTGTACTGGTTGACAGACAAGTATAGTTTTTCTAGCATAGAATAGTGCAAAAGGGGAGTAATATCCCCTTTTTGCGTTTTTATCAGATGATTTTGTTATTGTATATAAAAGCATTTGTTCATATATTCTAATAATTACATTAGACAATTAGTTTAAATTAATATGATAATGCCGAAAATAATAATACTCGTTTTATCTGTCATATTTTCCGTTAATTCGTTCGCACAAACCAGTGCGTCCTTTAAATTATCATCATTAAAAGAAACTGTTACAGAGCCTTCTGATAACTGGCTTCCTGTAGAAATCCCGAAACTTCACAAGAATGAATTTGCTTTTTGGAAACTTACAAGCGAAGGTTTTTATTGCTATTCAGACGGAAGGTTTTTCTATGAAGATAATTATTTTCAAAAGATTCTGGACTATATCCGGAATTTACGGCGGATGGTTGGTACACAGTTTTATGAATGGGATGTTTGATTTTCATTTTGCTACATTTTATCCATTCCGTCAGTTTGAAAATGCAAATATGAATATTATGCCGTTAAGAAATTACTCTCAATATGATAAGGTCAGCAACACTAATACTTATATACCTGCTCCTGTTTACTTTGTGATATCTGGGCTAAACAATTCTAATCAACAAAATGTAAATGCTGAGGAAGAAATAAATCACAAATTAAAACCTGTTAATATTAGTGAAAGTAAACTGAATTATGTTACGGCAATTGAAGTAAGAAAAGTAAGTCCTTATAGTTATGAAAAGACCAAATATGATAATGTCATAGAAAGAAATATTGAGTGGAGAAAGTACAGCAATAATTCAAATAATACCAATTCCACGAAGACATATACTTCAGGTTCAACAACAACCGGGACATCAACTACTACAACAGGTAATAATGGTTCGAAGGGAGGCAATAATGGTAATAAAACAACTGAATCTGCAAAGAAGAGGTCTGAATAAGATTATAAACAAATACCAGAAACCCTTCCAAATGGAAGGGTTTCTGTTTTAATTTTTGTGCTAAACTTCTGTAAGTGCTTCAACTCCCGGAAGTTTTTTGCCTTCAAGAAATTCAAGTGATGCACCTCCGCCTGTTGAAACGTGTGAAACTTCTTTTTCAAGTCCTGCTTTTGCTATTGCTGCCGCTGAATCACCTCCGCCTATTATTGTTGTTGCACCATTTTTTGTTGCCTCTGCGAGTGCTTTCGCAACTTCAAAAGTACCGTTCGAAAATTTATCCATTTCAAATACACCCATCGGACCGTTCCAGATAATGGTCTTAGAATTTAATATAGCCTCTTTATACTTTGCGATAGTATCGGGACCGATATCCATTCCCATCCATTCTTTTGTTTCGTCTGTGAATTTATCGAAACCAATAATTTTTGTATCAGCAGAATTATCAAATTTGTCCGCAATAACTACATCAGCAGGTAGTAAAAATTCTTTGCCAAGTTCTTTTGCTTTTGCAAGTACTTCTTTTGCGAGTTCTACTTTATCTTCTTCAAGGATTGATTTTCCGATTTCAAGTCCCATAGCTTTGTAGAAAGTGAACATCATTCCACCGCCGATTAATATTTTATCTGCAATCTTTAAGAGATTATCCAGAACATCAATCTTACCTGAAATCTTAGAGCCGCCGAGTATTGCACAAAGCGGACGTTTGGGGTCAATGATTGCTGTTGCAAGATATTTCAATTCTTTTTCCATTAAATAACCTGCCGCACATTTTTCTATATAGTGTGTTACTCCTTCTGTGGATGCGTGTGCACGGTGAGCAGTTCCGAAAGCATCGTTTACATAAACATCTCCGTATGCTGCAAGTTTTTGTGCGAATTCAGGAATATTCTTTTCCTCGTCTTTGTAGAATCGTAAATTTTCAAGGAGCAGAATATCGCCTTCAGGCATATTGTTAATTACTTCTATGTTGTCAGAGCCAATGCAATCATCCGAAAAAAGGACTGGTTTATTTAAATGAGCCGTTAAAAACTCAGCGACTACATTCAGTGAGTACTTAGGGTTCTTTTCGCCTTTAGGTCTGCCGAGGTGACTCATTAATACACATTTACCCCCATTTTTAGTAATAGCATTTATTGTAGGAAGACTTTCAATGATTCTCTTCGGGTCAGTGATTATTTCTGTTTTCATCAAGCGGCACGTTGAAGTCAACGCGTACGAGAACTCTTTTTCCTTTAATAAGATTTTTTTCGATTAGATTATCTAAAGTTAATTTTGCCATATAGTAGTTTTAGTTTGTGTAAAAATTATTCATTCGCAGGTAAAGAAAAAAGGCAAAATAAATTTTAATTATTAATCTGTGATGTAATAGAACGCGGATTAACACTGATAGAACTGATAAAAAAGGATAACAGCAATTTGGTTTATTATAATAAAAAAGGCGGTCATTTCTGACCGCCTTATATATTATATATTTACCCTTAATCTTACTTGATTAACATCATTCTCTTTATATCACTGAATCCATTTGATTCGAGTTTGTAGAAGTAAACGCCGCTTGAGTATTCCGATGCGTTGAAATCAACTGTGAAATTACCCGCTGATTTAACTTCGTTTACAAGTGTTCTTACTTCACGTCCAAGTACGTCATAAATCTTCAACGTTACAAATCCCTGCTTTGGTAATGCAAAGTTTATTTTTGTTGACGGGTTAAACGGATTTGGATAGTTCTGACTTAATGAATACACTTTCGGTATTTCTAATCCGATTGGGTTTACACCAACGCCTGTTGTGAAAGTAAAACAAGTATTTGGTCTGTTTGCCTGTGCTGAACCGCCTGTCATTGTACAACCCGTGGAATTGTCAGTGTAGTATCCCCAGGTCATTCCTGATGCTGATGTTGATGCTACTGTTGAATATTGTGTGTATGCCGAATTGTCATAACAGATTTCAATTAACATATTGCTCGTGCCGTTCCAGATATAATTATTTTGCAAAGTAATATTCTGTGGACCTGTTCCAGGTACTGAGTATGAACCGCTGATATGCTGTAAACCATGTTCCTGATGTTACGAATCCTGTTAACGATGTCTGTGATGTTGCCTGGAATTTTACGTTGAATCCGTTCATTGGTGTAAGATCTGCTGTCAGAACATTAAATCCGATTTTTGTAATTGCTGAATTTGGTCCGATTCCTGCCGCAGTTAATTCTGCCGCTGTGAATAACATTTGTGTTCTTCCATCCATCCAGTAAGTTGTGAACGGATAGTTTGATGATGTTGTTCCGTTTCCAACACAAACGTATGTTAAGTTGATAATCTTGAATTTATACAATGCTGTTGAGTCTGCATTGTGACCACTTGAGTTGTCTCTTGCAAATACTCTGTAGAATATTGAGTCATTAATGTTAACGTCAGCATTGGCTGAATTGAATATTGCGGAATAGATAGAACCGCCTGTGTTTAAAAGTTTGAAATGTTTTATTCCGGTTCCTGTATTATTTTTGTACCATCTTACCCATACTGAATCAACACCTATGTTGTCCGTTACATTTGCTGTCAAAGTTGCGGGCCAGGTTGATTTTGGTACATCACCTAACGCTGTGTGAGTAATAACGGGTGGTACTAAATCTGTTGATGCTGTAAACGTAAAGTAGTTTGCAGGGGCGCCTCCGGGCAGATAAGTAGTTCTGTTCATAGCATCCTGAGTTCTGATATAGTATTTATAAGTTGCTGTTGAGCCGTTACCCGGGATGTTTGCTGTCCAGTTATTTCCGCTTGTGTTAGTCATTGTTACACTGTCATAAGCAGTTGTTCTTGTCCAGAAAAGTTTTGTGCCTGTGATAGGACTTCCTGAAGGACTTACAACACAATTTACTATGTAAGGTCCTGTAACGTTTTCAGTGTTTGGCAGTGGTGTATGTGCTATAGCAGGTCCGTATGCTCTTTGATAAATTGACGGGTCGCCCATACAGTTGTACATTTCAATGTATCTCTGCATAGTTGCTGTTATGCTTCCGTAGTATTGTATTAAAAGAACTTTACCTCTTACGAAGTTTTCGGCGTTACGTTTTAAATTTTCTGTAAAGAGTGCGCGTTCTATTCTTCTTTCAAGAATATCGTCTTCATCCCAGTATGAATTTACAGATGAACCCCAGAATATTACACCTGCTTTAGGGCTTCTAACCCAGGTTTCAGCAAAACACTCTCCTGATATATGGTAAGAGCCTGTTATGCAGGCAAATGAATATACGAACGGGAATATAGTATTGTTTAATGAATTAACATTTGCCTGTGAAAAGACGGGACCGTCTGCCCAGGAAGTTTCTGAGCCGTGTCCTGAATAAATGGCAAATATTTTTCCTGAATCTATTGATTGTGTGACCTGTGCTGTAGTTGCACCGTTGTGTGAATAAAGTTTTGTGTTTACGGTGTAACCATTCGGAACGAAGAAAGAATCAATTACAAAGTTGTGGGTTCCTTCTGTTATTGCATAGTTATCCGTTGACGCCATAAAAACATTTTTCTTCCAAAGACTGTTTACACCGTTTTCCATATAGATACTTTTTGTTATCATATTGGAAAGCTGTGTTAGGTTTTGAATCGGGAATCTTCCGACGAATGCATCAACATACTGGTCGTTGCCTTCGAGGCACCCGTAGTTCCAGTCTGTATGAGGTGTACCTTCGCCCGTTCCAATCCATTCAGGGATAGTGTTTATATCGCCGATGAACAGAATAAACTCAGGTCTGGTTGACATGTTGTTATATCTGTTTTGGATGTATGTTTTTATCGCTGAATTTGTTGTGCCTGTAACTCCTGTGTTTGCGACGAAAACATTGTATCCAAGTCCTTGCTTGTGTGTTACGAATGAAGCGAGACCTGATTCGTATTCCGGTGCAGTAATTATTAAATAATTATTTGTTCCTTTTGAATTTTTAAATTCGTAGTTAATAAAATTGCTCGCAAAGAATTCATCCATAGCCGGTCTTGGAGAAAAATCAAGAGATGCAGAATATTGCAGTTGAATTCTAAATGAGCCGTTTACAGTAGCTCGAAGTTCGTTCAAAGAAGGATTATAATTGAACGGATATATTGTTACCATAACACCCTTTGCACCGCCCATAATAAATGGTTCTGAAACTGTAACAAAAGGAGCGTTAGCACTTCCCGTTGAACTGTAGTAGTTTCTGTCAATAACAAAAGGCCTGTCTTCAAGTCTCTTGGTTTTCTCCCACGGCATTTGAGTGGGGAAAAGCAAAGACTTTAATGGGATAATGCTTTTGTTTTGCCCGATAACCTGTACAGCAGGTGAGCTTTCATTCTTGCCAACCAAAAGGAAGAATGAAATCTGCGGTAACTGCGGCTTGCCAACCTGATAAGTAACACCGTATTCAGGAATTTCGAGTAACGTGAAATTTTCATTACCGCCTTTAACGTTTGAAGTCTTGTATTCAGGTAAAGAATACTCAACGATGTAACTGTTTCCGTCTTTAACTAATTTGACACCTTTTGGGAATTCTTGTGAAAAAGCAAAAGATGAAAACAGCATAATACAAAGAGGGAAAATAAAAAATTTGTAAAATTGTTTCATAATAGAAATGAATTTTGATTAGTAAATCTATTTAAAAAAGTATAAATAATATTTTCGTTTTTCAAAGTATAAATCTTTAAACAATATAATTGTTTGGGAAAATTAATTATACAATTTTAGTCATTTTATAAATGAATTTCCACTCAAAAAGGGTCTTTGTCAGTTTAGGTTTCAATGTTGAGAGTTGGAATGCGGGTTGATGGTAAGATTTTAACAAGTAAAGAGTGCAAATATTGTTATTGTTATTGTTATAATGAATAGGACACTGATTTTCTTGGATGAAACGGATTAACACTGTTCAAATTTGGCTTATATAAATTGAGGTTTATTCGCTACGCGAAATGGTTTTTGCGAGCATTTATAACTACGGAGGTTTTTTCCCAACGGGAAAAGGATTTATTATGTATTTCAAAATAGTTGATATATAATCGCAAAGGGAGATTTATTTGGGCTAAAGCCCTTTTGGTTGAAGTTGTTCTTTTCCGTCACCTAAAGGTGACGGTAATATAATAAACATAAGTCTAATATGTTGATTTACAAAAGAATCTTATTAACAAAAAAGGCGGGGGATTGCTCCACCGCCTTTGAATTTATTGATTACTGTTTGGGCAGTAATGAAAAAAAATTTGTTATTTGATTAATACCATTCTCTTAATATCTCTGAATGATTCTGATTCGAGTCTATAGAAGTAAACACCGCTTGCAAAATCGCTTCCGTTAAAGTCCACACTGTAGTAACCTACGGTTTTAACTTCATTTACAAGTGTCTTCATTTCTCTGCCAAGCATATCATAAACCTTCAAGGATACCATTCCCTGTCTTGGGATAGCAAAGTTAATCTTTGTTACAGGGTTGAAAGGATTGGGATAGTTTTGTGATAAAGCATAAACTATAGGAGTTGTACTTCCTATCGGGCTTAAACCAGTTGCCGGTGACATCGTGAAGCATACATTAGGCCTGTTTGCCTGTGCTGTCCCGCCGGTCATCGTACAGCCCGTGGAGTTATCAGTATAATATCCCCATGTCATACCTGCGGCTGATGTTGATGCAACGGTTGAATATGATGTGTATGCTGTATTATCATAACATATTTCAATCAGCAAATTGCTGGTACCGTTCCAGGTGAAGTAAGGAGGCATCAAATTAATATACTGCATACCTGTTCCGGGAACTGAGTAAGTACCTGTGTATGCTGTAGTCCAGCCGGTAGATACAAACCCCGTTAATGAAGTTTGTGAAGTATTCTGGATTTTTACGTTAAAACCATTCATTATTTGTGTACTTGCAGTCAATACGTTAAATCCGATTTTTGAAATAGCAGCGTTTGAAAAACCGCCTGCTGCTGTAATTTCAGCGGCAGTAAATAACATCTGTGTTCTTCCATCCATCCAGAAAGTTGTAAACGGATAGTTTGATGATGTTGTTCCTGTTCCTACGCAGGCATTAGCAACCATCAGTCTCTTAAATGTGATGCCGTTGGTTTGTGATGATGCAAGTGAATCTGTTCCGTTGTATGCATATACTCTCCATTGACCGACAGTTGAATCACCCATCGCAACGCCGATACCTGAAAGTAATGCATCCATACTACCAATTGTTGTAGTAAGTAAACTGTCATATCCGCTGTTATCGGATGTAATACGGAATTTAATGTTTGCAGCAGAACTGAAATTAGGAGAAGCATAGAACCATTTGTATGTTGTACCTGCTCCAGACCTTGTCCAGTTAATCTTTAAAGGAATGCTGCTTCCAGCTTGTGTTTCAACTCTACCGTTGTTTGCCGGGCTTACGAGTGAAAATGCTGTAAGCGTTGGCAATACTCTAGTAAACGTAATTGTTCTTGGACCGTTTGCTGCTTTAAGTGAATCGTTTGCCGGAGCGTTGTTTCGGAAAGCCCATACATCCCACGAACCGCTGAGTGAACCGCCCTGCGGAACACCAAGACCTGCTAAATATGTATCAAGCTGACCTAATGTTACGTTCCAAGGTCTGGTTGATAGCGGTATTGTCAATTGTCTTGTCGGGAGAGCATTACCAAATATCCATTTATAAGTAGCAGCTGCTGTTGATGTATCCCAGTTAAAAGTATAAACTGTGCTCGAACCAGGTACAGTCTGAACTGTAACACCCGCTGATGGTGATTGCAAGTTGTATGCATTCAGAGGACCTGCATTCGGATCAAAACCATTAACAAAAATTACACCAGTATTTGCAGAGTCGAGCCAGTCTCTCAATCTTGTTGCAGGTGTTGTGCCGTAGTTCCAGGAACGGTCAAATTTACCATAGTAATCTGATTTATCTGTTGCTGTGCATGAAGAAGGTCCTCCATGCAACTGTCCAACTATTTGTTTATTCTGATTGTAAATAGGTGACCCAGATGATCCGCCTTCTGTTATTGCAATCTGTCCTGATCCAGGCATTATAGTCCAAAATACATGCCAATGAGAACTGTCACCCGGTATAGCAGGATTGTTGTATGATGTTGGCGTGTAATTTTGCTGTGCATACGATATTTTCTTTACGTCACCGGCAGGATGGTGAATTCCCATTCCTCCGGTTGGTGGAATATTAGACCGATTCCAGCCATTGTAATAAACATTGTATGACACAGGTGGTTTACTTGAAAGTTTTAGTAAAGCAAAATCTGAATGGGCATTATTTGCAAGTAAAGTTGAACCATTAATCGAAAATGTTACAGGTCCGTCTCCGCCTGGGTTCGGGCAGGTTGGTGCTTCATATTTGAATATGAAAACCCAGGTTGCAACGTTCTGACTTGTTATGCAATGATTAGCTGTTAAGAAAAACGGTGTACCGTCGTATCTTGTATTATTAATCATTGAACCTGTACAATGCCGGTTACCACTGCTGTTAATAATTAATGCAACTGAGCGAACCTGGTCTCTGTAGGGATCAGCATCAGCACAGAATACGTTACGGTTACAGGACCCTGAACCTCCGTAATCTTTTAATTGTAAATAGTTGAATACGTTCTTGTATGCGTGCACAACGGTTGAAACGTTAATCACGGGATCTTTTAAACCGAGAGGTGCATTGTACTCAAGTACAATTTCTTCACCCATACAAGGTGTTGTTGAGAACACTCCACTCGGTTGATTGTTAATGTCTGTGTAAGCACCGAAAACTTGTTTCTTATCTTTACTATAAATAAAGAATGTGGAGCCTTTTGGAAGATTGAATTTATCAAATATTAAATTGATTGAAATGGCTTTCGGAGATTTTATCGCAACTCTCCAGATTTTTGTACCGTTTGGCAGTATGTCAATTGTCCCGGAATTTCCATAACCAAAATTAACTTCGAAATCTTTTCCGAATCTCGGAGGGATATCTTTAAATTGTGATTCAAAAGCGTCTTCTCTTAACATTTTATCAAGGTCGAACGAAGGCATTGTAAACGTTTCTACGTTTGCCTTTATCTGATAGGTACTGCTGAGAGGTTTTCCGTCAACACTAATCTGGGCTGTAGAAATATTGGAGAGAACAACAGTCAAAATCAATGTTGCGAATAATGTTTGTAAACGAAATTTCATAAACAGGAAATTTAAGTTAATAAATATAATATAATATAATAATTTTAAATTTCATTTTATGTGGAATTGTTTATACTTAAACTTCAGTATAAAAAGATTTTCTCCTTTCGGAAATTGCAAGAAAGTTGTCAGGGAAAAAGAGTTATTTGTTAACAGTTATATCTACGAAGGTTTTTTCACTACGGGATAATCTAATTGCTTAATAATAATCTGAAAACAATCTCCCAGCGATAATTTGGGCTAAAGCCCTTTTGGGTCGCTATTGTTTTTCCCGTCACCTAAAGGTGACGGGAATTGAAAATAATTTATTATAATTTATTTCACAATAGGTAATAGTTATCACAAACATCGATAATTGTTTAAAAGACTATTCTTATTACCGTTGCCTTTAGGCAACGGGCGAACGATTAGTCAATTTGAATCGGCTTTAGCCGAATGTTGTTCTAATAGGTTTATTCGCTACGCGAAAAGGATTTGTGTAGTAATTCATAACTGCAGAGGTTTTTTCCCTACGGGAAAAGACTAAAAGGGCGAAGGATTGCACAACCGCATTTAAAAATATTTCTTAATGTTTATTATGATTATTCACATTCAACCCCTCCGGGGTTGTACAAAGTAGATGTTCCCCCCACGGCTTCGCCGTGGGTTATTCATATTCAACCCCTTTGGGGTTGTTTTTACCAGATTATTAATAATAAAATCAGAATATTAAAAACGAAACCGGATTGTTAAAAATAAAAAAGGCGGTCATTTCTGACCGCCTTTTTTATTATGGATGACCCAGAGGGTACCCCCTGCTTTCGCAGGAATGACAATTTTTAGATCTTACTTTATTAACATCATTCTCTTTATATCACTGAATCCATTTGATTCAAGTTTGTAGAAGTAAACTCCGCTTGAGAATTCTGATGCATTGAAATCAACTGTGAAATTGCCTGCTGATTTAACTTCGTTTACAAGTGTTCTTACTTCACGTCCAAGTACGTCATATATCTTCAACGTTACAAATCCTTGCTTTGGTAATGCAAAGTTTATTTTCGTTGTCGGGTTAAACGGATTTGGATAATTCTGACTTAATGAATACACTTTCGGTATTTCTAATCCGATTGGGTTTACACCAACGCCTGTTGTGAATGTAAAGCATACATTTGGTCTGTTTGCCTGTGCTGTTCCGCCTGTCATTGTACAACCTGCAGAATTGTCTGTATAGTATCCCCAGGTCATGCCTGATGCTGCTGTTGATGTTACGGTTGAATACGATGTATAGGCTGAGTTGTCATAACAGATTTCAATCAACATATTGCTCGTGCCGTTCCAGATATAATTATTTTGCAAAGTTATATTCTGAGGACCTGTTCCCGGTACTGCGTATGAACCGCTGAATCCTGTAAACCAGGTTCCTGTTGTTACGAATCCTGTTAACGATGTCTGTGATGTTGCCTGGAATTTTACGTTGAATCCGCTCATTACCTGAGTTGCTGCTGTAAGTACATTAAATCCAATTTTTGTGATTGCTGAATTTGGTCCAATTCCTGCCGCTGTTAATTCTGCCGCAGTATATAATATTTGTGTTCTTCCATCCATCCAGAATGTTGTAAACGGATAGTTTGATGATGTTGTTCCGTTTCCGGCACAAACGTATGTTAAGTTGATAATCTTGAATTTATACATTGCTGTAGAGTCTGTATTATGGCCACTTGAGTTGTCTCTTGCAAATACTCTGTAGAATATTGAGTCATTAACGTTAACGTCGGCATTGACTGAATTAAACAATGCCGCAAAATTTGAACCGCCTGTGTTGAGTAGTTTGAATTGCTTTATTCCTGTTCCTGTATTGTTTTTATACCATTTAACCCAGACTGAATCAATACCGATATTATCTGTTACAATTGCGTTAACCGTTGCAGGCCATGTTGTTTTTGGTACGTCACCTAATGCTGTGTGAGTAATAACCGGTTTCTCCAAATCTGCTGATGCAGTGAAAGTATTTAATACTGCAGGTGCTCCGGCAGGATTTGTTCCCGCTCTACCTGTGCTGTCGATTGCTTTAATGTAATATCTGTAAACCGCAGTTGAGCCATTTCCCGGTATTGAAGATGACCAGTTGTTACCTGTTCCTTTTGTCATTACAATGCTGTCAGTGATATTTGTATTGTTTCTTGACCACAAAAGTTTTGCTGTTGAAACTCCAGATAAAACTGAAGTTATATTTGCATTAACAAGATAAGGTCCTGTTAAATTTTCAGTGTTTGGTAAAGCTGTATGTGTAATCATTGGTCCTAATGATTGATATGCAGCCCATACGTCAATTACACCTTTTCCATAATCGTTATTCTCAACACCACCAACAGGAAGTTGAACTGCAGTGTTGTATAGTGCTTCAAGAATTTGTTTTCCTGTTAAGTTTGGTGCCACTTGTCTTAAAAGTGCTACTGCTCCTACTATATGAGGACAAGCCATTGAGGTACCTGATAATAATGAATAACCTCCGCCTGTGTAAGAAGAACGTACACTTGTGCCCGGTGCGCAAACTTCAGGTTTAATCAATAGTGAACCTGTACCTCCGCAAAGAGAAGGTCCTCTCGATGATGAAGATGCTATAGGATAAGGGAAAGGATTATTACCGTTTATGTTTCCTACGCTAAAAGCGTTAACAAGATTAGTGTTGATGTTTTTTGGTTTTGTAATAGTTGATGCCCCGGAACCACTGTTTCCACAAGAAAAGACTATTGCAAGGCCTGCTGCCTCAAGTGCATCTAGAGTGGTTTTATAAATTCCTGAACATTCGTTAGTTACATCCGGGTCGTACCAGGAATTTCCTATTGCGTCGGGCATATCATTCGTAGTGCCTGAATTACTGTCTGGGTTCATCGCCCATTGAAATGCAGCGATTGAATTACTCGTGTGAGGTGAAGAACAGATTGTCCTTGCGGCTATCCATTGGGCATTTGGAGCAACACCAACCGTATCACCCGCTGAAGAACGACCGCACATAATTCCCATTGTATGAGTTCCGTGTCCGTCGCAGTCTGCAGGAGATGTCGTGCTGCCATTTTTGTCAAACCAGGCTCTCCACCAGGGTTGCCCGTTATTACCTCTCCATCTTGCAGATAATGCAGGATGAGTTCCCTCTACACCAGTATCTATATTCATCACAAGTCTTCCGGCTCCGGTAATACCAATTTCCCACATTTTATTTGCTTTAATAACTTTCAAACCGATTTCTGATGCTTCGGTTCCATTAGGTGCATCGAAGGCAGGTTCTAAAGGTTTATCGTATTCAAGCAAAGCATCAATATCTATTTGTTCAACGTCTGTTCTTCTGATTAAATCCTGAATTGTTTCTGCATTAGCATCTACTAAAATCATATTGCTAATCCAGAATGATTCATAGTTCCTTACTTTACCTGCTAATTTTTTGCTTTCAAGAGCAGACAATATAGGTCCCTGTGTTGTGCGTGCTTTATCCATTAAAGCATCTATAACTGTCTTTGCACGAAATTGTGCTGTCGCTCTTTGCGAATAAAGTTGTGCATCGAGTGCCTCAATGTTAACTCTGTCTTTTAAAAGTACAAGAACTGGTGTGTATTCCATAGGACTCATACTTGAAAGTTTTTGTTTGAGTCTGGTACTTACTTCTGCAAACTGTGCGTTTGCGGTTGTGTATGCGATAAGTATCAGTACAATAAGTAATAATTTCTTCATAATACTATTATTAAAAAGGTTTAAAGGATTTTAGTTTTTTAATTTTATAACAAAAATACGAAATTCATTTATCAAAAGAAATATTTATTGAATTTAGAATACTTCATATATCAATTCAGAGGTGCTGTATTGCCTTGATAGCTTTATCGTTATCCGGATTACAGCTAAAATATTACAGGGTTGTATATTCTTCTTGGTGAATCTGCTACGAGGAAGACAATTATTAAATATTATTTTATCAGCAGCATACTTTTTGTTTCGGAAAAGTTTTCAGAGGTGATTCTATAGAAATAAACTCCGCTGTTGAGATTTAAACCATTAAAGGTTACTTCGTATGTTCCGGGTTGGAGTGATTCGTTTACGAGGGTTTGTACTTCGCGACCCATAATGTCGTAAACTTTTAATTGTACCATCTGTAATCCCCCCAATGCACGAGGGGAGACATATCGAAAATTTTATTTTTGTTACGGGATTAAACGGGTTTGGATAGTTTTGTGATAATGAATATTTTGAGGGAGTGACTTCAGGGTCAAATGTAATGCCTGTTAAGCCGCCTGCGTTTGTTGTACGGAACATACTCTGGTTTGAACCTGCAGTGTATCCGACAGGGGAGTTGTTAATTTTTACACGGTTTAATCTTCCTGATACTAAGCCATTTGTGTTGAGCCAGTTTGTACCGCCGTTTGAAGTGTAATATGTGTTTGTGTTTGTTGTACTGTAGAAATCGCCGACAGCCCAGCCTGAATTTGCATTTATGAAATATATAGAATAAAGTCCCTGAGCGCTTGATTCATCGGTCTGGCTTGTCCAGTTTATACCGCCGTTTGTAGTTTTTAAAATATTGTGTCTGTATCCGCATGTGTATCCTGTATTTTCATCCGCGAAAAATATGTCATAAAGATTTTTAAATATCAGTAGCAGTGTATTGTGTCTGCCAGTTTGTTCCGGCATTGGTTGTTTTTAAAATTGAGATGTGCCTGAGCCGATATAATACAATGTCCAGCCTGTATTTTGATTTATGAAAAATATTTGTCCGCTTGATTGAATTGTGCTGACAGTCCAGTTTAAACCGCCGTTTGTAGTTTTTGCAAATCTGTTGTTGCCCGATGCATATCCGTTGAGTGAATCGAAGAACTGGAAATCAAAAACTTGCATTCCGATGTATATTTTCTCCGACCAGTTTTGAGTGCCGTTTACAGTTCGGTATATTGTGTCGCTATCAGAAGCAAGCAAGCCTGTGTTTGCGTTAAAGAAGTGAACAGCGTTCAGGTTGAATTGTGTAGTCGGGAAAGACAAGTTAGTCCAGTTTGTGCCGCCGTTTGTAGTTTTTTTGAACAGACCTCCGTAGCCGCAGATGTAACCTGTTTGTGAATTCGGGAAACTGAAATCGAGTATATTGAAACCGTTGCCCATATTGAGATTAACCCATTGTGCTTTCGATTGCGAATAGGACAGAGTAAAGAACAGAATCAGTATTAGTATGTTTTTCATTTTGCTTTATTGTTTGAGAATAAAACAAGGAATGGGAAATTATAGTTCGGGTACAACAGAGGTATTTCGTTACGGGAATAGTTTTTTGGGCTAAAGCCCTTTTGGGTGAAGTTGTTTTTCTCCGTCACCTGAAGGTGACGGTAATAGGAAAACAAAATTTAATATATTATTTCACAATAGGGTATAGTTAGCACAAACATCGATGATTGTTCATAAGAATGTTCTTATTACCGTTGCCTTTAGGCAACGGGTTAACGATTAGAAAAAGTGAATCGGCTTCAGCCGAATGTTATTCTAATTGGTTTATTCGCTACGCGAAAAGGATTTTGGGTGCATTTATAGTTACAGAGGTTTTTCCCCTACGGGAAAATTTTAAAAGGGTGGAGGATTGCACAACAGCATTTAAAAATATTTCTTACTGTTTACTATGGTTATTCACATTCAACCCCTCCGGGGTTGTACAAAGTAGATGATTTTCCCCACGGCTTCGCCGTGGGTTATTCATATTCAACCCCTTTGGGGTTGTTTTTACCAGATTATTAATAATAAAATCAGAAAATTAAAAACGAAACCTGATTGTTAAAAACGAAACCTGATTGTTAAAAATAAAAAAGGCGGTCATTTCTGGCCGCCTTATATATTATATTTTACCCTTAATCTTACTTGATTAACATCATTCTCTTGATATCACTGAATCCATTTGATTCGAGTTTGTAGAAGTAAACGCCGCTTGAGTATTCCGATGCGTTGAAATCAACTGAGAAGTTTCCTGCTGATTTAACTTCGTTTACAAGTGTTCTTACTTCACGTCCAAGTACGTCATATATCTTCAAAGTTACAAATCCTTGTTTTGGTAATGCAAAATTAATTTTGGTTACCGGGTTAAACGGATTTGGATAGTTCTGGCTTAATGAATATACTGTTGGGATTTCCGAATGCCATTCAGGATGTGACACCTGTAAATGTGTGTCATTGTGAAACAAACATTCGGTCTGTTTGACTGTGCGGAGCCGCCTGTCATTGTACATCCTGTTGAGTTATCTGTATAGTATCCCCAGGTCATTCCAGGTGCAGATGTTGATGTAACTGTTGAATATTGTGTGTATGATGTGTTATCAAAACAGACTTCAACAAGCAAATTGCTTGTACCATTCCACGTAAAATATGGAGTTGTCATATTAATATTTTGATAACCTGTTCCGGGGACTGTGTATGTTCCGCTGAATCCTGTATGCCAGGTACCTGTTGAAACGAAACCTGTTAATGATGATTGTGTTGTTGCCTGGAACTTAACAGTAAATCCGTTCATTGGCTGTGAACTTGCTGTGAGTACATTGAATCCTAATTTTGTGATATACTGAATTTGGTAAGAACCGCCTGCTGCTGTTAATTCTGCTGCCGTAAATAACATCTGTGTTCTTCCGTCCATCCAGTATGTTGTGAATGGATAGTTTGATGATGTTGTTCCTGTTCCAATGCAAATACTTGTTAAGTTGATAATCTTGAATTTGTACAGTGCTGATGAATCTGTGTTGTGATTCGATGAATTATCCCGTGCAAAAATTCTGTAGCAATAATGATCGCCTACGATAACGTCTGCATTTACTGAATTAAATATAGCAGTGAAGTTTGAACCGCTTGTGTTCAGGAGTTTAAAATGTTTAAGCCTGTTGCCTGTGTTATTCTTTGTACCATCTTACCCATACTGAATCAAGTACCGATGTTGTCTGTAACTGATGCAGTAACAGATACAGGCCATAGTGATTTTGGTACGTCTGTTACAAGCTGTATGTGTAATAACAGGTTTTGTAACGTCCGTTGATGCATTGAAACTGAAGTAGTTTGTTGGTGCGCCGCCCGGTAATAAAGCAACACGGTTCATAGAGTCACAGGTTGCGATATAATATTTATAAAGAGCAGGGGAGCCGTTTCCCGGAATGTTTGCAGTCCAGTTGTTGCCGCCTGTGTTTGTCATTGCAACACTGTCAAATGCTGTTGCTCTTGTCCAGTAAAGTTTTGTTCTTCCCGGAAGTAAACCTGAATTTGAAGGTGTAACTGTTGCGTTAACAACGTATGGACCTGTAAGATTTTCAGTGTTTGGTAATTGATTGTGAGAGATTGAAGGTCCGAGCGGGACGCCTCTTGTTAACAATAATGAGCAGTCACCAAAGATGTTGTATTGTTCCATTAGTTTTAAACCTTCACCAGTACTGCCGCCCCACATATCCATAGCGTACATAACTCCGAAGAATGACATTGCTCCTGCGGTTTTTCTTGTCTGACGTGACATCAGATGGTTTGTGTACAACTGCATATCGCAAGGTGGTACCCAGCTTGCATTTGTAGATGATGCATAAATAGTAGCACAATCCTTTTGGGTTTGCAGTATCGCCTGCACGAAGCAGTGCTTCAGCAAGACATTCGTTAAGCGTGAAGTTACCGTTTAAGCAGGCAACGTCGCAGAGGTATGGATTCTTCCATCCGTTTGCGAGCTGGTATGCGTTTGTTACAGAAAAACCTGTATTGCTCCAGGAAGTACCCGAACCGTGACCGATATAATTAAGAACGTATCTGCCATCATTGAGTGAATTAATCAATGTTTGCGGTGTTGCAACAGGTCCGTTGATTTTATCAACCTGAGTAAAACCGCCAAGCATTAAAGTATCCCTGACCCAGTTCATTCTTATTGAATCTGTGTATGAAGGAGTTCCTCCGTTATCTGGTCCGCCAATACCAGCACCTTTATTGTACCAGGGGGCACCGAGTGTAATATCTCTTTCAAACTTTATTAATTTTGTTACAACGTAAGAAATGCTTGCCGCATTCTGGCAGGAAATTCTTGAAACAAAAGCATCGGGATATGCATCAGTACCTGCGAGTTTAACGTAGCAAGGGTCAGACGGGGCAGATTCGTATAGTACCGTTTAATGTTGGAATATCTGCTGCGTCACCTACTAATACAACATAAGTAACAGAGCCGGCTGAATTGTACATTGCCTGAATATAATTTTTTATTGCAGTATTACCTGAACCTGTTACAGCCGGGTATTCGGCAAGAGTTACGTTTAGTCCTCTCTGTTGTTTCCATTGTACGAAAGGCTGAATTGCAGTCATATAACCTGTCGGACAAATAACGAGCATTTTTCCGGGTTCGGGTATTGGGTTAAATCTCACACCGCCAATACCGTAGTTCATAAACATTTCACTGTAAATACCAACAAAGTCTTCGGAAATTTTTGTTAAAGGATTCTGCCTGTTTAAAGGATTAACGACTTGTTTTGAATTATCAGAATAAACCTCAATAACCATTTTTCTCGTAACTTTCATTTTTCCCTGAACGGGATTGTATTGCAATGGATTAAACTGTATGGTCATTCCTCTGAAATCTCTTATTATATATGGAGTTTCAAGCGAAACGTTGTTCTCCGGAAAATACTTATCGGCTTGATATTCTTTTCCAAAAGTATAAGGAACTGAGTTCGGGTCAATATTCCTCGTGAAATGTCCTTTGGAAGGCATAACAGGAAGAGTATTAATCACCTCTGATTCCTGAGAAACAATCCTGTAAGTCATTCCTGAATTATCAGGAATCAAAAGACTTCTTTTGAAATTGATTAACTCGGGTTTGCCTTTTTCCATTAATTGCGTCATATTCGGAGCAGTAATGTAAAGATAGGTTTTACCTTCAATCAGAATTTCTTTTGAATCATAACCCTGGAATGTGTATTCAATCTTAGTATAGCCAAGTCTTGACTCGAGAATGTTAACATTGATACCTGAATTTCCATTGTTAGGAACAACATTTGCGTAAGCAAATGAGGAAACGAAAAGAATCACAAGCAAAGCTGCGATTAAATGTAGATGTTTTTTCATCTTAGTAAATTAAAATTTATAAACTTTATCTACAAATTTACGAAAGTTAATAATAATATTGAATGAATAAAGGATTAGAAGGTGATAATTTATTAATTTTGAAAACATAAAAGTTTCATTTTAGAAATGTTTTTTGTTTGGGAAATAAAAATTGATGATAATCGCGTAGCGATTGAATCTCTGTAAATTGTGAATTGCAAATATATTTTTTTCCGTAGTGAAAAGGATTACCGGAAAGGTTATTTGGGCTAAAGCCCTTTTTGTTGGAGCCGTTTTCTCCGTCACCTAAAGGTGACGGTAATATAGAAAAACATAATGCTAATAATTTATACGAGTTAGTGAAAATAAAAAAGGCCGGGGGATTGCTCCACAGCCTTTGAAAATAATGTTTACTGTAAAAGGTGTTTTTCATATTCAACCCCTTCGGGGTTGTATAGTTGTATGCGTTTTCTACCACGGCTTCGCCGTGGGTTATTCATATTCAACCCCTTCGGGGTTGCTTTTACCAGAATATCAAAAATAAAAAAGGCGGAGGATTGCTCCACCGGTTTTGAAAATAATGTTTACTGTAAAAGGTGTTTTTCATATTCAACCCCTTCGGGGTTGTACAGGTGTATGCTTTTTCCCACGGCTTCGCCGTGGGTTATTCATATTCAACCCCTTCGGGGTTGCTTATACCAGATTATCAAAAATAAAAAAGGCGGGGGATTGCTCCACCGCCTTTTAAATTAATATTGTCGAAATGACAATTGTTACAATATCTTACTTGATAAGCATCATTCTCTTAATGTCACTGAATCCATTTGACTCGAGTTTGTAGAAGTAAACACCACTTGAGAATTCTGAAGCGTTGAAATCAACTGAGAAGTTTCCTGCTGATTTAACTTCATTAACGAGTGTTTTTACTTCGCGACCGAGTACGTCATAAATCTTCAAAGTTACAAATCCTTGTTTTGGTAATGCAAAATTAATTTTGGTTACCGGATTGAATGGATTTGGATAGTTTTGAGATAATGAATATGAAGTCGGTAATACATTTCCGATTGGTGCGATTCCAGTTACAGGTGTTGCAGTGAAACAGGTATTTGGTCTGATAGCCTGTGCTGTTCCGCCTGTCATTGTACATCCTGCTGCGTTGTCTGTGTAGTATCCCCAGGTCATTCCTGCTGCTGATGTTGATGCTACAGTTGAATACGCTGTATATGCTGAGTTATCATAACAAATTTCAACTAACAAATTGCTTGTTCCGTTGTATACGAAATACGGTGGCTGCATATCAATGTTTTGCTGACCTGTTCCCGGTACTGTATAAGAGCCAGTGTATCCTGTGAACCAGGTACCTGTAGTTACGAAACCGGTTAATGATGTTGCTGTTGTTAACTGGAATTTTACGTTAAATCCGCTCATCGGAGCAGCGTCTCTTGTTAAAACGTTGAAACCAACTTTTGTAATCCAATGATTTGCAACAAGACCTTGTGCATTAAGTTCGGCTGATGTGAAGAGCATCTGAGTTCTTCCGTCCATCCAGAATGTTGTGAATGGATAGTTTGATGATGTTGTACCTGTACCGACACAAGCAGTAACTAATGCAATAATTGGGAAATTGTACAATGCTGTAGAATCTCTGTTATGCTGTAATGAGTTATCCTGAGCAATAATACGATAATTAATAATATCACCAACGTTAACATCTGCATTTACAGAATTAAATAATGCTGTATATGTGTTACCTGATGTATTTAATATTTTGAATTGCTTTACTGTTCCTGGTGCACTTGTTTTGTACCATCTTACCCAGGCAGAGTCAATACCGATGTTATCTGTTACTGTTGCTGTAACTGCTACAGGCCAGGTTGATTTTGGTGTTGGTCCGATTGCTGTGTGAGTAATAACAGGTTTTTCTGTATCGGTACCAGTTACTATGAATGTGTTTACGCCTGTTTGTGATGATTTACCGTCACTTTGGATTGCTCTAATCTGATATCTGTAAGTTGCATTTGTTCCGTTACCCGGAATACTGCCGGAATAGTTACTTCCGGAATTTGTCATTGTAACAGAGTCTGTAAGTACAGTGTTGTTTCTTGACCAGAACACTTTGCCGCTTGTAATTGTTGCCGCACCTGATGGTAATATAGTTGCGTTAGCAATGTAAGGACCTGTAACGTTTTGTGTATTTGGTAATGGTGTATGTGTAATTGTTGGTCCTGCGTTTGCTACTATCGATAAGCAAGAAGGCTGACCTGCATAAGTTCCGATAACAGTTGTTGCACTACCTGTTGTTGTATCGCAGACTCTGAGAATATTTCCCGGACCTGCTGATGCTAAATAATACATACCGTCACTTAAGTCAAATGCCGCATCCTGACCGAAGTTTGCGTCAAAACCTAAAGCACCGACTAATGTCGCAACACCTGTAGTTGTATTCCATTTGTACAAATTATTACCTACAATATCAGTAGTAAATAATGTACCGTTTGGTGCTGCTGAGAGAGCAATACCACCCAAACAAACTGCTGATGGTGAACCAATAGGTGTGCAGACACCTGTTGTTAGATTAATTGTAAAAATTGATGATGTTGATAAGACTTGAAGAAAGACCATATAAAGTGTTTCCAACGAAGTCCATACCCGTGAAATTTGTTTCCGGTAATCCCGTGCAGGATACTACGAGTGTTGCTGCACCAGATGTTGTATCTAAAGTCCAGATCTGGAAAGGTGCAGCCTGATTACAAACATATATTACACCGTTATCACGTCTTGCTGTTGCACCAATCCAGCCTGCTGTTGTAAACGGTGAGCCGATAGGTGTAACTGAAACATTGCCCATGAATTGTTTATTCCATTGGTGACTTGACGTACCTGAAATGTAAACAAAACCACGATTGTTAGCATTCATAATGTTGTCATTAGAAATACTGACGGGCATTTTTAAACCTTCAGGTGCACGTCCCAACTGAAGTTACCTGTGCAAAACTGAAAGTTGCAGACATTAAAAATAATGCTGTTAATACGAGTGAATAAAATTTTCTCAAATTTTTTTCTCCTTAAATTAAAGGTTAATAAATAAGTATTATATACAATTTTCAGAAACTCGGGATAACGGGAATACTGAATTTTTGTATTTGTTCAATTTTAAAACAAATTTTTCAAAATAGCAACTCAAAAATTTTTATCATAAGCCGTTTTCAGAAATATTAAAGTTCACTTTTTAATAAAAAATGTTCTTTCTCTTACATTGTTGTTTTAGTAAAAAATTGATATTTTAATCATTATATATAAAATATGAAAAAATTAACATTATTGTTGATATCCGTCTTTGTTTTAAACTGTCTGTCGTTTGCTCAGTTTAAAAGACCTGAAGATGGCAGTAAGATTAACAGAAACACAAATAACCTGATACTCGGTATTTTTAACCCTAAGAATTTTTCTATGTCGCACAGTTTTCAGGTGTCGATGTTAAGTTCAGGATTTGGAAATGTATCAGTTACATCTTACGTTAATTCGATGAATTATAAAGTTACCGATAAATTGAATGTTTCTGCTGATGTGAAGCTGCAATATGCTCCTTACGTTTCATCATCGTTTGGTCCTGCATATTCAAAAGGCTTGCAAAATGATTTAAACGGACTCTCTTTGTCGAGACTTTCAGTTGATTACAAGGTATCAGATAATGCATTCATTAAACTTGAATACAGAAAACTTGATGATATGTATTATAATAATAATCCTTATAATGATTTTTACTATGACAGGTGGAACAGGTAGGATAAGTTTTATTTTTATTAATTTGTTTTATACCGAAAGAAAATTGCTTTCGGTTTTTTATTTATTAAATTAAATGAACCCTGATTTTAAAAAGAATTTACTCAATTACGTATTAAATATATCTATCATCATTATAGCAGGAATATGTCTTTATCTGGCATATTCAATGATAATGAGTTCTTCGGGTATAAAATCCCGTGGTGACAGTAAAATAGGAACTGACACAACAAAAAAGCAGATTACAAACCAGCCGAATCTGTCGGTTCAGATTAATATACTGAATGCAACGGGCGAGAACAGAATAGGTGCAAGATTACGCGAATATCTTAAGCAAAAAGGATTTGATGTTGTTGATATGGGTAATTATAAAGCAGAGGTTGAAAAAACGATGGTACTCGACATCATAGGTGATTTAAATAAAGCAAAAAGAGTTGCTGATGCAATAGGTGTCAGTCATAGAAACGTCGTTCAGCAGCTTGATAAGACCAAGTTTATTGACGCGACAATAATAATAGGAAAAGATTACACAGAACTTAAACCGTTTACGGAGAAACTTAAAAATAATTAATGGAACCAAAAGATTTAGTTTACTTTATTGCTGAATTAATACTTCAGAAAAAGGGAACCGATGTTAAAATTATCAACCTTGAAGGTAAAACATCCGTAACCGACTATTTTATCATTTGCTCTGCTTCCGGAACTTTACAGGTTAAGGCAATAGCCGACCATGTTTTAAAAGAAACTAAAAACATTAACGAAAGGGTATGGCGGGATGAAGGATATACAGCATTAACGTGGGTTTTACTCGATTATGTAGATGTTGTAGTTCACATATTTAATGAAGAAACAAGAAAGTTTTATAATCTTGAAGGGCTGTGGGGAGATGCAGAAGTTATTGATGTTCCTGAAAATTTTAAGTTTAAAAAGAAAACAACAAGGAAACCCAAAAAAATTACTTAAAGATGATTCTACCAAGAATACTGCTTACGTGCGGAGACCCGAACGGAATTGGTCCTGAAATAGCATTGAAAATTGCTAACAATAAAAAACTGATGTCAATGTACGATATAAAGATTATCATTCCCGAATCGGTTTTAGAGCATTATTCAAAGACACTAAAGATTCAGAGATTGCAGAATAATTCTTTCATTAATATACCTGATTTTAACATACACGTTAAAGAAGGGAAAATTGACAAAAAAGCAGGCAGAATTGCCGGTGATGCTATACATATCGGTGCAGAACTTTGTATGAGAAAATCTTATGACGCAATGGTCACATTACCAATTTCAAAAAAATCATTTAATCTTGCCGGTTTTGGTTTCCCGGGCCATACAGAATATTTAAAGGCAATTACAGGGTGTGAAAAGACAATAATGATAATGTATTCGAAAGAATTAACGATAACACCGGTAACGATACATATACCATTGAAGATGGTTTCCTCCTCGCTTGAAAAATCAGTTTTGAAAAGCAACCTTTTAGTGCTTCATAAAACTCTTATAAATAATTTTAAAATTGAAAACCCCAAAATTGCAGTTCTTGCAATTAATCCGCACAACGGTGACGGGGGTTTACTAGGCTTTGAAGAAAAAACCAAACTTGAGCCTGTAATAAAAGAATTGGAAAGCAAAGGAATGAATGTTAAAGGACCATTTTCATCTGACGGATTTTTTGGTTCGTATGCTTATAAGAATTTTGATGCCGTAGCAGGGGCATATCACGATCAGGCACTTATACCTTTTAAAATTCTTTCAAAGGGACTTGGTGTTAACTATACAGCAGGTCTGCCGATAATCAGGACTTCGCCGACTCACGGAACGGCATTTGATATTGCAGGTAAAAATATTGCTAATCTTGACAGTACAATAGCAGCAATTAAACTTGCTTCAAAATTAATCGTTAAAAAATGATTACATTTAATAACATAAGTTTTTCATACACAAATAAAGAAATCTTTAATTCGGCTTCGCTTGAAATAAATAAAGGTGAGTTTGTTTTTCTTGTGGGTGAAAGCGGTATCGGTAAAACAACTTTTCTGAAGTTAATATATTTTGACACAAAGCCAAAGAGCGGTGTTGTTACTTTCGATGATTTTAATTCGGAAACTGTTGATAAAAGTGAAATTCCTTTCCTAAGAAGAAAAATCGGAATCGTCTTTCAGGATTTTAAACTGTTGAACGACAGAAATATCTTTGAGAATATCGCTATACCTCTTTATATAGCGGGTGATAAAAAAGAATCCATAAAGAAAAAAGTTTTTGATATTGCTTCCAAACTTGGTCTTATGGAACATATGAATGATATGCCATACGATATCTCGGGAGGGGAACAACAGAGGGTTGCAATAGCCCGTGCGATGATTACCGAGCCGATACTCTTACTGGCTGATGAGCCAACCGGGAACCTGGACCCGTTTGTAGCGTTAGATATAGTCAGATTACTGAATGATATTAATAAAACAGGAACAACTTTAATTATGGCAACACATAATTTCGAAATCGTTAAGAAATTTAATGATAAACGGATATTACAAATCAAAGATAAAAAACTATTCGACGTCCGTATTAAGACCTGAATTTAGGATAAGTAAATTTTTATTTTTCATCAGTAACCTATTATAATTCACCTGTCTACTAAAAATGATATTATTTTTTCCCAGTCATCTTCAAAATTGTAATCAAACCTGTCCTCAGGTTTATACTTAAATGCTGTTCTCGAGCATTTCAATACCGAGATTTGTTTCTCCTGTAAGAAAATATATTTTTGTTATTTCGTAATAAACATCAGCCCAGTCAGGTTTAAAAATCAGAACTCTGTTGAAGTATTCGAGGGCATCTTTAAACATATTCAAATCTGCATAAACACAGCCCAAGTCAAAAATTGCCTCATAATTGTCGGGTTCAATTTCTATTACTTTTTTGTAACTTTGTTCAGCATCATCCATTTTGAAAAGTGCGTATTCTGTATCTGCTTTCGAGTACCAGAGCTGTGAATGATTTTTGTTAATCTTTAAGCCGCTGTTGAAGTGTACAAGGGCGTTATCGTATTTTTCCATATTATAGTAACAGGAACCAATTCCGAAATGTGAATCAAAACTATCAGGATTTATTTTAAGTGCTTTTTCGAAATATGGAAGTGCTTCATCAAACATTCCGAGTTCAAAATATGAATTTGCAATGTTATGATAAGCGTACGAATCCTTATCATTAAACAAAACAGATTGTTTGTAGTACTCGATGCCTTTACTGAATAATCCTACAGACGAATATGCATTACCGCAATTATAATATGCAGAAGCAAAGCTGCTTTTTAAATTTATAGCGTATTCATAGCAATTAATCGACTTCAAATATTTACCCTGTCTGCTAAGGACGATTCCAAGATTGTACCATGCATTGGAATTGAAAGGATTTAACTCAAGATGTTTTTCGTACGATTCTACGGATAGTTTTAAGTCATCCAAAAAATCATAACAATAGCCGAGTTCGTAATAAGAATCAGCATATTCAGGATTAATTTCCAGACATTTAGAAAAACACTGTATTGCTTTTTCAAAATTATCGTCTCTTTCAAAACTTATTCCTTTGTTGAAATATGCTTCACAATTTTCCGAATCTATGCTTAGTGCTTTGTTAAAATTCCTGATGGCATCTTCGTATTTCCCCTGCGAATCTAATGAAATTCCTTTGTTTATATAAATTTCATAATCGTTGGGGTTTAAAGAAATTGCCTTGTCGTAAAATATTGTTGACTCATCATATTTCCCGAGCCCGTCTAAAATTAATGCTTTTTTGTGAAACAACTCTGCTGAATAGGGAGAATAGTTTAAAGCAACGTTAACGAGTGTTAACGCTTCCTTATAATTCCCGTCTTCGCATAGCTGGTTTATTTTTTCTTCCGTTGATTCAGAGTTGTAACCCGCCATATCGTCGTATTGAAAATTATCATCGGCATTATATTCTATGTCATCAAAATAGTTCATTTAATTCATTTAGTTTAAATTCAAATTATAAAATCAAGAGTGATAAGTCAATAGAAATTATCGTAAGAGAAAAATTTTAGTATATAAATTTCTTAGAGTGAAATTATATTTGTCAATGTATAAAGTTCCATTTTTCCAGGCTAAAATTTTACACAATATTCACATATTATCAATTTGAAAATTTACGCAAAAAATCTCTTTGACAAATCCATAAATCATTATTAATTATGGGCTGAATGTAAGTGTTGTTTGTAAGTACTTTTTAAACCTGTTATACGATGCAGGAAAAATTACAAAAACTAATCATCATCTTTAAGCATAGGCGAGTCCTCACCGGATTCTTTTTTCACAGGCTCTTTCTGCTTTTTTTCCTCTTTCAGTTTTTCTTCAATTATTTTAAGTGTATCTGTGTTTACTTTGTTTGTGTCAGATTTCAGACTATCTGTCGGAATGATACCGGTACTGATTGTGTCGGATTTCAAACTGTCTTTTGAAATAATACGAGTACTGTCACCTGAATTTGTAGTATCTTTTTTATTCAAAGAAGAATAATAGTTAAAAGTAGGCATTACAGATGCCGCAAAGTTTGTGTTCGGATAATTTTTTATTACTATATCATAATACTTCATCATACTATCTTTATCGAGTTTCACGTTTTCATAAAACCATCCCAATGCATAATATACCTTAGGTATAAGTGGGCTTTGAGGGTATTTTGTCAATGCTTCGTTTAAAACGGCAGGAATCCGGTTCTTATCACCTGATTTTAACAGATTATCTGCTACTGAAATCAAAGAGTCTGCCGAATCAAAACTTTGTAAAACCGTTTCAATTCCAAGGTATTTTCTTGATTCGTTAGCATAGATTGTGTTTGGGAACTTACTTATAACCTCCTTAAAATATTCATTCGCTTTTAAACTGTCACCGCGGGATCTATAAATAGAGCCCAAATAAAAAGTAGCCTTACTGACTAAATTTGCGTTTGTAAAACCGTTGATAATTTTGTTTAAATAGAAAATCGATGAATCTATTTGATTCAAGTTGTAATAAAATATTTCTGCAATTTCAAAGTATGCATTTAACTTTGTGTCTTCTTTTGCTGCATTTATTGAGTCTGTATTTATTACAGGTACGACTAATGTATCCTTGATTTCTTTTTTTACTATTGCAGTATCTTTATTTGTTATTGAATCCTTGACGACCGGTTCCGAAATCGAATCCTGATTTAAAGATTCATCCTTCTTTTTCTGGAGAACTTTTTGAAATTCAATTAAAAGTGAATCGTCACCCGGAATAGTATCTCTTGAAAAAAATCCCCCGCCTTTTATATTTTCTTTACCGCCCTTAGGGTCAACTGTTTTTTTCAAATCCTTATTCATTTCCTCTTCATACTTCAACTTAAAGTTCTGCAGTTCAGGTTCTTCGGCAGGTATTTCAATCTTAGTAGTGTCATCGATAACCGCCTTTAAAGTAAAGTACCTGTCTAAGACTGAAGACTTTAGATTGCTCAAGTCTGCATAGTCTAAACTTGTTGATGTTTCATTTGCCTTCTTGTAAAAAATGAGTGCCTTTAAATAATTTTTAATAATTGTTTCGTAATACAACCCTAACTTATAATATGCTTCGGCTGCGGGTTTCGAACTTGGGTATTTAACTATTACGTAATAATATTTTTCTTTTGCTTCACCATATCTTTTCTGGTAAAAATCAGTGTTGGCTATCTCAAGTTCCACCAGTTGTTTAAAGTCCGGATAATCGAGATATTGTTTGTTCATTTTTCTTAAAATCTCTTCAGACTCTTTGTATTTTGCTATACTATTGTAAGATTTAGCCTCATTTAATTTCGCATAAAACTCAAAATCGAAATTTGATGTATTCTTATACGCTTCTAAATACATTTGAGGAGCTTTTTCTTTGTTGTAAAGTGAATAAACTATAGCGAGTATGTACTGTCTTTCAGCCTTTACTTCTTTATCTTTTGTTAATTCAATGGATTGAACTAATAATTCCTGTGCGTCTGTAATGTTTTTAAGACCAATATTATATATTGCAAGTTGTTGTAATGCTCTCGATTTTATTTCATCATTCTTCGAATTCTGTAAAAGACTTTTTAAAATAGTCTCACCGTCGGCATTTTTTCTTAACCTTATTTTTGTCATTCCAAGGTATAATATCGCGTCATCTGCTATTTCGCTTTTAGAAAGTTTCGAAAGAAATTCGTTGAATTTTCTTTCAGCCTGAATAAAATCGTTTGAGTAGAAATATGACAATCCTATCAGCAAAACAGCATCATCAACATACTTTGTGTTTTTATTGTACTGAATAATTTTAGAGCATCTTTCAATAACTTTTGTGAATTTATCTTTAGTTGATTGAAGCACAGGTGTAACTATGTTGATGGAATCAAGCCTTCTGTTGTAATTTGCAATTGTAGATGCCTTGAATTCCTTTAGTGCTTCATCAAAATCCTCGTTAGCAGTATAAAATTTATTGAAATATGTGCTGAATGATTCCGTCCTGTTTCCAAGAAACATAAACGCGGTAAAATCCTGATAATCGTAATTTAACGAAATTTCATAATTAGGGTCAGGTTCTTCATCCGTATAAACCGTCTCTTTAGAAAGAGTTCTGTGAGTTACATAATCACAGCCATTAAAATTAATAACTGCAAAAAGTAACATCACAAGTAAAAAGATATTTACAATTTTCGCCATATTATTAAAATTATCCCTATTTTTGCGCTTAATCAAGCCAAAATCTACGGAAAATTATATTTTCTCTATCGTGCATTAACGGAATGCTAATTATTTAAATATTATTCTATTTATTTAATCTCCAAATTTTACTGACACAAAGACTCAAAGACTCTAAGAGACATTAAGTTTTTATATTTTTATTTGTTTTCTGTTTTTACTGATACAAATACACACATAAAAACAAGCACTCAAATAAAACAGTTGAAGATAACATCATATTCCTGTAGATAATATACTCAACATTTTAATATTATTCTAATTCAACTCAATATCCCTTTTAGAATTGAAACTCAAAACTTATAGGTATATATTTATGGATGAAAAATAAAAAGATGTCAGAAGAAAATATTAATTTGGAACCGAATGAAATCAATGATGTGATCGATTACACAGACACAGAACCTCGTAACATCATAAATAATTTAACGCAGGATACATTACCCGTCCTTCCGCTTAAGGATATTGTAATTTTTCCTTATATGATTTATCCTATACTGGCAGGAAGAGATTCTTCGATACGTGCTATTAATAAAGCATCCGAAAATGACAGGAATTTCATTTTCCTTGTAGCTCAAAAAGACGGTACAATAGAAGATACTTCTATAGATAATCTATATCAGAATGGTGTGATTGCTAAAATCCTGCAGGTTATAAGAATGCCGAACGGATTGATGAAAATACTCGTAGATGCAGTTGTTGCTGCTAAAGCAACACATTTCTACAAGAAAGATTTTATATATGCGGATATTAAAATTCGTAATGATAACAATGAAATTGACCCGCAGATTGAATTACTGGATAAAAGGACCTCAAAACTTTTTGAGGAATATGTTACTCTGAACCCGACTCTTACCAAGGACTCATATACAAGTTATGAAGTCTTAAAAGAGTACGATAAGAAATTATATTTTATATCTTCAACTCTTTCGGTTAATTTTGCGGAAAAGCAGAAAATTTTAGATACGGACAGTCTTTACGAAAGATTTTTTAATTTGATAACCCTGCTCGTTTCTGAAGTGCAGGTATTAAAAATAGAAAAGGAAATAGAAGCAAAAGTTACAGCATCGATGCAAAAGAATCAAAGAAAGTTTATCGTGCAGGAACAAATAAGAATTTTACAGGATGAACTTGGCGGCAGTGCAGAACTCGACCCTGATTTACAGAAGTTAAAAGATGCAATCGATAAAGCGGATATGCCTGAACACGTAAAAACAAAGGCGAAAGAAGAGTTTGAAAAACTTAGAAAAACTCCGTCCATGTCACCTGATTTCAGCGTTTCGAGAAACTATCTTGAATGGATGACATCTGTTCCCTGGAATTTATTTACTGAAGATAATTTTGATCTGGCAAAAGCAAAACAGATTTTAGATCAGGACCATTTCGGACTTGAGAAACCGAAAGAAAGAATTCTTGAATTGCTTGCCGTTCTAAAACTTTTAAAGACCAAAAATATTAAGAAACCGCCTAAAGGGCAGATTCTATGTTTTGTTGGTCCTCCGGGTGTAGGTAAAACATCACTCGGTAAATCAATTGCACGCGCTTTAAACAGAAAATTTGCAAGACTTTCCATAGGAGGCGTGAAAGATGAAGCTGAAATTCGCGGACATAGAAGAACTTATATCGGTTCAATGCCCGGCAGAATTATTCAGGCAATGAAAAAAGCAGGAACTTCAAATCCTGTTATCCTTATAGATGAAATCGATAAAATGGGAAATGATTTTCGCGGAGACCCTGCTTCGGCTATGCTTGAGGTTCTTGACCCTGAGCAAAATAATACTTTTAACGACCACTATCTGGATATTGATTACGATTTATCCAACGTGCTTTTTATAACAACGGCTAATGTTCAGTATAACATTCCGCTCGCACTTCAGGATAGAATGGAAATTATTGAAATGAGGTCTTATCTCGATTTTGAAAAAATTGTTATTGCTAAAAATCATATTTTAACAAAAGAAATTCTCGAACACGGTCTGGATACAGGTGAAGTGATATTTCCCGATGATGTAATCCTTAAAGTAATTCGCGAATATACACGCGAAGCCGGTGTCAGAAACCTCGAAAGGGAATTGAGTTCTATTATCAGAAAAGTTGCAAAAGATAAACTTTCAAACGGAAGCAGGAAGAAAATTGTTAAGATTTCTCAGAAACTCGTAGAAAAATATCTCGGTGTTCCGAAATATGAGGATGTTGATGCGAAAAAAGACGAAAAAACAAGAATAGGTTCTGTCTATGGTCTCGCCTGGACGTCGCTTGGAGGTGATATTCTTACTGTCGATGTAACCGTTATGAAAGGTAAAGAGAAAATTACGCTTACTGGAAAACTCGGTGATGTTATGAAAGAATCTGCAATTGCAGGTTTATCATACATAAAATCAAATTCTAATAAATTTGAAATTCCGGAAGATTTCTTCAATGATAAAGAAATTCATATTCACGTACCCGAAGGTGCCATTCCAAAAGACGGTCCTTCTGCAGGTATTACTATGCTAATGGGAATGCTTTCCGCAATAACGGGAAATGCTATAAGAAGTGACACGGCAATGACAGGCGAAATTACTCTCCGTGGAAATGTACTTCCAATAGGGGGTTTAAACGAAAAATTACTTGCCGCAGTCAGAAGCGGAATTAAAAGGGTATTAATCCCGAAAGATAATGTTAAGAATTTAGCAGATATTCCGAAAGACATTACTTCTAAACTTGAAATTATTTCTGTTTCAAAAGTTGAAGATGCTATAATACATTTATTTAATAAAAAGAAATTAAGTTTTAATAAGAAAGTTTAAAAATGGCTGAAGCAAAATTTAAAGTATCCGCTCTAAAGTTCAGACCGCAAAAGTTTGCAGATGTTGTGTCGCAGGAATTTGTTTCAAAAACTTTAATCAACGCTATAAAAAACAAAAAGATTGCGCATTCCTATTTGTTCAGCGGTCCGAGAGGAGTCGGTAAAACAACCATAGCGCGGATTTTTGCAAAAGCAATAAATTGCAAAAATGCAAAAGACGGTGAACCTTGTAATAATTGTGAAAACTGTTCGGAAATTACTAAAGGAGTTCATCCGGATGTTTTTGAACTCGATGCTGCTTCAAACCGCGGTATAGACGATGTCCGTTCGATTCAGGATTCCGCAAAATATTTTCCTATAAAAGCCGACTATAAGTTTTTCATAATAGATGAGGTTCATATGCTTACGATTCAGGCATTTAATGCTTTGCTTAAAATTCTTGAAGAACCTCCCGAATATTTGATTTTTATTCTTGCGACTACAAACCCCGAAAGAATTCCGCCGACGATAGTAAGCAGATGTCAGCGGTTTGGATTGCACAGATTGAAAATTAATGAAATAATGGAGCAGCTTAAGTTCGTTGCTTCCGAACAAAATATTAAAATTGATAATGAATCTCTCTTCCTCATCTCTAAACTCGGTGATGGTGCATTAAGAGATTCTCTCGGAATATTCGATATGGCAGTTTCTTTTTGCGGCGAGACAATTAATTTTGAATCTCTTAAAGATTTTTTGAACCTTCCTGATAATACAATTTATTTTGATACATCAAGATTTATAGTTACATCGGATGTAAAAAATATTATTGGTTATTTTTGCACACTCGAAGAAAACGGACTCGATATAATTACATACATTAACGGGATTACAGACCATTTCAGAAATTTACTTATAGTTAAAACAACCGAAAAGACAGACCTTCTCGATGAATCAGACGATACTAAAAAGAAGTTTCTTGAGGAATCTAAAAATTATTCCGTCGATCAGATTCAAAGAATCCTTAAACTATTATTCGATTCAGAAACCCGTTTTAAGTTTTCAGGGAATCAAAAGGTTTTAATGGAGTCTTTGCTGGTTGAACTCTGCAGAGTGAACAGGGAAGTTGTTGATATTTCTGAGTTAATATCGGGACTTGAGACCCTGAAAAAAAAAACTTTGAAGTGACCTATGACTCATCCAGTGAGCCGCCGGTTTACGATTTTTCGCAATCTTTCGACACAGAAAGCAAATTGCTGAAATCGTTAAAAGAATTGTTTAAACTTGAAGAATATAAACCTGTAAAGAATGAGAACTCTAAACATAAATAAGAATTTTCTTGCTATAGAAGATAAATATTCCAATTACAATGATTCTAAAGTTGTGATTCTGCCCGTTCCGTATGAAGCAACTACTTCCTACGGAAAGGGAACTGCAAAAGGTCCTGATGGTATTTATAACGCATCGCATTATGTGGAGTTTTTCGATGAAGAGTTAAACCGCGAGTTTTGTTTTGAAAAAGGAAACGGAATCGCTTCGCTTTTTCCTGTTAAACTTCAGGGACTTAAAGGCAAAAGAGCACTCGATGCTATCTATAAAGATGTTATTAAATTAATAAAAGATAAAAAGTACGTTGTTACTCTCGGCGGTGAGCATTCAATATCAACTGCTCCGATTAAAGCGCATTTCGATTCTTATAAGGACTTGTCAATACTGCATTTTGACGCACATTCTGACCTTCGGGATGAATACGGCGGCACGAAGTATTCACACGCCTCATTCTGTGCACGTGTTGCTGAATTCACGAAAGATATTACTCAGGTGGGGATTCGAGCACAGTGTAAAGAAGAGTATGAATTTATTAAAAAGAACAAGATAAAAACTTTCTATGCTTATGCAATCAGAAACGGACTTCACGGTAAAAACTGGCAGGATAAAGTTATTAAAGGATTAAAGAAGAATGTTTATATCACTTTTGACGTGGATTACTTCGACCCTTCAATAATGCCGTCAACAGGTACCTGCGAGCCGCTTGGATTTTACTGGGAAGAAACAATGATACTTTTAAGAAAACTTGGCAAAGTTAGAAATGTTGTCGGGTTCGATGTTGTTGAACTTGCACCGAAAAAAGGAAATTCTTATCCGGATTTTCTCGCCGCGAAACTTATTTATAAAATGTTAAATTATTTTCTATGACTAAAGAGCAGGCGAAAGACAATTTAAAGAAAAAAGCCAATGTAATAGTTAAAAGACTTGCAGAAAATTACAGTGATGCAAAGTGTCACCTCGATTTCAAGAATGAGTTTGAATTGCTGGTCTCAACAGTTCTTGCCGCGCAATGCACAGATATCAGAGTTAATATGACAATGACCCCTCTCTACAAGACAAAATACAAATCCCAAAAAGATATTTTAAAAGACGGGATAGAAAATTTTAAAAATAACATAAAATCAATTAACTTTTTCAACAACAAAGCAAAAGCAATTCTTTCTCTTTGTGAAACAATCGAAAAAACGTATAATGGAAAAGTTCCCTCTACTATGGAGGACCTCGTTGCATTACCCGGTGTTGGAAGAAAATCCGCATCAGTAGTGCTGGGAAATTGTTACGGTAAAAATGATGTAATAATCGTAGATACACATCTGAAAAGAGTCTCAACAAAACTTGGTCTGATTGAAAACGATAATCCTGAAAAGATTGAAATTGAACTTAAAGAAATCATTCCCGAAAAAGAACAGTTTAATTTTTCTATGCGGATAGGTGAACACGGCAGATTGATTTGTCAGGCAAAAAAGCCTAAATGCGATGAGTGCTTTTTAAAAGATATTTGTCCTTCATTTAAAAAATAATTATGAACAAAAAGAAACCCGATTTAAAGAAGATTGAAGTAATACTAATGGATATGGACGGTTGTTTAACCACAGGACATATAATTTATTCAAGCAGCGGTGAAGATACAAAAATGTTCCATACACACGACGGTTACGGACTAACCCGGGGCAGGGAACTCGGGATGAAGTTTGCTGTAATCAGCGGTATGAATTCCGCTGTTAATAAACGAAGAGTAGAGAGACTAAAAATTCATCACTTATACGAAAATATTGACGACAAATTAATTCCTTTCGAAGAACTCAAGAAGAAGTATAAACTTAAAGACGAAAACTTTGCTTACATTGGCGACGATGAATTTGATATTCCTTTATTAAAAAAAGTAGGGTTCTCCTGCTGTCCGAAAAGCGGTATCGATGAGGTTAAAAAACACGTTCATTATGTATGTAAGAAAAACGGTGGTGAAGGTGCCGTCAGGGAAATGATTGATAAAATTCTCAAAGCAAAAAAATTAATTTAACATTTTATAAAATTATTATTTAATTATTATGGATTCAAAAAATCTGAAATTCAATTCCAAACTTATTCACGCAGGTGCCGTTAAAGATAAATTCGGTTCCGTGAATGTCCCCATTTATCAAACATCAACTTTTGCGTTTGAATCTGCTGAAGAAGGTGAAAAATGTTTCCTCGGTGAATCAAGCGGTTATATCTATACGCGCCTTGGTAATCCAACTATAAAATCTCTGGAAAGATGTATCGCGGAACTGAGCGGCGGTTTTGATGCCGTTGCTGTTAGTTCGGGTATGGCTGCTGTTAATACAATATATATGGCATTGCTTTCAAAAGGTGACCATATGATAAGTACTGCCGCAGTTTACGGTCCTTCAAGAGGAGTTATGGAAGACCATTGGTCAAGGTTTGGCGTTGAGTCATCATACATTGATACAACAAACCTCGAGAATATTAAAAAAGCAATTAAACCAAATACTAAAATGCTTTTCCTTGAAACACCTGCAAATCCTACTCTTGATATCACGGATATAGAAGGTGCCTCGAAGATTGCAAAAGAACATGGTTTGGTTTTAGTTGTAGATAATACATTCGCTTCACCAGTTCTGCAACAACCTTTAAGCCTTGGTGCAGATGTTGAATTCCATTCAATGACTAAGTATATAAACGGTCATGCTGATATAGTAGCAGGAATCGTCATTGCAAAGACAGAAGAGTTATACAAAAAACTTCGTCCGATGATGATTAATCTCGGTTGTAATATGGACCCTCATCAGGCATTTCTTGGTACTACGTGGAGTTAAAACTCTTGGTATCAGAGTTGAACGTGCTCAGGAAAACGCAGCGGTAATCGCAGAATACCTTGAAAAACATCCTAAGATTGAATGGGTAAGATATCCCGGTTTGAAATCTCATCCTCAGCACGAAATTGCTAAAAAACAAATGTCAGGTTTCGGCTCTATGATTAGTTTCGAACTTAAAGGCGGATTTGATTCAGGTAAGACATTAATGAACAATGTACATCTTGCCGCACTTGCAGTTTCTTTAGGCGGTGTGGAAACCTTAATTGAGCATCCTGCATCTATGACACATTCTAAAGTTTCTAAAGAAAATAAACTTAAAGCAAATATCACGGATGGACTCGTTCGTTATGCTGTCGGTATTGAAGATGTAAATGATTTAATCGCTGATCTTGAACAGGGACTCGCTAAGTGCTAAGAGGTGATTTACATATTCACACAAATTTTTCAGACGGGAAATTAAAATCATCTGAAATAATTGAACTTGCGAAGAAGAATAACTTAAACATTATCAGTGTTACTGACCACGACAATATTGAAGGCTCTCAGGCAATGCTCAAGTATAACGGTACTTATGGAATAGAAATTATCCCGGGCATAGAACTAAGTGCGGATTTTCACGGCAGGGAAGTTCACCTTCTTGGCTATTTTATGAATTTCAAAAATATTGCTCTGACAGAGCATCTGAAACTAATCAAGAATCTTCGTATTCGCAGGACTGAAAAAATGATTTCGAAATTGAAAGAACTTGGCGTGAAGATTAATATAACAAGTCTGTTCGAAAAATATTCATCAAGTTGCTCTATAGGAAGACCGCATCTTGCCAACGAAATACTTGAACAGGGTTACGTTAAAGATTTTCAGACGGCATTCTTGCGTTACCTCGGTGACGGTAAACCTGCATTCGTAAAAAAAGAAAATCTTAACTTTGAAATAATAATCGAATTAATAAAAGTTTCGGGCGGGCTTGCGTTTGTAGCCCACCCGGGAAGTTATTTCAGGGAAAGCACTCTCGTTGAACTGAAAAAAGCAGGTATTAACGGTATTGAAGTATATCATCCTTCTCATAACGAAAATCATGTAAAAAAGTATATGAAATTTGTTAAAGAACATAACCTTCTTGCAGTCGGAGGCTCAGATTTTCACGGATACAGTGAATACGATTATCTTAACATCGGGAAATACTTTATAGATGAAGAGCAAATTAAATTATTAAAAGATAAATATAAAAGTTTAAAAAAATAATATTATGAAAACTATAAAAGGCGAAATGAAAAGAGGTGATTATAAAATTGCAATTATCTCAAGCAGATTTAACACTGAAATAACAGGTAACCTGATTGAGGGTGCAAAAAAATCTTTTCTTGAAAACGGTGTCAGTGAAAATAATATTTATCTTTATTTAGTCCCCGGTGCATTCGAAATCCCGGCCGTTCTCGAGAAGATTTGTAAAAAGAATTCCGAACTTAAGTTCGACGGCATTCTTACAGTCGGATGTGTAATAAAAGGCGAAACTGCTCACTTCGAATACATCTCAAATTCTGTCTCCAGTAACATAAACTTAATTTCATCTAAGTACGGTATCCCAACAGGTTTCTGTGTCCTTACAACTTACACTGACGAACAGGCTGAAGCACGCTCCAGACTTGATGTCTGTAATTCCGAAACCAACAAAGGCTATGAATCCGCTGAAGCAGTACTGGAAATGATAGAGCTGATGAAACAAATATAATATTTAACCCGTAATAGATAGAGCCCCTTTAGGGCTTCCTTTCTTTTGGAAAAATGAACTTTCTTTATTTCAAAAAAATCATTCGTTTTGTCTGAAGAAAACCATCAGCCGTTAACTTGTAAAAATATATTCCAGATGAATACTTCTCTCCGTTAAATGAAGTTTTGTAATTTCCCGCAGTAAGATACTCATTAACAAGCGTTTCAACTTTTTGTCCAAGCACGTTGAATATTTCTATCCTCGTCAAACCTGATTTCGGTAGGTTGAATCTTATGTGAGTCACCGCATTAAAAGGATTAGGATAGTTTTGCATAAGTTCATATTTTTCAGGCACCGTTTCATTTTCTTGAATTACCGATACCGTATTCTCATACGCAATTGTCAATCCCCAGCCGGTTAATGTTCCCGTTACCGCAGGGTCTGAGTCAAACACGGTAAGCGTCCAGTCACCCTGCATATTTACATCCTCGAATCTCGAAAGACCGTCTCTTCCTCTGAAATATCCCGTGTAAGGTGCAGTGCCTTGACTAATTGCTAAAACTGCCGTATCCGAAAAATTTGTGTTTATGAAATTCGAGCCGCTGCAATTGTTAAAAGTAATTAACCATGAAAACAAAGTGCTTCCTTTTCTTAAACCTATCGTCAATTCTGAATTGTTAGGATGGTTTATGTTTAAAGTTACCCGTATGTCTTTTATTTTGCCTTGCTGACTGATATAAATACTGTCGCGAACCGATGAATTTGCAGGTATTACTTTCGGTACTGTCGTCGAATTATACGTTCCCGATTTCAATACGTAATATACATGCGCCGTATCAGGCGGTACGCTCCCCGGAGGATTCACTCCGCTGCCGCCGATAGGCGATGTAACAGAAAAACTTCCGGACGAGTCTTGTGCTGCTATATAATAAGATACTTTTGTCCCTGTTGTTTGCCCGGGTATTATGAACTTGTATTTCCTTCCGATCACTTCGTATGCATTAATCCAGTTATATAGTTCGTTATTTATTTTGTAATATAATCTCGGCGAGTTGCTGCCTGCTGCAGTAGGAAAGGGCATCAATATCTCCGTGTTTACTATTCTACTCGTTTGCTCAAAGCTTGAAGAAAGAGGTGTATGCTGTATCTCATTGTAATAGCCCGTTGCAAGACTTAAAAATGTAACTACATTTGCCTTAGCCATTTTCTCAAACATAGCCTGTGTGAGATTAAACCACCTGTCTGTTATACTATGATAGTGCGGAGTTAATTCTATTATGAATTCCGAACTTGTGATTGCCTTGAATCCTCTGAACCAAAATGCATTATGGTCGGAACCCGCACTGGTAGCCCTGAACGGCAGCAAGTTCAGCTGATATGCAGTTACTGCCGAAAGAAATACATTATATAAAATTATCGAATTGTCATTTGAAACAACCGTTACCTTGTTATCACCGTTTCCGTCCCAACCGCACATCTCGCAGTTCAGGACTCCTAAAAGACTATCGCCTCTTAACTTTGCACTGTCTGCATAAACATAGCTTCCCATACCCGATGTTTCTTCTTCATTGAAAGCTACAAAAGCTATGCTGTAGTCTGTGTTAAATCCCTGCAGAAGCCGCGCCAGCTCAAGCATCACGCATATTCCCGTTCCGTTATCGTCTGCACCGTAAATCGTATCATGAGTTGAACCATAAAGAAAATTATCAAAATGCGCCCCTACCAAAAAATACTGGTTCGGATATTTCGTGCCTGTCTTCCATCCGATAACGTCCATTATCAACGTATCAATCATCTGATACCTTGCTGTCAAGCCGTACGCTTCAAACTTCTCGCGTATATACTGTGCCGCAAGTTTGTTCCCGCTTGTCATCGAATACCTTGTCGCAATTCTTCGGGGTATGCCGCCTATGTTTGTAATAGTATCACCCGTGATTTCTTTGTTAAACTTTATTAATTGCTGTATCGAGACAAGATTCTTTATGGAATCAATCTTATGATTATACACGACCTGTGAACCCGCACTGAGCACCACACCCAAAACAAGCAAAGCCGATAATAATAAAATCTTTTTCATAATAAATGTTTCTCCAAATTAAAGAAAATTTTTAATATAATACAGCACAATATAAAGGTTGTTAATTTCTCTGTTTATGATTCATCTTTAACTGTTTGGAGTTATTACAAATTGTGTTTCTAAAAGTGAAAGGTTAAACCTTACAGGTAAAGCAATTAAATACTCAGACTAATAAAAAGTATGAATTTATTTCCCCGCTGCTTTCATTATTATTTCAAGCAGTTTCTGATGAATGTTCCCATTTGTTGCAAGTATCTCTTTGTTATACACTGAATATTTTCCGCCATTAAAATCTGTTACTACACCGCCTGCTTCTGTCATTATTATGTATCCTGCCGCTACATCCCATGCATTCAGATTGTATTCCCAGAATCCGTCAAACCGTCCGCAAGCCGTCCAGCATATATCAAGTGCGGCTGAACCTAATCGCCTTACAGGTATATCCTTATTTACTATTGCCGCGAATACTTCAACGGGTTTATTTTTATTACTGCCTGTGTTGTATGGGAATCCTGTTACAAGCAGTGACTTTGCAAAATTGCTTTCCTTCGATACCTGTATCTTCTTATCGTTCAAAAAAGAACCTTTTCCTTTTTCTGCAAAAAATAATTCGCTGCCGAAAGGATTGTATATTCCGCCCATTACTATTTCTCCCGCAACTTCTACTCCTATGGAGACACAGCAAATCGGTATCCCGTGAGCATAGTTTATGGTTCCGTCTATAGGGTCAATTATCCACTTAACATCGGATGAAGTGTCAAGTGCACCGATTTCTTCAGATAATATATTATGCCCCGGAAAATCTTTTCTTATCACTTCTATTATTCTTGTTTCCGAGCGTTTGTCAACTTCTGTTACAAGATTAGAAATTGTATCCTTGCTCTCTATCTTGAAATCTGTGTCAAAGTATTCCTTTAGTATCTTTCCGCTTTCTTCGAGTGCTTTGTATAATGTGTTTTTCATTTTTTATTCTACGTTAAATTCAAGTCCGTCGTACGCAAGACGTATGTTTTCAGGTAATTTTGCGTTTGTTTCGTCGTTGTTTAAATCGTGTGTTATGTGCGTAAAGTATGCTTTCTTTGCTTTTAGTTTTAAAGCAATTTCTGTTGCCTGTTCAAGGTTGAAATGTGTTGGATGCGGAGAAATCCTTAAAGAATTTAATATTAATACGTCAAGTCCCTGTAACTTTTCCATCTCTGCATCGGGTATGAAACTTGCATCCGTTATGTATGCAAAGTTTCCGATTCTGTATCCGAATATTTTTATTTTTCCGTGCATAACTTCTATCGGCATTATCTTTACTCCCATTACCTCAAATTCTTTGTTCTCAAGATAATTGAAATGCATCAATGGTACTGCCATATATTTTATTAACTTTTCATCCAGTGCATACCTGAACGTCTGTTTTATCTCATCAAGAGTCGGTGCATTTCCGTACACATCTACAAACTTTCTGTGTCTTTGATTTATCTGCCTTAAATCATCAAGACCGAATATATGGTCAACGTGGTGATGTGTGTAAAGTATAGCGTCAAGGTCAGTTATGTTTGCCCTTAGTAATTGCTGTCTGAAATCAATTGAAGTATCTATTAATATTTTCTTTCCTTCTGTTTCTACGTAAACTGAAGCACGAAGTCTTTTATCTTTTGGATTCTTTGAAAGGCAGGTATGACAATTACATCCTATTATCGGTACTCCTTGTGAAGTTCCGCTTCCTAACACAACTACTCTTATCATAATAATTTCTGCTGACCTTCTTTCTCAATCAACTCTCTGATGTTCGGTTTTATAAAAATTCCTTCTACTCCGATATCTGCAAGATTCTTTGCAAGAAAATTAATCTTTTTCTGCGGCTCGATATTTTTATTCATAAGGAAAACTTTCTGTTCCCTCAATAAACAAAAACCGCCTTTAAACAATCCCTTTTCTATCCTTACCGTATATCCGACCTGCTGAAATACCTCAAGCAATTCAGTAATCAGTATTTCCTGATTTTCGTTAGCCTGCATATCTTTCGCTTTTTTTATAACCTTGCTCATTTAAGGTATTCCTCTTTTAAATCGTCTTTGTCGTGCATGAAATATTTATAGGAATATTCTTCAAGCATTTTCTTTTTTTCCTCTTCAAGTTCAGCGGTACTTTTTTTCATCGGCTGTAAGACTGATATTACAATTATTGCATAATATGATAAAAGCGCTATCCACGGTACTCCTTTAAGGAATCCGATTCTTTCACCGAATATTTTTAGCAAACCGTCGTGTACAGGGGGATTGTTGAGGTACATTATATAAAACTTTATGTCCAGATATGAAGTGTATAATTCAACGGGTACAAATACATAAAATAATATTATGCACATTAAAACCCAGGGATTTTCTTTCAGGTTTATTTTTGCCTTTTTTAAAAATACTATTGAAAATACCAAGGTGCATACGTATGCCCCTATAATCAATAATGATGAATGCGAGAGCATTCTGAAAATCCAGTTTTCTTCGTCGGGCGGAATACTTGTTCTGAAACTGAATTCGTCGTAATTTAATAAATCATTTCCTATCAATGCTCTTACGTTTATAGCCCCTAACCATATTACTGCCGAGACTATTAAGAGCGCTAACCAGATTTTTGCCTTCTTATCCAATATTGAAATTTTATTTCCTTAAATTATTTAATAGAATTGATACATTCAATTTATTAAGTTTAAAATCTTTTTGTAAGTCTTTTTGTTATACTATTTATCATTTTTACATTAAATTTGTATAACTTATTAAATTGCCGCAATTATTATGGAAGATAGAATTAAAGATTTATTGTCTAAAGTTAATGAACCTTACTTAAATAAAGGTTTTACAGAACTTGGTTTCGTGTATGAAATCATCTTAAACGGAGATAAACTAAAATTAAGACTCGGGATATCGGATACAGAGTATAACGATTTTCCGGGTTTGAAGAATAAAATAGCAGTAAAAATTGTGGAAGAGATACCTGAAATCGCTTCCGTGAATGTAGATTTTATGCTCGGTGTTGTTAATCACGATAATAAACAGAAATCACTCGTATTGCCGAATGTTAAAAATACTATAGCGATTGCCTCCGGTAAGGGCGGAGTTGGTAAATCAACCGTTGCTGCTAATATTGCCGCGTCGCTTACTCTTGAAGGTGCTAAGGTAGGGTTAATCGATGCTGATATATACGGACCATCAATTCCAATTATGCTCGGTGCAAGCGGAAGACCTGGAATAGTAAAAGTCGGAAACAAAAATAAAATGTTACCTATTGTACAGTACAACATAAAACTTATGTCAATCGGTTTTTTAATTGAAGATAATTCTGCAGTCGTCTGGCGCGGACCAATGGCTTCAAGTGCTCTTAAACAATTTATGACTGAAGTGGAATGGGAAGAACTTGATTTCTTGCTTTTCGATATGCCTCCGGGAACAGGGGATATTCAACTTACACTTAGTCAGACAGTTCCGCTTACAGGTTCAGTTGTCGTTACTACACCGCAGGAAATATCTCTTGCCGATGCCCGTAAAGGTCATCTTATGTTCGAGAAAGTTAACGTTCCTAATCTTGGCTTTATTGAGAATATGAGTTATTACCTTAAATCAGAAGGAGAAAAAGAATATATATTTGGTGAAGGCGGCGGTAGAAAACTCGCAGAAGAATTCGGTGTAAAACTTCTCGGTGAAATACCAATAGATACAAATGTCCGGATTGCAGGTGACAGCGGTAAACCAATAGTTCTTTCAAACCCCGAATCTGAAGTCAGCAAAATATTTAAATCAATCGCAAAAAAACTTATCCTTGAAGTGAACCAAAGAAATATTTCGCCCCAAAAGAATCAGGGACTCGAAATATTGATTTAGAAATTGAATTCATAATAAAGGAGAATATATACGAACATTAAGATTTTTCGTAAGATTATGATTTATATTGATTGTTTTTTCATATATTGCTATATTTATGTATGAATAATAACATTCATATTGTAGTTTTTCATAGTTTAATTGTTTAAGTTGAAGTGTATCTCACAAGGATACACTTTTTTTATGTATGCCCCAAATGAAAAAAATATTTGAGTATTTTAAGAAAACCGAAATAAAACAACTTTCCCCCGTACTCAGCGAGTACATTAACAGGAAAAAAATTGTTACTTTCGTACCGCTTGGAAGCGTTGATAAACTTACGTTTGATATGGCTTCAGCAGGTGCGGGAACGATTGGTAACTATACTGTATGTTCATTCAGGATGAAGGGGGTTGGTACATTTATGCCGGGTAAATCCGCAAAACCTTTTGCAGGCAAAAAAGGAAAAATTTCTTTTGAGGAAGAAGTCAGGCTTGAAATGGAATGCGGAATTAATGATCTGGAAGGCGTTATTGATGCACTTATAAAAAGTCATCCTTACGAAGAGCCTGCTTATGAGATTTATGATTTTCAGAAGAGAACAGATAAAAAGACTGCTTTCCTTTGCGAACTGAAGAAGAAAGTATCATTGGAAGAGTTGATTTACAGACTTAACAATAAAGTAGTTATAGCAGAAGGATATTCCGGGCTAAAGTTTTCAAAGTTATTAATAATTGAAAGTGTTGATAAAGATTATGTATTAAAATCTTTAGAACAAACAGACGCAGAAGTTTTAATTACATTAGATAAAAATAAAAATAATATAAACATAATATAAAAATGGACGAATCAAAAGAAATCATTTCAAATGCTGATGATGTCTCTGAAAATGAGCAATTAGATGAATTACAGGATGCAACAATTATGGAATACAAGGAGGAGGAAACAATACAACAGAAAAAAAGTTTTACAAATATTTTGTTATCCTTTTTTGAATTAACAAAGATTGATGAGGAATTAGCGGAGATAGACGATGAGAAAGGTGATTTACCCTCAAGGATACAAAGCCTGAAGGATAAAATCGCTGTTATTGAAGAGCATCTGAAGGAAGATAAGGCAAAATTAAAGGCATTTGAAAGTGAAGAAAAAACTCTGACAAAAGAGAATAAAAATCTTGACGAAAAAGTGACTAAATATGATGAGTCGAAGTATAAAGCAAAGAGCAATAAAGAGTACGATGAAATAACAAAACAGATTGATGCGATGATGGAAACGATTGACAAAAACGATACAAGATTAAAGGAACTTAAAGCATATCAGGATAATCTTGTTAAGGGTATATTAGAAATGTCCAGGAATAACGAGGAATTAAAAACCGAGTTGAAAGAAGATACTGCTCATTTGAATTCATTGAACAAGCAGTACAAAGACGAAGAAGGTGAATTAAACGAGAAAAGAAAAGTTATACTTGAGAAACTTAACGAAAAGCATACAGTATTATACGAACGGATTAATGGCTCACTGAAAGGTGAGGCAACTGCAATAGTAAGAAAAGGAAATTGCAGCGGATGTTATAATTCTGTTCCTCCGCAAAGAGAAATCGAAATCAGAATGGCTGAGAAAATCTTTTTGTGCCAGTCCTGCGGCAGGATTATGATTGACGAGAAATTGATTGAGAATTTACAGAAATAAAAATTATTTTTTGAACTAACTGTTTTGTAAGGCAATCGCGCCTGGAAGAAATTCCGGTGAGGAAAGTCCGGACTCCATTAAAGCAGGGATGTCGGGGTAACGCCCCGAAATTATGTTTCGTAAGATTCATAGTTAGAGAGTGTCACAGAAAGGAATACCGTCCCGATTCATCGGGATAAGGGTGAAACGGCAGGGTAAGAGCCTACCATTTAAAGAGCAATCTTTAAGATTGATAAACCTCATCCGGAGCAAGTCCGCGTATAGAGAATAGAAGTTCTGCTTACTTCATATACTCTCGGGGTAGGATGCAAAGAGTCTGATAAGTAATTTTCAGACCAAGATAAATGGTTGCCGCTTCGCAAGAAGCACAAAATCCGGCTTATCACAAAACAGTTAGTTTATTTAAAAATAAAAATAATTTGTAATTCAGATTATTTACTCATTTCAAGCATTCTTTGTATCGGTATCAACGCTTTCCTTTGAATTTCCCTGTCAAGAGTTATTTCAGGTTTTTTATCTCTCATACACAAATACAATTTCTCAAGCGTGTTTAACTTCATATACGGACATTCATTGCACGAACAATTCGCTTCAGGCGGAGCAATAATGAATTTTTTGTGAGGACTTATCTTTTCCATCTGATGAATAATTCCCGGCTCCGTAGCAACTATGAATTCTTCAGCATTATCTGTTTCAACAAATTTTAATAAAGCACTCGTTGACCCAATGAAGTCCGAATTAATTAAAACTTTTTCCTCACATTCAGGATGAGCAATTAGTTTAGCATTCGGGTTCTCAAGTTTTAACTGCAAAATTTTCTTTTCGCTGAATGTTTCGTGAACTATACACGCGCCCTGCCAGAGTACCATATCTCTTCCTGTCTTCTTAATAATGTATCTGCCGAGATTTTTATCAGGAGCAAAAATTATTTTTTGTGTTGCGGGTATTTGTTTAACGAGTTTCTCTGCATTTGAAGAAGTGCATATTATGTCTGACATAGCTTTTACCTCAGCAGAGCAGTTTATATAACTAATTATAATATGATCAGGATGCCTGTCCTTAAACTTCTGAAGTAACTCCGCCGGACATCCTTCGGCAAGCGAACATCCTGCATTTAAATCAGGAAGTAAAACAAGTTTATCGGGATTAAGTATTTTTGCTGTCTCTGCCATAAAATGCACTCCTGCAAAAACAATAACGTCAGCCTTCGTCTTTTCTGCAGCCTGAGCCAGCTGCAGACTATCGCCAATGTGGTCTGCTATATCCTGAATATCACCCTCCTGATAGTAATGGGCAAGAAGGACAGCATTTAACTCCTTCTTTAATCTTTGTATCTCACTAATAAAAAACTCTTTGGTCTTTGCTTCTTTTTTTTCAGTTAGAATCATATTAAAATTAATTATTTAAAATTATGATTTTAACCCTTAATAATAAATGTAATAACGCTAAATATATATTGTAATGTATTTTCGCGCCTTGTATTTTAGCAATATGATATATAATTTATCAAAAATGATTTATGTAAATGATTAATAAAGCAATGATTCTCGCCGCAGGATTCGGTACAAGATTGAAGCCCCTGACGGATAATATGCCAAAAGCACTTGTTCCTTTCAGGAACGGGACAATGATTTCATATCAAATTAACAAACTGAAATCTATTGGAATAAATGAAATCGTCATTAATGCACATCATTTTTCTGAGCAAATGCAAAATTATTTCACGGAAAATAATTTTGGCATTAAGATTAATGTAATAGTTGAAAAGGAAATACTCGGTACGGGCGGAGGAATACTAAATGCTAAAGATTACTTCAGGAATGAAGAAGCATTTTTAGTTATGAATGTTGATGTGTTCACAAACATAGATATAGCATTAATGATTGAAGAATATAAAAGATCTAAACCGCTTGCATTACTTGCAGTACAAAAAAGAAAAACTTCAAGGTATCTTGAATTTAGCGAAGACTTTATTCTGGCGGGAAGATTAAAGAGTGAGGAAATGAAAGAAAACTATTATGCTTTTAACGGAATACATATAATTTCAAATGAAATTTTTAAACCGGAATATAAATCAGAATACAAAGATATTCTTGATATTTATCTTGAATTAAGCAAAGAAAGATATAGAATAAAGGGTTATGATACGGGAGATTCTGATTTTATAGATTTAGGAAAAATTGAAAATCTAAAGATAGCAGAATCTTTAAGCGACTGATTCTATTCTGATTATATCGGGAAACTCAAGCATTAATGTTCTTTCAATACCTGCCCTAAGCGTCATTAAATTTAGCGGACAGGAATTACACGCCCCAAGAAGCCTGACTTTTACGATGGAATTATCTTCGATACTGACAACTTCAACATCACCTCCGTCAACCTGAAGGTAAGGACGAATTCGGTTAAGTACTATTTCAATATTTTCTATCGTTAATGGATTATTCATACACAAATTTAGTAAAACTAATCACAACTTCAAATTCTTAAACAACATCTGAATCGGTTTGCTGTTCTGTAATATGTAAAAATGAACACCAGGCACTTTCGAATTCAGTAATTCTTCTACCTGTTTCGTAGCCCATTCAACACCTATATCGATAACGTGCTTATCGTCTGCCTGAATTACTTCATTGTATAGTTCTTCGGGTATGTCAATATAAAAATCTCTTGGTAAACTTGTCAAATGCTTCTTCGTAGTGATAATCTTTAATCCCGGTATTATCGGAATGTCAAACCCTTCCTTCTTACACATTTCCGCATAATTAAAATAATGTTTGTTATCAAAAAACATCTGCGTAACTACATAGTTCGCACCTTTATTAATCTTCGACCGCAGCACTTCCATATCTGCCTTTAAATTCGGCGATTCATAGTGTTTTTCAGGATATCCCGCTACTCCTATACAAAAATTAGTCGGTGATGCGTCAAGTAAATCTGCCTCAAGATAGTTTCCATTATTCATATTATTTATCTGAGCAACTAAATCTGAAGAATAACTATTAGTAGTTTTTCCCTGCGGAGTTGGTTTTTTAAAACCCTTATCATCACCCTGTATTGCAAGTACGTTTTCTATTCCTAAATAATTAAGTTCAATCAATGCATCTTCTGTTTCTTCTTTCGTAAATCCGTTGCAAAGTATATGTGGTACTGTATCTATGTTATATTTGTTTTTTATTGCAACACTTATTCCTATCGTCCCGGGTCTTTTTCTTTTAACTTTTTTCTTAATTACGCCTGAGGGAGTTTCTTCGTACTGTACTTCCGCCGAATGGGATGTTACATCTATAAATGGCGGGTTTAACTTTATTAAATCTTCAAGTATATTAAAAAGCAAACTTATATCTCCGCCTCTTAATGGCGGTATTATTTCAAAACTAATCAAAGGATTCTTTGCTTTTGCTAAATGTTCAATTACTTTCATATATTTTCCGGCATTTAATTATTTAAATGTTCTGCTCATTATAGTCAATTCAACACATCCGGATGCATAGAAGAACCCTTGCTCGTAAGAATTTCATTTTTCCCGGTTTCTATGTTCAATATTCCCACATCATAATTTTTTCCGTCTTCTGCATCGTATAAAATTCTATCATTGTCAAACCACATAAAGTTAGCAACGTTACCTCCTTTTAAATCATAACCATTTCTGTTCGACCCGTCTATATTCATAGTATAAAGTTTTGTTTTTGTATCCCCGATTGAAACAAACCCTATTTTCTTATCGTTAGGTGAAATCTTAGGTCTGTTTGCACTCGTTATGCCTTTTGATAATGCTGTTTCTTTGCCATCTTTAAATATATGTATCGTTCCTTGTAAATTATTGTTAAATGCCGACCAGACTATCATTCTGTTATCAGATGAAATATCAGGTAACAAATTCGCATAATCGTTATTGCTCAACTGATATATGTTCGATTCCGTTGTATCATCAAGGTCGATTAGTATTACATCTTTTCCGCCCTGATAGAATGCAGAGAATACGATCTTGGAACCGTCACGAGACATAACTTGCTGATTGGAATAACCCAATGTAGAAACAATAATTGGTTCATATTCTGTTATTCCCATCGCATATATTGTTAAAACTCCTTCAAAATCTGAATTGAAGAATATCGTTTCACCGTCTGTTGCAAATGAAGGATGTTCACCCCCAAAAACAAAGTATGGATCATCAGGTTTGTCTGTGTCAACATTTCCTACGTAAAATATCCTGCCGTCTTCAGTGTAGAAAACAATCTTTGTTCCGTCAGGTGACCACTTCGGAAAATAGCAATCCGTTGACATATCTGTAATTTGTTTTTTGCTGCTGCCATCTTCATTCATTACAAAAACCTGATAATAGCCTGAACTGTTATCATCCGAAACATAAGTAATCTTTTTGGATTGAGATAAAACTATATTGTACCCTGATAAAACCATCAAAAATAAGACAATTATCTTCTTCATCATTTGTTATTGTTTACTTGTTTTAATTAATTTGATAACAATAAAATTAATTAAGAAATTCTAGTTAAAAAAGGTAAAAGACAAAGTTAAAATAGTTTTGAAAACTTCTATAAAAATCCTGATATACATAACTCATTGATTTGTAATTATGTTTTAAAACGTAATAAGTTATAATTCTAAGATTTGCTTTCATTGATTTGACTTTATTTTATTGTTTGTTTTTAAAATTTTACATAATGTTCAAAACCAAAGGCGGAAAAATATTAATTAATGTAATCGGTATCCTTGTTGTGCTGGTAGTTATCAGCGTTACACTTTACTATCAGTTCAATAAACTTACAACAAGGTCATTTTACGAAGAATCGGGCACTAAATCTGTTAAAGGTCTTACCAATAATGTTGAAGTTGCTTTTGATAATTATGGAGTTCCTCATATTACTTCCCATAGTGAAGAAGATATGTTCTTTACACTTGGATATATCCACGCGCAGGACAGGTTATGGCAAATGGATTTGACCAGGCGTGTTGCTGAAGGACGTCTCGCTGAAATTATGGGTAAGGATGTTGTTGAGTACGATAAACTTTTCAGAACTCTTGGTATAGGTAGATTTGCTTATTCATTGTATAATAATGTTTCTCCAAAAACAAAAAACATCCTTGAAAGTTATTCTAAAGGTGTAAATGCTTTTATAAAAGAAAATCACAGCAGGCTGCCGCTTGAGTTTGATGTTCTGAATTATAAACCTGAAGAATGGAAACCTGAACATTCACTTATGGTCGTTAGAATGATGGGCTGGGAATTGAATATCTCCTGGATGACAGAATATATGTTCGGGGAAATTGTTAATAAATTCGGTTTTGAAAAAGCAAAGGATTTCTTCCCTAACTATCCCGAAGACGCTCCATTTATTATTAAAGATGATAAGAAAAATCCCCTGGATTCTAAACAAAAAGAAACCAACACAAATAATATTTCAGCCCTCGGCAGTGGTTTTTTTGAAAAAGTTACTGCCTATAAAGATTACTTTGGATTAATCGGGTCGCATATCGGTAGTAATTCCTGGGCTGTAAATGGAAAAAAAACTGAAGGCGGAAAACCTATTCTTGCAAACGACCCTCACCTGGTTCTTCAGGCTCCTTCACGCTGGTATGAAGTCGCTATGAAAAATTCTTCTGATAATTCATTTGTCTGCGGTTTCTCTATCCCCGGTGCTCCGGGTATTGCAATAGGCTCAAACGGTACTGTCAGTTGGGGTATTACAAATCTTATGAATGATGATTCGGATTTTTTGATTCTGAAACGTGATACGGTTTTTAATGATAAGTATGTGATTAACAACACTCTTTTTAATATCGATAGTACTCAGGAGTATATCCGGATTAAAGACGTAAAAGACGAGATACCTTTTATGGTTTTTTCTACTAAATCCGGTCCCATAATTTCTAATCTTGAAAAAACCGGTTTCGTTGGAGATAATAACTTTAAATCAGGTGACAAAGAAATTTTAACTTTTAGATGGACAGGTTTTGAAATCAGTGATGAAATTAAGTCTTTCTATGATGTATATCATTCGAAAAACTGGGAAGAGTTTCGTGCCTCGCTCAATAACTTTGGACTTCCTGCTTCTAATTTTACCTATGCAGATATTAATGGTAATATTGGCTATCAGTCAGCAGGTAAAGTACCTCTCAGGAAATCCGAATCCGTGTTAAATGGCTCAGTTCCTAATTCAGGAGAAATAGTCTGGAATGGGTTTATTAACTTTAATGAACTGCCGTCTGTGTATAATCCCCCGGATAATTTTATCGCAACTGCAAACAATAAACCTCAGAAAGATTATAAGTATTATATCTCGAATCTTTACGAACCGCCGTACCGCGCAATGCGGATTGAAGAAGTATTAAAGTCAAAACCGAATATGAATGCTCAGGACTTTAAACTGCTTCAGAATGATGTTGTTAGTCTGCAGGCAAAAGAATTCTTTAAGTATGTTCTTGATGCTTTTAAAGATTCTACTATTGCCTCTGCTGAAGAAACGAAATTATTAAACGCAATTAAAAAATGGGATTATAATTTTAATAAACTAAGCGGTCTGGCTACTCTTTTTGCTGAGTTTGAGATTCAGTTGTATGTTGAGTTGTATAAATATAAACTTGGGGAAAAACTTTTTAACCAGTATATTCTTGTTAACAATATTCCTGTCAGAAATACTGCTAAACTACTGAAAGAAAACGAGTCGTGGATTCTGGGCGATATCAAAAATGATTCTTCTAAAAATGATGTCAGAAACTCTTTGGTAAGAAAAGTTTTTAGAAATGCTGTAAGTAAATGTAAACAACAATTTAACGACCCCGATTACCAAAAATGGGAATGGGGCGATATTCATCAGCTTGTTATCAGACATCCGCTTGGTGTAGTTCCTGCTCTAAGTGAGATTTTAAACATCGGTCCTTTTGAAGTAAACGGACTCGGTACTACTGTTGCTAACACTGAATATTCTCTGAGGAAAGCAATTGAAAAACATGATTTCGAATGTTTTATCGGTGCGTCCACAAGGTTTATTTTTGATTTTAATGACCCGAGGTTTTATTATTCGGTTCTGCCATCGGGACAGTCAGGACAACCCCAGCATACTAACTATTCAAGCCAGACTAAACTATGGATGAATGCAGATTATAAAAAAGTATATTTAGATACCGATGAGATGAAAAGAAATGTGCCGGATGTTAAAGTTTTAAATCTTACACCATAGATGCTTTCTAATAAAAGTAAATATGATAAGTATAAACCTAAAAAAAGGTTTGGACAGAATTTTCTTGTTGACGATAATATCGCTCGAAAAATAGTCCGTTCGCTCGATATTGAAGATAGTGATACTGTGATTGAAATCGGACCTGGGCAGGGTGCTTTAACTAAACACCTTAAAATTTTATCTGAAAATTTTATCGCTGTTGAAATTGACAGAGGTGTAACGGAAACACTAATTGAAAGCGGTTTTAAGGTTGTAAATAAGAATTTTTTGAATTTCGATTTTGGCAATGATATCCCGAAAGAATTTTCATCAGGTAAAATTAAAGTAATCGGGAATATACCTTACAACATTACTTCTGATATTCTTTTTAAACTTCTTGACAGTGAAATAAAAATTGATTCCTGTGTTCTGATGATTCAGAAAGAAGTTGCAGAAAGACTTGTTGCAAACATAAGTACTAAACAATATGGAATTCTGGCAGTACAGTTTCAGGCATTGTCTGAAGTGAAACTTTTGTTTAACGTTCCGCCTACTGCTTTCTTCCCGAAACCTGACGTTAATTCAAGCGTTATCTTTATTAAGTTCGGGAATCGTAACTATGATGTTAAAAATATTAGTGTGTTTAAGGAATTTGTGAGGAGTGCTTTCAGTAAGAGAAGAAAAACTTTAAAAAATTCTCTTAAAGATTATTTCGACAAATATAGTCTGGATATAAAAGATTTTGACCTCGATTTTGTAAGAAGAGCAGAAACTTTGTCAATAGGTGAGTTTGTTGATTTGAGTAATATTATTAAAGGAAAATTAATGTTAATCAATTAACTTATTCTTATAAACTTTTTCCGCTTAAATCCGAGATAATTAGTGATAATTTGTGTCAGAGATTTTGTTTGCCGTGATATTTGTGTTTGTTGTGAGATTATAAAAGATGAAATGTATTTAAATGATTGGTAAGATAAAAAATATTATATCCGATTCAGTATTATTCAAAGATAATATTAAGTTTACAGACAATGTTCTTAACGTAACTGGTCTGAATGGCTCGCTATTGTCATTTTTTATCTCGGAGCTTCAGAAATCTAATTCGCCTAAAATAGTTTTTGTTTCTCCATACATTGAAAAAATTTACAAAGTTAAAGGTGACCTCGACCTGATTTCCGATCTGGATAATGTTGCCGTATTTTCTTCGGACAAAAATACCGACAACGAAGAATACACCCGTACACTGAATTTCCTTTCCAATGCTTCTGATTTTATAGTTTTAGTTCATACTGATTCATTGACTAAAAAATTAATAGAGAAGAATAAGTACAAAGAATCACTATTGTCTTTAAAGAAAAATGATGAGTATTTATTCGAAGAGTTGATTGAAAAACTCGAGGAATATAAATTTATTAAACGCGACTTTGTTGATGAAGTAGGGGATTATTCAGTCCGCGGCGGTATTATTGATTTATTTCCCGAACATTATGACTCTCCGATTCGGCTGGAGTTTTTTGGTGAGACTATAGAATCTATCAGAGAATTTGATATAAAAAGTCAGCGTTCTTTAAAGGATTTACAGGATGTTACAATCGGGATTAATTTAAGTTTCAAAGATGATGATTCCGAAGAAATCGAAGGCGAAGTCAGTATCGCAGATTATCTTTCCGATGATTCAATAATTATTGTTGATGAAAAGGAAAACATTGATGATGCCGCCTTCTTCGAAAAAATCAGAAATAATAAAAAAGTTTATATCTCTGCTTTTAAATCTGATGATTGTCTCGATTTTGGGTGTAAGGTACAGCCTGATTTTAGTTCGAATATTAAAACCCTTTTTAATAATATTACAGAAAATATCTCAAAAGGTAACAGCGTTTATTTATTAAGTTCTGATTTCCATCAGTCCGAAAGATTGAAAAGTTTAATCTACGATGTTGAAGAAGATTTTATGATTGAAGAAAAAATTCAGCATAAAGTTTCCGATAAAATATTTTACCATAACGAATCTTTGCAGGAAGGTTTTATTGTACCATCTCTTAATCTTGTTGTCTATACCGAACACCAGATCTTCGGCAGATATTTCAGGCAAACGAAGAAGCGGAAAAGACGTTTCCGCGGAATGACTTTTGACGAAGTGAAGGAACTGAAACTCGGAGATTACGTTGTCCACAGGGATTTTGGGGTTGGTGTGTATTCAGGTTTAAGGAAAATTAAAGTTGGTAATAATCAGCAGGAAGTTGCTAAACTTTCATACGCGGGCGGGGATACAATATTTCTCAACCTGAATTATGTCAACCTCATTAATAAATATTCCGCGGGTGAAGGTGTAGCGCCTACCCTGACAAGACTCGGAGGCGGTGAATGGCTTAAGATTAAAGAAAAGGCAAAGAAGAAAGTTAAGGATATTGCCCGCGATTTAATTCTGCTTTATGCAAAAAGAAAATCAGCAATCGGTTTCTCTTTTTCGCCCGATTCACACTGGCAAAGAGAACTTGAAGCAGGTTTTATGTATGAAGATACTCCTGACCAGTTTTCTGCTACTGAAGATGTTAAGACTGATATGATGGGTGAAAATCCTATGGATAGACTCGTTTGCGGTGATGTTGGGTTTGGTAAAACTGAAGTTGCAATTCGTGCTGCCTTTAAGGCAGTGCTCGATAATAAACAGGTTGCCGTACTTGTTCCAACAACAATTCTGGCAATTCAACATTATAATACATTCAGAGACAGACTCAGTTCTTTTGCAGTTGATGTACAGGTCATATCAAGGCTGCAAACTAAGAAAGAGCAAAAAGAAATTCTTGAAAAACTTGCTGACGGTAAAGCGAATATTTTAATAGGCACTCACAGACTGCTTTCAAAAGATATTTTGTTTAAAGATCTGGGTTTGCTGGTAATTGATGAAGAGCAGAGGTTTGGTGTTAAGGCAAAGGAAAAGTTAAGAGCAATACAACCAAACATTGATACTTTAACATTAACTGCTACTCCAATACCAAGAACTCTGAATTTCTCATTGCTCGGCGCAAGAGATTTATCTGTGATAAATACGCCGCCTAAAAATCGTAAACCGATTATTACTGAGATTGTTCAGTTTAAATGGGATGCCATAGCGGATATTATAAAAAAGGAACTTGACAGAAACGGACAGGTTTATTTTGTGAATGATAAGGTTGCAAGTCTTTATGACCTTGCAGATAAACTGAAAGAGTACATCCCGTATGCAAAGGCGGGTATAGCCCACGGGCAAATGGATGCAAATGAACTTGAAGATGTCATCGTTGATTTTATCGAAAAGAAACTAAACGTTTTATTCTGTACAAAAATTATTGAGTCAGGTCTCGATATTCCGAATGTCAACACTATCATTATTAATAATGCGAATATGTATGGGCTTTCAGAACTTTATCAGTTAAGGGGCAGAGTTGGAAGAAGCGATACACAGGCATTTGCATACTTTATATCTCCTCCTGCAGGCAAACTTACAAAGACGGCTATCAGAAGATTGCAGGCAATTGAAGAATATACAGAACTCGGCTCAGGGTTTAACCTTGCGATGCGCGATATGGAAATTCGCGGTGTCGGGAATTTACTCGGTAAAGACCAGAGTGGGTTCGTTCATCAAATGGGATTTGAAATGTTTATAGATATTATTGACGAAGCAGTTTCCGAACTGAAAGAAAATGAATTTAAAGAAATCTTTAAAGAAGAAGAATCATTAAAGAAAATAAGCGATAAAATCAAAAAGAGAGTTGAGTTTGAACCGACTGTCATAGAAAACGACTTTGATGCTTTAATTCCCGAAGACTATATAGAAAATGATACGGAAAGACTGAATATTTATAAAAGATTGTACGATGTGAAATCGAAAACTGATTTGAAAAGTATTGAAGATGAACTTCGTGACAGGTTTGGTGCTTTCACTTCCGAAGTGGAAAACCTTTTAAGCGTTATAGAAATTAAAATCAGAGCCACTGAAATAGGACTTGAAAAAATCAACATAAGCGGAGATGAATTGCTTCTGTATTTCCCCGAAGAAAAAGAACATCGCATATTCAAAAGCGATTTCTTCGACAATCTTGTTCAAAGACTGTCAGAAACAAAATCCAATAAATTTAACTTCGTTAACAATAAAAAACGCCTGATTATCCTCGTGAATCTTAACTCGAAAGAAGAAGATAAACGAATTGTGGAAATCAAAAAACTTATGGATGACCTGCTGTTTGGGGGGTAGTTATTACTCCGATTCAACTTTTATCTTTTTCTCTGCTTTATTCTGTTTCATTAATCATTTAAATTTAGCAATTTTGAGTGTAAACAAATTTATTATATGAAAAAATTATTTTTAGTCGTTTTGATGTTATGCGTAACATCAGCGTTATTTTCCCAATATACTAATATTACTATTAGTACTACCAATACACCAAGTGAACCTTCTATTTGTATTAACCCTAAAAATCTGAATCAGGTTGTGGCTGGCGCGAATATCAGTTCTGTTTATTACTCCACTAACAGCGGTTATAACTGGACAAGGTACTCTTTAACAAATTCTCTTTACGGTGTCTGGGGCGACCCTTGTATCATAGTTGATACACTTGGAGCGTTTTATTATTTCCATCTTTCAAATTCCGTTTCACCAGGTTACTGGATTGACAGGATTGTCTGTCAGAAATCAACTAATGCCGGAGTGAGTTTTAGTAATCCCGGTTCGTACACTTATTTTATTTCTCCTAAAGAGCAGGATAAAGAATGGGCTATAGTTGACCCGAGGAACAACAATATTTATGTTACCTGGACGCAGTTTGATAATTATGGTACTACTAATCAATCCGACAGTTCTAACATATTATTTTCAAAGTCAACTGACGGCGGTTTAACCTGGGTTAATTTCGGAAGCGGAACAGCGAAGAGAATTAATCAACTTGGCGGTGATTGCTATGACGAAGATAACACAGTAGAAGGTGCCGTACCTGCAGTAGGTCCGAATGGAGAAATATACGTTGCGTGGGCAGGTCCGAAAATCAGAAACTCACAGTTCGGAATTTTCTTCGATAAATCCACTGATGGCGGAAACACTTTTCTTACGAATGATATTTACGTTGCCGACCAGCGCGGAGGATGGGATTATACTATCGGCGGAATTCAAAGGTCTAACGGTTTACCAATAACTTGCTGCGATATTTCAAACAGCCCTTACAGGGGTCATATTTATATCAACTGGACTGACAGTGCAGGTCCAACCAATCACGACGTTATGTTTGTTAAGTCAACCAACGGCGGTTTAAACTGGAGCGCTCCGTTTAAAGTTAATGATGATACTTCACAAAGAGAGCAGTTCTTTTCCTGGATGACAGTTGACCAGAAGACAGGTTACATTTATATTTGCTTCTATGACAGAAGAAATTATACAGGCACGAGCGTTACCACAGATTTTTATATGGCAAAATCAACAAATGGCGGTCAGACTTTTGTGAATGAAAAAATCAGCACAACAGGTTTCACTCCAACATCAAGTGTTTTCTTTGGCGACTATACAAACATTACTGCTTACAATAATGTAGTAAGACCAATCTGGATAAGACTCGATGGAACAGCGTTAAGTGTTATGACTGCAATAATCGGTACTGCTACAGGCGTTGAAGACCCGATTGCAAACGTACCAAACGAATATAAACTTGAACAGAATTTCCCGAATCCGTTTAACCCTGCAACTTCTATTTCGTATTCAATTCCGAAAAATAGTTTTGTAACTTTAAAAGTTTTCAATATGCTCGGTAAAGAAGTAGCCGGATTAGTTGAAGAGTATAAAGCCGCAGGAACGTACAATTTCGATTTCGACGGACGGCAACTCCCAAGCGGAGTTTATTTCTATAAACTTCAGGCGGGCGAGTTTTCCTCAACGAAGAAAATGATGCTGACAAAATAAGTTTCAATAAAAAAGGCGGGTTACAAATGACCCGCCTTTTGTTTTTAAAGAAGTTCTTTTGTAAAATTAACATATATTGTTATGAAAAAATTAGTATTACTTGTTATTGCATTAATCGTGTTGTACACAAACGCTAATGCATTATACATCTGGCAGGATTTTGATAATCCTTCATTCCCGCCTCAGGGCTGGACTTTAGCAACAACAAATGCTTTTAAATGGGAATGGTCTATAAGATGCAGCGGCTACGGACAAGGTTATGGTGCTATTAAAGCAAATTTTAATGATGCCAATTCAGGCAACAGTTTTGATTTAATTACACCTGTATTTTCCGGTTCAATAGCAGGTGACTCCCTTGGCTTTGACCACGCTTACACTTGCTATTCCTCCGAGAATGACCAGTTAAAAATCTGGTATTCAACAAACGGCGGAGCGGCGTGGACAGAACTTATTACATTAAATGGCGGTGCTTCAGGTCCGCTGAAAACTGCACCTGTTACAGGTACACCATTTATTCCTCTATCTGCACAATGGGCAAGTAAGAAGTTTAGTATGCCTGTTGGAACAAATATGCTGAAGTTTACTGCTATCTCAGCAATAGGGAATAATCTGTATCTCGATAACATTAAGATTGGAAGTTCTTATGCAAATGACGTCGGTGCAACAGGTTTTAAAAGATATAAAAGAACTTTCACAACAGGTACTATCGACACTCCAAAAGTTTATGTTAGAAATTTTGGAAGCACTACGCAGTCATTCAACGTCGGGCTTACTGTTTCTCCCGGTGCTTACAACAATACACAATCTGTTACAAACCTTGCTCCGGGTCAGTTTCAAATACTAACTTTCCCGCAATGGACAGCACCTGCAAACGGTAACTATACTTTCAAAGCAATTACAAGTCTTGCAAGTGACCAGAACAAAAGTAACGATACACTGAACAACATTTACATAGTTAGTAATAATCCAAGAAATGTACTGGCGGAATACTGCACGGGAACCTGGTGTCAGTGGTGCCCTTGCGGAAAAGTTGCGATGCACGAACTTGAAACGTATTACCCGCAGACAGTTATTCTTGCGTATCACGGTGCAGGAAGCGACCCATATATTAACTTCAACGGAAACACAATTATCAGTTTGCTCGGTATGAATGCTTACCCTACAGGAACAATTGACAGATTAATATTTCCGAATGCTTATATGAGTTCAAGCGGATTCTTTGAATATTCATTTATGCGATTTATGAACGCACCCGAATCACCTGTTAAGATTGATATAGTATCACAAAATTTCAATTCAGGTACAGGACAGTTAAACGTCAGTTTAAATACAACTGCTTTAACAAATCTGACAGGACAGTATAAAATTAATTATGTAATAACCGAAGATAATCTTGTTTACACTCAAACAGGTAACTCATATTGTACAGGCGGTTCAGGTTATGTTCATAACTGGGTTGTCAGAAATATGGTAAACACTGCTCCCGGTGAAAACCTTAATACAGGCGGTACCTGGACAAACGGACAGGTGATTAATAAATCATTTTCAACAACTATAAACACAGCCTGGATTTCATCAAATTGCAAATTAAAAATATTTGTTTACAAAGATGGTTCACCTTTATATCTGGCTGAGGTTCAGCAGGCAATTCAAACTCCTATAACAGCAACAGGAGTTTCAAATGAAGAAATTATTCCTGTGAAATTCGAACTTGGTCAGAACTACCCGAATCCGTTTAATCCTGTTACAAACATAAAATTCTCAATTCCAAAAGAAGGTTATGCAAGTTTAAAGATTTATGATGTCAGCGGAAAACTCGTTGCTACTTATCTGGATGAATACGTGAAAGCAGGACATTACAATGCTGAAGTTGACGGAAGAGACCTTTCCAGCGGAACATATTTTTATACTTTGAAAGCAGGAGACTTTATGGAGACTAAGAAAATGATTCTTCTGAAATAAATTTGTTTAAGCGTTTTTAGATTAAGGGAGAGCCGGTTTTCGGCTCTCCCTTTTCTTTTTTTAATTTCTCACTAACCAAATATTTCTATTGATTTTCATTTTAGAAATTATAAAGTTTGTATGTTGATTATTAACAATAATATCAATTATGCTATAGAATTGAAATTTAATGATTGGCTCTACCGACAAAATAACATTATAAATTAGATGTACAGTAAAATCTTTTTTTTCAGTGTTAAACTCTTAAAATAATTTTATTCGTTCCAACACGTTTTGTGTTTTTTCATTTTTTAATGTTTGTTCTTTTAAATAGAAAAATGTCAAGTAATGTTTTTGTGTATGGGTTTGGATAAGATGGTCTGTTAATTCACGTTTTAAATAATTGGTTCTTTTTGGTTGATGTCGATACTCCAAAATAGGAGTAGTCGTTCCGAGGTTTAGGAATAGCTACTCCAAAATAGGAGTAGTCGTTCCGAGGTTTAGGAATAGGCACTCCAAAATAGGAGTAGTCGTTCCGAGGGTTAGGAATAGGCTACTCCAAAATAGGAGTAATCGTTCCGAGGGTTAGGAATAGGTACTCCAAAATAGGAGTAGTCGTTCCGAGGGTTAGGAATAGGTACTCCAAAATAGGAGTAGTCGTATCCGAGGGTTAGGAATAGGTACTCCAAAATAGGAGTTGAAAATTTGCGTGTTTTTGAGGTTTTTTCTTGAATTTGAAATAATTGCTTAAAAAAGCAAAATTTAAATAATTAAACTAAGAAAGGAAACAACCATGAGAAATCTATTTAGTTTCTTTTGGAACATCTTTGCACAGGCAAAGGTAGGAGATGCGAAATTCAGAATGTTTGTTGAATTTCATTTACAGGGCATGATAAATCATAATCCGGGAGGAATTTACGATGATATTATTGCCGCTTGCACTGCGGTGTATATGAATTATTATGGTGCTCTTGAAGATGAGGCAACAAAGATTGCAATTCGCGAGGGTAAAACTGCGGCGATGAACAATTCAAGAATAGATTTGGATGATTTTTTCAGTCGTCAGGAAGGTTTAATCCGTTCAAAGTGGGGAAAAACTTCTGAGCAGTATCAGGAGTTTTATCCACAAGGTATAACAGGTTATACACAAGCCCCTTTGTCTCAATATGATATTTTAATTGAGAGATATAAAAATGCAGTAACGGCACACGTGGCAGACCTTGAAGCCGCATTCGTTACAGAGGCAAACACAAAGATCACTGCTTTCTTAACCATCAGAGCCGCACAGGTAAACTTAATTAATTTAGTAAGCGGAAAAAGAACTGTTTCGGCAACGAGCAGGGAAGAGTTGGAAAAGCAGGTGATGAAAGATTTGCTAATCATTGCTTCAAACAATGTTGGCAAACCTGAAGTGATGCCGGACTATTTCGACCAGTCAATTATCCGTCCTGCAAGCAAGAAAATATACACTGGAAACGTAGCACCAAGTTCAACAGTGAATGTTTTAGTTCATTTGTTTGAAGAAGGCGAAACAGTAATAATAAGCAACACAGGAAACTCATCAATGCAATTCGGATTATGTGTTGACGCATTGCAACCCGTAACAGGCGGTGTATTGTTAGAGGCAGGAATAACGAAATCAGTACCTGCAAACGAACTCGGAGATATTACACTAAAGTATATGAACGCAACGAATGTAGATGCCGCAGTGAGCGGCGCATACGAAGTGGAACTGGAGTGAAAGAAGAGATTTTGATTATAATAATAAAGCCCTGCCTATACAGCAGGGCTTTTGTTTTAATATTCTACATTCATTCTTATATATCCGAAACTGTAATCTTTTTTAAATCCTTCCGTAACGTGATTTTCTATCGAGTAGCCGTAATAAAAATCGAATATGTAACTGCGTATTGGTATCCATCTGAAGTTTATTCCTACTGCGTCTGTGTTTACCCTGTTGCCCTCAAGGAACGGTGCGTTCTCGTCATCGATATCATCTCTGAATGTTTGTGTAATATCTCCGCCGACATTTTTAATCAGGACACCGTTTGCGTCATAAATGTTATTGCCTTTTCTTACGTGACTGTATTCAAGGTTTATTCTGCCCCAGTTTGATATGTTGTACGTAATGCGTGAAAATAATTCATCCGCATTCGGTCCGATTCTGTGCCCAAGATTAACTCCGTTTGAAGTGTAGTTATTTCGAATGTCATAGTGTGAATAAGTGTAGGGTCTTATCTTTGTGTATTCAAACGTGAGTGAAAGATTTTTTATCAGAGGCTCGTAAACCATAGTACCAAGTTGGTAAACAAACTTTTGCGAGCGTGATGTTTCTCCCATAAATAAAGCAAACTGCTCGTCGTCATCCACGAAAATAGTCCCCTGAAACTCAACGTTCTTCAAAAACTTTGTTTGAAAATCTAAAACAAAATTTTTGTTGTCCCTGTCCTGTAATGATTTTTCCGCAAAGTGCCATAGAAGAATAGGATTTAAGTATGCAAACTCAATCCTGCCATTGTAAATTACAACGTCAGAAATTGATAAGTCTGCAATCTTCGGTATTGCAACTTTTAACCTGTGCGCTGAAAAATACTTTGTGTATCTGTCGTCCCTGTTTTCCTGCATATATCCGACAGTTGCCGCGAAGATTGATGAAAACCTTACTATGCCGTATTTAAAATTCATTTTCAGGAAGTCCATATTTTGATTGTCACCTGCAAGGATTGGCTTACTGCCATAACCATAACCGTAAGTTAGTTTCTCTCTTCCAAACTGTGCCGAGAGCCCCATACCTTCGACAGGTTCGGTGTAATACTTCAGGTATGCATTCGTGAAATCGTAATTCATAAGTGATTCAGCATTTTCGTTAAATTTAAAATCACTTTTAAGTTTGGGCTCAATGTTTGAAGCAAGTTCTTTATCGCCGAAAATTGCACCTTTGGAAAAATCCATACTGTAACCGAGATTATTTATAATAGTGCCCCGTACCCTGATACCTCCATCCATCATCACTGAACTGACATTGTTTCGGGGTTTAAACTCCCCACCTGCGTAAACATTACCGATGGCTTCAACATAAGCGTTGTTGCCGGGTTTACCCGGCAGTGAATACATATTTTTGCTTGTTTGAAAAAAACTCTTCAAGGTTTTTCAGGAAAGGTTTACTGCTTCCGAACAACTGCCAGGTATTATCTTCGTTCGCTTCTTCAGGAATAAACTCGACTTTATACTTGTTGAGAATTTGTATTTCCGTATTGCTGAGTTGCGATTTCTTGGAATCAATCGTCTTTAAGAAATCGGCAACCTCAAACCTCGAGAGGTTTGGGTTATCATCATCAAAATCAATTATCCTTTTAAGAGTCATTTCCTTGAGGAAATCATAAACAGGATATTCGATAGAAACATTTTCTACCTGCGCTAAAGTAAAAGATGTAACTAAAAATAAAGTTATAACGGCAAAATAAAATTTCTTCATAAAGCAATTCAAATTAATTGTGTTAAAATTAGTTAATATTAAAGTTTATTGAAAGTTAATTATTATAATTAATCCGTACGTTTAATTTTATGTGTAAAAATTTTATATTGCAGTAATTAAAATTTCAAACATTATGAGAACGGAATTAAAACCCGATGAGAAAGTTGTTCTGATAACAAGACCTCATTGGTTTACGATATCACTGCCGCTTTTAATAGGCGCTATTGGAATTACAGGCGGAATAATTTTAAGCGTGATGGGGTTGTTTCTGGCTGGTATTCCCGTTGCACTCGTGCTCGCAGGTTATGCAGGATATAAAATGCTCGAGTGGCAAAGAAACATCTGGGCTGTTACGAATATGAGAGTCATAGATGAAGAGGGAGTTTTTTCAAGCGACACAAAGGAAAGTCCGCTCGATAAGATAAACAACGTTTCATACTCGCAGACATTTTTCGGAAAAATATTCGGATACGGTAAAGTTGATATTCAGACAGCCGCTGAAATAGGGGAGACATCATACAGCAACGTGGAGAAACCCGGAAAACTGAAAGATGCTATTACAACTATGCAGGAAGAGTATAAGAAAACTCAGATGAAACGTCAGGCAAAAGAATTCGCAGACGCAATTGGCAGTTCAAACGATAATGATATTGGCACCGAACTTGAAAAATTAAATCAGTTAAAAGAAAAGGGAGCAATTTCAGAAGAAGAATTTCAGGCAGGAAAGAAGAAACTTCTGCAGTAGAAATATTTAAGATTAAAAGAAAATAAAAGGGACAGTTTATTTCGGAGAATGAAGAAAACTGTCCCTGTTAACTAAATATTAATTTGATTGTTGTATTTCATTTTCTGACTCTCGTTGTTTCCTTTGCGACGTCCTTTGTGATTTTGTTACTCCGTTCTCTCCAAAGTTATAAGTCAAAGTTAAGAATGCCGCTCTTGAGTTAGATTTCTGATATATCGTTTGCGTAAATGTATCGCCGGAGTTGTATGCTGAAAATCTTTGCTGATTGAATAAATCATTAACTCTGAATCCGAGTACAATTTTTTTATCGAATAAACTTTTCTGGATTGCAAGGTTCATCATCTGCATCGGTTCGATTTTCCCCTGTGCTGAAAGTTGTTCGCCGAAATAAAAATATGTAAACTGTACATCGAATAAATCCGGTATTGCAGCGTTTGTTGAAAATCTTGCAGACCAGGCATTGTATGTTTTGTCAAAATTAAACATACTGTTGTTCTCATAAATATTAGTATTGAAATAACTTGCACTTCCATTGTAAGTCCACCACTTAGCAAACCCGCCCTGAGCAATGAATTCAACTCCATAAGTGTTTGCCTTCCCCACGTTTTCAGGTTTCATTTGAGAAACCCCGTTTGTGTCAACTGTTGATACAAAGTTAACAGGATTTTGTGAGTTTCTGTAAAAGCCGGTTAACGTAAGCGTCGCAATTTTTAGTGACCGAGTATAACCAAGTTCAAACGAGTTAATGTATTCAGGTTTAAGATATGGGTTACCTGAACGGCTTGTGTATGCATCTATATAATCAACGAATGGATTTAAGAAAAATAAATTAGGTCTGTTAATTCTTCTGCTGTAACTTAACTGAAACTGATTCTCAATCCCGATCTTCTGTGACAAACTGATACTTGGGAACAAATCAAAATAACTATTATCATATTTTTGGGTTTCCTGTTGAATATCAAATTTTGTATATGTGTATTCACCCCTTATTCCGCCTCTGTATGAAAAGTCTTTGTATTCACCTTTATATTCTCCATAGATTGCAGATATCACATCCTTATAATCAACATCGTTATCTTTTCCGGGTATCTGGAGCCATTGACCATTATCGAGATATCTTAGTGAATACACCCCATTTATAAATCTGCTGTTAGCCTTCACACCCGATTCCAGTGTATTCTTTTCTCCGAAGGGGTGTACGTAATCTGCCTGAAAGTTGGCAAAGTTGAACCTGAAGTTGGATTTCTTATTTTGCTCTGATGTTACATCAGAAACAACACTTTTATATTCAGTTTCATCATATTCATTCCTTGAAGAATAATTAATGAAAGTATTTAAATCCCTTCCCTTTTCTTTAAACTTTTTTGAATAAGTTAATGTAGCGTCTAAATTTAATCCTTTTCTTTTGTTATCGTTGTAAGAGGAAAAATTTGATGTCAGTAAATTTGATTCGTTATAAAAATCAATATTGCTCGTTGAATTTAAATTCCGTCCGTAATAAAACACATTAGTAACAAGTGACAGCGTATTTTCTTTATCAAAATCATAATCCATTCCGACCGAACCGTAATGTGAAAGCCCTTTGTATTTCCAGTTTAATGCCTGATCGGAGAGATAAGAATTAACACTCTGATAATTATACCTGTCAAAATTTGTTATTCCCGGCATTGAATAATTCCAGTAACTGTAATTCCCGTTAAGACTTAATTTGCCTTTTTTATAAGACCCGCCTGTTGAAAGGTTGTATTTATCTTCAGTACCTCCATTGACTTTAAGATTACCATTGTAACCAAGAGACTGGTTTTGTTCTTTCATTACTAAATTAATAATTCCTGAGACACCTTCGGCTTCATACTTTGCTGACGGATTGTTAATAACCTCAATCTTATCAATAATATTTGCAGGCATATTTTGTAAAACCTGTGTACCATTGCTTAACAACGCTGAAGGTTTTCCGTCAATTAAAATCTTAACATTGCTGCTTCCCCTTAAACTGACATTACCGTCATTATCCACTTCAACTGATGGAACATTTTTCAGAACGTCTATTACATTTCCGCTTTTTGAGTTTAAGTCTTTTTTGGCGTCATAAACTTTTTTCCCTGCTTCGAAAGTCATAATAGGGGCTTCATCCACGACCTCAATCTCCGCAGTAGATTCGGCATTTACCTCAAGTTTAATCGTTCCAAAATTTATGTTTCTGTTATCTTTGCCCGCAATAATATTTTTTGCAACTGCAGTACTGTAACCTATATAACTTACTCTTAATGTGTAAGTCCCGTCAGAAATACCCGGTAGAGAAAAAATACCCTCTGCATCTGTAAGCATACCTGTTACTAATGATGAGTCTTCTGATTTATAAACCTGAATTGTTGCAGATTCCATAGGTTTACCGGATACCTTATCGACTACTTTCCCCTTAATAGTCGAAGATGTGTTTTGTGCTAATGAATAATTACTCAATAAAGTAATAATTATTAAAACCGTAAATATAAATTTGTTTTTCATATATTGTCCTTTTTATGAATATTAATTTCTAATACGAAAATATAAATAAATTGTTTCGGGAGATTATTTTAAGAATATAATATGATGTGAATAACGGTTTAAAGTTGAGTATGGAAAATACAGTATAATATTTGAATGATATGAAAAGCCGCAATAAAATTGCGGCTTATAAAAATAATTTATCCTAACGTTGCAACGACTCCTATTTCGGGAGGGCTTTTCAAATGCTTTTTTACGGCACACAGGTTTGCCACGTTAATCACTGCATCCTTGTACTTTTCAGGAAAGTCTGCCGGTAATTTTATTTCGAGATTAATTTTTCCGATTAATCTTGCCTCGTGGTTGTATTCCATCGACTGGATTATTCTTATGTTGTCTGTTGGGATGCCTCTCTGGTCACAGAATCCTTTTACGTAGATTCCGGCGCAGGTTCCTATAGATGCAAGGAACAGGTCAAAAGGTGCGGGAGCAGAGCCTTCGCCGCCTGCATCAAGCGGCTGGTCTGTTTTAATTACATTCCCGTTATAACTGGCGTTTACTTTTTTTCCGCCATCGAAAAATATTTCCATTTCCATATTGATTAGTGTTATTTAATTTGTTTGAATATACAAAAATATAAAAATTATATGCTAATAGCAACTAATATCGTTATACCTTTGTTACATTAATATAAATTAAATAAATTATATGAAAAAATTAACATTAATTGCAGTACTTACATTTTTATCTGTATCAGTTATGGCTCAGACAAATAATATGTTTATTGAGTCAGAAGCAAAATACAATTTTGAGGAAACAGTAAAATTACTTACTGAAACAATAACATCTAACGGATGGAAAATATCTGTTGTTCATGATTTACAGGAATCGATGAAGAAGGCGGACAAGGAAGTTTTACCTGTCAAGGTGTTTGAAATATGCAATCCTAAACATTCTTACAGATTGCTGTCAAAGGACGAGGAAAGAATATATTCTTCACTTATGCCGTGCAGGTTTTCTGTCTATGAAAAATCAGACGGGAAAGTTTACATTTCGAGAATGAATTCAATATTACTTTCGGCTCAAATCGGCGGACTTGTAGAAGAAGTAATGACGAGTGCAACTAACGAGACTGAAGGTTTTATTAAAGTTGTTATAAAGTAGATTGATTTAATGATTGTTTGAAGAGGAAAAATTTGCAGAGAGTGCGGGATTCGAACCCGCGAAACACTTGCGCATTTACACGCTTTCCAGGCGTGCCTCTTCAGCCACTCGAGCAACTCTCTGTATTTTTACGGAATATACAACTTAACTAAAATATAAATCTTTTGAAATGGACTTATTAACCTCTTTTTAGATTACAGATTCTTACGTACAAAACCTGTAATTTTATATAAAAGGATTTCAATAAAAAACCGGCTATTACAAAAGTAATAACCGGTTATTGTATTTAAGTGTATGTATTATAAACTTATCAGAATACCTATTCTTGTTGTTAAGAAAGACATATTCTTTAATTCAGGATTTGTAAAAGTTGAATTGTTGTTTCTGAACACTGTAAACTGTTTTGAGTATATACCTCCGTTGCTGTTATATTTTATGTTGAAGTCGAGTCCGATTTTTGGGAGCAATGGTATTGTAACGCCTCCGCCAATAGCATATCCAAAGGCAGTTTCACTTCCCGACTCTGTTGAACCCTGATAACTAATTGTTGTCGGACTTGAACTATTACCCTGCATTGTTCCTGTTAGTCTGTCTTTAAAACTAAGCATATGTGCACCGACTTCACCCCAGATATAAGGTGAAAAAGGTATCAAAGGGAAATTATATTTTGCGCCAATCATTATTGGAATGTCCGTTGCTGTCCAGGAAGGATTAAATCCATCAACTGGTACACCGAGATTTGTCTGGACTAAATTTGTAAAATAATCATTCCGAAATGAAAACCCGTTATAACCCGCTGTAAAAGTAAGGTCAATACCTGTTAAGGGTATTGAATAAAAAACACCTCCCTCAATCGATACACCGGATTTATAAACATCATTAAATCCTCCCATCGGTACGTTTAATCCGCCTGTCAGGTTTAATTTAAGCGGTGTTTGTGAATTTACATTCGATAAAAATACAAATGATAATAAAACCAATAAAAGTGTTGAAAACTTTTTCATAATAAAATATTATTTAGTTAATAAAATATATAATTGCTTATATATTGACTAAAACAGCTATTCCCTGCAAATAGTTATCATTATTAATTGTTTAGAATTTGTTTTGAATATTCCGTGAAAATATCGGGCAGGAATAAAAGATATACCCACTTTACAAATTCCGAATTACAATCTTTTAGGATTACGAAAATGCTGTAATCACCGCCGAATGTTAGATATTCTTTTTCAAAACTATAATCCTTCGATAAATGTATAATTCTTGGAATATGTGACGGGGAACTTATCAAAATTGCGGAATTGAAATTTCTCTCTTTTAATATTTTGTCTGATTCAATTAAATTTGTCTTGCTGCTGTATGATAATGTATCCGTCAAAACTAAACTATCGGGAATGCCGGTATTCAATATATATTCTTTCATTAATTTAGAACCAATTTCATCTTTGGATGTTGTTGCTCCGCCTGAACAAATTATGTATTTGATTTTTCCTGATTTGAATAAATCTATTGAAACATTACACCTTTGCTTTGACTCCTCGCCCAATCCACCTGTCTTTTTAACACTGTGAAAGAATACAATTCCGCAGTCAAAATTCCTGTTATAATTGTTTTCTCTGAATGAGATGGAATAATTCCAGTAAAAACTAACTGCTATAACATCCAGCAAAAGAATTACGATAATGAAAATTAAAACAATTTTTGAAGCAAACTTTAATCTACGCAAATTATTTATTTAATAAATAGTTTAATAATAGTATATTACAAAAGTATTTAAAAATAAATACCAATCTAATATTATGGATTTAAAACTTTTTGTACTAAAAAGTGTAAGTTCGGGGCATTGCCCAAAGTGTAACAGCTATAGCATCTCTCGATAGAGTCAGGAAAACCGGTATTTGGGACAAAGTACTGCTTAAAAGTCTTTATTATGAGAAGTTATCATTGCAGGGTATGTAAGTGGGAAGGAAAGGTTTTCCTGTATAAAGTAAGAAATAATTATAGAAAAGTATTAGTTAAAATACGCAATTACTTATTATAGGTTCGATTAATATTTCTTGTAATAATAAATTTAATATTAAAAAAGTAAGACAGCATAACAACTATCTTACTTTTATTCATAAATTCTTAAAATATTTATTCTGTTTTCTTCTTAAAAAATTTGTTTTTCACCCAGCTATAAATTGCAGGGGATATTGAAAGAAATACTATAATCACAATAACTTTTTCAATATGTTTTTCTATTCCCGGAATATTACCAAGGAAATAACCGAGCAAGGTCATACTTAGAATCCAGAATATTCCTCCGAATATATTGAATTGTGCGAATTTAAGGTAATGCATATCCGCAACTCCTGCTACTGTCGGTGCAAATGTTCTGATAATAGGCATAAATCGTGCTATTATAATAGTTTTACCGCCATGTTTATCGTAAAATGCTTTTGTCTTCAGCAGATGCTCCTGCTTAAAAAATCTTGAAGATTTTCTGCTGTACAATTTAGGTCCTATCTTTTTCCCTATATAATAACCAAGTGCATCTCCGATTATTGCCGCCGGAATTAAAAGCAAATTCAAATAATAGATATTTAAGTATGTTTCGTCCTGAGTGCCTGTTACTGTCGTTGCAGCAAGCAAGCCTGCTGTTACGAGTAATGAATCGCCCGGTAAAAAGAATCCAACAAGCAAACCTGTCTCTGCAAATATTATCAGAAACAATCCCGGATAACCCGCAAACAATATCAGATTTTTCAAAAAGTGTTCATCGGTAACGTAAGCCCATATTTCGTTGAATAATTCCAAATTATTAATATTTAATTTATTTAATCTAAGTTAACTCTAAGTTTTGCGTATTTCAGCATTATTTTTTTCAGTCCGCAGTCTTCAAATAGTATATCCGCTTTTTTATCTTTACCTTTTCCGTTTATTCCTACCACAACACCGCTGCCGAATGTTTCGTGGTAAACTCCTTTTCCTTTTACAATATCAGAAAATTCATCCGACCCGGAACCATAATCTTCTTTTACAGGATTAAATTTTATTCCCGGATTTGTATTTTGTTTTTTAAACTGGAACGAAACCTTGGTTTTGTTCAGTTTATAATTTTCGTATTCAACAAGTTTTTTCCTGTTGAAATCATCTTCAATCTCTTTTAAAAATCTTGACCTTACCTGATACATTTTGTTTCCGAACCTGTACCGCTGATCTGCAAATGAAACATAAAGTTTCTGCATTGCTCTCGTTATTGCTACATAGAACAATCTTCTTTCCTCTTCGAGTTCCTCAAGTGAATTTAACGAACTTGTTACAGGAAAAATTCCTTCTTCCACACCCGCTATGAACACAACAGGAAACTCCAGTCCCTTCGATGCGTGTATAGTCATAAGAGTTACGGCATTCTTCTTGTCATCCACTTCGTCAATGTCACTCACAAGCGAAACCTGCGAAAGAAAATCGTCGAGTGTCGGTGAATCTACCGATTCTGAATATTGCGCCACAGCCGAGGCAAATTCATCTATGTTGTTAATTCTCTCTTCTGCTTCATTCGTATTTTCAAGCCGAAGTGATTTTAAAATTCCCATCTCGTCTATAACTCCGCGAACCAATTCGTGCACTTCCATATCATCCCTCAAATATCTGTACTTATTTATGAAGTTTAATACTTCCATAATTTTATTCCGCGCCTTACCCGGAATACTGCCGAGTTCTTCTGTCGATTGTATAACATCAAAAACATTTTTTTCCTTTTGCGAAGCAAAATCTCTTAATTTATCGAGAGTCGTTTTCCCGAATCCTTCTTTTAAAAGCAGAACTCTTATCAGCGATTCCTCGTCGGCAGGATTTACAATTATTCGCAAATGGGCAAGTATATCTTTTATTTCTTTTCTTTCATAAAACCTTATGCCGCCTACTATAATATATGGTATAGCATTCAGTCTGAAATATTCTTCAAACGTTCTCGATTGTGCATTCGTTCTGTAAAGAATCGCAACATCGTTAAACTTTAATTTCCTTTCGTGTATTTCTTTCGATATGTATCTCGAAATTTTTAGCGCCTCTTCTTTATCCGTTATTGATTCAAGCATAGTAACATAATCGCCGTGGTCGTTTTCAGTCCATAAGTTTTTTTCAATCTGCTTCAGATTCTTCCCGATTACCAGCCCCGCAAGGTCGAGAATTTTTTTAGTGGAACGGTAATTCTGTTCAAGTCTGAAAATTTTATAATCAGGAAAATCAGTTCTGAAATCAAAAATATTCTGTATCTCCGCACCGCGCCATTTGTAAATAGACTGTGCATCGTCTCCCACTACAGTTATGTTTTTATGACCCGAAGAAAGTGCTTTGATAATTTCATACTGTGCTTTATTCGTGTCCTGATATTCATCTACCAGAACAAATTTAAACCTGTTTTGGTATTTCCTTAAAACTTCTTCGTACTTATTAAAAAGTATCACTGGATAAACCAGCAAGTCATCGAAGTCCATAGAATTATTTCGCCGCATTCTTTCGAAATAAACTTTATAGACATCGCTCACAATGTTTTCAAACTGCGTACTGGCAAGAGCGTTAAACTCAGCAGGAAGTATAACTTTGTTTTTTACTTTACTGATGTAAGAATGAATACTCTTAGGGTTGACCTTATCTGTAGAAATATTTTGTTCCGCCATAATGTTTTTAATCACGGCTAAAGAATCGTTGGAATCGTAAATCGTAAAATTTCTCGTAAAGCCAAGCAGTTCGCCCTCAATCCTTAAAATCCTTGCAAACATCGAATGAAACGTACCCATCCACATATTCTCCGAACGCTGACCCGCATATTGGACAACTCTTTCCTTCATCTCTTTCGCTGCTTTATTGGTAAAAGTCAGAGCAAGAATTTCCAAAGGACTAATGCCGCTCTCGATTAAATAAGCAATCTTACTCGTTAAAACTCTTGTCTTTCCGCTCCCCGCACCCGCTATAATTAATGAAGGACCCTCAACGCATTCAACCGCATCCCTTTGCGCAGGATTCAAACTTGAAATATCTAATGACATCAGTGTATAAAAAGTCTCTCTTTCTTTGGATTTGTTTGTAGTTGCTTAAAATACTCAATTTACATTTCAGAATAAAGAATATAAAATATTAAATAATGAATTATTTAATCGTAATTGTTAATCTTGGAGAAATTGAAACACAAAAGTACTCAATAATATAACTGCCATCCCTTTAGCGTAGATTAAAAATATTAGAATGTATATTATTATGTATGAAAAATGATATCAGAAATTATACACAGCAGGATTTAAAAGTTTTATTCGTAAATCATAAAATTCAAAAGTACAGAGCCGAACAGGTTTTTAAATCTATTCACGGCAAACAGGTTGAATCTTTCGACCTGATTACTTCTATTCCAAAAACTTTGCAGGATGAGATTTCAAAATCTTTCTATGTATCTCCTTTGGTATGTGTAACCGTATCAGAATCGCCATCCGATAAAACACAGAAATTCCTTTTTGAAACTACTGACGAAGAAAAGAAAAAAGTCAGAATTGAGAGTGTTCTGATTCTTGAAGAGGACAGAAAAACAATTTGTATCTCAACTCAGGCGGGTTGTAATGTCGGCTGTGAGTTTTGTGCTACGGGAAAAATGGGTCTTAACAGAAATCTTACAGCGGGCGAAATCGTTTCGCAGGTTTATCAGATTATTAAGATTACCAATATAACCCCTACAAACATTGTATATATGGGAATGGGTGAACCGCTATTAAATTATGAAAATGTACTGAAGTCTCTGAAAATATTTACTGACAAATCCGGTCTTGGAATCCCTTCAAAAAGAATTACAGTTTCAACTGTCGGTTTTGAAAACAGAATAAAAAGATTTGCTGACGATATTAAAAGCGACCCTGTTTTGTCAAACGTAAAACTTGCTCTCTCGCTTCACAGCACTGACAACGGTTTCAGGGAAAAACTAATTCCAACAGGTAAAGCAAACAACCTTAAAATTATATATGATGAGTTGGTTTATTTCTACAGAACAACGGGAAATAAAATAACCTATGAATACATCTATTTTGAAGGGCTGAACGATACTGAAAACGATATAAACAGAATAATAAGACTTTCAAGAATGGTACCCTGCAACATAAATGTGATACCGTTTCATTACGTAGATTTTGAACTTACAGAACCCCTATCTACTTTAAACCTAAAAATCTATGATAAAATAAATCTCGGTAAAGAAAAATCACTTTCAAATTCAGAAAATTTATACAATTTTGTAGAAGTTTTAAGAAGTGAAAAAGTTACGGTTAATATACGCACGAGCAGCGGGTTGGATATTAATGCCGCATGCGGACAATTAGCCATTAAAAATAATTGATAACCACAAAATAAATTTTATCTTATGCATCGGTTAATAATATTCGGACCTCCGGGAGTAGGTAAGGGTACACAGTCAGAATTGCTGTCAAAGAATCTGAACCTGTTTCATTTTTCTACGGGAGAATTTCTTCGCAAAGAAATTAACGAAGGCTCTGAACTCGGTATCAAGGCAAAACAAATCGTTGAACAGGGTCACCTCGTCCCCGATGAGATTATGATTGGAATCGTAAAAAAAGCATTAAAGGAAAACCTTGAAGGAAAAGACGGATTCATACTCGACGGATTTCCCAGAACCTGCGAACAGGCGAAAGCGCTTGAAGTAATTTTTGAAGAAATGAAATTCGATAACATAAAAGTATTGTCATTCACTGCTAACGACGATGAAATTGTTACAAGACTACTGAAACGGGGACGCGCAGATGATAACGAAGAAATAATACGCAACAGATTAAAAATCTACATAGATTCAACAAGTCCGATATTAAGATTTTACAAACAAAACAAAGTGGTTTTCGAAATAGACGCAATAGGAGAAATTAATGAAATCTACTCAAATATTTTGAAATTACTATGAATTTCGTTATGGTATAAAATATTTACTATTTAATAAATTGAAATTTAAGAAAAATAAGAGTATTTTTACAAAATAAACTAATTTAAAATATGGCAGCAAAAATCAAATCCTCTGAAGTAAAGGAAAAAGGAATTTTTATCCTTGAACCTAAAGGCAGTTTTATTGGCGGTGATGAGACAGATGACCTCAAATATGCTATTAAAGAAGTTGCCGAAAATGGTAATCAGAAACTGATTATCGACCTTGGTGACGTTATGTATTTAAACAGCACGGCTCTTGGTGTTTTAATCTCAGCACACGCAAACTATAAAAAGCGTGAAGGCGAAATTAAACTTACAAGATTAAATAAAAATATAGAAAACTTATTTGTTATAACAAAGTTATCTTTAATATTCGATTGTTATAACAATAACGCAGAAGCAGTTGAAAGTTTTAAATAAAAATATTTTAAAAAACCAAATATATTCAAAAATTAAAAAACCAAAAAAATTGGAGGTTAAAACTCAATGAAAAAATCCGGATTATTCACGTTTGTTTTGATAGCCGTGGCTTTTACCGTAGCAGTTATTCTTTACATGTTTGTACTTGGAAACCCTGCTAACTTTAAAAATCCAGAAAAAACCACACCTGCGAACTTATTAGGTGCTGTTTATCTTGGTGGTATAATCGTACCTATACTTATTACATTAAGTATTATGGTTATTACATACACTATTGAAAGAGCACTTTCATTAGGCAAAGCAAAAGGTAAAGGTAATATTGAAGACTTTTTAAAGAAATTGCAAATTTCTTTAAAAGAAGGAAATATTGAAGAATCAATCGCACTTTGCGATAAACAAAAAGGTTCAATCGCAAATATCCTTAAACAAGGACTCGAAAGATATCAGGTTCTGGTTAATGATAAAAATATGGATTCAGAAAGAAAATTAGAAGAAGTTAAGAACGCGATTGAAGAAGCAATGGGTCTTGAACTTCCATTATTAAACACAAATCTACCCGCACTCGCAACAATAGCATCAGTATCAGTGCTGGTTGGTCTTTTCGGAACAGTAGTAGGTATGATTCGTTCGTTCCAGGCACTTGCAACAGCAGGAACACCAAACGCAGCAGAACTTTCTTCAGGTATTTCGGAAGCACTTATCAATACAGCGGGCGGTCTATTTGGCGCAATCGTTGGTACAATTTCTTACAATTTCTTTTTAACAAAAGTTGGTAACATTACTTATATGATAGACGAAGCAACGTATAACATATTATCGATTATTGCTTTTAAGAATAAATAAATGATTTCGGTTCATCTTTTTCAAAAATTTTTAAAAAGAACAAATGAAAAAAGTTAGAGATATTAAAAAGCCGAACATCTCGATTGATATGACTCCTTTGGTGGACGTTATTATGTTATTGTTGACGTTTTTTATGTTAACTGCAACTTTTAAGGCAGCGGAATCCGAAGCCGTTGAAGTTGCTTTACCACAATCTGTTTATTCGGATCCAGAGAATAAAATGAAAGAAACCGATGTGATGACACTTTCTCTTACTAAACAAGGTGATATTTTCCTCGACGTTGATAACTATAAGATTCGTGAAAAGGTCTTTGGTGAACCATTCGGAATTGGATTATATCATCCCGATACTTTATCTCAAAGCGAGGTACAAAAAACAGGTAAAGTCGGCGAAAAAGAAATTACAAGGAAAGTGTTCGTAATGAATAAAGTACAATTTGAAAAAACTCTCGTTGATATTAAAAATGCCCTTAAATCTCTTTCAGGTAAATCAGCACAGTTTCAGGTTGTTGTAAAAGGTGATAAAGAAGTACCTTACGGTGTATTTGAAGACCTGATGACTTCTTTACACGAATCCGATAATAAGGTGTTCTCGCTGGTAACGATGATAAAAGCAGATAAAAAAGAATAAATAATTTTGTTAACTAAAAACACAGGAGTTTAATTATGGCTGGTGGCGGTTTCGATGCCCCGGAAGTAAGCGGTGGAAAAGGAAGTAAAAAGTACTTAAAGAAAGGTGCAGGAGTACGTATTGATATGACACCTATGGTGGACGTCATTATGCTGCTTTTGACATTCTTTATGTTGACTACTACTTTAGCCGCTCCTCAGTTAATGAAAGTCTCACTTCCAAAAGGTGATGTTAAAGATAAAGTTAAGGTTGATATGGGTAACGTTCTCTATGTCAGAGTCTCTGAAAAAGGAAACGTTTACTTCGCTAACGGTAAATCTGACGGTTCAGAATCTGAACTGAAAAAAATTGATATTAAAAATGTATCGATTGAATTAGAGAAAATTTATGCCGCTAATAATCAATTGCTTCTCCTTTTGAAGTTCGATAGAAAAATGAAGTACAACGTTATGTCAGATGTATTCGATGAAATCTCAAGAGCAAAAATTGAAAAAAGATATGCGTTCTTGAAGATGGAAGAAGCAGACCTTCAAAAAATTGTTGCAGCCGGTGGCTAATAGATAAATAATAAAAAATCTATAAATATTAAAGCGGTTTAAGGTTTACCTTAAACCGCTTTTTTGTTTCTGTAATATCCACTAACATAACTCATCACTTTACAAGCGGAAAGACCTTATAATTTAGAACAATACTGATTTACATTTATTATAATACTTAAATTTGACAAATTAATGTCAACTAAAAGTAAGAATTTTGAAATACATAAAATTATCGGCATTATTAATATTATTGTCTTTTATCTTTTCAGTATCTTCTTTCTCTCAGGAAGATGAAAAGTCGCGTTCACTAAGCGATAAACCAACATCTCTTACAAAATATGTAGTGGATGAAACGGGTACGCTTACACAATCTGAAATGAATTCTTTGTTAAAAAAACTTGAAAATTTTGACAAGGAAACATCTACGCAGGTGGTTGTCTATATGATTTCTTCACTTAACGGAGAATCGATAGAAGACGTTTCTTACAGGATTGCCGAGAAAAACAAAATTGGAAGAAAAGGCAAGGATAACGGAGTTCTCGTCTTGATTGCAAAGAACGACAGAAAACTGAGAATTGAAGTCGGATACGGGCTTGAAGGTGTATTAACCGATGCATACACAACTCAGATAAGAACAAGGGAAATGAATCCCTCTTTCAAAGCAGGTAATTTCTACGAAGGTATTAATAAAGGTGTTGATGCAATAATTGCGGTTTCTAAAGGAGAGTACAAATCCGACAAGAAGAAAAATAATGACAATGGTTTTGGGCTGACCTGTCTTGGCTTACCGATTTTTATAATTATTATCTTTGGATTTATTTTCTTTAGTATATTTATTTCTATACTAAGAAGGATATTTGGATGGACAGGAAGAAATTATACAGGCGGTAACAAATGGGGTGGCGGCGGTTTCTTCGGCGGCAGCAGTGGTTTTGGCGGCGGAAGCAGCGGCGGGTTTGGCGGTTTCTCAGGCGGCGGCGGTTCTTTCGGCGGCGGCGGTTCGAGCGGAAGCTGGTGAGATTAATTAAAACTTTAAAATTTGAAATTGTTCATTAGTAGAATAAAAATAACATAATGATGAAAATAAATTATATTAAGAAATATTTATCTAACGAAGATCTTGATTTTTTAAAAAATCATATCTCAGAAATTGAAAAATTAACTTCGGGAGAAATTCGTATTTGTTTTAAATTAAAAACTGCGTGGAGCGAAAGAAAGTTATCCCCCCGTGATATTGCAATTAAAGAATTTCATAAACTCGGAATGCAAAACACAAAAGATAAAACAGGGGTTTTACTTCTGATTCTTTTTGATGAAAGAAAATTCGAGATTGTGGCTGATGAAGGAATAAACCAGAAAATTTCAGTTGATAAATGGAGGATAATAACAAACCTTCTTATTACCGAGTTCAGGAATGGCAATTATAAGGGAGGGATTATCAAAGTACTTGATGAGATAAAGGAAGTTCTTCATCTTGAGTTTCCACGAAAAGAAGATGATACGAACGAATTATCAAATGATATTGTAATAAAATAAATATTGTTCAGGATATTTTTAATATTAATTCTTCTTTCTCTTTCGACGCTTATTTATTCACAAAGCGATTCGGTTAAATCAAATGATTCTCTTTCAGTAAGTATTGACACATCGAAATTTGTAAACTCCGATATTGATGAGATAATAAATTATTCCGCGGACGATTCGGTTGTATTTGAATTATCTACTAATAAAATGTTTCTTTATAATAATGCTGAAGTTAATTACAAAGACCTTAAACTTAACTCAGGTATTATTATAATGGACAGGGAAACACAGATTCTTGAAGCAATTGGCATTCCTGTGGATTCTGCGGGTTTAAATAAAATAACCCAAACCCCGCTTATGAATCAGGGAAGCGATAAATACGAAGGGTCTAAATTAACTTACAGTTTCAGGAGTCAGAGAGGAACGATTTCTATGGGATATTCAGATGCCGATGTGGGTTATTATTTTGGAGAAAAGATTAAAAAAGTAACGCCAGAAATATTTTTTATTAAGAACGGGCTTTACACAACATCGACTGATAAAGTTGACCCTGAATATTATTTCTTTTCTCCAAAGATGAAACTTATGCCGAATGACAGGATTATTGCACAATCGGTTTTCCTTTATATAGAGGGTGTTCCTGTATTCTGGATTCCTTTTATCGTTTTACCAAATAAGACAGGCAGGTCATCAGGTTTTATTGTCCCGAGTTACGGGAATGATAATACGTACGGGGTTTATCTTGCTAATGCGGGATATTTCTGGGCTATTAATGATTACGTTGACCTTGCTGCAAAGGGAACTGTGTTTGCGAAAGGAAGATATGATTTTTCATCCAGATTCAGGTATGTGAAAAAATATATGTATGATGGAAATATAGAAGCGGGTTATTCTCTTATTAATAAAGGTGAGAGTAAAGATGTCGATAAAATTACTTCAAATCAGTGGATAATTAGTTTAAATCATAATCAAAAGATTAATCCGACAACTTCATTAACAGGTAATCTGACGTTTGTGAGCGGTAAAAGTTATTATGATAATTCCACGAATGCTTTGCCTGATTTGCTGAGACAAAATGTTGTTTCAAACCTTACATTTTCAAAATACTGGGAAGAATCTCCTTTCTCATTCTCGGCAAATTATTACAGAGACCAGAATTTAGAAACAGGAGATATTAACGAGCGACTTCCTTCACTCGGTTTCAGTATATCAGAAACTTATCCTTTCAGGAATAACAATTCTACTTCCGAACAAAAACTTTATGAAGTATTTTCTTATTCTTATACAGGTAATGCCATTAACAACAGGACAAAAATTTCTACAATAAATAATGGACAGTTGCAGTCAAATTCAGGAGCAGTGCACAATATCCGTTTGAATTTTGCACCAACTTTTAAATACTTTAACATTAGACCATTTTTTAATTATACTGAACTATGGTACAACAAATACATAACAAAGAGTTTGAACGCTTATGATTCATCAGTAGTTGTAAATGAGAATGATGCTTATAAAGCAGTTCGATATTTTAATATGGGTGTAAGTTTTAACACAAAAATGATAGGTATCTTCACTCCAAAGTTATTTAACGTAACGGGAATTAAGCACACTATAACTCCATCGGTTTCTTACAATTTTACACCTGATTTCTCAGAACCAAAATGGGGATACTATGGAAATTATAAAGACATAAATGGAAGTGATGTTAAGTATTCTTATTATGAAGGAAGAGTGTTCGGAACTGCTCCCGCGGGCGAAACGCAGTCGATAGGGTTAAACCTTGGAAACTTATTCGAGATGAAAACCAGAGTAAACGACTCTACAGAAAATAAATTTCAGTTGTTTGACATTAATGCAGGAGTAAACTATAATTTTGCAGCGGACTCACTAAAGTGGTCGGAAATATTTACAGACTTCAGAACACAAATAGGCGGTTTCTTAAATATTGGAGGAAACGCAAGTTTTAATCTGTACAAATTTGATCCTTTGAAAAATACAAGAATCAACACATTTTTGTTAACAGAAAATGGGAAAATTGCAGAACTTTCCAATTTTAATATAAATGTTTCAACTACTTATAATTTTGGTATCAGCAACAGCAAAACCGAAATCAAACCGGACACGGATTCTTTGAAGATTGAAAGGAATACATACAAGTCTGCATTTGAAGATCCCGAATTGAATGTACCATTATCAGGAACTCTTAACTATAATTTCAGCGAAAACAGACAGAATCCTTTCAGGATTTTTAAAACATCGAACTTAAGCGGTAGTTTGAATATTAGTCCGAAGGCTAATTGGAAATTTTCTTTTACGGCGAGTTATGATATTGTAAACCAACAAATTTCGGCGCCTTACATTTCTATATACAGAGATCTTAAGAGTTGGGAAATAAATTTTAACTGGTATCCCATAGGAGTTTACAGAGGGTTCTTTTTCCAGGTAAGGATAAAAGCACCGCAGTTGCAGGATTTGAAATATACAAAGCAGACAAACTCGAGAGGAGTATATTAGAATTTTAAATTTTAAATTTGAAGAAGATAATAATAATTTACAAATAATTATTGTGTTAACGACTTTTTATAATATTAAATTTAAGAATCATTATTATTATAATATAAAAGTTTAAATTGGCTTTAAAAAAATTCATATTTGAAGAAGAAAATAATAAGTATAAGAATTAAATGGAATATAAAAAATACAGCGGTGCCGGAAATACATTCCTGATGGTGAATAATCTTGAATCGGATATTGAAGTGAATGGAAAATTAGTAACTGACATAATATCGATGGAAGGTAATGAAAATTTTGACGGCGTGATTTTTGTTGAACCGTCTTCGATAGCAGATTATAAGATGAACTATTATAATAAAGATGGTACAGGCGATGCACTATGCGGAAATGGGCTTAGGTGCACAGCGAGATATATAAGAGATGAGAAAATCTGTGCAAACGATATTATATTAATAGAAGGTGTTGGAAAAATATACGATTGCAGATTTACCGATGATGAACAAATATCAGTCGGATTTCCACCGCCGAACAAAATGAAGTTTAAATTTAAACTTAAAGTCCACTTTGCAGAATGGTGGCAATTGATAAATGCTTCTTATGTTGATGTTGGTTCGCCTCACGTTATAGTATTTATTGATGATATTGAAAAACCGAAAACTAATTCGCTTTCTGAAATCCCTATTGATGAATGGGGAAGAAATCTCAGGATGCATAAAGATTTTATGCCCGAAGGTGCAAATGCTCACTTTGTTAAAGTTGTTGATGCAGAAAAAGGCGAACTTGAAATCAGAAGTTTTGAGAGGGGAGTTGAGGGTGAAACTATGGCTTGTGGTACGGGGTCACTATCGAGTGCAATTGCGGCTTATGCTGTGAAAAACGTGAAGACACCAATTAGACTTCTTACCAGGAGCGGTGAATATCTGACAGTTGATTTCAATGTTGTTGAAAACCAGATTAGAGGATTGAGTTTGAAAGGAAGAGCGGTTCAAGTTTGAAATTTTACAATATATGATTAAACCTGTGTTTTTTTAGTTAATATTGCTTAATAAATGAAAAACATATATTATTAAGTAAATTGAAAAATTAATTATCCTATAAACTCTTTATGTAAAGCATTTATTACTTCATTCAATTCTTCTTTTGGTACTATTATATATATAGCAACTTCTGATGCACCCGCAGATGCCATTTCGACGTTAACTTTTTCGTGAGAAATTGAATTTAAAATCCTGCCGAATATTCCTCTTTTCTTCAGAAGACCTTCACCAATAATAGCAATTAATGCTATATTTCTCACAAAATCAATCTTTTCAACAATCTTACCTTTAAAATTATTGAGAATTTCCAGCGCTTCTTCGGCATAATCTTTTTCAATCAGGAGATTAATAGTGGTTTGCGAACTGACAGTAGCAAAAATATTAATATTATTTGCAGAAAGTGCATCACCGATATTTCTGATTAATCCGGGTTTATAGCCTATACCTGTTCCGTGTATGCGAATCATAGCAATATTTTCATTTTGTGAAATGCTCTTAACGATATTTTCTTCTATATATGCATCAGGGACAATAAGTGTACCTTTTCCATTTGGGTCACAAAGATTTCTAACAGAAATCGGAATTTCAGACGATGCAATAGGTTCAATCGTAAGAGGGTGTAATATTTTCTTCCCGAAATAAGAAAGTTCCGCGGCTTCAAAATAAGATAATTTATCAATAATCTGAGCATTTTTTACAATATCAGGATCGGCACTCGTAAATCCGTTACAACATTTCCATATTTCAAGTTCACTCGCTTCAAAACCAAAGGCAATTACTGATGCAGTATAATCAGCACCTCCGCGGCCAAACGTTGCTACTTTTCCTTCGGGGGTACTGCCGAAAAACCCTGTGAATATAGGAATAACACGTGAATTGTAAATATTGTGAGCAAGAAAATTAAAATTTCTTTTAAATTCTTCAAGGTTAACAGTTGCATTCTCATAACTGTCCTCAGTCACTAATCCGATTTTATCCGTTTCCACAACATTCGATTGTGTACCGTTATCTTCAAGAACACCTGCTATAATAGAAGCAGAAATCCTTTCGCCATAACTTAAAATATACGCTCTGACTGCTTCTGTAATTTCCTCCGTGTAACAAACACCGTACAACAATCTTTCAACTTTTTTTATAAGAACTGTAATATTCTGAATTGTCTTATTAAAAACTTTATCATTCTTAATAGATTCCTGTGCAATATTATAATGATATTCAGTTAAAACACTTATTGTATCGCTGACGTTTGTTTCCTTACCTTTTGCTTTATCGATTCCTTTTATTAATAAATCAGTCATACCTTCCATAGCGGAAACAATAACAACGGGAAAACTTTTTTCCGACATTATTATTTTAACTACCTTAAGTAAGTTTTCAGCACTGTTTAAGCAGTCTCCGCCAAATTTAACAGCCTTTATAATATTCTTTTCCACGATGATAGACCTTAATAGTTGTATAGAATACAAAGTTACAAATAATAAAAATTTTATACGGTGTAAATATTACTGTATATTAAGTGAACTTTACAGATAAAATAAAAAGTGGATTCGGATAAATTAATAATTTGATATTTCATAAATAAATTATTATCTTTGCTATTCTCTAGAAAAACTAAAATATCAAACTTATAACTTCACAGATAGTGGAAAGTACTACTATTCTTGTCTTGACTTATTTTAAAAAAATTGGTAATTTGAAGTTTGTTCAAAATTAGATAATCCGCAAGCAAAAAAGTTTGCATTATAATTATTCGCATAAATTAGATAAATACTTGATCATATAAATGGCATTAAGAAAGTTAAAACCTGTAACACCGGCGACGAGATATTACTCGATTTCATCATTTGAGGAAATAACGAAGTCAACTCCGGAAAAATCATTGTTAGCACCTATAAAGAAATCCGGTGGAAGAAATAACCATGGTAGGATTACTTCGAGATTCAGAGGTGGTGGACATAAAAGAAGATACAGAATTATAGATTTTAAAAGAACTAATTCTGAAGAAGCGAAAGTGATTGCTGTAGAGTATGACCCAAACAGAACTGCTCGTATAGCATTGATTCAATATGTTGATGGTAAAAAAGCATACATAGTCGCACCTGATGGAATAAAAGTTGGTGAAGTGATTCAGTCTTCAAATGACGCTGAAATGAAAGTTGGCAATACGATGCAGATTTCTGCCATACCGGTTGGTACTTTCATTCATAATATTGAAATGAAACCCGGTAAAGGTGCACAGATTGCAAGAAGCGCAGGAACTTCAGGTCAGATTGTTGCAAAAGATGAAAAATATTGTCAGGTTAAGATGCCTTCAGGTGAAGTAAGGATGATAAAAAGTGAATGTAAAGCGACTATTGGTATAGTGAGCAATATAGACCACGAAAATATTAGTATTGGTAAAGCAGGAAGATCGAGATGGATGGGAAGAAGACCTCACGTCAGAGGTGTTGCGATGAACCCGGTAGATCACCCGATGGGTGGTGGTGAGGGTAAAACATCAGGCGGCGGTCATCCGGTAAGTCCGTGGGGATTACCTGCAAAAGGTTATAAAACCAGAAAAAAGAAGAATCAATCTAACAAATTCATTGTTAAAAAAAGGAATAGAAAATGACAAGATCTTATAAGAAAGGTCCATACTTAGATTTTAAATTGATTGGTAAAGTTGAGAAACTTAATGCAAGTAATCAAAAAAAGGTAGTTAAAACCTGGGCTAGAGCTTGTACGATTACACCTGACTTTATCGGACATACGTTTGCAGTTCATAACGGTAATAAATTTATACCTGTTTTTGTTTCTGAAAATATGGTTGGGCATAAATTAGGTGAGTTTTCTCATACAAGAACTTTCAGAGCCCATTCGGGTCAAAGAAAAGAAGAAAAATCAGGAGGCGCTAAGTAATATGGAAGCAAGAGCAATAAAAAGATATATACCGACATCTCCAAGAAAGATGAGATTACTGGTCGATTTAATCAGGAATCTTAACGTTGAAGATGGATTGAATACACTTAAGTTTTCAAAGAAGCATCCTGCGAAAGTAATTGAAAAAACATTACTTTCCGCGTATTCGAATCTTGTCAGTAAATTAGATACGGGTAGATTAGATAAAAAAGAAGTTATTATTAAAGAAGCATTTGTTGATGGCGGTCCTGTTCTAAAAAGAATGTTACCGGCACCACAAGGCAGAGCATACAGAATCAGAAAGCGTTCGGCACATTTAACCTTAGTGGTTGAAAACATTGAAGAAAAGAATTAAAAACTTAAATATTTAAGGAGATTTTTTGGGACAAAAGACACATCCGGTTGGTTTTAGATTAGGGGTCATCAATACTTGGGACTCTAATTGGTATGATGAAAAGAGTTTTTCTCAAAAACTTAAAGAAGATTCCAAGATAAGAAATTATCTGAAAAAAAGGCTTGAAAAAGCAGGTGTAGCCAAAGTTTACATTGAGAGAACTTTGAAAAAAATTACACTTACAATCAGTACCTCAAGGCCAGGTTTTGTTATCGGAAAAAGCGGTAAGGAAATTACTCAATTAGAAGAGGAAATCAAGAAAATCACGAATAAAGAGGTTAAGATTAACGTTGAAGAAATCAAGAAACCGGAATTAAATGCACATTTGGTGGCTGAAAACATTGCCGCTCAAATAGCCAACAGAGTTTCTTTCAGAAGAGCTATGAAAGGTGCTATAACATCTACGATGAGAATGGGTGCAGAAGGTATTAAGGTTATGTGTGGCGGTAGATTAGGCGGTGCTGAAATCGCCAGATCCGAACAATATAAAGAAGGTAGAATCCCTCTTCAGACATTAAGAGCGGATATTGATTATGCATCTGTTACTTCTCATACTATTTACGGTGCAATTGGCGTAAAAGTGTGGATTTGCAGAGGTGAAAAACATTCAAAATAAAAGTTAATAAATCGGAGTATATAAATTATGTTAATGCCCAAGAGGGTTAAATTCAGAAAAACCCAGAAAGGAAACCGCAGAGGAAAAGCAGGAAGAGGACATCTTGTTGCTTTTGGTTCATTCGGTATGAAAGCAATGGAAGCAGCCTGGATTACAGACAGACAGATTGAGGCAGCGAGAATTGCACTCACAAGGTTTATGAAAAGAGACGGAAAAGTTTGGATTCGAATTTTTCCAGATAAACCTGTAACTAAGAAACCTGCCGAAACCCGTATGGGTAAAGGTAAAGGTGCACCTGAATACTGGGTCGCTGTTATTCAGCCGGGTAAGATTATGTTTGAAGTTGATGGCGTTACTGCCGAAGTTGCGGAAGAGGCATTCAGACTCGCAACCCACAAACTTCCGATAAAAACAAGGTTTGTAAAAAGGTTAGTTTAATTAATTAAAAGAAATTATGAAGTTTTATCAAATTAAGGATATGACAAATGAGGATCTGAAGAATAATCTGAAAGATTCTTATGAAGCAATGGAAAATTTTAGGTTCCAGCATGCTTCCGGACAATTGGAAAATTATAAGGCATTGGCAAACACTAAAAAAGACATTGCAAAAATTCTTACGGTTCTAAAACAAAGAGAAATTGCGGAAAAAATTAATTCAAAGAAATAACAACATATATCTGAATGAGCGAAGAAAAAAATATGGAGCAAACCGAAGTTAAGAAAAGAACAACTTCAAGAAAATCAAGAATTGGTGTAGTGGTTAGCAATAAAATGGATAAATCCGTTGTAGTTGCTATTGAAAAGAGAGTTAAACATCCTTTGTATAAAAAGTTTTTTAAGAAAACTACAAAGTATATGGCTCACGATGAAAAAAATGAATGTGGTATAGGTGATAAAGTTAAGATAATGGAAACAAGACCATTAAGCAAGAATAAATGCTGGAGACTTGTTGAAGTAATCGATAAAGCTAAATAATTTATTAACTAAGTAAAGATAATTTAATAATATGATACAGGAAGAAACAAATCTTACGGTCGCAGATAATTCAGGTGCAAAATCTGTCAGATGTATTAGGGTCCTTGGCGGCTCGGACAGACGATATGCAAGTCTTGGAGATATTATTGTTGTTTCCGTTAAATCTGCTATCCCGGGTGGTACTGTAAAAAAAGGTGAAGTTTCACGTGCAGTAATAGTAAGAACTGCTAAAGAAGTTCAAAGAAAAGACGGCAGCTGCATAAAATTTGATGAGAACGCAGCCGTACTTTTAAACGCAAACAATGAACCGAGGGGAACACGTATTTTTGGACCCGTTGGAAGAGAACTTCGTGAAAAACAATTTATGAAAATTATTTCCTTAGCTCCGGAAGTTATTTAATTCTAATTGAAAAAGATTTTAAAATGATAAAAACAAGATTAAAGAAAAACGATTTAGTAAAAGTATTGAGCGGTAACTCAAAAGGAACTACCGGAAAAATACTTTTCGTTGATAAACAAAAAGGCAGAGTAATCGTCGAAGGTGTGAATATTATTCATAAACATCAGAAGGCGACTCAAAAAAATCCTCAGGCTGCAATTATTAAAAGGGAAGCACCGATTAATATTACAAACGTTGAGCTTATCTGCCCGAAAACAAATAAGCAAACACGTATCGGTATGGAAATAGTTAAAGATACTACTACAGGCAAAGCCAAAAGAATGAGGTTGAGCAAAAAATCAGGTGAAATTATAATTAGTTAAGAAAATGGCAAAAAGTAAGCAAGATAGAAAAAAAGATTCTGACGTAGCCGAGAAACCTTCAAAAGGAAAAAAAGGCAAAGAAGAAAAAGATACGAAATTTAAGGAAGAAAAAGTTCCGGTAAGATTACTTGAATTTTACAGAACTAAAATCGTTCCTGAATTGATAAAGAAATTTGGTTATAAGAACTCTATGCAGGCTCCGAGACTTACTAAAATAGTACTTAATAGCGGTGTTGGTGCGGCAGTAGTAGATCCTAAATTAATAGATCTAACCGTAAAGGATTTTGAATTGATAGCAGGTCAAAAACCGACTGTTGTAAAAGCGAAGAGATCAGTATCGAATTTCAAACTCAGAGAAGGTATGAATATTGGTGTTAGAGTCACGCTTAGAAACGACAGAATGTTTGAATTTCTCGACAGGTTTATCAATATTGCAATACCAAGAATTCGTGACTTCAGAGGATTATCGGATAAGAGTTTTGACGGAAGAGGAAATTATTCTATGGGAGTTAAAGAGCAGATTATTTTCCCGGAAATAAATGTCGATGGAATAACAAAGATTACAGGTATGGACGTAACATTCGTGACAACTGCTAAAACTGACGAAGAAGCTTACGATCTTTTAAAAGGTTTTGGAATACCGTTTACAAAATAATAATTCAGAAATATAATTAAATGGCAAAAAAATCACATATAGCAAGGCAGCAAAGAAGAGAAAGAATTGTTGCTCAATATGCAGAAAAAAGAAAAGAGTTGAAAGAAAAAGGTGACTATGCAGGATTAGCAAAATTACCTCGCGATAGCAGTGCTACTCGCTTGCACAATAGATGTTCAATGACGGGAAGAGCAAGAAGTTATTATAGAAAGTTCGGTGTATCACGTCTCGTTTTCAGGGAATTGGCTCTGCAAGGCAAGATTCCCGGAGTAGTTAAATCAAGCTGGTAAAAATTAAAATGGAGATTTTTTAGAATGTCAATGACAGACCCAATAGCGGATTTTTTAACAAGGGTTAGAAACGCAATAAGCGCCGGAAAAAAAACAGTAGATATACCGGCATCAAACGTGAAAAAAGGTATCGCAGAGATTATGCTGAAAACGCATTTCATAAGTGATTACTCTATAATTGAAAATGATGGTGTTAAAAAATATATTTCGATAAAATTGAAATATAATGATGGTACGAGTGTTATAGAAGGACTTAAAAGAGTTAGTAAACCAGGAATAAGATCGTATGCTGATTCGGAAAATATTCCAAGAGTCAGAAACGGACTTGGTATTGCTGTAATATCAACATCTAAAGGCTTAATGACTGATAAACAGGCAAGAGCCCAGAAGATAGGTGGTGAAGTAATTTGTGAAATTTGGTAATAATAAAATAAATTGTAAATTCAGAATATGAGTAGAATAGGTAAAAAGCCAATTGAAATTCCGGGAAATGTAAAAATTGATATTAAAGATAACGAAATCAGTGTTACAGGTCCTAAAGGCACTTTGAAAATGAATCTTACCGGAGATGTTAAAGTTAATCTTGAAGGAACCGAACTTACGTTCACTCGTGATAACGAGCAAAAGAAAAATAAAGCTTTACACGGATTGTACAGAGCACTTGTGATGAATATGATTATCGGGGTAACAGACGGATATTCAAAGAAACTTGAATTAGTCGGTGTTGGTTACAAGGCTGATTTAAAAGGAAACTTACTGGTAATGGCTTTGGGATATTCACATCCAATAATTTTTTCAGCACCTTCTGAAATAAAGATTGAAGTTCCTATTCCTACTAATATAATTATCAGTGGAATTGATAAACAACTTGTCGGTGCCGTTGCTTCAAAAATACGTTCATTCAGAGAACCTGAACCATATAAAGGAAAAGGTATAAAGTACGATACTGAAAAGGTAAGAAGAAAAGCCGGTAAAACAGCTGCAAAGTAAATTATAAAAGTTTAAAATATTAATAATTGTGAATAGAAAAAATTTAACTAACAGACAGAAGATAAAATTCAGAATAAGAAAGAAAATTAACGGGACTTCGGAAAGACCCCGCTTGTTAGTGTACAGAAGTCTTTCTCATATCTATGCAAGTTTAGTTGACGATGTTAGCGGTAAGACTCTGACTACAGCTTCTTCAACACAAAAAGCCGTAACTGAGAAACTTAGTTCTTTAAAAGGGAAAACTGCTAAGTCTAAAGAAATAGGAAAAGCAATTGCAGAAAAAGCAAAAGTATTAAATATAGAATCAGTAGTCTTCGACAGAAATGGCTACCTCTATCACGGAAGAGTAAAAGCACTTGCAGATGGTGCAAGAGAAGGTGGCTTAAAGTTTTAAGCAGGATTGCTGTTTAAGCAATTTGACTTTAATTCTCGGATCGTCTAATGGCAGGACAGCGGCCTTTGGAGCCGTTAGTGGAGGTTCGACTCCTCCTCTGAGAACGATTGAAAAATTGACTTGACTTTAATGTTTGATTTTACAATTATTGTCAAGTTCTTTTAAATAAAAACTTTATATAAATATCATTTTGATATTATTAATAAGGTAGTTAACGAAAAGCGAAAAAAATAATTTATTTTAATGGCGAAAAAATACATAAAGGCGAGTGAACTCGAATTAAAAGAAAAATTAGTCTATATTGGCAGAGTTGCTAAAGTTGTTAAAGGTGGTAGAAGGTTTAGCTTTAGCGCCGTAAGTGTCGTAGGCGATGGTAGAGGACACGTTGGTATAGGTCTTGGAAAAGCAAACGAAGTAACTGATGCGATTAGGAAAAGCGTTGAAGATGCTCGTAAAAGTATAGTGGCTGTACCTCTTCATAAAGGTACAATACCTTACGAAATAATAGGTAAATATGGTGCGGCTAAAGTATTATTAAAACCTGCTTCCCCTGGAACTGGTTTAATCGCCGGCGGTGGTGTCAGAGCAGTACTTGAATCTGTAGGAGTTCAGGATGTACTAACAAAATTACTCGGGTCTTCAAACCCGCATAATGTTGTAAAGGCAACCGTAAACGCTCTGAAAAACCTTAAAGACGCGAGAATGGTAGCAGATAGACGCGGTATTGGTTTAGCAGAACTTTTTTCAATGTAAAACTATTATAAATGGAAAAGAATATTAAAATAACGCAAACAAAAAGTATTATAGATACAACTGTCAGACAGAAAAGAACCATAGAGGCATTAGGGCTTGGAAGACCTAACTATTCAACAGTAAAAAAAGATACACCGCAAATTAGAGGTATGATTGAAAAAGTGAAACATTTAGTAAAAGTTGAAGTATTATAATAAAGTTTTTCAGCAATATCAATATAATAAAAAATTACAGTAAAAAAACTTATTTAAAAACAAAATGAAAGGTAACAAAATGAAATTTGCAAAATTACTCTCCGTTGTTCTATTTGCAGTTGTGCTTTTTACATCAGTATCATACGGTCAAAGTATTCCGAGTGGAACTGGTAGATATGAAGCATTAGGATACAATCCTTTTATAAAGGACGCATCCATAGATATCAACAGAAATCCGTCATGGACAACCGTTTACAGAAATTATGCATTCGGTGACCTCGGAAGAAATGAAGTTGGTACAGATCAGTATCAGTTAACAGATCAATTTGGTGCAGCAAACTTTGGTGTTACGAAAGATTTAGCCTTAGGTATCGTTGCTAACAAATATGAAGACAATTGGACTGATTTTACCAGTTATGGTAATAACACTTATGGTATTCAAAGACCTGTAGTGCCTTTAAAATTCACATTAGGCTGGCAGGTATCACCTAAGTTCGCTTTAGGTGTAGCCCCTTATTTTGCAGCCTGGTCAAATCAGTTTGACTCAGCTACAACAGCATTGAAATGGAATTCAGGCGTACTTGGTGGAACAGCTGGTGTATTAGCTAAAATCGAAGGCGGTTGGATTGAAGGTGCCGTAGATGTAAAATCACACAATTATAAATATGACCAGACATTAGCCGGCGGAAACACTTTATACAATGCCGACGGTGGTTTAAGTATGAATGTATATACAAGAGGATTCTTTAACATTAATAAATCTTTGGGATTAAATTTAGTTCCATATTTAAATTTTGAAATGTTTAACTGGAATCCAACATCAACTGAAAATCCAGTTGTTATTTATCCTACTATTAAGCATATGAATTTCATGGGTGGAATTGGTATTAACATGCCTGTATTAGACCAGGGACTTCTTGCTGGTGGTTTATCTTTCGGATATCATTCATTTGAATACAAACTTGCAAGTACGAATCCTTATACTCAGACTTATACAGAATTCGTATTACCAAAAATCAATATGGGAATTGAATGGCCTTTCACAGACTGGCTTTCAGGAAGACTTGGATATCAGAGAGCAGTTACATCAACAAACTTGGAACAAACAACAACTGTTACCTGGACTTCAAAAGGAACCATCAGTATCTGATCCAATTCAAACAATTACCGCAGGTTTAGGTTTCCATTTCAACAGATTTAGCATCGACGGTTCAATCGGTGAAAGAGTGTTTAAAAATGGTATTAATTTAGTCAGTGGTAAGAATAACGATATGTTCGGTATGTTATCTGCTTCTTACTATTTTGGAAAGTAAGATTCTTTTATAATTATATAAAAAGATAGTTTAAAAGACCCCTTGCTTTAAACAAGGGGTCTTATTATTAGTCAAATATAAAAACAAATGCACATACTCAGTAACTTAAAATACGCAGAAGGCTCAAGGAAAAAGAAAAAAAGAGTCGGTAGAGGACAGGGTTCAGGCTTCGGTGGTACATCTACAAGAGGTGAAAACGGTGCTAAATCTCGTTCAGGAAATAAATACAGAGCTTGGTTTGAAGGTGGTCAGATGCCCCTTCAAAGAAGAGTTCCTAAGTTCGGATTTAAGAATATTAACAGAGTCGAGTACAATGTATTAAATCTTGGAGGTATTCAAAAACTTATCGATGAAGGTAAGATTAAAGAGACTTCCGTTGATATACAGTATTTTCTCGTTAATAATTTTGTTAAAGATTCTCGTAAACCATTGAAAATTCTTGGTAATGGCGAGCTAAAGTCTAAACTTGAGATCTCAGCAAATTCATTTAGTAAAACTGCAATAGAAAAAATCGAAAACCTCGGAGGAAAAGCCATCATAATATGAGCGGTTTTGTAGAAAATTTCAGGAATATATTTAAAATTGAGGAACTCAGGACGAGAATCCTTTTCACTCTTGCACTATTAATAGTTGTAAGAATTGGTGCTCACATAACACTTCCCGGCATTGATGCTTCTGTACTTGCTGAAGCGAATAAAAATTCTAATGCGGGTGGACTTTTCGGATTATACGATTTGTTCGTTGGTGGAGCATTTAGTAAGGCTGCCGTTTTTTCTCTTGGTATTATGCCTTACATCAGTGCATCTATTATTATTCAGTTATTAGGTGCAGTATTTCCATACTTCCAGAAACTTCAGAAAGAAGGTGAAGAAGGCAGGAAAAAAATTAATCAATTAACCAGACTCGGTACGATACCGGTTGCTGCTTTACAAGCATGGGGTATCAGTGTTCAATTGGCTTCAAGACGCGCAGGAGATTTAAACATTATAAGCCCGGAAGTTACAATGGCTGTATTTACTATCTCGACTGTTGTGTTTTTAACAGCAGGTACAATACTGCTTATGTGGTTTGGAGAACAGATTACAGAGCGTGGCATCGGTAACGGTATATCATTGATTATTTTTATCGGTATTATTGACAGATTCCCTTATTCATTATTTGACGAATATCAGATTATTGCATCGGGAGTAAGGAATATTTTAATTGAAGCAGTTTACATAGCAGGTTTTGTTTTTATAATTGCAGGTGTTATTGCAGTTACTATTGCTACACGAAAAATCCCTGTTCAGTATGCTAAAAGGGTTGTTGGCAGAAAAGTTTTTGGAGGAGTTACGCAGTATATACCTTTAAAAGTTAATCAGGCAGGTGTAATGCCGCTGATATTTGCTCAGTCAATTATGTTTATACCAAGTACGGTATTATCATTTTTCCCGAATAGTGATGTAATGCAGTCAATCGCAAAGTATTTTGATTATCAGAGTATGTTCTACTCATTTATATATGCATTGCTCATTATATTCTTTACATATTTTTATACTGCAATTGCATTTAATCCAAAAGACGTAGCAGATAATATGAAAAAGCAGGGTGGATTTATTCCTGGTGTCAGACCGGGAAAACCAACCTCTGAATTTATAGATAATATTTTAACGAAAATAACTTTACCAGGCTCGATTTTTCTGGCAATTATTGCTATAATCCCAACCTTCCTGATGAAGTTAGGCATAAGTACAGGTTTGGCTCAGTTTTTTGGAGGTACAAGTTTATTGATTATTGTTGGTGTTGCACTGGATACATTGCAGCAAATAGAATCTCATTTGCTGATGAGGCATTATGACGGATTTATGAAAGGAACAAAACTTAAATCCCGTAGATAGTTAAGTTTAATGTCTCTTATTAAAAGTGAGAAAGAAATTGAACTGATGAGAGAAAGCAACAGAATTGTTGCTGATGCTTTAAGATATATTAAGTCATTTGTAAAGGCAGGTGTAACAACTTTAGAATTAGACAAAGAAATTGAGAGTTTTATTCTGAGTAAAGATGCTTTACCTGCATTTAAAGGATATGGCAGTACAAGAAAGAGAAAAGGATTTCCTGCAAGTGCGTGTATATCAATTAACGAAGAAGTAGTTCACGGAATTCCTTCTTTAAGAAAACTCGAATCGGGAGACATTGTATCGATAGATGTTGGGGTTTATAAAGATGGTTATTATGGAGATTCGGCTTATACATTTCAGGTTGGTGATGTTAACCAAAAGAAATTAAAACTTCTGAAAGTAACCGAAGAATCCCTGTACAAAGGAATTGCAAAAGCAATAGCAGGTAATAAAATTAATGATATATCTGTTGCAGTTCAAACTTATGCAGAGGGTTCGGGATACGGAGTAGTTAGAGATTTAGTCGGACATGGGATTGGTAAAAACCTCCATGAAGAACCGGCAGTTCCGAATTTTTACAGTACTGCAAGTAATTCCAGGTTGAAAGCAGGAATGACAATTGCAATTGAACCTATGATTAATTATGGGCATTATTCGGTTAAAACATTAAGTGACGGTTGGACAATTGTAACACAAGACGGAGAACCATCAGCACATTTTGAGCATACGATATTGATAACAGATGGAGAACCGGAAATATTAACAAAATAATTTTAATTTGGTAAAACAGGATTCTATAAAGGTCGATGGTATTATTACGGAAATTCTCCCTAATACTACTTTCAAAGTTAAACTTGAAAATGGACACGAAATACTTGCCCATATTTCAGGCAAAATGCGATTACATTATATAAGAATCCTGCAAGGTGATAAAGTGAGTGTTGAACTTTCACCTTACGATTTAACCAAAGGCAGAATTACTTACAGATATAAATAAAATTAACTAATAGATATATGAAAGTCAGAAGTTCGGTAAAAAAAATGTGTGATAAGTGTAAAATAATAAAACGCAAAGGCGTAGTGAGAGTTATTTGCACAAATCCTAAACATAAACAACGTCAGGGATAATTTTTAATAAATTTAATTATAACAGGAGTATAAATTGGCAAGAATAGCAGGTGTTGACCTACCAAGAAACAAAAGAGTAGTTATTGGGTTAACCTCCATATTCGGAATTGGTGTTTCTACATCAAAGCAAATATTAGGTAAACTCGGTATCAATGAAGATACAAAAGTTTCTGCTTTAACCGACGATGAAGTAAATAAAATCAGAACCGAAATTGGTTTTATAAAAATCGAAGGTGCTCTAAAATCTGAAGTTCAGATGAACATTAAGAGACTTATTGATATCGGTACCTACAGGGGTAAAAGACATAGAAGAGGATTACCTGTTAGAGGACAGAGGACACGTACCAATGCACGTACAAGAAAAGGTAAGAGAAAAACGGTTGCAGGAAAGAAAAAAGCTGCGGCTAAGAAATAATTGAAATCATAATTTTAAAATAATTAATATTTATAAGATTTGGCTAAAACTGTAAAAAAGACTAAAAAGAAAATACAGGTTGATTCTAACGGTGTTGCTAGGATTAGAGCAACTTTCAATAATGTAATCGTTACTTTGACCGACGCTTATGGAAACACGATTTCCTGGGCTTCATCCGGCAAGATGGGATTTAAGGGTTCGAAAAAGAACACTCCATTCGCTGCTCAAATGACTGCTGAGGCTGCTGCCAAGGAAGCATTCGATCTCGGACTAAAAAAGGTAGAAGTACTTATTAAAGGTGTTGGCTCAGGACGTGATGCAGCAGTGCGTGCACTTAACACTGCAGGACTGGAAATATCTTCTATTAAAGATATTACACCGCTTCCTCATAACGGTTGCCGTCCGCCTAAGAAAAGAAGAGTTTAAAAAATATTTTATTATAAATAAAGAAAAAATTATAAATGGCAAGATATACTGATGCAAATTGTAAACTCTGCAGAAGAGAACGAACAAAATTGTTTTTAAAAGGAGTTAAGTGTTTTACGGATAAATGTCCTATAGAAAAAAGAAATTTTCCTCCCGGACAGCACGGTGCGAATAAAAGACCAAGAACATCCGATTACTTAGTTCAGTTAAGAGAAAAACAAAAAATACGTAAAACCTATGGTTTGCTTGAAAAACAATTCAGAGGTTATTTCGCTGAAGCAGCCAAAAGAAAAGGTATTACAGGTGAAAACCTTGTTAAAATACTCGAGAGCAGGTTTGATAATACTCTATATAGAATAGGTCTTGCACCTTCGAGAAAAGCAGCCCGGCAATTAATACTTCATAAACATCTGACTGTTAACGGTAATATCGTTAACATTCCTTCTTTTATGTTAAAAGCGGGTGATGTATTGAATGTTCGTGAAAAAAGCAGAAAACTTCCTGCCTTTCACGACGCTATGAAGAGAATGAAAGATAATATGTTACCAACCTGGTTAAATCTCGATAAAGCAAATATGTCAGGTACATTCCTGCACGTTCCCGAAAGAACAGAAGTACCGTTCATTGGCAATGAGCAGTTAGTAGTCGAGTTATATTCGAAATAAAAATTAATATAAATATTTATAATGAAAATTAATCATTTACATTTACCGGAAAAGGTAATTAAAGAAGAAAACACATATACGGATACTTTCGGCAGGTTCATAATGCAGCCTTTAGAAAAAGGTTATGGTGTTACTATCGGTAATGCCATTAGAAGAATACTTGTTTCTTCTTTACCGGGAACAGCAATCGTAGCGCTGAAAGTTAATGAAATACAACATGAATTTACTACAATAAAAGGTGTAGTTGAAGATGTTTCTGAAATTATTTTAAATCTTAAAGAAGTAAGGTTTAAAGACCTTACAGGAAAATCTTCAAAGATTGAATTTAAGATTTCAGGACCTGCTCAGCTAAAAGCAAAACACATTCAGGAAGCGACTGCAGATTTCGAGATTCTAAATCCCGATCTGCATATTGCCACTCTTAATAAAGAGGGTATTATGGATGTTGAGTTGAGAATTGCTTCAGGTATCGGATACGTTCCGTCGGAAGAAAACAAAAAGCATGAATTACCGTTGGGTTTTGTACCTATCGACTCATTGTTTTCTCCAATACTCAATGTAAATTTTGTTATTGAAAATACACGTGTTGCTCAAAGAACAGATTACGAAAAATTAGTTCTTGAAATTGAAACAAACGGTGCAATGGAACCGGAAACGGCTCTGATTATTGCTTCAAGAATTTTAAAGGATCATATTCAGTTATTCTTAAACCTAAGCCCTGAAGTTGAGATTAAAGAAGCGGAAGAAGAAGTAAAAGACGAACAATTTGAAAGCGTTAAAAAGATATTGTTAACACCTGTGGATGAACTCGATTTATCTGTAAGGTCGCAAAATTGTCTCCGTTCTGCAAACATAAAAAATATTGCAGACCTCGTAGGTAAAGCAGAATCAGATATGCTTCACTATAGAAATTTTGGAAGAAAATCTCTTGCTGAACTTGGTGACTTGATTGAAAGTTTTGGATTAACCTTCGGTATGGATGTTGATAAATACATAGATGAAGAGAAAAAGAAATAAATTGCTTCAGTTATAAATTAGAAATCAAAATTTTGTAAAGAATGGAACATAGAAAAAAAGGTAGAAAATTAAATAGAACCGCAAGTCATAGAAAAGCATTGCTTTCTAATCTTTGTATCTCTTTAATTAAATATAAGAGAATCACAACTACTTTAGCAAAGGCTAAAGAATTAAGAATGTTTATTGAACCTTTGCTTACTAAATCTAAAAAGGCAACTAAAAGTGCTGAAGCATACGTTCATTATGCAAGAGAAATCAGAAAATTCTTAAAAGATAAAGAAGCAATCAATATACTTCTTAAAGAAATCGCTCCCAAAGTTCTTGAACGTAATGGAGGCTATACACGTGTACTTAAAAGCGGTCATAGAATCGGTGACGGCGGCGAAAAAGCAATCATTGAGTTTGTAGATTTTGGTATTGTTGAAAAACCAAAAACAGAAACCAAAACAGCCAAAACTTCTGTAAAAGCACCGAAGAAGACAACAGTAAAAAAGGAAAAGAAAGAAACTGCTGAAGTTAAGGATACTAAGAAATCTGAAAAGAAGGAAACTGTTAAAAAGACAACAAAAAAAGCAGAGAAAACAGAAAAAGCAGTTAAGACAGAAAAGAAAACTGCTGTAAAGAAAACTGCAAAGAAAAAAGAAGATAAATAATTATTTTTAGATATTTTATGTAAGTAAACGGCTGCCCAAAAGCAGCCGTTTTTATTTTATGAAATTTAACTCTCAAAAATCTATCAATTTGGTTAAAGTGCAATTTCCCTTGTCACGAATTTTCCAATAAATTTTTTTACTTCTTTGGCTTATGCATATATGTTTAACATTATGAAAATGATTATTTAATATATTAAGTATTTATTTTATCATTTCAATAATAAAACAAATTTATTATTTTTGTACAGTATTTAGTCCTTATAGTTTTGGAGTGAGAATACATTTTAAAGTTTATACTCAGATTTTAACATTATAAAAATTATTTCAGCAAATGAAGATAATATCTGCAGAATTTATTACAAGTATTTACGATTTACGAACATTGCCAAAGTCAGTTCTACCTGAATTTGTTTTTGTTGGCAGGTCAAACGTTGGCAAATCTTCTATGGTAAATAAAATTTGCAACAGAAAGAGTCTTGCAAAAATTGGTTCTGTTCCGGGTAAAACACGACAGTTAAATTATTTCATGATTAATGAAGAGTTCTACCTTGTTGATTTACCGGGATATGGATATGCAAAAGTCCCCGAGCAAATCCGTGCAGGATGGCGGAAGCTTGTTGAGCAATACGTAAGCGACAGGCAAAACGTCAGTATGGTCTTTGTTTTAATAGATGCAAGGCATGAACCCACATATCTTGATGAACTAATGGTAACGTGGCTTGAGTATTATGAGATTCCATACGTTATTGTTTTAACTAAATCTGATAAAATATCCAAGAATAAGATGGATAAACAAATTTACAGATGTGCAAAAATTGTTAATAACGAAGATTTATGCATAGACTATATTCCTTTTTCAATTATAACAGGAGAGGGTAAAGCAGAAATACTGGCTCTCATTTCAAAATTTTTAAAGACTCCGAGAAACAAGAACAGCGATTAAAACAGTCGTATTAACTTTATTTAAAATATTTAAATAAAGCAAATATCTTTACAGCAACATTGTCCTTTGTCTTTCCGGGTTTGAATATAAGATTACTGTTAATGTTTAGTTCAAAATTTAAGAATCCAATAAACTTATTGAAAAAATTCTATAAACTTAATAATTTTGAATAAGGTCAAAGTTTTAATACCGGATAGAATTAATCTGCAATACCTGAACATCCTTGATAAAAGAATGTTCGAAATTAATTTAAAACCCGGTATCTCAAACGATGAACTAATATTCTTATCACAATACAACGATTATAAAGTCCTGCTAATAAAATCACAAAGATTAATTGACAAAATCTTTTTATCCCGCTGCAATTTTGAAGTCATAGGTACTGCTTCTAAGGGCGTAGATCATATTGACACTGCCTATGCTGTTAAAAGAAACATCAGGATATTAAATTCCGAATCAGGAAACTCTCTTTCTGCCGCCGAGCACACATTTGCGTTGATTCTCGATTCCTTTAAAAAAACACATTATGGCGACTATCTTGTACGAAACCGGAAATTTGATAAATGGGATTATGAAAGACGCACACTTAACGGTAAAAGAATAGGCATAATAGGAACAGGGAAAGTAGGTTCAATTGTGGCAAAATTTGCAAAATCATTCGGAATGGAAATACTTGCCAATGATATATCTGCAGAAGTTATAAGAAAAAACAAACACCTGAAATACTATTCACTTGACTATATACTTCAAAATTCTGATATTATTACTGTTCATATACCTTTGAACAAAAACAATAAAATGTTCATCGGTAAGAAAACTCTTGACAAAATGAAATTTAATGCTATATTCGTAAATACGTCAAGGGGAGAAGTAGTTGATGAGGAATATTTGATACAAAAAGCGAAATCAGAAAAGAATTTTTTTATGGCACTTGACGTATTTCAAAATGAACCAAATATTGACTCGGAGCTATTGAGTTTGAATAACGTTATATTATCTAATCATGTTGCCGGAAAAACAATTGAAGGTGAGCGAAATATTGGAAAAGAATTGTTCTTGCACATAAAAACCTATTATGGGGAGTAATACGGGTGAACTTTTTATCTTGAAGCTGAATTGCGGTATTAATAATTAATTTTAAATCCGAAATATTATATTTATTACTTTTTAAATTTTTGTTATATTATTAAAACGTTTATATAATTTACAAACTATTTTCCAAATTTAAAAAATTAAAGGAGAAAAAATATGAAGAAAATTCTTTCAATCTTTCTGGTATTGTTTATGGTGGCAGGTGTTTCTGCTCAGCATAAATCAAAAAGAATAGATAACAATGCCTATTCTAAATTAGGCCCGGATACTTTTGTAGAGAATAAAGGTATTCAAAAATTAAGTGCACCTTTTTTACCTGGATTTACAAATGGTGATTATTCTGTTGGTCCTGAAATACAAACATCCTTATCAGGTTGGTATGATTACATGACAAACGGAGATGCAAAGCACTATATTTTAATGGATCCCGCAAATCCACTTTTATTACATGCAATTTATACAACATCCGATTCAACTGATCCGGCTGGTGCAACATCAAGAAGAACAAAATATGCAGTATCATCTGACGGAGGTCTTACATGGGCTTATTTAGCAAATGTACCTGACATCAGATCTGGGTTTGGTTATATGGATTTAAAATCTGATGGTAGTGCAGTTATAACAAATCATAATACTTTTAGCGGCGCACTTAACGGCGAACTATACGTTGATGCATTTGCACAATTAGGTTCATTTACTCAGTTTCTTACACCAAGAACAAATGGTAGTGGTGCTTGGCCACAATGTAACGTTATGACTAATGGAAATGTATTTCTTACATCCGAAAGTTATAACGCTGGCGCAGCTACTGACACATTAAAAATTGCGATTTTTAACGGAACTACAACTACACCATGGAATTATCTTAATTATCCGGGTGGTCCAACTAACAATATGAGATGGTGTAGTGCAACAGGTGCAAATGGAAATGTTGTTGTTGCCATAGCGCCTGTTAGTTTAACAAACGTAATGGGTTCATTTGAAATTACGGGATTTAAATCAACAAATAATGGTGTATCATTTGGTTCTCCCGTAACATTGTTTACACCTTTTGTTAGCGGTGTAGATACTATAGCAGCATTTTTTGGATTAGATATAACTTTTAAACCCGGTACAACTGATTATTATTTCAGTTATAACACAAATAATGGATTTTTTAAGGGTGCCGCTTTGTGGGTGAGCAAAAATGGTGGAACTGCGAGTAAAGTAGCAGACTCCAATAATGTTCCAAATACAACTACAATGCCTTCATGGGCTGGTATTACAGGTATAGACCACCCATCAATCGGTTGGTCAGCAGACGGTAACGTAATGTATTGTGCGTATTCTGTCGTAACATCAGATACCGGTGTCAGAGGCTGGAACACAAGAGACGTATTCTTAAGTTGTTCAACAAATGACGGTGTAACATGGAATGCACCAATAAGAATTACTAATACTCCTTTGATAGATGAAGGTTATGTTAGTATTTCAAAGGTTAATCCAGGAACCTCTCCATCAACATACGCAGTTCATATGGTTTATATGAAAGATCCGGGAGATGGTCCTACTTCCTTCAACGGAACAGGTACAGTTATGCCTGCATCACTGAATTGGTTAATTTACAGAAAAATTTCACAACCTACAGTGAGTGTAAATCAAATAAGTACAGAAGTACCTTCAAAATATTCGCTTTCACAAAACTATCCAAATCCTTTTAATCCAACAACAAACATAAAGTTTGCAATTAGTAAAACAGGATTTGTAAGTTTGAAAATTTACGATATATCAGGAAGAGAAGTTTCATCATTAGTGAATGAAAACCTCACTGTTGGAACATATTCTTATTCTTTCGATGCATCAAAATTATCAAGTGGTATTTATTTCTATACCATGAGATCAAATGATTTCCAAGAAACAAAGAAAATGATGTTAATTAAATAATAAATAAAGACATCTCAGGCTGTAAACATTAAGCAACCCTTATAAGTGTAAACTTTTTTTAAGGGTTGCTTTTTTTATTGCGAAAAGCCATGCAGTGCTTGATAGTATTAATTGGTTGCCGATAATTGAATAAAGTTAATAAATAAGAAACATAATAAAAATTCGCATTCTTATCAGATATGGATAAATTTATAATGTAAGTATTGACATTATGTTAAGAAATGTTATATTCGTAAATACGACGAGAAGTTGAAGTGGTTGATGAGGAATGTTTGATAAAAAAGGTGAAATCAGAAAAGATTTTTTTATAAAACTGGCCGTATTTAAAAATGCGCCTTTTAGGAATAAAGACATAAAAATAATAATAATGCGACATTCACAAATCACGTCGCCGGAAAGGCTCTGAATGGGGAGCAAGTTATTGGAAAAGTTTTACTTATGCAAGTCAAAAATATGTATTGAGAAAATGAATTTTTTTAGTGTGTTTGTTTTTAACTTGAAATGTTAATAAATTGTAAATTTTACATTACGAAATTATATATTGACAAGATTTTATAATATGGTTATATTACTAGTAAGTTTTTTTAAAATTTTTAACTATTTTCCAAATTTAAAAAATTAAAGGAGAAAAAACATGAAGAAAATTCTCACATTTATTCTATTGCTATTTTTTGCGGTTAGTGTGTACTCACAACATAAACCGGAAGTGATTAATAAGAAGAAAATGTCTGTTAAAGAAGACAATTATTCTTCTACTTCAAAACAAAATGGCAACTTTAGTTGGAATACGGTACATAATTCCTTTGCTCCAACAGGAACGGTTCCATTTCCAATTAATTATAATGACTATGGGACAAATGGTAATAGCCAAAGAAGACTGTTAGTATTTGGTGATACCATTATCATAGGTGCAGATATAAATCCAAGTAACATAGGACCTCCTCCTACTACAACAGATGGTAGGATATATTATCAGGTTAGTTATGATGGTGGATTAACGTGGTTCGCAGATGCTATTAGTATCTCACCTACTGTCTCAACAAGATGGCCAAATATTGCACCTATTCGGGTACCGGACCTTAATGTTTGTTTTACAGGTAGAGTATATGACGGCTCGACCCAAAGAGGTATTGCATTTGTTGATGCGGCCCTTGGTTTAGGTTCAGGTACTTCTACTTTTACACCAAATGCATACAGGGATTTCTTTGGTTATTATAAAAACGCTACTACTGTGGGTGGTATTATTTCTTCCCCATCAGGTGGTGCAACTGATTCATTGTTCTATTATAATTTTAATTATACAAACAACACTTTCAGTGGAAGAACATTAGTTGCTACTGATTTGCAGGCAAGTTTCAGGTATTATATTGCGATTGCAAGTAATGGTCAGAATGTTTTAGCATCATATTGGAGAAGTGATTTACCACAATCATTGAATTCCTATGAATCTGTAAATGGCGGAACATCTTTTGGGACAGGAACAGTTGTCCATTCAGATGGTCAGATTATCAATGGCGACTCTACATCAACTTGGTTTGGTGGAGATGCAGTATATAAACCAAACTCTACCTCAAAAGGATTGGCATTTAATACTTTAGGAGTCGTTTATAATTATCCAAACCAATATAAAGTTTTATATTGGAATGGTTCAGGTTTGAAAGTAGTATGTGATTGGCAGAAATATTATTTCATGAAGGATACAGCTTTAAATCCCCCGGGTTTATTCTATAGTCACTTCTTAAAACAACAAGTAGGTGCTACATATTTGTCACATCCTACACTAGCTTATTCAGACGATGGTTCCATTCTATATTGTGCTTTCTCTGCAATACAGAAAGATACTTCTAATTACAGTCCTTCGGTAAGCGTAAACTATAATTATAATGATATCTTTATTTGCTGGTCAACAGATGATGGAAACACTTGGAGTCCTGCTTATTATGTAACAAAAACTGCAGCAAGGGATGAATTGTATCCGGTTTTGTCTAAGACTGGGAATACAAATTCTACATTCAATATTTCTTATTCTGAATCTGGAAGTCCTGGATGTTTCACATTTACTGACAATGCTCCGGCAGATACAGTTTACACTGTATTTAAAAGGTTAACAAGAAGTTCCTTAATATCAGTACCAGTTGGTATTCAGAATATTTCGACAGAAGTTCCGGCTAAATATAACTTATCACAAAACTATCCAAATCCTTTTAATCCGACAACAAATATTAAATTTGATATAATCAAATCTGGATTTTGTTTCGTTAAAGGTATATGATTTAGCGGGAAAAGAAGTTGCAAAATTAGTAAACCAGAAATTTCACAAGGTTCATATCAATACAGTTTTGATGGAACTGGATTATCTAGTGGAATCTATTTCTATTCTTTAAAAACAACTGATTTCACGCAGACAAAGAAAATGATGTTAATTAAATAATTAATTGAGAAATTTTAATTAATAAATTTACAGCAACCCTCTAAAGTAGTAAAAATTACTGGTGAGGGTTGCATTTTAAAAAACTAAATCTTATTCGGAGGGAAAAATGAGGGATAATACAATTTTTAGGATTATTTCCCTTTTTCTATTTGCATTTTTGCTTATCATACCAATAAGCGTTTTTGCACAGTCAACAGGTTCCATAGGCGGACGTGTTACTGATGCGAAAGACGGTAGCCCATTAGTTGGAGCAGTCATTAAAGTTGAAGGTTCTAATGTGGGTGCGGTAGCAGATGATAACGGCGAATACGTTATCTTAAACGTTGATGTAGGTTCATACACATTGATATGTTCCTATATCGGTTTTGAAACTAAAAAACAAACAAACGTTAGAGTATCCGTTGACGGCAGAACAAAAGTAAACTTTGATCTTGGAACTACAGGCGGTGAAATCAAAACCGAAGTTGTAGAGATTGAAGCAGAAAGAAAAGGAATTGACGTCGAACAGAGCGGCAGAATTATCGAAACTGATAATATCAAGAACTCCGGCCAGCGTGGTATCACTAATATCGTCTCAAAAACAGCAGGTGTTGTTCAGGACGAAAGAGGTGGTTCTATTAATATCCGCGGCGGTCGTAGTAATGAGAGTGTTATCATTGTTGACGGTGTTGAAACAACAAACCCGCTCGATGGTTCTTCAAGAGCATTCATTCCAAATAATCTGTTACAGGAAATCACAGTTTTAACCGGTGGTTTTGGTGCAGAATATGGTAATGTGCTTTCAGGCGTTATTAACGTATCAACAAGAAGCGGTACAGACAGATACACAGGGTCTGCTGAAGTCATCTCAGATGAATTCACAGGCGCCTGGATTGACACAAAATCTCAGGGTTATAACCTTTACAACGTAAACGTTGGCGGTCCGCTTATTCCAACAAAAGAACTTGCAAAGGTATTAAATGTTTTCTTAAGTTATGAAAAAACTTTCTCGAGAATGACAATCGGTTCGTGGATAGTTAATTACTTACCCACAATCGTTCCTAACGCTAATTTAAGGAACAACGAGCAAGGTACGCAGTCATTCAACGGAAGATTAAACGTGAATTTTACGGAAATAAAAAACAGTAAAGTTCCTGTTAACTTAAGACTCGGTGCTACATACAATCTTACCAATGGCAGAGCGCTTTATGGTTCAAACATCTATAATAGTATAGATGGGAACCCTAATAGTTCTACTTACGGTATGGTATTGGAAAATTCAAACAGAAATCCAATTACATCAGGCGAAGATAAACAATTCTTCGGAAGAGTTTCAGTTTCGCCTTCAAACAGATTTTTCTTTGAATTACAGGGTAGTTACTTCCAGAATATCTCGGAACAAATGGACCCAATTCACCAGACCAATTTAACTCACTACGGTGATACAAATTATAATTCTCTGTTGAATTACTATTATCCTGGTTTTGGTAACGGAAGAACTTATGGCTCAGACCCTAACACATCATTCCTGTACAATAGAATCGGTCACGTTATTGATATCTATCAAAAACTTGACGTAAGTTACTGGGGTGGTAAACTCGACGCTACCTGGGCACTTTTAACAAAGAAATATGGTGACCACGAAGTTAAATTCGGTGGTGAATATAAATACAATACATTAAGACGTTTAACGATTAATCCGGCCGCTACGGCTGACCAAACCGTACAAAACGTACTTGACAGATATTATGGTACAAACTTAGCAAGATTAAAGACTTATGGATATACTATTTATGATGATAACAGTGGTGTTATTGGTTGCAGACGAAAATGATGTAATGCAGGAACTGCACCGAAACATCCTATTACAGGAGGTTTTTACGTTAGAGATAAAGTAAGTTTCTCAGACTTTAATTTTAACGGCGGTGTAAGGGTTGATTTCTTTGACGTTAATGATTTAGTCTTTAAAAGTCTTGCTACTGATATAGTAGGTCCTGACGGACTTGTTGCTACAAATGATGACTTTACTCAAAGTAAAATGGATTTCTTCGTAAGTCCGAGACTCGGATTTTCATTCCCTATTACTGATAAAGTTATTTTTGTTGCTCAATACGGTAAGATGGTTCAGTTACCTCAATTGAACTTACTGTATGTTAATCAGGCAACACTGCAAAGATTCTTATCAACAGCATTACAGGATGTAATCGAAAACTCATCTTTGAAACCGACAAAGTTAACGCAATATGAAATCGGGTTCAAACAACAGGTTGGAGATTACATTAATCTTGGTGTAACTGCATTCTACAAAGAAACAGTTGACCAGATTGGTGCAGGAAGAATCAAAGCAACAACAGACGGAAAAGTTCCTGTTGGTTTTGTTACTTATGTAAACAATGACTTTTCGATTTCAAGAGGTTTTGATATGTACTTATCGATGAGAAGATGGAACAGAGTGTCACTTGACTTTGCATATACATTATCTTATGCATCCGGCACAGGTTCTGATCCATTCTCAAAGACTTCTCTTGCGAACGATGCGACACAAGAGTTACCACAATTTGTGTATGCTCTGGATTATGACCAGAGACACACAGGAAGTGTGAACTTTGACTATAGGTTTGGCGGTAGTGAAGATGTACCTAAAGGATTTATGGGTGATGTATTGAGAAATCTTGGTGCGAATTTCCTGTTCAGCTTTAACAGCGGCAGACCTTATACAGCAAGGACTGTTTCTGAAACAGCAACAGGTACGGCAGGTGATTATCTTCTTTCGTCAAAGAATGAACTATATCGTGACTGGAACTTCAGGCTAGACCTTAGAGTTGATAAAACTATTCCTGTTTGGAAAACAAACTGGAATTTCTATGTTTATGTAATCAATTTACTTAATACACAAATCGTAAACAATATATTCGAAGGAACTGGTAAACCTGATGATAACGGATTCTTGAACACAGCAACAGGTGCTTCAAGGTATGAAAACGATCCAGTGTTCAGAAATTTATGGCCGGAAAGAATTAAGTTCTTGTCTAACTGGGGTCCCCCAAGACAAGTAAGATTCGGTGTAAACATTAGTTTCTAAAATCAACTTGAAAATTTTATTAAACAAAATTTGAGTTTATTATGAAATTGTATAAATTTAAAATAATAATACTCCTGTTTATTTTGGCAGTAACCTCTGTTAGTATGGCAAAACCGAGAATTTTAATCGGTAAGCAATCCATACAACATGAGTCCCGATGTTGTTGTTATTCAGAGAATAATTATGAATGCAAATAACATCGCTGCTTACTTCCAGAATACGGGTATTTTTAACCAAAATACAACATCAGGAAACACTGCGGGTCTTGAATGGCCCAAGGGTTCGGGAAGATATGCGAGTTTTACAGCAGGTCTTTCTATAGGATGCGGTATTAATGGTCAGTATGCACAGGTAATGGCATCTTACAAAGGTGAGTATGCTCCTGGGCATTTTAAAGCAAATGGTACTTGGGAAACCAATACTGATTTCAAAATGTACACAGTCAAGGCTCGGTGATAATGCAACGAACAATCCCGATTATGCTAACTGGTTCAAAATGATTCCGTATGGTGCTCCTTATAAAGATATGAACAACAATGGTCAATATGATGACGGAATAGATATTCCGGGTCAGACTAATGCAGGTCAGACTATTTTTGAATGTATGGGCGACGGTGACGTTTCTGCAAGAAGTCCCGGTGAAGGATTTGGCGGAGGTATTACATCACCTTTACTCGGTGCTGAAATTCATTTTACTGCCTGGGCTTACACAACTCCAGGACTAGAAGATATGCAGTTTTTAAATTATGTAGTCATTAACAACGGACCTGCAAAGTGGGATTCCACTTTTATGGGTATCGTTGTTGACCCTGACCTTGGTGATGCAAATGATGATTATATTGGCTGCGATGTTAATCTCAATCTTGGTTTTTGCTACAATGGTGATAACGATGACGGTTCTGGTGCTCCACCGACTTACGGTTCTTCACCTCCGGCATTTGGTATGGACTATTTCAAAAGTCCAATAAACAAAATCACAGGTGATACATTGGGATTATCTTCGTTTGTATTCTTTACGAATACAGGTAGTTCTCCTACTCCTTGTGAAGCAGACCCAAATGGTGAACCCGTTCCTGCATACAATATGCTGCAGGGACTTAAAGAAAGACAGGTCTCCTTTTATGGATCCAACCAGAAGCCCTCCGGTTACGACGAAATTTGTTTATCCGGGTGATCCTGAAAGCTAATGCGGGATGGACAGAATTAAAAGGTTCAGTTCAGAACTGTAATGGAACTACAGGCACGATTTTAGCAACAAATCCTAAAGGTGATAGAAGGTTTATCTTTAATTCAGGCGGACTTGACTTCGTTGTGAATCCTAAAGATACTCAGAATATTATTTTAGCACAGTTTGTACAAAGAGGTTCTTCAAACTTAAACTCAGTTACATTATTAAAGAGGATGAGTAATACAGCACAAATTATTTTTGACAATAATTTCAATGTAACACCTCCACCTCAACCTCCGTCGGTAAATGCATCTTACACACCATTAGTAAATGGATTGTGTAACATTACATTATCCTGGGGCGATGCATCTGAATCTTACTTCTATTGGGATACCATTTTTTATCAGGCAAGCGATTCCAATATTTACAGATTTGAAGGATATGAAGTGTATGAAATAAATAAATTCGCAAATCAATTACCCGATTTTACAAAACCTTACTCAATCGACCCTAATGTTATTAAATTAGTTGATGCGTTTGACGTTAAGAATAATGTTGGTCTTGTTGTAGATACTTTCTCAACAGGTACAGTTATAAACAACAGTGAAGTTTATGCTCCATTCCCGATTGTACCTCCGTTCAATATGTCAACACCGAACGGATTCCCTCAAAAAGGAATATCAAGAAGCATAACTTTAACCGGAACGAAATTCTCTTCAAACTATGGCGGACAGTCAAGTTTTATTTACGGACAGGAATACCATTTTGCGGTTGTTGCTTACGCTGTAAGTAGTTCAGGCAGAATCAAACGCGGGTTTAAAGTAATCAGAAACTCAGTCGGTGGCCAGGTTGTTAAGATAAGACCTACTGCACCTCCTGCGGGTTCTGTTTTCACTTATAAAAACGGTGATACTTTGAACACAAACTCGAAAGACCTTGGTCTTATACCTGTTATAAGGAATGCAAACCTTTTACAGGATGCTACATACAGAGTTCAGTTTAATGCTGATACGACGTATAATATAATGAGAAGGCTTGATATAGCAGGTGTAACAAAATTTGATACACTAAGAAAGAACTTAAAGGTTACTCAGGTAAGAACAACTGCAGACGAAGAATCAAGAACGATTGATGGTATATTCTTATACACACAGAAAATCAGATTCTCAGGTTCTCCGCCAAATTACGTTGGTAATGTTGGTATGTTAAAAGATCCGACATCATTATTAACGCCTGATAGTATTCAGAACAGAGTACGCGGCTGGGCTTGGTCAAATCCGGGAAATCCTTTCTTAACGGGAAGTAAATACCTGAGAGATGCATCAAGACCATGGCAATCAGTTTCGCAATCTATTTCTTATCCTATGACAGGTACATTTACTAACTTAAGGTCAGCATTAACTGCTGATAAATTAAGAAAAGTAACTATCGTATGGACAGCAGCAGGACAGGGACAGAATGCTTACTGGTATCAGGATACATCATTAGTAAATGATAATAATTATATATTCAAGGGAATCAAACCTGTACCGTTTAAGGTATATGTTGATACTCTTATAGTAGAAGATCCGTCAATTCCATCATTCAGAGTTGACAGACGTCAGGTTAACTGCGGTTTTGTAGAATCTGCAGACGTCAATCCGTTTACAGAAGGATGGAATCCAACAACAGATACACTTGGTGGAAAATTGTTGCTATATACTTTCGGTACATCTTATTCAGATACAATAACCACACCGTATAAGAACAGAAATTTATTCTTAAACCAATCACAATTTGACATTATGTTTGTGTGGTCTCCAAGGCTCGTCAGTACTGGCGGAGCAGGAGCACCGGGAGAAGAATTCTCTATGTTCCCATATACAGCAACAAGACCGTACTACAACGGTACAGCACCATTATACTATGAATTTACGACTAAGAAACCTGCGTTCGGTGATATGACTTCAGCCAAGGGTGAAATGGAAAAGATTAAAGCTGTTCCAAATCCATATTATGGATTCTCAACACTTGACAGGAGTAGTTCTGATAAATTTGTGACGTTTACACATTTACCATTAAGTTGTGCAATCAAGATTTACACCCTTAACGGTGATTTGATAAAAACAATTAATAAGACAGGATCAGGAGACCCGACATTCAATTCAACAATAGAATGGAATCTCCAGAATGAAGACAAAGTTCCTGTTGCTTCCGGTATTTATGTTGTATTAGTCGATGCACCGGGAATCGGTACAAAGATATTGAAGTTAGCTATCTTTACGTCACAAGAAAGAATTAATTTCTAAATTAAAATTGAAATCCAAATGAAAAGGGATTTAATTAAAAATTTAAGGAGATTTTCAAAATGAAATTGAGTCAAACTAAAATAATACTAATCTTATTGGTAGTTATGTTTGCAGCAAGCATCTCGTATGCCGGTCCCAGAAAAAAGTACGGAACCTCGGCTGCTCCTGAACTACTGATACCGGTTGGCTCAGTCGGAACATCGCTCCTCGGCTCGAATATGTCGTACATCTCAGGCGTTGACGCAATGTATTGGAACCCTGCTGGTCTGGCTAACATAACATCCAGAAACGCAGAAGCAATGTTCTCGCATGTTAATTATTTCGCTGATATGAAGCTTGAATACGTAACCGTTGCAGCCAAGTTAGGTAATCTTGGTGTGCTTGGTGCCGGTATTAAAGCATTCAACATTGGTGAGATTGAACAGACAACCGAAATAGCTCCGGAAGGAACCGGAACTATATTTAAACCCACTTATATCACCGCAAACTTAAGCTTTGCCCGTCAGATGACTGACAGAATTCGTTTTGGTACGAATGTAAAGGTCATTTCTGAATCAGTTGCAGACGTTTCCGCAACAGGTTTTGCTTTTGATTTCGGTATTCAGTATAAAGGTGGTGAAACCGGATTTAACTTTGGTATTGCTATCAAAAATTTAGGACCAACAATGAGATTTAACGGTCCGGGTCTTGATAGAACTATTCAAGGATTAAACGGTCAAATAACAACCCAAAGAGTTGTGTTGCAGGATTTCGATCTTCCAACCGCACTTGATTTAGGTATTTCCTGGGGTAAAATGTTTAAGAACGATATGGGCTTAAACGTTGGTATGAACTTTACAAACAATAGTTTTACCAGCGATGAGTTCAAATTCGGTCTTGAATATACCTACAAGAATATTCTATACATCAGAGGTGCTTACAACTATTTAGTTGATAAAGAAAGCGGCTCAGACCTATCAGTATTCGGACCATCTATCGGTGCCGGAATACATTACCCTGTGGGTGGTGTAAATATAGGATTTGACTATGCTTACAGATTCATTAATGAATCAGGTTCGTCATTAAACACTACTAACCAATTCTTTACTATTAGTTTAGGATTCTAGTTAGGTTTATATATAAATTAAAGGTAATCATAGTCTTCTATGATTACCTTTTTTTGTTAATTTGTAAGTTAATCAGATTAATTTAATTTTATCAGATAAAATATGAGAAAAATAAATTTTTTAATATTAATACTGTTTTTATCGTTTGTTCCGGGTAAAATATTTTCCGCAGATAATTTTTATTTCGATGCTGATTATTCGGTTTTTAAAGGCACATCTGCAAAATCAATTGTTGAGGTTTACTTTTCCTTTACTCAAAAAAGTCTGGTATATGTAAAATCAGGAAATGATTTTGTTGGTGTAGCAAACACACAAATCATAATAAAAGATATCACATCTTCGAGCGAAGTTTTTAATGAAATTTTCGGTTTGCAAACGACTGTTAAAGATACATCGAAATCAAAACTATTAAGCCGGCTGATAGGCCAGCAAAATCTGAATATCCCAAACGGCAACTATGAAATTTCTTTTATAGGTTATGACCAGAATAAACCTGAAAGGAAAGATACGATAAAATTAGCACTTAATCTTAATGTATTCGATGACACAAAATCATCTCTAAGTTCTCTTCAACTTGCTTCTATGATCGATAAGACATCTGATAAATCGAGTATTTTCTATAAGAGCGGTCTTGAAATTACTCCTAACCCAAACCTGTTATTCGGAAGTAATCTTAACAGATTATACTATTACATAGAAGTGTATTCTCCTGCGATTGATTTCAATTCGGATAGTTCATATTTCATAGTTAGTATTAATGACTTATCAGGAAATATTTTGAGTGAAAAGAAAAAGAATGTCAACTTGAAAAACGAAGTGTATGCCGAAACGGGTACATTTAAGATTGATTCATTACCTTCAGGCTCTTATTTATTAAGGGCTTCATTATACGATAATATTACAGGTAAAAAAATATTCCGCGAAAAGAAGTTTTATATATATAATTCGTCTTTGAAGAAAGAGGATTATTCGATTGCGGATGATAAAGATTATATGCAATCGGAGTTTATACTTCTGACAGAAAACGAAGTTAACGATGAATACGATAAGATTATTTATATTCGTAATAATGCTGATGCTAAGGAATGGGATAATCTTAAAACACTTGAAGAAAAAAGAAAATTTTTATACAAATTCTGGAAAAGATTAGATACAAATATATTAACGCCGAGAATTGAAACACGGGATGATTATTTTAAAAGAGTAAAAGAAGCCAATAAATTATATAAACAAAACTTTACTGATGGCTGGAAATCCGACAGAGGCCGCATATTCATTATATACGGTGCTCCAACCGATATAGAAAGGCATGTTATGGAAACAGATACCAGAAGTTATGAAATCTGGACTTTTGATTATGTTGAAGGCGGAACAATTTGTGTGTTCGGTGATGTAGCCACCTCGGGTTATGTATTGCTTCACTCAACAATGAGAAATGAATTTAAGGATCCCAATTATATGAGGAAACTTAAAAAATAAGATGAGAAGGAATATATTCATACTGGTAAATACTTTCATATTTTCTGTTATGATATGGGCTTACGTTAATCTTAATCTGACATATTCATACGAATTATCGGTTCCATTAACAGTTAAATCTGCTAAATCACAGGGTGTGTCGAATGAAATTCCTGAAAAAATTGATATTGTCCTTAAAGGAAAAGGATGGAGTCTTGTAAAAATCATTCTTTCAAAAAATCTTGTTTATTATCTTGACCTTACCGCATACAAAAAAGATACAAAAGTTGATTTAATGCAGAATACCGTTGAGGCTCTAAACCTTCCGGGTGATGTATTTGTACAGAATATTTCCCCCGCATTATTAGATGTTTCATTCGATAATGTTATAACGAAAATGGTAAAGGTCAAAAATAATACTAATGTGATCACAAAAGACGGGTTTACAGTTATCGGCTCAGTCAGACTAACTCCTGATTCGGTTAAGGTTACAGGTGCCTCTTCTTTGCTCTCTAAAATAAAATACATAATGACTGAGGACATTACGTTTAAAGACATTAGTACTAACATCAGCAAGGATATTAAACTTATCGATTCCCTTGGTCAGCAGGTGAAAGTAGAACCGACAATTGTTAATGTAAGTTATCTCGTTGAACTTTCGGCAGAAAAAACTTTTGAAGATATTGATGTGAATGTTTATGGTGTTCCGATTGATAAAGATGTTTTGATTATTCCGCCAAAAATTACTATTACCCTCAGAGGTGGTGTCGAAGAACTTTCTAAACTTACTGTGAAGGATATTAAGATTGGTATTAATTATAAACAAATTGAAGCCGATGATCAGGGGGAAGTTGAACCAACTATCGAGATATCAGAAATATTCAGTCTGATAAAAGTCCAGCCTCAGAGATTCCAGTATATTATAAAAAATAAATCGGCTGAAAATTGATAGATTATTTTAAAAATGAATTTAAAAAACTTATTGTTGAGTCTAAAACTCTTGACTTTAAGACCGTATATATTTTTATTTCTGTTGCAATTATTATATTTTTATCATTAACAGTAGCAAGTCCTGCGTTCTATTACGATTATTTTGGCAGAAACAGGCTTAACTCCAGAATATACTGGTTCCTGGTTGATGGTTCATTTATGTTCCTTATCCCTGCTCTATCAATAAAATTAATCTTTAAGAGAAAACTTAGCGAATTTGGTTTTTCGTTAGGTGATATGAAATTCGGACTTATAACGTCTGCTGTATTCTTTGCGTTTATGTTTGTTACAGTCTGGATAGTTTCTGCATCTCTGGAATTTACAATCGCATATCCTCAGGGCGGAGCCGAACTGAAATCAAACATGCAATTACTTTTCTTCTATGAGTTTTGTATTCTTATTTATATGCTTGGCTGGGAGTTCCTCTGGAGGGGGTATATGCTTTTTGGACTTAAAGAAAAACTGGGATATTATACTATATTTATTCAAATGATTCCGTTCTTTATATTGCATAAAGGAAAACCTGAAATTGAATTATTCGCATCTATAATTGCAGGTATTATTCTGGGAATTCAGGCGTTGAGAAGTAAATCGTTTGTGTACAGCTGGATTCTTCACTGGCTTGTTATGGTTTCGATTGATGTTATTTCAGTCCTTAGATTCCAGTTAAATTTTTATAAAATATTTTAAATTTATTTATAATGAAATTAGCAATTAACATTGACCATATTGCAACATTACGTGAAGCAAGAGGCGAAATTGAACCTGATCCTGTAACTGCGGCAGGTATTTGCGAAATTGCCGGTGCTGAGGGGATTGTATGCCATTTAAGAGAAGACAGAAGGCATATTAACGACAGAGATGTTCGTCTTCTGAGAGAAGTTGTAAAGACAAAACTTGACCTCGAAATGGCAGCAACAGATGAAATGGTTAAAATTGCCTGTGATATTTTACCTGACCTTGTTACCATAGTTCCTGAAAACAGAAAAGAATTAACAACGGAAGGCGGTTTAAACATTTCTTCGATTCAATCAAAATTGTCGGATATGATTGAAACTTTGAAAGAAAAGGAAATTCTGGTCAGTTTGTTTATAGACCCGAATCCGGCATTGCTTGACCTTGCTTTAGAGGTAGGTGCAGACATTATTGAAATTCACACAGGCAAATATGCAAACTGTGTTGACGAAAAATCACAGATTAGTGAATTAAGTAAAATAGCATCTGTGTCAAGACTTGCTTCAGAAATGGGGCTGATAGTAACCGCAGGTCACGGACTCAATTATTATAACATTCAGCCATTTTCAAATATACCCGAAATAAGAGAAGTAAGTATCGGGCATTCAATAATATCACGTGCAGTCTTTACAGGGTTACAAAGAGCGGTGGAAGATATGATAAAAATTATTAACAAATTTTAATGTCAAGCAAACTTAAAGCAACTGAACTCGTAAAGGAATACAAACAGCGCATAGTTGTAAATTCAGTAACGATAGACGTTAAGCAAGGAGAAATTGTCGGACTTCTCGGTCCTAACGGAGCAGGGAAGACAACAACATTTTATATGATATGCGGTATGATACGTCCAAACTCGGGCAATATTGAATTAGACGGAGAAGATATCTCAAAGTATCCGATGTATAAACGTGCACAGGCTGGAATTGGATACCTTCCTCAGGAGCCTTCAATTTTCAGAAAGATGACAGTAAGAGAAAATATTCTGGCAATTCTGCAATTTATGAAACTCGATAAGGATGAAATGGAAGACAAATGCGAGAAATTGCTTAAGGATTTCAATATAAAAAAAATAGAGGATTCAAAAGGTTACACACTTTCAGGCGGTGAACGAAGACGAACCGAAATCGCAAGAGCACTTGCCTCGGACCCCAAATTTATACTACTCGATGAACCATTTGCCGGTATAGACCCTATTGCTTCTGAAGACATAATGCGGATTGTTGCCCAGCTGAAAGACAGGGGAATCGGTATCCTTATTACTGACCATAATGTTCACGAAACGTTATCAATAGTTGACAGGGCATACATTTTAATTGAGGGTAAAATTTTCCGTTCAGGTAAAGCAATGGAATTAGCATCCGATGAGAAAGTTAAAAAACTTTACCTTGGAGAAAACTTCACTCTGGACAGATATTTATTGGATACCGAAAAATCAAATCCATAAGATTTTATTTATCTTTTTTCTTCTTCGTTTCTGTTTTCTTTTCTTTAGATTCTGTCTTTGCTTCTGTTTTAGCATCAGTTTGTTCAGAAGATTTTGAATTATCCTGAGCATTATTTATTACAGAGGGTGAACTATTTTTCTTTTTATAATCAGTCAAATAAAACCCCGTACCTTTAAAAATTAATCCTGCCGGCAAACTTACCATTTTCTTTAAAGAATTATGTCCGCATTGAGGACATAATGTAATAGGGTCTTCTTTCATTGACTGAAAAAACTCAAATGCATTATTACAATTTTCACATTTATAATCGTATGTTGGCATATATTGCTGTTTATGTGTTTAAAAATTTATTCTTTGCTGATTCATATTCCTCAGGAGTTATTAATTTTTCGTCAAGGGCTTTTTTAAGTTCTTTTAACTTATCGTAACTATACCCCTGAATATTCCGTTCCAGATTCTTAACTTTTGTTTCGGCTGCATCCATCAGTAATTCTTTTACTTTTAGTATCCTTTTTAATCCGTCTCCTGATAATTTTGAAATAACATCGAGATTGCCTTTTATTCCCTCGACTTTAGATATGTATTTTTCCCTCATATCATCAGGTATTTTATTTTCAATGTTTCTTGCAAGCTCTCTTACGATTTTATACTGATATGTCTCGTTTTTCTTCTTTGCTTCCCCTGAAATTTCTATTTCTTCAAGTTTATAAACATTCTCATAGTAATATTCATACATAATAAGCAGTTCAGCAATTTTATTTTTAGCAACTAATTCGCTCTCTATGCTACCTGCTTTCTTTAATATTTTACTTCGTAAAGAATCATGCCCGTCTTCTTCAAACAATCTGTTTACTAATCTTGATTCGATACCAAGTTGTTCAGTTCTTTTAACCGTTATCCCTTCGGGCAAAGTATAACTGTATATTGCCCGCTTAAACCCTGTTGATGAATCTGTATCAATATCGATTTCAAACATATCAAAAATTAAACCCATTATAAATGCTTTATATGACTCATCATAACGAATTCTCTCTTCAAGGGATAATGGAATTATGTCATTGAAGATATAATAGTTTTTATCAATATGCAGGTCTATGTTTTGATTCCTTGATAGATTCTTGTAATAAGTTCTCATTTCCTCTGATATGGTATAGGAATAGAATAATGGAAAACCTGCCCATTCAGTATAGAAAGTAATCGATGAATTATCTGCGGAATCCTTAAACTCCACTGCATTTCCCGCAATAGAGTGAATCAGACTTTTAAATTTATTAAACGAATTTGTGTTTGTTCTGATACCAACGTAAAATTTCTTTGCGGAATCCTCGAGTTTAAACCTTCCGGGAATTTCATTTATTCTTAGCCACGGAAATGACTGCGAAAGCATTCCTCTTATTTTTGATTCACTGCGTAAAACATCTTTTTCAAAAAGCAATTCAGTGATATTATAATCTTCTCTTATACCTTCAAACTGCTTTCTTGCGAATTTAAGCATACTGCTTTCGACTATTTTTGCATCGCTGTCTTTAAGTATATTTACGATATCAGTAACATCAGAAGCATTTAATTCTTTTAAAAGTTCGAATGCAAGTATCTTTATCTTATCAGTTGCATTCTGTCCGCTTCCGATATACCTGAGATAATAATCATTCTTAACATCATCCGGTTCGTAAATATGTAAATTGAAACTTGTATCCTGTTTCTGAATAAAATATTCGTATTTTTTTCTGAAGTTTTCTTTCAGTATTCCTAAATTTCCTGTTAATTTATTTATGTCGCTTATCAATCCCGTAAAGAGTATTTTCCCGTCGTCAGTTTTTGTTCCTCTTTCAATTAACCCTAAAACTCTCTGACATATTTCTTTGGCATAGTAACGTGAGTGAAGTTTAATAAGCGCATTGTAATATTCGTCGAGCACTTTAAGTAATTTTTCCAATGTGCCTTCCATAGCGGCTTTTCTCATCAGATTAAGTTTTGACCTCGATTCATCTTCACGCAAATCCTGCATTTTACTTTTTACGTCTGCTTCGAGACGATTAATGAGTATCTGTAAATCTTTAATTTCTTTATCAAATGCTGGTATGTAATCAAAGTTACCGTTAGTAAGAATAAACTGTAACCTTCTGAGTAAACTTATTGAATAAAATACTCCCCGTGTCGAATCATTAATTAATGCATTAATTTTTCTTTCAAGTTTGCCTGTAATATTTCTTTCCCTGTCACCGATTAAATTCTGTATTAAATTATTCCTGTTGGAATAAACCTGTGAATAAAATAAACCTTTTCTGCTTACATCATTATCATCTTTAAAGTTAGTGTCGAATTTTTGCTTTTCGCCTGTAATGTACGATGACCATTTGTCTCCTCTTTTACCGCTTATCAAATCATTCTTTAAGTTGTTTAAAAATGATTTTATCTGTGATTGTATCGAAGATTTTTCTCCCATACTGTAAAGAGAGTTTAATAACTGATGTTTTGTGCCGGATTCAGCAATCCCTAATTCAGGCAGCATTTCTTCCCTTAAGTATTCATCTATGCTGCTTTGAGAACCTTCAGCATAGGTTAAATAATAATTTATAATGTCTTCGCATAGTTTATAAGAACAGGCAAGAATAATCCTGTCAATCGGAATCGAAATCGTTGCCTGACCGAGAGTTGAATACTTTCTTGAGAATGTATTCTCGGTAACAGTATTATCGTCAGGGAAAAGTCTTTGCTTGTACTGGACTAAATTTACTCTGACACCTCTTTTGTAATTTGCAAAATCTGAGTTTGAGAAATCCTGAAAAATTGTATCCGCTATCATTTTATAGATATCGCGATTACTCATTTCAGACAAAGAAAGATTCTTACTGTTTTCTCCGTCTATCAGATAAACATCATCATAAACTCCCGGCTGGAATTTATTGTGTTCATTTTTTTTCCAAGCAACATTAAACGTATTCTTTAAGTTATAATACTCCAGTTCCATCAAAGCAGAATATCCGTTTGCAAACACTCTTTCTTTTCCGTAACCCTGATAAATTTTTGGTAATACTATGTAAGAAGATGAAACCGCCTGATTTCTGAAAAGATGTCTTATTAAAAATCCTAAGTCAATAAACATACCTGATCCTGTACCGCCGCTAACTGAAGTAATTACATAAACATTTATCTTCTCGGTATTAACACTTTTGATATTATGTTTTTCTTTTACAGTATTAATTGAACGTGAATCTGTTATTGTAGATTTTGCCGAACTAAGTTTATAAACTATCTCGTCATAATTGTGGAATAAAGCAAGCCTTGCCGCAGGTCTGATTTGACCCGCACCTGTATTCATTGTACCGAGTTTTCCAATTTCGCCTGTAGTGTTCAGCCATTCTTTAATATGCGGTACATCGTTAATTCTGTGTATATAATCAGAAGGATTTACAGGATTAAATACTTTTTCAGATGGTTTGAAATCTATGTCATTTATAAGATAATCTCTTTCGCGTGCAATACCGCTTTCCTCTGCGGGAGCATTATCGGTATCGATGTATAAATACGACGTAATAGGGAAGTCATCCAAAGAGCCGTACTTCTCGACGAATTGTCTTCTAATTCTTAAGAGTACTTCTTTGCCTGTACCGCCCAATCCAATAAGAATTGTGGGCATAAATTCCTGAGTTTTCAACTCAAGAGAACCTTTCTCTATCGAGACCGGTTCATTTTGTTCCGGTAATTTAAATGGGTCTGCCATATATTTTATACGTAAATTATATGAAAATAATCATAACTGATTTTATAATATAGTGAAAAGATAGAAAAATAATAACAGGAAAAACTAACCTTATTAGTTAAATTGAATATTTATAAATGCTATAAAGTTAAAATACTGATATTACATTTCTCCGTAACTTCGGCATTCTTTGCTTCATAAGTTATATCCGCAATTATACCTTCGGGATATTCAGTAATTAATATTTCTGATTTTATTTTAGTGTCACAGGTACAGAAGAAATCATTCGCACATAAATATTTTTTCTCAATTCCCTTTTCCTTATCTGTTTTTCCATACGGGTCAAACACCAGATCCCTGCCTTCAAAAGAATGAGTTTTATGACATTCTTTGCATTTTAATTTCAGATAACCTTTTCTTAGAAATTTTACCATTGTTCGATTAGTTTAGGTTTTAGAAGATAGGAAAGTTAAAGACAACCCTTCCGTTTTTGAAACGGGAGGGTTGCAATAATAAAGTTTTAGAATCCGCTGATTGTTTCACCACCGTCAATATGAATTACGCAGCCTGTCATCCAGTGCGAATTACGTTTGTAGTTATCAAGAATAAAGTTTGCTATGTCTTTTGGCTCAGTAAGTTTACCTTGCGGGTTCCGCATCAGTGCCATTTTAATTAAATCTTCATTTTTAGGTATTTTTCTTAAAGCAGGAGTGTCTGTAACACCGGCTAACAAGGCATTCACTGCAATTTCTCTGCTGCCGAGTTCAAGGGCTAACTGTCTAACGTGAGATTCAAGGCACGCCTTAGCAGCAGAAACTGCCCCATAAAACTCAATAACTCTTGACCCGCCTGAGGAGGTCATTGCATAAATCTTTCCGCCCGGCTTCATAAAATCCCGTTTCAGTATTTCCTGAGTCCAGTAAACCAGACTATGCGCCATAACATCAACAGTCATTTCCATTTGCTTTTGATTCATTTGATCGTCTCCTGATTCACTAACAAATTTTCTTAAAGTACCAAATGCAAGTGAATGCACTAATACTTTAATAGTCGGATTTTCTTTTGTTTTAAAAATTTCATCTACTCTATCCAGTACAAACTCTCTTTTATGTGTATCCGCAGCGTTTATGTTGAAGAAATGTGCTTCAACACCGAACGACCTGATATCTTCAATTTCTTTTTCAACATCGGGCATTGTAGTTGCTCTGTCAAGGTGAACGCCGATTATATTAACTCCGTCTTTAGCCAGAGTTAATGCAATCTCCTTGCCAAATCCGCTCGATGCACCGAGTATTAATGCAAAATTAGTTGTATTCATTATTTATATTTTATTTACTTTTTAAGGCTATAATGCTCATAATTAAACTAAGTATGAACAAAAAAATCAAAATTGTCATAAATGCAGCAGAAGACCAAAGCCCGGCTATTATTCCCCACACTATAAAAACCCAGATTACTGTAACTATAAAGAACAAATTCCAGCTTAGTAATAAAGATTGTCTCGTGGATTTTGACTTATGAAACGTCCTGAACAGCGTTTTTACAAATAAAAAGAAAAAGAACCCTGTTCCTAATAATGACAGGAGAATATAAACAAACAGATTAACATTCGTAAATCTTATTGTTTCTTTCTCAGATGCATTCATAACTGAATCAGTTTTGATTACAGTTTTGTTTGCAGTATCAATCTGATTAACAATTTTCGACGTATCAATCTGTACCGTATTTATTTTTCCCGTATCACCTGCCGGTTTTTTTGTACTAAGTGAATCACTTTTTTTATTCTGTGCAATCCCTAATACAGAAACCGATAGTATTAATATTAATAATATCCTTTTATACATTTTAGTATGATTTAAACTTCAATCTCTTCTCTTTTTTCCAGATAATTAGTATCGTAGTTATTTTCTATAAATTTCTTATCAGTTAAAATTTTCCTGAAAAGAGGAATAGTTGTTTTCACGCCTTCTATTATAAACTCATCAAGTGCTCTTAACATTCTGGTTATAGCCTCTTCTCTGGTTGTTGCAAGTACGATTAACTTTCCAAGCATAGAATCATAATTTGAAGGTATTTGATATCCTGCGTAGCAATGCGTATCTATCCTTATACCATGGCCGCCGGGAGCATTGAATGCTGTTATTAATCCCGGTGCAGGCTGAAAATTATTATCAGGGTCTTCTGCATTTATTCTGACTTCAATAGAATGTCCGAGTAACTTTTGTTTCTTTTTGTTAAGTTTTTCACCCGCTGCAATTTTAATCTGTTCTTTAACAAGGTCAAGACCCGAAACTGCTTCCGTTATAGAGTGTTCTACCTGAATCCTCGTATTCATTTCCATGAAAAAGAAATCCTTATTCTTGTCAACCAAAAACTCCACTGTCCCAAGACTTTCATAATTAACGGTCTTACCTGCCGCTATTGCCGCTTCTGCCATTCTTTCTCTTAATTCATCATCAATAAAAGGTGACGGAGATTCTTCAAGAAGTTTCTGATGTCTTCTTTGAATTGTACAGTCTCTTTCGCCTACGTGTACTATATTTCCGTATTTATCACCCATTATCTGAATTTCAACGTGTCTCGGATTTTCAACTAACTTTTCAATATACATACTGTCGTCACCGAAAGCTGCAAGTGCTTCACTCTTCGCGATTGAAAGAGCCTGTTCAAGGTGGCTGGCTTCACGAACAATCCTCATACCTTTACCGCCTCCTCCTGCCGATGCTTTAAGCATTATAGGATATCCCACTTTTTCTGCAACTTCTGCTGTCTCATCATATTCGTATAGTTTTCCTTCACTACCCGGAACCAAAGGAACACCGGCTTCTTTCATCAAAGATTTTGCAACGGCTTTATCTCCCATTTTTGTAATCATATCAGGAGTAGGGCCGATAAAAACGATGTTTGAATCAGCGCAAATTTCAGCAAATTCAGCATTTTCAGCCAAAAATCCGTATCCGGGATGGATTGCATCAGCATTCGTAATTTCCGCTGCTGCGATAATTTTGGGAATACTCAAATAACTTTGAGTTGCAGATGCAGGACCTATACAAACAGCCTCATCGGCAAACCTTACGTGTAAAGAGTTTTTATCAGCTGTTGAATATACAGCAACTGTTTTGATTCCAAGTTCTTTGCAAGTTCTGATTATTCTTAATGCAATTTCGCCTCTGTTCGCTATTAATATTTTGTTAAACATATTCTCCCTGTTTAAAATTTATGATTTAATCTTTTTCAATCAACATCAGTGGCTGATCGTATTCAACTGCTGTTCCGTTTTCAACTAATAATTTTACTACTTTACCGGAAACTTCTGATTCAATTTCGTTCATCAATTTCATTGCTTCAATTATGCAAATTACGTTTCCAACTTTTACCGAGTCACCGGGTTTTACGTATGCTTCTGCATCAGGAGAAGGTGATTTATAAAATGTACCTACCATAGGAGAGCGTACTTCATATAAATTTGCATTCGGTACTTCTTCTTTCTTAACATCGGCTTTAACTTCGCTGCAACAGGCTGCGATGCCTGTGTTGTTTGTACTGTTCATTTCCTGTGTTTGAGGCATAATTTGTGTTGCACCTGCAATCATTTTTGGTCTCGGTTTCGAAAGTTTTAACTTTGTTCCTTCTTCTTCAATTTCAATTTCTGCCAGATTACTCGAATCGAGCATTTTTATAACCTTTTGCAAATATTTTAAGTCCATTTTCAATAGTTTTATATTTAATTTTAAAAAATCTGTTTATTGTTTTACTCTTTCTATATATTCCCTTGATCTTATATCAATTTTGATTAATTCACCTTCATCTATAAATAAAGGTACGTTTACTTCTGCTCCTGTTTCTAAAGTTACAGTTTTTGTAGCATTTGTCGATGTATTTCCCTTTACAGCAGGCGGAGCTGAAATTACTTTTAAAACAATATGCGGCGGTAACACTAAAGAAAGTGCTCTGCCGTTATGAAAAACAATCTGGACTTCCTGCCCGGGTTTTAAGAATTCACCCTGCTCTCCTACTATATCCTCAAGCAAATGAGTCTGCTCGTAGGTTTCGTTTTCCATAAAATAATATTCAGTGTTGTCTTTGTAAAGGAATTGATATACTTTTTGTTCAAGTCTTTCGATAATAATTTCTTCACCCGACCTGAATCTGTTTTCAATCATTTTGCCGTTTTTGAGATTTCTCATCTTAACCTGATAAAATGCACGTAAATTTCCCGGAGTTCTGTGTTCTACCTGTAAAACCTGATGTAAATCATTGTTAAATTTGATAATAGTACCATTTTTTAAGTCTGAAGTTGTAGCCATTCCTTTTCCTTAATTTAATTTGTTTTTCGAGATTTTGCAATTGACAAATATACTCAATTAGATTTGTAAAATCAATTAAAGATAAGGACATTTTTTAATTTGAATTTTGTTAGTTTTTTAAGTATTTTCATTAAATATCAAATAAAATCTAATAATAAACTAATAAAACGGAGGTAAAATGTCATTAAAAATTGGAATTAACGGATTCGGACGTATCGGACGATTAGTGTTTAAAAGAATGATGGAAAAAGGCGGTTTTGATGTAGTTGCAATAAACGACCTTACAGATGCTAAAACTTTAACACATCTTTTAAAATACGATTCAATTCACGGAAAATTTCCGGGTGAATTGATAGCAACGGATAAAGGTTTTACGTTAAACGGTAAAGAAATATTAATAACATCTGAAAAAGATCCTACAAAACTTGAATGGGGTAAAAAAGGTGTTGACCTTGTAATCGAATCAACAGGTGTATTTTCAAGCAAAGAAAAACTTGCAATGCATTTAACTGCAGGAGCAAAAAAAGTTATTCTTACGGCTCCTCCAAAAGATGATCTCGATGCAATAATTGTACTCGGTGTAAATGATGAAGTTTTAAAACCTGAGCATAGAATTATTTCGAATGCTTCCTGTACAACAAACTGTCTTGCTCCAATGGTTAAAGTACTCGATGAAAACTTCGGTATTGAAAAAGGATTTATGAACACAATCCATTCATACACAAACGATCAGGTAATGCTTGACCAGCCGCATAAAGATTTAAGACGTGCAAGAGCAGGTGCTGTTAATATCATACCTACTACCACAGGTGCCGCAAAAGCAGTCGGTAAAGTATTACCGCATCTTAAAGGTAAACTTGACGGATTCTCATTAAGGGTTCCTACTCCTGACGGTTCAATTACAGACTTTACAGTAATACTTAAAAAAGAAGTTACAAAGGAAGAAATAAATGCTGCAATGAAGAAAGCAGCCGAAACAAATCTAAAAGGTATTCTTGAATATACTGAAGACCCAATCGTATCTTCGGATATAGTTGGTAACGACCATTCCTGTATCTTCGATGCACTTTCAACAATGGCTTTCGGAAGTCTTGTTAAAGTTATCGGATGGTATGATAACGAATGGGGATACAGTTGCAGAGTTGTTGATTTAGCAACAAAAATTATTTAATTTTGTAAAACTATTAATTAACTTTTTCACTACTTGCAAGCCGTCTTTTAAAGACGGCTTTTTTATTTTTATAACATTAAAAAATAAAAAAGGGCGGATATATCCGCCCTTCAGTATAAAAAAATAATTATTTCTTATTTCAGAACCATCATCTTCTTTGTATCTGTGAAGTTTCCTGATACTATCTTATAAAAATATATTCCGCTTGTTAGGTTTGAGGCATCAAACTCTACAGAATAATTACCTGCGTTTTTATATCCATTAACGATTGAAGCAATTTCTTTTCCCAGTATATTATGAACCGATACTGTCACAAAGCCTGAGTTAGGAATAGAATATTCAATCTTTGTTTTTGGATTAAACGGATTTGGGTAATTCTGTGCAAGACTTATATTCTGCAGGGATTACGTTACCTTCAGATTGAAGTGTTGTAATTGTTTCAGATAGTTTAAGAACAATTCCTGCACCGCCGATTGCAAAACCTGTAACAGTGTTACCTGTTAATGCAAAATCAAAATGTGAGTAACCTGACATCCCGACAGGAGCGGTCATAGTTGTCCAGTTTAAACCTGAATTTGTACTCTTATAAATACCTGCCGCTGTAGTGAGTTTAGCAACATAATAGCACGTATTTGAATTCGTAATCCAGTTCATCGCAGCGAGTGTTGAAGTACCCGTTCCACCGACTGATACACTGCTCCAGGTAACTCCGCCGTTTGTAGTTCTTGCGATATTCGGATGTGAATTACTTGTTGATGCTATACCGAATTGTTTATTGTAGTGAAAAGCAACTCCGCCGACAAAATTGCCTGTTATTCCGAGTGTTCCTGTGAACCAGTTAGTGCCTCCGTTACTTGTCAGGTAAACCCTGGCGGTTGCATTTAATCCGAACCCATAAAACTGATCATCAATCGCAAACAATGAATTCTGTGCTGATGCTTCGCCCGTAAGTCCGGGAGGATTTGTAAGAGTCCAGTTAACGCCGCCGTTCGTAGTCTTGTTCACATAATACGGCTGTCCTGCTCCTGTTGGCGGATCGCTTTCTGCGAACCCGAATGTAGGTGTTTTTCTTGAAAACACAATACCGTTAAAAAATCCCGCTGTTCCGCCTGTGGTGTAAAGTGTAACCCAGTTCAATCCACCGTTGGTCGTTTTTGATATGGCAGCATTACCTCCTGTTGTTCCCGCTGCATCCCCGCCGTCACCTACGTATGCAGTAAGAGAGTCAATCGCCCAAATACACATCAATGCCTTTACAGGCAAACCATTAACAGGTATTGATGTCCACGTTGTTCCGCCATTAACAGTCCTGAAGACCATAGGTGTGTTAACTCCGCCCGCTATCCAGGCAACGTTGGCGTTTACAACAGATATGCTTGGCCAGAGTGTACTGGCTAAAGGAACGGATCCCGATACAGTCCATTGAGACATTCCTGATTCTGAGAAAATCATAGTCAGGAAAATTACCGGGATTAAAAACAGTAACTTAATTTTTTTCATAATAGTACCTTTCTTTTTTTATTTTTAGAAAATGGAAAACTAAAATATTAAAAATTATACTGATTTTTTTCTGAAAATATCCGATAATGCAGAATTAATAATAAAAGGATAACAGAGACTGCGTTTCTTTCCATAACGTAAGCAACGAGTTAATTAAGTAGTTTAAAGTCATATTGATTCTCAACGTTTCCGGTGAATAATATTCGCCTTATATAACCATTGAACTAATGTAATATTCCTATTTTATTATGTCAATACCAGAATAAAGGAACAGGATTCTTTGAAATATTCTCTGATTTACCTGTAAATAATTTTTCAGTATTCATCAAATTCATACGTCCTAAGTTTGTAAATCGTGTAAATTCGTGTAAATTCGTGTAGCTTCTGTCTAAATCTCTTTCTGCTCTTCTAAATTCTAGCTTCTAAATTCTAACTTCTGACTCCTAAATTCTAATTCTGACTTCTAACTTCTGACTTCTGACTTCTAGCTTCTATCTTCTAAATCTATCTTTAATTTTTGTATTTAAAGTTAAAATCGTTTTATGGAAATTATTAAAATGAATTTCCTGAAAAAGAATATTGAACTAAGCATTTTACTTTTTACTGTGACTGTAATAGTAATCTGGCAAATAATTTTCATAATGAGTCTGCCTGATGGAGATACTGATGCTTATGCTCATTTTATTATAGCCCGTGATATAGTTCGCGACCCGTACAACCTGAGTCTTCACTGGGTATGGCTTCCTCTTTTTCATTACATCGGAGCGTTTTTTGTTTTAATAGGTTCAGAAATGCAGTCGGTCAGGTATCTTAATGTTGTAATCTGGAATGTTATTCCAATCTTACTTTATTTCCATCTGAAACAAAAAGAATTCGAATCCTTAATACCAATAACAGCGTCAATAATTACGGCTCTGTTTCCAATAGGAGTTCTGATGGGAACAACTGCACAGCCTGAGCCATTGTTTACATTGTTATTATTACTCTTTGTATTGAATTTTGAAAAAAGAAATTATTTTACATCCGCTGTGTTCCTGACTTTATCCTGTATGTTGCGGTACGAAGCCTGGTCAGTATTAATTGGAATTGGTATTTACATATTGTATCAGATTTATAATAACAAAAGTTTTCGGATTGTTCCTGAAGGAAAACCATTTATAATATTTTTGAATATACTGTTACCCGCAATTTTTATCTTCTTTTGGTCTGTACTCCGTTACGAATCGGATGGTACCTGGTTTTCGTTTCTTCACGGAACACAAAAATTTGCGAATGACGCACTTGGACAGACAAATTCTGCACAGGGAGGAATGTTAAATCTGGTTAGTGATATGTTTCACTATCCGGTATGGCTGCCTTTTTTATTTGTAGGAATAACTATCTTATTTATTCCATTTGGTTTTAAGAAATTCCTGAATAAGAACACAATTCTTTTTGTAACAGGTGTAAGTGTGTTAGTATTCATAACCTCAAGTTGGGTACTAAAAGCAAACCTTGGCTTAAACAGGCATTTTACTTCTATCATACCATTCTATGCTGTAATGATTGCTTATGGTTTTATCAGTATAAAAGATTATATGAAGAAATACTCTATCTTATTTTCTGAAAGACTATTACCTCTTATATTTTCAACCATAATTATTTTTTATGCATCAATGTGGATGTACATCTGGCAGGATAAAAACAAAGACTCTTATTCAGATAAAAAGGAATCAATTGAATACATAAAGAACTTATACAAATCAGACCCGAATATTCAAATATTAAACAATGACCCCGTCATCGAAGTACTCAGCAGTATAAACTATAAAGCATTCAATCATTTCTGGATGGGGGAGAATCAGGAAACAACGGAGTATATCAGAAATATAAAAACTAAAAATCAACCATTATATTTAATCACTTCGTCAAAAAGCGAAATTTTCTTTAGTCAAATTGGAACGAAAATATTCGAATCAAATATTTCAGATAAAAATGGTCTAAAAATCCAAATATTCAAACTTTAATTGTTTTCTAAAAATTTTGTTAATTTGGATTTTCTTCTCAGACCTTATCTTTTGGTTTGATTATTATATCTCAATCTTTTATTTTTGTTGTTTGCTAATAATAGGGCGATTAGCTCAGCTGGTTAGAGCACCTCGTTTACACCGAGGGGGTCTGAGGTTCGAATCCTTAATCGCCCACTTAAAACAGAAGATTGTGGATTCTTGCGGTATGAGTCTTCAATCTTTTTTAGTATTATGCATAAACTATTAATGATTTGAAAATTTTAACCGCTGAATGAAAAGTAAGGTATATTTTCTTAGTACTGTTCTTGCAATATTTCTTGTTAATCTTGTAAAAGATTCAATCGACCCGTATTATTATACTATTCTTATTTACATTGGTATCAATATTATTCTTGCCTCAAGTTTAAATTTAATAAATGGTTTTACAGGACAGTTTTCGCTCGGTCACGCAGGTTTTATGGCAATAGGCGGTTACCTGTCAATTTCTATTTCTACTTATTTTGCTCCTTTTTTTAATAATCTTTTTGGTACGGGTGCTTTTGGCGAGAATATCACTTTTGTTGTCGTTATGATTCTTGGAGGACTTGCGGCTGCATTAATAGGTCTGCTCGTTGGTGTTCCTTCTCTTCGCTTGAAAGGGGATTATCTTGCAATTGTTACGCTTGGTTTTTCGGAGAATTATACGCGTACTTATTCAGGGTATGGATTTTATCGGTGCTTCACAGGGGTATCGCGGGGTATATCAGTACAGCAATGGTGTAAAGAGTTTACAGATGCTCGATAATACTCAGGATTCATTTTATTTTCTATGGCGTTCCTAAATACACAAATTTTTTCTGGACTTTCTTCATAGCGGCATTTATAGTTTATTTCATTTTCAATTTAATAAATTCCACTTACGGAAAAGGTTTTCTTGCGGTTAAAGACGACGAGGTAGCGGCTGAGTCTATGGGTATTAATACTACTAAGTTTAAAGTTATTGCATTCGTAAGCGGTGCTTTCTTTGCAGGGGTTGCGGGTGCACTTTACGGTCATTTCAACCTTTATTTAAACCCCGAAGATTTCAATTTCCTGAAGTCGGTTGAAATTGTTGCTATAGTTATTCTTGGAGGTATGGGAAGTATTCCGGGCGTTATTATTGCCGCTGTCATTCTAACGGTTTTACCCGAACTGTTAAGAGGAATTTCAGAATACAGAATGATTGTATATTCCTTATTGTTAATAATAATGATGCTTACAAGACCACAGGGATTGTTTGGCGTTAAAATTCAAATTTAAAAGGAAGAAAAAAGTTGAGTCTGCTTAAAATAGATAATGTACGATGAAGTTCGGCGGTTTAACGAGCATAGATGCTCTTAATGCCGAAGTCAATGATAATGAACTCGTAGGGCTTATTGGTCCTAACGGTGCGGGCAAAACAACTGTTTTTAATGTTATAACAAGTGTCTATAAACCAACTTCGCGGCGATGTACTCTTTGAAGGTAAATCGTTAAAAAATTATAAAACAAATCAGATTGCTCACCTTGGTATCTGCAGAACATTTCAGAATATAAGACTTTTTAAAAGTCTGAGCGTTAAAGATAACGTAAGAGTTTCGTTTGGTGTAAGATTAAAAGCGGGTTTCTATTCATCCGTATTGCAGCTGAATAAATTCAGCAAAGAAGAGAAAGATATAGATAATAAAATTGACGAACTTCTTGAACTGTTTAATCTACAAGACGTGAAAGACGAAGAGGCAATCTCATTGCCATACGGCGACCAGAGAAAAGTTGAAATAGTCAGAGCACTTGCTACTCAGCCAAAACTTCTTCTTGCTCGATGAACCTGCCGCAGGGTATGAACCCGAAAGAGAAATCGGATTTGATGAAACTGATTAAAGATGTTAAAGACAAATTTAAGATTTCTATTCTGTTGATTGAACACGATATGAAAGTCGTTATGGGAATTTGCGAAAGAATTTACGTTATAGAATACGGCAAAAAAATAGCCGAAGGTTTACCGGCGGAAATACAAAACAACGAAAAAGTTATTGAGGCTTATTTAGGAGATACGAAGACATAATGCTTAAGATAGAAAATTTAAAAGTAAACTACGGAGCTATTAAAGCAATTAATGATATTTCAATAGAAGTTAAAAAGGGTGAAATAGTAACTTTGATAGGTGCTAACGGTGCAGGTAAATCTACTATTCTCAGAACAATTTCTGCAATAATAAAACCCGTATCAGGAAGTATAATATTCGATGGGAAAGATGTTGTTGGTATGCCTCCTCATAAGATAGTTGAAAACGGCATTTCACAGGCACCTGAAGGCAGGATGATTTTCTCAAACCTTACGGTTCAGGAAAACCTTGAGATGGGTGCTTATACAAGAAAAGATAAAGATGTAATTAAAAGCGACCTCGAACTTATTTTTAAACTCTTTCCGCGTTTGCAGGAAAGACTTAAACAGCCTGGCGGTACACTAAGCGGCGGTGAACAGCAAATGCTGGCTATTTCACGTGCTCTAATGTCAAAGCCAAAGTTGCTGCTTCTCGATGAACCTTCTCTTGGTATTGCTCCGATTTTAGTTAAAACAAATATTCGAAAAAATTAAAGCACTTAAAGAAGCGACAGGTCTGACAATACTCCTTGTTGAACAGAACGCAAACATAGCCCTTTCAATTTCTGATTATGCTTACGTACTCGAAACCGGTACGATTAAACTAGAAGGCGAAGCAAAACTCCTCGCAAACAATCCTGAAATTAGGAAAGCTTATTTGGGCGAATAATAGTTTTATTTCACTATTTTTGTAGTACCTCTAAATATGAATTACCAAATTTAAATACATAATATTATGAATTTGAAAGTAGCAAAAAGAATGGGGAACCTCGGAACAGAAACAGCATTTGAGGTATTAGCAAAGGCAAAGAAATTAGAAGCCGAAGGCAAACACATTATTCACCTTGAAATCGGTGAACCCGATTTCCCGACACCTGATAACATTAGTCAGGCAGCAATAAAATCTATTACAGGCAGGCGACACGCACTACACTCCATCAAACGGAATTTTTCCTCTCAGAGAATCTATCGCAAGATATACGTCAAGAACACGCGGAATTGAATTTCATCCGCGGACGAAGTTGTAGTGACACCCGGTGGAAAACCGATTATGTTTTATGCCATCATCGCACTGGTTGATGAAGGCGATGAAGTTATTTATCCGAATCCCGGATTTCCGATTTACGAATCAATGATTAAATTTATGGGCGGCAAGCCTGTGCCGATTCCTTTAAGGGAAGATAAAGGATTTGCATTCGACCCTGAAGATTTAAGAAAATTAATAACTCCTAAAACCAAGTTATTAATCATCAATACTCCGCAAAATCCAACCGGCGGTATCTTAAAGAAAGAAGCAGTTTTGAAAAGATTGCTGAAATAATTAAGGATAAAGACATCTGGATATTGAGTGATGAAATCTACAGCCGCTTGGTTTTCACAGGTGACCATTTCAGCATTACGCAAGTTCCCGGATTTAAAGACAGAACAATTATACTCGACGGTTTTTCAAAGTACATACGCAATGACGGGCTGGCGAGCGGGTTTCGGTGTTATGAGCAAGGAACTTGCTCCTATGATTTCGAGACTAATGACAAACAGTAATTCCTGCACGAATGCATTCGTACAAAAAGCATGTATCGAAGCACTTGAAGGTCCGCAGGACTCAGTCGAACAGATGAAAGCAGAATTCCTCGCAAGAAGAGACATCATAGTTGATGGATTAAATTCAATTCCGGGATTCTCCTGCATAGTTCCTGACGGTGCATTCTATGCGTTCCCGAACATCACAAAAACAGGATACAATTCAAGAGATTTAAACGACCACTTACTTATACAAAGGTAATGTTGCCGCACTGTCAGGTACGGCATTCGGCGAATTTGGCGAAGGTTACCTGAGATTCTCGTATGCAAACTCACGAGAAAATATATTAGAAGCAATCAAGAGAATTAAATCAGTATTGTAATATATAATTTCAAAAGGCACAACCCTTAAAGGTTGTGCCTTTTTTTATTTATTTAATCAAAACAAATTTCTTTGTCTGTGAAAAACCATTAATCTCCATTCTGTAAAAATAAACTCCTGTCGATAAGTTTTCCCCGTTGAATCGAACGCGGTATTCTCCTGAAGGTTGAACTTTATTTACAAGTGTTGACAATTCTTTCCCCGTAATATCTGAAATTTTAATGACGACAAGACCATCTTTAGGTATTGAGTATTTAATTACGGTCGATGAATTAAACGGATTCGGATAATTATCGTAAAGTTTATATCCCGTGATTTCAGAAGTTCCGTTTCCTATATTTGAAAACTTCACTTCCTTAATTCTTCCCTCTGATACATAATTTATGTTTTCGAAGTTAGAAATATAATTCAATACAGATTTGTATTCAGGAGTAGAAGTTGTGGTTATTTCGCTCATCTGAATTCCAAGTTTCACCAATGCACTTAACAAGCCTGTATTGACAGTTACTGAATAATCTTTCGATAAAGAAAAAGCAGTATCATTCACAAACATACTTGATAGCAAAATCCTTTGTCCTATGGGTAAATTTTTATCGTAGTTAAATATCAATCCCGAAAACTGAGGAAAGAGACTAATGTTTACGGGTGCTGCAGCAAATATCAATTCCATTGCCCGCTTCAATTCCAAACCGGATATTAAAAATTTTTCCAGTTTAAAACCAAGACCTGTTATAGAATCATAACCATAAGGAGTTAATCTGAACACATCATTACCGGTTATTTTTCCTTTATAGAGTTTATCAGCCATTAATCCGCGGGCAGTGATTGAAATCTGAGTTCCGGTACTGGTTCTGTAAGCATCCGTTATCAGATTTCCCAATGGTGAGTCCCTGAACTGACTTGCTTCATCCCAATCAGGTGAAATATCGAACGGAGCGTTAGAAATACCTTTTCTATAAACCTCACCGTATTTTTCTACTATACCACTCGTGTAAGAATTAATAAAGTCTCTGATTCTCGTTTTTTCCTGTATTGTAGAATTTATCGCAATCGGCGTATAAGTTTTAAAAATCACATTCCCGTTTGAAACCGCAAAAGTCAGTTTCCCTACATATTTATAATGCTCACCCGGATGACAGATAATAGTATTATAGCCTAACGGGTTCTGAATGAATACAGGCTGGGAAGTCAATAAATGGTCATGTCCTCCTAATATTATATTAATACCCGGAATCATTTCTGCCAGTATCTTATCATATTCAATACCTAAATGCGAAAGACAAATAATAACGTCGCAGTTCTGTGAACGCAGAGTCTGAACAGTTGAACTTGCTTTTTGCAAAATACTGTCGCTTATGACAACAGGAAAAGGATTGCTTGACGGGTCAGGTATAGTTAACCCAAAAGTCCCGACTCTGACACCGTTGTATTCCTTAATAATATAAGGAAAAATATAGTTATTTAATAAAGGATAACCTTTCAGGTCAAGATTAGCCGAAAGCAAAGGTATGTTATTCCCTTCAAAACCTTTATTTAAAGCATTATACAGAACCTGAGGTCCTAAATCAAATTCATGATTACCGACGGCAATAGCATCAAGTTGTAATCTGCTCAACACGTTAAACTCAGGGGCAGAGAAATATTTGTTAAAATAAAAATCTCCGGTGAAAAACATCTCCCGAATGATAAACAAGAACATTCGTATCAGTGCTCCTTATATTTGCTATAACAGTAGCGACCCTCGAAAGTCCGCCTTGCAAATATTCAAAATTGCTATTCTTCTCACCTGTTCCTAATAAATATGAATGCGAATCGCTGAAGTGCAGAATAGTAAAAGGCACGTCACGACTAAATAATTCAGCGCTTAAGAGAATAATAGCACTGAACGCGAAGTAAAGAATTTTCCCTTTCATAAAAATCAATTTATTAAATATACTAAATATTATTGTTATTCGTAATACATATTTCCTCTTTTTAAGAAAAAAACAGGCAGAAAATCGAGGTTTACAAAGAAATCGACATTATATTTTTTAGTTTTAAAGCAAGCAAGATGCTTGCTATACAATATAAGGTGTAAATATACACTTCGGTTATACATTTATTATACTAACCTCTTTGACAAAGCAACTTATAATAATTAATAAACTCAGGTTCTTATTCTTGTTAAGCGGTCTTATCAATAAACATAATTAATCTCACAACTAAAAATTCCAATTAATACGCTAATTTAAATAGTAGAAACAACCCGCAAAGCGGGTTGAATTTAAATAACCGCGGGTGAAACCCGCGGAATGAAAAAAGATAAAAAATACAACCCGCAAAGCGGGTTGAACATTAGTGGTTAATATATATATAATTTTGTTCAACCCGTTTCACGGGTTGTGGTGATGTTTCCGATGTAACCCCGGACTTCGTCCGGGGTTATTCACATTAAACCTGCTTCGCAGGTTTCTTGCTAAATTTATTTTTTAAACGATTTTAAAAATAAATCCTCTAATTGCCGTTATCAGTTACACTCTCTAAATATCCTACCAATCCAACTTGACCTGTATTGTGTTTTATCCTCAAAGAAAATCTGCTATTTCATTGATTCTGTCATTTAGAATAAATATATTTGTTAATAGCAATTAATATATTAAAAACTAAAGGAGTTATAATTATGCCAATATTCGAATATAAATGTGAAGATTGTAATTCAAATTACGATATATTTCACAAATCAAAAGAGAATTCAGACGATATCATCTGCCCGTCGTGTAACTCGAAAAAATATGTCAAGTTGATGTCTTCATTCTCATCTGTTATGTCATCGGGCAGTTCTTCAAGCAGCTGCGAAAGCGGTTCTTGCGGAGTGCCATCTTTCGGCGGTTGTGCAAACGGAATGTGCGGCTTGAATTAATATTTATTAAATTTATCGTTTAAAAAAGGATTTGTCTTTATAACAAATCCTTTTTTCTTTTAAGAAGTATTCTTATATTAAACTATGCTAAGAAAATTACTGATATTATCCCTGATTGTCTTTTTTTCCTTTTCCTGTGATAAACAGGATTTAAAAGAGAGTTTAAAAGAAACCGTTGAAGAAATTGTATCAGTGGACTCATCCGCAATTGACAATGATATTATTTCCGTAATTGGAGTAGGGGATATTATGATGGGAACAACATACCCTTCAAATGATTTGCCGCCAAACGACGGCAAAGAATTATTCGAAGGTGTAAAAGATATTCTGGAGAATGCGGACATTACGATGGGAAACCTTGAAGGTCCTTTTCTGAATTCAGGCGGAACACCCAAAGAATGCGAAACTCCAGACAGATGCTATTCATTCAGAATGCCTGAAAGATACGGAGAATACTTAAAGGATGCAGGTTTTGATTATATGAACCTCGCTAACAACCATTCATACGATATGGGTATAAAAGGCAGGGAAACCACTTACAAAGTTTTAGAAGAAAATGAAATTGAGTTTGCGGGCACAACCGATTATCCAACAACAATAATAGAAACAAAAGGACTTAAAATAGGACTTGCCGGATTTGCACCTAACAGAGGAACCATAAATATTAATAATGATGATTTAGTTGAAACCACTATAAAAGAACTTAAATCAAAATGTGATTTAGTAATAGTAATGTTTCACGGTGGTGCGGAAGGAGCAGGAGCACAAAGAGTTCCCAGACAGAATGAAATATTTCTTGGAGAGAACAGAGGTGATGTTTATGATTTTGCGCATAGAGTTATTGATGCAGGTGCAGATGTAGTCTTCGGACACGGACCCCACGTAACAAGAGCAGTAGAAATTTACAATAACAGATTCATTGCATACAGTCTTGGTAATTTCTGTACCTACGGAAAGTTTTCTTTATCAGGTGTTCAGGGAATAGCACCAATAATAAAAGTATTTATGAAAAGAAACGGCGAATTTATAAAAGCAGAAGTAACATCCGTGAAACAGGTAAGACGAGGGTTTCCTGTTATTGACGAAAACGAAACCGTTCTGCAAACAATTATCAGACTCACAAAATCAGATTTCGGAGAAAAATCTGTTAATTTTGAGAATAATGTTATTACAGAATATAAATAAATTTTAGTTTTTATAGTTAGAATTTTAAAAGCGTCCAAAATAGTAAAAATTATTTTTCAGATAGTTTTTTTCTGCATATATTTTTCCTAAAAATCTTTAACTATATTCATTTCATATATAAAATACTATCTTTAAATTAAAAATTAATTTACTATTTTTAAATTAAATATTTAAGATGGGTCAATTATTTGCTAAGAAATCTCTCGGTTTGCTTCTGGAAGAGATGAAAGGTGAAAACCGTTTAAGAAGGGTACTTGGACCATTAGCACTTACAAGTTTAGGTGTCGGTGCTATTATCGGGACGGGTATCTTCGTACTAACAGGTATTGTCGCTCATGATAAAACAGGTCCTTCAATAATCGTTTCGTTTCTGTTAGCCGGGCTGGCCTGTGTATTCGCTGCTATGTGTTACGCAGAATTTGCGTCAATGGTTCCTGTTGCGGGCTCAGCATATACTTATGCTTATGCAACTATGGGCGAGTTCTTCGCCTGGATTATCGGATGGGATTTAGTACTTGAATATGCAGTCGGTGCTGCCTCTGTAGCACACGGCTGGTCGCATTACTTCCAGAGTTTTATAGGGATATTCGGTATTAAAATCCCTCAGATGTTTGCGAGGGCACCCTTCGATTTTGATGTTGATGCCGGTCATTTTATGTCAACAGGTTCAGTAATTGATTTACCCTCAGTTATTATAACGCTTCTGCTTACAGCAATTCTGGTAAAAGGTATTCGTGAAAGCGCAGGATTTAATTCTGCAATGGTTATTTTAAAAGTAGCGATAGTATTATTCGTTATAGTAGTCGGTGCCTTTTACATAGATACGAATAACTGGAAAGATTTTGCACCTTTCGGATGGGGAGGAGTAAGTTTCTTTGGTAATACCGTATGGGGGCTTTCGGCAATTAATGGTGCACCGCTCGGTATGGTAGCCGGAGCGGCTATGATTTTTTATGCTTACATAGGATTCGATTCCGTATCAACTCACGCTGAAGAAGCAAAAGTCCCTCAGAAAGATGTACCAAAAGGAATTATATATTCTTTACTCGTTTGTAGTGTACTTTATGTTCTTGTTGCGATAGTTTTAACGGGAATGGTACCATACAATCAGATTAACATAGATTCACCAGTCTCATCCGCGTTTCAGAGCATTGGAATAACCTGGGCAAATTTTGTTATTTCTCTCGGTGCAATAGCAGGTATCACTTCAGTACTTCTTGTTCTGCTTTTAAGTCAGCCGAGAATAATGCTGGCAATGGCACGCGACGGACTTGTACCAAAAAAATTCTTTGGTGCAGTTCACGAAAAATTCAAAACTCCATACAAGACAACAATACTTACAGGTATCTTTGTTAGTTTACTTGCGGGATTTATTCCCTTAAGAGTTCTGGCTGAATTAGTTAGCATAGGTACACTATTTGCATTTGTTATAGTATGTGCAGCAGTTTTAATTATGCGCAGAACAAACCCCGGAGCAGAAAGACCTTTCAAAGCACCATTCTATCCAGTTACGCCTATACTTGGAATGTTAATATGCATACTGTTAATGTTCTCACTGCCCCTTGAAAACTGGGGGAGGCTTTTTATATGGCTGGCAATAGGTATGTTAATTTATTTCGGATACGGTAAAAAACACAGCATTATGAACCCAAACAATCAAAATAAATAATTATGCCGGAAAAACTTTTTTTAATTGATGCAATGGCGGTTATTTATCGCGCATACTTTGCGATGATTGGCCGTCCCTTGAAAGACAGTAAAGGAAATAATGTGTCGGCAATATACGGATTTGTGAATTCAATGCTCAGGATTATTGAAGATGAAAATCCCAATCATATCGCAGTATGTTTTGATACGGAAAAACCAACTTTCAGACATATAGAATTTCCTCAATACAAGGCTCAGCGTGCTGAAATACCGGACGATATGCCCTGGCAGATTAATGAAGTTAAAGATATTGTTAAGTTGTATAACATTCCAATGATTGAACTTCCCGGGTTTGAGGCAGACGACATTATCGGTACATTGGTTAAACAGGCTGAAAAAGAAGGCGTAATAAGTTATATGGTTACTCCTGATAAAGATTATATGCAGTTAGTTTCCGATAAAAGTTTTATCTACAAACCTTCAAAAACATCCACAGGTAATAAAGGAGATATGGAAGTAGTCGGTATTGAAGGTGTGAAAATTAAGTTTGGAGTCGAACCCGAAAAAGTTATAGAAGTCCTTGGTCTTATGGGTGATACTGCGGATAATATTCCGGGAGTAAAAGGTGTCGGAGAGAAAACTGCAACGGCTTTGATACAGGAATACGGCTCTATTGACGGCATTTACAAAAATATAGACAACATTAAAAAGCCTAAATTAAAAGAAATTTTAATAAAAGATAAAGATAACGCTTACCTTGCAAAAAGATTAGTCACAATAAAAACCGATGTTCCGCTTCATATTAATTTTCATAATCTGATTATGAAAGAACCCAACAGAGAAGAACTCTATAAGAGGTTTGAAGAACTGAATATGAAATCATTCGCGAGGAAATACAGTGCAGGTTTGAAATTTGGAGAACCGATTGAAGCACTTTCAAACACAAATGCAGATGATGATGATGATGTATCTTTGAGAATAACTATTCAGGGCAGCAAGATTGAAGAACCTGTTTCAGAAGTTAAAACTATTAAGGATGTAAAGCACGACTATTACACAATAAAAAGCGAAGCATCGTTAGATAAATTAATAAAAAAATTACTGGCGGAAGAAGTTGTATCCTTTGATACTGAAACAACCGGTCTCGATTTTAACGAAGCAAAACTCGTCGGTATGTCATTTGCTTTTCAGGAAAATCAGGGTTTCTATTTACCTGTTTACGGTGAATATGCAGTTGAAGAAGATGATACTGTTGATTTATTCTCATCTGCTAAAGCTGCAAAAGAACAAATCGGTGTTGAAATAAAAACTGCGATTAAAAAAGTAAAACCTTTCCTTGAAAGCAAAAAAGTAAAACTTATCGGGCAGAATATAAAATTCGATTATTTACTTATGAAGAAATACGGTGTCGAAATGGCGAATGTTTATTTTGATACGATGGTCGCATCATACGTATTAGACCCTGCCGTTGAACACAATATGGACACTCTTTCCGTGAAATGGCTTAAGTACAAACCTGTTTCCATTAAGGAATTAATCGGAAAAGGTAAAAACGAAATCACTATGGCAGACGTTGACGTTAATGTTGTCAGTGAATATGCTTCCGAAGATGCCGATATAACCTTGCAATTATACCATAGAATAAATTATGAACTTGCAAAACTAAACCTTACAAAACTTTGTGAAGAAATAGAATTTCCTTTGATAAAGGTTTTAGGTGATATGGAGTTTGAAGGAATAAAGGTTGATGAAAAAGTTTTAAAACTGCTTGATAAAGAATTGCAAAAATACATAGAAGAATATGAGGGAAAGATATATGCGGAGGCGGGTAAAAAGTTTAATATAAATTCTCCCGCACAACTTGCAGTAATATTAAAGGATTTAAATCTCGAATTAACAAAGAAAACAAAAACAGGATTTTCAACAGATTCAAGCGTTCTGGAAGAATTAAGGTTTAAACATCCCATCGCTGCAAGTTTGCTGGAATACAGGATGCTGACCAAGTTGAAATCTACTTACATTGAGGGTTTACTAAAAGCAGTAAGTAAACAGACAGGAAGAGTTCATACATCGTTCAATCAAATCAGAGCAGCTACGGGAAGACTGTCGAGTGTAAATCCGAATTTGCAGAATATTCCTATAAGAACAGAAGCAGGACGAAATATCCGTAAAGCATTCGTACCTAAAAGTGATGAATATGAAATCCTCTCCGCTGACTATTCACAGGTTGAACTCAGAGTTATGGCGCATTATTCAGGTGACGAAAACTTTATCAACGCTTTTAAGAAAAAAAGAGATATTCATACCGAAACAGCGATGAAAGTTTTTAAACTGAAATCCAAGGACGAAGTTACTCCTAACAGAAGAAGAAAAGCCAAGGAAGTTAATTTTGGAATTATTTATGGTATAGGTGCATATGGACTTGCTACCAGGCTGGAGATTAAACAATCGGAAGCAAAAGAAATTATCGACAGATATTTCAAGGAATTCCCAAAGGTGTATGAGTATCTGGAAAAGACTAAACAGTTTGCAAGAGAAAACGGATACGTAACAACGCTGAAAGAACGCAGAAGATATCTGCCTCAGATTAATAACAGCAACAATTCCGTTAAAGGTGAAGCAGAAAGAATGGCAATAAATATGCCTATTCAGGGAACTGCCGCCGATATGATTAAAATTGCAATGATAGAAATTCATAATGTATTCAGGGAAAAGAAATTTAAATCAAGAATGCTTCTGCAGGTACACGATGAACTTGTGTTTGAAGTTTATAAACCTGAACTCGAGGAAGTAAAGAAAATTGTTCTGCGTGAAATGAAGAATGCTATTAAACTCGATGTACCTATTGAAGTTGAAATTGGGGTTGGTAAGAACTGGTATGAAGCGCACTGATTTTTTTAAGAAGTCAGAATTTAGAATTTAGGAGTTAGAATTTAGAAGTTAGAATTTAGGAGTCAGAAGTCAGAAGTCGGAAGTCAGAATATAGGAGATAGAATTTTGAAGTTAGGAATTATTAAATATTAATACAGAGATTTATAAATGCCGAAAATAAATTCCATATACATTGAGTGTTATGTAGCAAAAAAGTTTAAGGGGAAGTATAAATTCCTTTTGCTAAAGCGTGCAGAGGGCGATAAACTTTATCCGGGTATATGGCAGATTATTACTGGTAAGATAGAAAAGAAGGAAAAGGCTTTTGAGACTGCTTTAAGGGAAGTAAAAGAAGAGTCGGGACTTGAGCCGCAGAGGTTGTTCGTTCTGCCTCACACAACTACTTTCTATTCTCCGAGAACAGATGCAATCAGTCTGATTCCTTTATTTGTATGCATTGTTGATGACGATAAAGTAATACTTTCAGATGAACACAGTGAATATAGGTGGTTTGACGTGCAAAAAGCGTCACGTCAGTTGTACTTTAAAAGTCAGAAAGAAAATGTTAAATTTATAGAAAGTAATTTATACAGTACAGAAAGATTAAAAACATTTACTGAAATCAAATTTTAATTTATGATAGTAGTAACAGGTGGTGCCGGATTTATTGGAAGTGCTTTAGTTTGGGCGCTGAACAAAAAAGGTCGCGAAGATATAATTATCGTTGACCATTTTGGCGAAAATGATAAATTTAAAAATCTTATAGCATTAAAATATCTCGATGTTTTCGACAGGGATGATTTCGGTCAGATGGTACACGATGGATTTCTGAAAAACAACAAGGCTGAAGTCGTTTATCATCTCGGCGCTTGCAGTTCTACTACGCAGCTCGATATGAATTTCCTGTTGAGAAACAATTATGAATACACAAAATTTCTTTGCGGTCATTCTATTAACAATAATATACGTTTCGTTTATGCTTCTTCCGCAGCAACATACGGCGACGGTTCACAGGGATATGATGATAATGAAGATTTACTGGATACATCTAAGACCTTTAAATCCTTACGGCTATTCAAAACAGATGTTCGACCAATGGGCAAAACGCGAAGGATATCTTGATAAGATTGCAGGCTTGAAATATTTTAATGTTTTCGGTCCGAATGAATACCACAAAGGCGATATGCAGAGTATTGTCAGCAAAGCGTACAAACAAGTTAAAGAAACAGGAAAAATCAGATTGTTTAAATCCTGCTCAAAAGAGTACGGAGACGGTGAGCAGAAACGGGATTTCATTTACGTGAAAGATGCAGTTGATATGACATTGTTCTTCGGAGAAAATAAAATTGTTAACGGTATTTATAACATAGGCACAGGTAAAGCAAACACGTTTAATGATTTTGTAAAACCTGTTTTCAAAGCATTAAACATTAAAGAGAAAATAGAGTATTTTGATATGCCCGAAGTTTTAAAAGGAAGGTATCAGGATTTCACTCAGGCAAATATGAGTAAAATTCGAAAAGCAGGGTATAAAGGCGAGTTCACAAACATCGAAGATGCTGTGATTGATTACACTAAAAATTATCTTGATACAGGATTTCCTTATTTGAGTTAATAATGATTTTCTGATGCTTGTTTTTCACGCATGTCATTCAGCGAAGCTGGAATCCAGGTGTGCCAGTGGTGAAGAATAAAAAATAAAAAGAATTAAAATAAATTTTAAATTACATACAAATGAAAAAATTTACCAGGGTTCGTTTATTAGTTTTACTCGCTTTACTGATAAATCAGAATTTATTCTCCCAGGACCTTCCTCATAAAATGACGGAAGCCGAACAAAGAATTTACAAAAATTATGTTCCGCCCGGATTCGGTACTGACGAAACAAATCCGCCTTACCAGAAAGTAAGAACTCTCGCCGAATGGGAAGAAAATCAGGCTGTTATGGTTACGTGGACATCATACACATCAATTCTTGCACAGATTGTGGATTACGTTCAGGATGAATGTGTATGCGTTATCGTTTGCACAGACTCAAATTCTGTTAAAAGTCAGTTAACATCTTATGGCGTACCTCTCGTAAATTTACGATTTTTAATCACGGTCGTTTAATTCCGTCTGGTGCCGCGATTACGGTCAGTGGAATGCATACACAAGCGATATTGATTCATTAAAGATGATAGACTGGGTTTACAATCGTCCGCGTCCGCTCGATGACCAGATACCGGTTTATATTGCACAAATGTTTAATATCCCATTGCATCAGGCAACAGTTTCACCTTATGATTTTGTTGCAACAGGCGGTAACTTTATGGTTGACGGTCACGGAACAGGATTTTCTTCAAAACTTATTATTACTGAAAATCCTGGTAAAACTGAAGCGCAGATTGATACTATCGCGAAGAAATATATGGGCTTATCACGTTATGTTAAAATGAACACATCTGCCTTATGACGGTATTCATCACATTGATATGCATATGAAATTGCTTGACGAAGAAACATTGCTTGTAGGTCAATATCCGACAGGTGTTTCAGACGGTCCGCAAATCGAATTAAACCTTCAATACATTTTAAATAATTTTCAAACCTGTTTTGGCAAACCTTATAAGGTTGTGAGAATATCCAATGCCGCCGAGTTCTACAGGACAGTATCCGCCAAACTCAAGTTATTTCACTTACACAAACTCTTTAATCGTCAATAAAACAGTTATCGTCCCGATTTATGGATTTTCTCAGGATACTACAGCACTAAGAATATATCGTGATGCTATGCCGGGATACAGAGTAGTTGGAATAAACTGTGCAGGTATGATTTCAGCAAGCGGTGCAGTTCACTGCATCACAAAAGAAATCGGTGTACTTGAACCCGTTGTTTATTTCACATTCCGCAATCAGAAATACGAACAATACAACATCACCTTATGAAGTGAAAGCAAGCATAAAATCAAAGAGCGGAATCGGAATGCAAAAGTTTACTGGAGAACCGACACTACTGTTGCTTATGCACAGTTAAATATGACTCAGGTTGCGGATACGTTTAAAGCTTACATACCCGCACAGCCGCTGAACACAAAGGTTTATTATTATATATCTGCTACGTCTAACAGCAGCAAGACAGTTACGAAACCATTTACTGCACCATCAGGATATTTTAAATTTACGATAACGAATCCAACACTGGTTGGATAACGAAAGCGGAAATGTTATTGACTATACAGTTTATCTCAGAATTATCCGAATCCGTTTAACCCTGTAACCAATATAAAGTTTGCGATACCAAAATCAGGATTTACAACTTTGAAAGTGTATGATGTAATGGGCAGGGAAGTGGCAGTGTTGTTTAATTCAAAACTCGAAGCGGGAAATTTTCAGGCAGAGTTTGACGGGACAAAACTTATCGAGCGGAATTTATTTCTATAAACTCACCTCAGGTGATTTTACTGACGTGAAAAAATTGACTTTGATAAAGTAAATTATATAAAGAAATATTAAACACTAAGAACACTTAGAACACTCCGCGTAATAATGGAAGTACTTTATTATAATTAAGTTTGTAAATATTCTTCTTAGTGTTCTAAGTGCTACTAGCCGTAAAGATGTTGAAAAATAACAAACTTTTTCAAATAAACAACCTTAGTGTTCTCTTATAGGTGATATTATTAAGCGTTGAATAAATCTTTCTTAGTGCTCTCTTCTAGTGTCTTAGTGTTCTTTAGTGGTTCAATCTTTTCTTTTCTTTGTCTGTAGATTTATCTACGCCGTGAACTTAGTATTTCAATCTTTAAAGGTTCAAGTCCGAATTGCACATTTACCCTTAACTGTAACCCCGTGCAGGTGTAAACATTTTAACTTGAAATTGAATTTCCTCTAAACTATTTTTGAAGTACAATTTTAAAACATTAAATATAAACACAAATGAGAAAAATTCTACTTTTATTTATTATCTTATTTCTGGCAATCGGTTCTGTAAACTCACAAACAAGAAAAGTTTTATTCGAAGAAGGCACAAACGCTTCTTGCGGTCCATGTGCTTCGAGTAACCCTATTTTAATTGCATGGCTTCAGAATCATCAGGCTCAGGCAATTTCAATTATGTATCACGCATCATGGCCGGGATTTGACCCGATGTATCAGTTAAACCCGACACAAAGCACTGAAAGAATTCAGTACAACAATATTACGGCAGTTCCAACTTGTAATGTTGACGGAATTATTTATGATATCTGGCCGTTTTCAGCAACAGCATTTGATAATGCTTATAACACAAGACTTGCTATTACACCGCCGGTATCAATCACCGTTGTTGACCAGAGAATAGCGGGAGATTCAATCAAATCACAAATTACATTAGTCGTACATTCAAACCTGCCTGCAGGAACTTTTAAATTCAGGGTTATGGCAGTTGAAAAACTTGTTGTTTATCCAACCCCTCCGGGTTCGAACGGTGAATCAGTTTTTCATACTGTTTTCAGAAGAGCATATCCTAACACAACAGGGATAGCATGCCCTTTAACTGCGGGTACATACAATTATACGTACACATACAAACGTGAATCAGCCTGGCAGGATACAAGCATTGTCACAGTTGCTTTTGTTCAGAACGATGTTAACAGAGAGGTCTTAAATTCAAACAAAGGTACATACACAGCAACTGGTATTAACAACCAGTCTGAAGTTCCTGAAAAATATTTCCTTGGACAGAATTATCCGAATCCGTTTAACCCAACAACTAACATAAAGTTTGCAATTCCGAAATCAGGTTTCACAACTTTGAAAGTGTATGATGCAATGGGCAGGGAAGTAGCATCATTGTATAATTCAAAACTCGAAGCGGGTCAGTATAATGCAGATTTCAACGCGGCGAATTTATCCAGCGGAGTATATTTCTATAAACTCACTTCAGGTGATTTTACTGACGTGAAAAAATTGACTTTGATTAAATAATAATTTCAAAAAGAATTTAACCGCAAAGAACGCAAAGGAAAAAAGTTTTTATAAGATTTATAATGACTTAATTGATTATAATTACTTTGCGTACTTTGCGGTGAAAAATATAATGATGTTAAACAATTTTAAAAATATATGAAGGCGGAATACAAAAAGCAGTTACAGAAACTATTAACTTTAGGACTTACCGAGAGAGAAGCGAAAGTCTATCTTACTCTCTTATCTAAAAAAGGATTTACTACACTTGAGTTACAGAACTCAGTTGACATACCCCGTACTAAGATTTACGAGGTTATTCAGCGTATGCTCGCAAGGGGCATCTGTACTGAAAGGGGTGTGGGTAAGGTGAAGTATTACGAAGCCGTTGAACCGAAAGTCGCATTCGGCAGGATAATGGATGAGTATCAGGAAAACTGTATGAACGAAATGGAAAAACGTAAATCAGTAGTCGAAAGCGTTACGAGTATTCTCAACCCCGTATTCGAACAGAACAAAGATATAAGTTATTCTATTGATTTCGTTGAAGTGTTCAAAGATAAAGAGCAGATACAAAAGAAGTATGTGCAAATGGTGAAAGAAGCAAATTCGAGTCTTTACACATTCAACAAAGGTCCTTACGTTTGCGATACTTCAGGAAGACTTAAAGAGCAGTTGCAGGAAGAAGCAAGGTTGTTAAAGCGAAAAGCAATCTGTAAGAATATTTATGAAGAGGGCGAACTTAACAGCCAGAAATGGTTATTGGAATCTGTAAAGAAGCAGTCAAAACTTGGACAGCAGGCGAGAGCGGTGAAGAATCTGCCAATAAAGATGATGGTCTTCGACCAGCAGAAAGTATTTTTTCCTTTGTTAAAATCACCCAGCGAAGCGAACTCAATAAATATGGTATTTATAGAGCACAGGGAACTTGCAATTGCCTGTACAATGCTGTTTGATTTTATCTGGGCACAGGGAAAACCGATAAAATAAGTGTATGTAATAACTGTAACCCCGCAGGGGTGTAAAGTATTTACACTTGCAAATGTTTTTCGATTGTATTAGTTTTGAGTTGTGTATATAAATATTCATATAATAAATATTTTTTAAAATGACACAAAGTTGAATAAGTTGGTTTCCCTATGAAGTAAAATATAAATAAAATTAAAATAGAAAATTTTTTAAACAACCTTATTTAATAATTTAACATTTAACGTTATGAAGAAAGTATTTCTCCTGACCCTGGTGCTTGCAGTATCAGTGCTCGCATTCAACATTCTATTCTCCACAACAAACAATGGTTAACAATGTAGCCGTGCAGTTCGTAGTTACAAACGGTTATGGTAACAATGTTTATCTGGATAATTTTATGATTGGAACTCAATTTACGAATACGATGTTGCAGTTTCCTCCATTAACATACCGAAAGATTCAACTTATTCGGTAAACGGAAACAGTTCGTTTAAAGTTGCCCCAAGATTGTCACAAACGTTGGTACTGCGTCTGCAAGTTCATTTAATGTTGCTTTCAGTTGGTGCTTATACAAGCACAAAACCTGTTGCAAGCTATAGTAAGCGGTTCAGGACTGGAAGTTACATTTGACAGTTTGACTATCATTCCTAAGTGCTCCTGTAAATATAACGACATACTCAACTGGGCTACAGACCAGAACAAAGGAAATGATACTTTGAAACAATACTCATTATTCCTGCCGGGAACGAAAAGTAATGTGTTATGAAGCATATACACAGTGGAACTTGTGGTCCATGTGCCTCGAACACATCCTTCACTTAGACCAATTCCAAAATGCACGACTGGGATACACTATGTGCTAATAAGATATCATGTATGGTGGCCTTGAGCGAATAATGACCCAATGTTTCTTGCAAATGTAGATCAAGACACCAACAGGATTAATTATTACAATGTAAATGCTGTTCCTACGGCGATATGGACGGGACATACTTACATATATTCCCTTACAGTCCTCCTGATATTCAATTTGGTAAATCCATACTATACAAGATTGAATAAAGGTACTCCGATAGGCATTCATGTAACAGATACGAGAATTGCCGGTGACTCTATAAAATCGGACATAACAGTTAAAATAATTTCTCCTTTATCTGCGGGAATTACAAGTTAAGGGTAAATGCCGTTGAAAGAATCAGAAGCTATACCGGGGTACAAACGGAGAAACATCTTTTAAAGATGTATTCAGAAGGATGTATCCAGATGTGAACGGAATGACAATTCCGACAACAGTCGGGACATATAATTACACTTTAGATATAAAAGAGCACACTGCTGGATAGATTCATTAATTTACACAGTGGCATTTATTACAAAATGATGCTACAAAAGAAGTATTCAATGCAAAAAAGCAACAAGATATGCCGATTATGCAACAAAAAATCCTATGCACATAATTGGATTAAAAGCAATGCCAGTACCAATGAAATAATGATTTAAACAACGTGTACTAATAAACGGAGAATCCACAGATAATACTCGTTAATGCAGGTTTAACTACGAAGTATTTGAAGGCGGATTCCCGCCCGCAGGGCTGGAGCGTAATAAATCCTAATGCAGGAATAACATGGGAAGGGTTATAATGGTGTAAACGGTCCGTTATTTGGCGGTACAAGAGCACAAGAGTAAACTGTTACAGTTATTCGGCACTACCGGTCAACATAGATTATTTAAAATCACCAAGTTTATAATAACGTTGATTTAACCGACTCATTAAAATTCAACTGGGCACACGCAGTTTATACAGGATACACAGAAAGAATGCAGGTTCAGGTTTCGACAAACGGAGGTACAACATATCCGTTTACAATATTCGACAAATCAGGTGCGACTCTTGCAACAGCACCTGCAACAACAAGTGATTTCATACCTTCAGGTGCAAGTCAGTGGGGAAGATTCTCAGTTGCAGATAGGAAGTTTCTTAACCGCAATACAGCAAATCGGAACTGAAACCCCGACTGCTTATGCATTAAACCAGAACTATCCGAATCCGTTTAACCCTGTAACGAATATTTCTTATATGATTCCGAAGAGTTCCAAAGTATCGCTGAAAGTTTACGATATAAAAGGACAGTTGATTTCAACACTGTTTGAAGGAACACAGAACACAGGAATATATCTGACACAGTTCGACGGCTCACAACTCGCCAGCGGAATTTATTTCTATAAACTTGAAGCAGGCGATTACAAAGAAGTTCGTAAGTTGACATTGCTAAAGTAATATAAATTTTCATAATCCTCCTCTACAATGGGGGAGTCGTATTGGGATGCGGCTCTCCCATTTTTTATTTTGTAAAATATTCTGTTAAAAATTTTCTATTGATTTTTATTTTAAAAATTATAAAGTTTGTATGTTGATTATTAATACCAATATCAATTATGCTTAGAATTGAATTTTAATGATTGGCTCTACCGACAAAATAACATTATTAATTAGATGTACAGTAAAATCTTTTTTTTCAGTGTTAAACTCTTAAAATAATTTTATTCGTTCCAACACATTTTGTGTATTTTCATTTTTTATAGTTTGTTCTTTTGAATAGAAAAATGTCAAGCAATGTTTTTGTGTCTGGGTTTGGATAAGATGGTCTTTAAACTCACGTTTTAAATAATTCGTTCTTTTTGGTTGATGTTGGTACTCCAAAATAGGAGTAGTCGTTCCGAGGTTTAGGAATAGGTACTCCAAAATAGGAGTAGTCGTTCCGAGGTTTAGGAATAGGTACTCCAAAATAGGAGTAGTCGTTCCGAGGGTTAGGAATAGGTACTCCAAAATAGGAGTAGTCGTTCCGAGGTTTAGGAATAGGCACTCCAAAATAGGAGTAGTCGTTCCGAAGGTTAGGAATAAGTACTCCAAAATAGGAGTAGTCGTTCCGAGAGTTAGGAATAGGTACTCCAAAATAGGAGTTGAAAATTTGTGTGTTTTCGAGGTTTTTTCTTGAATTTGAAATAATTGCTTAAAAAAGCAAAATTTAAATAATTAAACTAAGAAAGGAAACAACCATGAGAAATCTATTTAGTTTCTTTTGGAACATCTTTGCACAGGCAAAGGTAGGAGATGCGAAATTCAGAATGTTTGTTGAATTTCATCTACAAGGAATGATAAATCATAATCCCGGGGGAATTTATGATGATATTATTGCCGCTTGTACGGCGGTGTATATGAATTATTATGGTGCTCTGGAAGATGAGGCAACAAAGATTGCAATTCGCGAGGGTAAAACTGCGGCGATGAACAATTCAAGAATAGATTTGGATGATTTTTTCAGTCGTCAGGAAGGTTTAATCCGTTCAAAGTGGGGAAAAACTTCTGAGCAGTATCAGGAGTTTTATCCGCAAGGTATAACAGGTTATACACAAGCCCCTTTGTCTCAATACGATATTTTAATTGAGAGATATAAAAATGCAGTAACGGCACACGCGGCAGACCTTGAAGCCGCATTCGTTACAGAGGCAAACACAAAAATCACTGCTTTCTTAACCATCAGAGCCGCACAGGTAAACTTAATTAATTTAGTAAGCGGTAAAAGAACTGTTTCGGCAACGAGCAGGGAAGAGTTGGAAAAGCAGGTGATGAAAGATTTGCTAATCATTGCTTCAAACAATGTTGGCAAACCTGAAGTGATGCCGGACTATTTCGACCAGTCAATAATCAGACCTGCAAGCAAGAAAATATACACGGGAAACGTAGCACCAAGTTCAACCGTGAATGTTTTAGTTCATTTGTTTGAAGAAGGCGAAACAGTAATAATAAGCAACACAGGAAACTCATCAATGCAATTCGGATTATGTGTTGACGCATTACAGCCCGTAACAGGCGGTGTATTGTTAGAGGCAGGAATAACGAAATCAGTACCTGCAAACGAACTCGGAGATATTACACTAAAGTATATGAACGCAACGAATGCAGATGCAGCAGTGAGCGGTGCTTACGAAGTGGAACTGGAGTGAAAGAAGAGAAGAAAGTAGTTAATAGAAATAGTAAACATAGGGAAGTTGCGGAGAATTAGCAACTTCCCGTTTTTTATAATCAAATTTCATATATGTTTTCTGTATTGAATTTTTGAATGAATTAAATTATGTTACCCCATAACAGGGTTTTATAAATTTTAAAAATTAAACGTTATGAAAAAATTTTTTCCTCTATTTTTAATCATTATTGCATTTGTAATATTATCTTCAAATGCATACACACAAACAACAACACGAGCAGTATTTTTTGAAGGATTCACAAGTTCAACTTGTCCTCCTTGTGCTACACAGAATCCATATATGGCATCATACTTAGCTCAAAAAGGAGATTCGGTAATCTCCGTAAAATATCATGTTGGCTGGCCTTCACCGGGAAATGACCCGATGTACCTTGCTAATACAGTTCAGAATTATGACAGAAGATATTATTACGGAGTAAACTCGGTACCATATACAAGGGTTGATGGATTAGCATTTACACAAAATTATTCAAATCATGCAGGATTAAACGCTTTAGTTTATCCACGTCTTGCAATACCAACACCTATATCAATTTCAATTGTTGACCAGAGAATTCCGGGCGATTCAATAAAGTCAACAATAACAGTTACAAATTTATCAACTCTGCCTGCCGGGAGTTATTTCGTGAGAGTTATGGCGTTGGAAAACAGAATTATATATTCAACTCCACCGGGAACAAATGGTGAATCAATATTCCCTCACGTTTTTAGAAGGTCATATCCTACAAGTCAGGGAACAACGCATCCATTAGCAGCCGGAACATACACATACATTATAACATACAAGATTGAATCAGCCTGGGTTGGCAATAATATGCATACTTTAGCGTTTGTTCAAGAAGATAATTCTAAAGAGATTTATAATGTCGGCGGAAAATGGACATTACCAACGGCTATAGTTCCAATTTCAAATGAAATACCAAAAGATTTTTCAGTTTCACAAAATTATCCTAATCCGTTTAATCCAAAAACAACTGTTGAGTTTTCCTTACCAAAAGATGAGAATACAACTTTAAAAGTTTTTAACTCATTAGGTAAAGAAGTTGGAACATACCATTCAGGAAATACTAAAGCAGGAAAATATAAAATTGTAATTGATGCAACTGAATGGTCATCGGGTTTATATTTTTATAAAATTCAATCTGGCTCATTCTCAGAAACAAAGAGAATGATGTTAGTAAAATAATATTTCCTTTAAGTTAATGTTACTTTAAATTAGATTAGGGGCAGGTGATTTTACCTGCCCCTTTTTTAAACAGAAAATCAAATTAGGTAATTATATATTCATATTCGGTAATATGTTTTCTGTATTGAATAATAATATGGATTGTTTTATGTTTCATACAAAGGATTTTTAAACTTTTAAATAAAAATAAAAATGAAAAAATTAATTTACATTTGTATTACACTTCTGCTTTTTGCGGGTGTATTCGCTCCCAAGTCACAGGCACAGGAAACAAACAATGTAGTGCTTGAACTTTGTACCGGTACGTGGTGCCAGTGGTGCCCTTGCGGTCATATTATCGCAGATAATATTTTAAACCTTTTCCCGAATACATTAGTTTTGGAATATCACGGTCCTGCCGGTTCAACAAGCGACCCCTGGTCAAATTTCAACGGAAATCAGATTTTAAGTGCTCTTGGCTTATCTTCCTACCCAACAGGTGTTGTTGGCAGAAGAACAGGTGTAATAGACAGAGGTGCCTGGACAAGTCAAACAGCATACCAAAGAACATTTGAACCTGATATATCAATCGCTCTTGTTAAAACTTACAATTCCGACCACAAGAGCATTAACTGTCACAGCAAACGTAACTGCATTAAGAAATCTTGACACAACTGTAAACATAAATTTTGCACTTGCTGAAAATAATCTGATATACACGCAATCAGGAAATAGTTCCTGCACAGGCGGCTCAAACTATGTACACAAACACGTAGTAAGAGATATGGTTAATAGTCATCTTGGTGAGCAACTTAGCACAGGTACCTGGGTTTCAGGAACTGTTAAATCAAAGACCTGGAATTACACAGTACCCGCAGCCTGGGTTGCGACAAACTTAGAAATCGGTGTCTTTGCATATTTTGTAAATGGTGCTTTAAATAATCAAAGCACAATTTTAAATTCAAAAAAGGCAATGGTCGATGTTGCTACAGGAATTGGAAATGAAAACGGAAAAATAGAAAGTTATAAACTTTCACAAAACTTTCCGAATCCTTTCAATCCTACGACTAACATCAGATTCTCGATTCCGAAAAGCGGAGTTACATATATGAAGGTTTATGACGTTCTCGGTAACGAAGTAAATACATACTTCAATCAGTTCCTTGAAGCAGGTACGTACAACGTTCTTTTTGAAGCACAAAATCTTTCAAGCGGAATTTATTATTACAAACTGGTTTCAGGTGATTTCACGGAAACAAAGAGAATGATGCTGGTTAAGTAGAATTTAGAAGCTAGAAGTTAGAATCTAGAATCTAGAAGTCAGAAGTCAGAAGTCAGAATAGAACCAAAGTATAAATATTAAAAGGCGGGTAAAGATACTCGCCTTTTTTGTTTTAGAGGAAATCAATTGTGTTTAACGAAACTGTCGAATATTTTATGTGTCGTCCCTCCGGGACTTGAAACTTGACAAACCTAATTAGCTATTGATGTGTCGTCCCTCCGGGACTTGAAACTTGACAAACCTAATTAGCTATTGATGTGTCGTCCCTCCGGGACTTGAAACTTGATAAACTTAATTAGCTATTGATGTGTCGTCCCTCCGGGACTTAAAACTTGATAAACTTAATTAGCTATTGATGTGTCGTCCCTCCGGGACTTGAAACTTGATAAACTTAATTAGCTAATGATGTGTCGTCCCTCCGGGACTTGAAACATGATAAACATAATTAGCTATTGATGTGTCGTCCCTCCGGGACTTAAAACTCGTCAAACCTTTTTAGCTATTGATGTGTCGTCCCTCCGGGGCTAATCATTCAGATTCCAAAAAGCTCCGTAGGAGCGACACATCAATAGCAAGAAATATCCAAAACTAAAAGCTCCGTAGGAGCGACACCTCAATAGCGATAAATATGCACAGCTAAAAGCTCCGTAGGAGCGACACATCAATAGCGCGAAATATCCAAAACCAAAAAGCTCCGTAGGAGCGACATATCAATAGCAAGAAATATCCAAAACTAAAAGCTCCGTAGGAGCGACACATCAATAGCAAGAAATATCCAAAACCAAAAAGCTCCGTAGGAGCGACACCTCAATAGCGATAAATATGCACAGCAAAAAGCTCCGTAGGAGCGACACATTAATTTTGCAAAATCTTACGGAAATTGTGGTTTTCTCTATTCAGATTCATTTTTCACTCGAAAAAGCCCTCAAAATTTCGTAACTTATACGTTAAGCCCTTGTAGCTCAGGTGGATAGAGCAGCAGTTTCCTAAACTGTTGGTCGGATGTTCGAGTCATCCCAAGGGTACTATTATATTAAATTTGAATAAAACAGCATTAGTTACGGGTTCGGTTAAGCGTTTGGGTAAAGAGATTGCATTAAAACTTGCAGAACTGAATTTCGATGTTGTTCTGAACTATTTTAATTCAAACGATGATGATGCGAAAAGAACTTCCGATGCGATTCGTGAAAAAGGCGTTGATGTGCTTTGCGTGAAGGCGGATTTAAGGAAGGTTGATGAAATTAAAAGATTGTTTGCAGAGGTTGAGAATAAGTTTGGCAGGCTGGATGTGCTCGTGAACAATGCGGCAATTTTCGAGAGGATGGATTTCTTCGATGTTACGGAGGAAGTTTTCGATGAGTTTATTACTATGAACCTGAAGAACGCATTTTTCTGCTCGCAGGAAGCAGCGAAACTGATGATGAAAAACAGCGATAAACCCTGCAGTATAATTAACATCTCTTCACTCGGCGGTATTCAGAACTGGCAAACGGTTATGCCTTACTCTCTTGCAAAGGTTGGTGTTATAAAACTTACAAAACTACTCGCCAAGAGACTTGCACCCGATATACTCGTGAATTCGATTGCACCCGGGACAATCTGGATAGAGGGTGATGAGAACCTGACTGCAAAAAATGAAGTTGAAGAAAAATATCCGATGAAAAGATTCGGGAAAAGCGATGACATAAATTCTATGATAGAATATTTAACAATTAAAAATAAATGGACAACCGGTAATGTGTTTGTGGTTGACGGAGGAATAAGTTTATAATGGCGAAAAAATTAGAAAAAGCATTAAGTTCAAAAAAACTTCACGCACCTTTGAAATTACCCGCTTCAAAGCCTGTAAAGATAAAGCATTTAGATAAAGCACCAAAGGCATACAGGAATCAGGATTTTTTAAATTCACCTGCGGCAAGACCGATAAGATTACTTACTGAATATTTTGAACCGTATGACAGACTGCAAAGATTGGACATAAAAGACACTGTCGTATTTTTCGGTTCGGCAAGAACATTATCAAGAAGTGCGGCTTTGAAAAACCTGAAAGAGTTGAAAAGAAAATACGCTGACGTAAAGAAACCGAATGCAAAGATAGTTGCGGAGATAAAAGCTGCTGAGATGGATCTGGAAATGTCGAGATATTATCAGGATGCGGAAGAACTTGCGTTCAGACTTACAAAATGGTCAAGGAGTTTAAGAAAAGGAAATAAGTTTGTTGTAACTTCAGGCGGCGGTCCGGGAATGATGGAAGCCGCAAACCGCGGTGCGCAAAGGGCAAAAGGACTATCGATTGGTTTCAATATTTCACTGCCATTTGAACAGTATCCGAATCCGTACATAGACAAAGAGTTAAACTTTGAATTCCATTATTTCTTTATGAGGAAATTCTGGTTTGCATATATGGCAAAAGCACTCGTGATTATGCCGGGAGGTTACGGAACGCTTGATGAACTAATGGAAGTTTTAACACTCGTGCAGACTTTAAAATTAAACAAGAAAATGACAATCGTGATTTACGGTGAAGAGTTCTGGAGAAAAGTGATTAACTTTGAAACGATGGCTGAAACACGAATGATATCACCCGATGATTTAAAACTTTTTAAATACATCAGTACGGTTGATGAAGCGTTTGAATACCTGAAAAAAGAATTAACAAAAAACTACGTAAAATAAAACACAGAATACTATGTTTATAAGTATGACGGGATACGGCAAAGCCGAAGAAGTAAGAAACGGATTAAGATACACAATCGAACTCAGGTCTGTAAACAGCAGGTTTTCTGAAGTTCTTTTGAAATGTCCAAAACACATATACACGAAAGAATATGAAATACGCGAAATAATAAAACAAAAGATTTCACGCGGAAAAATAAGTATTTTGATAAACATAGATTCAACAGATATTTCCAACGGTGCTGATGTTATGCTTGATGAAGAAAATTTAAAAGGTCAGTTGGAGATTTTAAAGAAAATACAGGAAGAAAGCAGGCTCAAAAGAGAAAATTAAACTTGAGCACATTCTGTCACTTTCCGATTACTTTCTGAAAGAAAACGATAGTGCAGTTGATGAAGAAGAGTTTAAATTTGTGACAGGGTTGATAACTAAAGCAATTGAAGATTTGTTTCAGATGAAGACTAAAGAGGGCGCATACCTTGAAAAAGATATTCTTGAAAGAATTAACGTTATAGATGAAGGTTCTAAAAAGATTGTAGAATTAAATAAAGAAAGAATTTCAGAGAATAAAAGGATTTTCAATGAAAAACTCGATTTTTATATAAATGACAGGAATACTATCGACGAAAAGCGGCTGGAGTTTGAACTTGCTTTATTGACCGAAAGAATGGATATTACTGAGGAATGTGTAAGGCTGAACAGTCATCTGGAGTTTTTCAGAGAAAGTGTAAACTCTAAAGAAAATGTCGGCAGAAGATTAAATTTTCTTCTGCAGGAATTGAACAGAGAAATTAACACTATCGCTTCAAAAGCATCCGATGCAGTTATATCTCAAAAAGTCTCTCTTTTAAAAGAAGAACTTGAAAAAATCCGTGAACAAATTCAAAACATCGAGTAGATATGCTGTTTGTATTTTCAGCCCCGTCGGGCAGCGGTAAAACGACAATCGTAAAAGAGGTACTCAAAGCGTATCCTGATTTTGTGTTTTCGATTTCTGCTACCACCCGCAGGAAAAGAGCAAACGAAGTCGATAAAAAAGATTATTTCTTCATAGAAAAAGAAGATTTTGAAAAGCGGATTAAGAACGGTGAATTTGTTGAGTATGAGTTGATTTACGATAACAATTATTACGGTACTCTGAAGAGCGAAGTGGATAAATGTCTGGAAGCGGGTAAGTGTATGGTTTTTGATATGGACGTAAAGGGAGCGCTTTCGATAAAGAGAATTTATAAAGAAAAAGCATTGTTAATATTTGTAAATCCTCCTGACAAGAATGCAATAATTAACAGATTAAAGAACAGAGCAACTGAGACACAGGCAGATTTGGAGAAAAGAATCGCAAGGATTGACTTTGAGATGACACTCAAAGATAAGTTTGACGTAGTGCTGAACAATTTTGATTTAAGCACTGCAGTAGAAGAAGCAAAAAATATTATAAATTTAAATATAAAGGAAAATTAAAAATGGCAATTAAAACAGTCGATTTATCAAAATTCGAAGAAGGCACTGAAAACATCTATGAGGCAACCGTAATCGCGTCAAAGAGAGCAAGGCAGATTAATGACGAAACAAGAATTGAAATCAGTCAGAGATTAGAGCCTGTCCTAATGAAAGAAACAGATGAAGATTCAGGTACAAATCAGGATAAGTTAAACCTTTCCGTAGAATTTGAAAAAAGAATGAAACCAACTATTCAGGCAACAAATGAATTGGTTAATGGCAAATTAAGTTTCAGGTACAAAGGACTGAAATAGTTTTTTGAGAAGAGAGAATCTAGAATTTAGAATCTAGAAGTCAGAATCTAGAATCTAGAATTTAGAATCCAGGAGTTAGAAGTTAGAATTTAGAATCTGGAATTTAGAATGAAGAAAAAAGTTAAGAACTATTTGTTATAAAAGTTTGCAAACTTTTCCCGTAGGGAAAAAATCTCTGTAGGCAAGAAGATATTATTGAAATTTTTCCCGTAGGGAATTAACACAAAGAATAAAATATTTGTTAAAAGGTAAGAAAATAATCGTAGGAATAAGCGGCGGGATTGCAGCATACAAAATCTGTAACCTCGTCAGGCTATTCATTAAAGCAGGTGCGGAAGTGCGTGTCATTATGACACCATCTGCCGTTCAATTCGTTTCTCCTTTAACATTATCCGTTTTATCACAAAATCCCGTAATCATAAATATGTTTCCCGAAGGCGATCTCTCAAAAGCGGAAACTGTTAACGCGGGTACCTGGCATATAAGTAACGGTATGTGGGCTGATATGTTTGTCCTCGCTCCTGCAACCGCAAACACGATGGCAAAAATCAACGCAGGTATTTCCGATAATTTTCTTCTCTCTGCAATTCTTGCCGCAAGATGTCCTGTTATTGTAATACCGACTATGGACGAGGATATGTACAACAACAAAGCGACACAAAGAAATATTGCTGCTTTGAAAAAAGACGGTTACAGAATCCTTGACCCTGTTGTGGGCGAACTTGCAAGCGGGTTGTACGGTGTTGGCAAAATGCCTGAGCCCGAAGAGATTTTCGATTTCGTTGAAGAGCAGTTTTATGAAAAGGATTTATTGGGTAAGAAGATATTAATCACGGCAGGACCTACAAGACAGCCTATAGACGCTGTGAGATATATTTCAAACTATTCATCCGGTAAAATGGGATTCGAACTCGCAAGAGCGGCATATTTGCGCGGTGCTGAAGTTACACTGATTACGGGTCCTACTGCATTACATCACAAAAAAGGCGTTAATCGAATCGATATTGAAACAGGTGAGGAAATGTTTGAGGCAGTTAAGAAAAATGTGAAAGGTAAAGATACAGTAATTATGTCCGCTGCAGTTAGTGATTTTAAACCGAAGGAAGTAAAAGAAAATAAAATCAAAAAAGAAGACGCAGGTAAAGAATACAATCTTGAACTCGAAAGAACTGCTGATATACTCAGTTATCTCGGCAGAAATAAAAAAGGATTCAAACTTATTGGCTTTGCATTGGAAACTGATAACGGTGTTGAAAACGCAAAATCAAAACTAAAAAACAAAAAACTCGATTTAGTCGTTCTGAATAATCCAAACGTTACAGGCGCAGGCTTCGGAACCGACACAAACATCGCATCATTAATCGATAAATCAACCGTGATAGACCTCCCGCTTATGTCAAAGTATGAACTCGCAAACGAAATCCTAAACAGATTAAAATAAATAAACATTAAAATCTTATTAATTAATTTCTCAAAACTTTATTTATTCTAAGTGTTCTAAATGCTACTATCCATAAAAAGGTTATAATAAAAACAATCTTTTTTGCTAACACTATGAATTATAAGTTTTAATAAATCCTAAAATTGCTTTCTTTTTCTTTGCCTAAAAAAACTCTTGCTCTTAAATTCGGGTTAATTTGTGTATCACTTGCCCGAGTTCTTTTCGGGATGTCTGTTTTTTAATTCTCTGTGAGCTCCGTGACTTCTCTGAGGATCCGCCGCGGTGGATGAACCTATTCCTATGTTTTCTTTCCTCCCTTATATTTTTGATTTATTAACATTCATCAACCCGCTGCATTTTTTGGACTTTATTTATAAAATTATTATGATATTTTATCAGCGAAATGAATCAATCCATAACATAATTTATTTGAAACGAAAACTTATTGAAGACAGCATAAACTATTTAAAATACCTGCAGGGGAAAAAAGGTTTTAAGATTCCGAAAGAAATGCTTACTGAATACGACCTTGAAGTTCCTGACGGGAAAACTGATATTGAAGAATTTAAAATGGAGATTGCTGTTCACAATCATAAAACAGAATATAAGGAAAAAGCAGTGGATGAAAATATTATAAGAGATTCTGCTCCAATGTCTTTATTAAAAGAAGACTGGATGGACTCGAAAGATGCGAACGAACTAAACGATTTAATAAACAAATGCGAAAAATGCAGTCTTTCTCAGACAAGAAAGAATTTTGTTTTTGGTACGGGAAATCCAAATGCAGATGTGATGGTGATTGGTGAAGCCCCGGGCGCAGATGAAGATGAAAAAGGTGAACCTTTTGTCGGAAGGGCGGGAAAGTTACTGACAGATATTTTAAAGGCAATAAACTTTTCACGCGAAGAAATATTTATTTGTAATATATTAAAATGCAGACCTCCCGAAAACAGGAATCCTAACCCTGAAGAGATTTTGAAATGCGAGCCGTATTTACTTAAGCAAATAGAACTTATTAAACCAAAATTAATTCTTTGCGTTGGTACGTTTGCGGGACAGACGATGCTGCGCGTTAAAGAGCCGCTTGGCAAAATGCGCGGCAAAATTTACAATTTAACTTTCAACGATTTAAAAGTAAAAGCAATGGTTACATACCATCCTGCGGCTCTTCTCAGAAATCCAAACTGGAAGAAACCTACGTGGGAGGATGTACAATTATTCAGAAAAGAGTATGATAAAGAAAAAGGCATTACAGGATAAAAAGAAACAGGAAAGAACGAGCGAAGACTCGATGGAAGTATTCGAAGGCAGATTACCTCCGAGTGCAACAGAACTTGAAGTTCAGGTCCTTGGAGCGATTATGCTCGATAGTATGGTCTTCTCAGACATTGTTACAATTCTAAAACCTGAGTTTCTCTACAAGAACGCACACAGAACTATTCTGTCAGCACTTATCAACATAGATTCGCGTAACGAAGACCTCGATGCATTATCCGTAATCGAAGAGTTGAAGCGAATGGGTAAACTTGATGCAATCGGCGGAGTCGAATATATTTTGAAAATTACCGAAAGCATTTCTTCTTCAACAAGCGCCAAAAGATACGCAAGAATAATTTATGAAAAGTATGTTCTCAGAGAACTTATTACTATTGCAAAAGAAATTCTTGATAACTGTTTCAATCCGTCTTCAGAACCATATGCGATTTTAGCGAATGCCTCAAAAGATATTCTTGATACCTCAGAATCTTTTTCAAAGAAAAGAGTTGTTTCAGTTGACGAAGAAATTCATAGAGTGTTCGAACAACTCGGTTCAAGACGCGGCTCGGATAAGAAGAATTTGCCGGGTGTTCCAACGGGTTATACATTGCTCGACGATTTAACTCTCGGTTTTCAGAAATCGGAATTAATTATTATTGCGGGAAGACCCTCACACGGGAAAACAGCGTTAACACTGAACATATCAAGGAATGCCGCACTTAAAGGTTATAAAGTTGCATTCTTTTCTCTTGAAATGACGAAGATGGAAATTATAACAAGACTGATTTCTATTGAATCATTAGTCGATGGTCAGAAATTAAAAAGCGGAAGAACCACAGACGATGAATGGAATAGGGTAGTACATTCATTGAAAAAACTGAAAGTGGAAATGTACATCGATGATACGAGCGAAATGAACGTACTGGAATTACGTGCGAAAGCAAGACGATTGAAACACGAACATAATATTGATATGGTTGTAGTTGACTATTTGCAGTTGCTAAAAGGAGAAGGATCAGTACGAAAGACGCGACCTCGAAGTGGCGCACGTTTCAAGAAGTTTAAAAGCCCTTGCAAAGGAATTGGATATACCAGTTGTTGCGGCGGCACAGTTGAATCGCGGAATTGAAAAGCAGAAGGAAAAGAAACCGCAGTTATCGGATTTAAGAGAATCGGGTGCAATCGAACAGGATGCAGACGTTGTTATTTTTATTCACAGAGATTTTCTGGTTTCAAGACCGCCGAAAGATGACCCTAAATACGATGAGATTCGCAGAAGAGCAGAAATAACAATCGGTAAACAAAGAAACGGACCTCCGGGAGACTTCAAACTTGTATTTGTAGAAGAATATACAAAGTTCAATGATTTAACAAAACAACCTGTTGTAGATGACGCGTCACCATACGCAGGTGAATCAACACCGTTTTAGATATAAACTTTTATTTTATACCTCTATTCTGTGCAGAAGCCATTCTTTCAGGGCTTTGGCGCCGAGGCGTTTATAAAAACGCATTGCATTCTTATTCCAGTCGAGCACTGTGAAATCAAGGCGTCCGCACTTTTTCTTTTTAGCAATTTTAATAAGTTCGTCGAATAACTTTTTACCTATGCCTTCGCTTCTGTATTTTTCACTTATGAATAAATCTTCAAGATATAAAGTTGGTTTTGCCAGAAATGTGGAGTACGTGAAAAAGTAAAATGCATACCCGATTACTTTTTTCCCGTCGAGTGCGACGATGATGTAAAACAAAGGTCTTTGTCTGAACGCGTCGTTTATCAGTCTTTTCCTTGCGTTCGCATCGGGCGGCGTTAATTTTTCAAACTTTGCAAGTTCTACTACTAAATCTATGATTCCTTTCGAATCTGATTTTTTTGCTTTTCGTATCTCTAAATTCATTTTAGTTTAATTTGTTTGTACGTAAATTACGAAAATTAGGGAAAATGATAAGTATAAAAATTATGAGTATAAAAAGTTTATATCTTTGTGTGCTGGCAGCAATTTTAATGCTGACGTTAAATTCAGGTTTGTTCGCTGATGATGACGTAGAGATAAAAGCAGTTAAGAAGAAAATAAAAAGTTTTGACGCTTCGCTTAAGTACGAAGATATTTCCGAAATAATTGCAGCAGTGGGAAAATCTTTTCAGGGCGTTGAGTATGTGGCAGGTACTCTTGACAAAAATACCGACACAGAAAAACTTGTGATAAAAATAACGGGACTCGACTGTGTAACGTTTGTAGAAAATGTTCTTGCAATATCAAATATCATAAGAAAAGAAACTCCGGATTTTGAAAGTTATAAAAAGGAGTTGCAGTTAATCAGGTACAGAGACGGTGAAATAGACGGTTATCCGTCGAGACTGCACTATTTTACAGACTGGATTCATAACAATCAGGAAAAGGGAATAGTAAGGGATATTACGTACGATATAGGCGGTGACCCTTACATCAAGAAAGTAAATTATATGTCAACGCATACTGACTCTTATAAACAGTTAGACGGAAACGATGAATACATAACCAGGATGGAAGAAGTTGAAAAGGCTATGAGCAAACGAAAAAATTATTACATCAGAAAAAATGAAGTTGATATGTTTTATGATAATCTTCGGACAGGAGATATAATTGCAACAACTACAAACATAGACGGACTGGATGTTACGCACACAGGTTTTGTTTATAAGAAAAACGGGAAGACACATTTTATGCACGCATCAATCACGAAAGGTGAAATAATAATTTCAAAAGAAGAACTGAAAGAGTATCTTAAAGGCAATAAAAAGCAGACTGGAATAATTGTAGTAAGACCTTTATAAATGCAGTTATCCGAATATATACTTTTATGCATCCTGTTTTATTTAATTGGTTCAATACCAACTGCATACTTATTAGTAAAGTATAAAACAGGAAAAGATATTACCAAAGAAGGGTCGGGCAACGTAGGTGCTCTGAATTCATTCGAGGTTTCAAAATCCAGATTAATTGGAATAACGGTATTGGTTCTGGATTTTCTTAAAGGATTCTTACCCTCGTTTTTATTCCTGAAAATTGCGGGCTACAGTATAGAGACGATGTTCCTGCCTATAGCATTGATTGTCCTTGGTCACAATTTCTCTGTGTGGCTGAAGTTTAAAGGCGGACGCGGGCTCGCAACCGCTGCCGGAATAATCGTAGCAGTAGAACCGGTTGTACTTTTAATATGGTGTATATTATTCCTTATATCGTATGTCTTCTACAGAAAAGTTCATTTCGGAAATATTGTTGCAACACTATTAGTGCCGGTATTTTATTATTTGTGGCTGTCATTATTTTTCATAACTGCTTCGAATAACTTAAACTATATTTTTGTTTTCATAACTATAGTTTGTTTATTAATACTCCTCAAGCATATTCATCCATTTCTGGATATGATAAAAACACGAAAGAAAGAATAAATACTTTCATAACTCGTAATAATTTCATATTCAACCCGCTTTGCGGGTTGTGCTAATTTGTGTTAGCATCCTCGGGTAAATATCGCATAAAGAACATGCGATATTTACCCGAGGTTATTCAAATTCAACCCCTTACGGGGTTGTATAAAATAAAATTTTTTATATTCCATATCTACGGATTTGTATAAAATAATATTGGTTAGTATTCCATATATTAAAGTGTTTTTTGTTGATTTAATTCAACCCGCGAAGCGGGTTGAATATAAATAACCCAGGGCGAAGCCCTGGGAAAAGAAAACCAATTATTGTTTAAGTTGACAACCCGCAACGCGGGTTGAATATGAATAACCCAGGGCGAAGCCCTGGGAGAAGAAAACCAATTATTGTTTAAATTGACAACCCGCAAAGCGGGTTGAATATGAATAACCCAGGGCGAAGCCCTGGGAAAAGAAAACCAATTATTGTTTAAGTTGACAACCCGCAACGCGGGTTGAATATGAATAACCCAGGGCGAAGCCCTGGGAAAAGAAAACTACCTAAATCAACAACCCGCGAAGCGGGTTGAATATAAATAACCCAGGGCGAAGCCCTGGGAAAAGAAAACTACCAATCAACAACCCGCAACGCGGGTTGAACTAGAATAGAATTGAAAATAAAAATTAATACTTTTAAATTGATATAAAAATATTTATGAGTTTTACACAGATATTATATCATATTGTATTCTGCACAAAAGAAAGAAAGCCGACTATTCCAAACGATAAATCAGCAGAATTATACAAGTATATTTGGGGAAATATTAAAAATCACGATAGTCATCTTTACAGAATTAATGGTTATGAAGAACATTTACATTTATTAACCGATTTACATCCTTCGTTAAGATTAGATGATTTTATAAAGAGTATAAAAGTATCAAGTTCAAAATGGCTAAAACAAAACAAGGACTTTCCATTCTTTAATGGTTGGGCTGACAAGTATGCTGCATTTACTGTATCCTACAAAGACAAGGAAAAGGTGATTGAGTATATCAAAAGCCAAAGAGAACATCACAAAAAAGTAAGTTTCTTTGATGAATATAAAAAATTCCTTGTTGATAATGGAATAGAATTTAACGAAAAGTATTTATTAAAGTAGAGCAATGTTCAACCCGCTTTGCGGGTTGTTTTATTTGTGCAGGTATCCCCGTGTAAATATCGCATAAAGAACATGCGATATTTACACGGGGTTATTCAAATTCAACCCCTTGCGGGGTTGTATAAAGATAATAGTATGTAGAGTTCTATATTTACGAGGTTGTAAACAAAATAGTATGCAGAGTTCTATATCTACGAGGTTGTAAACAAAATAGTATGCAGAGTTCTATATCTACCAGGTTGTAAAAATAATAGTATGAAGAGTTCTATATTTACGAGGTTGTAAAAATAAAATTGATAAATATACCATATCATGCGTGTTTCTTTTAGTAGTTTACGCTGACAACCCGCGAAGCGGGTTGAATTTAAATAACCCAGGGCGAAGCCCTGGGAGAAGAATACTATTCCAGTAACCAACAACCCGCAAAGCGGGTTGAATATGCATAAATTATTTCTTTACTTTTCAATTGAATTAATATAATAAATAATTGTTTATATATACATTAAAGAAAATTAAAAATTCACAAATATACAATGAGTAAGAACCCGCAATTAAACACAACGGACGAGTTAAACGAAATGGCACGTCAGATCAGACGCGACATCATCAATATGTTATTGATTTCCAAAACAGGGCATTCGGGCGGACCGCTCGGAACAGCGGATATTTTCACTGCTCTGTATTTTAACCTTTTAAACCTTGATAATGAAAACCCTGAAATGGTTGAGAGGGATTATGTCTATTTATCAATCGGACATATCGCTCCCGTATGGTATGCAACACTTGCAAGAAGAGGATATTTCCCGCTTGAAGAACTCAAAACTTTGAGAAAAGTTAACGGCAGATTGCAGGGACATCCTGCGCCCCTGAAAACACACGGTTTACCCGGAATTGAAATTGCTTCAGGCTCACTCGGACAGGGACTTTCGATTGCAGTCGGTACAGCACTCGGATTAAGACTTGACAATAAACCGAATAAAGTAATCTGTATCAACGGTGACGGTGAACTTCAGGAAGGTCAGATCTGGGAAGCAGTAATGACTGCCGCTCATCACAAGACAGATAACTTAATTATGATTGTTGATAAAAATGATTGCCAGATTGATAACAGAGTTCAAAATGTTATGAACCTTGACCCGATGGCAGATAAGTTTAAAGCATTTAACTGGGAAGTACTTGAAATGGACGGACACGATATGCAGAATATACTCGACACTGTAAACAAAGCAAAACAGGTAAAAGGAAAACCCGTCGTAATCATCGCAACTACAAAGATGGGCAAGGGAGTATCGTTTATGGAAGACGATTACAGATGGCACGGTGTACCGCCTAATGAAGAGCAGGGCAAGATTGCACTCACAGAATTACCGCCAACTAAGTTCGGTGATTTTGTTTAACAACTGATTAAAAAAATTTAATAATAAAACGACCTCATTGAGGTCGTTTTTGTTATCTGAAAAACTGAAATCAATTTCTCCATCGTCTTTTATTCCGCCGCTGCGGATACCATTTCTACATAATTATTATTTATAACCGTTTGTGTAATTCGTGTCAATTCGTGTCTAAATTTTTTTAATACTGAATTAAACTGTTCCATTTCTACATAATTATTATTTATTACCGTTTGTGAAATTCGTGTCAATTCGTGTCTAAATTTTTTTAATACTGAATTAAACTGTTCCATTTCTTCATAATTATTACTTATTACAATTTGTGAAATTCGTGTCAATTCGTGTCTAAATCTTTTTCAATATTTTCAAATTAGTTTCAATCCTTCTTTTATTCCGCAGCTACGGATACCATTTCTTCATAATTATTACTTATGATTGGATTTGTAAATTCGTGTCAATTCGTGTCTTAATCTTTGTCAATGCTGAATATATCCTTATGATAATTCAATAATAACATCAGAGATTTACTCCTTTTTTATTTTACTTGCTTCTTTCAATTTAAATACCGAAATTTAGATGAAAGATTAGTATATTGTTTATATTATTTCCCATAGTCAGCCGCTAATCTTGTGTATAATTTATTTTAATAATTATAAATTATATACGCAATGAAAGCAATTAAGTACTTATTAGTTTTCTTTCTGTTTTTATCTTCAGCGGCTAATGCCCAGAAGTACGTAAAAATATTACCTCAGCAATATTACTCTCCTGCTTCAGTAATTATACAAAGAGTAATACTAAATGCGAACAACATTTCTGCTTATTTCCAGAACACAGGTATTTTCGACCAGAATACTACAAGCGGAAATACTGCGGGTATGGAATGGCCAAAAGGTTCGGGCAGGTATGCAATGTTCACCGCTGGTTTATGCATTGGCTGCGGCATCAACGGTCAGTATGCACAGGTCATGGCGTCATACAAAGGCGAGTATGCACCCGGCAGAGTTCAGAACGGAGTTTTTTATACCGATAATGATTTTAAAATTTACACTGTTAGACTCGGTGATAATGCAAACCAACAATCCCGATTATGCAAACTGGTATAAAATGGTTCCTTACGGTGCACCTTATGTTGATAGAAACAACAACGGTGTTTATGACCAGGGTATTGATTTACCGGGTGTGAAAGATGCTGCTCAGACTATATTTGAAGTTATGACGGATATGGATGTTACACAGCATCACCCAGGAGAAGGATTTGGAGGCGGAATAACAAATCCATTATTAAGAGCAGAAATTGCGTGGACTTCCTGGGCTTACACTTCGCCCGGTATTGGAAGACATTCAGTTTACTAAATGGAGAATAATTAATAAAGGTACGAACATATGGGATTCAACATTTATGGGAGTTGTTACTGACCCCGATTTAGGTGATGCGTAATGACGATTACATCGGTTGTGATACAGTTTTGAATTTAGGATTTTGTTACAATGGTGATAATGATGACGGTACAGGTGCACCACCTACCTACGGAGCATCTCCTCCCGCAGTTGGTCTTGATTATTTCAGAGGTACAGTTAAAAAGAATACAAATGATACGCTTGGATTAACTTCATTTACATTTTTTACGAGTAACTACTTCGTGCACCTCCGTCCATGTGAATCTGACCCTAACGGTGAACCGATTCCTGCATACCATTTTCTTCAGGGATTGAAAAAAGACAGAACATCCGTATATGGATATTACAAAGGTTCCGCCAAAAAGAACAAAGTTTTGTTATTATGGTGACCCTGAAACTAATTCCGGTTGGACAGAAAGCAAAGGCTCAATGCAAAACTGTAATGGTGACACAACGGGTACTATACTTCCCGTTAATCCTAAGGGATGACAGAAGATTTGTTATGGGTTCAGGAAGAGTTGACTTAAGAATATTTCCAAATGATACACAATCTATCATTGTTGCTCAACTGGTTGCAAGAGGTTCTTCAAACCTGAATTCAGTTACACGATTAAAATCATTAAGCAGAACAGCACAAATAATCTTTGATTCTAATTTTGATGTGATTCCAAAACCGCCCGTGCCTTATGTTTACCAAAGTGTTACACCTGTAAACCAGACTACCTGCAATTTGAATGTTTACTGGAACGATGCCGCTGAATCTTTTATTACTGGGATACGATTTTTTATCAGAAAAGTGATTCAAATATTTACGAATTTGAAGGTTACGAAATTTATGAGGTGAATAAGAATCTTCCTATATACAGTCTGCCCGATTTCAGCAGACCAACTACTATAAACCCGAATGATATTAAACTTGTAAAAATATTCGATAAGAGAAACAGCATTGGAGTTGTGATTGATACCTTGCCAACAGGCGTTATCATTAACGGCAACGAACTTTATTCGCCGATGCCAATCGTACCGCCTTACGGACTTGGTATGCCTACTGAGTTTCCTAACAACGGACTCAGCAGATTAATAAAAATCAATCAGACACTTTTCCCCGGAAACTACGGAGGGAATTCAAATATTCAATACGGACAAACTTATAAATACATAGTTGGTGCTTATGCTGTAAGTAAATCAACACATATTAAAAAAGGTTTTAAAGTAATCCGTACAACGCTCGGCACTGCTTTGTTTAACGTACAGCCGCAGCCGTATTCAAGCAACATTACTTTTAATATGTTCAATGGTGATACCATTAAAAATAACCGCATTGACCTTGGACTTGTGCCTGTAGTTGTAGGTCAGCAGTATTTACAGAATGCAAGATACAGAATTGCTTATGCACCCGATACATCTTACAGTATTTTAAAATCTGTTAACAACGGTGTAAGTTATTCTGTTTTGAAAACAGGTTTAAAACCTTCTGCTTTTAAATCTACCGCTCACGACGATTCCCGTATTTACGATGGTATTCTGTTTAGAGCCGATAAAATAAGGTTCAGCGGTTCTCCTCCAAATTATGTTGGCAATGTTGGAGTGATTAAAGAACCGACCCTTGCACCTGATTCTATACAAACTCGTCACGTTGGATGGGAATGGTCTAATCCTGCAAACCCATTCTTAACAGGCAGTAAGTTCTTAAGAGATATTATGAGACCGTGGCAATCGAGGACACAATCAATTTCTTATCCGATGGCAGGTACATTTACAAATCTAAGGTCTGCGCTTACTGCCCAGCAATTGCGGAAAGTAACTATTCAATGGACAGCACCCGGACTCGGACAGAATGCTTACTGGTATCAGGATACTTCCACTGCAAATGATAATAATTATATCTTCAAAGGAATAAAATCCGTGCCTTTTAAAGTTTTCGTTGATACATTAATCGGTACAGACCCGACTCTTCCATCATTCAGAATTGAAAAGCGTCAGGTGAATTGTGCATTCGTCGAATCTGCTGACGTGAATCCGTTTACAAACGGATGGAATCCGACAACTGATTCACTCGGCGGTAAACTTTTACTCTATACTTTTAGTACATCATATTCAGATACTATTACAACGCCTTACAAGAATAGAAATTTATTCTTACAGCAATCTCAGTTTGATATAAATTTTGTCTGGTCGCCAAGACTTGTAAACAGCGGCGGCGCAGGTCAGCCGGGCGAAGAATTTATTATTTATCCTTATACGGCAACGAGACCTTATTACAACGGCATATCGCCATTGTTCTATGAATTCTCAACAACTGCACCAACAGTGCCTGTTATTGAAATTACAACCGAAGTTCCCGAAAAATATGATTTGATGCAAAACTATCCGAACCCGTTTAATCCCGTTACAAAGATAAAATTTGATCTTCCTAATGTACGACAAGCATCCTTGCTTGTCACATTAAAAGTATTCGATATTACAGGCCGCGAGGTGAAAACACTCGTGAATGAAGTATTAAAACCCGGCACGTATGAAACAACATTCGACGGCTCTGCATTATCCAGCGGTGTGTATTTTTATCAACTGATTACGAATGATTTTATACAAACAAAGCGTATGGTATTATTAAAATAAATTACGTAATACATTATGAAAAAATTATTTTTGGTTTTATTGATTGTAGCATCGTTCAGTAGTACAGCATTGAACGCTCAGACAGGCTGGTTTTTGCAGTCAACACCTACAACAAAAAATTTATATGATATTTTCTTCATAAATTCTCAGACAGGCTGGGCTTGCGGGGATTCGGGAAGAATCATAAAAACAACTAACGGTGGAAGTATCTGGATTGAGTTACCTCCTTTTACGGCAAACAAATTGTTTGCAATCAGGTTTAGTGATGCCAATTATGGTTATGTAACAGGAGGCTCGCAAACAACATACCCTATGTGTGTTGATAATGATATTCTTGCGAAAACTACAAACGGAGGAGGAACCTGGACTACAATCTTATCGAACGCTACAATGGATATATTTTACGACCTTGCTGTATTATCTAAAGATACGGTCTTCTCAACATACGCAGGTACAGACGAATATTGTATGGCAAATTCGGGTGGAGTGTATAAAACATTTAACTCAGGAAGCAACTGGAGTTATCTTTATGGTGGTTGGGTAAAGGGAATTTCTTTTATTAATTCTACTACAGGCTGGTTTACACATTTCAGTATGGGTGATGTGATGAGAGGAATATTTAATGTTTATAAAACTACTAACACAGGCATGAACTGGAATAAGATTTATGGTGATACATCTTTTGGAGGTTCAACGATTGGAAGAATCAGATTCGTTGATGCGAACACTGGTTATTGTAAATACCGGATGCTTCGCAAAACAACTAACGGCGGCGTAAACTGGCAGAAAATTGATTCTGCAACTACGTACTTCGCGAATAGTTTTGCTCTCGCAAACAAAGACACACTTTGGATAGTAAAAAATAGTAACACAGTTTTAAGAACTAACAACAGCGGAACCAACTGGACTCAGCAATTAACTGCAGGAGTTCTTTTAAACTCAGTATTTTTCCTTGATAAAAATACAGGATGGATTGTAGGCAACAGCGGAATAATCTATAAAACCGTAACGGGCGGCGCTGAAGATATGGACTACGCAACTTATTTCCCGATGCATACGGGTGATTTCTTTGTTTACTATCACTGGAACTGGCCATATCCGAACAACGGCAGCAGGTTCAAAGCAAGAATTACGAAAGACACCGTAATGAATGCACATAAATATTTTTATCTGCAAAATTTTCCCGACATTGGAACAGGGTGGGTCAGGTTCGATTCATCAAGGGCGAATCTGCTTTATTACTTTCCGAATGCAAACTGTTCAGGTTATGCAAACGATAAAATTATTGACAGTCTCAGTTCAAGATTAAACAATCAGGTTAGCAGTTGCGTTTATCACTGGTCTTACGCAAGGTGTGAGGACACAACGAATATGACGTTGTTTGGTTCTTATAACGTGAAATCAAAATCCTTCAGACACGACGGACTTATGCTTGCCCACACAAAGTATGCAAAAAATTTTGGAATTGTGAGTCACGATGCTGGTGAGCCGCCACCATCAACATACTTCGTTTCATTACAGGGATGTTATATAAACGGTGTCACGTACGGTGATACATTGTTAACAAATATCTCTCAAATATCTTCTGAAGTTCCATCGTCGTATTCACTATCGCAAAATTATCCCAACCCGTTTAATCCGGTGACGAAGATAAAGTTTGATATGCCGTCTACTGTGTCATCCCCGCGTGTTCTTGGCGGGGATCTCGTTCAATTAAAAGTTTACGATGTGATGGGCCGCGAAGTCCAAACACTAGTGAACGAAAGGTTGCAACCGGGAACTTACGAAGCCACATTCAACGGCTCTGCATTATCCAGTGGAGTATATTTTTACAAATTGATTACGGATGGTTTTTCGGAGACAAAAAGAATGTTATTATTAAAGTAGTTTTCAATTTTAAAGAAAAGAATTTTTATAAATATTATTTAATAGGATTATGAAAAAAGTAGTTTTGATTTTAGTTTTAATTTTGGTTTCAACTGTGGTTTCTGCAAAGCCGAGAATTATTCTTGGCAGCCCGTACTCAATGGGACCTGATGCTGTTATTATTCAAAGAGTGATTATGAATGCAAACAACATATCTTCTTATTTTCAGAACACAGGTATTTTTTATCAGAATACAACCTCTGGAAATTCTCCCGGGTTTGAATGGCCAAAGGCGTCGGGAAGAATGGCTTGCTTTACTGCAGGACTTTCTATCGGCTGCGGCATTAACGGTCAGTATGCACAGGTTATGGCATCTTACAAAGGTGAGTATGCTCCGGGACATTTTAAAGCAGACCATTCCTGGGAAACCACTGCTGACTTTAAGATGTACTCAGTAAAAGCAGGAGATAATGGTACAAACAATCCTGATTATGCCAACTGGTATAAGATTGTTCCTTATGGCGCACCGTATAAAGACATAAACAATAACCATCAGTTCGACATTGGAGTTGATATTCCGGGAATGCCTAATTCAGGTCAGACAATTTTTGAATGTATGGGTGACGGTGATACTACTCAAAGAAGCCCGGGTGAAGGTTTTGGAGGCGGTATAACTTCTCCTTTGCTCGGTGCAGAAATACATTTTACAGCATGGTCATATAATTCTCCTTTACTTGCTGATGTGCAGTTTATGAGCTGGGTAGTTATAAACAAAGGAGCGGTAAGATGGGATTCGACATTTATGGGCGTGGTTGTTGACCCTGATGTTGGCGATGCGAACGATGATTATATAGGGTGTGACACTATATTAAACCTTGGCTATTGCTATAATGCTGATAATATGGATGGCAACGGTTCACCTCCGACTTATGGTGCTAATCCTCCGGCATTCGGAATGGACTATTTCAAAAGTCCGGTAAACAGAGTAACAGGTGATACTTTAGGCTTAACTTCGTTTGTATTTTTTACGAATACGGGCAGTTCTCCTCCGCCTTGTGAAGCAGACCCAAACGGCGAGCCTGTTCCTGCATACAATATGTTACAAGGGATGAAAAAAGACAGAACTCCATTTATGGACATAACAAAAGTACCGCCTAAACAGACAAAATTCGTTTATACGGGGAATCCTCAAACATTAAGCGGATGGACTGAAGCAAAAGGATCAATGCAAAATTGCAATGGTTCTACAACAGGTACAATATTATCAACAAACCCCTCTGGCGACAGAAGGTTTATATTTAATTCAGGCGGACTTAATTTTAAAGTCCAACCCGGTGATACACAAAAGATAGTAGTTGGCAGTTTTATAGCAAGAGGCAGTTCTAACCTGAACTCGGTTACTCTTTTAAAGACATTAAGTATATCGGCACAGAGAGCATACGATTCTATATCAACAGTATCTGTATCGAACATAACAACTGAAGTTCCTGCGAAATATAATTTAATGCAGAACTATCCAAACCCGTTTAATCCTGTGACGAAGATAAAGTTTGATGTACCGAATGTACAACAAGCATCCTTGCTTGTTGCTCTTAAAATTTACGACATCACAGGCCGCGAAATCCAAACACTCGTTAACGAAAGGTTGCAACCGGGAACTTACGAAACAACGTTTGATGGATCGATGCTGAACAGCGGCGTGTATTTTTACAAACTGATAACGGATGGTTACACAGAAACAAAGAAGATGATATTAATAAAATAAATTCCCTTCCTCGTTCCCAAGGTCCACCTTGGGAACGCGAAATAAGAAGAGAAGAAGATTTAGTATTGATGGATTAGATTATGAGAATTGATTGCGTTGATGCGTTCCCAAGCTGGAGCTTGGGAACGAGAACTACAAACTGGTGACTAATGGTTTCACAGAAACAAAGAAGATGATATTATTAAAGTAGTTTTCAATAAATTTTATTATAGGATTATGAAAAAGGTAATATTTGTTTTAGCAGTATTGATGCTGGTAAGTTCAGCAGTTAAGGCACAATATATTCCTTTTACAAACACGACTCGTATTTATGATTTAGATACGGGTAATGTGTGGAAATTTTACAAAGTACCGCTGCCACAGGAGGGGTATAAGAATTTTTATTTACAAAGAGGCGGGTTTTACAGTCCACCATATGATTTTGATTTTAGGTATGGTAATATGTTGAGGTATATTTATTCTGCGAATGGTTTTTCTGACAGTGTACATAACAAAAAATTTCGAAACAGCTGGGCATTTCAATACGGCTATTACCTTGGTTATATACTGGATTTTGCTTTCTCGGCTCAGGATACAAATCTTTTCCTTTACGCATATCGTGGTGCAAACTGGGAACCTGCGGATGGAACAGGAATAAGTTTTAATAATGGTCTGACTGTAAATGGCATACTACCAAATTCCTTGCTGAATCATTGCGGGGGTATGGCGTTTGACCCGCTTAACGATTCCATTATGTACGTAGGATATAAGGCACAAATGATGGTTGGAAATGTACACAAATCAACGAACCGGGGAGCGAACTGGTTTTGTGTGGATACTTTGCCTGAGACAATTTTCGGTTCAAAACTATTTGTGAACAAGTTTAACAGGAATACAATTTTCATTTCATTAAATTCTAATTTATACAGAAGTACAACCGGAGGAACTGATTTTCAGGTCATTAAAACAGGGGTCCAGAATGTAAGAATGTTTTTTGACATTAGTGATAACACAATTTACATGAGTTCAACAAGTACAGAAGGATTTTTAAAATCAACGAATAATGGTACCAACTGGACAACACTACTGAATAAGGCGGTTGGCGATTTTGAGTTTGACCCGCTGAACAGCAATATTGTATATGCGGGATGTACGGATGGTCTTTACAAATCAATAAACAAAGGAAGCACGTGGACGCTTTATAATAATTCATTTATGCCTGATGTGAATGTGAAAGGTATAGTAAAAAATCCTAATACTGGTGATACTCTTTTTGTATCGACTAATAAAGCAGTGTACAAAGTTTACGGACCTTCAGTGGTTGATACAAGTGTAACAAATTATTTCCCGATGACAGTGGGGAATATTTATGTTTATCAAAGTTCTTCAATCTATCCTCCGTTTTATTCGAGGCAAAAAACTAGGATTACAAAAGATACTATTGTCAGTGGAAAAAGATTCTTTAAGTTCAGTCAGCCGTTGCCTGGTTTTCCTTTCTACGGAAACTGGTACAGGGTTGACGGTGTCACTGGAGTTGTAACAGCACTTACTAATAATTATAACTGCAATTATCTCGTAAATGAAAAATATATTGATTCTCTTAAATCAAGAAAAAATGATTCACTCAGAAAATGCGGGAATAATAGTTCTGTATGTAAAGATACTTCAAGTTTTTCTGTATTCGGGATACCAACTAAACAAAAAACATTTAGTGAAGACGGTGCGATAATATTCACCAGACATTATTCAAAATATTTCGGAATAACGCGTGCAGATTCCTGGGAAATAACCAGTAGTACGTCACATCTCGTCGGTTGTAAAATTAATGGTGTGACCTACGGCGATACATTGTTGACAAATATTACTCAAACATCTTCTGAAGTTCCATTGTCGTATTCATTGTCGCAAAATTATCCAAACCCGTTTAATCCTGTAACAAAGATAAAGTTTGATATGCCGAATGTACAACAAGCATCCTTGCTTGATTGCTCTTAAAAGTTTACGACATAACAGGCCGCGAAATCCAAACACTCGTTAACGAAAGGTTGCAACCCGGAACTTACGAAGCCACATTCGATGGCTCTGCATTATCCAGTGGAGTATATTTTTATAAATTGATTACGGATGGTTTTACGGAGACAAAAAGAATGCTGATGATAAAGTGATGTGAATCACTTTATCTGAAGTCCCGATAGTTCGCCGCAGCGAACGTATCGGGAGTATTATTAAAGTAATTTGTATTTTATTATGAAAACAAATAACGCAAGAAAACTCGTTTTAATTTCGGTATTCATTTTTACCGTTGTTAATGTTTCGTTCGGACAAATACCGCCGAAGTATTTCTGGAGGGTTTTGCCTTCTTATGTAACGGCTAATTTGAATGGAACTAATGGGTACCTTGTTGTTGGTGAAAACGGTACTGTGCTGAATCGTACAAATTACAGAACTTTTACCCTGCTGAGCGGATTTCCAAATTATAGTTTTAATTCTGTCAGTAAAAATCTGAATAATTCGTTAACAACTGTAGTTGGTAATGGAGGTATAATCTACTCCTGTAATTATTCTAATTACAGTAACTGGACTTTGCAGCCAAGCGGTACTTCGGCAAACCTTTACGGTGTTACGATGTCGTGGACTAACTCTCCCGCTTTAACAAGAATTGCAGTCGGAAGCGGAGGAACAATATTAAAATCAACATCAACTTCGCCTTTAATAAACTGGACAACCTGGACGTCAGTTGCATCAGGTACAACACAGAATCTAAATTCAGTTGCACTCGATACTGATATTTCAATAATCGTAGGTGATAACGGTACTATACTTCGTTCAACGAATAAAGGTAATAACTGGTCTGCAATAAATTCCGGATTTACGAATAAACTTAATTCAATATATTTTCTTCCTGGAAGCATATTGAAATGCTGGATTACGGGTGATAACGGTTTGATTTTAAAATCAACAAATGCAGGATTAAACTGGGTACAGATTACAAGCGGAACAACTGCAAACCTGAAATCTTTTGTTCCGTTTAATGTATGCGGTTCAAACGGAACTGTGCTTAATAGTCCCGATTCAGGAAACACGTGGGCACAGATGCCTGTAGGTACACCAAATAATTTAAACTGCATTATGTCGAATAATGCTATTGTTACAGCAGGAGATGCGGGAAAGATATTAATTTGGGATATTGACAGTTCGTATGTTTTCAGAAAACTGGAAGGGAACAGCATCTCAAGTTATTTTTCGGGCAGCGGTATTTTTAATCAGAATGTAAATACTTCTTTTAATTCCGGTTTCGAATGGCCAAAAGGTTCAGGAAGGATGCTGTTTAACTACAGGTCTTTCAATGTCGGCGATGGTTCAGGGGCAGATTCGTCAGGCAATGGCTTCTTACAAAGGGGAATTGGTTCCGGGTAGATGTAGTAATGGCGTGCCTTATACGAACGATACGTTTAAAGTTTATTCTGTGAAGAAAACCGATAGTCCGATTACAAACCCCGACTGGCTGAATTGGGGTTTAATGGTACCTTATGGTGCACCCTATGTTGACGTGAATAGCAACGGTACGTATGAACCGTTGATAGATACGCCCGGTGTGAAAAATGCATCGCAAACATTATTCATTTGTATGACGGATGGATTTACAAATTCACATAATCCCGGAGAAGGATTTGGCGGAGGTACATTACCGCTATATAATGAAGTTCATTTAACTGCCTGGTGCTACTCTCAGCCGTCCTACACAGATATGCAGTTTTTAAAATATGAAATTATTAACAAAGGAACTGCTCCCTGGACACGCACATATTTCTCATTCGTTGCTGACCCGGATTTAGGTGAAAATTATGATGATTATATTGGTTGTGACACTGTTCGCAAACTCGGTTACTGCTATAATGGCGATAATAGGATGGCAGTGGAAATCCGCCTACCTATGGAGCAGCACCGCCCGCAGTTGGATTTTTGCTGTTGAAAAGTGCCTATAGAAAATATGTGAATCCCGGATATGTTGGCTTTACTGGTTTTATAAATTACGGAAGATTAGAAGACGGTTTTGCGCCTTGTGAATGGGATCCAAATGGAGAACCGCTTGGAGCATATCGTTTTATGCAGGGATATTAAATCGGATTCTTCCTGCTGGCTTGACCCGACTCAACTCCACCAAAGAAGAAGACAAGATTAATTTATCCGGGTGACCCTGAAACAAACTCGGGATGGATTGAAAGTAAAGGTTCATTTCATGAATTGCGGTAATGATACTATCAGGTTATCTAGATCACTATTAATCCAATAGGTGAACGAAAGCTTGCAATGAGTTCCGGTGCGGAAGATTTAACAGTAAATCCCGGTGACACTCAGAGAATAGTTATGTGCCAGTTGATTGCACGAGGTACAAACAATCTGAATTCCGTGACGAAACTAAAACAGCTTTCGGATGTGGCTATAAATTTTTACAACACAAACTTTACAATCGGTATTAAACAAATCAGCACCGAAATACCAACAAAGTTTTCATTGTCGCAAAATTATCCAAACCCGTTTAATCCCGTAACAAAGATAAAGTTTGATATCCCCCGCTGGCGGGGGGAAGGGGGGTGGACTACCACGTTACGAGTTTACGACATAACAGGCCGCGAAATCCAGACACTCATAAATGAAAAATTACAGCCCGGCACTTATGAAATCCACATTCGACGGCTCTGCATATTCCAGCGGTGTATATTTTTATCAGTTGACATCGGGAAAATTTAGAGAAACAAAAAAGTTAATACTTTTAAAATAAATTATTATGAAAAAATTTATTTATTTATTCGCATTCATTCTCTTTGTACACAGTACATTGATGGTAGAAAATTGTTTAAGTCAGTGGGTTAATTTAAATTCACCCGGTTCGAGAATAAACAGAATAACTTCCATTAATTCAAACCTGTTTATGACATCTTCCGGACAGGGGGTTTTATTTTCAACAAACGGCGGAATTAACTGGACTTTGATGAATAATGGTATCGATAATCTGTACGCTTACCAGATAACTGCATCAGGAAATAATTTATTCGTTTCTACTACAGGTGTAACAAATAAGATATTCCTTTCCACAAATCTTGGTAATAACTGGTCTCCTGCATACAACGGAATTTCAGGTAATGTCTATACATTGTATGCCTCGGGAAACCTTGTATTTGCAGGTACTTCGGCAGGTGTGTATTATACATCCAATAATGGCGCCAATTGGCTGCTCACTAACCTCACAGGTAAGAGTATTTCTGCTTTTGCAAAAATCGCCGGTACATTGTTTGCAGGTACTTACGGGAACGGAATTTTTAAATCATCCGATAACGGAATAAACTGGACAGAATGTAACAACGGACTTACAACAATGAACATAAACGCTCTTGCAGTTATGGGCACCGATATTTTTGCGGGTACAAACTATGGAGGGGCAATGTATAAATCCACTAACTCAGGAGTAAGCTGGGCTGAAGCAAACAACGGGTTTATTCATCTGGTTGTCAGGGATGTTACTGCGTTGGGAAGTCATATCTTTGCGTGTGCAAACGATAGTTACGGCTGCATATACCATTCAACAAACGCAGGACAGAGCTGGATTATGAAAAATCAGGGCTTCGGTACATTAACCCCGACTTTTAATTGTTTGTATATTGCAAATGATTACGTTTATGCAGGTACAAATTCAAATAATCTATGGAGACGTTCATATCAGGATATTATCGGAATAAATAATATTTCTTCTGAAATTCCCGATAAGTTTTCTTTGTATCAGAACTATCCGAACCCGTTTAATCCAACAACAAAGATAAAGTTTGATGTTGGGAATGGATTCCCTGTAAAAACATCAGGGAATGACAAAGTAGTACTAAAAGTTTTCGACGTAACTGGTCGAGAAGTGCAAACACTCGTGAACGAAAAGTTACAGCCCGGAACGTACGAAGTCTACTTTTGACGCAGGGAAAAATGTATTGAATAGTGGTATTTATTTTTGTACGTTAAATGTGAATGGTTTATCACAGACTATAAAAATGTTGTTGATAAAATAATATGAATAATTGTTGTTTTAAAAATATTTTTAATAAAAAGCACGTTATAACGTGCATGTTTTAAACTTATAAATTTTAAGGCTATGAAAAAGCTTTTTTCTCTCTTAGCATTTGTCTTTTGCCTAACTGCAATCGGCAATTCCCAGTTGATATATTATCACTGGAACCCTGTAACAAGTCCTGTTACAAACAATCTTAACTCAATTTACAATAATGGTACCGCATTACTGATTCCGGGTAATGATGGCAAAATGCTGTACCTTATTTCCCCCTCAACTAACTGGAACGTAGCAACAACTGGAACAACAGCAAATCTGTTTTCAGTCTTCGGCTCATCGAGTACTTTCGCAGTCGGTTCAGGAGGTGTAATAATAAAAAGTACTAACAACGGATTGAACTGGAGCAGTGTAACTTCGCCGACTTCAAACAACCTTAACTCTGTAAACTCTTATGTATCACAGAATTACAGAATGGTTTGCGGAGACGGCGGAAAAATATTCATTACGACAAACTTTGGTGCAAACTGGAGCGAAGTACCAACAGGAACTACAAACAATTTGCGTAACGTATATTTCAATAACAATTTAACAGCGTTCAGAAGTTATATATGCGGTGACAATGGTACATTCCTTAAACTTAACTATGCTTTGCCCACGCCTGTTCAGATAACTGTTATACCTGTAAACACGGGAGTAACAAATAATTTCTACGGCGTATCGGCTTTAGGCGATACAACAAAACTAATGCTCGTAGGTTCAGGCGGTATAATAATGAAATCTACAAACGCGGGAGTAAACTGGTTTCAGCAGAACTCAACAGTAACGTCAAACCTGAGATATGTTTATTCAGCAAACGTAAACGACATTTGGGTATGCGGTGATAACGGAAAAATTCTTCACACAACAAACGGCGGCACGAACTGGTTTGCGCAAGTAGTAAACTCATCCGCAAACATAACATCGCTAAACTTTATCTCATCAATGAAAGCATTAGCAGTAGGAAGCAGTGGAACAATTCTCGAATGTAATTTCCCGAATCCTTTAACCGATACAACGATAAAACGGGCCGTACTAAACGGAAATAATATCAGTTCATATTTTCAGACAACAGGAATATTCAATCAGAATACAACAACAGCAAACACTCCGGGATTTGAATGGCCAAAGGGAACCAGCAAATATGCAATATTTTCTTCAGGTCTGAGCATCTCAGCAATGGTTGGAGGAAATTTACGCCAGGCTATGTGCTCTTACAAAGGCGAATACTGGCCGGGACAGATAATCGGCGGAACCCCGCAAACACCCATTAGCTTTAAATAAAGTCTGGAAAGTTTCTGCTGGTGAAAACTGCAATAACAGTCTTGACTGGGCTAACTGGGGAATGGTTGTTCCTTATGGTGCACCTTACCGCGATATGAATAACAACGGAGTTTACGACCCATGCACAGATATACCCGGAATGCGCAATGCTACACAGACAGTCTTTATGGCATTAACAGACGGCTTCACTTATAAACATCATCCCGGAGAAGGTTTTGGCGGAGGGACATTACCGCTAAACGCAGATTTGAAAATCACTGCATACACTTACGGCGATACTACTTTGAACGATGTACAGTTTATAAAGTATGATTTAATAAACCGCGGCTCTGTTGCCTGGAATAATGTGTATATGTCATTAATCGGAGATTTTGATTTAGGTGATGCAGTCGACGATTATCTCGCAACGGATTCTACTAGGAATATGTGGATAGGTTATAATGGTGATAATATGGATGGGAATGGCACTTATGGTACATACGGTTTAAATCCTCCTGCAGTCGGAATGAGAGTCCTGAAATTCCCTGTAAATAAAACTGTTGCACCATTTGATACGATTCGTACTATGACAGGAAGTCATTTTTATTGCGGAGGCTGCATAGCAGCGCCGTGCGAATTTGCACCAAACGGAGAACCTTTGGGGGCATATTATTTTATGAAAGGATTTAAAAAAGACGGTTCAAAATGGATGAATCCGATGTTCACTCCACCGCGTCCTACTAAATTCAATTATTCAGGTGAACCCGAACCAAATTCAGGATGGAATGAACTACAGGGAAGAATCTGGAATTGCGGCGGTGACACAGGTGCATACTTGTTCCCAAACACTCCCGGCGACAGAAGGTTTCTACTCGGTATGGGTAAAGATAATTTCACTATGAATCCGGGTGACTCACAAACGATTGTCGTTGCACAATTGATTGCACGCGGTTCGAGCAACCTTAATTCAGTTACAAAACTAAAACAACTTGCAGATCTAGTTGCAAACTACACAGTCGGAATAAAACAGATTAATTCATATCGTACCAAATCTTTTTGCACTATATCAGAACTATCCGAATCCGTTTAATCCTGTAACAAAGATAAAGTTTGATGTACCTAAAGTAGGACAAGCATCCTTGCTTGTTACATTAAAAATCTTCGACATAATGGGTCGCGAAGTGCAAACACTCGTGAATGAAACATTACAGCCCGGTACGTATGAAACAACATTCGACGGAAGCAACCTTACATCAGGAGTATATTTTTATCAGTTGACATCAGGCAATTACAAAGAAACAAAAAAATTACTTTTATTAAAATAATATAATGTTCAGCCGCCTGAAGCGAATACTTCAGGCGGCAATAAAAAATTTTAAACATAGCATTATGAAAAAACTAATTGTTCTACTGGCTATCTTCGTCTGCTTAACCGCAGACGTCAAATCACAGTTGATTTATTATCACTGGAATCCTGTTTACAGTCCGGTGAGTGTAAACCTTAATTCAATTTATTTATCAAACTCACTTCTTGCTGCAGGCAATTCAGGAACAGTCCTGTATTCGTCAAATGCGGGAACAAACTGGGTGGTATCAAACCCTGTTTCGGGTATAAACCTGTCTTCAATCTATGGAACATCAACTACATTCATTGCTGGTGCATCGGGGACTATTATAAAATCCACGAACTATGGTTTGAACTGGAGTAATGTGGTCTCGCCGACTACGAACAGCATTAACTCTGTTAATACATACGTAACACAGAACTACAGAATAATAGTATGTGACGGCGGAAAGATATATACATCAACAAACCTTGGAACAAACTGGAATGAAGTTACATCAGGAACTACAAATTCGCTAAGATATGTTAATTTCAGTTCTTCTGTATCTCCGTTCAGGGGATATGTATGCGGAGATAACGGAACGTTCATAAAACTTGTTTATGCATTGCCTGTTCCGCCATCAATTACAGTTTTGCCGTACAGCACAGGCGTTACTAATAACTTCTACGGCGTTGCTGCTTTGGGAGATACATCGAACATTATGCTTGTAGGCTCAGGCGGAAAGATAATGAAATCAACAAACAGCGGAGTAAACTGGACATCGCAGACAAGCGGAACTACAAACACTCTCAGGTTTATAAACGTAATCTCAGCAAACGATATCTGGGCAGGCGGAGATAACGGAACGATACTTCATACAACGAATGGTGGAGTAAACTGGTTTGCGCAGTATGTTGGTTCAACTGCAAGCGTAAACTCAATGCTGTTTTTATCGGGTGTAAAAGCAATAGCAGTAGGCAGCGGTGGAACAATTCTTGAATGTAATTTCCCAAATCCGTTAACGGATACAACAATAAAAAGAGTAAAGCTTGACGGAAATAATCTTAAGTGCATATTTCCAGACAACCGGAATATTCAACCAGAATACAACTTCAGGAAACACAGCCGGATTTGAATGGCCAAAGGGAACCAACAGATATGCAATATTTACTTCAGGTTTAAGTATATCCGCAATGGTAGGCGGTAACTTGCGTCAGGCAATGTGCTCATACAATGGAGAATACTGGCAGGGACAGATAATCGGAGGTACTCCTCAAATTCCGGCCGCTTTAAATAAAATATGGAAAGTATCAGCAGGTGAGAATTGCAATAACAGTCTTGACTGGGCAAACTGGGGAACGATTGTTCCATACGGTGCTCCTTACCGCGATATGAATAACAATGGACAATACGACCCTTGCATTGATATTCCGGGAATGCGTAATGCAAGCCAGACAATCTTTATGGCATTAACGGATGGATTTCCTGCAAGCCATCGTCCCGGAGAAGGATTTGGCGGCGGAACATTACCGCTTAATGCAGATTTGAAAATAACTGCTTACACTTACCGCGATTCAACTCTGAACGATGTACAATTTATAAAATATGATTTAATCAATCGCGGTTCTGTTGCATGGAATAATGTGTATATGTCATTAATCGGAGATTATGATTTAGGCGATGCAAACGACGATTATTACGCAACGGATTCAACAAGGAATATGTGGATTGGTTATAACGCTGATAATATGGACGGTAAGCGGTAATCCACCGACATACGGTGCGAATCCTCCTGCAGTCGGTATGAGAGTTTTGAAATTCCTTGTGAACAGAACTGTTGCACCATTTGATACAATTCGTACTACTTCAGGCAGTTCGTTTCACTTGTACCAGTTGCAGTCCGCCTCCTTGTGAATCAGACCCGAATGGCGAACCTTTCGGCAGCGTATAATATGATGAAGGGTTTTAAAAAAGACGGTTCAAAATGGATGAACCCTACATTTACACCTCCAAGACCGGTGAAATTTATTTATGCAGGTGAACCCGAACCAAACACCGGATGGACTGAGCCAAAAGGTTTTATTGGGAATTGCGGCGGTGACACAGGAACGTATTATCCAACAAATCCTCCGGGCGACAGAAGGTTTTATTCTTAGTTTGGGTAAAGATAACTTCACGATGAATCCTGGCGACTCGCAAACGATAGTCGTTGCACAGTTGATTGCACGCGGAACGAGCAATCTTAATTCAGTTACAAAACTGAAACAACTTGCAGACCTGGTAGCAAACTATACTGTCGGCATTAAACAGATTAGTTCATATGTTCCGAATCTATATTCACTGTATCAGAACTATCCGAACCCGTTTAATCCAGTAACAAAAATGGATTTTGATATCCCCCGACTGGCGCGCGAAGGGGCTGTGGAATACCACATTAAAAATCTTCGACATAATGGGACGCGAAGTGCAAACACTCGTGAACGAAACATTACAGCCCGGTACTTACGAAACAACATTCGACGGTAGCAATCTTACATCAGGAGTTTATTTTTATCAGTTGACATCAGGCAGTTACAAAGAAACAAAAAAATTACTTTTATTAAAATAAATAATGTTCAGCCGCCTGATACGAATACTTCAGGCGGCAATTAAAAGTTTAAAAAACATAGCATTATGAAAAAACTAATTGTTCTACTGGCTGTCTTCATCTGCTTAACCGCAGACGTCAAGTCGCAGTTGATTTATTATAACTGGAATCCTGTTTACAGTCCGGTGAGTGTAAACCTTAATTCAATTTATTTATCAAACGCACTCATTGCTGCAGGCAATTCAGGAACAGTTTTGATTTCAACCAATGCGGGAGCAAACTGGGTAGTATCAAGTCCTGTTTCGGGTATAAACCTGTCTTCAATATATGGATCATCAACTCAGTTCATTGCTGGTGCTTCGGGGACTATTATAAAATCCACAAACAATGGTTTGAACTGGAGTAACGTGGTCTCGCCGACTACGAACAACATTAATTCTATTAATACATACGTAACACAGAATTACAGAATAATAGTTTGTGACGGAGGAAAGATTTATACATCCATTAACCTCGGTACAAACTGGAGTGAAGTTACATCAGGAACAACTAATTCGCTCCGATGTATTAATTTCAGTTCTTCTGTATCTCCTTTACCAGGGGATATGTATGCGGAGATAACGGAACGTTCATTGAAAACTTGTGTATGCATTGCCTGTTCCGCCATCGGTTACAGTATTGCCTTACAGTACAGGCGTTACGAATAACTTCTACGGAGTTGCTTCTTTGGGAGATACATCTAACATGATGCTTGTCGGCTCAGGCGGAAAGATAATGAAATCAACAAACGGCGGAGTAAACTGGACATCGCAGTTAAGCGGAACTACAAACACTCTCAGGTTTTTAAATGTAATCACAGCTAACGATATATGGGCAGGAGGCGATAACGGTACGATATTGCATACAACGAATGGTGGAGTGCAATGGCTTACTCAGTATGTTGGCTCAACTGCAAGCGTAAACTCAATGCTGTTTTTATCGAATGTAAAAGCCATAGCAGTAGGCAGCAATGGAACAATCCTTGAATGTAATTTCCCCAATCCATCAACGGATACAACAATAAAAAGAGTAAAGCTTGACGGAAATAATTTAAGTGCATATTTTCAGAACTCCGGTATATTCAATCAGAATACCACTTCATGGAAACAGTGCAGGATTAGAATGGCCAAAGGGCTCTGGTAAATACGCCGGGTTTACAGCAGGTCTGAGCATATCTGCGATGTTAAACGGTAATCTTCGCCAGGCAATGTGTTCATACAAAGGTGAATACAGGTCTGGACAGATTATCGGCGGTACTCCTCAAATCCCGGCCACTTTAAATAAAATATGGAAGGTATCTGCGGGAGACAATTGTCTTGTTAGTTTAGACTGGGCAAACTGGGGTATGATAGTTCCTTACGGTGCACCTTACCGTGATATGAATAACAACGGACAATACGATGCCTGTACTGACATTCCCGGAATGCGTAATGCAACTCAGACAATCTTTATGGCATTAACTGATGGATTTCCTGCAAGCCATTCTCCCGGCGAAGGATTTGGCGGAGGTACTTTGCCACTTAATGCAGATTTGAAAATAACTGCTTACACTTATGGCGATACAACTCTGAACGATGTACAGTTCATAAAATACGATTTAATCAATCGCGGTTCAGTTGCGTGGAACAATGTATATATGGCCTTAACAGGTGACTTCGATTTAGGTGATGCCAATGACGATTACCTTGCAATGGATTCAACGAGAAATATGTGGATTGGGTACAACGGTGATAATCAGGATGGTAGCGGTCAACCACCAACTTACGGATTAAATCCTCCTGCAGTTGGGATGAGAATACTTAAGTTCCCTGTGAACAAAACTGTTGTACCATATGACACTTTAAAAACACAGACTGGGGCATATTTTGTATGCAATGGCTGCGGAGCACCACCCTGCGAAAATGACCCTAACGGAGAACCTTTGGGTGCTTACACAATGATGAAGGGATTTAAGAAAGATGGTTCGAAATGGATGAACCCGTTGTTTACTCCTCCAAAACCTGTGAAGTTTGTTTTTACGGGTGAACCTGAACCTAACACAGGATGGACTGAATTAAAAGGCTCTATAAGGAATTGCGGCGGTGACACAGGAGTGTATCAGCCTGTAAACTCGCCGAGCGACAGAAGATTCCTTCTGGGTATGGGTAAAGATAACTTCACTATGAATCCGGGTGACTCACAAACGATAGTCGTTGCACAGTTGATTGCACGCGGAACGAGCAAAATTGACATCAGGCAGTTACAAAGAAACAAAGAAGTTACTATTATTGAAATAGTTTAATAAATCAAATGCTCCGCTGAAATTATTCGGCGGAGTTTATTAATAATTTTATAAATTTATGAAAAAGTTATTTATCCTTACGTTGCTCTCGGCAATTATTATCTTTGGATTCTCTTTTTTAAAAAGCGAAAGAAGAAACATTGATCCTGCATATTTAGACGTAAACAATCTAAAGTCTCAGATTTTTGGTTCAGGAATTTTTAATCAGGACAGCAACGGGGGGCTTGAATGGCCTAAGGGATCAGGGAAATATGTCTGCTATACGAGTGGTTTAACAATTGCCTGTAAAATTAACGGACAGTATGCAATGTCGTCTGCTTCATACATAGGTGAATATGTACCCGGTTGCATAATAAACGGTGTATTCACAACAAACAGTAATTTCAGAATTTATAAAGTAACCAAAGGTGATAACTCATCAACAAATCCCGACTGGGCAAACTGGGGATTAATGGTGCCTTACGGTGCACCCTGGACAGATAAGAATAATAACGGTACGTATGAGCCCGCTATTGATACGCCCGGTGTAAGAGGTGCAAGCCAGACAATATTCGTGTGTATGACAGATGCTGATTTCTCACAACATAATCCCGGCGAAGAATTCGAGGAGGATTAATATCTCCTTTAATGATGTCAGAATTACACCTTACAGCGTGGGCTTACACGAAAAATTCCATTAAAGACGTGCAGTTCTTAAAATGGGAATTAATAAACAAAAGTCTTACTACCTGGGATAGTATGCTTGTAACTTTAGTGAACGACCCTGACCTCGGAAATGCAAATGATGATTACATTGGTTGTGACACAATACGTGATATGGCTTATTGTTTCCAAACGTACCTCTTGGAATGACTGCAAGCGTTTGTTTTACGAATGACGATCGGCTCCTCCGCCGTGTGAATCTGACCCAAACTGTGAGCCTGTACCTGCATACAATATGATGAAAGGTTTTAAAAAAGATTTAACGTGGTGGTTAAATCCATTAGTAACTCAAGGCACAAAAAAGACAAAATTCTGTTATACAGGAAGTCCCGAAGCAAACATTGGATGGACGGAAACTAAGGGAAGTATCCAGAACTGCGGAGGAGATACTAGCAGGAATTTATATCGGAGCGAATGTACCGGGTGACAGAAGGTTTACAATCAGCAGCGGACCGTACGTACACATTTCATCCAAACGACACACAAAGAATTGTTATTGCACAAATGGTAGCAAGGGGAATTACAAACCGGAATTCAGTAGGGGATTTAAGAGCTTTGGCTGATACGGTTCGTGCTATTTATAATGGAGGATTTAATGTTGGAATTAATCCGGTCAGTACAGATGTCCCAAATCAATTCGCATTATATCAGAATTATCCGAACCCGTTTAATCCAACAACGAAAATTCGTTTTGATATCCCCCGCTGGCGGGGGGAAGGGGGGTGGACTACCACATTAAAAATCTTCGACATTATGGGCCGCGAAGTGCAAACACTTGTGAATGAGACATTACAGCCGGGTACCTACGAAACATCATTCGACGGAAGCAATCTGACATCAGGAGTTTATTTTTATCAATTGACATCTGGCAATTACAAAGAGACTAAGAAATTATTATTATTGAAATAAGACTTAATAATATTTTGACTACATTTTTATGAAAAAGATTTTCATACTTTCGGTTTTCTTTATACTCACATTGTTGAGCAATTTCTCCTATGCTCAATACCAGCATACACCCGTTAAACTCACATTCGGAAATGACAGGAATCCTTCGTTCCAAATCAGGAATGACAGTGGATATGATCTTGCAAATTTTCCATTTGAGTTCTTAACATACGAAAGAGTTAATGGAAATTCTGTAAATATCTGCGTGTCAAAGATTAACACATCGGGTGCGCTTGACAGCGGCTTTTACTTAACCAACAACTCTTTCCAGAATATCAACCCGGCTATTGGTTTCTATAAAAGTAGTTCTTATATAAGTGTAATATTAAATTCATTAGTCGTTTGGGAAACGAACAAAAATGGAAATAAAGATGTGTATGCCAGAATTTACAAACAAAATCAGGGCTGGCTTAATGAATTTCCTGTCGATAGTTCAGGCGGCGACCAGATGAGTCCGCGTGTGGCATTGATTAATCAAAATACTTATGCAGTAGTTTATAAATCAGGAAATGACATAAAACTCAAAATTATTAATTCAGATAATCAGAGTGTAATAAAAGATACTAATTTAACTTCAGGAATAAACGAGATTTGCAAAAATCCATTTGTAATTATTTCTACTACTACACCTAAAAAGATATTCATTAGTTTTGAAAGAGAATTCTCTTCAACGCAAAATTCCGTATATTGTCTGAAAGCAGATACAATCGCAAGTATTCTGAATTTGTTTATTGATACAGTAAGATATTCCGGTCTGAATCATAATGCCGGGTTTGTGCAAATAAGTTCAATCCCAAATCCTTATATGTGTGTCTATGAAAATTATTCAAACGGGAAACGAAATGTTTTCGGCACGGAAATAAAATGGAACGGACAAAGCAGTGTGCATCATAACATTTTGACTTCAACTGTGTATGATATGTGGAGTTACAAAGGCAGTGAGTTTTTAATTGGAGATAACACACTTCACGGTTGTTATGGCTTCCTGACAAGAATAAACAATTCAATTTATGCAAAGACAAAGATGGAATATTCATGGGATTCCGTGAATGTTCTCGTCTCAAACGATACAAATTACTATTCAAAGATAGCATTAAGTTCAACGAATGTGGTTCCAAGTTCAGCCTGTTTCCGTATGTGGTACGTATTCGAAAAGAATTTAAGCCCAACTGAAAAAGGAATCTTCGGAATTAGTTTTACAACCTGTGCGATGAACATTAGAAAGATAAACGGTGTAGCCAAAGATTATTTATTATCACAGAACTATCCGAACCCGTTTAATCCAGTAACAAAAATAAAGTTTGATGTTGCTAACATCCCCCGCTGGCGGGGGAAGGGGGGTGGACTACCACATTAAAAGTCTTCGATATTATGGGACGCGAAGTGAAAACTCTTGTGAACGAAATGTTACAACCCGGCACGTATACAAGAAGAACAACGACCTTCACGGAAGCAATCTGACATCAGGTGTATATTTCTACCAATTGACATCAGGCAATTACAAAGAAACAAAGAAGTTACTATTATTGAAATAGTTTTTATTATCAATGAGAAAGATATAAGAAATTTAGTAGTTTAATATAACTTATGAAAACAAAATTGTTGATTTTATTTTTATTGCTGATTGCATACAATGTATGCAACGCTCAGCAATACGGTTACAAATGGGTGATTAAACCCAGCGGTACTAACAGCGAACTAAAAAGTGTTTATGCTTCGGGAACCAATCCGGCAAGTTACGGATTAATTTGCGGTTCGAACGGTACGATTTTGCATTCAAGTGACGGTTTGAACACCTGGACTCAGAAAAATTCCGGAACAGCCTCAAACCTGAAGAGCATTATAAGAGTTTTAAATTCAAACAATAATTATATCTGTTGTGGTGATAACGGTACGCTTATATTTTCTACTAATACGGGAAATAACTGGGTTCAATTGAATACGGGCACTACTGCAAACCTTAACGCTGTTGCATCTTATCAAAGTACAGCATATAGATTATTTGTTGTAGGCGACGGAGGGACTGATACTTTATTCAACCTGGTCAGGTACAAACTGGAATACTTTTACACAATTGCCGAGCGGTACTACACAGAACCTGAACTCAATTACTGTCAACGGTAACCTCGATGCTACTATCTGCGGGAATTCGGGAACCGTGTTGAAGTCAATGAATGGGGGGCTAAACTGGTTTCAGGTAACAAGCCCGACAAGCCAGAATTTGAATTATGTTAACGGATACGGAAGTAGTTTTTCCGTTTATGGAAATAATGGAGTTATTAGTTATACAAACGATACCGGGCATACCTGGACTCAGTATCCGACAGGCGTTACAAATAATTTGTTTTACAGTTATAGTCAGTTCGTCACCGGTTCAAATGGTTTGGTAATGCTTATACAATGATTGGACAAGGATTCCAACTCCTGTAACGTTAATCTGAATTACATAATCTATCCGTATTTCTTTGGCGGGAACGGTACGATATTAAAGTATGAAATTGATTCGGTTAAATTGCAGATGAAAATAAACGGTAATAATTTAAGTACGTATCAGTTTTTCAGAGGAATATTCGACCAGAATAGATACACGGGCAATTCACCCGGTTTTGAATGGCCCATAGGCTCAAATAAGTTTATGGTATTTACTACAGGTCTTACTTCATCCTGTATGATAAACGGTCAACTTGCACAAACATCCTGCTCATATTACGGTGAGTATTTGCCCGGTGCTATACAGAACGGACAGTATTATTTCGACAGCAGTAAGTTCAGGATATATAAAATTGTGAGGTCAGGCGGCACATCGCAAAGAGACTGGCAGGAATGGGGATATATGATTCCTTACGGCGCTCCTTATGTGGACGTAAACCAAAACGGAATTTACGAGGCTGGAATTGATACACCGGGAGTTAAGAATGCTTCGCAGACAATATTCGCCTGCCTGACGGATATTAATCCTTCTTCACATAATCCGGGTGAAGGTTATGGCGGAGGTGTATTAAATCCAATAATGGGAATAGAACTTCACCTTACAAAGTGGGTTTATTCATATCCGAGTTATAATGACGTGGTATTCACAAAGTTCGAAATTCTGAACAAAGGTAATCAGCCCTGGAACAGAACACATTTTGCAATTATCTCTGACCCCGATGTAGGAGATGCAAGTGATGACTGGGTTGGATGTGATACAGTAAGAAATATGGGGTATGCATACAACGGAGACAATGAAGATGGTACGGGTGCACCACCTACCTACGGTGCAAACCCGCCTGCTGTTGGATATAAAATACTTAAAGGACCCGTGAATAAAAGTGTGTCGCCAAATGTAACGTACAATTTAACTTCTTTTAACAGAACAAATAATGCGGGAGCCCCGCCGCCAAATGAATCTGACCCTAACGGCGAACCTCTGGGTGCTTATTTTTTCATGCAGGGATTTAAGAAAGATTCCGCTGCCTGGCTTGACAGAACTCAACCCACTCCATGGGGGAGTTACAAAAAGACTAAGAAGATATTTTACGGTGATCCTGAAACTAACGATGGATGGACTTCCGCAAAAGGATATATAATGAATTATGGAAAAGATTCAGTAGGAACACTTGCACTTGAGACAATGAAGGATGTTAGATTTACTCTCGGAATGGGCGCTGACAACTACACAGTGCCAAGCGGTGACACTGCAGTAATATGGATGGCACAACTTGTTGCACGCGGAACGAGTAATCTGAACTCTGTTACAAAGTTAAAACAACTTGCAGATGTGGTGCAGATGTATTACGAAAGTAATTTCACGATTGGAGTGAAACAGTTGTCATCGGAAGTACCGTTAAAGTATTCTCTCGGTCAGAACTATCCAAACCCGTTTAACCCGGTAACGAAAATAAAGTTTGATGTGGCATCCTCCCCCTTTAATCCCCCTCCAGAGGGGGATAGAGGTTAAGCTTGTAGTTTACGACATAACAGGCCGCGAAATCCAGACACTCATAAACGAAAAGTTACAGCCCGGCACATACGAAGTAACATTCAACGGCTCGGCATTATCAAGCGGTGTGTATTTTTATCAAATGACAGCAGGTAATTACAAAGAGACAAAGAAACTTTTATTGTTAAAATAATTTTAATTCATTATGAAAAGCAAAATTTTATTCTTTGGCTTATTAATTTCTCTTTGCTTAATAAGAAATGCGTTCCCACAGATAACACATCTTGATACTTTCAGGGTTGTTATGTCATCAAGCACTTATGATTACAGAAATCCTGTCTTTTCTGTTCTTCCGTATTCATCCCCACAGGATAGTGTTAAGATGATATATGAGGTAAGAAGCGGAAGTGCCTCGGTACTTGCCTGGAGAAGTGTTGATATCTACAATTACTCTAATGAAAGGACACTTATCAACAATGGGTTTATGAATATAAACGCCGCAGTTGACGGGAATATGGTAGTATGGCAATCGAACAAAAACGGTAACTGGGATTTGTATTATTCTATCTGGAGCGGCTCAAACTGGTCAGTGCCGTTGATTATTGACTCCACTTCAGCAAACGAAACTAAACCTTCAGTCTATTTCTGGGACTATGGATATTCAACACATTACATAGTTTATGAAAAGAATAATGATGTATTTTTTAAGTTTTACAGAAATGGTATCTGGCAGGGCGAAAAAAATCTTACAGACTCAATATCCAGTAACTGCGTTACGCCTGTTTTTTATGGCCATACGATTTATTTTCTTCAGGAAACAAGTCCATCTAATAATTTGCTTTGCAGAAAAAGGTTTGGGATATCATATCCGGGTTATGAATTTATCTGGTATCCTGTGGAAACATTTCCAAAACCATTATCGGTTAAGAATATTCATTCTTCAAGTGAATTCCATTATGATTATGATACATTAGGAGGTATGCATAGTTATATGATAACCAGCCACACTACAATGGCAACAAGAAATATGACACTCGGTTTCTCAGGAAGAAATATGAATTGTACCGGTTCTATATTAAATGTACCTGTTCAAAATAATCCTGACAATGATTTTTCTCCATACACATTATTCGGATTTCAGAGAAAGACATCAGATTCAAATATGGTTGTGGCACAGTCGAGGTCTTGGAGCAATTATACTTTATACACAAAATATTTTAATCTTGAAGATACGGCTTTTGTTTCTAAAGTAGTAGCATCACCTCCAATTCGTAGGAACTGGACTTTATACAAGTTAAGGCTTATCTGGGAAAAGAAGATAAACGGAAAGATTGCCCTCGTTGAAACTTTCGACACACAATTGATTACAGGAATAAATCAAATCAGTACTGAAGTTCCAACAAAGTTTTCGTTGTCACAGAACTATCCAAACCCGTTTAATCCAGTTACAAAAATAAAGTTTGATGTTGCTAATGTAAAACAAGCATCCTTGCTTGTTGCTCTTAAAGTTTACGACATAACTGGTCGCGAAGTCCAAACACTCATAAACGAAAGATTACCACCCGGAACGTACGAAGCAACATTCGATGGCTCTGCATTATCAAGCGGTGTGTATTTTTATAAATTGATTTCGGATGGTTTTACAGAAACAAAAAGAATGTTGATGATTAAATGATATACTAACCCCACTCAATGTTGGGGATTTTATATTAATTAAATAATAGAGAAATGAAAACAATATTTGTAGTATTAGCAATGCTTGTAGCTTTGAATTCGAGTGGGCAGTGGGTGCAGTGTGACGGAATGTACGGAGGGTCTGCTAATTCAATTGCCGTTTGTGGAAATAATATTTTTGCAAGCGTTGCTACAGAAGTTTATTTGTCAACAGATTATGGAGCGAGTTGGAACATTACCTCTTTGCACAAAGAAGTTACTTCTCTTTTTGCACTCGGAAATAATATTTACGCCGGGACACAATTATATGGAGTTTATTTATCTTCAAATAACGGTTTGAACTGGTCCTATATTGGTTTGAATGGTCATATTATTAATTCTATTGCATTACTTGGGAATAATATTTATGTTGGTACAGTTTACGAAGGTGTTTATCGTTCTACTGATAATGGAATAAGTTGGGCCCACACTTCTTTTGGTAATCAAACTGTAAATTGTATTACAACTCTTGGAAATTTCATATTCGCTGGTACTGAAGAAACTGGTGTATATTTATCAACTAATAATGCAGCAAGCTGGACAAAAACTTCGTTGGGCAATATTAAGGTTATTACTTTAAAGGCTCTTGGAAATAATTTATTTGCAGGTACTTCTCAATCCGGGGTTTATATATCAACAAATAATGGATTAAACTGGACTCAGACTTCTTTAATCAATAAATCTATACGTTCCTTCACAACAAGCGGAAATAATATTTTTGCAGGGGCCGGATATTATGGTGTTTACTTCTCCACTAATAGCGGAACTAACTGGACTCAAACTGGTTTGAATAATCAAGATGTCTTATCTCTTGCATCACTTGGTAAATATATATTCTCTGGTACTAAATATAATGGTATTTATATCACTGAAAATAATGGCAGTAATTGGATACATTCTCCTTTAAATGCTACATCTGTTAGTTCTTTTACATCTCTTGGTAGTAATTTATTTTCTGGAACACTCAATAATGGTGTTTTTATTTCAACAAACGGTGGTACTGCCTGGTTAAATACATCAATGACAAATATGGTTGTATATTCGCTAGCATCCCTTGGGAATTATATATTTGCAGGTACTGACAATAATGGAGTGTATCTGTCATCAAATTATGGTAATAATTGGGTGCCAGCAGGTTTGAATGACAAACCTGTATATGCACTTTCAACATTAGGAAATAATCTTTTTGCTGGATCCTGGAATACAGGTATTCTTATCTCGACAAATTACGGTGCTAACTGGATACAAACCTCGTTAAATATTCCGACTGTTAAATCTATTGTATCGAACGGAAATAATATCTATGCAGGAACAACAGATAGTGGTATTTATTGTTCCACAAATAATGGAACAAGTTGGACAAATATTGGTTTGACTAATCAATATATTACATCACTTGCCTTTATTAACAATAATATTTATGCAGGAACATTTTATAATGGCTTATATATCTCAACTAATAATGGAGTGAGCTGGAATCAAACTACATTAAACAAAGCTATTCTTTCCCTCGTAACATTCGGGAACTGTATTCTGGCAGGTACTAATGGTTCTGGTGTTTATCTTTCAACTGACTTTGGCGTTAGCTGGTCTGTTCAAAATCAGGGTTTAAATTTTTCTGCTTCGTGTGTATCTTTGTATATATACGGAAACTATATTTACACAGGAACATATAATCATTCAGTCTGGTGCCGCCCACTTTCGGAAATTGTCAGTATCCAAAACATCAGCACCGAAATACCATCTTCATACTCATTGGGACAAAACTATCCCAATCCGTTTAATCCAATTACAAATATTAAATTCTCAATTTTAAATTCAGGGGATGTCAGGATAATTGTCTATGACATAATGGGTCGTGAAGTGCAAACACTTGTGAACGAAAAGCTTAAACCCGGGACTTATGAAACGACATTCGATGGCTCTGCGTTATCCAGCGGCGTGTATTTTTATAAAATGATTATCCGCCACGGCGGATCTTCGACAGATGGTTTTACTGAAACGAGACGTATGATTCTGCTGAAATAAAAATCTTGAACGGCTTGAATTAATATTATAACAGAAATTTATTCGAGCCGTTCCACTTTTTCAAACCTTCTCTAGTTTCTTTGCTAAGCAATTGCCATTGCTTCATTATACGCGATTGGTCTGATGGTTCGCCCACTATTATTTTATGATTATCAGGGTTTTCATCACGAAGGTCAACAGTAATCATATAACTCTGCATCTTAGGTTCTATATTCATTTCGGTCTGAAGTTTTACGAAAAGCACATCGTCGTCCGTGCTTGCATTTATCCTGAAATATTTCCAGTTGTATGTGTTTGTGCTGACTGATGATGAACACGAAGGTATTACTATAATTGAAATAAAAAGTAAAATTAAAAATAAAATGTTTTTCATATCAGATTTTCTTTAAATAAAAAATGCTTCCAATGATATCATTGAAAGCATTATAAAAATAATTTTAAATTTATTTACGTTTAAACTTGTCTTCTTCTAAAGTGAATGTAAGCGATATTCTGTGTGTGTTGCCGAGTTGATCATCCTGGTCAAATTTTGCGAATGAATAATCTATATTAATTTTAGGAAGTTTTATTCCTGCACCGAGTGTCAAGTTTCCGATTTCATTGTATCCGCCTCTTACGCTGACGAGATTGTTATAAGTGTATTCCAGTCCGCCGTGAAAATCAAACGATACAGCACCAACATTGAAATTAGAAGCAGTTTGCCTGTTCTCAAACCTCACGTCAAAGTCAACTGCGGGGATAACTATGCCTTTAAGAAATGGTACGTCAAGTATATACGCACCGCCAATCTTTGCAGTCGGTGAGATATTTTCTTTTTTCCCTGTACTCCAGGCAAGGTATGTTGTTGTAATATCCTGTAAGTTAGCACCAAGCATTAATCTGTCAATAGGTGTATAGTGAAGTCCAACATCAAAACCAAGTCCCCAGGCAGACTCTTCCGCAAGTGACCGTCTTATAACTTTGAAGTTTGCACCGTAGGAAAATTTATCGTTTGTCTTTTTAGAATATGTAAGATAAAAAGCGTAATCGTTTGAATTAAAATAAGTAATTTTGTCAGGGTCGAGTCTTTCGCCGTCGTCGAGTTTACCGTTACCGTTTAAATCAATAAGGGCGTTTCTTGTATCGGGGATGTCGTCTATACCGTTAACGATAACGCTTAAACCAACTGATTGATTTTTACCAATAGGATAACCTATCGCGCCATAATTGTAATTTACTAAATTACCAAAACGTGAATCGTGCATTAAGGCAACCTGCGGATAGTTGATTTTTGAAAGTAAAGCAGGATTCCAGTAACCTGCTGTAACGTCATTTACGAGAGCAACATAAGCACTGCCCATTCCAAGGGGTCTGCCGCCTACGCCTATAGCAAGAAACTCACCTGCGTATTTGCTGCCATTGCCCTGAGCAAAACTAAAATTACTAAAAATTGCGAGAAATGCAATCATCACAACCGAAATTTTGATATACTTCATTTTCATTTAATTTTGTTTGTACGAAATTTTGTACACTTTATCTATTTTGCACTCTCTTTTAATTTTTATAATAATCATAAAATAAAGCAAATAAATCAATACTAAAAGGGAAAAATTTGATAAAAAATTTCCTTTGCAATCGCTGTTTACCTCAGACCTTGGGGTGGAAAAAAATCTCTATCAGTGAAAATCAGTAATCTCTTATCAGTGTGCCATTTATTCATAATTATTACTTTATGACAATTTGTGTAATTCGTGTCAATTCGTGTCTAAAATTATTTCAATACCGAATTAAACAATCAATAAAAATTGTGTAATTCGTGTTAATTCGTGTCTAAAATTTTTTCTATACTGAATTAAATAATTAGTGAAAATCAGTTCCATTCGTCTCTTATGTTGTGCCAATTTCCATCTACGTGCAAAACAAAACTATGATTTTTTATTCAATTTTATTGAAAAAATATTTTGATTAATTTAATACCAAAATTAAACATCTTACAAATATGAGAAAAATAGTTTTAACTATCGTTGGTTTATTTTTAATAATTTTCAACCTTACTCAGGCACAGGATAAGTATGCCAGTATTATCACAAACTCAAACCCGAAACTTTCGTCCGACATTTTAACTCCCGAAGTCCTGTGGTCTTTTGGACGCATTACTGAAACTGCTGTCTCTCCGGATGAACAGTCAATAGTTTACGGTGTCCGTTACTTTAATATACAGTTAAACAAAGGACAGACTGACTTTTATATTTCAGCCGTTGACGGCAGTAATAAAAAACGTCTTACCGAATCCTCGGATTCTAAGTTTGGTATAAAATGGAGACCCGATGGTAAACGAATCGGTTTTGTAAGTAATCGCGGCGGTAGTATGCAGGTCTGGGAAATGAATCCCGACGGCTCTGATTTAAAACAGGTTTCAAACATAACTGACGGAATAAATGATTTTAAATATTCACCCGATAATTTAAAAGTGTTTTATTTAAAAGATGTTAAGATTGACAAAACGGTTCAGGATATACATCCCGATTTACCGAAATCAAACGCAAGATTAATCGATGACTTGATGTACAGACACTGGGATGAATGGGAAGACGGACTTTACAGCCATATTTTTATTTCTGATTATAACAGCGGAAACATAAAAGATGGAATCGATATAAACCCGGGTGAAGGATGGGATACTCCAATGAAACCATTCGGCGGAATGGAACAGATTAACTGGAGTCCTGACTCAAAGCAGATTGTTTATGCTACAAAGAAAATGAAAGGCAAAAAATATGCAATTTCAACAAACTCTGAAATTTATCTATACGATTTAAACACAAAATCTACCATCAACATTTCAGAAGGAATGATGGGATATGAATTTGCACCCGTGTTCTCACCCGACGGAAAATACATAGCCTGGACAAGTATGGAACGGGACGAATACGAAGCAGATAAACTAAGAATTTTTACTTATAACACTTCTACGAAAGAAAGATTGTATGTTTCAAAAGAATTCGACCAGAATGCTGACGGACTTGAATGGTCTAATGACAGTAAATCAATTTATTTCGTAAGCGGAATCCGTGCAACGCAGGAAATCTTCAGGTATAATCTTTCTGACGGAAAAATAAAAAGAATAACTGACGGAGTTCATAACTATTTATCAGTTACTCAGGCAGGAAATTCATTAATTGCTTCCCGTCAGTCAATGTCAAAACCGACTGAGATATATTCGGTGAATCCTGAAACAGGCGAAGCAAAAGAAATCAGTTTTGTGAATAAAAATATTCTTGACCAGTTGAAAATTGCTGAAGTTAAAAAACGTATGGTTAAAACTACTGATGATAAAGATATGCTTGCGTGGGTAATCTATCCTCCTGATTTTGACCCGAATAAAAAATATCCGACTTTGCTGTTCTGTGAAGGAGGACCTCAAAGCACTGTTGACCAGTTCTGGAGTTACAGATGGAACTTCCAGATGATGGCAGCAAACGGTTATATTATTATTGCACCTAACAGACGCGGACTTCCTTCATTCGGTATGGAATGGCTGGAACAAATCAGCGGTGATTACGGCGGACAGAATATGAAAGACTATTTAAGCGCAATAGATGATATTGCAAAAGAACCTTATGTCGATAAAGATAAACTCGGGGCAGTAGGCGCAAGTTACGGCGGATTCTCTGTCTTCTGGCTCGCGGGAAATCATGAAAAAAGATTTAAAGCGTTCATCGCCCACGACGGAATGTTTAACCTCGAAAGTCAGTATCTCGAAACTGAGGAAATGTGGTTTGTTAACTGGGACCTTGGCGGACCTTTCTGGGATAAAAATAACAAAGTTGCTCAAAAGTCGTATGATATTTCTCCGCATAAGTATGTCCAGAACTGGGACACACCAATTTTAGTAATACACGGCGAAAGAGATTACAGAATTGCTTATACTCAGGCAATGCAGGCATTCAATGCTGCGATACTTCTTGGAGTACCCGCACAGTTGCTCCTTCTGCCCGAAGAAAACCACTGGGTTCTTACGCCGCAGAACGGAATTCTATGGCAAAGAACATTCTTCAACTGGCTGGATAAATATTTAAAATAATATTTTAAGTAAAAAATTTTATGGAAGATAATAATTCTATTGGTAGCATTAAAAGTGAGAAAAAGTTTTCGGTAAAAGATATGCCCGTTAATGAAAGACCTCGTGAGAAACTTCTTACAAAAGGTACAAGGGCAATGAATGATTATGAATTGCTTGCCATACTCTTAAGAACAGGTACTTCAGAAGAGCCCGTTCTTGAATTGTCGCAAAATCTTATCCGTAAATACGGAAGTTTAGAAAATCTTTTTGACGCATCACTTCAGGATTTAAAGAAACACAAAGGTATCGGGCTTGCAAAAGCGGCTGAACTTGTATCGTGTATTACACTTGCAAAAAGATATTCAAAAGAAAGAGTGAACAACGAAAACCTGCGGTTATCCAGACAGTCTATTACAGATCCGGAAATTGCAGCGAATTTTATCAGAGACCAGATTGAAGATTTTTCAAAGGAACATTTCTTCGTTTTAAACCTTGATGTGCGAAACAGAATTATTGACGCCGATTTAATTTCAAGGGGGACGTTAACAGCAAGTTTAGTTCATCCGCGCGAAACATTTGAAAGTGCTATCCGAAAGCATTCGGCGAGTATCATCGTTTCTCATAATCACCCGTCAGGTGATGTAAGTCCGTCCGAAGAGGATATTAGAATATCAAGAAGATTAAAAGATGCGGGAAAAATACTCGGTATAGAACTGTTAGACCACATAATAATTACTACGAATAAATTTTGCAGTTTAAAAGATAAAGGATTAATTTAAATAATATGGAATACAAAGATTATTATAAAATTCTCGGAGTTGATAAAAAAGCAAGCAGCGATCAAATAAAGAAAGCATACAGAAAACTCGCTATGAAATATCATCCTGATAAAACAAAAGGAGATAAGTCGGCGGAAGAAAAGTTCAAGAGTATTAATGAGGCAAACGAAGTACTCAGCGATCCTGAGAAAAGGAAGAAGTATGATGAATTAGGTTCAAACTGGCAGAATTATGAGCAAGCAGCAGGAAACAATGCGGGATATGGAGGAACAAGGTATTCAAACCAGGGACAGAGCGCTAACTTTGAAGATGTGTTTGGTGATTCGGGATATTCCGATTTCTTCGATATGTTTTTCGGCGGCAATTTTGGAGGTGAAAGAAAAACAAGAAGGGGAGGCAGAGGTTCGGTTTCAACAATGGGTCAGGATATGCAGGCAATGATAGAAGTCACTCTGCGTGAATCGTATAGCGGAACCTCGAAAGTTTTTTCTTATAACAATCAGTCTATCAAGTTAAACATTAAACCGGGAATATCTGAAGGACAGGTCTTAAAGCTTCCGGGTAAAGGCGGAGCGGGAATAAGAGGCGGTCAGGCAGGAGACTTGTTAATAACAATAAAAATTCTTCCCGATGCAGTTTTCGAAAGAAAAGGAGATGACCTATACGCAAAACTATACGTACCATTGTACGATGCAATTCTCGGAGGCAAAGTAGAATTTGAATCATTAAAAGGAAAAGTGAAAATTGACGTTTCAAAAGATTGTTCAAACGATAAAATATTCCGTCTTCCAAAACTCGGTATGCCTGTTTACGGAAAGTCGGGCGAATTCGGCGACTTATACCTTACGGTAAAAATTGTTCTGCCTAAAAACCTGACAGCAAAAGAACGTGAACTGTTTTTAGAGTTAAAGAAACTGAGATGATTGTCCGTTAAAATATTAAAAAATTATTTTATTAATTTTCAATTCTGAAATTTACTATCTCGGGTTTATTGCCTATTCTAATAGGCGGACCCCAGGTGCCTATGCCGCTGGATACGAAAACCCAGGTACCGGATTTGTTGATTAATCCATGACTTACTTCATAAGTTATTTTTGTGATTAAGTTATTAGGGAATAACTGACCGTTATGAGTATGTCCTGAAATTGAGAGGTCTATGCCTTTTCCTGTTAATTCGTTAAGTTTATTGGGCTGGTGGTTTAATAAAATCACCGGATATTTAATGTTCACACCCTGCATAAGTTCCGAAAGAGGTTTTCTTTTATGGTTTGAAAACCGGTCAATCTCTACATCTTCTCTGCCAATTATATAAAATTGATTATTAATTAATACCGATGTATCTCTTAACACGGTTACGTTATGATTGTTTAAATATCTTACTGCGGGTTCAACTCCTCCAATGTATTCATGATTACCCGTTATGGCAAAGACTCCGTACTTTGCTTTCAGGTTTAATAAATGATCGCCAAGGTTTCTGTCTATAACCGGTTTTAAATCTTCGTCAATAACATCACCTGCAAGCAAAATTACATCGGGATTTAATGCATTAATTTTTTCAACCACTTCGTCAAACCATTTACCGCAGGATAGGGTGCCAAGGTGTATATCTGAAACCATAACTGCATTAATGCTCAGTCCTTTTGAATTTTCCTTGGAGAATTTTAATTCCACAGTGTTTAGTACAGGGTTCTTTGCATTTATGTATCCGTATGTTAATAATGAGACAACTCCTATTATTGAGACAAAGAATAAAATGAGTTTAGATTTTTCATAATTATATGTTATAAATGCAGGATAGATGCTTGCAAAATGATTTATTCCTCTTAGTAAATCTATGCTTAAACAAATCAGAAAAAAGTACAGCAGCGCTGCCAGCCAGAAAGAGCCTGATATAAGAAAAAACTCGCTGATAAGCGAATGGTAATATGCCTGGATAATTCTTGCGATTATGTAAGACAATGTAAAGAAAACAAAGACAACAATATATACCGGTTTAATCCATTGATAATCGGTTATTGCCTGCAGACCGTGATAATAGACATAATAACTTCCCGCACCATATACAGTGAGGGCAATCGATATGAAAATAATAAATTTTAATAACCTCATCTTACAAAAATAAAAAAATTACGGAAATGTAAAAAGGGAAATCGTTAAATTACGGAAAATGAGATTGTAAGGAGTTTTGAATGTCTTAATGTAAATATTCGCAGATGTGATTTGAAATATTTTATTCATAATGAAAAAACATTGATATAAAAATTCCGGAAAAGGGACTAAAAAATTAATTGATAAAAAATTTGATAATGACTATATTTGCAGGATACACAAATTTGCGGAAGTGGTGGAACTGGTAGACACACCATCTTGAGGGGGTGGCGCCGCGTAGGCGTGGGGGTTCAAGTCCCCCTTTCCGCACAGTTTTTAGTTTTTTAAATTGTTTATTTCGTCAAAAGAGGAAGCAATTCCTCTTTTTGCGTATTTTAAATAAATTATTTTGCCGGGAAAATCTGATTAAAATGTTTGATAATCTTAAATCACTTGATTTTTAGACTAAATAATGATAATTTTAAGACTTTAATATTTTAAAAATTTACTATTATAAATGGATAACGTTAAGAGAAATTACGAAATTTATATTATCGTTGACGGAAACTTTGAAGATCCGACTGTAGAAGAGATTATTTCGAAATACGAGAAATTAATGGTTAAAAACGGTACCGAGATTATTAATATCGAAAGAATGGGCAGAAGAAGACTTGCATACCCGATTAAAAAGAAGGTAAACGGCTTTTATATTTGCTATGAAGTATTAGCCCCGTCTGATGTCGTTGGTAAACTGGAAAAAACATTCAGAATCGACGAGAATATACTCAGACATCTTTCTATTGTGATGAGCAAAAAAGACCTGAAAGACAAACAGGAATATTTTATAAAGAAAGCCGCAACTCTGGCTGCATTCGAAGCTCAAAGAGAAGCAGAAGAAAAAGCGGCAAGAGAATTGTTAGAGGCTGAAACGATTACTGATACCGAAATCGTAGGTGAAGTAACCGATAAAGAATAAGAGATTTGATTATTAACTAAAAAACATTTTATCCGGAGGTACATTATGGCTGAATTTAAGATGCCCGAATTAAACAGTGTTATCATTGCAGGAAACCTGACAAAGGACCCGATTTTTAGACAAACAACGAACGGAACACCGGTAGTCAATTTTTCAATTGCAAGTAACAGAAGGTTTAGAGACAAGAATGAAGATTGGAAAGAAGATGTATGCTACGTTGGTATCGTTGCCTGGAACAGACTAGCTGAAAGTTGCAGAGATAAATTGAAAAAAGGAAATGCAGTTCTGGTTGACGGCGAATTACAAAGCAGAACCTTTAAGACTGAAGACGGCTCAAACAGAACAATCGTTGAGATAAAAGCCAGAAGAATTCAATTTTTGAATAAACGTGGTAACGAAGGAGATAAAGATGAACCTTCAACTTTCACCGATGAAAGTTTTGATTCATTACTTTCACCTGAAGACTCAGATTTAATAAAGTAATTTAAAAATTTAAATATAAAAACTAAATTCGGGTAACGGAAGTTACCCGTTTACAATAAAATATTATGAAAGTATTATTAAAAAAGGATTTCGATTTAATCGGAGCAGCCGGGGACATTAAAGAAGTAAAAGACGGCTATGCAAGAAACTATTTAATTCCTCAGGGAATTGCAACTTCTGCTACACCTTCAAACGTTAAATCGTACGAAGAAGTCAGAAGACAGCAAGGCAGAAAAATTTTAAGAGAGACTAACGACGCAAAAATTATTGCCTCAAGAATTGAAACTGATTCTGTTACGATAAAAGTCAAAACTGCAGAAGAAGGTAAAATTTACGGATCTGTTACTCCTCTTATGATTCACGATGCCTTAACGGAAAAAGGCTATAATATTGAGAAGAAAAAAGTATTTATGCCCGAACACATTAAAGCACTCGGTGAATATTTAGTTGATATTAAACTCTTCACAGGAGTTGTTGCCAGATTAAAGGTTAACGTAGAAGATGAAGATGCTAACGATACGCAGCTTGAATCGACCGAATCAGCCGAAGAAACAGTATCAGAGTAAACAAATATCATAGAGAGTATTTTAAAAATCCATTCCTTAAAAGGGGATGGATTTTTCTTTATACCTTGAATAAACAATTCAATAATTGTATTTTTAAACTTTCCCAAAGAAAACTAATTTAAAAGGACTTATACTTTTGGTAGACGAAAAAACACAATCCGAACATTCTAAACCGGGTTTAGTTACAGTTGATGATGTAACGATAAGGTTTGCGGGTGATTCAGGAGACGGAATGCAATTGACCGGAGCTCAGTTTTCCGATACTTTGGCATCATACGGTAATGACTTAGGTACATTACCCGATTATCCGGCAGAAATCCGTGCACCGGCCGGAAGCCTTTATGGGGTCAGCGGATATACTATTCACTTCTCAAGTCACGAAATTTATACTACGGGAGATCAGGTTGATGTTCTTGTAGCAATGAATCCTGCGGCATTGAAGGTGAACCTTAAAGATATAAAAAAGAATGGCATTATAATTGTCAACACAGATTCTTTTGAAAGAAAAAATCTTGAACTTGCCGCATATAAAGAAAACCCTCTTGAAGACGGGTCACTTTCAGGTTACAATGTATATAAGATTCCAATCACAAAAACAACCCTGGAAACTTTAAAGAGTATGAATTTACCTTTAAAGACTGCACAAAAGTGTAAAAACTTTTTTGCTCTCGGTGTGATTTACTGGCTTTATAATAAATCACCTGAATTAACTTTAAACTGGATCGAAGAGAAATTTAAAAAAAGTCCGGAACTCGTTGAGGCAAATACTAAGGTTCTGAAAGCAGGTTTGTATTTTGGTGAAACAACTGAAATATTCGATTCAAGATATGAAGTTAAACCGGCTGAATTACCAAAAGGTATCTACAGAAATTTAAGCGGTAATGAAGCAGTTGCTATAGGTCTTGTAGCCGCTGCAAAAAAAGCAGGCGTCGAGTTGTTTTTAGGTAGTTACCCGATTACCCCGGCATCTGAAATATTACAATATCTTTCAGGTATGAGAAATTTCGGTGTGAAAACTTTTCAGGCAGAGGATGAAATAGCAGGTATTGCTACTGCAATAGGGGCTTCTTACGTGGGAAGTCTCGGAGTTACATCTACAAGCGGTCCCGGTATGGCTTTAAAAACTGAAGCAATCGGTCTTGCTGTTATTGCTGAGTTACCACTTGTTATTGTAAATGTTCAAAGAGGTGGACCATCAACAGGTTTACCTACCAAAACAGAACAGGCTGATTTATTTCAGGCAATGTTTGGTCGAAATGGTGAAAGTCCTGTTGCAGTAGTAGCTGCAGCAACACCATCAGATTGTTTTACAATGGCAGTTGAAGCCGCAAGGTTAGCCATAAAATATATGACCCCGGTTATTCTTTTAACTGATGGTTATATTGGCAATGGCTCTGAACCGTGGAAAGTAATCACAATAGAAGATTTACCGGAAATGACTGCAAATTTCAGAACGGAACCTGAAGGTTATCATCCGTACATCAGAGATGAAAAACTTGTCAGACCATGGGTAAAACCGGGTACACCGGGTCTTGAAAATAGAATTGGCGGACTGGAAAAACAGCATATTTACGGTAATATCAGTTATGACCCTGATAACCACGAGTTTATGGTTAAAACAAGAGAAGGCAAAATTAAAAATATTGAGAACGATATTCCTGAATTGGAAGTTATCGGTGATAAGAGCGGTGAACTTCTGGTATTAGGTTGGGGCAGTACATTTGGTGCTGTTACTTCTGCTGTTGAAAATCAAATTGCAAAAGGCGTAAAAGTTTCTTCAGCGCACCTGAAATATTTAAACCCAATGCCTAAGAACACGCTTGAAGTTTTAAAGAGTTTTAAGAAAATATTGATTCCTGAAGTTAATATGGGTCAGTTGGCAAAACTCATAAGAATGAATTATGTTATTGAACCGATTCAATTTAATAAAGTAAAAGGTACACCATTTAAAGCATACGAAATCGAAGAAAAGATTGAAGAAATTTTAAAAGGAAGTTCGAGGTAAAAAATGAGCGAAAAAGTAGAAACAAAATATACAGCAAAAGATTTCTCGTCGGGTATTGATGTACGCTGGTGTCCGGGCTGCGGAGACTTTTCAATTCTTGCACAGGTACAGAGGTCATTTCCTCAGTTAGTCGGTATCGAAAAAGAAAAGATTGTATTCATTTCCGGTATCGGTTGTTCAAGCCGTTTTCCGTACTATATGAATACGTATGGTTTTCACACTATTCACGGAAGGGCTGCAGCAATTGCTTCCGGCGTGAAAACTGCTAATCCTGATCTTTCTGTCTGGATGGCTACAGGTGACGGTGACTGTTTGTCTATCGGCGGTAATCACTTTATACACCTGTTAAGAAGAAACATAGATATTAATGTTTTACTCTTTAATAACAGAATTTATGGTTTAACTAAAGGACAAAACTCTCCTACATCGGAACATGGTAAAATAACCAAATCGACTCCTATGGGTAATGTTGAATATCCTATTAACCCAATAGCAATGGCTATCGGTGTTGAAGGTACATTCATAGCAAGAGCAATGGATGTGGATTCCAAACATCTGCAGTCTTTAATTCAGAGAGCACATCAGCATAAAGGTACTTCTTTCATCGAAATATTGCAAAACTGCGTAATATTTAATGACGGAGCATTCGATAAATTTACTCTTAAAGAACACAGAGAAGACAGAGTAGTTTATCTTGAACACGATAAACCGATGGTTTTTGGAAAACAAAAAGATAAAGCAATTAAGTTAGAAGGCTTTACACCTGTATTGATTGACCTGAACGACGGTAAACACAGTGTAAACGATGCTTTGGTTTACAATGAAAAATCAAAAGAACTTGCCTACATTATCAGTCAATTTTCTGATAATCCTGCAATGCCTCTGCCTGTTGGTGTTTTCGTTGATATTGATTATACAACTTTTGAAGATGATATGACCAATCAAATCGCAGAGTCAAAGAAAAAATTTGGCGAAGGTGATGTCAATTCTCTCTTAAGAGGTAATTCATTCTGGGAAATTCATTAAGATTTCGATTTAACCAAAATATAAAAGGGGCTGCCGGAAACGACAGTCCCTTTTTTGATTTTATTAAATTTAATAATCCAGTCCTATGGAGAACAAATACATTGGGTCGGAGAATTTATTAAGGTCATACCTCCAGGCAACGTCAAACCTTACAGGGAAGCCGAGAAATATTATTCGTGAACCAAAACCTGGTGCAATCAAGAGGTCTTTAGTCACAGAATTCCCATATTGGTTATTTCCTATAAATTTTAAATCACTTGTATTGCTCCATGCAGAGCCTGCATCAAGAAAAATACATCCCATAATATTCTGGAACCCTAAAGGTAATGCCCCTAATATTAAATACTTAAATATAGGAAACCGCATTTCAAGATTGGCAAGAACAAATTTCGAGCCTTCCTGAACATTGAAATTGTATCCTCTCAATGGTGTAACTATCATTGAGAATGCATAACTGTCTATACTCTCGCCGAATGGAATGGTACTGTTTTCAAATTCCCAGTTAATCCAGTTGTCAACACCCCCGAGATAGAATCTCTGAGGATTTTTCCCAAAACTTGCCCCGCCGTTAAATCTCATTGCAAACGTATAATTCTCACCAAGTTTAAAATATTTTCTAAAATCACCAATAAGGGAAAAGAATTCTGAACCTTCTGGACCAAGTCCCGGACTTAAAAGTGTTGTCAGATAATACCGGGTTCCTTTTTCAGGATAGATATAACCGTAAAGCGCATTATCGAATGCCATCGTAAATGACGGGACAAACATATATTTCTTTTGAGTTGGTTCAATCCCGTTGTCAAGATTCTCCCTGGTTATACTCATTAATGAAAAACCCGCGTTTAATCTCCTGAATTTATTAACAGGATACGATATATTTACGTTTGCGCCTATTGTCCTGTATCTGTATAATTCGGCGCCGTAACCATAACCTTTATCATACTGGACAAATCTTGCAGTGTGATACAGTTCGAAACCATAGTCAATTCTCTTGGGCAAATACTGATATCCTACCGCATAATCACTGTTCTTAAGGTCGATAACCATTGAAGTCAGGAAAGTTATCCTGTGATTACCGAGTAAGTCACTGAGTGCAATTGTTGCAACACCCGAGACTCCGTAATAACTTGAAAACAATGCATTGCCATATACCAAATCCGGTGAGAATTTGATTTTATAATTTTTAATCTTAAAAGAACCGTCTTCATTAGTCTGATTATCAACTTTGAAGTTACTGTTGGAAGAATACAATGAATCGAAATTATCTAAATATTTTTTTTCTGTGTCTTTCTTGTTATTAAACTTCAGTTTTATATTGCTTCCGTAAATTTGTGTTGAATCACTATGTGTTTTATTAGTGTCATTTTCAATTCTGACAATCTTTTTGGTAGAATCCGTAGAAAGTGAATCATAAAGTGAATCGTTCAAAGTTAATGATGAATCCTGTTTCAGACTGTCCGCTTTTCTGTCCGCAAATATTTTATTGCTTCCCCCGTATTTCTTCTTTACAAATTCGGTTGGAGGTAATGTATCATACTCAACTTTCTTATCGAATGGATTATCCATAGAATAAATATCATATCCTCCCTCATTCAGCGAAACGAACAGTAATTTCTTCGCATCTTTAGACAATGAAAGCTGGTCAATAGGACTGATTGAATTTGTAATTGGTTTTTCAAAATACTTTCCCGTTGAATCCCACTGTCCGTAATAAATGTTTGATATTCCATTTCTATCGGATACGTATAAAACTTTTTTGCCGTCTTCACTGAAAGTAACGTGTCCGTTCTTTGTATCCTTCGAATCTGTTATCCTTTCAATTTTACCATCTTCAACATTTATCCTGTAAACATCCTTTCTGTCAACATCATGGTTCCACATTTTAAAATCAGGAGGGATACTTTCATTTGTCAGGTAACCCGCCCTGTCCGATGAGAAATATATTTGTTTCCCGTCAGGAGTCCAGCTCGGAGTTTGGTCGGAAAATATATCGTTTGTAAGATTAGTCAGTTTGTTCTTTGCAATGTCATAAATATAAATATCTGATTGTTTAGTGTTTGTACCTGAGAATGCAATAATGTTTTTAAAGGGTGACCATTTTACCTGTGAGATTGAATTTAGCTGAATAGGAAGTTGCTTCTCATCACCGTTATCAACATTTATTACAAAAACTGCATCCTTATCTCCTGCTTTTACGCTTATTGCAAGTTCTCTGCCATTAGGTGACCATGTTAATCCTGGAGTTAAAATCTGAAGTTCTTCAAAATTATTTGTGTTGTTACCTTCGATTACTTTATCAAGAATTTCTCCTGTCTGAATATCAGCCAGAAATACTGCGAAGAAATCATCTCTGTTTGAAATAAATGCAAACTTATCTCCTCTTGGTGAAATAGTCGGGGCAACATTATAAAACCCTCCTTCTGTCATATGATTAGTAAGCATTTTTGCAAAATCTTTAACGTCTTCACGAGTGGCAATTTCAGGCCAGTGAGTTTTCTTAAGTTCTTTTAGCCATTTTTCAGAAAGCTGTTCAGTGCTTAATTTAAAAGTTTCTCTTAATGCTGCATCTACATCGTTTAAGCCTTTTATGTTATTCATAAGTTCACCCATTTTATAATCCCCGTAAGTGTCAGCGATGAAGGAGAGAAAACTTTGCCCGCCCCTGTATGCAAGGTAACCATTATTATACTCAATAGGCGGCAGATAATTGTTTAATACTGCATCCCTTATAAACATGTCTGTTGCTTTATCGAGACCGTTCAGACTTTGAAATTCAGCCATACCTTCACTAAACCATAATGGTACATTGAGAGTGATATTTTTTGATATGATATTCTGAATAGAGCCTCCGTAAAAGAAATCATTCATAAAGCCGTGAAAAAGTTCGTGATGTATGACGTGCCTGAACTGTTCGTAATTACCTTCAAAAGGAACCAGTATTCTATTCTTAAATAATTCTGTTACACCTCCAACACCCTCCGGCAGAAATTCATCTATTACATTATTCTGCTGGAATTCATTATGTGAATTGAACACAACTAACGGTATTCTGTTGGAAATATTATGGTCAAGATTCTTTGACAGGGAAGCAAGTGATGATTCTGCAACGAAAGCAGTATATTGTGCCAGGTCGTATCCCCCCTGAGAAAAATATACATCAAAATGCTTTGACTGAATTAATTTCCAGTCAAACACTTTGTATTGTACCTTATTCTTACCGAACTGCGAATAAGCATCGGGTATGTATGCGAAAAGAATCGCGAACGTACAAAACGCATAGAATATCTTTTTATATTTCAAATAATTCATAATTTAAAAAAATTAATAATGCTGTAATAATAATACCAAGTCGCGTTCCTTATTTTATTTTGTTTTACCACTGTTTATAATACTTTATTAAAGTAATTTAATCAATTTACTAAAATAAATATATTCAATATTAATAACTACAAAATAAATATATAAATTTCAGAAAATTAATGATAGAGTTTAAAGAAACGGTATTTGGAAACGGACTTAGACTGGTAATGAGCAGAAAACCGGAGATTCCAAACGTAATTATTAATTCAGGATTCCACGTTGGTTCAAAGGATGAAGATCCGGAAAAAACCGGTATCTCTCATCTTTTGGAGCATCTTATGTTTTCCGGTTCGGAAAATATTCCTAATGGTAAGTTTGATGAGATTCTGCACGCGAACGGCGGAGAAAGCAATGCATTTACAACTAATGATTATACAAGTTATTATTTATCTATTCCATCTTCAAAGATTGAACTTGGTATGTGGCTGGATTCTGACAGATATGCAAAATTTCCGGTTACAGAGGAAGGTCTGGAAGTTCAGAAAAAAGTTGTTATTGAAGAAAAATTACAGGTTCACGATAATGCACCTTATGGTTCTCTTGAATATGAAAGTTCGAAAAGATTATTTGAAACCAGTGGTTACAAATGGCAGATAATAGGTGATGATAAACATATTGCAGGATTTACAATCGGTGATGTTGAAAAATATTACAATAAGTATTACAATCCTTCAAATCTGGTTTTGACTATAGTCGGAGATATCGACTATGATGAAACGTATAGCCTGGTTGAAAAGTACTATGGAGAGATAGAGTCAAAAGAAAGTAAAATTGAGAGAATATATTCAGAAAAAAATATTGTATCTGAGATTGAAGATGAAATTCAGGATAATATATCATTACCCGCAAGGTTTGTAATGTACAGAACTCCCGCTATCGGAACAAAAGAGTTTTATGTGTTCAGGTTAATCAGTGTAGGTCTATCGTCCGGTGAAAGTTCTAAAGTATATCAGGACTTGGTCAGAAATACAAATCTTACAACTGAATCATACATAACGAATCAGGGTATGGAATTCGAGAGCATTTTTAGTTTCTATTCGTTTTTAAATGAGGGGAAAAAACTAAAAGATGTTGCAGACGTTATGGATAGAATAATTGATGAAATAAAATCCAACGGATTAACGGAATCGGAAATTAAAAAATCAATTAATAAAGTGATAACATCTTATTACCTGAAGATACAACAATCTCTGACATTAGCCAACAATCTTTCGTATTACAAAATGTTTTTTAACGATTGTAATATGATTAATAAGGAAATAAAATTGTTTGAAACAATCAGTAATGAGGATATTATTAAATACTCTACTGAATATCTCGACAAGAGTAAAAGAGTTGTGCTGAACTATGTGCCTAAAAGAAAGGGCGTATTATGATTAACAGAAGCATAATGCCGAAAACCAGGGCTCCGCGTGACCTGCACTTTCCTGAATTTAAAAAAATAAAATTAAACAACGGAATTAAAGTCTATTTGGTTAAAGATAACAGGTATCCTGTAATTACCGTCAGACTGATGTTAAAGGCAGGCTCTTACTACGATTTTTTTACGAATGGAAATAAGTCAGGTATCTCAACTTTAACAGGAGAATTGTTATCCAAAGGTACAAATAAATTAAATGCTCTTGAAATTGCTGAGAGAATAGATTTTTCAGGTGCTTTGTTCGCATCAGGATTTGGTTATGACGGTTCGTTTTTATCTATTACCGCATTAAACAGTAATCTTGATTCTACATTGGAAATGATTTCAGATATGCTGTTTAACAGTACTTTCCCCAAAGATGAACTCGACAGCAAAAAAGAACAGATAATTAGTTCTATTCTGTCATTGCAGGATGATGGTTCTTTCTTAGCGGAAAGGGTATTTAAAAATATTCATTACAAGGATACTCCTTATCAGTATGACCCTGACGGCTATATCGAATCACTAAATAGCATAGATATTGAAGATTTAAAACAATTCTCTGACAAATATTACAACTCAGCGAATACAGTAATTGCAATAGTAGGTGATTTTGATGTTTCTTTAATTCAGGATAAACTCGAGAAAAAATTCAAAGCGGCGTCAAAAGAAACAAAGCAGGTATCTTTTGTGTTTAATGAAGAAGATAACGGGAAAGGGATTGTTTACCTTACGAATAAAGTGGATGCATCGCAAGTAAGTTTACACCTTGGACATTCAGGTATAAGACGCAACAATGATGATTATATAAACGTATCTTTTTTAAATACTTTACTCGGTGGTTCTTTTACCTCGAGAATAAATAAAAATTTACGTGAGAAAAACGGCTTAACATACGGTGCAAGAACTTCTTTTAACGCAAGGATGTATTCAGGTGATTTTAGTATTGAAACAGAAATCAATACTGATAAAACTGAATTTGCCGTAGAAGAAATATTGAAAGAGTTAAATGATATTAGAGAAAATTTTGTTAGTGATGAGGAACTTGAAAATGCAAAGAATTATATAACCGGTAATTATCCTTTGCAGCTTGAGACTTCTAATTCGGTTTCGGGAAAATTGATGACACTGGAATTGTACGGTTTGGATAAAGATTATTATGATTTGTATTTAAGCAGGATTAATAAAATTACCAGAGAAGATGTCAGAGAAACCGCCGTAAAGTATATACATCCTGAAAGATTAAAGTACGTTGCTGCAGGAGATGTAAAAAAGATGAAAAAACAACTTAAAAAATTTGGAGATATAGAAATAATCGAAAAAGTAATATAAAATTAATGAATAAAAGTATATCAGACGTAGAAAAAATTGCAGAGTTAAGCATAAAGTACAAAGAACTTAATTCAGAAGTAGAAAAAATAATCGTAGGACAGAAAAAAGTATTAAAGGATATAATTATTACTATACTATCAAAAGGACATTGCCTGTTGATTGGTGTCCCCGGTCTTGCGAAGACTTTAATTGTTAAAACTTTTTCTGAAGCACTGGATTTGAAATTCAGCAGAATACAGTTTACTCCTGACCTTATGCCGACCGATATTGTAGGTACGGAAATTTTTGATGAAGATGAAAAAGGCGGTAAGAGGTTTAAATTTATAAAAGGACCTGTGTTCGCTAATATGATTCTTGCCGATGAAATTAACAGAACTCCGCCTAAGACCCAATCTGCTTTGCTGGAAGCAATGCAGGAACACAAAGTAACGGCAGGCGGGATTTCATATCCTCTTGAAGAACCCTTTTTTGTTCTTGCAACTCAGAACCCGATTGAGCAGGAAGGAACTTATCCTTTACCCGAAGCACAACTTGACAGGTTTATGTATAACGTGTGGTTAGGATATCCTAATGAAACGGATGAAATTGAAATCGTTAAAAGAACAACAGGAGTTAATGATTATAAAGTAAAACCTGTTTTTAACAGGGATGAAATAATTGGTTTTCAGAATCTGGTTAGAAAAGTACCTGTATCCGATGAACTAATGAAATTTGCAGTCGGTATTGTAAATAAAACCAGACCTGAATCTGTATCATCTCCCAAATATGTAAAAGATTACATAAGATGGGGTGCAGGACCAAGAGCATCGCAATACCTCATTCTTGCCTCAAAAGCATTGGCGGCAATAGATGGTAGATACACTCCATCGAGAGAAGATATTATTTCTGTTTCGGAATCAGTTTTAAGACACAGATTAATATTGAATTTTAACGCTGAAGCCGATAGCATAAATGTGAATGAACTGATCAAAAGACTTTTTGAAAATAATTTATAATAAAAGTTTTAGTTTTTTATTTATTTTATGAACGTCATTATTATTGTTTAGAATTAAATATATTACTATTTTTACTAAATTTTGCAAAACTAACAAACAATTATGTGTGGAATAGTAGGGTACATTGGTAAACGAAATTCTCTACCGTTAATTATTGATGGTCTGAGAAGACTGGAATACAGAGGATATGATTCTGCGGGAGTATCTATTGTAAACGACTTGAACGAGGTGATTAACTTTAAGAAAAAGGGAAGGGTAAATGAATTAAATGATGCAATCGATAAAGATATATATCAGGGGTCAATCGGCATAGGTCATACAAGATGGGCTACACACGGTGTTCCTAACGATGTTAACGCTCATCCTCATTTTGATATGGATGAAAATATAGTTATTGTTCATAACGGAATCATTGAAAACTATAAAATCATTAAAAATAAATTAATCGAAGAAGGTTTTAAATTCAGTACCGATACTGATACAGAAGTTTTGGCTAACTTGATTAATTATTATTTCAAACAGACAAATGATTTCGAGAAATCTGTAAGACTTGCTTTAAACGATGTAGAAGGAACTTATGGATTAGCGTGCTTATGTTCAAAAGAGCCTGACAAAATTATAGTTGCCCGAAACGGAAGTCCGCTTTTACTCGGTGTAGGAAACGAAGAAACAATTGTATCATCAGATGCATCTGCGGTCGTTAACCATACAAAGAACGTTGTGTATCTTGAAGATGGTGATATGGCAATATTGACTAAAAACGGATTTAAGATGAAAACAATTCACGATGTCAAAATTTTCAGAGAAGCACATAAAATTGATTTCTTAATTGAAGAAATCGAAAAATCCGGGTATGATCACTTTATGCTGAAGGAAATTTGCGAACAGCCGGATTCAATACAAAATACTTACAGAGGAAGAATTAATTTCGAAACAGGTATTGCTAAACTCGGCGGTCTTGATTCTGTTTTCGAAAAAATGTTAAATGCTAAAAGATTTATAATAACTGCTTGCGGTACTGCCTGGCATGCCGGTTTAGTCGGCGAATATATGATTGAACAGTTTTGCAGAATCCCTGTCGAAGTTGAATATGCTTCAGAGTTCAGATACAGAAGACCAATAATTAACGAAGATGATGTTGTAATTCTTATAAGCCAGAGTGGTGAAACTGCCGATACACTCGCCGCATTAAGAGAAGCCAAAAAGTTTGGTGCAACTACCATCGGGATTGTAAACGTTATCGGAAGTACAATAGCAAGGGAAGTTGATGCCGGTACTTATGTTCACGCCGGACCCGAAATTGGTGTTGCTTCAACAAAGGCATTTACAAGTCAGGTAATGTCACTCGCTTTAATATCACTGATGATTGCGGCTGAAAAAAATACAATATCTTCCGAATCACTCATTGAAATTGCTACTGAATTAAAAAATATTCCTGCAAAAATAAAACAGATGGTTGGTCTGAAAGAAGAGTATAAAAAAATTGCTGAAGTATTTAAAGATGCTAACAATTGTTTATATCTCGGCAGGGGATACAATTTCCCCGTTGCACTTGAAGGTGCTTTAAAACTTAAAGAAATTTCGTACATTCACGCAGAGGGCTATCCTGCCGCTGAAATGAAACACGGACCAATTGCATTAATTGACGAAAATATGCCCGTTGTCTTTATCGCTCCTCACGACAGGACATACGATAAAATTATTTCCAATATCGAGGAAGTAAAAGCAAGAAAAGGAAAAATTATTGCTCTCGCAAGCGACGACGACGATAACATAAATGCTTATGCCGATTATGTCTTAAGAGTACCAAAAACACTTGGGCTCTTCGCACCAATATTAAACGTTATTCCTTTGCAGTTCTTGTCGTATTACGTTGCCGCCGCAAGAGGCTGTGATGTTGATCAGCCAAGAAACCTCGCAAAAAGCGTTACTGTAGAATAAAAGTTACTTATACATTAAACCAAAAACGGAGCATATGCTCCGTTTTTGATTTAAAACACTTATTATTTTTATTTGATGTATAACATTTTTTTAACTTCAGAATATTTACCTGCTTCAATCTTGTAAAAATATATTCCGCTTGATAGTGCCGATGCATTCCATCTGACTGTGTGATTACCTGCTTTATATTCAGAGTTGATTAATTCAACTACTTCTTTTCCGGATACATCGAATATCTTTAATGTAATGAATGAGGTTTGGGCTAAGTCAAAACTTATGTTAGTTTCAGGATTGAAAGGATTAGGATAATTCTGATATAGTTTGAAATCTTTTACTGTTATTTCACTATTTCCCGTTCCGGTAAGATTAGAACGAAGTTTAACGTTGTAAACAACTGCGGAATCTTTATATACCTGAATTCCAGATACAGTTTTTGAATAATGGTTTGGTGCAGTAAATAGCAATGAATATGTCCCGGGCGCTAACAATCGGTGATAATCACCTCGTAAAGAATCTGAGTATATCCAGGTTGTATCTGTTTGTCCGATTGTGTATATCTTCGCTTTTAGCGGAACCCCTGTTAAAGAATCTGTTACCAATCCTCTTACTCCGTTTAATGATTCTTTCATATAATACAAAAATGACTTAAAGTTGTAGGTCCAGTGAGCAGGCAATTGAGCCTGAGGAAGCAATTTGACACCAGAAATTTCTAAAGTAACTTCGCGTCCGCCTGTAAAATATGTCATATAATCCTGTCTTCCTCCATACACAGAATACCAGGCATAACCATTAGTGATTCCCGGAATATTCGGATCATTACTTAATAAATCATCGAGGTAAGTAGATGGAGAATATTTATGTACTGTATCAACATATCTTTTCCCGAGATTTAGAAACATAAGGTCGTCCGGATGATGAGCCGCTTTGCAGTCCCACGGATAATTAAAAACTTCCGCCCCACCGTGAAAGTTCATTGAAAGTGTAAAATTGAACTGATTGAATAAGTTCATAAATGCAATGGTTTCTGTTGCCCAGGCACCTGAAGGGTTAGGTCCCGCAACAGGGTCCGGGAAGTTTCTGTTTAAATCTTTACCATTTGCATTTCCTCTCCACGCACCTGAAACAGAACCGTCTCCGCCGTGATACGTTCCGTCTGGATTTGCAAGAGGATTAATCCATATCTCACAGTTTTTTACAAGGTTTGTAAGTGTTGCATTGTTTCCGTATCCGCTTAATAGTGTATCAATCAATCTTAACATTAATACGTATCCCGTTGTTTCATCACCGTGCATAGACGATGAATACATAAATCTTGGTTTGGGTTTCCTGAACTGAACACTATCGCTGATAACTGCACAAAGCATTTGTCTTCCCTGTACCGTTGTTCCAAAATTAACAATTTTACATAAGTTCGGATAAGCAGCCGCAAAATTATTCATCATAGTTATATATGCGGGATAGGAAGGATATACATCCCATGCGGCTATTTGCTGCAAATTATCAGTTGTTATAATATTATCAGCATCTCCCGGATGTCTGAGTAATTCAAAATCTATATTCTGTTTTGAAAAATATTCCATCTCGTCTGCATTTGCATATGCATAGACTTCAAAATAAAAAACCTTGCTTATTACATTATCAATTGAAATATGTCTTCCTAATTCGTTAATAATATATTTAGAGTTTGTATTAAACCTGAAATATAATTCGCCATAAGATTTTAAAGAATTTTCAACCTTAACCTTCTGTGAATTGTAACTCTGTAAAGTTTGGGAAAACGAAATACCCGTAATTAAAAAGGACATTACAAGTATAAGAGGCAGAAACCGTTTCATAAAAGTTATTATTTTATTAAATTATTTTTAAGTATATACAAAACTACAAAATTTAATCTCTTTAAAAAACCTAATTTGGTTTTTGATATTAAACTATTTAAAGGTATGTTTCTTTAAAAGATAATCAGTTGTTAAGATTATTTCTTAGGTTTAAACTATATTCAATTAAATATTTATAGCAGAGATACTTATTTTTAATTTGAAAGTAATCGTCAAATTTCTTATATTTGTAATTCTTTATTAAAAAATATTTAAATTATTTTATACTATGCCTGTAAGCGGCACTAATATTGGTAAGATTGTTCAGGTTATTGGTCCTGTTATAGACGTTGATTTCAGCGAAGGTAAACTCCCTGAAATTAACAATGCATTACACATTAAAAGAGTAAATCTTGAAGGTGTAGAAGAAGTTCTTGTTACCGAAGTTCAACAGCACCTCGGCGAAAACAGAGTTAGAACCGTTGCTATGGATTCTACTGATGGTTTGGTTAGAGGTATGGATGTATCTGATACCGGTGAACCTATTATGATTCCTGTCGGACAGGAAGTCCTTGGAAGATTAATCAATGTTATTGGTGATACTATCGATGGTAAAGAGCCTTTAAAGACAAGTATGAAATATCCTATTCATCGTGATCCTCCAAAAATGACAGAACTCTCTACAAAGAGAGAAATGTTTGAAACCGGTATTAAGGTTATAGATTTAATTGAACCTTATACTAAAGGCGGTAAAACAGGTTTATTCGGCGGTGCAGGTGTAGGAAAAACTGTTATTATTCAGGAATTAATTCATAATATTGCAAAACAGCACGGTGGTTATTCCGTATTTGCCGGGGTTGGTGAAAGAACAAGAGAAGGTAATGATTTATATCTGGAAATGACAGAATCAGGTGTTATAAAAAATACGGCACTCGTATTTGGTCAGATGAACGAACCCCCGGGAGCAAGACAAAGAATCGGATTAACGGGTTTAACGATTGCTGAATATTTCAGAGATGAATTGGGGAAAGACGTTTTATTATTTATTGATAATATTTTCAGATTTACACAGGCAGGTTCTGAAGTATCTGCTCTTCTTGGCCGTATGCCGTCTGCAGTAGGTTATCAGCCTACACTTAGCAACAGAGATGGGTACTTTACAGGAAAGAATTACTTCAACATCAAAAGGTTCTATCACTTCCATTCAGGCTGTTTACGTTCCTGCTGATGACTATACTGACCCTGCTCCTGCAACAACATTTGCTCACCTTGATGCGACTACAGAATTATCAAGAAAAATTTCAGAACTTGGAATTTATCCTGCAGTAGATCCTTTAACATCTACTTCAAGAATCCTTGATCCATTAATAGTCGGTGAAGAGCATTACAACGTTGCACAGGGTGTAAAGAAAATTTTACAGAACTATCAGGACTTACAGGATATTATTAATATTCTTGGTATTGACGAACTTTCAGATGAAGATAAGATAGTTGTAGCAAGAGCAAGAAGAATACAAAGATTTTTATCACAGCCGTTTGCAGTTGCAGAACAGTTTACAAATATACCGGGTAAGTATGTAAAACTTGAAGATACGATTAAAGGATTCAAAGGTATTTTAAACGGAGAATATGACGATTTACCGGAACAGGCATTCTTATTAGTTGGTACGATTGAAGATGCAATTGAAAAGGCAAAAAAACTAAGGTCTTAAATTTTTAAGATTACAAGTTTGGATAAATTACTCGATATTGAAATTGTTAGTCCCGAGAAATCGGTGTTTACGGGAAAAGGAAAAGTCTTAACTGTTCCCGGTGTAGATGGGTTGTTTCAGATACTGAATATGCACGCTGCAATGGTAGCACTCTTTGAAGCAGGTGTCATAACGGTTGAAGATGAAAAAGGCGAAAAAATAAATTTTTCTACAAGAGGCGGAGTAGTTGAAGTAAAGAATAATAAGATTGTTGTTCTTGCTGATGCCGCAGAAGCAAAAGATACGATTGATGTTGAAAGAGCTCAGAAAGCAATTGACAGAGCAAACGAAAGATTAAAAGAAAGCGGTAAAGGAATAGACAGAGAACGCGCTAAGTTCTCTTTACAAAGAGCAAGAATCAGACTGAAAGTCGCCGGAGTCTTAAAGTAATAAAAGTTTAGGTGAGGATTTACAAAATCCCGAAAGGGGATGTAGCTCAGGAGAGCACAGCCTTTTAAGGTTGGGTCGAAAAAGTATTAGGTGAGGATTTACAAAATCCCGTTAGGGGATGTAGCTCAGGGGTAGAGCAACTGCCTTTTAAGCAGTGGGTCGGAGGTTCGATTCCTCCCATCCTCACCAAGGAAAGCCGATGTTAGAAATAACATCGGCTTTTTTATTAATAAAAATTGGGATGTAGTTCAGGAGAGCACGCCTTTTAAGGTTGGGTCGGAGGTTCGATTCCTCCCATCCTCACCAAGAAAGCCGATAATAAATTATCGGCTTTTTTATTGTATAAAAATTGGGATGTAGTTCAGGAAACAGCCTTTTAAGGTTGGATCGGAGGTTCGATTCCTCCCATCCTCACCAAGGAAAGCCGATAACAAAAGTTATCGGCTTTTTTCATTAATAAAAGTTAGTGTTGAGCAAACCCATTTAAGCAGACGGAGGAGGTTCGATTCCTCCCATCCTCACCATAAAAGCCGATAACAAAAGTTATCGGCTTTTTCATTAATAAAAGTTAGTGTTGAGCAAACCCATTTAAGCAGACGGAGGAGGTTCGATTCCTCCCATCCTCACCAAGGAAAGCCGATAAAAAAAGTTATCGGCTTTTTTATTGTATAAAAATTGGGATGTAGTTCAGGAGAGCACAGCCTTTTAAGGTTGGGTCGGAGGTTCGATTCCTCCCATCCTCACCAAGGAAAGCCGATGTTAGAAATAACATCGGCTTTTTTATTCTATAAAAATAAAAATTGGGATGTCGGATTTTTGTCTGATATTATTATTTAAAAAATATGTTCATATAAATTATACTTGTTTAACAATATAAATTTTCTTAAATTATTGCTGATTAGATTTTTTTGTTTTTTAGCTAATTTGTTTCTCCATTGATGTAATGTAAAATAATACTTTTACAACAATAAAATAAGTTTAAGCAATGAATAAAGAATCGGTATTTTTTCTTCATTTTATTTCTGCAGGTGCAATCCTGCACTCTTCGAATAATATTATCAAAAATATAAATAATTTTAACAATCAATTATATATTTCATATAACATTCGCAATGTCATTATAAGTTTATTTTCAACTAACAAATTTCATAAAACAAATTAAAAGAATGATGAAAAAATTACATCTTTCACTTTTCATTAGTACTTTGGTACTTCTGATTATAGTGTTTTTGAGTGCTGTTGATTTATCAGCACAAACACCACAACATTACAATTTAAACACGGGAACATCGAGTAATTCTTTTCCGTTTAATACGGCCGGAGGTAAGGCCGTCAATTCACTTTTCCTTGCCGGTGAATTTAATCAACCAACGCCTATACCTGCAGGGCAAAAAATCACGAAAGTATATTTTCGTACTTCAACTGCCGGTTCCAGGACTTATACAAACCTTCATATTTTGTTAGCGCAGGATGTAATTACAACGTTAACAACTGCTACATTTTATCCTGGTCCTTATGATACTGTTTTTGTAAAAGACACTACTCTCGCAAGTACTATAGATGGATGGATGTGTGTTACATTAAATCACGGTTTTAATTACGACCCGACAAAAAGTTTGATTATGTTTGTTGGACACTGCGGAGCTACTGGAACAGGCGGGTCTGTTAGAAATTCTACTTTAACAGATATCAGAAGAGTATGGTCAGTAGGTGGTTGTCCTTTTGCTCCTTATGCCGGTGGTGATGGAGCTATGATAAATTTTGGTGTGGACGTAGTCCCGGCGGCTCCTACATATTCATTACCTGATTTAATATATTACAAATTTGAGAACAACCCTTCACCTACTTTAACACCTAACTTTGCAATACCGGGTTTTGGTACAAACCCGGCACCGTTAACAACGCTGACATTAACTTCGGGCGGACAGTTTGATACTTGTTTATCAGGTACTGCAACTGCAAGCGCAAAAATAGTAACCGGATATAATTTAAATACAGGTACAAGCAGTTTCACAATAAGTATGTGGCTCAATAACCTTGTAACACCTGCAACAACAAGATATTTATTCGGAGATGCGGGTCATTCGTTCCGGTGCTTTGTCGGTGGTGTTGCACCTACAGGCGGTGCTGTTCTTAGAGGTACGGGTGTGACAGATGTTCCAATCAACGGAATATTCCCGGGACCAAATGTTATACATATTGTTTATGATTCTGCTTCAACAAGCGTTAAAGTTTATAAAAATGGTGTTCTTGCTAATACTGTCGTACAGGCTGCCCCTTTAAACTTTGCTGCTGGTACAGGATTTTCTGTTGGTGGATACAGCACATCAGCAGGTCTTGAAGGCTTAATGGATGAATTCAGATTCTACAAGAGAGGATTAGATTCCGCAGAAATTGCATCTACCTGGAATCAAAACCTTGGGCTTATTACCTCAGTTACTCCTATAATTTCCAATGTTCCGGATAAATATTCTTTGTCACAAAATTATCCGAATCCGTTTAATCCAACGACAAAAATTAATTTTGCTATTCCGAAATCAGGACTTGTAACATTAAAAGTGTATGATGTTCTTGGTAGAGAAGTTAAATCTCTTGTAAATGAAATAAAAGTTACCGGTGCATACTCTGTTGAATTTAATGCGTCAACCCTTTCAAGTGGTATGTATTTCTACAGACTTGAATCAAATGGATTTGTTGATACAAAGAAAATGATGCTAGTCAAATAAAATTCTAAATAATTGTAAGTCCTGCAAATGCAGGAATCTCAAAGCCCGTCGCTTTATACGGCGGGCTTTTTAATTTCTTTAAAGTTTCTATATTTTGAATTGAAATTGCATATATGAATTTGAATTAATTGTTTAAATTATGAAAATTAATCTTTTAATGAAAAAATTATTTTTATTATTAATCGTTTTAATTTCTTATGGTAATATTTTCTCTCAGCAGGATAATCTTCATTTCTTAGCAATTGGTGATTGGGGCAGGGGAGGAAAATTTTTACAAAAGGAAACATCCGATATGATGGGTAAATATGCAGAAGAAAACCCTGTTAAGTTTGTTGTTTCTACAGGAGATAACTTTTATGAGATGGGTATTAAATCTGTTGACGACTCATTGGTCAAAACCTGCTTTGAAGATATTTATTCCGCAAGGTCTCTTCAGGTTCCCTGGTACATTACTTTTGGCAATCACGATTACGGTTACATTGCAAAGTCACAGATTGAATTGTCGAAGTTTAACAAGCGATGGAAGTTTCCTTCGAGTTACTATTCTATAGACGAAGAGTTATCCGATGGAACAAAAATTCAGTTTTTATTCGTAGATACAAATCCTTTTATCGAGAAATATAAAACTATTTCCGAAAAAGATAAGGAATGGCAGAATTCTGCGGAGCAGTTAAAATTGCAGGATTGGGAACAACAGTTGAAATGGCTTGAGTCAAGTTTAAAGAATTGCGACGCAGACTGGAAAATAGTCGTTGGTCATCACCCGGTGCTTTCAGGTGGCTGGCACGGTAATGAGGAAGAAATTAAAAAGTACTTTAAGCCACTTTTTGAAAAGTACGGTGTGCAATTATACATTTGTGGTCACGACCACGATATTCAGTATCTTAAAGAAAACGGTGTGAATTATTTTGTTAGCGGTGCAGGTTCGGAATTGAGAGAAACCAATAAAATAGAGCAGTCGGTTTTTGCAAAAAGTGTAAATGCCTTCTTGTCTGCTAAGATTTCAGGTGATAAAGCAATTATGAAGTTTGTTGATGTTGATGGTATTGTTGTTTTTGAAACTGAAGTTAAAAGATAATAAATTGTGTAATTGAATATTAGATAAGGAACAAAATGATTAAACTTGTGATATAATAATAAAGATATTAAACTTTCACGATTAAATTTGTGTTTAATATATTTGAAATATCAATTATTCTGAAATGTTAAAATGAAATATATAACTTATAAAATATTAGCGGGTTTTGTGATTTGTTTATCAGTGGTATTAATACCTCGTGAATCAAATACATTTGAATGGTTTAGGAATTCTTTATACGTAAAGAATAAAGTCTTTATTAAAACTAAAACAGATCTTGGTGTTTCTGAAGCAACTGGAAAAATTTCTACCATTACGGGCATTTCGTCATTAGATAAATTAAACAATAAATATAAGGTTAAAAAAATTCAGAGAGTTTTTGAAATTAATAACGGTGATGTTGATTTATACAGAAAACTAGAAATGTCAAGAATTTATGTTGTACACTTCGAGGAAAACTTCGATTCGTACGATGCTGTAAATGATTACGGAAAAGATGAAAATGTCGAATACTCCGAACCGGTTTTCACAGGTATGGCTGCGGGTCAGAAAGAAACAACAGAAAATATGATGCCCAACGATACTTATTTTTCTATGCAATGGTATTTAAACAATAAGGGTAATATTAAGCCAAGCTCAGGCAATGTTGCTAAAACAGGTGAAGATATAAATATGCTAAAAGCATGGGATGTAGAAGAAGGAAGCGAAGATGTTATTATAGCCATTCTTGATTCCGGAATCGAAGATGAAAGCTCTGATTTGAAAGGAAGACTATGGATAAATAAAGGAGAAATTCCCAAAAATAACAGAGATGATGACAGAAATGGCTATGTGGACGATTATGATGGTTGGGACTTTGCTTATGATGATAATACGACAGGCGATGGTTTCGGACACGGAACAAATATTGCCACTGTAATCGGTGCTAATACCAATAATTCTTTTGGTTTTGCAGGTGTTAATGGAAAAAGTAAAATGATGAATTGTAAGAATCTCAGTGATAACAATTCAGGTGAATATGAATGGTGGGCACAATCGATAAAATATGCAGTCGATAATGGTGCGAGAATCATCAATATGAGCGAAGGTGGTGATGAATATTCTAAAGTGCTTAAAACTGCTGTTGATTATTCAGTTATGAAAAATTGTGTACTCATTGCCTCTATGATGAACAAAGGAGACGGACGTAATTATTACCCTGCAAGTTTTGAAGGTGTGTTAGCTGTTGGTGCTACGGATACTGACGGAAAAAGGTGTAAAAAATTTTCCTGGGGGGGCGGAAGCTGCTGGGGAAAACATATTTCAGTCGTTGCACCGGGAAACAAAATCTATGGCGTTGACTACGAAGACCCTTTTAAATTTGAAACGTATTGGAGCGGTACATCGCAGGCTACTGCAATAGTTAGTGCATTATCGTCATTGTTGTTATCTCAGGATCAGAATAGAAGCGCTTCTGAAATAAAAAATATTATTAAACAAACTGCCATTGATGAAGTCGGTGATCCGAATGAAGATAGAAAAGGATTTGATATTTATTATGGATACGGAAGAGTAGATTGTTTCCTCGCATTAACATACAATGATGAATCGACAAGAAATAAAATATCCGATAAATACACAAAAACTGATACTAAACCCAAAGAAGAGGAGATAATATATGATGATAATAAGTATGAAGGTGATGACGGGGGAGCAAGAGCAGTAAAGAAAAATATAAACGAAAAAAAGAATAACGAAAAAAATAATTACGATAAGCCTGCAAAGAAGAAATGATAGACTTCGTTAAGTTAAGCAAATATGGTGTAAAGAAAGTTTTGTATCTTGACTCAACGGAATCTACCAACAAATATGCAAAAGAAAATTCGAATGAAGACGATTCATTAATAATTACCGGCCATCAGATTGCAGGCAGGGGAAGGTTTGACAGAGTCTGGGAATCCGAAAAGGGTATGAATGCTACATTTTCTTTAGTGAAGAGTTTTAAGATTAATGATATACACTTAGTCAATTTCTACACATCTTACATCATACAGAGAGCATTAAAGGAATTTATATTTCAAACTTTTAAAATTAATCAGGACGTTTTCAGATTAAAGTGGCCAAATGATATTATGCTGAACAATAAGAAAGTTGGCGGCATACTGACAGAACTTGTAAATTTAAACGAATCACCTAAAAAATTTATTATTGGAATCGGCTTGAACATCAATCAGGAACTTTTCCCCGATGACATCTCGCAAAAAGCAATTTCATTGAAAAGTTATTTTATGAGGGATTTTGATTTGAATGAAATTATCAATACGATTGTAAAATATTTTTATGAAAATTTATTATTACTGGAACAGGGTGAAATCTTGATGGAGTTATGGCGCCTGAATGCTGAAATAGAAGGTAGAAACGTCAGATTCAGACAAACAGATAAACAGGAAGAAATTCACGGTCAGATAATGGGGGTTCAGGACGATGGCGGAATTAAGATAAAAATATCTGATAATATCAACTCCAAAAATATTTGCACATATTATACCGGAGAAATAAGTTTCATTTATTAGAATAAATAATTAAATTTGTTCAATAATTAATTTTTCAATATAAAAGTAAATATACCTCATGTTATCGGATTTTGGGCAAGTATTAATCTTTATGATAATATCGATTGGGTTTGTTGCAATCGCTGTAATCGCCGGAAAAATTGTTGGTCCCCGTACACCTTCCAAAGGTAAAGACTCAACCTATGAATGCGGTGAAGATACCGTTGGCGAAACCTGGGTAAGGTTTAACTTTCGCTACTACGTTGTAGCATTAATCTTCATAATCTTCGACGTCGAAATAATTTTCCTGCTTCCCTGGGCAGTTGTGTTCAAGGATATGGGAATGATTGCCTTTATTGAGATGGCAATTTTCCTGTTTATCTTAATCGTTGGTTTCATTTATGTTTATGCGAAAGGTGATTTATACTGGGATAAACCTCAACCCATTGTACCAAAACTCGAAAGACAAATCTTTAAAAGCGAAATTTAATTTATGGGAATACTTAATAAACTCGATAACAGAGTTGAACAATTCGAAAGCGGTAATATTATAATAACATCCGCAGATAAATTATTAAACTGGAGCAGGTTATCATCTATGTGGCAAATGTTTTTCGGTTTAGCCTGTTGTGCAATTGAAATGATGGCTACATCTGCATCTCACTATGACCTTGACAGATTTGGAATTATTCCAAGACCCTCTCCAAGACACTGCGATATTATTTTAATCTCCGGAACGGTTACTTTAAAAATGGCAACAAGAATAAAAAGACTCTGGGACCAGATGCCTGAACCGAAATATTGTTTGTCAATGGGTAGTTGTGCGAATTGCGGTGGTCCTTATTGGGAGCACGGATATCACGTGTTAAAAGGTATTGACAGAATTATCCCCGTTGATGTATATGTACCCGGCTGTCCGCCAAGACCCGAAGCCCTTTTAGAAGGTTTAATTAAAGTTCAGGAAAAGATTCGTGAACAGTCTTTAGCAAAACATAAAGCGTAATAATCATTATATGGAAACAATAGAAATTTACGAAAAATTAAAAAGAGTTTTTGAAGACGGATTAGGTGAGTTTAAATCTGATGTTCCTACTTATCCGTTCTTCTTCGTCAACGCTGAAAAGATAAATGCGATTTCTCTTTTTTTAAGGGATGAAGAATCTTTACAGTTTGATAATCTCTCTTGTTTAAGCGGATTGGACTATGATAAAGATAATCTTGCTGTTGTTTATCATTTGTATTCCTACGTTCATCATCATAAACTTGTTATCAAAGTGATTATTCCTAAATCCAACCCTGTGTTGCCTACTGTAAGTGATGTATGGGCAGCAGCAGATTGGCACGAGAGAGAAGCATACGATTTAGTAGGTATGACTTTTAGCGGACATCCTGATTTAAGAAGAATTCTTTTACCCGAAGACTGGGAAGGACATCCGTTAAGAAAAGATTTTAAAGTACCTGAATTTTATAGAGGAATGAAAGTTCCTTATTAATACTATAATAATATTTTACATTTTATAAAAATGGCAGAATTAAGAACAGAAGAACTGACTATCAATATGGGACCCCAGCACCCATCTACTCACGGGGTCTTGCGATTAGTTCTAAAATTAAACGGTGAGATTGTAAACGATGTAAGACCTGAACTGGGTTATTTGCACAGATGTTTTGAAAAACATGCTGAGGCTATGACTTATCCGCAGGTTATTCCTTATACCGATAGAATGGACTATCTGAATTCAATGAATAACGAACTTGCATACGTTCTTGCTGTTGAAAAATTGCTTTCAATTGAAATACCCGAAAGAGTTGAATATATCAGAGTTATTATGTGTGAATTACAACGCATCGCTTCACATCTCGTTGCTATCGGTACTTATGGTAACGATGCAGGTGCGTTTACTCCGTTTTTATATTGCTTTATGGACAGGGAAAAGATTCTTGAACTTTTTGAAATGGTATGCGGTGCAAGATTATTATATAATTATATATGGATAGGCGGGGTTTCTCACGATATTACCCCCGAGTTCGTAACAAAAACAAAAGAGTTTATTAAATATTTCAGACCGCGTATCAAACAGGTTAACAATCTTCTTTCTTACAATAAAATTTTTATTGAAAGAACTGCTAATATTGGAATTTTACCGGTTGATGTTGCTATTAATGCAGGTGTTTCGGGACCAACACTCAGAGGTTCGGGAATAAAATATGATTTAAGAAAAGACGATACTTATTCAATTTACAATAAATTTGAATTTGATGTGTGCGTTGGTACAGGCGAAGTTGGCGTAGTTGGTGATTGCTGGAACAGATACATTGTAAGAGCCTATGAAATGGAACAATCGTTAAGAATTATCGAACAGGCACTTGAAAGTATTCCTGAAGGCGATGTTCAGTCGGCAGTTCCTAAAAGAGTTAAACCTGTTGTCGGGGAAGCATACGTAAGAACAGAGTCACCTAAAGGTGAACTTGCATATTACGTCGTTAGTGACGGAAGTCTTAACCCGATAAGAGTTAAAGCAAGGTCAACATCATTCTGCAATCTAAGTGTAATAAATCAAATCTCACGAGGTCATATGATTGCTGACGTTGTTATGATACTTGGGAGTTTTGATATTGTACTGGGCTGTATTGACAGATAACAAAATGATTAATTAAATTTTAAATATATAAATTGGAAAACATATTTACACAATGGTTAGGGGATAATTTATTAACCTACATTTTAATACCCGTACCTATACTTGTATATGTTAGTTTATTCGCACTCTATGCCGTTCTTGCAGAGAGAAAAATTTCTGCATGGATGCAAAACAGAATCGGACCGAACAGAACAGATAAATTCGGATTATTACAGACAATTCTTGATGGTCTCAAGTTAGTCCAGAAAGAAATTGTTAATCCAACCCGTTCTGATAAGTTATACTTCAGAATGGCACCATTTATCGTTTTCACTGCAGCATTTATGGGTTATGCAGTATTACCTTTCAGTTCAGTATTTATGGGTGTTGATTTAAACCTTGGATTGTTCTATTTCTTCTCGATTACATCTCTTGGTGTAGTTGGAGTTCTTATGGCAGGATGGGCATCCAACAATAAGTATTCTTTGTTCGGTGCGATGAGAACTGTAGCACAAATTGTGAGTTATGAAATTCCTACTGCTCTATCAGCAATCGTTGTAGTTATGCTGACAGGTACTCTTAGTATGAATAAATTTGTACTGGCACAAGACGGAGGTATGTTTAACTGGTTTATCTTTGGTGGGCCGGGAGAAATATATAAAATTGCTTTAATTCCTATAATGGTTGTTTCATTCGTTATACTCTTTTTATCAACTTTAGCAGAAACTAACAGAACTCCGTTTGATTTAACCGAAGCAGATTCTGAATTAGTTGCAGGTGTTCATATTGAATATTCAGGTATGATGTTTGCAATGTTTTTCTTCGCCGAGTATGCTCAGATGTTTGCAGTTGCAGGTGTTATTGCTACTATTTTCTTAGGCGGTTGGCAGTCACCTTTTGGAGATCTTATACCATTTTTAAATACACCGGTATTTCAGATAGTTTGGTTTTTAGCAAAAGGATTATTATTAGTGTTCGTGCAGATCTGGCTCAGGTGGACATTACCAAGAGTCAGAATTGATCAGTTAATGACAATGTGCTGGAAGTATTTGATTCCAATTACTCTGGTTAACTTGTTTCTGGTTGCGCTTTATATAGTTTTCTTTAATTAATTAAAAAAGATATAAAAGTTTTAAATGAAAGAATATTTCAGACATATATATCAGGCTGTATCTTCAATCTCGATTGGGATGACAATCACTTTTAAACAAATGTTTCATAAAAGTGTAACAATCCAGTACCCTGAGCAAAGATTACAATTACCCGAAAGGGAAAGAAATCGTTTGTACGTTAATATGGAAGATTGTATAGGATGTGATCAGTGTGCTAAGGCTTGTCCTGTTTCTTGTATTGATATTGAAACCGTTAAAGTTATTCCCGGTGATGTAGTTGGAAAAACAGGCTTAACTTCTCAGGGAAAAAAGAAGGCGTTACACGTTACGGACTTTACTATAGATTTTGCAAAATGTTGTTATTGCCAGTTGTGTGTATTTCCCTGCCCGACTGATTGTATATATATGACAGATGTATTTGAATTTTCGACTTATGATAGGAATGAATTAAAATACCAGTTTGCAGATTTGTCACCCGAACAGGGCGCCGAGAAAAAAGAGATGTATGCAAAATATGCTATAGAACAGGAAGAGAAGAAGAAACAGGCTGCAATTGAAGCAGCAGCAAAGAAAGCCGCGGAAGAAAAGGCAAAGACTGAAGAAAAGCCCGCGGATGAGAAAAAGGAAACCGATTCAAAAACTGATAATAAAGATTCATAATATGCCATATACAACAATAATATTCTATGTTTTAGCGCTTATAACAGTCGTTTCGGCAGTTATAATAGTGTCCAGAAAAAATGTTATTCATTCTGCATTTGCTCTGTTCTTTACGCTATTGGGTGTTTCGGGTTTTTATGTTTTATTGCGTGCAGACTTTATAGCCGTTACTCAGATTATGGTTTATGTCGGTGGAATTTTAATTCTGTTAATTTTTGGTGTTATGCTGACAACAAAAATTACTGACATAGATCTAAGAACTAAAAATATGAATAATATCCCGGGTTTAATATTTACTGTCGGAATAATTACAATTTTGATTTCCATAATAACGACTACAAAATGGAACGTAAAGCAGCCGATTGCAAATGATGAAACGGTTTCACAGATTGGAAGATTAATATTAACTGATTATTTATTGCCGTTTGAAATTGCTTCCATAGTTTTACTGGTTGCACTTATCGGCTCGGCAATGTTAGCAAGAAGAATTAAAGATTAAAAGTTTAATTATATTAATATGGAAATAGGTTTAAATCATTATTTGGTCTTGGGAGCCATACTTTTTGGTCTGGGACTTTTTGCGATGATAACAAGAAAAAATGCAATACTTGTTTTAATGGGTATTGAATTAGTGCTAAATGCGGCAAACATTAACCTTATCGCATTCTCGCATTACGGTGGTCTTGGTGTTGATGGTCAGGTTCTGTCAATTTTTGTGATAATCCTCGCTGTTGCAGAGGCTGCTGTTGCGCTTGGGATTGTGTTAAACCTTTATAACAACTTCGCAACTGTTAATGTTGACGAAGCTAATACGATGAAAGATTAAAATTATATAATAATGGAATTTGCATTACATAAATTACCACTTGTAGTATTACTGATACCAATGTTCAGCTTTTTGGTTCTTGCCTTCTTCGGTAAGAAACTCCCGAGAGGCGGTGACTGGTTCGGAACTACGTTGTTGTTTATAAACCTTGGAATATCGTTGTTTATACTCTACAGTTTAACCGTACTCGGGAAATATGAATTTAATGTCGAATGGTTTAATCTCGGTGAGAATAAAGTACTCGGACTCCAGACTTTTTATGCCGGATTTCAGATTGATGCATTAACCGGTGTTATGCTGGTTGTTGTGAATGCTATCAGTGCTTTTGTGCATTTGTTTTCTGTTAAGTATATGGAAAATGATACAAAGTACACAAAGTATTTTGCTTATCTTGGTCTTTTCACGTTTTCAATGCTCGGTCTTGTACTTGGTAACAGTATTGTTTTAATGTATGTATTCTGGGAATTAGTCGGTTTAAGTTCTTATTTATTAATCGGATTCTGGTACGAGAAACCTGCTCCTCAGGAAGCGGCAAAGAAAGCTTTCATTGTTAATAGAGTCGGTGACGCAGGATTTTTGCTTGGTATTTTAATTATATTTTTAACAATAGGTTCATTTACGTTCGAAGGTATTTTTGCGGGTGTTGAAGCAGGTAAACTCTCTGGCGGAATGCTGACAGCAGCAGGTATCCTTTTGTTCTGCGGTGCTGTGGGTAAGTCTGCACAGTTCCCGTTGCACGTCTGGTTACCCGACGCTATGGAAGGTCCAACCCCTGTATCAGCATTAATCCACGCTGCAACTATGGTTGCCGCAGGTGTATATCTTGTTGCAAGAGTTTTTGTAATGCTTTCGGCAGATGCATTAACTGTAATTACTTACATTGGCGTTATCACCGCTTTTATTTCTGCAACTATAGCGCTGACTCAAAATGATATTAAAAAAGTATTAGCATATTCTACTATCAGTCAACTCGGCTATATGATTATGGCTATCGGCGTAGGTGCTTATTCATTCGGCTTCTTTCACCTTGTAACTCACGCATTCTTTAAAGCCTGTTTATTCCTTACAGCAGGTTCAGTTATTTATGGTATGCATCACGTTCAGGATATAAGGGAAATGGGCGGATTAAGACACAAAATGCCAATAACATTTTATACATTCTTAATGGCTACACTCGCTATTTCAGGTGTACCTTTAACCTCAGGATTTTTAAGTAAAGATTCTATTCTTGCCGCAACACTTGCATTTGGAAGTATTAACGGCGGTTTTAATTATATTGTACCCGTTCTTGCTTTTCTGGTTGCAGGTCTGACTGCATTCTATATGTTCAGACTATTAATTATAACATTCCTGGGTGAACCGAAAAATAAAGAAAAGTATGACCATTGCCACGAGTCGCCTAAACAAATGACAATACCTTTAATCGTTCTTGCTGTAATGTCATTCTTTGGATTCTTCTCGTTCAATCCTTTAAATGCAGACGGAGGCTGGTTCCTGAATCTGGTTAAAATGCCCGAGCACCTGCTTGCAGGTTCAAAAGGTTTGTTTTACCATATTCTTCCGCTTGAAGAATATATGGAACATATACACCATGCACATAATACGGCAATGATTTTATCCTTGGTAATATCAGGTTTGGGTATCTTAACAGCATTCACATTTTATTACTGGAAAAAAGTTGATGTTGAAAAATTAACAAACTCAATTAAACCGTTGTACAATTTTTCTTTGAACAAATGGTATTTCGACGAACTCTACGATATTATTGCAGTATCCGCAACTATGTCGCTTTCGCGGATGAGTGCCTGGTTCGACAATAAAGTAGTTGACGGAGTAGTTAATGGAGCAGCAAGTTTTACCCGTGTGTTCTCAAAATATAATGGATTGTTTGATAATATAGTTGTAGATGGGCTTGTTAATCTTACGGGCGGTATGGTTGGTGCATTCGGTTTGGTTTTCAGGAAGTTCCAGACTGGTAAAATACAAACATACATAGCGTTTTTAGTTTTTGGAATTATAGTAATGTATTTTATATTTCGTGTAATGTAGTTTTAAAGTTTGCGTAATTTAGAAATCGCAAACTAAGTTCTTTTATGTATAAATGCCGAAATGGCGGAATTGGTAGACGCACTGGACTCAAAATCCAGCGAGACTCAAATCTCGTGAGGGTTCGACTCCCTCTTTCGGCACAATTACAAAATAAGTGATTAAAATAAATAAAATATATTTGAGATGATTGAATTTAAACTTCTTGGAATTGGGATATTGACGTGGATGGTCTTTCTGCCTGTAATAGGTATGATTGCCGTTCTGTTCGTTCCGAAGAGTGCAGAAAAATCAATTAAGTACATTGCAGTAGGGTTTACTTCTTTGTTGTTAGTCCTTGCGGCAATTATGCTTTCTATTTACGATCCTGCTAAAGCCGGTGTCAATTCTGTTGCGGGTTTTCAGTTCGTTGAAAAAATGACGTGGATTGATGTTCCTGCATATCTCTGGGATGGAAGATTGAAAGTCGAATACTTTTTAGGTGTCGATGGTATCTCTTTCCCAATGGTCTTATTAACTGCCCTTATTTCCTTTATCGGTGCTATCGCTTCTTTTAGCGTTAAACGAAACGAAAAAGGATATTACATAATGTATCTTTTCCTCGTTACGGGAATGATGGGTGTGTTTGTTTCGTTAGACCTTTTCCTGTTCTTCGTTTTCTGGGAAATTATGCTTCTTCCTATGTATTTCTTAATTGGTATCTGGGGCGGAGAAAGAAGAGAATATGCAGCTATAAAGTTCTTCCTCTACACATTATTCGGAAGTGCGTTTTTACTCCTTGTTATGATTGGATTGTTCTTTAGTTCAAAAGATCCCGCAACAGGACTGCATACATTTAATATGATAACTCTGATGGATCCGAGAACTTTTGCTCCCGATTCATTATTTGGTATCTTAAACCAGACCTGGAGGCTTATTGCTTTTGCAGCATTGTTTGTTGGCTTTGCTATTAAAGTCCCTGCATTCCCGTTCCATACATGGCTGCCCGATGCACACGTTGAAGCACCAACTGCTATCTCTGTTATTCTTGCTGGTGTTTTGCTTAAAATGGGTACCTACGGTCTGTTGAGAATATCGTATTCAATCTTCCCCGATGGGGCAAGGTACTTTATGTATCCGATTGCCATAATAGCCGCAATAAATATTATTTATGGTGCATTGTGCGCTATGGCTCAGAAAGACTTTAAAAAACTCATTGCTTATTCGTCAATTTCGCATATGGGTTATGTACTTCTCGGTATGGCTTCCAATACTACTATCGGTATCAACGGAGCAATACTTCAAATGTTTAATCACGGTACTATTACGGCTATCTTATTCCTTTCAGTCGGTGTGATCTACGATAGAGCACACACAAGAGGTCTATACGATTTTGGAGGACTGGCTAATAAAATGCCGAAATATTTCTCTGTTATGATTATTGCTATGTTTGCCTCTATTGGTTTGCCGGGTTTAAGTGCATTTATTAGTGAAACTTTCATATTTTTAGGCGCATTCCAGAATGAATTCATTCGTATAATTGCAATCGTCTCAGTGCTTGGAATTATTTTGAATGCCGCTTATATATTATGGACTATACAAAGAATATTTTTTGGAACATTACCTGAAAAATGGAATGGATTATCTGATATTAACGCAAGAGAATTGATAAGCACAGTACCTTTAATTATTATAGTTATTCTGCTTGGAATATTCCCGTCATATATGCTTAATCTTATGACAGCGTCTGTAAATCAGTTAGTTAATTTCATCTGGGGAATAAATTAAAAATAATTAAATTATAATTAAGTGTTAGAACAAACATTAAATAGTTTAAGCGGTTTTATTCCCGAAACGGTATTAATTGCCACGGTGGTAGTATGTATATTACTGGATTTGATTTTAAGAAAGAAATCTGTGGTGGTTTCTATAGCGGGAATTATTGGATTAATTGTCAGCGGTTATTTTGCATATCTGCAGTTTGGATTACAGCAGATAATATTTACGGGAATGGTTGTTGTTGACCCTTTCTCTGTATTCTTTAAGATGTTATTCGTTGTCTCAACAATTTTTGTAATAATATTTACAATTACATCAAAAGAAATACAGGAATCTACACATCATAATGAACACGTGTACTTAATGATTGCTATGGCTGTTGGTGCTTACCTGATGGCTTCTTCAGTGAATATGATTATGATGTATCTGTCGCTCGAAACCGTCAGTATTTCTTCTTACATTCTTTCCGGATACACAAAAAGAATTAAGAGATCATCAGAAGCGGCTATGAAGTATGTAATCTATGGTGCTGCATCTTCCGGAATTATGATTTATGGAATGAGTCTTCTGTATGGCTTTACAGGTACTATGAATATTTATGAAATATCGGCATTCCTTGCAAATGCAAACGTTACAGGTAGTCCTTTAATCATTATGGTTATAATAATGATACTTGCCGGTTTCGGATATAAGATTTCATCCGTACCATTTCAATTCTGGACTCCCGATGTTTATGAAGGTGCACCAATACCCGTCACTGCATTTCTTGCAGTAACATCGTCAGCCGCAGGTTTTGCCGTTATGATTAGATTCTTTGCTTCTGCTTTCTTAAAAAGCGGTACATTACTCGACGGGAAATTTCAGATAATCGCAGGTATAAACTGGACAGAAATAATTGTAGTACTCTCCGTTGCTTCTATGATTGTAGGTAATTTTACCGCTGTCTGGCAGCAGAGTGTAAAACGTATGCTTGCGTATTCATCAATAGCACAAGGCGGTTACATTATGCTTGGAATGGTAGTTGCAAATCAACAGGGTATCACTGCTATGCTTGTATATTTAATAGCATATCTGTTTATGACTCTCGGTGCATTCTATGTGTTAATATTAGTAGCAAATAAAATTGACTCTGACGAACTCGTGGATATGCGCGGATTCGGATACAAAGCACCTGCTGTAGCAGTATTTATGGCTGTCTTTATGTTTGCCCTGTCGGGCATACCATCAACCGCAGGTTTTATAGGTAAGTTTTATTTATTTGCCGCTTTAATAGAATCTAAAATGATCTGGC
>CAVVJW010000014.1:0-255461 GCA_963748665.1 Ignavibacteriota bacterium | reverse complement strand
GCTAATGCTCTTGTTCTGCCGCCTACATTATTCGGTCCTCTTTCAACCCAGGTTAATGAATTAGGATTATCTTTGTCCTCGACTTTTGGAAGTTTCGAAGCAAAATCCTGTTCAAGGTTAAAAATATTTTCAGGAATTCTATTTGTGTTAATATCCCGAATCTTTTTGAATTCAAAATCACGTCTTGCGTTTGGATTGTCCACATTTCCTTCAGCGAACGGCTTACCTGCTGCTTTAAAGGGGAATATGTTGTTTACAGTAAAAAATAATGTTGTTGCAGCTATTACTAATAGAACAGCCAAAGAAATGAATAGTTGTTTTTTCATTTTGTATTGTTTCGTTTGTAAAAATCTCCTTAATTTTGAATTAAAACGATTTATTATTCAATTAAGTTCACAGGATTACCAATTATTTGTGTATAATAATTCATTTTTCGCATATCCGTTTATTAATTTATTCCGTAGCTGTGAATAAAAGTTTGAATTCTATAAATTCTTTGAGTTGTTTAATTTTTAAAGATAAGTAATATATTAATTAATAAGCGGGAGTAATTCAGTGGTAGAATGTCAACTTCCCAAGATGGACGTCGCGTGTTCTAACCACGTCTCCCATTCCAGCATTGTTGCCTCACATAAACCTATTTCTTGAAAAGGCAAAAGAATATGAGAATAGTACGGTATTATTTTCAGGGTATCGTTTTAGTTATTCGCTAATATGCACCGTAAATATATGATCCATAAAAAATCAGAAATTAAACTCATAACCGATTTTGGAATATCTGCTTGTGTATTGTAAATTATCACCGATTAAATTTAAAACTAAATATATATTCGAGCCTGCAAAAAATTCATACTGCACCATTGCGTTAAGTAATGCATTTTTTGTGTAAGTGTCTTTCTGCAGGAAAGCCCTTAAATATAACTTCTTCATAGCTTTGTAATCCAACCGTGTATTAATAATCGTTCTGTTATAACCGTACATATTGTAAAAATTGACGTCCGAGTTAATAGCTATTATGTCAAACAGAAGATAGTTAAAACCAAAATACGGATTCTTTATATAGGTATCATAATATGGACCGTAAAAATATCCTGCATATACAGAATTATTTCCGAAAATATATTTCATATTAATATCATTAAGATAATTATTTCTTTTTATCAGATTTCCTTCCTGATCGTAATCGTTCGGGTGGTTATATTCAAAATAAGTACCGAAGGTAAGAGATCCTGATATTTTTGTGTAAAAACTAGCTGTATATCTGTCCTGCACCAGAAAACTATTGCTAAGCTGCTTGTTACGGTAATATCCGCCGCTTATATTGATATCAGGAAAATACTTTCTGACTTTGTTCCAGTAATATCCTCCGGATACAGATATTTCATCATAATCATTCGGAAGCCCTACAGAGGTATTAATAAATGTGGGTGCCGTAAAATTTTTATCTACCCTTCTGTACATTAAATCTGCAAAAGGACCTCCGCTGTTATCATACTGATAATAAGAGTACAATTCGTATGCATTACCTTCAAAGTTCGATGCATACTGACCCTTGATTCTTACTGGATTCTTTGGGAACCTGTATTGTCCATCGAGACTTACAATCTTCTCCTCCTTGTTTGTTAATTTATCGTTTGAATACTGCAAAAAACCACCTGTTGAAAAATCACCCGATATGTAGTTTGGCCTGGCTATAAGAATTTGTCTTTTATTACCGGTTTTACTTACGTCATCCTGAATAAACATCGCACTTGCTTTAAGCTTATCACTTCTGTATGTGTAGTTAAATCCATAATCAATATTTTGTATTGACCTGGTGTAGAAGAGACTAATAGGTGACCGGTAAATATCCAGATCCTTACTGAAGAAAGTTCTTTTCTCAGTAAGATATGTAGGTCTGTTGTAAAGCGAAAAATAAAACGGGTCTGCTTCAAGGGTTGATTCATCGGTATTAACAGTTGCTTTTAATTTGTGTTTATCGATGGATACATTAAACTCTCCTCCGAATTCAGCCTTGTAAGTTGAATCGTTAAACTTATTTCCCACAACGTAAGGAGTTGCATTAAAATCAATTTTTGTTCTTTCATTAAAAGGTGTAATATCAAGTTTAAACGTGCTTTTAGTACTCAATAACTCACCATCTGGTACGAAGGAATACCAGTAAGAAGAACCATCAGGTCTGTATGCAAACATCTGTACATCTATTCCAATCTGTTTTGTGTTCTTATTCTGAAGTTTATCAACAGGAATTTTCAGTTCTGTTTCTATGTATCCGGGTTTATCATTTTCAGGTAATGAATAAATTTTAGATTTGCTCTCCCAGACCCAGTCCCACTCTGACGACTGTGAGCGCTGATTATAGACAAGAAGGTCACGCTGATTATCATTAAAATTGAATATAAATATATATCCGTTCTCTGCTTTATTTTCCAGATCGAGAACTACAAAGAATTCATTCTCCTCCTCAGTACTTCTGTCTCTTACGAGTGACTTTGCGATAATTTTCCCACGGGGATAGTATTTAAAAGCGAGGTATATCGCGTCCTTATCCTGTTTGAGATAAACGATTGTACTGTCATAATCTTTACTGTCGGAACGTGGAATCATCATATAAAAATCCGTAAATACTTTTGCACCTTCCCATTCGGACAGAGTTATTTTCCCGTCAATCAATGGTTTGTTGACGACACCGGATTGAATCTGTGCATTTGTGAATCTGACAGTCAATAAAAATAATACAAGTAAAATGTGTAATGTAAATTTTTTCATCGCTTCATTTTTAAATTTTCCCCTTAGTTAAGAATACGAAAGACAAATATTATTGTTACGAATAAGATTTGGGAAATTGTAGTAAGAGAGAACTTGTATTAATAACTTTTAAGATTTTATCCCCTTTTATAGTAATTCTCTTAATGCTATATTTGTAAATTAGAGTAAGTAATTCAGTGGTAGAATTGATAAACTAAGCGGGAGTAATTCAGTGGTAGAATCTGACCTTGCACAGAATTAAGATTTAATGCGAATGCATTAAATCTTTAAAGCGTCAGAGTTTTTAGTTCTTATATTTTAATATTAAGCGGGAGTAATTCAGTGGTAGAATGTCAGCTTCCCAAGCTGGACGTCGCGGGTTCGAACCCCGTCTCCCGCTCGAGTATTGTTGCCTCACATAATCCTTCATCTTGAAAAGGCAAAAGAATATAACTATATTGTAAATATAAGTATTGTCAAATAAATCGTATAATAATCTTTATCAATGAGTAAGAAATATTTTACAGTAGGTCCAACAGAGCTTGCCGAAGGTATATCAGATAATTATAGTTACGCTGTAAAGAATAATCTTTTTTCAGTTTCACACCGTTCAAAAGAATTTGAAGATATCTATTCAAACACTGTAGAATCATTAAAAAAATTACTTGGTATTCCCGACGATTTTTATGTTTTCTTTCTTTCTTCGGCAACTGAATGTATGGAAAGAATAATACAGAATCTTGTTGAGAAAAAATCATATCACTTTATTAACGGATACTTTGCAGAACGGTTTTTTAACATATCAAAACAACTCGGCAAGGAAACTGATTTCATAAAATGCGATTACGGAAATGATTTTAACTTTGATGATGTGAATATTGACGATGATACTGATATGTTATGCTTCACACATAATGAAACGAGTACAGGTGTTGTGTTTAAATCAGATACAATTTACGATTTAAAGAAAAAGTATCCTGATAAAATAATTGCTGTTGATATCGTAACCTCCGTCCCCTATTATAAATTTGATTTTAGTTTTATTGATGTTGCATTCTTTTCGGTTCAGAAAGGGTTCGGGCTTCCACCGGGTCTTGGAGTAATGGTATGCAGAAAAAGTTTGGTTTCAAAGGCAAAGGAATTAAGTGATAAAGGAATTATTATTGGTACATACAATAATTTTCTAAAGTTAGCAATGAATGCCGATAAGAATCAAACGACGATGACTCCTAATATTCCTGCAATATACTTACTTGGGAAATCCTGTGAATGGATGTCAGGCAAAGGCATAGATTTAATAAGGAATGACACTGAAAAGAAGGCGAACCTGATTTACGGTTTCTTTGATAAACACCCAAACATAAGACCATTCGTAAAAGAAAAAGAACTAAGGTCATTAACTACGATTGTACTTGAATCGGAAATTGATCCGGAAAAAGTATTCACAAAACTTGAGTATAATGATTTTGTAGTAAGCAAAGGTTACGGGGAATACGAAAGTAAACATATCAGGATTGGAAATTTCCCGATGCATAAGTTTGAAGATGTAAGCAATTTAATTTATTTATTTAAAAAGTTCTGATATGGATTTATTCGATAACAATCCCGATTTATTAAAAGACAAACCACTCGCTGAAAGGCTAAGGCCATACACTCTCGAAAAATTTTTTGGGCAGGAACACTTAATCGGGAAAGGGAAACCAATAAGACAAATGATTGATAATAAGTCAATTGTCTCTATGATATTATGGGGTCCTCCCGGAGTCGGAAAAACAACTCTTGCATTAATTATCTCAAAATTAATAGATTCAGAGTTTATACAATTATCGGCAGTTTCATCAGGGGTTAAAGACGTGAGAGAGGCTATAGATAATGCACAAAAGAATTTAAAGTTTTATAAAAGGAAAACAATTTTATTCATTGACGAAATTCACAGGTTTAACAAATCGCAGCAGGATTCCTTACTTCATAGTGTGGAACAAGGAATATTAACATTAATTGGTGCAACTACTGAAAATCCTTCCTTCGAAGTAATCTCCCCTTTACTCTCAAGATGCAGAGTATTCACTTTAGAAGAACTTGGGAAAAAAGATTTTGAGAAGATTCTGGATACGGCATTAAAATATGATATTGTATTAAAGGACTTTGAGATAGAAGTATCGGATATAAATTTTTTAATCTCACTTTCAGGACGGAGATGCAAGACAGGTTGTTGAACGGACTTGAGTTTGCTTTTAAACTTACACAGGCTGATAAGGGGAAATACATAATAACGAACGATATTCTGAAAGATGCGTTTCAGACAAACTATATAAAGTATGATAAGAATGCTGAAGAGCATTACAACATTATTTCTGCGTTTATAAAAAGTATGCGCGGCAGCGACCCTGATGCGGCCGTTTACTGGCTTGCAAGGATGTTACGCGGCGGTGAAGACCCGAAGTTCATAGCACGAAGAATGATAATACTTGCTTCGGAAGACATCGGAAATGCAGACCCGTATGCAATCACACTTGCTGTTTCAACTTTTAATGCAGTGGACAGTATTGGAATGCCTGAAGCAAGAATAATACTTTCGCAGTGTGCTACTTATTTAGCGTGCTCACCAAAGAGTAATGCATCATATATGGCAATAAGAAATGCTGAAGGTGACGTGAATGAATTACCTCCTTACGGAGTACCATTACATTTAAGGAATGCACCAACCAAACTGATGAAAGAACTTGGCTACGGTAAAGAATATAAGTATGCACACGATTATGATAATAACTGGATAAAAATGGATTTCTTGCCGGAAGAGATTAAGGATAAAATTTATTATAATCCTTCTGATAACGGAAGAGAAGAAAAATTCAGGAAGTTCCTTTCAGAAAGAAAAAGAAAGAAATAAGACTTATTGCTTTATAAATGCATCGATGTATTCAGGTACCTCAGGTTCTCCTTTAAAAAAATCACCCCGTTTACCTGCTGTGTATGCCCATCTGTGAAGCCAGGAAATGCCTGACTTTTTATAGATATTCATCTTTTAAATTATAACAGTCATCCTTTAATGTTTCATCAAGAGTAATAAAACTGTATCCGTTCCTTATGTACATTTTAATAACCTCTCCAAAATAGTCAGCATTGATTAAATTAGCGTGCATCAGAATAATGTGTTTCATATTGTACCCAAGAAATGCAATGGATTGACTTTCGTAGTACTTCAAAACATCTTCCATATATTTAACATAATCATTTCCAATCCTGACAGCAAGCGAGTCATTTTTTTCAAACCTTGCTTTTTCATAAGCCCAGGAAAAAATGTAGTCTGAATTATCAATTGAAACAGGCGCAATTGTGTATCCAAGAGAATCCAGAAAAAACTGAAGCGAATCTGCTTTCTCCTTTGTATCCCCCCTGTATAAATGCGGATGTCTGAAATATTTTAACGGATATCCTTTTTCTTCGAGCAATTCTTTTAAGTATATTTCTCCATCAAGTATATCATTTCTGAATTCCGAAAAATCGATTCTATTGTAATTCTTATGTGCATAAGTATGGTTTGCCAGAATCATACCTGAATCAAGCCACTGCGTAAGGATTTTTGCTCTTGATGAATCAAATTTTCCATTCGGGAAAAGTTTTCCTGCATTTACAGAGCCGAGTGCAATTATATTATTATTTTTAAAAACGTGAAGCAACTTGTCTGTAATGTATTGTCCTGAATTAATGTCCTTAAAATATTTTGTAATAAACGGCAGGTCATCGCAAGTTATACAAACTGTTTTACCGGATTGTGAATAGATTGAATTAAATGCAAAGAAAAGTAAAAATAATAACAATAACTTTTTCATAGAAATTACAATACGTTCTTTATTATCTCAATAGATTTTTTAACTTCTTCCATAGAAACATCCATATGGAATACTGACCTCAGATTTTCATAACTTCCCGAAGAAATTCTGACCCCGTTTTTTTCCATTAACTGAATAAAATCACTTTTGCTTTTTTTATTATAAGAAAATACAACGATATTCGTTTGAACATTATCAAGATTTACGTTAAAATCCTTCAATCTTTGAAATTTCTTCAGCAAAGTACTTTGCCTTATCATTATCTTCTTTTAATCTTTCTACATTATTCTCTAAAGCATAAAGAGCGGCAGCGGCTATAATACCTGACTGACGCATACCACCTCCAAGAATTTTTCTCCATTTATGAGCAAGTGTAATAAAATCAGATTCTCCGCAGAGAATTGAACCAACGGGAGCACCGAGACCTTTCGAGAAACAGAAAGAAATTGAATCGCAATAAGATGCATATTCTTTTAAAGAGATACCCGTTTCAACCGAAGCATTAAAAATTCTTGCTCCGTCTATATGAACTTTGATATTATTATCTTTAGCAAATGCATAAATTTCTTTTAAATTTTCGATGGGTTGAATCGTTCCGCCTGCCCTGTTGTGTGTATTTTCAAGACAAATTAATTTTGTGTTCGGAAAGTAATATTCTTTTGACCTTATAGCGGATTTAATATCTTCAACATTCATCACTCCGTTAATTCCGGGAACAGTATGCAACTGAACATTTGATATTATTGAAGGTGCAGATGTTTCATAATGGAATATATGAGATTCAGACTCGCATATAACTTCATCGCCCTGAACAGTATGACCTTTTATGGCAAGTTGATTTCCAAGACAGCCGGTTGTTACGTACAATGAACTTTGCTTACCTGAAAGTTCTGCACATTTATTCTGTAATTTAATAACTGTCGGGTCTTCACCAAAGACATCATCACCAACTTCAGCATTGAAAATTGCTTCGCGCATTGCTTTTGAGGGTCTCGTTACAGTATCGCTTCTAAGGTCTATGGGTTTCATTTTATTATAAATTAAAAACCCACAGATTTCTCTGTGGGTAATTGGTTATTTAAAACATTTTTTCCTGGTCAGCACCGCTGCCTTCTTTTTCTTCTTCAACAATCCTTGCAATTGCAGAAATATTATCGTTTTCACCGATTCTTATAAGTCTCACACCCGAGGCTGCTCTTCCCATTACACGAATATCTTTCATCTTTTGTCTGATCAGAATACCTCTTGTTGTGATTATCATCAGGTCATCAGTATCTGTGACTTCTTTTATTGAAATCATCTTTCCAACTTTATCGGAAGTTTTTACAGTTCTCACACCTTTACCGCCTCGTGCAGTGATTCTGTAATCGTTCAAATCACTTCTTTTCCCGTAACCCTTTTCAGTAACTACAAGAATTGTAGCACTTGCCCTGACAACTGCAATCATTCCGACAACATAGTCATCTTTAGCAAGTTTTATTGCCCTGACCCCGGTTGCGGTTCTGCCCATATCACGTACCAGTGATTCGTTGAATCTGATTGCCTGTCCGAAGTGAGTTCCTATTACTATTTCCTGATTTCCATTCGTTAATTTAACTTCAACTAATGCGTCTTTCTCATTTATATTTATAGCATTTATACCATTTCTTCTGATATTTGAATAAGCATCTAATTTTGTCTTTTTAATCACACCTAACTTGGTAATCATAGTAACATAAAGCTCTTCAGAAAAGTCTTTAACCATCAGGAATGCGGATATATATTCATCTTTTTCTTTTTCAATAAGGTTAAGGATAGATTTTCCTCTTGATGCTCTTGATCCTTCAGGAATATCATAGACTTTCAGCCAGTAGCATTTACCTTTATCAGTAAAGAACATAATATACTGATGAGTAGAGCCTATGAACATATGTTCGATGAAATCCTCATCCGTACTTCCTGTTGAAGCAGCAGTAATTCCTCTTCCGCCTCTTCCCTGCGCCTTATATGAAGTAACAGGAATTCTTTTTATAAACCCTTTATTGGAAATTGTTATTACTACGTCTTCTTCTTTTACAAGTTCTTTAATCATCTCATCATCGGTCATTTTCTTTACATCATATACAATTGAAGTTCTTCTTTCGTCGCCAAACCTTTCCTTCAGTTCTTTTAAATCATTTGTAATAATCTCTCTTCTTAAATCTTCGCTTGCAAGTATTCTCTTTAATCTTTCGATTGTTTTTAATATTTCTTTATATTCTTCTTCAATCTTTTTTCTTTCAAGCCCTGTTAGTCTTTGAAGTCTCATTTCAAGTATTGCAGTTGCCTGAATTTCAGAAAGTTTAAACCTCTTCATCAACGCTTCTCTTGCAGTAGGTGTATCTTTGGATTTCTTTATAACTTTAATTATTTCATCTATATTGTCTAAAGCAATTATATAACCTTCAAGTATATGGGCTCTTCTTTCAGCGGCATCGAGTTCAAACTGTGAACGTCTGACAATAACCTCAAGTCTGTGCTTAATAAAATATTCCATCATTTCTTTCAAGTTAAGAACTTTCGGAATACCATCAACCAGCGCTAGAGTAATTATACCAAACGTAACTCTCATTTGAGTATGTTTGTAAAGATTATTAATTATCACATTATGGTTAGCATCACGTTTCAAACCAATGACGATTCTCATACCGTCTCTGTCACTTTCATCATTAATAGCTGCGATATCTTCTATCTTTTTATCTCTTACAAGTTGTGCAATATTTTCTATTAATGTTGCTTTATTAACCTGATACGGTAATTCTGTAATAATAATATTCTGTTTCCCGTTTCTATCCGGTTCAATTGCTACTTTTGCCTGAAGAATAACTTTCCCTCTGCCTGTTTCAAAAGCGTCAATAACAGGTTGATAGCCATATATAATACCGCCTGTCGGGAAATCAGGAGCAGTAACATATTTCATTAATTTTTTAACCGTAGCATCAGGATTCTTTAAAAGATAAATCAAGCCATCGCAAACTTCAGTCAGATTATGAGGAGCAATATTAGTTGCCATACCAACAGCAATACCGTTTGAACCGTTAACTAAAAGATTCGGAAAATTACATGGAAGTACTGAAGGCTCTTTAAGAGTTTCATCAAAGTTAGGAGTAAAATCAACTGTATTTTTATCAAGGTCAGTTAAAAGTGTTTCTGCAACTTTAGAGAGTCTTGCTTCAGTATAACGCATAGCCGCAGGAGAATCACCATCTATAGAGCCAAAGTTGCCCTGACCATCAACGAGCATATAACGCAAAGAAAAATCCTGAGCCATTCTGACCATCGTATAATAAACAGCAGTATCACCGTGCGGATGATATTTACCAAGAACCTCTCCAACTATTCTTGCAGATTTTTTGTAAGGTTTATTTGAATACAAGTTCAAATCACTCATTCCATAAAGTACTCTTCTATGCACAGGCTTTAATCCGTCACGAACATCCGGAAGTGCTCTTGCAACAATAACTGACATAGAATAATCTATGTACGATGTTTTTAATTCATCCTCGATATTAACAGGAATAATCTTTTCGTTTGGCATTTATGTTATTTATTTACAAAAATAAAGCCCGGTTAGGGCTGATTTTCAAAAAGTGGAGATAACAGGATTCGAACCTGCGACCCCTTCATTGCGAACGAAGTGCTCTACCAACTGAGCTATATCCCCTTTTTTAATACACCAACTAAAATACGAAATTCTGACATCTTTCTCAATGTATTTTTTAATGCAAAAAGGGTTTAAGGAATACCTTAAACCCTTATAAACACTGTATTTATAATAATATACTATTGTCCCATATTTTTTAAATCATCCATCGATTTGAATTCAATATCTTTTGGAGGATCGAAGAAATTATCGTCTAATTTAATATCGGGTTCGAAAATCTTTGCTTCTAAAGTTGATTTACCGTCTGAGAATTTTAATGCCATCATATCTTTATAAATCCAGATTTTTTCTGCACCTTTAGTATAGATATCGCATTTATAACCAAGAATATCCTCAGTACCGCCTTTAGTATAATCCTTTAATTTATCTTTGACATCGTAGAGTTTTGCAAAATCTTTCTGGAAGTTTTCATCTTTTGAAACATCCATCTTCATACCCATTTTCTGACCCATCATATCCATTACCATATACATCATACCGTCTTTAATGTACATTAAAGAACCGACATCCTGACCTTTTTCTTTTGACTTAATATCAAGTTTTGCATTCTTACCTTTAACGTACATATCCATAGAACCTTTTTCGGATTCATTTGTGATTTCATATTTCAAATGAAACGGTGTGTTTTCACTTATCACCACATCCTTTTTATCGCCGGATGTTTTACCGTCTTTATTATCGGCTGAATCTTTTTTACCGCATCCTGCTAAAAGACTTAAAGACAAGAACGCAACTGCGAACAGGTAGAACAAATTTTTAATCTTCATAACTTTTATTTTAAGTTTTTGTTTAAGGATACAAGATACTTAATTTATATTTTTAATAAAACATAATTTTATTTTGACAAAAGAAGATAAGAAAATTGTATTGTTCGATGGTGTATGCAACTTTTGCAATTCATCAGTAAATTTTATAATTGATAATGATAAAAGCGATGTTTTCAGATTCTCTTCACTTCAATCTGAATTCGGTCAAAAATGTTTGTTGAAATTCAATCTTCCGACTGATAAATTTTCTACTTTGATTCTTATAGACGATGAACGGTATTTTATGCGTTCATCGGCGGCTCTTCGAATAGCAAAACATTTATCACTGCCTTATAACCTGCTATATATATTTATTATAGTACCACCTTTTATAAGAAATATTTTCTACGATATCATAGCCCGCTACCGCTACAAGTGGTTTGGTAAAAAAGATGCTTGCAGAATCCCGACAGCGGAGGAACGTACAAAGTTCATAGAATAATTTGTAAGAAGTGTGTAAATTCAGTTAAAATTAGTGTAAACAAATGAATGAGCGAGCAGAAAGAATAATAAAATTACTTAACCTGAAACGGCATCCCGAAGGCGGATATTATAAAGAAACATACAGGTCTGATGAAACTATTGAAAAAGACCTGGACAAAAGATTCAACGGAGTTCATTCCCTCTGCACATCAATATATTTTCTGCTTTCTGAAAAAGATTATTCCGCATTCCACGTATTGAAGTCAGATGAAATCTGGCACTTTTACGAAGGCACAACGCTCGACATACACATTATAAATCCAAATGGAACGCTTAATACAGTTTCACTCGGAAAGAATTTTGAAACAGGTGAACATTTTCAGTATATTATAAAATCAGGTCAATACTTTGCTGCAGAAGTTCGGGATAAATCTTCCTTTGCACTCGTCGGTTGTACAGTTTCCCCGGGCTTTGAATATTCCGATTTTGATTTGTGTAATAAGAAAGAACTAATAGAAAAATTTCCGGATACATAAATTATTAATAGAAAGGTTTACTTCTGATAAAATTTAAGTGTATTTTTTGCATATAAAAAAAGGCTGAATACTTATTCAGCCTTAAATATAAGATAAAGATATTTATTGTTATTTCTGTTCTTCTGCTCTTTTCTTTTCGTAGTCTGCAATGATTTTTGTTTCTACTTCTTTTGGTACGTCTTCGTAGTGCGAGAATACTCTGGTGTAAATTCCGCGGCCCTGAGTGAATGAACGTAACTTTGAAGAGTAGCCGCTCATTTCAGAGAGAGGGATATTACATTTGATTACCTGTAATCTTCCTTCGGCTTCCATTCCAAGAATTTTTCCTCTGCGTGAAGATACGTCGCCTGATACAGCACCCATAAACTCTTCAGGGAAGTAAATTGAGACTTCGTAGATTGGTTCAAGTATTACAGGGTTTGCATCTTTGAAACCTTTTCTGAATGCCTGTGATGCGGCGAGTTTGAACGATAGTTCGTCTGAGTCAACGTTGTGGAATGAACCAAAATGCAGTGTAACTTTTACGTCAATAACTTTACATCCGATTAACACACCTGATTGCATCGTTTCAATTATACCTTTTTCAACCGCAGGAATAAATCTGCCCGGGATAACACCACCGACAATTGCGTTAACAAATTCAAAGCCTTCACCGCGGGGTTTCGGTTCAACGTTAATAACAACGTGTCCGAATTGTCCTTTACCGCCTGTTTGCTTCTTGTGTCTGTATTCTATATCGCTTGCTTTCTTTCTGATAGTTTCTTTGTAAGGAATTTTTGGTTCGGATAAAACTACATCCAAACCATATTTATTCTTCATTCTATTAATGATTGTGTTGATGTGAATTTCGCCTTGTCCGTGAATAAGTGTCTGACTTATTTCAGGGTCATAATTCATAACGAAAGTAGGGTCTTCTTCGTGGAAAGAGTGTAAGGCAGTTGAGAGTTTATCTTCTTCGCCTTTTCTTGAAGAAGCAATAGCCATAGTCATATTTGCACCCGGGAATTTAATCGGTTCGAGGACTGCCGGGAATGTCTTTGAGCAAAGTGTATTGTTAGTATGAGAATCTTTTAATTTTACAACACCTGCAAAATCGCCCGTTATAACTTCTGCAATTTCTTTTCTGTCTTTTCCGTTCATAGTGTAAGTCTGTGCAAGACGTTCAGACTTCCCTGTTGCTTCGTTAATCAAATCCAAACCCGGAGCAACTTTCCCGGAATAAACTCTGAAGAAAGATAACTCACCGATATTCTTTTCGGAAACAGTTTTGAAAATAAATAAAACCGGACTTGCATTTACGTCAGGCTTTATTTCAATAACTTCATCGCTGTTAGGTCTGTGTGCTTTTTCTGCGGGTCTGTCTGTAGGAGATTCAGTATAGTCCGCAATAAAATCCATTAAAGGTTTTACGCCAACGTTAGTTGATGCTGATGCGCAGAAAATCGGAAACAACATTCTGTCTCTGAGACCAATTCTTAATCCTTCAGCAATTTCTTCTTCTGATAAAGAACCCGTTTCAAAAAACTTTTCCATTAATGAATCATCTTCGGAAGCGATGGCTTCGATAAGTTTCTGATGATAATCTTCCGCTTTATCTTTTAAATTTGCAGGAATATCTTCGATTGTATAGTCGCCTTTTCCATCGGTAGTAAATTTATGCATTTTCATTTTAATTACATCAACGACGGAATTAAAACCTATACCGTGATTAACGGGAAACTGTGCAACAGCAACCTGAGAACCAAAACTATCAACGAGTTGATTTACTGTTTCGTCGAAGTTAGCGTTTTCAGTATCAAGTTTATTGATAATAAAAATAATGTTATTGTGATATTCTTTAGTATGTTTAAAACAAGCCTCAGTGCCGACCTCAATACCTTTGAAAGAATCGACTAACATCAATGCTGTTTCGGTAACTCTTAATGATGACTTAACTTCACCGAGAAAATCCATAAATCCCGGAGTATCAATAATATTAAATTTAATTTTATCACCGTTTGAATTTTTCCAAAAACAATTCATCAACGAAGAATTGATAGACATTTGTTTTTCGATTTCGTCTTTGTGATAATCGCTAACTGTGTTTCCTTCTTCAATTTTACCGAATCTGTTTGTAACACCTGCTGAGTGTAAAATACCTTCTGCTAAAATGGTCTTTCCGCTGCCGCCGTGACCGATGATAGTGATATTTCTAATTTGTTCCGATTTATAATCAGGCATAAGATTTTAGCTCCTTGCGTGCTTATTTAAAAGTTATTAAAGTTTTCAAAATTTACATAAACGATTAAAATAATAATTGTAATTGAGATTTTAAAGACACTTTTTAATATCACACGTTATTCGTAAATTTGTACAATCATTAAAAATATATGAAAAAGTTAATATTTATACTAATATTGTTCGTTTTACCTTTGCAATTATTTGCTCAAATAAAGTTAATGGGCAAAAATATTGACGAATATATTTCAGAAGCAATGAACAGATGGAAAATTCCGGGGATGTCTGTTGCGGTGATTGAGAACGGAAGGGTGACATACATAAAAGGATTTGGAGTGAAAGAACTCGGTAAGCAGGATAAAGTTGACGAAAATACTTTGTTTGCTGTAGCCTCGAACAGTAAGGCATTCACCGGTCTCTCGATTGCTTTGCTTGAAAACGAGGGGAAATTGAAACTCGACGATAAAGTCAGTGCTTACATTCCTGAAATAAAAATGTATGACCCCGTTGCGACAGAGCTGCTTACTATTAAAGACGTTCTAACACATCGCGTCGGACTCGGAACGTTTCAGGGTGATTTTATAACGTGGGGAACAAATTTTTCTGATTTAGAACTGATTGGCAAGTTACAATACTTTAAACCTGTTTATGGTTTCAGAAGCGGTTACGGATATTTTAACACAGGATATACAGTTGCAGGAGAAATCATAAAAAGGATTACAGGAAAAGAATGGGGTAAATACGTAAAGGACAATATACTGAATCCTTTGAATATGAACAGAACACTAACGAGCGTTTCGCAATTAAATAAATCTGATAATACAGCAACTCCGCATACATTCAATTATGATTACAAAATGGTACCTCTTCCCATGGCGTAATATTGACAATCTTGCACCTGCGGCGGCATTAATTTCTTCTGCAAACGATATGGCTAACTGGATAACAATGCAGATTAATATGGGTGAGTTTTCAATGAATACTTCTTTTCCGAAAAAAGTAATACTGAACACTCATACACCTTACAATATAATTCCCTCGCCATCACACGGGACAGGGAGACTAACAAACAGACACTTTAATACTTACGGACTTGGCTGGGGAATTGCAGATTATAAAGGTGAATTATACATAGAACATTCAGGCGGTTACGACGGAATGCTTTCAAGGACAGCATTCCTTCCCGACAGAAAATTCGGGTTAGTGATTTTAACAAACAACGACCAGAACGATGTAATAACAACTTTAATGTATCAACTATTCGACTATGCTCTGAGCAAAGAAGTTTTTAACTGGGATAGTTTGTCATTTGCAAACAGTACAAAAGACGGAATTTCGTACGATGAAATAGCCTGGAATGAAATAAGAGATAAAAAGAATCCCGAACTAAAACCTGCATTCGATATGAATGACCTACAGGGAACATATTTTAATGAACAGGCAGGAATTCTTACTATAAGTAAAAAAGATAATGACTTAAACTTTAAATTGTCTTCAAGGCCCGAAACGGGAGGTGTGTTCAGACACTGGAGAAATGATACTTTAATCTGCAAGTTTGATGATTTGGTAATAGGAAGATGTTTATCGCCTGTAAGTATTCAGAACGGTAAGATATACAGCATAAAGATAAAAGCATCAGATTTCGTTGACCCGCTTTACTACGAATTTATAAGAAAAGATTAAACGATATTAATTTAATTTTGTTTGATACTAATATAAAATAATTTAAAATGCCCGAGCAGTTACCTATAACAACATACGGAATGGAAATACTCCGGAAGGAAGTAAAACCCGTTGAAAAAATTGACGGCAAGTTTATAAAACTTGTTCAGGATATGTATTATACTATGGATAATGCAGATGGTATCGGACTTGCTGCTCCGCAAGTAAACAAGAATATTTCACTCTGCATAGTCGATATTTCTTATATTGAAGAATATAAACACGTTAAACCTGTTACATTAATAAACCCTGTGATTGCAGATAAGTATGGTGAACTGGAGATGGAAGAAGGTTGTTTAAGTTTGCCTGAAGTAAGAGGCAGAGTGATGCGTCCCGAAAAAATATTTGTAAAGTATCACGACTTCAACCTGAATGAAGTTTCTTTAGAAGCCGACGGAATGCTTGCAAGGGTTATACAGCACGAGATTGACCATTTACACGGAAAATTGTTCGTTGATTATCTGAATGAGGATGAATTGAAAAAACTTAAATCGTTATTGAATAAGATTAAGAAGCATAAAATTCAACCTGACTATCCCATCTTTGAAGGAATTTAAATAATACCGGCAATATGAAAATAATATTAATGGGTTCACCTGATTTTGGAATTCCTGCATTTAAAAGTATTCTTCAGAATGGGTATGAAGTACCTGCCGTAGTTACTGTTCCTGATAAACAAAAAGGCAGAGGACTGAAAGTACAATTTTCTGATGTAAAGAAATTTGCATTAGAAAATAACATAGAGGTTCTTCAACCGAAAGACCTGAAAGATGAATCATTCATTAAATCTCTAATAGATTTAAATCCGGATTTGTTTGTTATAATAGCTTTCAGGATATTACCTCCTGAAATATTTAAAATCCCAAAACTTGGTTCCATTAACCTCCACGCTTCACTGCTTCCTAAATACAGAGGTGCAGCACCGATTAATCATGCAATTATTAATGGTGAAAGTATATCCGGACTAACAACGTTCTTTTTGGATGACAGAGTTGACACAGGTAATATTATAATGCAAAAGGAAATCGCTATAGATATAAACGATACTTTTGGTGATGTGTATAACAGAATGTCAGAAGAAGGCTCAGAACTTGTGATGGAAACCATTGAACAAATTAAAAGTAATAATTGCTTATTAAAAAAACAGGAAAACTCACAAGCAACGAAGGCTCCAAAGATATTCAAAGATTTTTGCAGAATTGACTGGAATAAAGATGCTCTTACAATTCATAATTTTGTAAGAGGACTCTCCCCTGTCCCGGCAGCATTTTCAATAAGCAGCAATAAAATATTTAAAATATTAAAAACATCATTAACAGATACATTGTCAGTCAAACCTCCCGGAACACTGATTATAGATTCAAAAAAACTTTATATCTCAACTAAAGATAAAGACATAGAGGTACTGACAATCCAGCCTGAGGGAAAGAAACCAATGACAGCGATAGATTTTATTAACGGTTTTAACAAAACGAGCACTTTAGAGTTTAATTAATAACCGGAGATATTAATATACTTTAACTGAAGTATTCTTTTGCGATATATATTCTACATTTCAAATACATTCTTTTCTTTTTATATTATAATGTCTAACTTAACTTTATTATTTTATGCCAAACGAAATATCAAAAGAATTAATCAGACAAATAGACATAATCTCTATGGTGCTGGATAAACCGGGTTATTATTCCGAGGATGATATTGCTGATTTCTTTTCCGAAAGTCTTCCCACTGTAAGAAGGGATTTTGCAAGGATTCGTGAAATAGGACTTGCCCTGCATTCTACAAAAAGATGTTTAAGTATTGAGCAGAGAATATCCTCGAAACTTCTGAACAAACTCATCAATACGTATCTCGCTTTGAACGATACCGAAACAATAAAAAATTTAAAAGAAATAAGAAAAATCTTTAGGGATAATACTCTAAGATATTTTGTTCAACTTGTAAAATCAATAAACGAAAAAACAATAATCGAATTTGATTATGAAAAGGATACTTTCGGTGTAATGGTTTTGAGAAGAGTGACACCTATAGGATTTTTTAAAACAAATCGTTCTTTTATTTTTATCGGTTTGGAAGATGACGATTTGGATAAAGTACGATTTTACCTTATCGAAAAAATCAGGAATATTAAATTCACTTCTAAAAAAACAAAGCAAAAATCCCTTCCTTCAATGTATGAATTTCTTAAAAACTCATGGGGTATATATCAGGCCGGAAAAGTAGAAGAGATAATCCTGCTGTTTGATAAGTCCTGCGTAACGATTAAAAACAGGGTGTTCGTTAACAATCAGGAAATTGAAGAAACAGAAGAGGGAATAATATTTAAAGCAAAGTTCAAAATATCAAATGAATTTATTTCCTGGGTACTCGGCTGGGGAAAAAATGCAAGGTTATAAAACCTGAATCATTGAAATCAGAGATAGTTAATACTGCTAAGGATATATTAGATGTATATAGTCTTTCAAAAAAAACAATAAAAGTAAAAAATTAGAAAAACATTCGAATGAAAATAATATTGCTTTTAATACTGTCACTCTTTACATACGACTTAAATGCGCAGAATCTTTTTGTTCCAAAAGAGATTGATAAAGCATACGCAAATCTAACAAGGTCGAGGAGTGGTTCGCCAGGTGATAATTACTGGCAGAATAAGTCGAGATATGATATAGACGTGAAAGTTGATTCTTATACTCAAACACTTTCAGGCTCAGCAACAATTATCTATATTAACAACTCCCCTTCCGCACTTGATAAAATTGTATTCAGGACGTATCAGGATTTTTCTAAACCCGGGAAATCACGGGACTGGGAAATCGGAGAAAATAATTTTTCCGAAGGAATGATAATCAGTAAACTTGAGATTAATGGTAATGAAGTAGATTTAAAATCGAAAAAAGTCTCGAGGCCGGGAACGAACCTTATTGTTAAATTAGATGATGAAATTATTTCGAAGTCTGAATGTACTATTAAAATCGAATGGAGTTTTAAGATACTTAAGGATTTTCCGAGGATGGGTATGTATGACTCAACATCCTATATGATTGCTTACTGGTATCCGCAGGTAGCCGTGTATGATGATATTGACGGATGGGATATGACAGACCACAAAGGTCTGGTAGAATTTTACAACGACTTTAATGATTACAACGTAAAAGTCAGTACTGACAGGCCTAATATGTGTGTATGGGCAACGGGTACTTTGCAGAATCCAAATGATATTTTCACTGATAAATATATAGATAAATATTCTAATGCACTAAAAGGACAGGATTTTTTCGAGGTTGATTGCTCAATACTCGGCAAAGAAAATCAAATAACAAAAAATGAAGGCAAGATAGTTTGGCATTACGAAGCAAAAGAAGTTCCTGATTTTGCGTTTGCGATGAGCGACCATTACAAATGGAAAATGAAGACAGTAAAGATCAACGATTTGAGAAGTGTTAACCTTAATGCTGCATTCAGACCGAATGCGATTGCATACAACAAGTATGATGTGTTTGGAATTGCAGAAAAGTTTATTGAGTATGTATCGAATACTATGCCGGGAGTTGAATATCCATATCCTTCAATGACAATTTTTAATGGTGAAGGCGGTATGGAATTTCCGATGATGGTTAATGATGACGACACGGAAACGTGGGAATCTACTGTTTATCTTACATCTCACGAAATGTCGCATACATATTTCCCATTTTATATGGGAATAAATGAAAGGAAATACGCCTGGATGGAAGAAGGCTGGGCTATGTATATTCCACAGGAATTCCAGAATAAAATGCAAAGGTTTGCACCTGACAATGCTGACCGTGATACAAGCAGACAGGATTCAAAATTATTTAACGTCCGTTCATACTTAAGAAATGCGGGTACATTTAATGACATACCGATGCTTTCGCCTTCAAATCAATTACGTTCCCCTTCATACAGACTAAACGCTTATAATAAAGCAGCATTAGTTTATGATATACTGACTGATATGGTCGGGAAAGAGAATTTCAATAAATTTATGAAAGAATATATTAATACCTGGAACGGCAAACATCCTACACCATACGATTTTTTCAATTTATTCAACACAGTAACACAGAGTAATTACAACTGGTTCTGGAAGAAATGGTTTACGGAATTTGGCACAACTGATTTGAGTATTGAAGAATTTAAACAACCGGAAGATAACATTGTAGAATTAATAATTGTAAACAAAGGTGGAATGCCGGTTCCTGTTGAGATAAAACTTTATGATTTGGATAACAAAGAATACATTATTAATAGGAATGCTTCTGTTTGGATGAATACTGATACACTAAAATTAAGCGAAAAAATTAATAGTAAAATTACAAAAATTGTATTGGGGAATAAATACATTCCGGATACTAATCCTACAGACAATGAATATGTAAGGAATTAGAGAACTTTAATCATCTTGTTTTAAACCATATTGTTCAACCTTGCGGTAGATTGTTGCTTTGCTGACTTTAAGGACTTCGCAGGCAATTTTTACATTCCAGCCTGTACGGTCTAATATTCTTTTTATATATGTTTTTTCGAGTTCTTCTAACGATAAATTATCTCTTGCTATTAAATCACTGAATTCATTTCCTGTAAACCGCCTAAGGAGTATATTATCTTTTTCAAGCATATCGGATTTCGAGAGAACAACAGCCTGCATCAGAGTATTTTCAAGTTCCCTGACGTTACCTCTCCATTCGTGATTTTTTAAAATCAGCATAACGTCTTTGGGAATTTTTCTTACGTTCTTATGTAGTTTAGTATTTATTTTATCCAGAAAGTATTTCACTAATAATTCTATATCATCTCTCCTGTCCCGTAAAGGCGGAGATGTAATTGTAAAAACACTTAAACGATAGTACAAGTCTTCTCTGAATGTACCATCTTCAACCATTTTTTGCATATTCTTATTAGTTGCAGCAATTACTCTCGCTTTGAGCGGAATTGTGCTTTCACCGCCAACTCTTTCAAATTCATGTTCCTGTAAAACACGTAAAAGTTTTGCCTGAAGATTAAACGACATATCAGAAATTTCATCAAGAAATACAGTACCCTCTCCTGCTAGTTCAAATTTACCGCGTTTATCTCTGAAAGCATCCGTGAACGAACCTTTCACATGACCAAACAATTCACTTTCCAATAAATTTTCCGGTAATGCGGTGCAGTTGATTGCAACGAACGGATGGTCTTTTGTTACACCACTGTCGTGTATTACTCTTGCAATTAATTCCTTTCCTGTTCCGCTTTCACCCTGAACAAGCACGGTTACCCTGTTTGCGGATGCCTTCCCTATCTTTTTAAATATTTCAGACATTATAGAAGTTTTACCTATGATTTGCGAATTAAAATCACCTCCGGCTGTTCCGCTTGGAGCAAGTAACTCAAGTTTCTGACTCTTTTTTCTATTATCTAAAGCCCTTCTAACCGTCATTTCCAGTCTTTTAATATCAAGAGGCTTTGCAATATAATCGTATGCACCTTTCTGCATAGCTTCAATAGTTGTTTCCATATCATCAAAAGCAGTTATTACAATAACCTGAATCATCTCATCGTATTCCTTAATAGCAGAGAGTACTTCAAACCCGGAAATATCAGGCATTTTTATGTCCGTAATAACAACATCAGGATTTATTTTCTTAACCAATGCGAGACCTTCTGTACCAGTTGAAGCAGTATGAATATTATAACCTATTTCTTCAAACCAGGAGGAAAGAGATTCAAGTGCCCCTATCTCATCGTCAATTAGTAATAATTTTTTCATTCTGTAATGTAATATTATTTAAAGAAAGTTCAATTCGAAATATAGTTTCCGACGGCTTACTGCTCACTAAATACAGGTCACCATTGTGATGTCTGAGAATATTTTGTGAAATAGATAATCCAAGACCCGTTCCAAGATTTTTAGTAGAATGGAAAGGCTCGAAAATTTTTTCAGGATTTGCCACACCGCTGCCATCATCTATGATATCAACACAAAACTTCTGGTTTTCATCATCAATATGTGCCTTTATCATTATCTTGCCGTTTTCATATATAGCGTCTATTGCATTAATTATTAAATTCAAAAATACCTGTTTAAGTTTCTCAACGTCTCCTTTTATTTTCACTTCAGGTGTATCAAAGGTAAAATCAATTTTCTTATCATCAAAAGATGCTTTTAATTGTGTGTATAATCCTTCAAGGAATATCTTGAAAACAAATTCACTTTGCATTAATTCGGTTTGTCTCGAAAATAGCAAAACGTCCTTTACAAGATTGTTAAGTCTGTCAACTTCTTTTTGAATAATTTTGATTCTTTTCTTTTGATTTTCCGTAAAACTGACTGTATCGATTAAAATATCAGCATTTATTTTAATAGAGTTAAGCGGGTTTCTTATTTCGTGAGCAAGTACTGCGGACATTTTTCCAATTGTAGCAAGTTTATCAGCATTACGAAGTTCTTCTTCAATCTGAAGACGATGTTCCATCTCTTTTCTTAAGTTTTCGTTTACCGAAGAAAGTTCGTTTGTTCTTTCATTAACTCTATGTTCAAGTTCATCGTTTGCTTTTTTTAAAGTATCAAGTATCTTTTTATTGTGAGAATACTGTTTCTGTAATGTAAGTTCTATGTTTGTAATTAAGACAGAACTGTTCACCGGTTTTACTAAATATCCGAAAGGTTCAGTTATTTTTGCCCTTTGAATAGACTCATCACTTGAATCTGCTGTTAAATAAATGATTGGTATTTCAGACTTTTCAATAATTCTACGGGCAACTTCTATCCCGTCTATACTATCTTTCAGAAATATATCCATTAGAATCAAATCAGGGTTATTTTTCAGAGCTGTCTCAACAGCTAATTCACCCTCACCTATAATACCAATAACATTATAGTTGTTTTTTACTAAATATTTCTTGATAATAGTTGCCGTTAATAAATCGTCTTCAACAATTAATATATCTGCTTTACTCATAGTATTACTAATACAAAATTTAAAAATAACAATGCAGGTTTTAATATTACAATATATTAAAAATAAAACAATTCATTAATGCAGCATATTAAGATTTTCGGGAATAAGCAAAATACATGAATTGAATTTTTTTCATATTTTAAGTAACTTATAAATTATATATAATATCCTATAAACATATTAATTTTAAAACAAACTATATTAAGTCACGTTGAATAAAGTATTAATTATTTCCTATTATTTTCCACCTATGGGTATGGGGGGAGTGCAAAGAACCCTGAAATTCGCAAAATATCTTTTAAAATATAACTGGCAGCCGATTGTACTTACAATTAACCCCAAAAGGTACTTTGCAATAGATGAATACCTGTTGGAAGAAGCCCTGAACAGCGGAGTAATAATAGAACGAACAGGTAAAGATGATTTAAATCTCTCTAAAATTGTAACCCGCGTTCCAAAAGAAAGGTTTAGAAAGCTTAAAAGCAGAATATCTCAGATTTTTTTCATTCCCGACAGTAAAATTCTTTGGAAAAGGAAAGCCCTGAAAAAAATTGATTTATTGTGGAAAAAATATGATGGTTTTGATTTAGTTTTTGCAACTGCTCCGCCTTACACGGATTTTTTAATCGGGCAGGAAGTAAAGAAAAAGTATAAAATTCCGCTTGTCTCCGATTACAGGGATGCATGGGTTGATAGTCCGGTTTTAAATTTCTATCCTACGCCGTTTCACAGAAAAGCAAACGAAAAACTTGAAAGAAAAGTTATTAAGGACTCAAACATTGTATTAACTACAAACCGCAGAGTAAAAGAAATGATTATCAGGCGTTATGAGAATATTGACTATAATGATGTAAAAATTTTCACACACGGTTATGATAACGAGGATTTTGATATTGCAAGAACAAAGAAATTACCTCTCACAAACAAAATGCGGATTACTTATTCAGGTAGTTTTTATACGAGAAACCCGAAGTTTTATTTTAATGCAATCAGAAAATTTTTCGATAGTTATCCTGAAACAAGGAATAAAGTTGAGTTTCTCTTTTTAGGTATTTTTACAAAAGAACTGGTGAATTATGCCAAACATCTGAATATATTAAACAATATCAATTTACCGGGATACGTAAACCATTTCGAATGTGTAAAATATCTCCTTGCCTCAGATGTACTCTTTCTACTGGTCTCGAGGGGTGAGAATGAAGATGCAGCAATGCCGGGAAAAGTAGGAGAATATATAGGGAGCAGAAAGAATATTATTGCCTGCATACCCGAAGGTGTCACAAAGAAATTACTGGAAAAATATAATGCCATTAAGTTTGTTAATGAAGAAAATCCTGATTTAATTTCTAAAGCGATTTACGAATATTACAAACTTTGGGAAAGCAATTCAATGCCTGTTGCTAACGAAGATATGATTAAACTTTATGACAGAAATACTCTTACTTCTGAACTTGCAAAAGAGTTTAATTATTTACTCGACGTAGAATAGTATGAACGTATTAATAGTCGGAAACGGTGGAAGAGAACACACGCTTGCATGGAAAATATTCCATTCCGATTCTTTTAATAAATTAAACGGTAAATTATACTGTACTATTGGTAATCCCGGTATTAATAAGATTGCTCAACCCGTAGATATTAATCCTTCCGACATAAATAAAATTATCGAGTTTGTTAAAACCGAAGATATATTTGCAGTGGTTATAGGTCCTGAAGTTCCTCTTTCAATGGGACTTGCAGATGAATTGTCCGCAGCCACTAACGCAAAAGTTTTCGGTCCTTCAAAATCAGCCGCTGAAATTGAAACGAGTAAGGTATTTGCTAAAGATTTTATGAAGAAATACAATATTCCTTCTGCCGGTTATGAATCTTTCGGTTTAGATACTTTTACAGATGCTATCGATTATCTTAATAAGGTTTCGTATCCTGTGGTTATTAAAGCAGACGGACTTGCCGCAGGTAAAGGTGTTTTCATTGCTGAGAAAAAAGAAGATGCAACTGATTTTATTAACGATATAAACAGGAATCATATTTTCGGTGACTCGGGAAATAATTTCATTATCGAGGAATTTCTTAATGGTTTTGAGTTATCAGTATTTGTTATTACCGACGGAAACGATTTTGTCATTCTTCCCACAGCACAGGACCACAAAAAGATTGGTGAAAACGATACAGGAAAAAATACCGGAGGTATGGGCGCTTACTCCCCAGCAGATAAGTTAATCGATGAAGTTACATTTGATAAAATTAAGGATAGAATAATACGGCCGACTCTTGACGGAATGAAAAACGAAGGTAGAATTTTCAAAGGATGTTTATACTGCGGATTGATGATTGTAAGCAAAAACGATCTACCTGAACCTTATGTAATAGAATTTAATTGCAGGTTTGGCGACCCCGAAACTCAGGCTGTATTGCCATTAATTAAGTCTGACTTTCTTGAATTGCTAATAGCATCTGCAGATAATACAATCAAAGATTACAATCTTGAAATTTTTGAGAAATTTGCCACCTGCGTTGTTGCGGCTTCAAACGGTTACCCCGATAAATATGAAACAGGAAAAGTTATTAAAGGTTTAGACTCTATAGATGCTGATTCTTTGGTGTTTCATTCAGGAACAAAACCTTACGATAATAATGTAATTTCAAACGGCGGAAGAGTTCTTTCTGTTGTTTCAATAAGTGATAAAAATATTGAAGATTCAATCGTAAAAACATATTCAAATTTAAGCAAAATAGAATTTGACAATATGTACTACCGCAAAGATATCGGCAAAAAGTTTTCTTCGATAATCAGGAATAAATAATGAATATTTTAGTAACAGGCGGCGCAGGATTTATAGGTTCAAACGTATGCGATGAATACCGTTCGCTGGGACATAAAGTATTTGTTGTGGATAACTTATCGAATAGTGAGAATTCCTTTTTAAATGCTGATGATATTTTTTATAAAAGAGATATTTATTCAGACGACCTTGAGAGTATATTCAAGGAAAACCGAATAGATGTAATCAATCATCATGCAGCACAGATTAACCTCAGAGATTCCATAGTAAACCCGATTAACGATTTAAGAATAAATGTTGAAGGAACACTTAATCTATTGCAGCTTGCAGTCAGATATAAAGTTAATAAATTCATATTCGCATCTTCAGGCGGTGCTATTTACGGTGAACAGGAATATTTTCCGGCTGACGAAAAACACATTGTCCAGCCAATTTCACCTTACGGAATTTCAAAAGCAACGATTGAGAAATATCTGAATTTTTATAATTCGTTTTTCGGTTTAAATTATGTAGTCTTAAGGTACAGTAACGCTTTTGGTGACAGGCAGGGAAATTCAGGGGAAAGCGGAGTGGTCTCAATTTTTATTAAAAATATTTTAAGCGGAAAACCTTCTACAATAAACGGTGAAGGAACAAACACCAGAGATTATATCTACGTTAAAGATATTGTTAAAGCAAATGTTAAGGCTCTTAATTACGGAACCTCTGATGTGTTCAACATTTCATCAGGTATCGAAACAGATTTAAATTCATTAGCAGAACAGATAAAGCAACTATCCGACCCCGGTTATACATTCCTTCACACAGAGGGTATAAGAGGAGAACAGTGCAGAAGTTGTCTTGATAATACTAAAGCAAAAAAACTTCTTGACTGGAGTCCGGAATTCACATTAAAAGAAGGTCTGGAATTAACTTATAAATGGTTTAAAGAAAATTGAGTTTCACTTCATCAAATATTGACAAAATTATATCAGGAGATAAAAGAAGTGTCGCGCGTGCAATATCTGTTGTGGAAAACGAAACGACAGATAAATTTGAATTACTCAAAGAAATATATAAACATACCGGTAAAGCATACAGAATAGGAATAACAGGACCTCCCGGAGCAGGAAAATCCACGATAACAGATTGTCTTATTAAAAGTCTAACCAATAAGAATTATAAGGTTGGAGTTATTGCGGTTGACCCTACAAGTCCTTTTACGGGCGGCGCACTTCTTGGTGACAGAGTTCGTATGACAGACTCTACTATGCTTGAAAATGTTTTTATACGTTCAATGGCTACACGCGGGAGTCTTGGAGGTTTAAGTAAAAACGTAAACGATGTTACAAAAATCCTTGATGCTTCGGGAAAAGATTTCATCATTATTGAAACTGTAGGAGTTGGTCAGTCAGAACTTGATATTGCCCAAACCGCTGACACGACAATAGTTGCACTCGTTCCTGAATCCGGTGATGCAGTACAGGCTATGAAAGCAGGACTGATGGAAATAGCGGATATATTTGCATTAAATAAATCTGACAGACAAGGCGCAGATGAAATCGTTTCAAGTTTAAAAAATATTTTACACCTCCGTTCACCTCAGGACGATAACTGGGAAATAAATGTTTTAAAAACTATCGCCGTAAAAAATGCAGGCATAGAAGAATTATTATCAGAAATTTTCAAACATCGGGAGCACCTGATAAAAACAGGATTTTACGAGAAGAAACGGAAGGAACATCTCTTTAATGAAATCGTTGATATGGTAAATCTCAGGTTGCAGCATTCTTTCTGGAGCAAAGATAATAACACCCTTCTTATTAATTCCATTAATGATATTTACAATAAGACAACCGACCCGTACACTTTCAGCAATTCAATAACAGACAATCTATAATAATATTTTTTCCTCACAATACTTTTCATAATTTTGAACTTTAATTTTTTAATTTTGTTTTTAGAATAAGAACGTATTTAATAAAAAATTTTAAGATATATTATTGACAATTTTTAACACCTTTAATGAAGAAAAAGATTTCTAAAAATTCTAAAGTAAAAAAGAAGAATCCTGAAAATAGCGGCACTTTCTGTACTGAGTGTGGAGAAGAACTTGAAGACTTTGCTTTCTCAGAAAAAGTAAAAAACAAAACAGGTTTAAAGAAGAATCATTACAACTGTGTAAAAACAGGTAAGTTCTCAGGCGAGTTTTGCTCCAAGCTTTTTATTTCTGACGATACCTTATTAGGGGATATCTGGTTTAACAAAGAATAATTCTGCTTTTCTAAATTTATATTTTCACACCCGGAAATAATCATATAAAAGTGACTTATTTGATTTATACTTTTTATTTATATTATACGATATGAAACATAGCGCGATTGGCGGAACTGGCAGACGCACTAGACTTAGGATCTAGCGAGGCAACTCGTGGGGGTTCGACTCCCTTATCGCGCACAAAATTATTAATTGATAAATGGCAGCAAAAACTACAACTACAAATGCTAATGCACCAAGATGCTCTTTCTGCGGTAGAAGCGCAGATAAAGTAACCAATTTAATTAAAGGTCCTGCCGACAGATTCGGTAAGGCTCCTTTTATCTGCGAAATATGTGTTGACGGTGCTGTTCATATTATTAAAATGAATTCTGACCCGACTACAAGCATTAATTTTGGTAAGAATAAAAGCAATATCACTCCTGCAAGTATCAAAAAATTTCTTGACGAATATGTAATCGGTCAGGATCGTGCTAAAAAATCTCTTGCAGTCGCTGTTTACAATCATTATAAGAGAATTGATTCGATGAGGTCAATCAGTATAGATGACGTTGAAATTGAAAAAAGTAATGTTTTAATGATTGGTACAACAGGTACAGGAAAAACTTATCTTGCGCAGACACTTGCAAAACTTCTTAACGTTCCTTTTGCTATTGCAGATGCTACGACTCTTACCGAGGCAGGTTATGTCGGCGATGATGTTGAATCGATGCTCGTTAGATTACTTCAGAATGCAGAGTATGATATTCCTAAAGCAGAAAAAGGTATTATCTACATAGATGAAATTGATAAGATATCACGTAAAAGCGAAAATGTTTCTATTACCCGTGATGTATCCGGCGAAGGTGTGCAGCAGGCGCTTTTAAAAATCCTTGAAGGTACAGTTGCAACTGTTCCTCCCAAAGGCGGTCGTAAACATCCCGAGCAGCCTTTACTTAGCGTAAATACCAAAAACATTCTGTTTATTTGCGGAGGTGCTTTCGACGGTCTTGAAAAAATTATCGAACGCAGAGTTGCAAAAGGTTCTATTGGTTTCGGCTCAGAAGTTTTCGGCAAGAATGATATTAAGATTGATGAAATACTCGCTCAGGTTGAACCCGATGATTTAATAAAATTCGGACTTATTCCTGAAATTGTAGGTCGTCTCCCGATTGTTACTTCGCTCGAAAGTCTTGACAGGAAAGCACTGCTTACAATTCTTTCCGAACCAAAGAATGCACTTATAAAGCAATACAAGAAACTCTTCCGTATGGAAGGAGTTGAACTTGTATTTCACGAAGATGCTCTTATCTGCGTTACAGATATTGCGATTAAACGCGGTACGGGTGCGCGTGCATTAAGGTCGATTATGGAAAACATTATGATTGATATTATGTATAAAATTCCGTCTAAGGAAAATGTTGCGAGTTGTGTAATTACAAAGGATGTAATACTGCACAGGAAAGAACCAGTGTATCTTAGTGCGAATAAAAAGGCTTTAGCATAGAATTAAGATAGTTTTAAGCGAAATAATTATGACAAATCTAATATTGATTTGTCATTTTTATTTTACTGATAAAATACTTATTATTGGTTTGGGTACATAAACTATTAAGAAATATTTTTGTTTTTATCTATGTAAAATTTCATTAATTTAAATTTATTTTCTATGGCATTAATAAAATCAGTTTTAAAGAAAGAGAAAGCATTTAACGACAGGATTGCTTATCACAAGAAAATCTTAACTGAACTCCATTCAAAAGCAGAAACCATTTCTCTCGGAGGAGGAAAGAAAGCCATAGAAAAACTTCATTCACAGAATAAACTTCATTGCAGGGAAAGGATTAATCTGTTAATCGATAAAGGGACTTCATTCCTTGAAATCGGACAGTTCACTGCATACGAAATGTATAAAGAATACGGCGGCGCACCATCATCCGGAACTATTTTTGGTATTGGTAAAATTGAAGGTCGTGATTGCGTTATAGTTGCAAACGATGCTACAGTGAAAGCCGGTGCCTGGTTCCCTATCACGTGTAAGAAAAATCTGCGTGCACAGGAAATTTCTATGGAGAATAAACTCCCTATCATTTACTTAGTTGACTCTGCCGGTGTGTTTCTTCCATTACAGGATGAAATTTTCCCTGATAAAGAGCACTTCGGCAGAATTTTCCGCAACAATGCCGTGATGAGTTCAATGGGCATTCCGCAGATTGCAGCCATTATGGGACCCTGCGTTGCAGGCGGTGCTTACCTCCCGATTATGAGTGATGAGACAATCATAGTTGAAGGAACAGGAAGTATATTTCTCGCTGGTCCGCACCTTGTTAAAGCGGCAATCGGTGAAGTTACAAACACTGAAGCACTCGGCGGCGGAGAAGTTTCCACTTCTATTTCAGGAATCACAGATGAAAAAGTACCTGACGATAAAACAGCGATTGAAAAAATCAGAAGTCTCGTCAGCAAGTTCGGTCACAGTTCATTCGCAGGGTTTGACAGGGCAAAACCAAAGAAACCTGCTCACGACGTTGAAGAAATTTACGGAGTAATTCCCGAAGACAGTGCAAAGCCATACAACACATACGATTTAATAGCAAGATTAATTGACGACAGCGACTTCGATGAATACAAACCAACATACGGACAGACAATCATCACAGGTTATGCGCGTATTGACGGCTGGGCAGTCGGTATAGTTGCAAACCAGAGAGAAGTTGTAAAGAAGAAGAATCCTAAAGGCGGTGTTGAAATGCAGTTCGGCGGTGTTATCTATTCCGACTCTGCTGATAAGGCAACGCGTTTTATAATGAACTGCAACCAGAGGAAAATTCCTTTACTCTTTTTGCAGGACGTAACAGGATTTATGGTCGGCTCCACTTCCGAGCACGGCGGTATTATTAAAGACGGTGCAAAGATGGTGAATGCAGTCGCAAACTCCACCGTCCCGAAGATTACAATCATCACGGGCAACAGTTACGGCGCGGGAAACTACGCAATGTGCGGAAAGGCATACGACCCGAGGTTTATTTTCGCATACCCGAACGCAAAGATTGCAGTGATGGGCGGAGCGCAGGCATCGAACGTACTGCTTGACATTAAAATCGGACAGATGAAAAAACTCGGCAAGGAAATACACGAAGACGACAAGAAAAAATTTCTCGATGAAATCACAAAAAGATACGACGAGCAGACGAACGTACTTTACGGTGCGGCAAGGTTATGGATTGACGGAATCATTGACCCTGCAAAGACACGCGAGGTTGTTTCACATTGCATAGAAATAGCAAACAACAATCCCGACATTCCAAAATTTAATCCGGGTGTAATACAGACGTAAATGATAAAGCACTTTAACAATCTGTTCGAATACGATTTCTGGGCGAACAAAAGAGTTATAGAAGTTATAACAAAGGATAACGTGATTGATACAAAATCAGAACTGCTCTTTTCGCACATACTGAACGCACAGCAAATCTGGTACAGCAGAATATCGGGAAACCCAAAGGGACAGACTCCGTGGGACATAATTCCCTATTCAGAGTTTACGGATGTATTAATAATAATTCACGACCACTGGAAAACATTGCTGAAAGAAAATGATGCAAAGTCGCTGAGGAAAACCATCGATTACAAAAACATATCAGGCGATAAGTACAAGAATACACTTGAGGAAATCCTCACACACGTATTAAACCACTCCACATACCACCGTGCACAGATATCCGCACACCTGAAGTCATCGGGCAAAAATCCACCAATCACAGATTATATAGCGTACGCGAGAAAGTAAGACTTTTCAAAGGAGAACGAATTACAGGATTTTTCTATTTTGTTGTTAAATCAATGCTTTATATCTCATAATAACATCTCAGAATCGTTTGGCAACGTTGATGGAGCATCTGGCAACGCTGACGAAGCACTCGGCAACGCTGACAGACCATTTGTTAACGCAAACGAAGCATCTCGGCAACACTGATGGAGCATTCGTCATAGTGTACAAGAATCCAGCCACAAGAACAGATCCTTTGGTGACTCAGACAGAGCATTTTACAACTTGAACAGAACAGTTGGCATAGTTGACAGAGCATTTGGCAACGTGGACAAGAAGCCAGCCACAATGATAGGCTCCTCAATGTGGACATGGACAGAACATTTGTTAACGCTGATGAAGCGCTCGGTAACGCTGACAGACCATTTGTTAACACTGACGAAGCACTCGGCACCGCTGATGGAGCATTCGGCATAGTGGACATGAAGCCAGCCACAAGGACAGATCCTTTGGTGACTCAGACAGAGCATTTTACAACTTGAACAGAACAGTTGGCATAGTTGACAGAGCATTTGGCAGACGTCTGGACAAGAAGCCAGCCACAAGGACAGGGCTCCTGGCAATGTGGACAGAGCAGCTGGCAACGTTGATAGAACTTTCGGCAACGCTGATGAAGGAGATATTATTGCTGACGAATCATTTTGCAGTAATGACGGGAGAAATATCATCGGTAACGATGGATTTTGCAAAGGTAAGTAACAAAGAAGATATTATCGCAGTTGCACGCGGAAGATTTTCGCCGGAATTTGACGACAGATAAAATTATTTTTAACTGTACAAACTCTTACCTTTTTTTAAAATATTAAAATTATTATATAGTGATATTCTAAAATAATTTATAAATAATTTATGAAAAAAATTACTATTTTATTTTTATTTCTGTTTTTGGCTGTTTCATTTTCGAACGCGCAAATAGATGTTCAAAGCAGTTTCAATAAAAAGTTTAATGTTGAGTTCAGGGTTGGTCCGAGTTTCCCGTACGGTGATTATGCGAGAAAAGATGCTGTTAACCAGAACTCCGGTTTTGCAACGGTTGGTTATAAGGCAGAGGCGATTATCGGTTATAAATTGATTGATATTATCGGAATAAACCTTATGGGTTTTTATAATTCCAACGGTACGGATTTAACTACGCTTAGCAGTTATCTGGGTCAGACCTTAGGCGGAACCTGGTCAACAGATTCAAAGAGCTGGAATATTTACGGAGGGTTACTGGGGTTTGAATATTCATACCCTGCATCACGACATTTTATTGTCGGCTTCAAGGCTTACACTGGAGTTCTTAGCACCACACTGCCGAAAATTTCGCTTTCAAGCGCAAACAGTTCTTACACACAGGAAGAGGTATCAACTACTGCCCTGACGTATATGTTTTCGGTCAGCGGTGCGTATCCGCTTTCTAAAAGTGTATTCTGGATTTCATCGGTCGGCTATTTAGGTGCAGCACCAAACTTTGAACAGGTGAAATATGAAACAATCGTGAATGGTTCAACGACTGAGAGTGCTAAATACCTTTCTCAGGATATGAAAGTATTCGTAATTGATACGGGTATAAGAATAGTATTTTAATTTTTAAAATCACAACACTTTCGGTTTCGGGAGTGTTGTGATTTCCTTTTCTATATTTTTTCACTTTTATTACATTTCTAATAATTTTCAATTAAACTATCTTTTACAATTAAGATAAAAGCATATTATTACATAATGACGTCAAAAGAGATTAGAAATACGTTTATAAAGTTTTTTGAAGAAAAAGGACATAAGTTTGTGCCTTCTTCACCGGTTGTTCCGTTTGAAGACCCGACACTGCTTTTTACGAATGCAGGAATGAATCAGTTTAAGGATGTTTTTCTTGGAATGGGTTCGCGTGAATATAAAAGAGCAGTTAATACGCAGAAGTGTATTCGTGCAGGCGGTAAACATAACGACCTTGAAGAAGTGGGTATGGACGGATATCATCATACGTTTTTTGAAATGCTCGGCAACTGGTCTTTTGGCGATTACTATAAAAAGGAAGCGATTGGCTGGGCGTGGGAACTGCTGACGGAGGTTTGGAAACTGCCTAAGGACAGACTCTGGGCGAGTGTTTACAGAACGGATAAAGAAGCAATGAACCTGTGGAAATCGGAAACTGATATTGACCCTTCGCATATTTTAAAGTTTGATGAAAAAGATAACTTCTGGGAAATGGGCGAGACGGGTCCGTGCGGTCCGTGCTCGGAAATTCATATAGACCTTACGCCGAACGGTTGCAAGCCTGAAGACATAAACGCCGGACTTGAAGATGTGATTGAAATATGGAATCTGGTTTTTATTCAGTACAACCGTGATGAGAAGGGAGAACTTCATCCCCTGCCGATGAAACACGTTGATACGGGAATGGGACTTGAGAGAGTTGTGCGTGCAATGAGCGGGAAGAAATCTAATTACGATACGGATTTATTTTTACCGATAATAAAAAGTATTACTGATATAACGGGTGTTAAGTACGAAGGCGAGTACATTTCAACGATGAATGCAATTGCCGACCATATAAGGGCTCTGACGTTTGCAATCGGAGACAGTGCAATGCCATCGAACGAAGGACGCGGATATGTGCTGAGAAGAATTTTAAGGCGTGCGCTGCGTCTGGCGAGAAAACTTAATCACAACGAGCCGTTTATGTACAAACTTGTTGATGCGGTGATTGAGGTTTTCAGTGATACTTTTCCCGAGATTGTTGAGAAAAAAGATTTTATTAAGAGTGCAATAATGGGTGAGGAAAATAGTTTTAATCTGACACTCGACAGAGGCATTGAACATTTCAGAGAAGTTTACGAAACGCTGAAGGATAATAAGGACAAAGTATTTCCCGGCGAAGCGGCTTTTAAACTTTATGATACTTACGGCTTCCCTCTTGATTTGACACAGGTGATTGCGCGTGAACACGGTTTTGAAGTTGACATTGATAAGTTTAACGTGGAAATGGATAAACAAAAGAATCGTGCAAGAGCAGCAAGAAAGGACGACATTGTGCTTGCAGACACGAAGATGTTTGAACTCGACGATAAAATAAAAGCAGAAAATCCTGTTTATAATCCATACGATGTTGACGAAAAAGGCGTGAAGACTACATTGCTTCAGGCGAAGAGAATTGCGGGTTCTGATATTGAAGTGCTGGTTTTGAAAGATAATCCTTTTTATTCTGAATCGGGCGGACAGATTAGCGATACTGGAAAGATAAAGTTTTCGGACGGATACGAACTTGAAGTTATTGACAGCAAGAACGACCATTTTGTTTACGTAAAGAACTACGACCACAAAAATCTTTTGCATAAAGACGTAACGGCTGTTGTGGATTTAAAAAGAAGGCACGCAATACAGAGGAATCACTCTGCAACTCACCTGTTGCACGAGGCGCTTAGGGAAGTGCTGGGACCGCACGTTAAGCAGATGGGTTCGCTTGTATCGGCAGAGCATTTAAGGTTCGACTTTCCGCACTTTCAGAAAGTTAGCGCAGAAGAGATACAGAGGATTGAAGATTTAGTTAATGCAAAAATCAGTGCTAATATTGCAGTCCGTACACTTGAGGATATGCCAATCGATGAAGCCAATGAAATTCCGCACGTAAAGAAATTCTTTGGTGAAAAGTACGGAAGCAAGGTGAGGATTGTAATGATGGACGAAAAGTTCAGCGTGGAATTCTGCGGAGGAACACACGTTTCGAACACAGGCGATATCGGACTGTTTAAAATTGTAAAAGAAGAAAGTATATCTTCGGGCGTAAGAAGAATATTCGCGCGTACAGGCGAGGGAATAATCAGACTGCTTGAAGAAAGAATAAGCGACATAGAAAAAATAGTGAATGAACTGCCCGAAAAGTATTCGGATAATTTTATTGCAGGATTAAATAACTTTAAAGAAGGATTCAAGAAATCTGATTTCAGAGATGCTTCATTAATGAGATTGCTTTTAGCACAGCAGGATAACAACATTAAATCTTTATACGAACTCCGCGAGAAGTATCTGGAAGAAAAGAAAATTCAACAGAAGAAACTTATTAAACAAAACCTTGAAAAACACATCGGGGAATTAAAGTTGAAGATTGAAGCGGCAGAGAAGATAAACGGAAGTGTGATACTTGCCGAAAAACTGGATATTGAAACAGCGGATGAGTTCAAGGAAATCGGTGAAGAACTTCGCAAGATACTTAAGAACGGAGTAATCCTCGTAACTGCAATCATTGACGAAAAGATATCTCTTGTCTGTGCCGTAAGCGATAATCTCATTAAAGAAAAGGGGTTCGCTGCAGGAAAACTGATTTCAGAAGTCGCAAAACAACTCGGCGGCGGTGGCGGCGGCAGACCACAATTAGCAACAGCCGGAGCAAAGGACATTGAGAAACTTGATGATGTTCTTTTAAGTTTTAAAACAGATATGCTTAAAAGACTTAGTGAATAATTAAATTTTAAACTATGAAAGTAATAATTCCCGTTGCGGGAGTAGGAACAAGGTTACAACCGCACACATTGACACAGCCAAAGGTTTTGCTAAATGTAGCAGGGCATCCTATGATTTATTATATAGTTGATGAACTGATTAAGAAAAAGATTGCAGACAGTATTATTTTTATAACCGGCTATCGTGGTGCTGATATAAAGAAATATCTGAACAAAACTTTTAAGTTTAAGTTTGATTACGTTGAACAAAAGGAAATGCTCGGACTCGGACACGCAGTACTTTGTGCTAAAAAGAAGTTCGACCTTAAAAAGAACGAAGATGCACTGATAATACTCGGCGATACTCTATTCGATGTAAACCTAAAAGATATCGTAAAAAGTAAATATTCCGCAATCGGTGTCAAGAAAGTTGACGACCCGAAAAGGTTTGGTGTCGTTGAGACTGAATAAGAAAGGTTTTATTTCACGTTTTGTTGAGAAACCTGCTTCGCCAAAAGTATCTCCTTCCAACGAAGCAATCGTGGGGATTTATCTGATAAAGAATTCTACTTTGCTGTTTAATTCAATTGAGCACATTATAAAGAATAATATAACTACAAAAGGTGAATATCAGATAACTGATGCGATGGAAGTGATGATTCAGCAGGGTGAAAAATTTGTGCCCTATCAGGTTGACGGATGGTTAGACTGCGGTAAACACGAAACAATGCTCGAAACCAATCAGTATTTACTGAAGAAGAGAAATAAGAAGTATAATTTTAAGAATTGCAAAATTAATTACCCCGTGTTTATCGGCAAGGATGTTACTCTTGATAATTGCATCGTAGGTCCTGATGCGACGATTAATGACGGGTGTGTTATCAGAAACAGTATCGTCGAAAATTCAATAATAGATGTTCATACCCGTATTGAGAATTCAATAATAAAAGATTCTTTGATAGGAAAATATTCAAAAGTTATAAAGACACAAGAGGTATTAAGTCTGGGAGAGCGTTCAGAAGTATAACAAAATTTAAAAACGGGGTTTAAGCCCCGTTTTTGTTTTAATATGTAAAGCAAACATCCTGCTTGCGTAATTAAATAATCTATATATTTATTGCTTCGCCGTATGCAACACCTGCTGCCTCGAGAATTGACTCCGAAAGTGTCGGATGTGCGTGTATGGTTTTTATAATTGACTCACCTGTTCCCTCAAGCGATTTTAACAACACAAGTTCGCCTATTAATTCAGTTGCTTCCGCACCAACGATATGTGCACCGAGTAGTTCACCGTATTCTTCATCAAAAATTAATTTAACCAGACCTGCTGTTTCTCCGGCGGCTCTTGATTTTCCGTTTGCTGAGAAAGGAAACTTCCCTATCTTAAGTTTATATCCTGCGGCTTTTGCTTTTTCTTCTGTCATTCCAACAGAAGCAACCTGCGGATTGCAGTAAGTACATCCGGGAATTGTACCATAATCAATATAGCCTGCATTATGGCCTTTAATTTTCTCTACACAGTTTACTGCCTCGGCAGATGCAACGTGTGCAAGCCAGGGCTTTCCTTTTTCATTAATTAAAGCAACATCACCTATAGCATAAATACCTTCAACGTTTGTCTTATAATCTGAATCAACCTTAATAGCATTCTTAAACAAAGTAACGCCGATGTTTTCAAGCCCAAGGTTTTCTATATTTCCCGTTACTCCAATCGCAAGAAGTACTGCATCAGATTCAAATGTTTCATTTGCTTTACCGCTGACAGTTGTAAAGACTTTATCACCCTTCACTTCAACACTTTCGGTTTTTGTATCCGTAAATATTTTAATACCGCTCTTTTTAAACTCCCTTGCTACGACGTCGGAAATTTCTTTATCTTCAACGGGAAGAATCTGCGGGAGCATTTCAATTACTGTGACTTCTGTTCCGAATGCATTATAGAAATATGCAAACTCCATACCTATGGCACCGCTGCCTACAATTGTTAGCTTTGCCGGAACACCCTGTGCAAGCATTGCACCTGTGGAAGACAGAATTTTCTTTTCGTCAAACTTAATTCCCGGGAATTGATTTTGCACGTGCACCCGTAGCGACTATAGTATGTTTTGATTTAATTGTTTCTACTTCTTTGCCGTCTTTATCTTTGACCGAAATAGTTTTATCGGCATTAAACGAACCTGTACCGTTAATTATTGTAATTTTATTCTTCTTCATTAGAAAAGCAACACCCTTTTCAGAAGCTTCTGCAACTTTTCTTGAACGCTGAATAATTTTAGGGAAATCGAATCCTGCTCCATCGACCTTCAGGCCATAATCACCAATATGCTTAACTTTGTTCATCATTTCAGCACTTTTTAAAAGTGCTTTAGTAGGAATACATCCCCAGTTTAAACAAACTCCTCCGAGTTTATCACGCTCAACAATTGCTGTTTTAAAACCTAGTTGTGCTGCCCTGATTGCCGCTGTGTATCCGCCAGGACCGCTTCCGATTATAGTTACATCAAATTCCTGCATTTTTATTTGTATTTAAATTTTAATTTATCTGATTAATAGAAACTCTGTCAAAATAATCATAAAAGAAACATTATTAAATATAATTAATTTTGATTATTTGAAGATTCTTTAATTAAAATATCTTTTTGTAAGTATGGCAATATGGTTGTTTTCCCGTAACATCATAATAATCCTGATGATAATCTTCTGCCTTCCAGAACTTAGTATGATTTTGTTACTTCCGTCGCAACCTTATAACCTTTTTCGCTTAATACATTAATTAATTTTTCAGATGTTTGTTTCTGAGCATCGTTCAGATAAAAGATTCCGGAACGGTATTGGTTGCCAATATCAGGACCCTGACGATTTACCTGAGTAAAATCGTGTATTTCAAAAAATAACTTCGCTAAATCCTCAAAAGAAATTTTTTCGGGATTAAACACAACTTCAAGTGCTTCTGCATGACCTGTATTTCCAGAACATACTTCTTTGTAAGTTGGATTTTCTTTATGTCCTCCTATGTAACCTACAGCAGTGGAAATAACTCCATCCTTAGTTTTCATAAGGTGTTCCACACCCCAGAAACAACCGCCTGCAAAGTATGCGGTATCAGTTTTATTTTCCATATCTTCCTTAAAAATTAATGAAATCGAATTAACGCAATGCCGTGTGTTTTTGTTCGTAAACCCTTCTCCGATAAATACATGTCCGAGATGCCCGCCGCAGTTATTACAGATAATTTCAGTACGCATACCGTCTTTATCCTTGACACGGGTAACAGCACCCTTTATCTCATCGTCAAAACTCGGCCAGCCGCAATCTGAATCAAATTTGGCATCTGACTTATACAACGCCGCATTACATCTTTTGCAGAAATAAGTCCCCTTCTTCTTGTTATTATAGTACTCACCGGTAAATGGTCTTTCTGTACCTTTATTAAGAATCACATACTCTTCATCCGGAGTAAGTTTATTGTAAGTTTTTGTTGAATCCATATTAGTATTTTTCGTATTTGTTGTGTTTGAAACTGATTTGTTCTGCGAACATCCAATCAGTACAATTATAAGCAATAAGATGCTTAAGAATATTTTGTTTTTCATAAAATATAAAACGGAATTTACATTGAATAAATTCCGTTTTAATAAAATGGTTTCCGGAACGAGATTACTTTAACTCTTCTTCTTTAAGGTTCTTATTCAATGAATCGAGCTGCTGCTGAAAGAAAAGAATTTGTTCGTCCTTGGTCTTAGTTTCATTTTTCAGACTGTCGAGAACTTTATCATTTTCCTTATTTCGCTCTTTAAGAGTCTCAACTAATTTCTTCATTTCTTTTATTTCTTTATCCACCTTCTCAGATTCAGAAGATGTGCATCCGACAAAGAATAAAACCGGGATAATTAAAATATATATGTATTTCATAATTTGTATTTCTAATAAATTACTTATTATTCACTGAACAAACAAAGATAATATATTGCTCTTTATTCGTTCATAACGAAATATTTATAAAACCCGCATTAATATTTTTCCATTTCTGAAGAATATCAGCAAAACTTTTCACGCGAATGTTCGTAAAATAATCAGTATTTTTGTTAAACATAATTAAAATTCATTAAACATATGAAAAACATTTACACTCTTGTTAATTGGAATATTTTTTGTTTCCGCATTATCGTATTCCCAATCACTAAAGGGTAGCGGAAACATAATTAAAAAAGATTTACAGGTTTCAAAAATTGATAAGATAGTTAACCTGACATCTGCCAACATAATCGTAACCCAATCAGAATCTGATAAGTTAACCGTTGAACTTGATGACAATCTGATTCAATATCTTGAATACAAAGGAGGTACGAATGAAATTGAAATTACTTTCAACAAAGGAAACATTCAGCCAACTAAATTCAACGTTTACATTAACGTAACGGACCTTAAAAAACTGGAGAATAACGGTTCTGGGAATATATCGTCAACTAATACAATAAAAGCAAAATCATTCGAATTTGAGCATACAGGTTCGGGAAACAGCAGTTTAAGCATAAATGCAAGTTCATTCAAATCAGATATTACCGGCTCGGGTAATGCCAATATAAATTCAGATGCCGAAATGTGTTCGATTGAACATACGGGTTCAGGTAATATTTCAATAAATAACGAAAACATTAATGCAACCGTAAAGTTTGAGCATACAGGTTCGGGAAATTCAAACGTTAAAGCAATGTGTAAAACTTTGGATTTATCGGTGATGGGTTCAGGTGATACGAAAATTCAGGGCAGCGCCGCTGTTCTTAATCTCGAATCAACAGGTTCCGGTGATATTACAGGCGAAAGTTTTATTGCAGAAAAATGTAATATAAGTATGCTGGGTTCCGGTAATGTAAAATTCAAGTGTAATATATCAGCGGACATTGAAATTACAGGTTCGGGTGATTTAGAATTATCAGGCGATTATAAAATCGGGAAAATATCAACGACAGGTTCAGGTAAATTAATAAAATAAGTGAATAAAAAACCATCATACATAAGCAATAAATACAACTTTGAATCTACAATTGGCGCGGGTATAATAGACGAATTGCCCTTATGGTCTGCACCTTTTGGGCTTGGTACTATTAGACGAAATAGATTACAGGAAAAATTTAAAAGTTCTTGATATCGGTTTTGGTACCGGCTATCCGCTGTTAGAAATCTGCTCAAAGACTCGGCAAGGGTTCAGTTGCATATGGTATCGACCCCTGGAATCCATCTCATATAAGAGTAAAACAGAAAATTGATTTTTATGGATTGAAGAATGTAATATTAATTAAAGGTGAAGCAGAAAATATTCCTCTTAAGAGCAGTTCTATTGACTTAATCGTTTCAAACAACGGATTAAACAATGTAACCGATGTAGAACAGGTCTTCAGGGAATGCGAAAGGATATGCAGAAAAGGTGCTCAGTTCGTCGCATCAATAAATTTAAATAGAACCTTTGATGAGTTTTATGATGTATTCAAAGATGTATTAAGAAAATTTGGTATGAAAGATGAAATAGAGAATGTTTACAGGCATATTTACGCAAAGAGAAAACCAACAGCTACATTTCAAAGATATTTTACGAATAATAGTTTTAAAATAGAGAAAACAATACGCAGAATTTTCACTATGAAGTTTACGGATGAAGAAGCCTTTTTCAATCATTCATTGATAAAAATCGGATTTATGCCGAGCTGGGAATCACTTTTAAAAGAAAAAGACAAAAAGAGAATATTCACTGAAATAAGTAAAGGTTTGAAGGCAATTGCGAATAAAAACGGCTATCTTGAAATGTCAGTACCTTATTTAATTGTCAATGCCAGGAAAATTTAAATTATTTTCTGCTGCCAGGTTTGTAAACAGGTATTTCTGATAACCATCCCGGTATTTCTGTTTCTGCAAATTTAACAACTTCAAACTTTGCAAGAGAAGTTTGTTTTGTCTTAAAATCTACTAAGCCGTTAGAACGGTCTATTATAAAGCCAACACCCGCAAGTTCACATTCGTGTTTTTTTACAATATCAATCAGTTCAAAGACACTGCCTCCCGTTGTAACAACATCCTCAACGCATAAAACCTTTAATCCTTTTTCAAGAACAAAGCCCCTTCTGAGTGTCAGTTTAGCATTTTCCCTTTCAGCAAATATGGTTCTTTTATTCAATAATCTTCCTACTTCTGTGCCGAGAACAATGCCGCCTATCGCCGGACTTAACACAACATCGATTGCATCCTCTTTAAAATATTCAGCAATCTGCATTGAAAACATCGTGAGATATTCAGGATACTGCAAAACCTTTGCGCACTGAAAATAATGCGGACTGTGAAATCCAGAGGTCAGGACAAAATGACCTTCGAGTAACGCACCCGTTTTTTTAAATATATTTATTACTTCATCCTGTTTCATTAATGTAATTTAGCTAGTTTAATATTTTTAATCTTTGTACCAAGAAATCTCTCTGCAATCTGATGGAAATTATTAGGAAAATCTGTCACAAAGAATTTATGCTCACCTTTTTTCTTCTGTGTATTTAAAAGGTTTTTTTTATCTAAAATAAGTTTTACTTCCTTTGCCGTTTCTTCTCCTGAGTCGATTAACTTTATTTTTTTTCCAACCACTTTCCCAATAGTTTTTTTTAATATCGGGTAGTGAGTACAGCCGAGAATCATCGTATCAATTCCTTTTGTCTTAATATCCGATAAATACTCCTTTGCAGTAAGTTCCGCAATCTTATTGTCTGTCCATCCGTCTTCAGCGAGTTGAACGAACAAACTGCAAGCCTGTGAATAGACTTTAACATTTTTGTTTACCTTATGAATCTGATTTTTATAAGAGCCGGAATTTATTGTACCTTTTGTTCCAATAACGCCAATTTTATTATTCTTAGTCTGGCTGACAGCCGCTTCAGAACCCGGGATCAATACACCGGTAACAGGAATTTTAGTAATCTTTTGCAAAAATGGGACTGCGACTGAAGAAGCAGTATTACAGGCAACGACTACCATTTTCACTTTTTTGGAGAGTAAAAACTTAAGGCATTCGATAGAATACAGAATAACTGTCTCTTTAGATTTTGTTCCGTAAGGTAATCTTGCTGAATCGCCTAAATAGATTATATCTTCATTTGGAAGAAGTTCAAAAAGAGCCCTTGCAACTGTTAAACCGCCTATACCTGAATCAAAAACACCAATAGGTCTTTTATGTAAATTTTTTATCTGTAATGAATTCATTTTATATAAATATATACAAATTTAAGTTCAAAAGATATTTTTAAAAAGGAAATTAATTTTCTGTATTATTTGAACTAATAATATCATAATTTGTATTATGATAAACATTAGAAATCTTAAGAAAAATTTCGGTCAGAAAAAAGTTCTGAACGGAGTTAACCTTGATATAAACAAAGGTGAAACGCTTGTTATTATTGGTAAGAGCGGGTGCGGCAAGTCAGTTTTGCTGAAACATATTGTAGGTTTGCTTACACCGGATGAGGGTGAAGTTATAATTGAGGGAGAATCACTCAAAGGAATGAAACAAAAACAACTTTATTCTATAAGGAAGAAAATAGGATTTCTTTTTCAGGGTTCTGCTTTATTCGACTCTATGAATGTAGAAGAAAACGTAGGGCTGGGATTAAGAGAAAACAAAAGATATTCAGATAAAATAATATCTGAGATTGTTGCTAAGAAACTTGAATTAGTTGGACTTCCCGGCATTCAGAAACAAAGCCCCTCTGACCTTTCGGGTGGGATGAAAAAAAGAGTTTCTCTTGCACGTGCTATTGCTGATGACCCTGAGTATATTCTTTATGACGAACCCACAACAGGACTTGACCCGGTGATGAGTGATAATATCGACGAGTTAATTCTGGATATTGCACATAAGTTAAAGGTTACATCTATAATAGTAACACACGATATTTTCAGTGTTATTGAAATTGCAGAACGTGTAGTTATGATGGAAGGCGGTGTTGTTTATTTTTCAGGGACACCAAAGGAATTGTTCGCATCGGAAGATCCTACCATAAAGGAATTCCTGCACCGCACGAATAAAGAATTTAAAAATCTAAAATAATAATTTTGTAAATTAAAATATTTCTCTTATTATTCCGCCGCCAATCACATCATCTTTATCATAAAATACAGCTGACTGACCGGGAGTTATTGATTTCTTAGGTTCATCAAAAATCACTTTGATTGTTTCGCTATCTACTTGCTCTATTTCTGCCATAGAACCGGCATCCTTATACCTGATTTTAACATTAGACTTTAAAGGATTCTTTATGTTTTCATATTTCATAAGATTTACTTCTTTTGCGATAAAACCTTTCTTATACAATCCGGTTTCGTCATCAACATAAACTTTATTACTTTCAGCGTCAATCTTTGAGACATATATTGGCTTACCAAGTGCTACATTTAAACCTTTGCGCTGCCCGATAGTGTAATAAGGGAAACCTTTATGCTCTCCTATCTTTTTATCTTTATAAATAATTTCTCCTTTGTCCAGTCTTTTCTTTAAATCCGGTACTCTTACTTCGAGTAATTCACGATAATCATTGTTCGGGACAAAACAGATTTCCTGTGAGTCGGGTTCATTTGCTGTTTTAAGTCCCATTGATTCTGCTATTTTACGTATTTCGGGTTTAGTATAATCGCCCAGCGGGAATAATGTTTTGCTTAATGCTTCCTGCGAGACTCTCCATAAAGCATAAGTCTGATCTTTCTTTGAATCATTTGAGTTTGAAACAAAAAACCTGCCGTTTCCGGAATTCAATTTCGCATAATGCCCTGTGGATATATAATCCGCACCGAGTTCTTTTGCTCTTTCAAGTAAGACACCCCACTTAATGGTCTTATTACAAAGTACACAAGGATTCGGTGTTTGTCCGTTCATATATTCAGAAATGAAATTCTCAATTACAGTTTCATTAAACCTTTCCGTAAAATCGAATGTATAATGCGGTATTCCAAGATTAGTTGCGACGTTTCTTGCATTGTATATAGCTTCCAATGAACAACAACCGGAATCTTTTGCCGGGAAATCATCAAAACCCCATGTCTTCATAGTAATACCTATTAAGTTGTATCCCTGTTCTTTCAATAAAGCCGCAGCGACTGAAGAATCAACTCCGCCGCTCATTGCAACAACAACTGTCCTATTTTTATTATCAGTCATATTATAATTAACGAAATCACTACCAAAAAAGTTAACTTTTTGTTTTATTAAAATGTTTTATATTATTGAAACATAAATTCATTTACATCGTTATAATATAGAAATAAGATTAAGATTATTCTTTAATTAACTTTAATATTAATTGTTATGAGTATCTTTTTTAAAGCAAGAGGTTCTGCATCCTTTGGATTATTACTAATTCGATTAGTGATAGGTTTCACCTTCCTGATTGCAGGTGCAGGCAAAGCAATGAATATAGAAGCATTTGTAAATCACGTTAAATCATTCGAAATATTTTCTTCCAATACAGCATTTATCCTCGGTTTTATTTTACCTTTTGTTGAAGTACTTTTTGGTGCTTTATTTATTATTGGTTTCTTCACACCTTTAACAAGTCTGGCATTATCTGTTATGACAATCAGTTTTATTGTAGTTGGACAAAACTTATTTACAGCACCCGAACCGTTTACTTTACCTCAGGCAACATTTTATTTTATTATGCTGTCGGGAACACTTACAACTCTTTTCAGCGGTGCAGGTGTAATTTCATTTGATGCTTTATTCGATAAAAAGAAAGTAAAAGAAATTCCGAAACAGGAAGTTGTAAACACTGAAATTGTAAAGCCACCTGAAGCGATAAAGGAAGCAAGTTTTAATGAGATAGTGGAGGAAAAAACAGATTAGAAATCTATATTTATTCCTGCATTGTAATTTCTGTTAGGAGCGGCAATTCTTTCAAGTTCCTGATAAAACTTATTGGTTATGTTATTTACTGCAAAGAATAATGACAAATTATTACCTATAGTTTTCGAAATTTTCGCATTTAAAAGAAAATACGCTTTTGGTTCTTCATACTTGAAGAAATAAACTTCTTCAATCTTACTCAGATATTTCGAATTGAAGTTAAGATTAAACCCGTAATAAAATAAATTTATGTTGGAATTAATAATATGCTTTGGTTTATATGGCAGAAAATCATCACTTCTGGTGCTCGTTAAATCCCTGGCATCAAGGAACGTATAATCAAACTCAAACCCGTAATTAAACTTTTCATTTAATACTTTTGAACTTGAGTTATAGTCTATGTAAAACTCAAATCCCCTTACCTGAGCCAGTGCAACATTCTGCACCTGAAACGGACCGTTAGGTGTTGGTCCGATGTTAACGTACTGAATCAGGTTTTCATAATAGTTATAAAAGAATGAAACATCCAGATTAAATCGTGATTTGAACTGCTTTCTGAAACCTGCTTCAATCGAAGTCATATTTTCAGGTTTAAGGTTTGGATTATATACAAAATTAAAACCCCCGAATAATTCTTTTTTAAAATATAGTTCGGCTATTGAAGGAGAACGGAATGCTCTGCCAACAAGAAATCGGTATGAAGTATTGTCAAATACCGGAGATTTTGATTGCGGAGAATAAAGCAGAGAAAACTTAGGACTAATTTGAGTCTCTTCAAAACTCCCGATAAATTTATTATAGTCAAACCTACCGCCAATTGTTGATGACAAAACAGGTATGTTATTCTTAGTTACGATGTTCCATTGTTCCTGAAGATATGTACCTATATTATACAATTGCTGATTACCGTACAGTATTGATTCAGGCGATGAACGAACAACGTTCCATTGTAAATCAATTCCGCCTATTAAGTAATGATCCTCGTTTATGTTGTAATCAACCTGAGAAATATTCCCGAAATTATACGATGTAATAAATGTATTAAATGCCTGACCCGGCTCCCCATATTCCAAAGCAACAGGGTTATTGGGATTGTAAAGAGACTTACTGTATAGCTTGTAATAATAAAACCTTGAACTGTATTTTGTGTTTGAAGATGATACAGCATTATAATTTACGTCAATACTCTGAGTTTCCTTCTGTATTTTATCTCCTATATAATAAGGATTGGTTTTATACGGCTCTGCATATTTACCCGGATCAACTCTCCAGTAATGCGGATAACCGCTTTCGGAATTTGTGTATTGGAGCGACATTTCTAAATCACGATTTCCGAATAAATCATAAGTGAATTTTCCAAGACCGCTGTAGAAATTATATTCCGTCTGTTCAGCATGGCCATCGTTCTGTTTCACATCAAGATTCAGAAGAAAAGAAAACTTTTTATAAGTATTACTGTGTAAAACATTTATTCCTTTAAACGATTGTAATTTGCTTGAAAAACTCAGACTGTCAGATAGTTGTTCATAGAATCCTGCATTTAAATTTATCGCAGTGTAAGGTTTATAAGTTGGCTTTTTTGTGATAACATTCACAACTCCTCCTATTGCACTCGAACCGTACAGAGAAGAAAATGCCCCCTTAACAACTTCCGTTCTTTCTATTATCGAAACAGGTATAAGCGACCATAACGCACCTTTAGAATCTCCCGTAAGTGATGGTCTTCCATCGAGTAAAAGCAGTACCCTGTTACCAATACCGCCGCCCGCCACATCAGAACTACCGCGAATAGAAAGCGCACTTACGTTAATTCCGCTCGTTCTGTTTAAGGTAACACCCTGAACATCTTCAAGCACCTGATCGAATGTAATTTTATTTTTATTCTTTATTTCGTCAGCTGTAACCAAAGAAATTGACGAAGGCGTTTTTTGTAAAGTTTGCTCTGTACGTGTTGCAGTAACGTTTATCTTTTCGGTTTCTAAATCCGCAGGCACTATGTATAGATTAAGAACTTTCTCCTCCGATGCTTCAACCATTATATCAGTTGAATATTCTTTATACCCAAGTCTGTAAACGCTTAAAACGTATTTTGAAGGAGGTAAATTTGCGAACAAATATTTACCATTTAATTCAGACTCAGTTTTGTAAACAGCACCTGTCTCTGAATTTTTTAATCTAACCAATGCAGAACCAACAATCTCATTTGACTCTACATCAATAACAAGCCCGGTTATCGAACCGGGCTTATTATCTGCGAATAAAATTGTGTTAAGAAATAATATTAAAACTAATAATATTTTTCTCAAAAAATGCAAATTAGAATTGATAAATCTTCTTTGTTGTATCAGCCCAGGATAAGAAATTAATATTACCTACACCGAGCATCATTTGATATATTAACTCGTGCGTTTGTGGTATCGTAAATCACGCCCGGAACGTGTGATGTATCACTCTTATATTTTCCAAGACCAAACACTGAACCAAATGGCAGGTACGGCAATTTTATATAAGCAGAAGTGACTGTGTAGTTACCGTTTGAAGGAACTATTAATTTGTAGTCTGCTACCAATTTCCCACTTTCCATTTTAAGCACTAACTTTGAGTTTGCTGAAGCAGGACCCATTGGAGGCCATTGTGAAAAAGCAGAAATGTTGTAGTATCCTTTTGTTGTGTCTTGAAACTTGTAATATCCGTTTGTATCAGGAAAAGTTAAGCGACCGTTAATCGATAACTTGTCAAAAGATGATACAGGTGTCACTGTATCGTCACTGCAACTGTATGCAATGGTTAACATAGAAATAAGAACCACGACGAATGCGAGGTTTGTTAATAGCTTTCTCAAGAAAATCTCCTTTATTTATTAAGTTTTTTGTATGTAAATACTATAACTCTAATAGAATTCAAAGTTTTAAAGTTCCGAAAATTTAGCACTTTATTAAGCTCTTGATTAATCTTTTTATAAATATATGATTTTACATAAAATTATAGGAATCAATATCGTACGATATTCGGATATTCCCTGTGGGTTTTAGCGTGTTTTTTACGTTACGAAATGAATCTACCAACAGCTTTCCCGAAGGGTCTGTTTGCTTTGAAGATTTAACGACTATATGAAACCTGTACTGGTCTTTTACTTTCGATATTAACGGCTGCGTTACTGCACCAATACTTAAATAAGATGCATACTTAAACTCTTTTAGTATTTTATATATTTCATCAGCACTATGTTTACACTCTTCGTAATCTTTTGATTTTAATTCAATCAGCGCCACTCTCGAAAACGGCGGATAGTTTGCTTCTTCCCTGGATTTAATCGTCTCTCTGTAAAATGTTTCGTAATTATGGTCCCTTACGTTCTCGAATAATCCGTATTCATAATGTCGCGTTTGAATCAACACTTCACCCCTCTTATTACTCCTCCCGCTTCTGCCGGAAACCTGCGTTAACAATTGAAAAGTTCTTTCCTCGGCACGAAAGTCAGGCAGCAGCATTCCAATATCAGCATTCACTACACCTACTAATGTTACATTCGGAAAATCGAGCCCTTTGGAAATAATCTGAGTTCCAACAAGTATATCAATATTCCCTTTCGAGAATTCATTCAGTACTTTCTGATATTTAAATTTCGAAACCATCGTATCAGAATCCATTCTCTCAATAACGGCTTTTGGAAATATCGTATTCAATTCTTCTTCAATCTTTTCTGTTCCCGCACCGCTTTCAATTAATTTTGTACACCCGCATTCCTTACACTTTGTAATCATCTTCTCAGTAAATCCGCAAATATGACATTTTAAATAATCAATGTGCTTATGATAAGTCAAAGAAATATTACATCTGACACAAACTTCAACGTAACCGCAGGTAACACATTCTATGTATGAATGGTAACCCCGTCTGTTTTGAAGGAGTATAACACTTTCTTTCTTTACTATTCTCTTTTGAATAGCATACAGAAGTTCTTTTGAAAGAAAACGGATTTTAGCTTTTTCAATAATTTCATTATTATAAAATCCATCAGACTTTTCGGGATTCTTTAAGTCAACTATCTTAATATAAGGCAGTTCTGCATCTGTGGCACGCGTAGTGAGTTTAAGCAATTTGTATTTATCGTTTCTTGCATTGTAAAAACTTTCCACAGAAGGAGTTGCTGAACCCAGAACTACAACAGCGTTATTTATTTTTGCACGAATAATCGCCGCATCTCTTGCGTTGTATCGTGGTGAGTTTTCCTGTTTATAAGATACTTCGTGCTCTTCATCAACAATAATAATACCGATATTCTTCAATGCTGCAAAAAGCGCGGAACGTGGACCAATAATAATCTTAATCTTTCCTTCTCTTATCCCCATAAAATTATCAAGCCTCTCACCCTCGGAAAGTTTGCTATGAATAACTCCTACAATATCATTGAATTTATTTTTAAAACGGCTAATCAACTGCGGTGTCAGAGATATTTCTGGCACGAGAACTATTCCTGTTTTATTTGCTTTGATAACTTCTTCGAGAACCCTGATATAGACTTCTGTCTTTCCGCTTCCCGTTATTCCGTGAATCAGGAATGGCTGGAATTTATTTTCTGATAATGGCTTTAATATTTCATTAAAACAAACCTGCTGCTCTTTGTTTAATGTTAAGTCTTTTTTCTCCTCTTCAAATATTGTTTCCGGTCTTCTGTATCTCTTCACTTCAAAGACTTCAATAAGTTCTTTCTTTAACAAGGAATTTATTGTTGATGTTGAAAATTTATGCTTCTTCGTCAAATCTATTTGTTCAACTCTGTCATTTTCAGATAATATCTTCAGTAACTCTTTTTGTTTGTCAATTTTTATTTTATGTTCCGAAATAATTTCTTCTAAGCACTCACCTTTGAAATTTCTTTTTACGTATTTAGTAAATACTTCTTTCGTTGCAGATGTGTAAGATTGTTTTTTTACAAGGACATTATGCTTTACAAGATAGTCGAGATGGTATGATAGGTTTGAGCCTATTTTATTTTCTAATTGCTTTCTGCTTACTCTTTTATCCTTTGATTCAGAAATTACTTTTATTACATCAAAAACAATTTCATTGGGTTTCTTTAATGCGCTTAACTGTTTATAATAATCTTCGGAAAGTTCAAACGATATTTCACTATTGATTGATATGTTTTTGGGAATGAACTGCGATATAATTTCTCCAACCGGTGAAAGATAATAATCAGATATCCATTTCGAAAACTCAATCATTTCCTGATTAAGTATAGGTTCTATATCGAGTACTGAGTGTATCTGTTTAAGTTTTTCTACGTTTGTTTCATCCGAAAGACTTAAAACAAAACCTGTTAAAGTTCTGTTGCCAAAAGGTACTAATACTCTCGACCCAACCTTTACATCTTTGATTAAATAATCCGGTATTGAATATGTAAATGTCTGGTCTAATGGTGTATCGAGTGCAATATTGGCATAAAGATTTTCCATTGGATGATTTACTGAATCAATTTCTGTTTACAAATAATTTGCGATAAAGATAAGATGTATTGGCAATTAAAAGCGTAACAATCACACCAATTATTACAAACCAGGTATAGGATATTGTTGTAAAATAAATCACGAACACCATAGAAACTATACTGACAATAAATCCCCAGATAGCATCGGTCTCATTTACGCGTTTGAAAAACAATCCAAGGAAAAATGCGCCGAGTAGTCCGCCGTATGTAAACGATGCAATAGAAAGTCCGATTTCAACAACGGGATTCTTTGAATCTTTAAAAATCATAGCACCTCCGATTAATACTACACCCCAGAACAAAGTAAATATTTTCGACCAGAACATTTCTTTTGCTCTGAACTTTTCTGATTTTACTGATGCGAATAAATCAAGATATGTGGATGATGCAAGAGAACTTATTGCTGACGACAGTGTACCCATAGCAGAAGCGAGTATCCCGGCGATTACCAATCCTGAAATTCCTGAAGGCAAATTTTCAACTATAAACTTAGGAAATATTTCATCGGAAGAAACAAGGTTTAGCCCTGTGTTACTTAGTACTAATGAAGTAAATGCTGCACCTTTGTAATATGCAAAAAGGCATAAACCGAGAAACATAAAGAATGCAAACTGAACAACTATCAGACTTGCATCGAGCATCAATGCTTTCTGACTTTCCTTCTTTGTTTTACATCCAAGCAATCTTTGTACAAGTAACTGATCGGTTCCGTGTGAAGCCATCGTCAGAAAAGTACCGCCAAGCAATCCGCCTATAATCGTATAAGGAGAAGCGAAGAATTCAATCAGATTACTTCCAAAATTAAAATTAAACACTCTGAATTTATCAAGCCCGTTTGCTGAAGCATAATAGAAAACATCGCTTATTCCGTTTGGCAAAGCATAAATTGCAACAAGCATTGCCGCAACTGCCCCGCCGATATATATAAACATTTGTATCACATCCATAGTGACTACTGCTTTAATTCCGCCCAGATAAGTATAGAGTAAAGTGAACACACCTATGATTGCAATACTCGTTGGATAATCCAGCCCAGTAATAATATGCACAGGAATTGCTGTTGCAAAAAGTCTGACGCCTGAAGCAAGAACCCTTGTTACAATGAATACTGATGAAGTTAGTTTACGAAGTTTCTGTCCGAATCTTTGTCCGAGAAAATCGTAAGCAGTTACAATGTCGCCTTTATAGTATGCAGGGATAAAAATTACCGTTACGAGCAATCGTCCGATAAAATAACCAATGATTAACTGCATAAAAGTGAAATCACTTTTATACGCAAGACCGGGAATGCTGATAAAAGTGAGTGTGCTGGTTTCACTAGCCACTATTGAAAATCCTACAGCCCACCATTTCATTTCTTTGCCGCCGAGGAAATAATCTTTCGAGTTCTTTTGTTTTCTTGCGGTGAAAAATCCCGCAAGTACCGTACCTAATAAATAAGTAATTACAATAGCGTAATCAATTGCTGAAAATTTCATTAATATTTATATGTTGAATTTTTCTTTCAGGAAGTAAGACTTCTCATTGAGCCCTACCTTACCTGCTTCAACATAAGGGTCGTGTTCAAAAAATACAGTGTAGTTATTTTCGGATATTTCTTTTAAGTATTTTCTCTTTTCTTCCAGTGTAACGAGCGGAAATAAATCGTAGCCCATAATGTAAGGTAAAGGAATATGAGCAGACATAGGTATTAAATCCGCAAGATACATTAGAGTTTCCTTTTCATCTGATACTTTTACCATCTGCATTTTCCTCGTATGTCCGCTTACAGGAAGTAAAGTTATAAAGTCATCGAACTTATATTCTCCGTTTACAACTTTTATTTGTTTTGCATTGATTATCGGCTCATAGTTTTCAGGAAAGAAACTTGCTTTGTCACGTTCTGACGGGTTTAAAGCCCATTCGAGATGTTTTTCCTGAACGTAGTGCACTGCATTTTTAAAAGTCAGTTCGGGTTTCTTGTCTTCGTTTAAAAACGTTGAACCGCCTGCGTGGTCGAAATGAAGATGCGTGAATATTACATCCGTAATATCATCTGAACTTATGTTTAGTTTGTTTAAACCTTTTTCGAGAGTGAACTCTGAATAGTCAACACCATAAATCTGATTTAACCTTCCTGACATTTTATGCCCGATACCCGTATCGATTAAAATCTTTTTATCTTTACTTTCCAGAAGTAAAACTCTTGTACACATTTCAATCCTGTTTGATTCGTCGGAAGGATTGGTTCTGTTCCATAGTATTTTTGGAACAACTCCAAACATTGAACCTCCGTCAAGTTTGAAAAGCCCTGCCTGAATTGAATGTAATTTGTAATCCCCTATTTGCATTGTTTAAAATATAATTATTAAAAAACCCGTTATTCAATAAACAAATAACGGGTTGATAAAAATTCAATTATTTTATTATAAAGCGAATCTAACTCCTGAGAAGACTGTGAAATTTGTTGTTGTTACTTTTTCAATTTCCGGAGTATTGATTAAATTATTTAATCCGCCGTATTTGAATGTTGTTCCTAATATAATACTGAAAGGATACATAAATACATAGTTGGCTGTTAATGTACCGTTAAGACCTAAATCAAAATTCTTATAACCTAAGTTTTTATATTGATCATTCGGTTGTGACATAAGGAAGCCCATATAAGGACCGCCTGTGAACCAGAGACCAAAATCATTTGACACCATTCCGCCAAGATTTACGAACAATGGAACAACAAAATAATTTGCAGGTACATAATTAACCGTTAAAGAATCTGCAGGTGTTGAGTAGTTTGTGCTCGGCTCTTGTACGGCAAAACTTTTTCCGTCGAATGAAACCCCCGTTGTAAAACTTAATGCATCAAAAAGACTTATATAAACCAAACCGCCAACCGTGTATCCGAGTTGAGATTTCTCGGTAAGCTGCGGATTGCCGCTGGTTGATGTTATGTTTGGTGATGTTGAACCAACTCCAAGCTGGAAATCCATATAGAAATCTACGGGTTTTCCTGTTCTGTAATTGTATTCCTTTAATGCTTTCTTGTGGTCACTTTTTATTTTCCAGTCAATCTTATAATCTGTATTGCCATAAGGTTTGCTTGGGTCATTTTCTGCAAATGCATTCAGACTAACTGATAATGCAAATAACACTAATAGTACTTTTGTAAATAGCTTCACGTGTTTCTCCTTTTAATTTATTATTGATTAATTTTTAATACTTCTAACTTCTCTGATTCCTTCTCCCAATCGGATGTAAGTTTTTCCACTTTGTCCGATAGTTCAAGATATTCAAATTTAATTTCAACTGCAAAATCAGCATCCTTAAAGAAATCTGTTTTGCTCATCTCATTCTCTAAATAGTTTTTTCGGCTTTCAAGTTCATTTATTTGCTTCTCAATTTCAAAAAGTCTTTTCTTTATCGGAGTTGCAAGTTTGTTGAACTCTTTCTTCTTCTTCTTTGCCTCGAGTCCTTCCTGATAACTCGTCTTCACTTCCTTCTTTTCTTCAGTAACTTCTTCTTCTGAATAATTATCGTTTTCAATCACGTTCAGATATTCAGACGATTTTCCGAGATAAGTTTTTATTCCTTTGTTTTTCACTTCTATTATCTTCTCAATTATTCCGTCAATAAATTCCCTGTCGTGAGAAACTATTATCACGGTACCTTCATAATTTGCGAGTGATTCCTGAAGAACTTCCTTCGAGCGTATATCAAGATGGTTCGTCGGCTCATCGAGTATAAGTAAGTTCGAAGGCTCTATCAGCATCTTTGCGAGTGCAAGCCGCGATTTTTCTCCGCCCGAAAGTACTCCGACTTTTTTAAACACATCATCTCCGTGAAATAAAAATCCGCCGAGAATATTTCTTATCGCAGTTTGTGTTTCAGTGCTGTTCGCCTCTTCCATAATCTCAAGCGCATTCTTATCGGGATTCATTTCGTCCGCCTGATTCTGTGCAAAGTATTTTGGTATGGCATTGTATCCGTATTTCAAAACACCCGAGTTGTATTTTTCCGTACCCGCTATAATCCTTGTGAGCGTTGACTTTCCAGCGCCGTTCTTTCCAACGATTGCAATCTTCTCTCCGCGCTCAATCGTAAGGTCAACATTTTCAAGTACATTCTTTTCAAAATCATAAGTCTTCGTAAGCCCTTCAATCTCAATCATAATCCTGCCCGAATGTACCGCAGGCGGAAACTTAAATTTTATTTTCTGTATATCATCTTCAAGTTCTACCTTATCAAGTTTATCAAGCATTTTAATTCTGCTCTGAACCGCTCGTGCCTTCGTTGCTTTGTAACGAAACCTTTCAATAAACTTTTCCTGCGACTGCAAATATTTCTGCTGATTCTTAAACTGATTTTCCAGCAACTCTTTCCGCTTTGCTTTTTCTTCAACGTAGAAAGCATAGTTACCGCTGAACGTATTCATCTCGCCGTTATGAATTTCAATCGTCTTGTTTGAAATATTATTCAGAAATTCTTTATCGTGCGAAACCACGACTATAGCGCCTTTATAATTTATCAAATACCTTTCAAACCAAATCAGCGATTCAAAGTCAAGATGGTTTGTCGGCTCATCGAGCAGAAGCACTGTAGGATTTTGCAGAAGAAGTTTTGAAAGTTCAATCCTCATCTGCCAGCCGCCGCTGAAAGTTTCCACATCCTTTACAAACTCATCCTCTTCAAACCCAAGCCCCGCAAGAATTTTTTCAACCTGCGATTTCAGTTTATGCCCTTCCAGCAGATTAAACTGGTCTTGCAGTTCGGAATAAGTCGTAAGCAAATCTATGTATTCATCACTCTCAGTATTATCGAACAACTTCATTTCATTTTCAATCTGCCGCATTTCATCTTCGATGATTTTAATATCTTCCACCGAATCATAAACCTCGTCAAAAAGATTTTTCCCTTTCAGACGCACAGTCTCCTGAGGCAGATAGCCAACAGTAGTATGCTGTGACTTAATCACCTTTCCATTATCCTGATTGAAACCGCCCGTGATAATTTTCAGCAATGTACTCTTGCCCGCACCATTCACACCAACGAGCGAAATCCTGTCCTTACCGCCAACGCGCAGATTAACTCCATCGAGCAACTTTCTCGTACCAAAACTAACCGATATATTTTCTAATATTACCATAATTTGTCTGCAAATATATTTAAAATGCAAGGAAGTATAAACGCAAAAGAGATTTGAATTTTGATAAAACCTGAAACGCAGAACAGTTTTATTTCCAGCGGCTAACTGCTTTCAGCAATGCCTGACGCATATCGGGATGCCCCGAATGATGACCTGCATTCGGAATCAATTCTAAAACGGAATTTGATAATCGCTTATGAAGATTAAAAGCAGAAACAGGCGGACATATTAAGTCGAGTGTACCGTGAATTATCGTTACAGGAATTTCTTTTATCAAATATGAATTATCAAGAATTTCATTGTCACTGAGAAAAAATCTGTTTGCCTGATAGTATATGTTCAATCTCATTTCAGTAAACACTTTTTCACTATCAGACATCTCCTTCGCAAAATCTTCTTCCGACAGATTGAAGAAACTGTACTCATAACCTGCAAGCAGAGTACACCATTTTTTCCTTTCCTCTCCTTCTGAATTTTCTATCAACTTGTGAATCACTTCCTGAATTCTTCCTTTGGCATCGGGCAATTCAGTTATCAGTTTATTCCAGGCAACGGGAGAAAACTTTGCAGCACCGTTTGCAGAATAGAAATAGTCCTGCTCTTCATACGTGCAGGTAAAAATTCCTCTGAGTATCATCCTAAGAACATTGTACGGATATTTTTCAGCATAAAGCAAAGCAAGAGTTGAACCCCACGAACCCGCAAAAATCGAAATTGGTTTATTAATTTTCAAATGCACACGGAGCGTTTCAATATCATCCACCAATAACTGAGTATTATTTTCTTTCAACTCAACAAGAGGTTTGCTTTTACCGCAACCGCGCTGGTCGTGAGTAACAATCAGATACTTCTCAGGGTCAAACCAGCGTGCATCATCTTCATCGCATCCTCCGCCCGGTCCGCCGTGCAAGAAGAAAACGGGCTCGCCATTTGGATTGCCGTACAAAGCATATCGGATAGCGTGCAAGTCACTAACTTTAAGATAATCTTCTTTAAAAGGAAGAATCGGTTGCCATAGTTCGAGTGTTTCCATATTATTTTATTAATATCATTTTCTTTGTTTCGGTAAATCCATCAGTTATCAGTTTATAAAAATACACGCCGCTGCCGAAGGTCCGCCTATGCTCTGTGGCGGATTCAATATTAAACGTCGCTTCGTAAGTCCCCGCTTGTAATCTTTCGTTCACGAGTGTTTGTACTTCGCGACCCGTTATGTCGTAAACCCGTAATGTTGTCCACCCCCCTTCCCCCCGCCAGCGGGGGATATCAAACTTTATCTTCGTCGTCGGATTAAACGGATTGGGATAGTTTTGCGATAACGAATACTCAGATGGAATTTCTGTTGAAATATTTTCTACCGGCAGTAATTCTGCCTTGCTCATTTTCCATACACCTCTGTAAGAAACTGTCACGAAAGCCTTTGTTCCGGTTACTAGTAAAGAATAAGGTTCATTATCAGTCGGCAATCCGTTGCTCCTTGATACCCAGTTCACTCCGTTGTTGGAACTTGAGTAAACACCCGTTTGTGAAACTATCACAAATTTATTATCAACAACATACATTTTATTTATTCCGCCTCCTGAATAATCGGTTGCGAATGAAATCCAGTTCACTCCAAGGTTTGTTGATTTATAAAATCCATTATAATTCATCAAATAAAATATGCTGTCTTTTGATATTATTCCAATCGGTAAATATACAGGATTAACTACCGTCCAATTCAAGCCTTTATTTGTCGAACGGATCAATGCGCCTATTTCCATTCCTGGGTTGCCTGCCAGAAAGACATCTCCGATTCTTGCAATGGTAGAAATCATAACCGGAGTATATATGGAAATCCAGTTAATACCATTATTAGTACTTCGGTAAGTATTATTATCTTCTGCTGCAAATACCACATCGTCGTATGCGAACAACTCTTTTGATGTTAATGTATCAATTCCATTGTTACTCTGAAACCAGTTAAGTCCATTGTTTGTAGTCTTTACAATCCCTTTTTTATCCGTACTAATTAAAATACAATTGTTGTTTGCTGCAACACTATTAGTATAGCTGTCTATAAGGTCGTTTGTAATCCTCTGCCAGGAAGCCCCGTCATTTGATGATACTACAATCCCCTGCTGATCTCCGCACGCATAAATATTATTATCCTTTAAAGCAATTGAATTAGAAATAAATGCGTGGTAACCGTTGTTCGAAATCTCCCAGTTGTCTCCGTGGTTTGTAGTATATTGAATTCCTGCACCTCCCCAAAGTAGTGAAAACAATCGGGTTCCGGAGATGTAGAATTTTACTGATGCAGGACTGGTTAGTCCGTTCATACAACTTTCCCAATTTTGACCGCCGTTCGATGACCTGTACCTTCCGAACAGTGTTGTGGTAAATAGATAAGAACCGTCATAGATAATGTCGTAATACCAGGCACCGGGTAAACCGTTGTTTATAGCATACCATTGTACACCATCATTCGTTGACTTATAAACTCCATTGGAGGCACTGGCATAAAGTGAAGTTCCGTCTGATGAAATTTTCTCTACTGTCTGAGTTGCAATTCCGTTGTTAATTGATGTCCAGTTTGCACCTGAGTTGGATGATACGTATGCACCCTTGTTTGTCCCCGCATAAACTTTATTCCCTATAGCATTTAAACTATGAATATATAAAGGTGTTGCTAACCCGTTAGTACAGCTATCCCAGGAATTGCCATAGTTTGATGAGCGATACATTCTGTACTCTCCGCATACAAGATATTGTCCTGTGGTAACAATGTTTTCAACAGGATAGTTGTTATATGGGAAACCCGTATTCACTTGAGTCCACGACACTCCATTATCTGAAGAACGCAGAACACCTTTGCCGTCAGTTGCCATAAACAGATATTGTCCCTGGGATGTCATATTCAACATTTGTCTGGACTGTAAATTATAAATACTGTTCCAGTTGTTACCGTTATCTGTCGAGCGGTATAAAATTGAACTTCTGGAACAGGCAAACAAATATCCGTTATAAGCATACATCGATTCGCATGTTCCGCCGTTTGGACCATTAGTCGGCACCCACTGTGCACTCGCATTCACAGCAATGAGCATCAGTAACGCCACAAAAAGTTTTTTCATAATCTTATTATTTTATTAAAATCATTCTTTTTGTTTCTGTATAACCATCAGTCATCAATTTGTAAAAATACACGCCGCTGTTCAGCATCGAGCCGTCGAACGTTGCTTCGTAAGTCCCCGACTGCAATCTTTCGTTCACGAGTGTTTGTACATCGCGGCCCATTACGTCATAGACAATTAATTTCACTTGCCCAGCATTTACAATTGAAAACTTAAAATTTGTAATTGGATTAAACGGGTTCGGATAGTTTTGCCCGAGTGAATATGCTGATGGTATTTCTGTAGTGATGTTTTGAATGCCGACAATTTCTGATAGTGGGCGGCGCCATACAAGTGCTCCTGTAACTGCATAAATATAATTCCCGGCTTTCAATAGTGTATAAATAATATTATTACTAAATCCCTGACTAAAACTTGACCAGCTTTCACCATTATTTGATGTTACATATACTCCTTCAGTTGTTCCAGCAAGCAAATACGTATTATGCACAAGAAGAGCATTTACTGTTTTTCCGCTAAGCCCTTTTTGGTCCCATGATCCGCCAAAATTTGTAGAACGGAAAACGCCTCCCATAAATGTTCCAATGAAGAGAGTATTCCCGGTTGAGACTATCGAATGTATCCATCCATAATTTAATCCGTAGTTCATTTGTGTCCAGTTCTGACCTGCCATTGTTGACCTGTAAATACCCATATCAGTTCCTGCAAACAAATAATTCCCGCACGTTCCAATAGAAAGACAGTAGTTTCCCGAACCTACATCTGCAAATTGCCAGTTATTCCCATAGTTCGTTGATGCGAAAACTCCTGAATTTTCCATCGTTGTCATATACACATATGGTCCAGTTACGAACAAACTCGTCGGTTGAAATGAAAAATTGCCTAGATCAATATGTATACAACCATCTGTATCGTCATACTTCACGGACAAACCATAATTGTGTGATGCGAAAAATAATTTATTTCCGCTTCTTACAATACCACGAATACCATAGCTGTATTGTAGCCCAATGTTCATAGATGACCAATAAGAATTGTTTAAACTTATTCGGTATATTCCATCGTTATTAGTCCCGGCGTAAACATAATTTGAATCAGCACCCATAGCATTAACATCTGAATATGTAAAATTACCCATATAAGTCCACTGCCCGCTCGCATTCATCGCCACGAGCATCAGTAACACTACAAAAAGTTTTTTCATTTTATAATACTTTTATGTTTGATTAAAACATGTTTAACTTTATTTATAAACCGCATTGCCTTTTATAGAATATAAAGCTGCTTTATATGCTAATTTGAGACTGCGTTTTACGTTGTGAATAAATTTCATAAAAGCAATAATCAGAATCATTCGGTATTAAAGGTAAATCTCTTCCAAACGGTTCAAGCGTCGGAAAAATAAGATAACCTGTTTCAGGTAAAATAGTTTTACCATTAAGCCAATCGAACTTTGCATCGGGCGGCGGCTGTAATGTCGTGTTATTAAACCTGTCGAGCTTCGTCATAGTTATTAGCGGAATGTTGTATCCGGGAATCGTGTCGCGCCATTCATTATTCAGATTAAATTTAGTATAAATAGTAGATGAAGATTGCAAATTTGAAAAATAAATTTTATAAACATTCTTCATCTTCAATTTCCACGCAAGAGGAGTTAAATCCGGACTTTGATAATCAACCTTAACAAGTTTAAGTATTAATGTATCGCTTACACCTGATTCATACGCACCTTTACCAAAATACTGATTGGAGACATTTCTATATACCACTCCAGCGTGATAATTTTCGGGAATTGAAATATTCAAACCAACAAAACCGGCTGTGTCGTTCAAGTAATAATCATAACTCTCCAATTTCCTGAAATACCCTGCAAACTTTTCACCCATTATAATCTCAGGATTTGTAACCGAGGTATCGTAACCCTGCGGAGGCCGCTCACCAAGCATCACCTTGCCGACACAAAATCTTTTGTCCGGAGTGTTTGCATCGCACTGCACCCAGACTTCAAAATGATTATTGTTCGTGAGTATTCTGTTTGAATCTAAAAAACCTGAAGTAATGTCCTTCCTGATACTCAGTAAAAGAACGCCTGTACAAAGTATCAAGGAAGTAAAATTATCGAATAATCCCAAACAGGTCATAAAGATAATTCCGTTTTGGTAATTAGAGTTTGTGTTTGTGACTGTGGAGTCGCAAGATGATATTAACACTGCCGCAAATGCAATGAGTGCAAATGCTTTAACAACATTTAATGTTTTCATTAACCTATTATAAATTATAAAACAGTTAAAAACTTTCGTCAGCCTAATAATGTTTGTTTGCTTAAACTTCGGTATTTGAAATGATAAAATCAAGCGAGAATTCTAAGCTAATATGGACACAAAGACACGAAGACACAAAGATATTTTAGACTTTGTGGCTTGGAGATCTTTGTGTCTAAAAGAAATTATAACATTCAAAAACTAATCAACAAATTTAAAATTTGAAATAAAAAAGCGGCTGTCCAAATTGCTGAACAGCCGCTTCCATTTTCTAAGGGAGAAAATACTAAAAAAACTTAAGAGTTTTTACCCTAAACTCTTTGAACCCCAAATTACCTTTTACTTAAAAGATTACTCTTTCTTATTTAAAACCAATCACGATTTACTTTTAAAATAAAAAGCCGGCTCGGATTAAACCGGCTTTTCGGGAGATTTACTTATTTAATTAACATCATTTTCTTTACGTCGGAATAGTTTCCGGCTTTGATTGTATAGAAGTATATACCGCTCGAAAGTTTTGTACCGTCAAACGCTACTGAATGCACGCCACTGCTCATATTGCTGTTGATAAGTGTTGCTACTTCTTTACCCGTTAAGTCGAAAATCTTCAGCGAAACGTTTCCTGCAAAACTTTCAGGTAATGAGAACCTGATTGTTGTTGAAGGGTTGAACGGATTCGGATAGTTCTGACTTAATTCAAACTTTGTTACTGTAACTGTACCTTCTTCTTCTTCGCCAATTGGTGTTGGAGATAATGGTGCCTCTCCGATTATCGGGAAGTCGATGTATGAGTTTGCACTCAAATACATTTTGTTTGTAAAGTTAGTCATCACAGGCAGTACAAACGGATTCGTACCGAGGAATTCATAGTTCCAGCGTTTATCAATGTTTGTCATTATGATTCTAATCTTGCTTCCCGGCTGGAAGATATGTGCGTGTGAATTACCGGTAATTAATTTCTGTTTACGTTGATTAATTGTATTATTTCTATCAGTATAGTTAATAGTTGAAACTAACTTTGCAACACCTGTACTGCTAACTTCATAAATCTGATAGTTAAACTGTGAAACGATAGCGTTTGATACGTAATCAAGTTTCAGCATAGGTGTACCAACCATCTTCATACCTGTTGTTAATGGGTCACTTTCAAAAATCGTAGAATCTCTTTTGAAGTTTGTATTGTATCTTGTACCTGTGAATTCATCGTCAACAATCTGAGTCATTGTGTATGAATTCTTAATACTGTTTGTTAAACTATTTGTCTGACTTTGTTTAGTGTTTACAGTCTTCTTTAATTTCTTGTTAGTGTTAAAATATAATCTGAAATTGTTTGTTCCTGCAGGAGGCCATACAGATGAACTATCGTGCTGGAATGTCCACATTTTTCCGTTTGTCGGGAATGTTGTGTAAGCATAATGATATTTCGGACGTGTTAATAAATCGCTAAGTCCGGGATAATATGCACTTGGGAATAACCAGTAATAGAACCACTCATTAAAGAAGTTCATATGCCATTGGTCTTCTGTAGGTGAAATATCACCACCGTGTCCCATAACCGCACCAAAGTAATAACGTGAAGGTGCTGTCATAACAGGAATCCCGTTAATGTTGCCAAGGCAATTGAAAAACATATCCTGCCATGAATTTTCAAGAACGATAGGAACTCTGTTATTCGCTATAATATTGCTGAAGTCTCTGTTTAATGGAAGCCAGGTATTAAGACTATCCCATTTATCTCTTTGCTTTGAATAAATCCAGTCTGACATTCTGTCAACCTGTGGTTCGTACCTTGCTGTATCGGGAGTGTATTCAACTGTCCATAATAAAGTCATCTTAATCGAGCCATTTTCAATCCAACTCTTTGCAAAATCCGGTGAAGCCACTGCTGAAATAATAGCTCTAACATTCATACCCATTGATGCCGCCATATAAGGAACCATACCGCCCTGAGAGCCGCCCATTATCAATACTTTACTCGTATCTGAACCTGTTACACCATTGTCATTTTTTACATAGTTTACGAACTCTATAAGGTCTTGTGCTTCGGTTCTGCTAATCATATTAGACAAACCGGTAGAATTACCCTGACCTCTAACACTATAAGTATAGACTACATATCCATACTGTGCCTGTGCGGATGCAAATCCTTCAAGAGTTTCTTTTCTGTCACCGTAACCGTGAACCATAATAACTACCGGATAACCGTCAGGTAAATATGGATTAGGTTCAGAAGGATAGAACTTTGACGCATCCATCAAAGCATTGTCCCTGAGTGTAACGAAGAAATCATTCTTAATAACGCTCAAAGGATTCATATTCGGATTACCAATCATCTTGTTAATGTTTGGAAGTTGCGGCATTCTGTAATTTTCAGTTCTGCTTCTTTTTACGAAGTCCTGCGCGTTGGCAGAATATGCCATTGCAAATAACACGAAAAGTGTTAATGCTATCGATTTAAAGTTAGAAAGATTTTTCATTTTGCTTCCTTTTGTATTTAGTTAGTTTAATTGTTTATTATTGTTTATAAAATTTTTGTAATAATTCATATATTTTAATGCTTGAATCTCCCCTGCCGAACGTGTAATCAAAATCTTTGTTTACATTATTCTTAAAGTATTCGGCATAATCCATAAAACCTGCAACTTCATCGTATTCGAAATTCAAAGTTTTGCGTTTTTATCGAGCACTTCCGGACGTTCTGTTACTTTTCTCATAATCCCGCAGGGTATGTTGAAGAAAAGTGTTTCTTCCTGTAAACCGCCTGAATCGGAAATAACTGTGTGTGCATTCCTTACCATACCAAGCATCTGGAAGTAATCATTAACCGGGTCGTTTATAATTAAATTGTCGTGAGTTCCTCCGTTCAATCCCTCTGCGAAACTCTTTCTAATTGCAGGATTCGGATGGAGCAGGTGTACTATCTTTCTGCCGGTCTTTTTATCTTTTAATAACTTATTTAATATTGAAGAATAATCCTGTACTTTATCCCAGTTCTCTCTTCTGTGTAAAGTGCTTAAGATATAATCTTTTTCAGGATACTCTACTATTTTATTCTCATTAATTAGTGTAACTATTGCGTCGTTAATTGTATTTCCGACTATAAAACACTTTTCTTTCTTAACTCCCTCTCTAAGCAGATTACCATAACTGATTTCAGTAGGACAGAAGTTTAGATTTGAAACTCTTCCGATTGATTCTCTGAAAAACTCCTCAGGAAACGGGTTCAAATGATCGAAAGTTCTTAATCCTGCTTCAACGTGAAATACAGGAATTTGATTTAAAAAAGCCCAGATGGCTCCTGTGTATGCAGATGCTGTATCGCCCTGTACAATTACACCATGAACTTCCTTTACACCAAGTCCTGATTCGCCTTTCACAAACTGTCTGTTTAAATCCTGAAGAAGATGCGCTACGAATAATTCAAGGTCAGCACTTCTGTTCGGTATTTCTTCCGCTGTCATATCAAACTTCAAATCAAGATATGATAATATATCTTCTGAAATAGTCTGCTGTGCTGAATTGAAAAGAATAGGATTGAACTCTTCAGATTTTTTCAACTCACGATAAAGTACGAATAATTTTATAATCTCCGGTCTTGTTCCTAATACGATTAATATGTTCTTTTTACTTGTCATTTTATTTATATTTTTTCAAATTTTATATAGTAATTCCTCTGCACGATATTCGTGCTTTTATCTTAAAGGATTTTTTAAGTTAGTTAATACTAATTATATTTTAATAATGTGATGTCGAATCCCATACTGCCTTTGTTTGTGACTTAGTATTCTTGTAAACGCTTATTGAACGGGCGATTGCAAAGAAGTTAATAAATGTATCTAATGGTAATCTGAATATACTGAAAATTGCATATTTAAAGCCATACCAGTTATAAGTAAATATAAACCTGTGCGACAATCTCGATACCATAAAGAATAAGTTAGCAATCATCAGCCACCATAATACCGAACTGTGACCAACCAAAGATGTAACGTGGCTCCAGCCAAATACTTTACTAAATATTGCATAAATGAAATAAAGGATTACGATGTTTGATAAAAACGCACTTACAAAACTGAATATGGATTTTCTGTCTCTGAATAAAAAGTATTTTGTTGATAAATTTCCTGCCCACTTATGAGCCTTCCAGTTCTGGAACACTATTCCTGCAACCCATCTTGAACGCTGCTTTACAGATGACCAGAATGTATTCGGAAAGAACTCTGCAGTTGCAATTCTGGATGCTTCATCGTCTCTATCAAGTTTAACGTTGAAAAATCCCGTTTTAAAACCGAGTTGATAGAACCTGAATCCAAGTTCATAATCCTCAGTTAAATTAGCATCGTTAAACAAACCTTCTTTCTTCTGTTTTGGTCTTAACGTTATAGGACCGTGCTGTACAACATTAGATTTTGGTTTATCATCGTCGAGTTTATTTTCAATGCTTTTTAATCTCTCTTCTACCATTGAAGAACTTACAACCTGATCTACTGTGTAAAGTGATGAAATACTGTTTTTAATATCTTTTATCTGTTCATCAATCCTTTCTAACTTATCTTTTACAACATTATCTTTTTGCGAAACTTCCTGAATTGGCTTTTCTTCGTAGAAGCTATCAAAAAGTTTTTTGTGCAAATCAGTATCTTTATTCTCAATCTTATCTTCAAGTTTCCTAACCGCGTCACTGACTTTTTCGTCAAAATTTTTATCAGTCAGAGAATTTAAATTGTTTATCTTCTCGTCTATGGAGTCAAGAGTTTTATTAATCTCTTCACTCTGAACTGAATCGTGAACAAACTGATTTGAACCGTCAACAGCAGCAATCTGCTTTTTTTCCACTAAATGAGCTAAATCCGGTGATTTGGATTTTAAATCAGATGAGAGTTGCTTTATATCCTCATTAACTGTTTCCAGCTTTTCTTTTAAATCATAATCTTCTGTCTTCAGATTTTGATTTACTGTTAGAAATTCCGGTATCTTGTTTTCGTAAAGATTACGAATCCTTCTTTCTATCTCGTTTATTTTATCGTCTATAGACTGTGAATTCCCGGAGTTTCCGTTCTTATAATCCTCTGTGTGGAAGATGTCCTGATCTTTATTTGAAGTCATTTTAGAAATACCCTTTCTTATTTGTTTTACTGTACCGGTTTCTTAAATTTCGCAGCATCATTTCTTGCCGCGTCTAAATTGTCATAACTTGATATCGTAACTCTGAAAATATTTTCACCATTAACTACAGACATTTGCTTCTCTATCGTCTTATCTTTAAACATACCTGTGCTTTTTAATACTTCTATTCGTTTATCAGCAGATGTTTCGTTTCCCCATGAAGATTCCTGGATGACAAACTTATCCTTATTGTTTACAGAATATATTACATTATATTTACGGTCTGAAAATCCGTTACCTACACTTGTAATACCGTCCATTATCTCTTTTGAATTCGTTAAATCCTGTTTGTTAATCAAATTAATTCTGTCATTATTTTTTGCAGATGCATCGTTCGGAGCAAAATTAATCTTTTCCATAATATCATTGCTGGTAATAATGTTTTGCTTTGCATCTGTATTTCCGGTATATACTAAGAAAGAAATCCATCCAATCAGCATTGCTAAAAACATTAGTGTATAACCTTTAACCGAATCCGGTACTCTTTTTCCGCCTTCTAAATGATAGTCGTTTAAACTATTAAACGGATCGTCGTGATACCTTGTATCGTTAATATTAAAAGCGGCTTTTACTTTTTCGTCGTTTGTAAATGTTAATTCTTCCTCACTAAATACAACTTCCTTCTTTTCTTCCAAATCCTTTGGATTGTAACCTAAATTAAAAGGATCCTCTATATTCACATTTTTCTTCCTTGAAATCTCAAGGTCATAATTGAATTTTTCAAGATAATTGAATGTTCTTCTGTGAAATCCCATTCCGGTACCTGCAAACGGTATGAAAGTACCCATTGCCTGACGGACTATCATATCTTTTGTATGAACCTCGGCAAATGCATCACAATACGTTCTGTGAAATAATTTCCCGAGTTTACTTTTAATCGGTATAACTGGAATCTGAACTGCATGATACCCTTTGTATCCAAGAAGAAAATTATACAGTTTTAATGAATTCGGGTGTATGAAGTCTTCCGCATCGTGAACAAGAATAACCTCAAACTCACCATATCGTTTTTCATATTCCAACAAACCTGCATACAGAGTGTTTAAATTATCCGCTTTTGTCGTAGGACCGTTTAAGTTATTAATACAAGGAATTATTCTTGCATCTTTTCTTGATATTTCCTGAACGACTCTTATTGTTTCAGGGTCGTTTGGATAAACACCCACAAAAAATCTGTAGTTTGAAAAATTCAGATTTCTTACGGCATAACTTAGTGTTCTACCGATGACTGAAGATTCCTTCCAGGCACCTAAGAATATTGCAATTGGTTTTTCAGGTTTATCGAACATTTCTGAAAAATCAGGCAATTTCTTTTTGTACTTTCTCCTTTGTAACCAATAGAGAAGGTCAAGGTATAAATCGTCTATACCGCTGATGAACAGCATTATGGCTGTAACCCATAATAATATTTGGAAAATGTCGTAAATCATAGTTTTGTATTATAATATATTAAAAATCCTGCTCTCACAGTAAAAATGTTTCTTAAATCACCGGAAAAGTATTCACCGGTTGGGCTAACTACAAAATTCCTGTTTAATCCTTCTACGAAAAATACCGGGAAATGTGCAATGTTTGGTTTGAATGCTAAACCCGCACCAAGGTCTATATAATTGTTATAATCTAATTGCTTTGTATCGAGCGCAACTTCCTGTTTCAGGTAAAACTCAAAGTAAGAATATCCGCCAAAAAGATACCTTAAGACTTCTTTTGTTAATAAATTCGCAAAAACGTTTCTGAATTTGTAATCGTATAAGCCTGATGAATAAATATCAAAGTAAAAGTTCTCCGATTTTTTGCTTTTTCTGTCTCTATAAAATGTTGCTGTACCAACTCTTGTTCCCATTGACAGAATCGGTTTGAAACTTAAACTGTTCTTCTTGAAGTCAATTTCTCTAACATAACCAATCCTTACTTCGAAATTCATCCAGTCAGTTATGTTGAACTTTGTGAATCCACCGACATCAAAATATCTGTCGTTAATAATATTCTCAGGTGTTGACCTCGAGTCTAAATACGTATCTAAATATGGACCTGCATAAATTCCTTTTGTTATTCTGAAGTTTATGTGGGTCAATAGATTTGCAACATAGTTCTCGTAGTAAGAATCGTAGAAATTATAAAAGTATAAATCGTATGACACGGGAGAATTTTTAATCATCAGGTCTCTCATATAATATGCTGATACCCTTGCCCTGTCAACTTGTTCTCCATCTGTAGAATAATCAGACACATAAGTGAAACTGTTGTAGGCATTTTTATAATTCTTAGTAGCATCATATAGATACCCTAACTGCATGTGAATTTTGGTGTCATTTGGTTTTGTGATTAAATAAGTCTTAAACACAGAAATGGCCTCATTATATTGTTTTTGATTAATATAATTGTAGCCTTTGTTTAATAACTCAATTTCTTTAGCAGTGCGGATTGTATCTTTTGAGACTTGACCACCTGAAGATATGTTAGATAAACTTAACTTTTTTCCGTCCGGGAGTGATTCAAACTCCTGGGCTCCAGCCAAGTTTACGATAGTTATATATAGAACTATAACAGCAAAATGTATGAGATTTTTGCTCAAAATTACCCTTTCTTAATTATTTAAACCTACCATGTAACTTGCAAATTGCGTGCCACAATTTATATTACAGGCTAAAAAATTTTTTGAATTGTTTTTACAGTAACTTATAAAATATATATTGAATTTTTATCTTCGATAATTCAATAAATAATATTAATTATTGTAGTATATAAACTACTTTTACAGCCTATATACTATGTTTTAATATTTTTTACACCGAAAAACCATATTGGTTTAATGAATTTAGTATTATAATTTTAAAATTTAAGAAGTGCTTGATAAATTTTACTGTATTTTTTTCATTAAAAATAGAACAGATAAACTATGCACAAAGTTTCAGTACTATGTATTTTGTATTGTAAAGGCTCGATTTCTTTTTGTTTTCGCGTTTTATTATGGCACAGTAATTGCAAATTAATGTATTAAATAAATTTTTATTTTAATAAATTAAAGCGAAAACTGTGGCTAACAAAAACAATATTTCGAAAGTATTACTTAATGAATTTTATAATCTTTCTAAATCGGATTTAGAAATTCAAATCAGTAAAAATATTGAAAGACTTATTGAAGTTGAACATTATAATGTTCCAAAGGATAAGACTACCAAAAACGTATCAAAAGGTAATAACATTGATAATATGATGCAGGGATTTTATATATCATTGTCAAATTATTTCTGTGATACTAAAGCAGATAAATTTACTAATGATCAAAGTTTTGCTACAAATTTTAAAACATTCAAAAAACAGTATATAAAGTTCATAAATAATAACCAGAAACAAACAGCAAACAACCAAGTAGCTTAATTGGTTACAATTGTGTGCAATATTTTAAGAGATTCTATTACTCTGGGACCCGGTCTTGTAAATACACTCTCATCCAGTATATGATAGTTTTTGTTCTTAACAGATTTTAGTTTTCTAAACTTCGTTTCTAATTCATCCTTCACAATTTTAATCTTATCATCGTTTTTTTCACCGAAAATAAATAAATATTCCGGATCTTTTATAAACAAGTCTTCTTCTGCTATTCCGGGATAATCAAGTTTTTCATCGCCATAGATATTCTTAAAGCCGCTGCGGTCGAAAATATCATTTAAAAATGTATTTTTGTTAAAAGAAATAAGTGGTTTTAATGCTAAGAATCCCGCAAAATCCCGCTTTGATGTTATTTTGCTTAACAAATCTATTTCTTTCCTGAATTGAACCAAATTTTCATCACTTGTTTTATTTTTAAATATTGAGCACAATTTTTCGAGAGTAGAAACTATGCCTGTAACATTCCTTGGGTTTAAAACAAATACCTTAAACCCTAAATCTTTTAATGATTTATATGTTATTTGTGAATTGCCTTCAGTTGTTAAAAATATTAAGTCCGGATTAAGTTTTGTAATTATTTCTAAATTAGGATCAAGCATTCCGCCTATAATTGTTTTGTTTTTCGCCTGCTCAGGATAATCGCAATAGTTTGTTACACCTATTAAATTTTCATCCGCACCTAAATAATATATAGATTCTGTTATACTGGGGGCTAAAGAAATAACTCTTACGGGTATTTTTTCAAATGTAAAGTTATAACCTAAATCGTCAACAATACTTACTTCTTCTTTTCTTGCCGATTCTTTACACGAATAAAGATTTAGCAACAACAAAAACACAATTAATCTTTTCACGTTTTAAGTTTTTTCTTCTTTGCTGCAGGAAAAAGTATGTTGTTAAGTATCAGCCTGTATCCCGGTGAATTGGGATATATAGTTAAATCTGTTGGCGGTGCTCCTACAAGGTGAGCATAATCTTCTGGATCGTGTCCTCCAAAGAATGTAAAAGTCCCCTTTCCATAATTTCCGTGTATATACTTTATTAAATCCAATCCTTCGTTCATACCCATCACCGTTACATTTTTCTTCAAATACTGTTTTCTGAATCCGCTGGTTTGTCCAAGAAATCCTGCAACTAATGCAGTGTGGCATTGCGTCAGCATACTTGGCACAGGGTCAAGTTTTGCTGAAAAATCAACTAACTTAAAGTAATCACTGAATTGTCCAACTGTTAATAAATCCTGAGTGATGTCAATATTTGAATATTTATAAACGTATGGGTTCAATTCAACCTGAAAATTTTCCAGTGCCATACATTCGGAAAAATCGAGTTTAGAGTTTGCGTCAGGGTCGAATGGGTCACCGTCGTACATAACATCGCATATATCTGTAAACTGACTCGCAAGGGCAATGTCATAAGTATCAGTTGCACTGCACATAGTAAACAGAAATCCGCCGTTTGATACATATTCTTTTAACTTTTTAACAACTGCAAGTTTTAGTTTTGAGACTTTATTAAATCCAAGTTTTCTTGCCATTTCTTCATTCGTGGCTTTTTGTGTCAGATACCAGGCAGATGCTCCATAATTTGCAAAAAACTTTCCGTACTGTCCGGTAAAATCTTCGTGATGAAGATGTATCCAGTCAACACCTTTTAATTTATCGCTTAACACTTCTTCGTCCCATAGTTTCTGGTATGGTATTTCAGCATAATCAAGCACGAGTTGAACTGCATCATCCCACGGTAAGGCGTTTGGCGGGACATAGACTGCAATCTTTGCTACCTTCTCAAGACGGATTAAATCCATATTGTTATTTTCATCTTTTACTGCTGCATAAACCTGAGCAGTCGCTGTACCGTCAAGCAGTTCGTAACTGACATCCTTTGATTTACATTCATTTTCAATTTTTGAAGAATATCCAAACATAAATGCACCGCCTTTAAAATTAAGCAGCCAGTCAAGTTCACCTCCTTCGAGTAAATGCCTGTAAGCAATTCCGTACGCTTTCAGATGATTGTTTTGTCCCGAGGTCTCCATCGGTATCAAAATCTTTGTCTGTGAAAATGCAAAGCCATTTAAACAAAATAATATCAGTATTATTTTTAATGTTTTAAAATTCATATATTCAAATTAATTTACAATAAGTAAATCTTCAATGTTAATACGTAAAATTTTTGGGAAAAGATAATTTATATATTCTGGCTTTTGAATCGTCTTGCGATGAGACTTCAGTTGCTGTATTGAAAAACGACAAGGTTCTATCGAACGTTATTCTTTCACAGGAATACCATAAAACCTTCGGCGGTGTTGTGCCAGAGATTGCATCGCGCGAGCACTTGACGAAAGATTGTTTCAATGACGGATAAGGCATTATTAAATGCAAACATAAAATTAAAAGATATTAATCTTATAGCCGCAACTTCAGAACCGGGACTTATCGGGGCGATACTCATCGGTTTGAATTTTGCGAAATCACTTGCCGCATCTTTAGACATTCCGTTCGTTCCTGTGAATCATATTCATGCACATTTGTATTCGGCATTTCTCATTGAAGATAAACCCACATTTCCTTTTCTTGCTTTAATCGTTTCAGGCGGACACACGCTTTTAGTTTTGGTTGAAGATTTTTTTAAACATAAAATTCTCGGAACTACCATTGACGATGCAGTGGGAGAGGCGTTTGATAAAGTGGCAAAGATGATGGGACTTGGCTATCCCGGCGGACCATTGATTGATAAGTACGCAAAAGATGGAAATATAAATTTTCATAAGTTCCCTATTGCGAACCTGAAAAAGGCAAAGTATAATTTTTCATTTTCGGGTTTAAAAACTTCAGTACTATATTTTCTCAAAGAAATTGAGTATGAAAAGAATAAATCTGATGAACTGATAAAAAACATTTCTGCTTCGTTTCAGCATACGGCAGTTGAAACATTGTTTATCAAAGTTAAGAAAGCAATAAAGGAATTTAATATAAATTATATTACAGTCTCCGGCGGAGTCTCGGCAAATTCATACCTGAAACAAACTTTCAAGACACTTGAACGAAGCGGTATAAAAGTTAACATTCCCGAACTTCTATATTCAACTGACAATGCCGCAATGATAGGCATCACGGCATATTATAAATACATTAAAAGTCAGAACAAAGATTATTTCTTAAGGGAATCGCTTGCTGTAAAGGCACGACCACGCCTTGACTACGATAATTTTTAGTCGCGGTGCTTTCTGAACTTTTTGTTTCCGTATTTTCCTGAGCCCAGATATACTATTACTGCCGCTACGAGGTGAATCCAGAACCACGGATTATCAGTGCCAAGATTACCAGCCACATATATCAGCACAAGCACACGCGGCAAAAAGACCGTCAGCAGTGCATCGCCAATGAATGGCATATTATTCGCCGGCACCTGATGAATAAAATAAAATATTATCAATGCTGTGCGAGGCAGAAACAAACTTAATACCAGAAATATTGTATCCATACAATAAGAATTTAATTTAACCTTGAAAGCGCTGTATATCTTAAGTAATTTATACTAACGCTTAATATAATTTAACGAAAAATTAAATCAAAAGTTATGAATATAGTCACTCTTCTTGAAAAGAACATAGACAATGTAGTAGAAAATTCCTGCAATCAAATCTGCGAAGTAAAACTAAAAGGGTACACCAAAGTCAGGCTCTTCAATGACGAAACAAAAACTTGTTAATCTTTACAAGAAAGTTATTGAATGCGCGAAGAAGAAAGAACTTATGCCGATGATTAATTACACTGAAAAGATTGCGAAGGAAAGATACGCAAGCGGTTACGACCTGCACGAAGTACAAACTGCAATCAACTCTCTCGAAGAAAACATCTGGCAATTGATTTTCAAAAACATCAAGCCCGAGAAACTTGCTGAGTCACTCGGTCTTGTGAGTTCGATTCTCGGTGCGGGAAAAGACAACCTTGCCCGAAATTACGTTGCACTCGCAACTAAAACAAAGGTTTCATCCATCAACCTTCAAAGTCTGCTTAGCGGAAGCGAAAGCATTGCAGATAATTTATGAATTAATATTTGGATGTATCTTTTTATTTAACTTTGCGTAAATATATATTATATTACATATAACTATTTTTTATTAAACTAAATGGAGAAAAAATTATGAGGAAATTAGTTTTTACATTATTACTCGTGTTTACAGTTTCAATGCTTTCAGCACAAGTGAATCAAAAGTTCTCAGTATCGAGCGCTTTTGAAGATGGCAAAGTACCTTTAGGTCATATTGTGAAATATGGTCTGATGATGCTTGAAGATTATCCTGGTTCAATTCCGGGCACTTCTTCTTTCTGGGATTACCAGACAAACGGTAATAGTTTAACAGGTTTGTACGTAACAAATGACACAGTCATAGTTGCGTATCCTACAGTTGATTCATTAGACCCGCTTGGAGCTACCTCAAGAGTTGCTTATTATATTTATAGCGACAACGGCGGAACTACATGGAGCGAGCCAATTAAAGTTCAGGATTTACCATTGAGAAGCGGCTATCCTGAAATTTATCTTTTTCAAAATGGCGGACTTGCGAGCGTTGTAATTTCAGGAAGAAAATATAATGCTTCCGGTTCACGCGGTGGTGTTTGGGCTGATGCGAGTTTTGGCTTGGGTTCACTTACAGGTTTAAATGTTCCTGAACCGGGCAAAGATTATTTCGGATACTATCTTGGCAGTAATATATTACGGTGGTGTTTATGCTTCTGCTGAATCCTACTACTGCTGATAGTTTATTTTATATAGAATATAATGTTGCTACAAATACATTATCAGGAAAAACAAACTTAGCAACACCTCCTATAAATATCACCGGAAACGTTCGTAACACTTATGGATGCTAACTAAAACAGGCGCAAACCTTTTTGCAATGTGGTATGACAACGCTATAGGTGGTTACGCGATGAGATATAAAACTTCCAGCGACGGCGGTACATACTTGGAGTGCGACTGGTAATCTTCAGGTTGCATACGGTTTTGGCGGAGTTGTAAACGGCGACACTTGCAGTCCTTGGTTCGGTATTGATGCGGCATTTAAACCTAACACAACTACGTGGGGCGCAGTGTGGAGCACATTATATCCAACAGCAACAGGTCAAACAGCAGGTGACCCGCAGGGTTGCAAAATTCTTTTCTCTTCACCGGGTATCAACGGCGGACTTCCTGTTGAAGTTGCAGGAAAATTAAATATGACAATAATTTCAAACCCTGCTTTGTTTGAAAACATGACAAGCGTTGCAAGTTGGTTCAACACCTGTTTCGCATCCTTCTATCGCATATTCAAGCGACGGCTCAAGAATTGTTTGTACATTCTCTGCTTTCCAGCCGGGCGATAGTCTTGATGGTTTCACGTTCCAGGATATTTATTATACATACTCTGACAACGGCGGTTTAACCTGGGCAACACCAACGAATTTAACAAACACTCCAACGTGGGATGAAATGTATCCTGAACTTTCCGAAACAGGAAACACAAACACTTCATTCAAAGTTAAGTTTCAGGCAACACGCGGGCCGGGTTCATCATCATTCACAGATAATGCACCGACCTACAGAGTTTACAACATTTACAAATCGTTCAACATTGTCGGAATAGAAAATATAGGTTCAAGCGTTCCATCAAAATTTGAACTTAAACAAAACTATCCGAATCCGTTTAACCCTGTAACAAAAATTCGTTTTGATATTTCGAAAGCGACAACTGTTTCATTGAAAATTTTCAACGTAGCAGGACAAGAAGTTGCAACGTTAGTAAACAATGAAACAGTTACAGCAGGAACAAAAGAAGTAACATTCAACGGTTCAACTTTACCGAGCGGAATTTATTTCTATACACTTTCAAACAATGAAGGGTTCAAAGAAACAAAGAAGATGATGCTTATTAAATAATTTTAGCAAAGATTGCAATAAATAGATTTCAAAAAAAGCCGGTAAAAGAAAAGCCGGCAAGAAAAATCTTGCCGGATTTTTTCATTAGCAATAATAAGATAAATCTTACCGGCTTTTTTCATACAGGAAATTTTCCCAACCTCTTTCTATGCTAAAGGCAAAGTAAAACTAAATGTACTGCCTTTTCCGAATTCGCTTTCAACGAATATTTTACCGCCGTTTAATTCCACCATTTCCTTTGTAAGCAAAAGCCCAAGTCCCGTACCGCTCTCGTCGTGCGTTCCTGTGTTTGAAGCACTATGCTCAATCTTAAACAGTTTATTCATATATTCTTCTTTTATCCCAACACCGTTATCGCTGATTGAAATCAACACCTCGCCGTTTTCAGTTTTAGTCGTCACGGTAATTTCACCATCGGGATTAGTGAATTTTATTGCGTTAGTAATAATGTTTTGTAAAACGGAAGCAAACATATTTCTGTCAACAGAAACAGCAATGTTTTTATCAACTTTGTTTTGAAACGAAATCTTTTTCCGTCAGTAAGTTCGGAGTGAGAAGTTCGTAAACATAGTTTACTTCGGAATAGACATTAACGTCAGCCGTTTTAACTTCAATCCTGCCTGTTTGCAGACGAGACCACTGCAAAAGATTTTCGAGCAAAGCATAAGCATTCTTTGAAGTTGACCTGATATAGCCGATGTATTCGCGCTTCTCATCATCGCTAAGAGTATTAAACTCAGTGTGCAAAAATTCGGAAAATCCAAGAAGCCCCTGAAAAGGATTTTTTAAATCGTGTGCAACGATGGAAAAGAATTTATCTTTACTGGCATTAAGAGATTCCATATCCCTTGCAAACTTTCGAAGCATTTCCTCAGTGTTTTTCTGCTCGGTCATATCAATTACGATACCCCTTATCCCGACAATCTTTCCGTCTTTCACAATCGGAGTAGAATTAATGTTAACAGGAATCTTTCTGCCATCTTTTGTAACTGCGGTATATTCAACTCTTGTTAAAACTTCATTCGATAAAACTCTATTGCGGTTTTTTTCTAATTCTGTTACATCGGATTTAACAACTACCTCGTATGCAGACAAACCTCTGTTGATTTCTTCCAGCGTATAATTAAATAATTTCAAACCGTAATTATTAACGTACGTAAAAATACCTTTCGCATCCGTCTCATAAACTGTTTCGGGAAGTAAATCAACAATGTCTTTGTACTTCTGTTTACTCTCAATTAAATCATTTTCAATCTGCTCTCTTATTCGTATCTCTCTTTCGAGTTTTCTATTCTGAACCCTCTGAATTTTAATCGTTGCCATTGAAATAATCATTCCACTAAACAAGAAAAGTATAATCAAAGCAAACCAAAAAGATCTATAGAAAGGAGAATGAATAGTGATTTCACCCGACTTAACAACATCGCTCCATTCACCCGAAAAGTTTTTCGCTCTAACGCTGAATTTGTAATCACCCGGCGGAACGTTCAGATATTGCACTGCATCAATCAGAGGTTGTTTCACCAAACTCCACTCAGCATCAAGCCCTTCCAGTTTATATTCATACAAAAGCATATCTTCATTCATATAAGACTTTGCTCTGAAATTAAAATTCAATGAATTGTTCGAATACTCTATAGAGTTATCATTTTTCAGATTATAGAAATTACCCCTGCTATCCTGAATGGAGATAATATCAACTTTAGGGACAGGAATTTTATAATCAGTATAAGTTTTTGAAAAACAGGAAAGACCTTTATCAGTACCAATCCAGACCCTGTCTTTTGAATCAATATATCCTGCAGCACGGTTTGTCTCTCTTCCTGAGAGTCCATTACGGGGAGAATACTTAAATACATCCTTGCCGCCCTCCCAGTGATACGCACCATCATTAGAACCGAACCATAAGTGCCCGTTATAATCTTCCAGAATAAAGTAAATTGGAGAATCAAAATAAAACCCGTTCTTTTTAAACTTAACAATCCTGCCGTTTTCAATTTTATAAAGTCCGTGCATTGTACCGACTAACTCTTCTCCACTTTTAGTACGTAAGAATGAATAAACATTATTTGAATTATTATCATCGCTAGGTATCTTCTTAGCATTATCACCATTTATATGCCATAAACCATAATTGCCACCGACATAGAACCCGCCGCTTTCGCAGGGGAAAATCTTTCTGCATGTATTTATTAAATTATGGTTATATTCAAACGGAACAACTTTATCGTTCTCAATGTAATAAAGATCGTTCACAGAACCAATCCATATTCTACCATTTACATCCTGAAATAATGAAGATACAAGAAATTGCTTATTCTGGAAATACCATTTAATATTTCCATCAGAATCTAATCTTCCAACTCCAAGCTGATTTGCAGTAAACCAGATATATCCGTCTCTATCCTTCATAATATCAAGAATTCTTGTAGAATTAAGTTTTTTTCCATCAAACTCAATTTTCTTGAATTTATTATCTTTATAAATCGTTAATCCGTTATTATGACCAAATACAAATCCTCCGTTGTTCATTTCAATAACGGCTGTTACTTCATTTTCAAGTAGTCCGTTTATTTCATAATAATTGACTAAATCAAGATTGTTAATTTTATCGATTCCCCGTGAATCAGCGAACCAGATATTATCCTCTTTGTCCCTGAAAGCAGAAACCGCACCATTTGATGAAAACCCGTTTCTAATCTGCAAAGGCTTAACTTCATCTGATAGCCGCTCATAAATAAACTTTGCCCAGCCATTTCCAAAAATAATATTACCAACTTTGTCAATAAGAATAAACGAATTGTTGAAAAAAGGCAGTTTTGGTATATCAAATCCCTGTTTAACCACATTCAGATTATTTCCATCAAAATAACCAAGCCATTTGTAACCCAATAACCACAATCTTTCGTTTTGTTTACCGGCATTTTCCAAAAACAGAGCTTTTACTTTCTTATCAACATTTTTCAGATAACCTGTTAAACTGTAGTCTAATTTTCCGTTTTCGTAAACACACAATCCAAAGGTTCCTGATATCAGAAATTTCCCGTCTTTTGCCAATACAGAATATGCTACATTATCATTTTCTTTGTCAGATAACTTATAATTTTTCCATTCGTCATTTTCATAAATATAAATACCATTTCCCGAACCAACACATAATACCGTCTTACCATCTTTATTAATTAAATCAAAATTTGTAGTCTCAATTAAGTCAGATGAATCTTTAATTGTTTTAATTTTTATCCATTTGTTATCTTTTAAATAGCATATAGTATCATTAGTATAAAAAGGTAATGCCCAGAGAACACCTTGATTATCAAACTTAAGACGCCTGTAATTATGTTCAGCCAGACCGTCTTTTGTGTTATAATTTGCAAAACTAAATCCATCATAATTTGAGATGCCTGAAAAAGTTGCAAACCACATCATACCTGATTTATCCTGGGTTATATCAAAAACGTGACGGGTAGGTAAACTGTCTTCAACAGTATAAGTTTTTATAAAATATTGTTGCGGGAAAACACTATCTAATAAAAGAAAGGTTATGAATATGAAAAATAATCCCTTTATATACTTAATCAAATTTTCTCCTGATATATTTAAAAAATATTCACAAATTTGCATAATATTACCTTAGACATTATTTCTCCCAAGCAAAAACTGTAAATATTCACAATTTATGCATTTATGTTTGTAATTTCAATTATTAAAATGTGAGTAATAAAATAATTTTCCAGAACAATATTTCATCATTAAGTTTTTGATGTAATATTATTTTGGAATTCTTAATCCTGAAATTCTATCATTCTTTTAAAATATATACTTCATTCATTTATTACAGAATTTTATTCGGTTTCAATTGTTTAAATAGTTGAAATTATTTAACTTAAAAACTAATTTTTAAAAAATAACAATTATGGATTTTAAACTATCAGAACATCAACTTGAGATTCAAAAACTCGCAAGGGATTTTGCACAAAACGTTATTGCACCTGTTGTAATGAAATATGATGAACCGCAGGAATTTCCGCACGAGATTGCAGAAAAACTTGGTGAAATGGGATTTCTAGGAATAACATTCCCTGAAGAATATGGCGGTGCTAATTTCAATACTTTAGATTATGCAATTATTATAGAAGAAATTTCAAGAGTTGACCCTTCTGTAGGTCTTATAGTTGCATCTCATAACGGTCTATGCACTAACCATATTAATTCATTTGCAAACGATGAACAGAAAAAGAAATATTTACCTGATTTAGTAACAGGTAAAAAATATGGAGCATGGGGACTCACTGAAAATGTATCAGGCAGCGATGCTGTTGCAATGGCAAGTTTTGCTGAGAAAAAAGGGGATAAATATATTCTAAACGGAAGTAAAATGTTTATCACACAGGGTACTGTTGCGGGAACATACGTAGTTACTGCGGTTACGGATAAATCAACAGGTAAAAATAAAATATCAGCATTCATTCTTGAACCCGGTATGAAAGGATTCAGAGTAGGGAAAAAAGAAAACAAACTTGGTATGCGAGCTTCCGATACTGCTGAACTGATTTTTGAGAACGTAGAAATTCCCGTTGAGAATCTAATTGGGAATGAGAATGAAGGTTTTAAACAGGTTTTGAAAATTCTTGACGGAGGCAGAATTGCTATTGCTGCACTTTCTCTGGGACTCGCCCAGGGAGCACTCGATGCATCAATTAAATATTCAAAACAAAGAAAACAATTCGGAAAATTTCTAAGCGAATTTCAGGCAACACAATTTAAAATTGCAGATATGCAAACTGAAATTGAAGCCGCAAGACTTTTAATTTATAAAGCAGCAACGATGAAAGATGCCGGTGAAAATATTAATATGGCTGCTTCAATGGCAAAACTTTTCGCGAGTGAAGTAGCGGTAAGAGCATCTAATGAAGCGGTGCAGATTCACGGCGGATACGGTTTCATCAAAGAATTTCCGGTCGAAAAACTTTACAGGGACGTAAAACTATTAACTATAGGCGAAGGGACATCAGAAGTTCAAAGAATGATAATTGCAAAGAACTTAACAAAACTTTTATAAATTATTAGGAGGAATAATGTCATTTCTTGATAAGATTGGATTTAATAAACTTAAAGAAGGATTAACAAAAACTAAAGATGACCTGTTTGGAAAAATTAACAGGTTAGTGATTGCTAAGAAAAAAATTGACGAAGATTTTCTGAATGAACTTGAAGAAATTTTACTTTCGGCAGATGTTGGATATAGCACAGTTGAAACTATTATTAATAACATAAAAGACAGAGCAAGAACCGAGAAATACGAAGATGATAATGAACTCAACAATTTAATCATTGATGAAGTTAAGAAAATTTTTACAAATTCTACCTCTTCGTTTAAATCTTTTGATTTTGAGATAACAAAAAAACCTTTTGTAATAATGGTTGTGGGAGTTAACGGAGTAGGCAAAACAACTTCAATTGGTAAACTTGCACATAATTTTAAAAAAGCTGGTAAATCCGTATTAATAGGTTCAGCCGACACTTTTCGTGCTGCTGCAAATGAACAACTTGAAATCTGGGCTAACCGTGCAGGTGTTGAAATTATTCAAAACCCTTTCACAAAAGACCCGGCTTCAGTAGCGTATGATTCCATATCAGCTGCTGTTTCAAGAAATGCCGATGTCTTAATAATTGATACAGCAGGAAGACTTCACAATAAATCACATTTAATGGAAGAATTGAAAAAAGTTAAACGTGTTATGCAGAAGGTTGTGCCTGATACTCCAAATGAAACATTTATTGTTATTGATGCTACTACAGGACAGAACGGTCTTAATCAGGTTAAAGAATTTTCTAATGCTCTTGGTGAAGTTACGGGTATTATTCTTACAAAACTTGACGGTACTGCAAAAGGCGGTATTGTTGTAAAGATTAATAATGAAATGAAAATTCCTGTCAGGTTTATTGGTGTAGGAGAACAAATTGATGATTTGCAGGTTTTTAACAGCGAAGATTTTATTAAAGCAATATTCGAGAAATGATACTTGAAGATATTGGAATAATAGTACTACGAAGTGTTGTAGTTTATGTATTCATTGTTTTAGCAATCAGAGTATTTGGGAAAGGTGAACTTTCACAAATATCAGTACTTGATTTAGTTTTCATTTTACTGTTAAGCAACTCAGTTCAGAATGCAATGGTTGGCAGTGACTCATCATTACTGGGCGGAATAGTAGCCGCTCTTTCACTATTTTTAGTTAATTTTGTTTTGAAAAGAATCTCATTTAAAAGTAAAAAGGTTAGCCATTTACTGACATCTGAACCTGTTATACTGATAAACAACGGAAGATATAATTATAAAAATCTCGATTCAGAAAAACTAACTGTTGAAGAACTCGAATCTGCAATCAGAGAACACAGCTTAGAATCAGTTACCGATGTTAAAATTGCAATGCTTGAACCTGATGGCAACATCAGTATTATATCAAAGAAGAATAATTATACTGTAACAAAAAGAAAAACAGCTCATAAAATAGTATCGAAAGTCGGATAATTGAACAACAAAATCAAAATATTACCACAAAATCTTTACAATAAAATTGCTGCGGGAGAAGTTGTTGGAAGACCTGAGTCAGTTGTAAAAGAATTAATCGAAAATTCAATCGATGCAGGAGCTTCTGAAATTACTTTGTTGATTAAAGATGCAGGGAAAGTTTTAATTCAGGTTATAGATAATGGCAGCGGAATGACTGAAGAAGACGCTGTTGTTGCTTTTCAAAGACATTCAACTAGCAAGATTTCATCCTATGAAGACCTTGAGAACATTCGAACACTTGGTTTCAGGGGAGAAGCGCTCGCTTCAATTGCCGCTATTTCACAGGTAGAACTTAAAACACGTACCGTTGGCGATGATGTCGGGACTCTCGTTAAAATAGAAGGCAATGAAGTAGTTGAAGTAACTAAAGTCAATATCGATACCGGTACTTCCATTGCAGTTAAAAATCTATTCTATAATACTCCGGGAAGACGAAATTTCCTGAAATCAAATCAAACTGAATACAGACATATTTACGACACATTTATCCGCCAGGTGATTTCGAACCCGGGAATATCGTTTAAATTTTTTAATAATGAAGAATTGATTTTTAATCTTAAAGCAAATATGCTTATTGAAAGATTAAAAGAATTGTTTACGAGTGATTTCAGTAATTCATTAATTCCGATTAAATCAGAACATTCTATAGTAAAACTGAATGGATTCATATCGAAACCGGGCTTTACTAGAAAATCCAAACAAGACCAATTCTTTTATCTCAACAAAAGATTCTTCAATAATAAAAACTTAAACTTTGCAGTTTATTCAGGTTATGATGATTTAATTGAAAAAGGTGACTATCCTTCTTTCTTTCTGTTTATTGAAATTGATCCCGTAAAAGTAGATGTAAATGTTCATCCGTCTAAACTTGAAGTTAAATTCGAAGATGAAGGTGCTATGTTTGGATTTATAAGAAAAGCAATTAAAGATACACTGCGGGCAAGTAATATTACTTTCGATATCGGATTTAGCAATACTATGTCGTTTGAGAATGTTCCAGATAAACTGGAACACAGGGTTCACAGTATTGATTTTAACAATACAAAGAGCTTTTCTGCGTCGCCGTCAACCAAAGGTACAACATCTATTCACAGCATTTTTGAAGCATCACGAAAAGATGATATTATTTCAGGAAATGAAAATACTGGCTTTACTCCTGAAGAAAATAATGGGAATACGGAGAAAAATATTTTTGACCATCAGAAGAAAGATGAAGAAGAGAAATTCAACGTCTGGCAATATCAGAATAAATACATAATGTGTGAAACTGTAACAGGGCTAATGATAATCGACCAGCATGCTGCACACGAAAGAGTTCTTTATGAAAAAGCACTGTTAAGATTAAACTCTCAGTCGTCATTCTCTCAACAACTGCTTTTACCCATAAAGGTAGAACTTACAAAGGTTGATTTTCAACTCGCAAAATCATTGCAGGAGGAAATTCAGAATCTCGGCTTTGCATTAAAATTTTCGAATAATGATATTGTTGAAATTACCGGAATACCCTCTGACGTAAAACCTGGTAATGAAAATAAAATATTTCAGGAACTGATAGATCAATTCAAGGAATACGAAGTAAGCCTAAACCTTGAAAAAAGGGATAATCTGGCAAAATCATTCTCGTGCAGAAGTGCTATAAAATCAGGTGAAAGGCTGCAGCATCAGGAGATGATAAACCTTATAGATTCATTATTTGCGGCTCAGATGCCTTATGTGTGTCCCCATGGAAGACCGACTGTGATCCGGCTTACAACAGAAGAACTTGATAAAAGATTTTCAAGAACTTAATTTAGTTTTTAGTATTACTTAAGAACTATATTTAATCAAATATAATTATTATTTTTGTATAATTTTTTAAATTAAGAATTAAAAAACTATTCATTATGTCAAATAGGCTTTTTGTATCAAACAGAGACGAATCAGTTCGATTGTTCAAGAATAATTTTCTTGAGTATTTTTCGCATATACATCCTGCAACCCCTGTGATTGTTTACATACCTTTTGTTTTGTTTATAAGTTATTTAGGACTGCAAAGAACAGAATTAAGTAGTTTTATTTATCTTGTACTTGGAGGCATTGGGCTATGGTCTTTATTTGAATATTTAATGCATAGATTTGTTTTTCACTATCACCCTACGACTGATATAGGAAAACGTATACACTTTCTTGCTCACGGTGTTCACCACGATTATCCCCGTGACAGGACAAGACTTGTAATGCCTTTACTTGTAAGTGTGCCGCTTGCAATATTACATTATTTTGTATTTCTTTTTGCATTTGGATATAATAACTTTTTACCACTTTTAGCCGGATATATACTAGGATACGTTTTATACGATACTATTCATTTTGCAACTCATCATTGGAAAATGACAAGTCCGTTAGGCAGATTCTTAAAAGAATACCATTTGAAACATCATTATGTTAACCCTGATTCTGCATACGGTGTAAGTAATCCTGTTTGGGATTATGTCTTTTTTACCGTTCCACCAAAAGAAAAAGAAGCAGAACCGGGAAATAATCAATAGTCTGATTTAGATTCTGTAATATTTTTACTGAAAACACGGGTATGTCTTCAAACAAATAATTGAAGATTACTTTATTTTCTAATCCGGGAAAATTTTATTACATTACCACATCAAATTTTCTGCTTTGCTGATTATATAAAATTTTTACTTTAAAAGCATTATTGCAAAATCAACAGCCGCGTCTCATAATGAGAAAATAAGTCTCAAAATAAGAAAACAAATATAGAAAAAGTGCATTTTTTTATTATGATTGCACATTTTATTTGGCATAATAGTTGATTATTAATATATGAAATTAATGAATAATTTAATAAATATATTGATAATAGTCACAACTCATGACAATCCTTAATGTAAATGCTGTCAGTCAAAATATTATTTCAGGGCTGCCGGGATGTTAGAAACCTCAAATACATTAAGAGATTGTATATTAAAACAAATAGATTATAACGGAAACTACTCTTTTAGAAATTTAAACAATGATATAAATATGGCATCACCGAGAACATTTAATTTATCACAGAACTACCCGAACCCTTTCAATCCATCTACTAAAATAGATTATGAATTACCGCTGTTTAGTAATGTTAAAATAATAGTATATGACGCGTTAGGCAGAGAGATAAAAACAATAATCGATGAAAAGCAAAAAGCAGGAAATTACACAATAGAGTTTGACGCGAAAAATCTCTCATCCGGAATATATTTCTACAGATTGGTAACTGAATCAAAAGGAATGGAATTGATAATAACAAAGAAAATGACATACGTAAAATAAATAGTTAGTTAAATAGTATTCTCTTCTCCTCCTCTTAAACGGCTGTCATTTTCAGCCGTTTTCTATTTTTAAGTAATCAGTGTTATTTATCAATCTTTTCCAGCACAATTAATAGTCGTGTAGAAAATAATGCCGGAAATTTACTAAAGACTTTGTCAATAAAATACATAAAACCCAAAAACGATTTTGGATAGAGAGCAGGTTTGCTGTATCCTCCCGATGCCACATACGAGATTCCAGCGATTCTTTTTATACAAATTAATTTCCATTTCTTTCCTACATCAAATTCATTTTTCACAAAGATTCTGTTTGCATTAAATTCAGCCGCATAGTATTTCTGGTTTTTTAATTTGTCATCGTCAGTTATGGAATAAGTAATTTTATTTTTCAACCCGGTAGGTTCATGATGAAAAAGTCCGTAAACAATAAGACCCAGAAGACTGTTATCAGGCTCAAATATTACAATTCTGCCTTTCTTATTCAGAACTCTGTAAAACTCTTCCAAAGCATTCCCCGGAAATTCCAGATGATGGAATACATCGAACAGAATAAGATTTGAGACTGAACCATTTTCAAATGACAATTTATACGCACTCTCAACTCTATCAATCCACGGATTATCGAAAATATCGGTCGTAATAGCATCCTTAAGAACCGATTTAATATTCCCAATCCCCGAACCGATTTCAACTACATCACCCTTTATATCCAGATTAACGAATTCCGAAATTGTTTTATAAAAATCATTGTAAATCTTTCTCAGCAAAGGTTTACTGTTCCATTTAGCAAGATTTTCTTTTATTTCAATATTATGCTGTTCGATTTCTTTCATTAAATATAAAATTCATTAAAAAGGTTTGTACACAAACTTAACATTGTTTATCCCTTTTTTAATAAAAACCGTTTTAAAAGTACCAAAAAATAATTCAACATTAACTTCCCTACCGTTTACAAACGCTTTCCAGTTCTTATCCCAATTATCAATATAATTAACATACATTTCGTATTCAGTGTTAATCTCAATTTCAAGTTTATCTCCCGTATATGCTATAACTCTGAACGGAGTTAAAATAGTATCACTATCAGCAAAAAATGATTTCAGATTATTATGATTAACTGAAGTTGATAGGAATATCTTTCTGCTGTTTTCAACCCCAAGTATTTTCTTAAGGTTTAGCGTGTCTTCAGCATTGTTATTCAGAAAATCAACATAAGATTTATAATACCAGTCAGCAACTATTCCTGCATTATAATTATTACTATTCGTTACTGTTTTATAAATCAATGTTCGCGGCTCACTAAATGCCTTTATGTTATCAATCTTAAGGTATTCTCTTTCCTTGTGCTGTTCACCTGTCAGCCACAGCCAGGGAGCGAATGTATAAAATTCAAAAAATGAAAATATAACCACTGCAAAAACAATCAATCTTTTAATTCTGTTTGCTGAAATGTTATTTCTTTTGTACAAGTATAAATAAACAAGCAAAGAAGAAAATACCGATAAGATTAAAAATATTAACCAATAATTATTAAAGAACAATTCAGCATTCGTCAATAACGAAGGATTTACAAATTTAATTATCTCCAGTTTCGGCTTTACAAAAAACTCTATCCACTGTACGCTTGATAAGTTTGTTATTCCAAATGCCAATATAAGAGCACTTGTTAAAACAGATGCTATTATTACAACACTTTTTCTTTGATTTTTACCAAATGTATTATCAGTCTCAGGATACAATATTTTCGTGTATGCTAAACCCAACAACCATGCAATCAATATCAGCAGTATTTTATTCATCCTTCCCCATTCTCTGAGGTTTGAGAAAAAAGGAAAATAATTCCAGAGAAAATTAAACAACAGTGAACCCGAACCGTAAGTAATATAAATAATTATTGCTATCCATAATAATAACACCCATTTTTTTAGATCTATTTTATTATTCTGTGACTTTTGGGAATAATAAAATATTATAATCATCAGATTGATTAAGCCGAAATAAAAACTTGTATTGATAATCGACAACGGAGGGAAAATAAAAGAACCCAAAGTACTTAAAGGATTTTCAGATGAAGCAGTTGAAAACTCATAACTGTTCCCTCCTCTGTTTGTAGTTAAACTAACAAGGTCAAATATACTTTTTAAGTAAGGATAACAAACAGCAAAACAAATAACAGAAGTAATTATTATCACAAACAACGGTTTCACAACATTCTCTTTGTTATTACCAAACAATTCTGCTCTGGTATATTTAAAAAGATGTAAGACTACATAAGGAATTAAGATAAACATAAAATAGTACAGAAAATAAGGATAACCCGCAGTCACTGAGAACACTGAAAACATTAAAAGTAAGTAATGAATATTTTACGATAATATGTAATCTTGTCAGAAGAAAATATTCTGCTCACAGAGAATAATATAAAAGGAAACCAGCAAAGAGTGTGAATTGCATTAGGAAATCTTAACATTTCAAGACTCCCGATTGAAGTTGTTATTATTAATGCGGAAATAAAAGCAGCAAGCGGTTTTATTTTTATTGCTTTAAGCCAGGAAAATAATCCGATGGAAAAAATCGAGAAACCCAGAACAGTGAACCTGATATGGTCAACGACAGTATAACCGCCGAATACTTTATAAAATAATGCAAGAAATATGTTTAAAGGATAGAAATACTGTACGAAAGGATTTGAGTACAAAGGATATCCTGATGCTTCCGAAGGCGACCAAAGAGGAAAATCAAAATTACTGAAAAAATGTAATAAATAAACTTTGTAATTATAATATAAAATCCGGAAATCATTTCCAATTGACACTTCAAATCCTTTAAATCCAATTGGTAAAGTATAAGGCAGTAGATATATAAATGGCGCAATCAATAGAATTGCTAAATACACTCTATTCCTATATTCGCTATTAATATTTATCAACTCTTATAATAAATTTTTGCTCTGTTTTAACTATTAAATTATTGACACAAAGTCACAAAGATTTTCAAGAAGCGATAAATTAGTATTCTTTCTTAGTGTCTCGAATCTGTTTCTTTGCGTCCCGATTTATCGCGATTAGTGATTTCAATCTTATTCTTATCCTTTGTTTGCAGATTTATCTACGCCGTGTGTCATTGTGTCAAAACTTCAATCTTTAAAAATACTTTATCTTCCTTGCTGCAAACAAACTCATCCTTATAAGAAGCAACCCGTGTCTGAACCTGCTGATTTGTGTTTCACCATAAACCCTGTCACGGTATCTCACGGGGATTTCAACAATCTTCAAATTCAATTTAGCAGCACCAAAAAGCAAATCAAAGTCACCAAACGGGTCAAAATTACCAAAGTAACTTCTGTTTTGTTTTATTTTATTGTAATCTTCCTTGCTCAGTACCTTCGTTCCGCATAATGTATCTTTTAAATTCTGTCCAAGCAGATAAGTGAAAAGAAGACCAAAAAATTTATTTGCTATTAAATTCAGGAATCTCATTGCCTGTTTTTCCATCGGATAAATCAGTCTGCATCCATTAATAAACTCACCTCTGTTTTTAACAATAGCAGAATAAAACTTCGGTAAATCTTCGGGCGGAGTAGTTAAGTCAGAATCTAAAATCATCAGAATATCTCCCGTGGCTCTATCGAATGCCTCCCTGACCGCATTACCCTTACCGGTTCCTGATTGTTTGAATACGACAATATTCTTTTCTTTGTATTTGTCTTTTACTCTCAACATTTCTTCCAAAGTACCGTCTTTAGAATTTCCATCAACGAAAATAAATTCCTGACTCAAACCAAAATCAGGTGTTTGCAAAATAGCATTCTCAATATTGCCTTTTTCATTCCTTGCAGGAACAACTATCGAAACGGATTTTTCGTTAACAGTATTTTCATAAGAAATTTTTCTTACAATACTAATGTTAATCAATCCCAGTTTATTAATCAAAGGCAGGTTTGCAAGAAACGAATTTACAAACCCTGAGAACAAAGGTACATAATACGGGAACAGCAATTTACAATCACTTTTTATAACGTCAAAACCTTCAATACTCAGAAGATTATTTACGTCTTTAATAGAGAGCCAGTTCTGCAGAGGTTGTTTCGCCTTAAGTTTAAAGAATTCACCAAGTTTATTAACAGGTTCCCAGAGAAAATTGTAATATGTAAAAATGATTTTTGTTTTATCATCGGATATTTTTTCTAAAAGACTAAAAACTTTTTGAACATCATAAAGCGACGTTATTAAGTCAGAAATAATTATATATTCAAAAGTTTCTTCAACATTCAATTCCTCAACATCCTGAACAATAAAATTTAAGTTTGGAAAACGGCTTCTGGCAATTTTAATCATCTCTTCCGAGAAATCGACGCCCAGTCCATAATCCGGGTTAACACTATTCAATAAATCACCCGTACCGCATCCTAATTCTATTACTTTCGAACCCTCAGGAATAATAAACTTCAGATACTTCTCAAGATTTCTATAGTAATACTTATTTCGATTTCTGTATTTCAATCTTGTTAGAAGCAATACCATCAAAATATTTCACAAGTTGTGACTTATCCAATTATTTCCTTATTTAACTTAAACATTTTACATTTAATATTGCAATGTTATCTAACTTTTACTGATACTAAGTTTCTAAATAATACAAATTACCAATAATAATATTTATATATAATACTATTTCTTTGAAAACAAAACGAGACAGTGTATCCGACAATGCATTACTAAACCTTATCGCCTCGTATCTCGACAAATGGCTTCCGTCAGATTCTTCTCCGTTGTAAACAAAACCATCAAACGTAATATACTTTGTATTATATTTTTTCTCGATATTCCTGAAATAGTCATTAAACCACGGAAACTTACTATCTTCTACTTCCCTTATTTGTAATGATGTGGGTACTCTTATAAAAACTAATTCTGTTTTGCCCTTAAGAATACTCTCTATGGTACTGTATATTTCATTATCTATCTGAGAAATCAAATTATGATTTCTGTTATTTTCCAGAAGTTTATACTTATAGTAATAAGTATTAAGAATTTCAGAATATGCTTTATAACTTCCGATTCTTGTGTTTGAATTCCATCCATTCGCACTCGTATAATTTGATATCTTCCCGAAAAACACTAAATTAGTAAACTCGTTAAAGCCTAATATAAACCTGTAATTCTCTTTTAAATAATCCGTTATCTTTGTTTCACTAATGCTGTATGGGTTTTTTATTTTGAACGGATAAGAGAATATTCTGTCTAAATCTACTGATATTTTTTTTTCAGGTTTATATGTATTCGAATCGACAAAACCGAATACGTCAGCAGGTGAAACAGCTACAACTAAAACTTCAGGTTTATTTTTATACAAACTTATTTCTTTCATAGCATTCAAAGGAATAGCACCATCCTCAGAAATATTTAAAAATTCATAGTCATTTACCCTTGATTTCAGCAGGTCCGAATTCACTGCGCACTTCCCTCTTGAGTCTCCGATTACTATACCATATTTGCCTTCGTTTTCAGAATAATTTTTTAGAACCTTAAATGTGTGTCTGCTTGTATATGTAACAGGTACATTTTTTGAGGAATACAGAAATTCACCCGATAATATAAATATCGAGCCAAGAATAGCAATAAAGATAATTATTACTTTAGAATTTAAAATAGATGAATGTATCACTTTCTCCTTTTAAAATTATTATTGAAGCCCATAAAACTGCCATAAATAAAATATATAATATTTTTGTATAAATTTTATTCTTATTAAATATATTCCTGATAAAATCCAGATAACCAAATTGTACAAAGAGAGTTAATGCTACCATCCCTGAAATAATCAATGACGGTAAGAATTCCAGAACATCGTAATTCGTATTGTTAAATGCGAACATAAATCCGTAAATTTCCAGAGACCTTTCCACCCCTGCCCTGAACAATACCCACAACAAGGTAACAATCACAAACACAATAACCCTTTTCATAAGAAGAGTAAAGGCACCCTTGTTAAATTTTTTGTCGAATCCCGTTATTCTTTCTATTATAAGCAATAGACCGTACATACTACCCCATAATAAGAAATTCCATCCTGCACCGTGCCACACACCACATATTGCAAAAGTAATAAATGCCGCTATTGAATATACAAAAAGTTCTTTTTGTTTCCTTTTTTTAATACTTAATCTTCTGTGTGATCCATATGCTAATGGCAGGAACAAATAATCACGCAGCCATAATGAAAGCGTTATATGCCATTTCTTCCAGAACTCTGTGATTGATTTCGCTGCATAAGGTTTGTCAAAATTATAAGGTATGTTAAAACCAAACAGAAAAGCCAGACCAACGGCGATGTACGTATAACCGTTAAAATCAAAATAAATCTGCAAACTGTAAGCGAACGATGATAACCAGGCGTTTAATGCCGTAACCTGTAAACCGGTATCGAATATTCTTGACACATAAGGTGATAAATTATCAGATAAAACAACTTTGAAAAACAACCCCATTGTTATTAAAAAGAAACCCCTGTTAATTCTGTACGCAAGAGTGTTGTCAGCTGATACTTTTTTATCGTTTAAATCTCCGATTCGATAAATCGGACCTGCTGATACTGAAGGGAAAAATGTCGTGTAAAATAAGTAATCTGAAAAACTGTATTTTTTTACTATCCTTTCATAATAAACATCTAATATGTAAGAAATATTTTTTAAAGTATAAAATGAAATCCCAAGAGGTAAAACAATTTTTTGTATCGAACTGCTTTCTCCAAAGAAATACGGGAGTATAGTGTCAGAATATTTGAATATTACTAAATTAAGCAGATTCATACACACTGAAAGTACAATAATAACTTTCCTCTTTACCGGTAAACTTTCATTTAACAAAAGCCGTCCGATAAAATAATTGAAAAAAGTAAAGAATAACAGAATGAATAAGTATGACGGATATTTCGCAAACAAATAAAAAGCAATACTAACAACAATCAGGTATTGTTTGTCATATTTTGACCTGAAAAGTAAATACCCGATAAAAACAACGGCTATATAAATAAAGAATGTATATGAAGAAAAAGGCACGTGCTATATAATGAATAATTTATAGCAAAATTTTGTAAATATTGATATCATTTATAAGTTTTTTTATGACCATAATTATTACGAATATTTTCAATATGTTTCATTTCACAGGAATTTTCAAGTTATTAATCTATTTATACTTTCGAACCGGTAAAAGTCTATTATTATGAAGTTAAACAAATTTTCAAATAATTCGATTTTAGAATCAGCGTAAATCAGTGTTTAAGTCTTTAAATACAATTACCCAATGTTATTTCTCTACAAATAAGTAATAATTATCAGCAACAAAACATTACATACAGGTATTGCTACCATTTCTTTAAAACCCAAATTCATTTCATCGAAATATTTTGCCGCACCCAAAAGCAGTCCCGGTATAAACACAATCAAATATCTGTTAAACGTAGCGACTTCGTAAGTAAGAAAAATATAAATGACAGCAGAAACAAGTGTAACAATAAAAACCAGTTGATATTTATCTTTATACTTTAGATACTTCGTACTTATTATTCCCAGAAAAACGAATATCATCACCGGCATTCCAAAATATAGAAATGTAGAAATTGTTTTTAATAAAGTCGTCGGATGGTTCGCAACAAAATGCTTTGTCAGTGCCTGTCCTGTAATTATTGTCAGCCAGAAATAATATCCGTTTAGAGTAAAGAATAAAAATACTCCAAATACACCCAATAGAAAATACAATACTCTTATTTTACTGAATCCCTTCATATAGTAAAGGTTTGCAAGAATAAAAACTAATACGTACAAAATAACGATAAACTTTGTGTAGAAAGCAAAACCTGCAAAAATCCCTGAAAGAATCAGAAATAATACACTATCTCTTTTCAAGTATATAAAAACTGATGTGAACAATAGTAATACTGTTATTTGCTCCGCTGAAGGTTGTATATATATTACAAATGCAGGAGATACAATAAACGATAATATTATTGGAATATAATTTTTAGCAGTAACACTGCTTACTGCTTTATAAAATAATATTATAAGAATCAGGTTCAGCAGAATCATAAATATCTGTACCGACATTCTTCCGTATGGAAACAACTTTAGCCAGAATCCAATCAACACAGGTGCAACAGGAGGATGCATATACGGACGGTTATTGGTTAAATCCAGATTTAGATCATCCCGGACAACCCATTTATCTCCAGATATCTTTTTCAAGAACTCATCAGAGTACTTTTGAAAAATCAAATTTAGTAAAATCACTTGAGAAACCTGCCTCCACGTAATGGATTAGCCCTGTTATTCCAGGTTTCAATAAGGTACATAGCGCCATACTTACACGATTCCTCACCGGCCGAATAGTTATAATTTGCAACATCCGACCCTTCCCAGATAAGTTCAGGATCTTTCTTCGACATATAACCAATAGTCAACAGCAAATAACAAAATATTAATACATAAAGAAAATATTTTTGCGGAAAGTACTTCAATGACAAAACAAGAATCGCGCAACTTAATAAAATTAATATCAATCCGAAGACAGGATAACTTAAACCCGAATTTACTTCAATTATTTCTTTTGAAAAGAAATGCTTTAATAATTGTAATACGAACATTAATAATACAAAGCCAATATTTAATATCAGCCAGTTCTTCGTAACAAATTTACTAATTTTTTCTGTCAATAAAATGAAAAGTTAATTTTATGTTCTCAATTTAATGTATCTGAAATATTAATACAATATAAACAAAAATCGGTTTTTCTCCCCTCACACACACACAAACAATTTGAAGAAAACATACACCAATTCCGCTAAAAAATAAAAACCTATCGCAGAATGAATTTTGGTATTGCTTTATTCAGTATAAATTTTAACCTTGAAAAAGGTTAAGTAAAGAAGTTTACGGGTATTAGGGGTAATAAACATCAAATCAATTTTCCTAACCAAAATGTTAAGAAGACATTCGTCTTCACGGCAATAAAAAATAAAGTAAAAGACATTAAGAAGGGATTTTGTTTCATCCATCTATTTGAAACATATCACAATTCTGCCTGAATTAAATTACAGCAGAAAATCCTTTTGTTTTTAGAAGGATGAACATTCCCAAAAATTGTCTTCATATAGTTTTAATAATTAACCGAACATATGAATTTAGACATTTACGAAAAGTTTTATAATACCATCAAACGATATAATGATGGAATACATTTGTATTACGAACTTGCTTCATTCAAATCAATGTCTATATCAAACACATTCTCACACCATAATATCATAAATTCATACTCAGACATATATTTTTTAGATAGGGGCAATATATTTTGTAGATAGGGCAATATATTTTGTAGATAGAGTAGTATATTTTGTAGATAGGGCAATAAATAATTTATCACGCTCCCTAAAAAATAAACTTGGCTTTCTAAAATATCTACCTTGTTTCCTAAAAAATCCACTTGGCTCCCTACAAAATCTACTTGGTTCCCTAGAAAACATACTTAGCTCCCTACAAAATTCAAATATCGTACATAAATATAGAATTTGCATTGCACAAAATATAAAAAGCTTGATAATTAGTCCAATTTTGGAGATTTGTATTATATCATGGTACAGACGGATTAAAAGAAAGATAAACAATAATAAAAGGTTAACTGGCAAGTTTTGCAGGCGGCAAGAAAATTCAGTATTATATTTCATAGAGTTTAATTGAATAACAAAAGGAAAATATAATTTTAAATATTAATTTAATAAAAACAACATGAAAAAGTTATTTACACTATTAGTGATTACACTATCCATAAGCATGGTTCTGGGTTTTGCTTTTGAACCATTTAAAAGTGATTACAATAATACTTCAGTAGTTTGGATGAATCAACAATCGCTTACACCAACACCTCAAAATATAATGGCAACGACATTAATCAGCCCAACAGTAGATGGAGGGTTTGAAACTGGAAGTACTTTTGCCTTGAACAATTAGACTCTTGTAAATGGAACACCAACAGCAACTCAAAATCAATGGTATCTTGGTACAAGTGCTATTGCTGGTATTGGGAGTGGTAATGTTGCATAATATCATAGACTTTAATAAGTGTATATTTAATAGCTCTGTTTTCCTGAAAGTCTTTTATATTATGTTTTCATATTCAACCCGCGTTGCGGGTTGTAATTAAATTTTAGAATTACAAAAACTCTTTAAGATTTTTTATATTCAACCCGCGTTGCGGGTTTTTTATTTTCACATAATTTAGGGACGAAAAATATTATTTCACTCTGGATCAAATATAATATTACTCCCCTACCAAACAGCCGGATACGTTCCAGTAACTGTTGTCACCTGATGGGATTATTACTTTGAATTCGTTTATGCCTGATTCTATTCCTTCGAGTTTTATTTCAAAGGGTGTTACTACCATTCCGGGACACCAGTTTGAACGGCTGTAGTCAGATGATGACATTCCGTTTGGGAAGTTGCCCGATGCAGGGTTGTTTTCGCGGTATGATGCACAGTCTGTGCGCCAGGGAATCAGATTGAATACTTCTTTACCGTTTAAAATCACTTTATGATTTCTCGGTATAAATTCGTCGTTACCGTGACCGGTTGTTACAAATCTCAGTTTTATATTTTTTATTCCGGCAGGGACTTCTGCTTTAATTGTAAGTGTGTCGGTTTTAAACAAATTCGGGAGCTGCTGACCTTCCATTTCCATATAACTTGTTGTGTTGAACAGCGGCATTATCCATTTTATCCTGTTTTCATATTCCGGTTCATCGAAATATTTTAAACGAAGACTTACTATATGTCCGCCTTTATCCCAGTTCCCTATTAATGCGCCTATATAAATTGAATTGCTTCCGATTGATTTCATAATATCCGATACATCGAGTCTGTAAACTATTGAGTCTTTCCAGTTTAATCCGTTAATGTTAATGTCTTTGCCAAAGTGTCCCGTACCGAATGATGTTATGAACCTTATCAGTTCTACCGGCGGATGATAATTATCCGTTAATGCTATGCCCCTGCATTTTGAATTTTTATATTCAGGTAATTCTCCGATTCCTTTTTCGAATGCACTTAATATGTTTGTTTCAGATCGACTCAGGAAATGCAAACACAGAGCCGAGCCTGTCATAAGCATCTCCGTTAGAACGTACTGTCAATTCCGCGATTACAATAGTATTATCATTTGTTTCAGGAAAATTCATTTTTCTCATTACAACCGAACCTTTTGCGGTTTTGATTATATCACCGGATAAAATTATTTGTAAATCTTTCATCAAATGATAGTTGTTCGTTTTTAAACACTTCAACAGTCTTATACCTGCTTTCAATTAGTTTTTGCTGAAATACAGACTCTGTTATTTCGGGGATATTACCGTCAGGGATTAAAGACATATTTTTAAAATCATCCGATATGTCAATTTGTCTGGCGTATATTTCGTAATTTCCGTTTCTGACAACTTTCAGGACTAATCCCGGTATCTCCGATAAATAAAGGGCTGGCGCGCCTTTGTAGTTTGCGTCTTCAGTAAAATATACTTCGATGTTGTTTGACCTTATGTTTAATCTTGTCTTCTGACAATTATATCCGTTAAGTACAGGATATTCGTGAATTATTTCCTGCTGTTTTTCTTCGTAATCTTTTTTAAATATATGTTTCTGGTTATTGTCTTCTAAAATCTGAATTAGTTTTTTGTTTATAAAATCAACATATTGCTTTTCTTTTACCAATACGGGTCTCGTAATTCTCATCGATTCTTTTGAAGTGTAAACAACGATGAAATCAGTTTTGGATTCTTTTCCGTCCTGACGGATGCCGTATGTAATGCGCATTTGCGGGAATGCAGAACTGATAAAGAACAATGATATTAATAGTGCTAATAATGTTTTCATTTGAAATAAATAGTTGTTCAAAATTATGATAAATAAGTTATATATTCTATCTAATTTAAAGTGGGAAGTTAAAATTTGCAAAAGATAAGAGACAAAGAACACGGTGAAGCGAGAACTACTCTCTAAGCGAGTTCGACAAACACAAATAAAAGATTGAAACACTAATTTCCACGTAAATTAGTTTATACAAATTAGAAACAAAAGTTGCACGCAAAGAGCACAAAGAATTAAATGAAAAACTTTTTACCACAAATTGCACAAATTTTCACAAATTAAAATTTTTTATATCGCTTTGACACAAAGACACAGAGTCATAAAGGGGCTATAAAAACAATAAGAATAAGATAATTTTAAAGACTTTGTGAAACTTAGTGACTTTGAGTCTTTGTGTCAAAATTAAAGCTTTTTTCGATAATAATCGAATCATTTTTTATAAAATTAAATATTTTCCGGGGGTAACTTTTGTGTGAACTTTTTTGATTTTGAAATGTTATATTGTATTAAAGTTTTATTCCTCCTAAGCAAAGAGGTGTCGGGACCATTAAACTTCGGTTTACCCTTCACCTCTTTTATTTTTTAGAATATAATTTTATTAAGAAAATGGAAGTTAAAAAAAGTAAAAACAAGAAGGAATGGCTTGAACAAGCCAGACAGTCAAAGACTACAGGTATGAAGTTCACTTCGCTGAGCGGTAAGGAACTTGATATTGCATACACTCCCGAAGACATTTCAACAAATGATTATCAGACAAAACTCGGTTATCCCGGTGAATTTCCTTATACACGAGGTATTCATAATAATATGTATCGCGGTAAGATATGGACGATGAGACAGTTCGCAGGTTTCGGTACTCCTGAAGATACTAACCAGAGATTTAAATATTTACTCGAGCACGGACAGACAGGACTTTCTACTGCTTTTGATATGCCGACTCTAATGGGCTGGGATGCAGATGCACCGTTGGCTGAGGGTGAAGTTGGTATTTGCGGAGTTTCAATTTCTTCTTTACAGGATATGGAAATTCTATTCGACGGTATTCCGCTCGATAAAGTTTCGACTTCAATGACAATAAACTCACCCGCCGCCATGGTATTTGCTTTTTATCTTGCTGTTGCAGAAAAGCAAGGAGTTCCGTTTTCAAAATTACGCGGTACATTACAGAATGATATTTTAAAAGAATACATAGCACAGAAAGAATTTATTTATCCTCCAAAAGAATCGATGAGAATTATTACTGATATGATTGAATATTGTACTAACGAAGTTCCGCAATTCAATCCTGTCAGTGTCAGCGGTTATCACATCCGCGAAGCAGGCTCAACTGCCGCACAGGAACTCGCGTTTACACTTGCCGACGGATTTGCTTACGTGGAAGCATGTCTGGAAAGAGGAATGGATGTTGATGCTTTTGCACCGAGAATTTCTCATTTCTTTAATTCACATCTTGATTTCTTTGAAGAGATTGCAAAGTTCAGAGCAGCAAGAAGAATTTATGCAAAAAGAATGAAAGATAAATACGGTGCAAAAAACCCAAAGAGCTGGGTGCTAAGATTTCACACTCAAACAGCAGGATGTTCGCTTACGGCTCAGCAGCCTGAAAATAATATTGTAAGAACTGCTATAGAAGCACTCGCAGGTGTACTCGGCGGTACACAGAGTCTACATACAAATTCAATGGATGAAACTCTTGCATTGCCTTCTGATAAAGCAGTAAAGATTGCATTAAGGACTCAGCAGATTATTGCTTATGAACACGGTGTGATTAATGTAGCTGACCCGCTTGGAGGAAGTTATTACGTTGAAAAACTTACTGACGATATAGAAGCAGAAGCAGAAAAATATTTTGATATGATTGATGCACAGGGCGGTGTGATTGCCTGTATTGAAAACGGATTTTTCCAGAAAGAAATTGCAAATGCTGCATACAGATACCAGAGAGAACTCGATAACAAAGAGAAGATAGTTGTTGGTATGAATGATTTCGTAGAAGAAAACGAAAAGATTGATATTCCAATATTGCAGATTTCCAAATCAGTTGAAGAAATGCAGGTAAAAAGACTTAAAGAATTAAAACAATCAAGAAATCAGGAAGACGTAAAGAATGCTCTCGCAGAACTTGGCAAAGCATCTAAAGACGGCAGAAATCTTATGCCGGTAGTACTTGACTGTGCAAGAAAATATGTTACACTTGGAGAAATGATTGCCGAAATGAAAGAAGTGTTTGGAGTGTATCACGAGACTGCAGTATTTTAGAATATAAAATATTAAAAATAAAATATAAAATATTTAATAAGAAGATAAAATATTTTAAACCCGGAAGTATATTACTTTCGGGTTTTTTTGTTTTATTATTCTTGTGAACATTTAGATGAAAGCGATTTCAATTTCATATCAATAGATACAACCCCAAAGGGGTTGAATATGAATAACCCCGAACGAAGTTCGGGGATTTGACTTGTGCGATACAACTTGTGTGATACAACCCCGAAGGGGTTGAATATGAATAACCCCGAACGAAGTTCGGGGACTTGCGCCTTGTCGATACAACTTGTGTGATACAACCCCGAAGGGGTTGAATTTGAATAACCCCGAACGAAGTTCGGGGACTTGATACTTGTGTGACTACAACCCCGAAGGGGTTGAATATGAATTCTATTTCATTAAGTACTTTTCGTTATAATCAATTCTATTATCAATTAGAAAGTTTTTGTATTCTTCAAAGAAACTTATCTTTTTATGATGCTGTCTTTGATTTTTTATGTATTCAATGACTTTATCTTTCTCCTTGATTGAAATCGTTATAGCTGCATATCCTTCAGCCCATCCTCTAAACGAAGGATAATCTGAGTTTTTCTTTAACCATAATGAACTTGAAACTTTTATATTCTTTATAAAGTCATCAAGTGGCAAAGAGGGATGTAAATCACTTAAAATATGGATATGATCGTAAGATCCATTAATTCTATAAAGATGACAATTTTGGTTATTGATGTTTCCCCAGATGTATTTGTATAGTTCATCTGATTTATCCGGAGAAAGAGTTTCTTCTCTTTCTTTTGTGCCAAATACAATATGGTATATGATTTGTCTGTAGCTCATATAATGTAAAATAATTAGTACACAAAAATATTTTATCTTTTATTCACATTCAACCCCTTCGGGGTTGTTTTTTATTGGACACATAACCCCCAGCTTCGCTGGGGGTTATTCATATTCATCCCCTTCGGGGATGATTTTATCCCATTCGTTTTTTGAATTTTCTAAATTTTACATTCAAACCCTTCGGGGTTGTTTTTTATTGGACACATAACCCCCAGCTTCGCTGGGGGTTATTCATATTCATCCCCTTCGGGGATGTCTTTTTCCCGATTCAATATTTTTAAAATAGAATTGTAATTTCTTTATCAGCATTATTTCTTTATCATCTTAGGAGAACACTCTTTTTTGTAACTGATATTCCATTATGATTAATTGTGTAGAAATATATTCCGGATGAGAGGGTTGTGGGATTAAATTTTATTGTATAGGTTTGCGAATTTAAATATTGATTTATAAGAGTTGTTACTTCCCTGCCCTGTATATCGTATATTTTAAGTGTTGTGAAACCGGGTTTTGAAATGCTGAATTTAATTATTGTTTCGGAATTGAATGGGTTTGGGTAGTTTTGAAATAACCTGAAATCATTAATTGTTAAAGGGTTTTCTTCAACAAATATCGAGCCGCCATTTATGATTTTTATTATCATAGAATTATCTCCGCACAGCCATCCCGTATTTTCAGTTGCAAAATCAAAATCGAATGCTCTTAACTGAGAGGGTATTTCAACATATTTCCAGTTGGTTCCGCTGTTAGTACTTCTGTATATTCTGTCGTATGTCAGCAAGTATCCTGTATTAGAATTAATAAATTTTATCCGGTTTATATTTCTGTTAATTACAGATTTCTGAATCCAGTTTGTACCTCCGTTTGTTGTTTGTTTGATTTCAGAAGTCGTATCATGATTTACAACTATATACCCGGTCGTATTATTTATAAAATGAAAATCGGATACGTAATCATTAGTAATCTGAATAAAATTATTACCTCCGTCAGCAGTCCTGAATAAATGTACGTCATTAAAACAGATACCATTTTGTTCATCGAAAAAGTTACCGCTGTTAATATTATTAGTGTTTGGTATCGTTATCCAGTTACTACCTCCATTATTGGATTTAAAGATTTCATTAATTCCAAAACCCCATATATATTGATTATTGTATAACGCAATAGAAAAAATTTCATTCGGAGAATCAAAAACCACAGACCAGTTATTTCCAAAGTTTGTTGTTTTATGTATTGTGCCTCTGTTAGCAATTGCATATCCTGTGTTAATATCAGAAAATATACAGTACTTTATTTTCAATAAATCAGAATTGATAATCATACGTCCAGTTAAGTCCTGAATTGGTTGTTTTATAATTTGAAGTATTGTATCCATTACACCAAAGAGAATTTTCACCAATAACCTGTAATCGATTTAAGACATTATTATTCTTACCAAGTAAAGTATCAAATGAAAGTCCGCGATTGTTCGTAAAAAATATTCTGCTGTATGAATCAGCTAAAAAGAATACCGAATCATTTCTGAAATAAGAAGTCTGAACACCACTGCACGTAAGAACATTAAACCAATTGTTCCCGCCGTTTGTCGTTTTTATTAATTTCGAGATTGATGAAATGTAGCCTGTGTTCACATTTTCAAAATGCAAATTGTTGGGTGTAAATGAATTGTATGATGTCGGTGACTCAAACCAATTCACTCCTCCGTTCGTTGTTTTAATCACGTAAAGATTTTCAAAACGCGGACCAGCACAATACCCTGTTGAAAAATTTACAAAACGGATATTATTGATATTGTATCCGTCAATTGTCGTATTGTATTCGGTCCAGTTCGCTCCGCCATTATTAGTTTTTAATACGAGTGTATAATTGGTTTGTAAATTGACTGCGCTTATAAATCCTGTCTGGGAATCTATAAAATTAACAGTTAAAAATTTTAGCAGTGAATTGCCTGATAACAAAGAGACCCAATTTTTCCCACGTTTGTAGTTAAATATACAACATCATCCGTTACAATAAATCCGCTATTTTGATTTATAAAAAACATATCATTTATAATACCAAAAATACTCGAAACATAATTCCAGTTATTACCAGAATTTGTTGTTTTGAAAATTCTTGAAGAGTCATCATAAATAAACGCGCTTGATATATCAGTTAATATAACTTTTTTAAGGTTTGCAGAACTTTGAATATTTTGTTCAGTCCAGTTAACTCCGTTGTCAGAGGTTTTTAAAATAAGTCCGAAATTACCAACTGCATAACCGATATTGTTATAAAAACTTATATGATTAATCTGTTCTGATGAGTAATATGGATTCTGATGTTCAAAAATATTTTGTGCGTACAGATTTGATGTGAAAATAAAAAAAATAATATATATTTAAGTGTTTGAAGCACCATATAACAAAATAATTTAAGGAATGAAGTAATTCAATAGAAATTGGACAAATAAAAAAGCCGTCATTTCTGACGGCTTTAAATATATCGAGTTCAGATTTAATTATTATACTAAACCCTGATCAATCATTGAATCAGCTACTTTCAGGAAGCCTGCAATGTTTGCACCGTTAACATAGTTACCCGGTGTACCGAATGCTGCTGCTGTATCGAATGCTGCTTTATGAATGCTCTTCATTATTCCGTGTAATTTTGCGTCAACTTCTTCTCTTGACCAGCCATATCTCAATGAGTTTTGTGACATTTCAAGACCTGATGTTGCTACACCGCCTGCGTTTGCTGCTTTACCAGGACCGTAAAGAATCTTTGCATCGATGAATTGGTTTACACCTTCGATTGTTGTTGGCATGTTTGCACCTTCAGATACTACATATACGCCATTCTTTAATAAGTTAGCTGCATCTTTTCCGTTGACTTCGTTTTGAGTCGCTGATGGGAATGCACAATCTGCTTTATGATTCCAGAGCGGATTGTAATCTAACTTTGGATCTACCGGTGTATAAACGCCTGATTTGAATTTCTTTGCATACTCTTCAACTCTTCCGCGTTTTACATTCTTAAGTTCCATTAAGAAAGCAAGTTTTTCTCTGTCAATACCCTTTTCGTCATAAATATAACCGGCTGAATCTGAACATGTTACAGGTTTTCCGCCTAAGTCTAATATTTTTTCGATTGTGTATTGAGCAACGTTACCGCTACCTGATACTAAACAGGTTTTGCCTTCATAATTTTCGTTTCTTGTTGCAAGCATTTCTGCACCAAAATAAACCGCACCATAACCTGTTGCTTCAGGACGAATTAATGAACCGCCCCAGTTGAGACCTTTACCTGTTAAAACACCGACGAATTCGTTACGGAGTTTTTTGTATTGTCCAAACATAAAGCCGATTTCTCTGCCGCCAACACCGATATCACCCGCAGGTACGTCTGTGTTTGCGCCGATATGTCTGAAAAGTTCGCTCATAAATGACTGGCAGAATCTCATAACTTCGTTATCACTCTTTCCTTTTGGATCGAAGTCAGAACCACCTTTACCACCGCCCATTGGAAGTGTGGTAAGTGAGTTTTTGAATACTTGTTCAAATGCCAAGAATTTTAAAATACCAAGGTTTACTGATGGATGGAATCTTAAACCACCTTTGTAAGGACCGATTGCACTGTTCATCTCAATTCTGAAACCGCGATTGACATGTACATTACCCTGATCGTCCATCCAGGGAACTCTGAATAAGATTACTCTTTCAGGTTCGATGACTCTTTCAAGGATTTTGTGTTTGATGTATTCGGGTCTTTTTTGAAGAACTAACTCTAATGATTCGACAACTTCGGTTACTGCCTGAATAAATTCCGGTTGTCCTGCATCTTTTTGTTTTACCTTTGCAAGGATTTCCTGTGCATACGACATAAAAAATTTCCTTTCTTTGAATTTTTATTTTTTTGTATAAAAAGGTATTTGATTGTATATAGTAAAAAATGTTATATCGAGTTTGAGGTATTTCTTAGTTAACATTATATATTAATTATGTACAAAATTATATATTCTAAACTCGTTATTCAATACAAATTTTATTCATATTATAAAATTTTTTCTTGTAAGTCATAAGGACATGGATAGAACCGATTTTTAAGTAATATTTATATTTACCACAAATTTCGCAAATTAACTTAAATTCTTTTTGTTTTATTTATAAAATAATATGAATTGAATTGAATAAATTCATCCGAACAAGCAGTCACAATTGGGCTATTTGTTTCCTGAGCCTTTTTTGTTTTTCTAAATCTGTTTTTTATTTCCTATTATTGAAATATTATTATACATATTTTAGCATAACTTAATTTGGCTTATGATTAATTTTAAACCCGATACGAAAGAGCAAGGATATATCTGGAAGTTTCAGAGATTCCAGGATTTAATGCAGTTTAAGATTAAAGATATTCTTCTTGTTTCGAGTATATATGATTTATTTCTCTTCGAAGAGGACGGAAGACTATATGAAATGATACGAAATGAATATCAGGATTTAGAACTTAGTCAGTCCCCGGATATTATCAGAGTTTCGAGCGTAAAAGAAGCAAATAGAATATTAAACAGTAAAAGGAATATCGACCTTGTTATCACAACCTTACATATAGAAGATTCACACCCTGTAAAATTTGCAGAGAACGTTAAAAAATCTTTTCCCGATATTCCTATTGTTATGCTTTCATTCGATAGCCGTGAACTTCATAATCTTATTATAAGAAAAGATATTTCTATTTTTGATAAAGTTTTTGTATGGACGGGTGATTACAGGCTTTTAATCGGTATTATTAAATATCTTGAAGACAAATATAATGTTGAACATGATACTGAAGCAATAGGTGTTCAGTCAATTATTGTTATTGAAGATAATATCAGGAGTTATTCTTCTTTCATACCTAATATATATACTGAATTAATAACACAGTCACGAAGATTAATCAGCGAAGGAATAAACTTATCGCATAAATTTTTAAGGATGAGAGCAAGACCAAAGATTCTTCTTTGCAGCAGTTATGAAGAGGCTCAGAATTATTTTAAAAATTACAAGGAGTATATCCTCGGTGTTATTTCAGATGTAGAGTTTCCGCACAACGGTAAACAGGATATGAAGGCAGGCATTAAGTTTGCCAAAGAAGTTAAGAAACTTTATTCTGATATTCCCGTTTTACTGCAATCATCTGATGCCTCTAATGAAATCGATGCAATTAAAAATGGATGCAATTTTGTTCTTAAAGATTCACCGACTATGAATATGGAATTGAGGGAGTTTATGAAAAATAATTTCGGTTTCGGTGACTTTATTTTTAGAACTCCTCAGGGAGTAGAGATTGCAAGAGCAGAGAACTTATTTGATTTTGAAGATAAACTTAAAGACGTACCTGAAAGTTCGATTAAATACCACGGCGAAAAAAATCATTTTTCAAACTGGTTCAAAGCAAGAACGGAATTCTGGTTAGCTGATAAACTGCGTCCGCATAAAGTTTCTGAATTTGAATCAATAGAAAAAATCAGGAAGCATCTGCTTTCTGCACTGAATACTTACAGAAAAATTATTCAAAAAGGGGTTGTCGAAGATTTCAGCAAAGAAACATTTGACCCTGCTTTTTCTTTTGCACGAATCGGAGGCGGCTCACTTGGCGGTAAAGCCAGAGGTTTGAGTTTTTTGAATTATCTGATTAATAGTTACGGTATCGGTGATAAATTTAAAAATATTACTATCGATGTTCCACCGGGTGTTGTTATTGGAACTGATGTTTTTGATGAGTTTCTTGAAATAAACAAATTAAAGAACTTTGTGTTTAAAAATAACGACGATAAAGAACTAAGATATAGATTTTTAAAAGCGGAATTTTTTCCTGATAATATAGTTGCAGGATTGAGAGAATTCTTACAAATAATTGAAGTACCAATATCAGTTCGTTCTTCAAGTCTGCTTGAAGATTCTCAATACCATCCTTTTGCAGGTGTTTATGATACATATATGATTCCTAATAATGAATCGAATATTTTAGAACGTCTGGAAAATCTATTAAGTACAATAAAACTTATTTATGCTTCGACTTTTTCTGAGGCATCAAAGAATTATTTTAAAATGACAACGCACAGGATTGAAGAGGAAAAAATGGCAGTTATCGTACAGAAACTGGTTGGTGCGAAACATCAGAACAGATTCTATCCTGACTTTTCGGGTGTTGCTAAATCTTATAACTTTTATCCTATATATCCTCAAAAAACTAAAGATGGTATAGTTTCTGTCGCTTTGGGACTTGGTAAAACTATTGTTGAAGGCGGTAACACAGTTAAATTTTCACCAAAGTATCCCGAACATTTAATTCAATTTTATTCCACAAAATCATTCCTGAAAAATAACCAGAATGATTTCTTTGCTCTTGATCTTGATACGAAACTTGAAAATCTTCATGAGGGTGTACTTATACAGGATGAATTTACGAAAAAATATAGTTTAAAGGAAGCGGAAATTGATGGTACTCTTGACCTGCTCGGTTCGACTTATTCTGCTGAAAATGATATTATTTATGATGGAATCTCCAGAGAAGGCTCAAAAATGGTCACTTTTGCTCCTATTTTAAAATATAATATATTCCCATTACCGGAAATAGTAGAAACCCTTTTGAAAATTGGCAGTAAAGGTATGGGAACTGCTGTTGAAATTGAGTTTGCAGCAGATATGAGTCAAAAAAGTAAAGAATTTGGCGTATTACAGATGAGACCTCTGGTAGTTAATGAAGAAGTGGAAAATATTAATATAACTGCTATTCCTAAACACAATTTATTATGTAAATCTGATGAAGTTCTGGGGAATGGTATTATTAATGATATATTGGATATAATATACGTGGATTTCGAGACATTCGACAGGAGCAAAACACAAGAAATAGCGGCAGAAGTAAGCCAATTTAACAATGAAATGCTTGAATCTGGCACTCAATACCTTTTAGTAGGGTTTGGAAGATGGGGTACTCTTGACCCATGGCTTGGTATTCCGGTAATCTGGTCACAGATTTCCGGTGCAAAAGCGATTATCGAAGCAGATATGAAAGACCTTGATGTCGAACCATCGCAGGGGTCACATTTCTTTCAGAACCTGACATCATTTTCAATAAGTTATTTTACGATTAAGAACTCGAACAAGAACTCATTCTTAAATTGGAACTGGCTGAACGAACAAAAAATAAACAAAAGTTTGAAGTTTGTCAGGCACATAAAATTGCAAAAACCACTCGAAATAAAAATCAATGCCCATAAGAAATTAGGGGTAATTTTGAAGTAGATACAAATGGGTAAAAGTACGTTTAAACTCTAAAATTGCATAATTTTGCATTTATATATATGTTTTTACAATATGTTAATGTTATTCTTGTTACTACCATTTTTTTATGTATTTGATAAATTTGACAGACAAAATTTCCTAATATTTAAATTTTCACATTTCAAAGTCAACTGACTATCTTTTTTATTTATATGATATTTCATATATTTATTTAATATTTTCCATAATACAGAATCTCTGCCAAATTATTTATTTCATTTATACTTGACAGTGTAAATCGATTTTCGTATCTTGACGTCTTAAAAATCGATTGAAAGTAATTTTTAATAAATAGTTACTCGTTCTTTTACATAAGTAATCGCTCACTAATCAGATAAAAAAAGATTAAAGCGGAAAGTTTTTTTATAAATATAAACAGGAGAAGAAATTTGTTTAAATCCGTTAGTGCGATAATGTTATACGCATTAATTTTTGTTTTTCTAATTAGCGCACGAGATACTGTTGTCTATGCACAGACCTCTGGCAGTTACTCTGAATTCATGGAAGAAGGTACAGCTTCCTGGTATGGTCCCGGTTTTCACGGCAGAAAAACCGCAAATGGCGAAAGATTCAACACAAATGAGTTTACATGTGCTCATAAAACACTGCCTTTCAATACAATGTTGAAAGTTACGAATCTGGAAAATGGACGTTATACCATAGTCAGGGTTAATGACAGAGGCCCGTTTGTTAGAGGGAGAATTATTGACCTCTCTAACTCGGCTAAAAATGATATCGGTATGGGTGGACTGGCTAAAGTTAGGATTGAATCCTACAAGCCGGTGAATTCGACTGATTCAGAAGAAGACGAAGATGCAGTACCAATAAATCTTTTTGAAGATGCAATAAACAAAGATTCAAAAGTTTTTGTTGAATTGAAAGATACAAAACTCAATTTCAACAACTCAAAAATTAATTCAAAGGATGAGTTAAGAAGAATCTTAAGCACTTTCAAAAAGGTCAAGATTTTGGTTGACAAAGATAACAGTTTACTCGATGATTTAGCACAGTCCGATTATGGTATTAACTTGATGAATTTTATAGATTTAACCGATAAAGTTTCTACTTTTTCAGGTTATTCAATAGAAGTTCAACAGTTTACAACCGAGGATGAAGCTAATAAGCTAATTGAAACATTAGAGGCATTAAACTACAAGGATGTGATTTTACTTGAATTTGTAGACAATGGCTCAATCAACTTTAAAGTATTTTTAGGATATTATGATAAATTTGAAGATGCAGGTATTGATTTAATGAATATTCGTGAAATGAATTATGATGCAAAATTAATAAAAATCTTAAGTTGATTATTATTTTAGAAGCCGTTTCAGAAATGAAACGGCTTTTTTTATTCCCTGAACCGAATCCACTTCCATCAACTTTACAATCCTCACTAATAGTATTAAATAGACAGTTACTCTATAATTTAAATATTTATTAATTTTTATACTTTATTTTTGAACTACTATTATAATTAATTATGATTATTTTAATTTTTTATAGAAAACAAAATACTATATACAATGATAAATACTGAATTATTCGATTCTTCAATTATTGCTTTGAAGGATTATCTGGGTCTGAAAAAAGACGAAACATTACTAATTATTTCCGATGAGACAAAAAGAGAAATCGGACAAACTTTACTGGCAGCAGGTAAACAACTTTGCAAAGAAGCATTTCTCGTGGAAATGAAGCAAAGAGAAATTAACGGTGAAGAACCACCTGTTCAGATTTCGGAATTAATGAAAATGGTAGATGTAGTTGTCTGCCCTACTGCAAAATCACTGACACATACTGATGCACGAAGAAACGCTGTTAAAGAAGGCGTTAGAGTTGCTACTATGCCGGGAATTGCTTTAGAAACAATGGTTCGCTGTCTTAGTGCTGATGCACAAAAGGTTGTTGATTTATCTCTTAAAGTGAAAGCATTGCTTGAACCTGCATCTGAAATCAGAGTTGTAACCGAAAAAGGCACCGATATTACAATGCCAATGAAAGGCAGGAAAGTAATTGAAAGTACCGGAGTGATTGTAAATAAAGGTGATAGTGGTAATCTGCCATCCGGTGAAGTTTACCTTGCTCCATGGGAGGATAAATCTTTTGGAAAGGTTGTAATTGATGGTTCTCTTGCAGGTATTGGAATGCTTGATGAGCCGATAACAGTTGAAATTAAAGATGGTTTCGCCGAAAAGATTTCCGGAGGGGAACAGGCGCAAAAGTTTATTGATATGATTGATAAAGTCGGACGCGAAGCACGAGCAGTTGCTGAATTTGGAATCGGTACAAATTACAAAGCACAACTTTGCGGTATGATACTGGAAGATGAGAAAGTTTACGGAACTATTCATATAGCTTTTGGGAACAACGTTTCTATGGGCGGAAATATTAACGTTAAAAGTCACATTGACGGACTTGTTATTTCTCCGGATGTTTATGTTGATGGAAAATTGATTATGAAAAAAGGTGAACTTATTTAACCAAAGATATTAGATTGTTAACTTTCGGTTTAGGAGATTACCTCTTAATAATATCTTATTTTTTTGCTGCGCTCTGGATTGGATTCAGGGCGGGGAAAAAAGACAGTACTAAAGAGGATTATTTAGTAATGGGAAGACGTCTGACGCTTCCTGCTTTTGTAGCTACTTTAGTATCTTCGTTCTATGGAGGTATTCTTGGCGTTGGAGAATTTACTTATAAATTCGGAATTTCAAGCTGGTTCTTAAATGCACTACCCTATTATATATTTATTACTCTTTTTGCTTTATTCCTTGCTAAAAAAATCCGACGTACAAACTTATTCACTATTGCAGATAAACTTGATTCAGTTTATGGGAAAAAAGTCAGTTTGTTCGGAGCAATCATGGTTTTTCTACTGGTAACTCCTGCACCTTATGTATTTATGCTTGGATTATTAACGACTATGATATTTGGATTTCCCCTTTGGATTTCAATGTCGCTAACACTTTTATTTTCAATACTTTTTTTGTACAAAGGCGGATTAAATGCTGACGTAAAAGTAAATATTTTCGAGTTTATTATTATGTTCGCAGGTTTCGGATTAATAATACCTTTTTGTTTTATTAAATTAGGTAACTTCGATTATCTTGCGAGTAATCTTCCTCAGAACCATCTTAGCCTCACAGGAGGAAATTCATTAACATACATTCTTGTTTGGTTTTTTATTGGTGCATGGGCTGTCGTTGACCCCTCCTTTCACCAAAGATGTTATTCGGCTAAGTCAGAAAAAACAGCAATGAGAGGTGTGTTTATATCTCTTTTCTTCTGGTTTGTATTCGATGTTATGACTACTTTAACGGGCTTATATGCTGTATCCAGTATAAAAGATCTGAAGGACCCTGCAATGTCATACCCGATTTTAGCACAGAATATACTTCCTGATTTTGCGAAGGGGTTTTTCTTCATCGGACTTATTGCAACTATAATGTCAACATTGCATTCGAATCTGTTTATTTCTGCTTCTACTCTTGGACACGATATAATTTCAAAGTTTACAAATAAATCAAAATCTGATAACAGATACATAAAATTCGGAATAACGGTTACCTCAGTTTTATCAATAATTATAGCACTTTTAATTCCGTCAGTTGTTCAAATCTGGTATTTAATAGGCAGTCTTACTATTCCGGCTTTATTAATTGGTGTTGTCTCTTCATATTTTGAAGTTTTACGCATAGATAAGAGATGGATTTTTAGTGCTATGATTGTATCATTTCTATTTTCATTTATTTGGATAATCTTTAATTTAGGATATATAGAACCGATGTATCCCGGTTTATTATCGGGATTAGCGATTTATTTAACCGGGAAAATAGTTAAAAAAAATATTGATTAAGACATTTTTATAAAATAATATTTTTATTGTTTACGGGTATTACCTTATGGTTTATACCATCGGATACTTATGCCCAGACTGACTCAAACTTATTAGTAGGCACATTGGAACTGTATAAAGATTCCAATAGCCGTTTTGATACAACAAACTTTAATATATTCCCGTTAAACACACACAGAAAAAAAGTAGCACTTGTTTTGAGTGGAGGCGGAGCAAGAGGACTTGCACAGATTGGTGTGATTGACGTTCTTATGAAATATGGTGTTAAAATAGATATGATTGTAGGAACGAGTATAGGTGCAATAACCGGAGGGCTTTATTCATCAGGTTACTCACCAAAAGAAATTGTAAAGATAACTAACGATGTTGACTGGAAATCAAAACTTTCTCTTTCGAATAAATATGAAAGAGAGTTTCTTTTTGTTGACCAGAAGAAAACACAGGATAGAGGTTTTATCACACTCTCTTTAGACGGGTTTAAACCTGCACTTCCAACATCTTTATCCAGCGGACAGGCTATCTCTGACCTTATAAATATAATTTTACTTAATTCAAGATTTAAACCTAAAAATAATTTCAGTGACCTGAAAATTCCTTTTTATGCTGTAGCAACAGATCTGGACCAGGGAAAGCGAGTTGTACTAAGTGAAGGAAATATAAGTGAATCGATAAAGGCATCTTTTACTTATCCTTTGCTTTATTCTTCAACAAAAGTTAATGGAAAAAATTTAGTTGATGGAGGACTTACTGCAAACATACCTGTTGATGTAGCAAAAGATAACGGAGCCGACCTCACAATCACAGTTAATTCTACAAGTCCCTTAAACAGGTCCGAGGAATTAAAAAATCCGATTAATACTGCAGACCAGATATTATCAATAACACTGGCTCAGTTAAACAAAGAACAATTGCAAAAGTCCGATATCATTATCACTCCTGAACTTGGTTATCTTAAACCAACAGATTTTAATAATATAGAATTTATTGTCGGGAAAGGAAGAACAGCAGCTGAACTGTTAATTAATAAAATAATTACGAAGATTGATTCCCTTGAAGATAAAGCATCTGAGAACTTCAATAATTTTTTATTCAACGGTAAAGTATATTTTGATTCCAAATCTATACCTGACTCATTAAAGAAAATAATATTATTAGAACAGGAAAATTCTTTTGTTAGATATGTTACGATTGAAAAAAGGCTTAGAGATTTATATAAGTTAGGTTATTTCAAAAGTGTTTACGCTGAGATATACAACTCAGGTTCTAAAAACTGAGATTATTTACAAAGCAATAAACAATCCTAAACTTCACAGTGTCGTTTTATCATTTTTAAATGGTGGAAATACTATCAATTATTTTTATAAATTAAATTTTGCTGATACTTTAAATAAAGGTGTTTTTGAGTTAGTTAACAAAAACGAATTCAACCGGGTTAATCCTGCAATTATTTCAAAGATATCAGAAGTAGTTGAATCATACGGTAAAGAGAATGTAGGTAGAATTTCAAACAGAAATACTATGTATGCTTTTTACGAAAACCTTTTAGGAAGCATCAGAGAATCAGGTTTCTCATTGATAGATATTGATAAGTTTTACTTAGATGAAAAAACCGGAACATTGAATATACATTTTACTGAGGGTACTATTTCATCAATTAAAATAAATGGAAATGAAACGACGAAAGAAAGGATTATATTAAGTGAAACAGATATTCCTTTTGATAAACCGGTTCAGAAAAACGCTTTAAAAGAAAGTCTAGGAGGTGTTGTTGGGACAAATATATTTCAACAAGCAAGTATGTATTTTGATTTTAATGATACTACGAAACCTCCTGCTTTGACATTTAATTTAGTTGAAAAAAGTACACGGAATATAAGATTCTCATTCAGAGCAGATAATGAAAGAAAACTACAATTGTATCTGGATTTCAGGAATGAAAATCTTTTTGGAACTGCTAATGAAATAGGTGTTTCATTACAAGGGGGCTTGCGCGACAGGAACTATCAACTGGAACTTCGTTCAAATAAATTCTTTGGAAGCATTTTTACTTATAATTTTTCTTTCTATTACAGATTCAGAAATATTTATGACTATACTGAGACAAATAATGATGAAGAAATTATAGTAACGAATAACGGTGAGTACAGAGATTATAGATGGGGAAGTAGTTTTTTACTGGGCACACAAGTAAAACGATTTGGAACCTTATTCGCACAAATTGTTTTGGAAAATTTGAGCAGAGAAATTTTACAAGGTTCTTTCCCAAATGAAACTGATTTAAAACTATTCAAGTTAAAAATTGGCGGAAGGCTTGATACTGAAGACATCTATCCGTTTGCGAGAAGTGGAACCACATTTAATTATATTTACGAATCTTCAAGAAACCAGATAACAGACGGTATTACATTTACAAAATTATCTCTTGATTTGACTCATACAATTTCATTAAGTAAAAGCAGTATTATCAAACCAAAATTCGCTTTTGGTTTTGCTGACAAGACTACTCCGTCGTATGAATTCTTTTCGCTGGGAGGTGAAGAATCTTTTTATGGTATGTTTGAAGATGAAATGAAAGGAAGACAAATATTGCTTGGGTCTATAGAATACAGATACAAACTCCCATTTCAGTTGTTTTTCGATACCTATTTATCTGCACGCTATGATTTAGGAAGAACCTGGGAGAATACCGAAGACATTAGATTTAAAGACCTGAGACATGGTATCGGGTTTGCAACTCAGTTTGATACTCCAATAGGCAAAGCAAGTTTTTCAATGGGTAGAATGTTCATAATAAACAGAGGCTTTACAAAAAATAGTTTAGTCTGGGGTCCTTTTGCATTCTATTTCTCAATTGGATATAATCTGTAAAATACAATACACTTTATGTAATAATATATAATAAATGAAAAGCTTTATTGAAGGTTTTGCATATCCGTTCAGGAGTATGGGGTTGTTTTTTAAATATCCAAAAACAATTTTATACTCAATTATTCCTGTAACAATTAATATGATTATTTACGTTACAAGTTTTGTGTTGATATTTTCACGAGTTATGCAAGGCAGCCGGGAATTAACAGGTGTTTATGATGAACAGGCAGGATTCTGGGCCGAATTTATGCACATATTAATATTAATCCTGTCATTCCTTTTAATTATTGTTATTTGTTATTTTATAATTCTTATAATTGGCGGGATAATTTCGGCCCCTTTTAATGAAAATATTTCCCTCATCATAGAAGAGAACATAACGGGGAAAAAAACAGATTACCATCCGGGATTTTTGCTTGATACATGGTTAAATGTTCTTTCCGAGATTAAAAAACTTTTATTCTATTTTAGTTTTATATTTGTTTTCTTTTTAATAGGATTTATACCTTTAATAGGTGGAATAATTTCAGTAGTTTTAAGCACTGTGTTTTCATTTTTCTTTAATGCAGTTGATTTTTATGATTATCCTATGACAAGAAGATATTACACATTAAGGCAGAAAATAAAGGTTACTGCCTCTAAACCGTTTTATTCATTAGGGTTTGGATGCGCATCCTTTTTGATTATGTTTTTACCTGTTATTAATGTATTAATGAAGCCTCTATGTGTAGTTAGTGGTACTGCTTTTTATTTTGAGAAGGGGTATTCATTAACAATTGAAACATCAGAATAATTTATCTAATAAAATATTAAAAACTAATTCATATATAATTTAAATGATAACCGAACCTTTTGTTGATTTGAAGTTAGCCAAAGAACTTGGTTTAACTCAAGAAGAGTTTGAAAGAATTTTGGAAATACTTGGAAGGTTGCCAAGTTATACAGAACTTGGTATATTTTCTGTTATGTGGAGTGAACATTGTTCATATAAAAATTCCATTCTCCAATTAAAAACATTGCCGAGAAGCGGAGGTAAACTACTTGTCTCAGCAGGCGAAGAAAATGCAGGTCTGGTTGATATAGGCGATGGACTAGCAGTTGCTTTTAAGATTGAATCGCATAATCATCCTTCAGCAGTAGAACCATATCAAGGTGCAGCAACTGGTGTTGGCGGAATACTCAGAGATATTTTTACTATGGGGGCAAGACCTATTGCAGCTTTAAACTCTTTAAGGTTTGGCAAAATAGATGATGTTAATGATGAAACTATTTCAACCCGCAGTAAATTCTTATTTAAAAATGTTGTAAAAGGTATAGGAGATTATGGGAATTGTTTTGGAGTCCCAACAGTAAGTGGTGAGATTTATTTTGAGGATTGCTATCAGGATAATCCATTAGTTAATGCAATGGCGGTAGGTATTGTGAAGCATAATCAAACAGCATCAGCAACAGCCGAAGGGGTTGGCAATCCTGTTTTTATAGTTGGCTCTTCTACAGGAAAAGACGGTATTCACGGTGCTACATTTGCCTCTGAAGAAATATCAGAAGAATCAGAATCAAAAAGACCAAGTGTTCAGGTTGGTGATCCTTTTACTGAAAAACTTTTGCTTGAGGCTACACTCGAGGTGATACGTTCAGGTGCAATCGTCGGGATTCAGGATATGGGTGCGGCAGGTATTACATGTTCATCGAGTGAAATGAGTGCAAAAGGTAAATGCGGTATGGAAATTAATCTTGACCTTGTTCCTCTTCGTGACGAGAATATGTCTGCTTATGAAATAATGCTTTCAGAATCCCAGGAGAGAATGCTGCTTGTTGCACATAAAGGAAAAGAAAAAATAGTTAAAGATATTTTTCAAAAATGGGATTTGAATTGTGTAGAAGTTGGTAAAGTAATTGCGGAAGATCGAATTAAGATTTCTTACAAAGGAAAACTTGAAGCAGATATACCTGCAGATGTTCTTGTTTTAGGTGGCGGTGCTCCTGTTTACAAAAGGGATGTAAAAGAACCTGAATATCTGAAAACTACCAGAGTACTTGATCAGGAAAAATTAGCAGAACCAAAAAATTATAACAAAGTAATCCTGGAATTATTATCATCTCCAAATATTACAAACAAAAAATGGGTTTACGAACAATATGATACTCAGGTAAGAACTAATACGGCTTTGATGCCTGGTGGGGATGCGTCTGTAGTCAGAATTAAAGGAACTAAAAAAGGTTTGGCAATGAAAACAGACTGCAATAGTAAATATACTTTCCTTAATCCTTATGTTGGAGGAATGATTGCTGTTTGTGAGAGCGCAAGAAATGTTGTTTGCACAGGAGCAGCACCTCTTGCGATTACAAACTGTTTAAACTTTGGTAATCCTTACAACCCTGAGATGTATTATCAGTTTGTGGAATGTATCAGGGGAATGGGTGATGCCTGCAGGTATCTGGAAACTCCTGTAACAGGAGGCAATGTAAGCTTTTATAATCTCTCAAAGGATTATGCTGTATTCCCTACTCCTACGATAGGTATGGTTGGGCTGATTGAAGATATAGATAACTTGATGACAAGTAATTTTAAATTTGAAGATGATGATATTTTTATTTTAGGTGAAAACAAATATGAAATCGGTGGTTCAGAATATTTAAGCAGAATACATAAACTGATTAAAGGCGATGCTCCGGAAATTACACTTGTCAAAGAAAAGAATTTATGTAATCTGGTATTAAAACTTATTGAGAACAAATTAGTTAATTCTGCTCACGATATTTCTGACGGAGGTTTGGCAATTGCTCTTGCAGAATGTTGTATTATGAACAGAGATAAACAGATTGGGTGTATTATAACGAAATCAATTACCACCAGAAAAGATTTTGATTTATTCAGTGAATCACAGTCAAGGATTATTATATCAGCAAATAATAGTAATAAGAAAAAGATTATTGAATATGCAAAGGAATTTGATATACATCTGGAACATATAGGTAAGGTCGGAGGTAATAAATATATAATGAATGAGATATTAAATATTGATTTAGATATATTAGACGATAAATATTTTAATACTATTAATAAATTAATGGAAGAAAATTGAGACGGTACTCAATATTATTTTATATTATTCTTTTAATACTTATTCCTATAATTTTTATAGGATGTGTTGCGTCGCCCCGACATCCTAAGTTTGAAGAGAAAGATGATGATAACAATAAACCAAAAGATACAGTATCAACTCAGTACAACGAAGACTTAAGTAATGAACCAGTTAGCGGGAAAGGAAATCTCATAATAAAAACAGCCCTTATTGAAAGAGAGAAAGAGATGTATTCCCCATCTGCCGATACTACATACTTATACTGGCTAAACAATAAACCTATTTTCTTAAGAAATTCAACCAAATGCAATATATTTGCTTTAAACACTTTATTCAAAGCAGGATATAAAACACCAAAGACAAATGCCCTGTCAAGGGACCTGTTCAATGAAGAATTATTTCAGGACTTTATGCCAATTATTGATATCAAGAATTTAAATGAAATATTAACAGGTGATTTAGTTGTATGGAAAAACCACGTTATTATTTTTGAGGAGCTTGTATTTATAAAGGATGACCCTTATGCGAAAGGTGTATGGGCAGGGACTTCAAAAAGTGATAACGGAAAAACTGTAAAGAATAACGTTATGTACGGAAAGTACCCTCTCAAAGGAAATTTTGTAGTCAGGCGTCCTCAGAAGTCAGGGAAATAACACGTTAAAAAACCAATATTATTTTTTTACATTTAAAAATTTACGGTTATCAAAAACTTATTAAACTTAAAGAATACCCCTTTTAAAAAAATCTTATTTGCGACATCTTTTATACTTTAAAAATTTGAATTATATAACTATATTCATAAATTATTAAAAAATCAAAAGGAGTAATTCAAAATGACAAAAGCAGAAGTAGAAGTAAAAGTAAAACAAGCAATCATAGATAAACTTGGTGTAGAAGAATCAAAAATTACAAACGACGCACATTTTATTAATGATTTAGGCGCAGATTCATTAGATACAGTAGAATTAGTTATGAAATTTGAAGAAGAATTCGATATTAAAATTCCGGATGAAGATGCAGAAAAAATAACAAAAGTTGATGATGCAGTTAGTTATATTCTAGAAAAATTAGGTTAATAAATAATAATAAATGAAGAAAAGAGTTGTAGTAACAGGATTAGGCGCATTAACACCGATTGGCTTAACAGTCGATGAATTCTGGAATTCTTTAATTGCCGGCAAAAGTGGAGTTGGAAAAGTAACTTATTTTGATACGACAGAATTCGACACTAAATTTGCTGCAGAGTTAAAAGGTTTCGACCCTTTAAACTTATATGGACAGAAAACTCTCTCAGAGAGTTGATCCATTTACTCAATATGCTTTAGTTGCTTCAGATATGGCTATTGCTGACAGTGGTTTAAATTTTGAAACTGTAAATAAAGATAGAATAGGTGTTGTATATGGCTCAGGAATTGGCGGAATGTGGACTTATCATAAGCAACAAAATGTTCTTTATGATAGAGGCGGTAATCCGGACAGAATTAGTCCGTTCTTTATCCCAATGCTTATTGCAGATATTGCTGCAGGGAGAATATCAATGAAATATGGTTTAAGAGGTCCGAATTATGCAACAACTTCAGCCTGCGCTACATCAACGAATGCAATTATTGATTCAGTAATGCTTATTCAAAGAGGTGATGCCGATGTAATGGTAACTGGTGGTTCGGAAGCCGTTATTTGCCCAATGGGTATTGGTGGTTTCAATGCAATGAAAGCTCTTTCTACCCGTAATGATTCACCTGAAACAGCCTCACGTCCATTTGACAAAACAAGAGACGGTTTTGTTATGGGTGAAGGTGGTGCCACACTTGTAATAGAAAGCCTTGAACATGCTACGGCAAGAGGAGCGAATATTTACGCAGAAATAACCGGAGTTGGTTTAACTGCTGATGCTCATCACATTACTGATCCCGCACCAAATGGTGAAGGTGTTGTACGCGCGATGCGAATTGCGATAGAAGATTCAGGACTTAAGCCTGAAGATATTGATGTAATAAATGCACACGGTACATCAACACCGCCTAATGACAGAAACGAAAGCGCAGCCATCAGAACTGTTTTTGGAGAACACGCTTACAAATTAAATGTACATTCTATTAAATCTATGGTCGGTCATTTACTTGGTGCTGCGGGTGCTGTAGAATCTATTGCCGCAATATTAACTATTAAACACGGTATTGTTCCACCTACGATAAATTATAATGAAAAAGATCCAGATTGTGATTTGAATTATACCCCGAATGTTGCAGTTAAAAGAGATGTAAAAACTGTTTTATCTGATAACTCGGGATTTGGCGGACACAATGCAGCAATCGTATTTAAGAGATTTGAAAATTAATTTATACATTGCCTGTCGTGTTGTATGTTTAATACTTTAAAAAAGTTAAGAGTTTTCATACCGTTTTTGAAAAAGGAATCTAAATCAGAAGATTCCTTTTCAAAAGCAACTAAAAAAATTGACTTCGAGAAATTTCAATCCGCTATACATTATAAGATAATAGATAAAGGTTATTTTATTACTGCCCTGACTCATCGTTCATTTTTAAAAATCAAAAAAGAACCAACGACAATAAACTTAATTTCAAATGAAAGACTTGAGTTTTTAGGAGATGCTGTTCTTGATTTAATTGTCGCTGAGTTTCTTTATAGAAATTTTCCGTTAAATGAAGAAGGCGATTTGACAAAGTTCAGATCAATTCTTGTAAATAAAAGATTTCTTGCAGAAAGAGCAAAAAACCTTAAAATTCAGGATTACCTTCTCGCATCAAACACAGCAATGAAATCTATAGATCAGGGTTACGATGCAATTTTAGCTGATGCTTACGAAGCATTAATAGGTGCAATCTTCCTTGATTCCGGTTATGAGAATGCTAAAAAGTTTTTGAATGTAGAAATTTTTTCAAAACTCGATGTAAAGTGGCTTAATCAGTTTGATGAAAACTTCAAGAGTCGATTTCTTGAGTATGCTCAGGCCCACACTGACTTTATACCTGATTACAGGGTTATAAAAGAAGAGGGACCCGAACATCATAAATTTTTTACTGTAGAAGTGCATCTTGCTAATCATTGTCTTGGCATTGGCAAAGGAAAATCGAAAAAGCAAGCGGAACAAGAAGCCGCAAAAAATGCTTTACAAAATCTGGATTCAATTGATAAATTAGGTATAAAGAGAAAAAAGTAAAATTATTATTTTAGGGCTTGACTATTTTTAATATCAAACATATCTTTGTATAAAAGAAAAGGAGCTTAACACATAAAACAATAATACAATTTTAAAATTTAAATTTATACTATAAAAAATAGCGGACCATTTATTAAAGAATAACATTTTACGTTGAGAGTAATCTTTAATGAATGGTTTTTTGTTATATTTTTGTAATTAATTATTATTAAAAAGTTTATGCAAATAAATAGAATCTTTAATTTTTCGTTGTTTTTGGTATTAGCATCAACATTGTTGTTCGCTCAAAAGAATGATAATAGAAAGTTAAATTTTGATTCGCCTGTTGATTTTAAAATCCTCTCTACAAACAATTCTTATGTTGAAGTTGAGTATATTCCAAAATATACTTCTGCTACAGAATTTATGAATGTTGTTCACAATTCATCACTTATAGGGAAACCCGATCTAGGCAGCAGAAACTTCCCTGTTATTACACCGGGCAATATTAATAATAGGATTGAAATTATTGATGTACGGTTTGAAGATTTAAGCAATATTGATGTAAAACCAGTACCTACTCCAAAGCCCGGCAATAATAAACTTGAAGTACTTTATGATTTTATTTATGACAATAATATATACTCTTCTAATTCAGTATTCCCGAAATCAAATGCTGAATTTATTCAGGATGGAATATTCAGAGATAAATATGTAGGAATTGCACAGATAAATCCGGTACAGTTTAATCCATTGTCAAAATCAGTTCGCAGGATTACAAGCATAAAATTCAGGATAGTGTTTGGAACAAATCCTTTAAATTCAAACAGGATTAATTCCAAAGCAGAAAAAGATTTTTTCAGAGATATTGCTATCAACTGGGAAAACTCACAAAATTGGGTCACTAAAGAATATAATTCTTACAACAAATCAACATTACTTAATAGCGTTCTTGCATCAGGCGATTTTTACAAAATCGAAGTCAAAGAAACAGGAATGTTTAAAATTGATAAGAATTTTTTAAACCAGGCAGGAATCAATGTAAGTAACATTGACCCTCGTACTATAAAGATTTATGGCAATGGAGGTGCTGAGCTACCCTATTTAAATTCAGCACCAACTCCAGATGATTTAGTCCAAAATCCGATTTTTGTATTTGGTGAGGCAGACGGTGTGTTTAATGACGGGGATTATGTACTATTCTATGGACAATCGCCTCATCAATGGAGTTTTCAGAGTCAGACCTTTACACATAAACTTAATACTTATTCAAACACAAATTATTATTTCATTACTTTTGGAGGCATCAATGGTTTAAGAATTTTGGAAAATCAATCAACAAATTTCCCAAATATTGAACCGTTACAGAATTTTACTGACAAGCTCTTTGAAGAGCCTGAAGTGAATAACCTAGGTTCAACAGGAAATTTGTGGGTCAGCCAAAGAACTGGTTATGGAGAATCAGGATATACATGGAATAAACAGTTAACAGGTTATGTACCAAACTCCACAATTAAATGTAAACTTGTTCTTGGTAACGGCAGTTCACAAAGTGCATTTTTTTTAATAAAAGATGATAACTCTGGATTTTCACTACTTCATGAGGTTTACCCTGTAAATGGTGTGTTTTCTCACATAAGCTTAAGTACGATATCATTCGAGTATGCTTTAAATTCTGGTTCAACATCAATGAATCTGAAAGCTCAACTCCCGACACAGTATAATACGCCTTCAGTTTCAGGTTACTATGACTACCTGGAAGCATTGTATCAGAGAAATTTAAATTCTGCAACAAATAATCTTTTGAAAATTACATCACCTGACACAATCGGAATTATGGAATATCAGGCATCTCCATTCAATTCTTCAACCGTTAGAATATTCAAAGTAAATAGTTATAATGAAATCTCTATGATTACTCCAATTTCCTATTCTAATAGTGTTGTAAGATTTCAGGATAACACAAATTATAACAATATAAAAGATTACTATGTTGTAGGTGATAATGGGTATAAAACTCCAAGTTCTATTTCTTCAAAGATTCCGAATCAGAATATCAGGGGAATTTCAGACGGTGCAGATTTTATTATCTTTACAACTAATGATTTTCTACCGGCAGCAAACAGGCTTAAATCACAAAGGGAAGCCCCGGGTTTAGGGCATCCAAATTATTTAAAAACTTTAGTACTTGATCTTAATCAGGTTTACAATGAGTTTTCCGGTGGTTTGATTGACCCTGTAGCCATGAGAAATTTTCTTAAGTTTGCATACAATAACTGGTCAACCAGACCTGTTTACGTTCTTTTCCTTGGAGACGGAAGTTTTGATTATAAAAATATTTATAATCTTAGTTTCAAGAATTTCGTCCCTCCTATTGAGAGGACAGATATAACGATGAATGAAATACAAAGCTACAATAGTGACGACTTTATTTGTGATATAAATGAAAACTTTGCAATACCAACAGAAGTTCGAACAGATTTTTCTAACGGACGTTTTTGTATTAATACTTTATCCGAAGCTAATGCCATTGTTGATAAAATAATTCAGTATGAATCAAATACTAATATTGGAATCTGGAAAAAGAAAATCATGTACGTAGCTGATGACGGTTGGACGACTGAAAATAACCAGGGTGAAGAGGGTTCACTTCATACAGATCAATGCGAAAGGTTGGCAGAATACTACACAACAAAAGACTTTGAAAAAGAAAAAATTTATATAGTTACTTACCCTTCAATTATTACACCTCAGGGAAGAAGAAAACCCGGTGCGAATGTAGATATCATAAAAGGCTGGAATGAAGGAAGATTACTTATTAATTATACAGGACATGGTAGTACTGACTTATGGGCACATGAACACGTGTTCGTTAGAGATGAGTCAATACCACAGATGAATAATAAGAATAAATATCCGGTCGTTACAATTGCAAGTTGTGACCTTGCACGATGGGATGACCCATTCTTAATAAGTGCTGGGGAACAACTTGTGTTTATTAAGGATGTAGGAGCGATAGCCGTTGTAGCAGCAACAAGACCGGTTTATGCAAATTATAATGAGATATTTAATAACACTTTATGGAGCAATTTAATGTTTTATAAAGATACATTAAATTTACCTATCAGGCTTGGCAAAGCGATGTATAACGTAAAAAATCAATTGCCCTCAATAGGAGAGAATGATATGAAATTCTGTCTAATCGGAGACCCTTCATTACGAATTAGTATTCCTCAATACTTCACAAGAATTGATAGTATAAATTCAAAACCTCTTTCGGATTCGATTGTTGTTCAATCACTCCAAAAAATGAGGATTTCAGGAAGTATTTTGAAAACTGACTCTACTTTCTGGAATAACTTTAATGGAGACATAGAGCTAAAAGTTCTTGATGTTGATAAGAATATTACAATAATAGATTTTGGGAGATCTTTTAATTTCAGATTAGACGGTGGTACAATTTTCAAAGGAAGATCTAAAGTTGAAAATGGAAGATGGAATATTGAATTTATTGTGCCAAAAGATATATCTTATAGTAATGGAAATGGTCAGATTCTTGGTTATTTTAACAACAGTAACTATGAAGGTTCAGGTTACACTAACAGATTCTTTTTTAATGGTATAGATTCTAATGCAGTAAATGATACAATAGGGCCTGATATATCTTTGTTTATGGATAGCAGAAGTTTTAGAAGCGGTGATATTGTAAATCAAAACTCAAAACTGATTGCAGACTTTTATGATTATAGCGGAATGAATTTAACAAGCACTATCGGTCATAAAATAGAAGCAGTTATTAATAACAATGAGAATAATAAAATAGATTTAACTCAGTTCTACAATACAACAAGCGGATATCAATACGGTTCGGTTGAATATCAATTCGATAACCTTGCAGATGGGAATTATACTCTTAAATTAAAAGGTTGGGACACATACAATAATTTCAAAGAGACATCCATTAATTTTATAGTAAAGAGTACTTCCAGTCTGGTAGTTTCAAATGTATTTAACTATCCGAATCCAATGAAAGACTTTACTCATTTCACATTTCAGCATAATTTCGATGTACCGCTTAATGCAGAATTGTTTATATATACTGTTGCAGGAAGAAAAATTCAAAAAATAAACAGAACTAATATAAGTGATAAAAATGTTTCAATTGAGTGGGATGGCAAAGATGCTGATGGTGATTATATAGCTAACGGAACATATATTTATAAACTGACTATAAAGACAGAAGACGGTTCGTACTCTAACGTGCAAACCGGTAAATTAGCAAAATTAAAATAATATAAAATAATATTTAACGGAGGTAAAATGTTAAGTAATTTGAAAGTAAAGTCAATAATTGGATTAGCTCTCGCAATTTTTGCTTTGGTATCTTATGATACGATTTATGCACAAAACAGTATTTCAACAGGTGTTCCTTTTCTTTTAATCGGACCTAACTCAAGATTTGCAGGTATGGGTGAAACAGGTACAGCAATATCTGATGATGCCTCTGCTATGCACTGGAATCCATCAGGCCTTGCATTCCAAACAACGGGTTCAGAAGTTAACTTTACCCACTCTCCCTGGTTACCGGGTTTAGGTTTATCTGACCTTTTCTATGACTATTTAGCGGCAAAAAAATATGTTAAATCAATTAATGGCACAGTTGGTGCCAGTTTAACATACTTAAACATAGGTGATGTTATTACAACAGATGAATTTGGAAATCTTACAGGAAAAGACTATAAAGCATATGAATTTGCATTTGCTCTTGGTTATGCTACTAAAGTCAGTAAACCTGTGGGAGTTGGTGTTGTAGCGAGATTAATTTATAGCAGACTATCACCGGATAATGTGACTGTAGGTAATGAAAAAGGAACGGGTACTGCATTTACAACAAGTTTTGACTTAGCCATGCTTTATAAGGCGGACAGAGGACCTAAAGCCTTTAAAGATAAATTCTCGTTTGGTATTAACCTCTCCAATATGGGACCAAAGATTTCATATGTTGATGCATCACAGGCAGATCCTCTGCCAACACAATTCAGGTTTGGAATCGCTTATAATCTTTTCAGAAATGAAGGTAATGATTTTACCATAACGGCAGATTTTTCTAAGTTACTTATTAATAGACACCCTGACGGTACATCAGATCCCTTCTACCAAGCACTTTTTACTTCCTGGAAAGGTGGATTGGATGAAATTGCAAAATCATTCCAAACTTCAGTTGGTGCAGAATATTGGTATGGTACACCCAAATTAATAGGCCTCAGAGCCGGTTATTTCTATGAAGATCCATCATATGGTAACAGATCTTATGTGACTCTGGGAGCAGGTATTCGTTATTCACTTTATGGATTTGATTTTAGTTATATCACAGGTACAGAAGATAATCACCCTTTAGCAAACACACTTAGATTCGGATTACTTGTTAACTTTTAATTGATATTTAATCCCTTTATAAAAGTATATAAAAGGCATATATTTAATATATATATGCCTTTTTTAAATTTATTAAAAATTCCAAAAGTCAGATGAAAAATATTTCTTTAATTTTAGTATTTGCATTTTTAACAACATATTCTTTATTAGCACAGAATAAAAAAATAACTGAAAGTATAAGACTATCACATTCAATATCAACTTCCGTTCAGGGGAATTATTTACCAAAACCATACATTAATAATCTGGATTCCCTGAAAATAGTTGCTATTTTAGTTCAGTTTCAGGAAGACAACGACCCTTTATCTTCAGGAAATGGAAAATTTGATTTGTCAAATAGATATTTCAATCCGGTATTACAAAGAGATACTGTTATAGATTCCCCTCCTTACGATAGTGCTTATTTTGCTGACCATCTGCTTTTTGTGAAAAATTATTTTGCTAAATCATCTAAAGGTAAACTTAATATCTCATATGAAATAATTGGAAATGTTTTAACATTACCAAAGAAAATGCAAAACTATTCACCTCAAAAGAATGAGAATAATCAGAAACTTTGTGAGATGTATAATGATGCCTGGGCTTTAGCGGATAACTTTATAGATTTCTCAAATTATGACCCTAACAAAACAGCTTTTGTTTTATTTCATGCTGGAGTAGGAAGGGATATCGATCTGACATCTGTTTTTGGTTTTGACCCTACCCCTTATGATATACCTTCAGTTTACCTTGGGTTAAAATCACTAAAAGAAGTTTTCGGGCAAAATTACAGTGGTTATGTCACGCAGGAGGGTTTTAAAATTACTAATTCATTAATTATCCCATCAACCGAATTAAGAGAACTTGACCTTACCAGTGGAAAATATTTATTACAACTTGGAATAAATGGAATTCTTGTGGGGAGTATTGGGAGTTATCTCGGATTACCGGATTTATTTAATACGAAAACAGGTAAAACAGGAATTGGCAGATTTGGTTTAATGGATGGTCAATCTTTGTTTAGTTTCAACGGAATATTCCCTCCTGAACCATCGGCATGGGAAAAGATGTATCTCGGATGGATTGAACCAGTTGTTGTATCATCAGGAGATAATTGGTTTTCTTTAAAAACTTCTTCTACACCGGAGCCAAAGGATTCAACAATGCTTAAAGTTTTCATTAACAGTAAAGAATATTTTCTTATTGAAAATCGAAATCGAAATCCTTTTAATTCCGGACAAAAAGTATATACAAGAAACAGAGCTTTTATTGATTCTACATTATTCACAAAAGATCTGCCAGGATTTGTAAATTATGATATTTATGCTATCAATGGAAATCTAATCGACGTTTCATATCTTGACTGGAGTTTACCCGGTGATATATCAGATACAGCAAACTATAGCGGTGGTGTTCTGATTTGGCATATAGATGAGAACATAATAGAAGCAAATTTTTCAAATAATACCATAAACAACAACATTGAATATAAAGGTGTTGACCTTGAAGAAGCAAAGGGTTCTCAGGATATTGGAGTTACTTTCAACACTCCGTTCGGAGCAATTACAGGTGACGGTTATTTTGTAGATTTTTGGTATAACGGCAATCACTATGTCCCTTCTTCAATTTATAAGAATCAGTTTACTCCTACATCAATCCCAAATTCTTTAAGCTATTCACTCGCTAATAATAATATTAACATAACTGATTTTGATACAATTTCAAGAGTAATGAAGTTTAGGATTAAAATTGGGAGTAATAAATTATCCCAAATCTCAGGGTTCCCTAAATTTATTGGTGGCACAATTGTAAATGAATTTTCACAGGTAATACCAATAGATATAAACAGTGATGGTAAAGAGGAACTATTTGTAAATAACGGTACAAATCTCTATGCATTTAAAAACGATGGCACAGGATTGTCTAACCAAAACGGACTTTTAATGACGGGATATGGGGCTTTCCCGGTATCAAAGGGATTTTTTGGCTACTCAAATGACCATAGGATAATTGCAATTCAAAACATACAATACAAACTCAAGTCTCAGTTTTATAGAAGTAAACACATCAGGAATAGTTGATACCTCATTCTTAAACCTTAATTACAAAGTATCCGCACCTCTGTTGGTTATAGATTCTTCAAAAATTGTTTTAGGATTTACTAATGGATTTATATACGAAAAACTTCTTAATGTTAATCAACTGGTTTTTAAAGATACATTACCCAAAGATCAAATTAATAAATTTTCAAAAGATAATTTTAATAATTACAGATATTCGTAATAATCCGCTAATAAATGTTTTATCGGGAAATTTTACGGCGAATACATCTTCTGATTATGTTTCATTGTCTAACAATAATGAACTCAAACTTAACGGAAATAAAATTAATGTGGAATACAATGCTGCGATTAGAGATATCGTAAATGCAGATGTTAATAAAGATGGCAAGCAGGAGATTTTATTTTCAAGTGATAACTTATTGTATGCTATTAATTCAAACGGAGTATTACTCGATAACTTTCCAATAAAAGCTGAGTCAACAATACTTTCAGGCATATCTATTGCGGATATTAATGAAGATGGAATTTTTGATATTTTGTTCATTACAAAGTCAGGTGATTTGAACTGTATCGGAATCAATGGCAAGACAATAGATGGTTTTCCTATTAAAGTTGGTGCAAATACATATTCAACTCCATCACTTTTCAATCATTCGGATACTCTTGCAATAGCATTATTATCAAGCGATGGATACATATATGCATTAAAAACGGATAAGAGATATAATGCACAAAATATACTCTGGAAAAATTATATGAGAGACAGTTATTTTTCGAATAATAATTTCAGAAGTATCAATTCTCCGGTATCATACAGTGAAAAACTGCCTAAAGACAAAGTTTATAACTGGCCAAATCCTGTTTACGATACAAAAACATTCATCAGATATTTCATAAACGGTAATGCAACATCAGTTAACATAAAAATACTTGACCTCTCGGGTGAATTAGTTACAAAACTTATCAGGGACGATTTTTCCCAATGCTGAAAATGAAGTAATCTGGGATGTATCAAAAGTTCAAAGTGGTATTTATTACGGTATAGTTGAGGCAGTTATAGACGGAAGCACCGAAACAAAAGTCATTAAGATTGCAGTTGTAAAGTAATCCGGTATGGAACTTGCTGCACTGATAATAATTGCAATTTACTTTGTTTTACATATATTTTTTTACATAGGTCTTAAGCGGTCAGAAAATTTAGGTCAAAATCATTCTGACCGTTTCCCGTTTATTTCCATAATTGTAGCTGCAAGAAATGAAGAAAAAAATATCGGGAACTGTATCCGCTCACTTAAAAAGATTAATTATCCAAAAGACAGATATGAAGTAATCCTAATCAATGATAACTCAACCGATTTAACTAAGTCAATTATGCTTAAGGAGACACAAGATTCTGATGAGTTCATATTGCTTGATACAATTGACTATATCAATCCAAATTTAATTGGGAAAGTTAATGCATTAGCATATGGTATCTCAAAAAGCAGGGGTGAACTTTATATGATGACTGATGCTGACTGCGAAATTCCTGAGAACTGGGTACTTGAGACAAGCAGGTATCTTTATGATAATGTAGGATTAATATGCGGTTTCACTAAGGTTGATTTCAGAGGTTCATTATTCTCTAAACTGCAATCAATCGATTGGATTTATCTTCAATCAATTGCTTCATCAAGTTCCGGTATTAATTTTGAATTAAGTTGTATAGGTAACAACCTTACAGTCTCTTCAGATGCTTATAAAACAATAGGAGGTTATGATAATTTAAAATTTTCAGTCACAGAAGACCTTGCACTGATGAGGAGAATTAAGAAAGAGAATAAATTTAAAATTCTTTTTCCTGTTAATCCTAATTGTCTTGTAAAAACTGAAGCATGTAAAAATTTTAGTGAGTTATATCGCCAGAAGAAAAGATGGTTTAAAGGCGGTATAGGAATCAACTGGCTTGGTTATATACTTGGGATTGAATTATATGCATCGAATATTTTAATATTATTTGGGTTCTTATTCCTTGGATTAGAAGTATATTTACTGACTGTTTTATTTAAAATAATTTCTGAACTTCTGATAATAATTCCTGTCTATAGAAAATTTAATTATAAGGGTCTGTTAAGATATTTCCCATTATTCCAAATATATTTTGCTCTCATCGGGCTATTGCTCCCTTTCACTTTTATAACAGGCTCAAAAATTGAATGGAAAGGAAGAAAACACTAAAATTTAATCAAAGGAAGCCTGAATTGAGTTTTAACAGATAAAGTCGAATACTCTTTTGCAAAATTATACGATGTAATAATATCAAAAATAAAAAGTGTAAATCCTAACCCGGTTGAGAATATTACTTTAGAATCTGTCATTTTTATACCCTCAATACTCTTTTCAGGTGATATAATTCTTTTGACATCATAAAATTTTACATCAGCAACTAGAAAAGGCATTGTGAAATTCGATTTCAGATACTTGTTGAGCAAAATATAAATCCCGCCTCCAAATGAAGTAATTTTTGTTTCTGCAGAACTTAAAATATTCAGTGTCTTAAATGCATCACTTCCGGGATGATTCTGTATCTGAAATTGTCCAAAAATAACAATAGGATAAATTGAGATAGATGCATATTCTAACTTAAACCCGTATGACACAGAATAAGTGGAATTGTCTGCAAACTCATTCATAGGAAAATCAATACCAAGCGTTGGTGCAATAAATATACCTGAGGGCTTTGGGTTTGAAGATTTATACAACTTAGCAGTATTTGTTGTATCTTTTGGCTGTTCTGTCTTCTCATCCTGCGCATAAACACTTATACTTACGAAAAACATTATTCCAAGTAATATTAATATTCTTTTATCCATTATTGATTATTTTCGATATTCTTTTATAGTTTATTTTATTATTCTGTTTTGCTGATACTTCCGATAAAATCAAACTTACAGTTTTATAATATTCAACAAATTTTGGAAATTTGCTATGCAATAAACTTAAATGTGTTTCTATTGTTTTAATATCCCCTCTTGAAACAGGACCTGTTAACGAACCATTTACGCCATACAAGTAAAGATTCTTTACAGTAGTTGAAAATAACGGATAAAGAATTTCCGAGAAGTTTTTTTCACTAATTCCAAGTTCTCCGTGAAAATAACTTTAGCACATAAAAATTCGCTACTAAAAAATTAGATGAAACTACACAACCTAAATGATACAAAGATTTCTTATTTTTGCTTAATACAATTGTTCTTGATTGCAATCCTTTTGTAATCTTCTTTAAAATTCTTATTGCCTCACTTGCCGCCTTCAATTCCAAAGAAAATTCCTTTTAAGAAATTATTGTTCCTTATTGAAACCCGAGAGAAAGTTTGTGCAGGATGAAATGATGCAACATCTCTTTTCCTTACTTTTAGCGAATGAAAAATATCTGATGTTAAAACTCCGCTGGTATGTACTAAGATTTTACTTTTGAAATCAATACTAATAAGTTTATTAATGTATTTTATTAAATCATCATCTTTGATTGAAATAATAACAATGTCAGATGTACTTACAATCTCCTGCGATAAATTATTAGACACTTTGTCACACTTACATAGTTTAGATATTTTTTGTGCTCTTGGTTTTGACGAATCTACAATAACATTTATTTTATGCCCCGATTTATGTAGTTCGATTGCTAATGCAGAGCCAACTTTTCCTGCGCCTACAATTGTAATTCTCATCTCTCAATGATTATAGTTACAGGACCATCATTAGTCAGTTTAACTTTCATATCAGCACCAAACACTCCTCCTTTAATTTTTTCAATATCATATTGCGCACCAATGTATTTTAAAAAATATTCATAAAGAGGTTTTGATTTCTCAGGGACTTCAGCCAGAATGTAACTAGGTCTGTTTCCGCTTTTATTATTATCGGCACATAGAGTAAACTGTGAAATAATGAGCAATTCCCCTTTTATGTCTTTCACGCTAAGATTCATAATACCTTTTTCATCATCGAATATTCTCAAATCCAGAATTTTCTGTGAGAGTTTATGTATATTGGATTCATTATCGTCTTTTTTTATTCCAAGTAATACCATCAATCCGTTCCCGATTTTATTGAATATCTTTCCATCTATTTCAACAGAGGATTCAGTACAGCGTTGAATTACAGCAATCATTTTAATAATTTTAAGACTCTATAATTGTTATTATAATCTTTTTCAAATTCATAGTTCTTTATTTCATTATCGCAAAGCATATTCTCAAGTCTTTCTTTTCCATTATATGCTATTTCTAAAAAATAGTTTGCTTTATTGCTTAAGTACAACTTAAAAAATTTTTCATAAAATTTAAACCCATCAGACAAATCCGTCACTGCTTCTTTAGGCTCATAACTAATTACTTCGGGTTCTAAATTCAAATATTCATCAAATGGCACATAAGGCGGATTCGATATAACATAATTCAATTTCATTATCTATCTTAAATTCATCATTAAGAAAATCACTCTTAATGAAATCAGCATTTTCAAGATTGTGAAACGCAGCATTTTTTCTTGACACTTCGAGTGCCTTAATTGATAATTCTGTTCCTGAATACTTGTAATTAATGTTTCTTTTTTTTAATTCAGAAAGCAATGCAACAGCTATACAACCTGAGCCCGTTCCGATTTCTAATATTTTCACAAAATCTTTCCCTGATGATTCAATAAAATGTAAAACTTTCTCCACCAATATTTCAGTATCCTGTCGCGGAATTAGAACTGCATCATCAACAAAGATTTCATACCCAAAAAAATTAGTTTTACCAAGTATATATTGAAGAGGTTCTCTTTTTAATCGTCTTCTTAAATATACTTTAAATTTTTCTTTTTCATCATTGTTTAATGGTTTCTCAAAATCCAAATACAAATCAATTCTCTTGCACTTTAAAACATCTGCCAGCATCAATTCTGCGTTAAGCCTTGCATCATCAATCCTGTTTTCTCTAAGCAGGTTTGAAGAGTAATTTAGTATTTCGAGCAATGTGGTTAATTTCTTATCAGCCATTTCCTATTTGCTGAAAACTACCTTACCATTAATTACTGTCTTAAGAATTTGTATATTCTTTATTTTCTTTGAATCGATTGTAAATATATCATCCGACAAAACTATAAAGTCAGCATATTTGTCTTTTTCCAGAGTCCCTTTTGTCTTTTCTTCAAATCCCGCAAAAGCAGCATAAACTGTAAATGATTTAATTGCGTCAATTAAAGAAAGTTTTTGATTCATATTTGTAACATTAGTATATGTAGTATCTAACGGTTGCCTGTTTACCATAATATGAATTAATGATATTGGGCTTATGTAATTACTATAAGGGAAATTTGTGCCTGAAACAATATATTTAGAACTTTGTAATAAAGAGTTCCACATACCGAGATTTGTAGCATTATTCTGTGAGATATACTCTCCTATAGTTTCCAAATTATCAATTGTAACCTCCGGTCTGACAGAAGGAATTATATTAAGACTCCCAAATCTGTTTACGTCATTTGGTTGAACAAATTCTACAAATTCAAGAATTGTTCTGTGATCTTTGGGATTCTTTTCTTTAATAACTTTTTCAATAATATTAAGATTTGTATTTACTGCTTTATCTCCAACAGTTTTTATACAAAATTGAAAGTTTTTATCAAGAGCTTTTTTAAAATTTGATTCAATTTCTTCATCGGTTGCATAAAGAAATGTATTCTTAGATTCAGTTTTATATTTATCGTTCATTGAGGCAGCCTGAAGATTCAAAGCGCCGTCGTAATCTATTGAAACCGAACGGACTGTAAGCATATCTTTATAGTTTTCTTCAATTCCCTTTTTCAAATATTCATCAAATGATTCATCTCCAACGCTTAAGACTCCATACATTTTAACAAAAAATTTATTGCTGTCAATCAATTGTTTAAATAAATCAATAGAGCCTTTGTTTACCGTCCTGTCATGAATCTCTGTTATACCATATTTTGTTAATTCCTTACTTGCAATCTGCAAAGATATGCCCAAATCATCTTTAGATATTTCAGGTGACTTCTCCTTTACTAAATTTACTGCTGCATCAAATAATAAACCCGTTAATTCACCTTTTTCATTCTTTTCAATTTCTCCGTCTTTTGGATTCGGAGTCATGTTAGTAATTTGCAAGAACTGTAATAATTTACTGTTTGCCAAAACCATATCACCGGTAATATTAACCAGGTAAACTATATGATTCGGTGAAACTTTATCGAGTTGACTTTTGTCTAGACTTAATAATTCCTCTTCTTTGAAATTTAATTCGTTCAAGCCATAACCGACAATCCAACTGCCTTCTTTCTTTGTTTTTACTTGCTCTTCAACTAATTTCTGAACTTCAGCAATCGATTTAACATTTGCAAAATTTATAAAGTTAAGATTCTTGGCAAATTCCACTAAAGAACCTTCCATATCAATAAAACCCGGAATTACAGTCTTTCCATTTAAGTCTATTACATCTTTTGCCTCATATTTTTCTTTTATGGCAGAGTTAGTCCCAATCTCCAAAATCTTTCCATCTCTTACAGCCATTGCTTCATATTTCGTATTATTGCCGTCTAACGAATAAATATTTCCATTATTGAATATAGTTATGGGTGATTTAGAACAAGAGGTAATCACCATTACTATTAATAATATTAATATAGATTTTATGTATCGCATAATAATTTAATTTATTTGTTTAATCTGATTAATTGAATAACATAATAAATAAAGCTTTCTTTTAAAATGCATTTTCGTCATTCTTTCATAATCTTCTAAATATATAACATATAGCATTCTCATCCAAAAGTATCACTTAAAGTGGTATTGCTTTATTAATAATTTGTTAATATCTTACAGGTATGAAGCAAAGTAATGTATCAATGAAAGATAAGTTTACTATGAAGAAGTTATACTATTCAATCAGTGAAGTGGGAAAAATAACTGATTTGGAACAGTATGTTCTAAGATATTGGGAAACAGAGTTTGAGCAATTAAAACCTGCAAAAAATCTGGCTGGCAACCGTATATACACAAATAAGGATATAAAGTTAATTCTTTACATCAAAAGACTTTTAAAAGAAGAAAAATATACAATTGAAGGTGCTAAAAAGTTATTAAAGACATATAACTTTAAAGACGAAACAGCTGAAAACAAGGAAGTTCCCAATACTTCCGAAACTCCAATAAGGAATAAGTCACAGTCTTTTAGAAACGTTAACAGTCAATCAAAAGAACTCTCACTTTTCAGTTCTCAGGACTCTGCGGTTAACGATGAAAACGACCTGGTTCCTAACAAAGAACTAAAAAGAGACCTTTTCGAACTTAGGAATTTCCTAAAAGGACTTCTTAACGATATAGAATAGTATATAATAATACGTCATTCATTCTTAGAAGCAATTTCCTTTTGTTCTTATTAATATTATTCCTCTTTTAAACAATTAATACAGAATTTAAATAATATTCAATTTATAAATGGCAGATAATAAAATTATTTTCTCAATGGTGGGAGTTACGAAAACCTTTCCACCACATAAAACAGTTTTAAAAAATATTTACCTTTCGTTCTTCTATGGAGCTAAAATTGGAGTAATAGGTCTTAATGGTTCAGGTAAATCCACTCTTCTGAAAATCATAGCAGGAATAGAACAATCATTCGATGGTGAAGTTCATTTTACAAAAGATTTTTCTGTTGGGTTCCTGTCACAGGAGCCTGAACTTGATAATACAAAAACAGTAAAAGAAACAGTAATGGAAGGTGTTCAGGAGGTTGTCGATATATTGAAAGAATACGAAGAAGTTAACAATAAATTCGCTGAACCGATGACTGACGATGAAATGACAAAATTAATCGAACGTCAGGGAGAACTTACTGAATTAATTGACCATAAAAGCGGATGGGAAATTGATGCAAAACTTTCACGTGCAATGGATGCACTGCGTTGCCCTGATGATGATGCGTTAATTGAAAACTTAAGCGGCGGTGAAAGAAGACGGGTAGCACTTTGCAGATTATTGCTTATGGAACCTGATATTTTGCTCCTCGACGAACCTACAAACCATCTTGATGCAGAATCAGTGGAATGGCTCGAACTTCATTTACAACAGTATAAAGGTACAGTAATAGCGGTAACTCACGACAGATATTTCCTCGATAATGTTGCAGGATGGATTCTTGAACTTGACCGTGGAGAAGGTATTCCCTGGGAAGGGAATTATTCATCATGGCTTGACCAGAAATCAAAACGTCTTGAGATGGAAGAAAAAACTGAAAGTAAAAGACGTAAAACACTTGAGCGTGAACTTGAATGGGTCAGGATGTCACCAAAAGCTAGACATGCAAAGTCAAAAGCACGATTACAGGCTTATGATAAACTTTTAAATGAAGATACAAAACAAAAAGAAGACAGGCTTGAAATATATATTCCAAACGGTCCACGTCTTGGAAACAAAGTTATTGATGCAATAAAAGTAAAAAAAGCATTCGGGGATAAAGTTCTCTTTGATAATCTTAATTTCTCATTGCCTCCCGCGGGTATCGTTGGAGTAATCGGCCCTAACGGTGCGGGTAAGACTACACTATTTAGAATGATACTCGGAACAGAAAAACCGGAAGCAGGTAATTTCGATGTTGGTGAGACTGTAACAATAGGGTACGTTGATCAGAGTCATATTAATTTAAATCCTGAAGATACTGTTTGGAAAGCAATTTCAGAAGGTGCAGAGTCTATCGAACTTGGCGGTAAACAGTATAACTCACGTGCTTATGTAGGCAGGTTTAATTTTACAGGTGCCGACCAGGAAAAACTCGTCAAGAATCTATCCGGCGGTGAAAGGAACAGATTGCACCTTGCATTAACTTTAAAGACGCAAGCAAATGTATTATTACTCGACGAACCTACAAATGACATCGATGTAAATACACTGCGAGCTCTCGAAGAAGGTCTCGAGGACTTTGCTGGTTGTGCCGTAATAATTTCACACGACAGATGGTTTCTGGACAGAATTGCAACTCATATTCTTGCGTTTGAAGGTGATTCAGAGGTCTATTTCTTTGAAGGCGGATATTCAGAATACGAAGAAAACAAGAAAAAACGTTTAGGAGATATAACTCCTAAAAAATTCAAATACAAAAAACTTTTTGACTAAATTTTCAGAAATAGTTTTAAACAAATCCACAGCGTTGTTCAGTGACGTTGTGGATTTTTTATACCCAAAAATCTGTATAATTACAGACGAAAGGATTCCCGAAAACAACTCAAACGATTTTGTATCGGATGATGTTCTTGAAAAACTCGAATTAATTAAGGATAATGAATTTTCATTTATAAGGACTAAAATTAATGCGGATTTTTTCTATTCACGATACGCTTTCAGAAATGAAAATGAGATTCAGACATTAATTCATTATTTTAAATATAAAAAGTTTACTAAAATCGGAAGTTTTCTCGGGCAAATAATTGGCACTGAATTAAAAATCCATTATTCCGATAAGCTTAAAGAATATAATTATTTATTGCCTGTTCCCTTGTTCGGCGGTAAACTTCGTGAACGTGGTTTTAACCAAAGCCTTTTTATTTGCAACGGAATAAAAGAAGTTCTACCTTTAGAAATATTAAACGAGGAAATTATTCGTGTAAAGAACACAAAATCACAAACAGGATTATCATATTCAGAAAGAGTACTCAATGTTCAGGATGCATTCGAACTGAATTTAAAATCAAACAATAAATTAATTGATAAAGGTATCCTTGTAGTAGACGATATTCTTACAACCGGCTCTACAGTAAAAGAAGTAATCAGGCTATTGAAACAATCGACCTCTGTTAATGTTGGCGCTGTTACAGTTGGGCTTGCAAAATAAAGAACAATATTTAAAATACTGGACTAATAATTTTTCAAAGCCATTAACAATTTATTTATATCATTTTCACTGTTAAACAAATGAGGAGAAACTCTCAAATACCCTTCACGTATTGCTATGAATATGTTCTTACTTTCAAGTTCTTTTTGAATGGTTGCATTTTTACTCTTATCAGTATGAGAATATATTAAAATGTTCGACCTGTGTTCTTCTGATAAATCTGATTCAATATAATAATTCTTGTTTCCACCCAAGCCATCAACAAACAAATCCAGCAATTTAATGATATGCTTATAAATATTCTCAACACCTAATTGAAGAAATAAATCAACTGATGATTCGAGCCCAATCATTCCAAGTGTATTCGGAGTAGAATTTTCGTATGCAGAACCATCATCCTTCAATTCAAGTTTGTAATTCAGGAAATTTGTAAAGTCATAATCTACATTCTTCGTACTTACATAAGAAGGATTAATTAGTTTCCGCATTCTTTCGGGAATGTACGCAAAGCCTATACCGGCAGGCGACATCATCCACTTCTGTGACCCGGCAGCAAGAAAATCCAAATCATATTTCTTAACATCCATAGGAACAGCACCTATACTCTGAATTGCGTCCACTACAAGCATCACATTATATTTACTTGTAATTTCTCTAAGTGCACTTAAATCATTCTTAAAACCAAGAAACTCTACCGAACTCACTGTCAACACATCAATCTTATGCTCACTTATAATCCTCACGACATCTTCGGTTTTTATTTTACCGTTATCAGATGGTATCATATAATTCTTTATACCCCGCAATTTTTCCTGATTCATCCATGAATAAACAACCGAAGGAAATTCAGAATCCGCATAAGCAACATTTCTGCAAACATCTTTAGGTATTCCATTAGCAAAAATATTTAATCCGTGTGTTGTTGATGAAACAATTATAACATCCTTCGGCTCACAATTGATTAATCTTGATATTTTATCCTTTAATATTTGTGGTATTTCATTATTAAAAATGCTCAGATTATAATTTGATTCAGTAAAAGTATTGATAAATTTAATTAATCTATCTCTTGTTTCTGTTGAAAACGGTGAGTAATGTGCTGAATCAAGATACACACAGCTTTCTGCCATAGGGAAAAGATTTCTCGCATCACTAAAACTGTTTACATTCATTTACTTTTTTTCTTTTTTGTTTTCTTTGTTTTTGGTTCTTCCAGATTGCTCGGATAATATTGCTTATAATTTTCGTAATAAAACATTATGTATTCCACGTATTTATAAGGCTCCTGCCAGTTGTTCAATGTACCTCCGGGAGGTCTTCCTGATTTCCAGACTAACTTATGTACGGAATCCTGATTTGAAGCCAGGTAAGGATAACATTCTTTAACATTTTCCCATTTATTGTAATCTTTCTTGAAGTAATTTGTTATGGTCATAGCATCCACTACCCTGCCAAGTCCTGCATTGTATGCCGCTAAAGCAAACTTATACTTATCTTCGCCTGTAAACTCAAACGATGCTACAAGTGTCGCATAATAATACATACCCGCTGTAAGATTATTCGTTGGAGATTTTGTGTCCTCAAGGTTTAATTCATTCTGTAAACCTTGTCCAGTCCTCGGCATTATCTGCATAAAACCATATGCACCTGCACGTGAAACCGCCTCAGAATTAAAATATGATTCCTGCCGAATCATCGCAAGAATAATTCTCCAATCCAGTTTATAATGGTTACACTGCTGCTTTATTAAATCTCCGTATTTATCCACAAGTTCGGCAACATTCCCCGGCGAGAAATACATATTCTTTTTATCAATAGATTTTATTATCTGCTCATACTTTTCAAGATTCCTTGAAGTATCGTTTACTATATAAGATTTATTATAAGCAACAATATCAAGTAAATCCTGCCAATTAACGAAATACCTCTCCAGTTTCAATAGCATATACCCGGACCTCAAACTACTCCCTTTCACCATTTGAGTATCATCATTTATAGGAAAGAAGGCATCATTACTCTCCATACTAACCTTTTGCTTTTTCGGTGCAAATGCTTGTTGAATAGCAATTCCAAAAATAAGCAGAATTAGCACTGCCACTATCCAGATAAAGTAATTCTTTTTTATGTGTCGGCTTATCTTGTTGATATTATATGTATTTATATATTCCGCATTAATTCAAATTAATTATTTCATTCGTTATTATCAGTATAAAAACTAATTCAATTATATTCGGTTAATTATTTATTCAATTGACTATGCTATAATTCGAATTAAACCTTTATCACATACTTATTGTCATACTTACAAATGACTTATAAAACAATTGATTATTAATTTTAATATCCTTAATCTTACATAATTAATTCGGGAAAATCTGGACTTAGTGGAAATAAATATTCAAAGTGATGATAAGTTAATTATCGAAAGTTTTTTAAATGGAAATGCGAATGCATTCAATATTATTGTTTTGAAATATCAGAAAAGAATATATTGGACAATAAGAAAAATGGTCGTTAACCACGACGATGCTGATGATATTACTCAGGACGTTTTTATAAAACTGCATTCGTCATTAAAAGATTTTCGTGGCGAGTCAATGTTGTTTACGTATATGTATAAAATGGCAATTAACTTTTCACTAAATCATTTAAAGAAAAATAAAATTAAAATGATGCGGGAATCAAACATTGATGAAGATGTGCTTAATAAATCATTTAATAATGAAAACACCTCCGATATATTTGAATTAGATTATCAAAGTAAAATGATTTCTGAAGCCATATCTACTCTGCCCGAACAACAGCGGGCAGTTTTTAATATGAGGTTCTATGATGAAATGACTTACGAAGAGATTGCATCAGTTTTGAATAAATCTATCGGCGGTCTTAAAGCCAACTATTTTCACGCATTCAAAAAAATTCAGACTATCCTTAAGGATAAGAAAGTAAACGGACATTTTGATTAATAAATTATGAATAACAATTTTACAAATAATGAAAACCTTCTCTATAATCTGCCGGATTATATTGCAGGTAAAATTACGGATAAGAATCTGATACAAAGAATTAAATCTGAAATTGATTCCAATCCTGATTTTAAATCAGAGTATGAATTAATTTCAGAGACATTCTCATCCGTAAATAATTTAAAATTCAGTGAACCTCCTGAGCATTATTTCTCAAATCTCGTTCCAAGAATTAATGCACGTATTGAAAAGCAGAATAACAAATCTCCGTTCTTGCATTTCTTCAGGATTTCAAACTTGCTGAAGTATGCCTTACCGGCTATATCCGTAGTGCTCATTATCGTTATTATTAATTATTCAAACAAGAATAAGAAAGACGAAAATATGTTTATCCAGTCCGATCATACTATTAACAATATAATGAATAATAAAAGTGATACTACAACCGATTCGATTAATAATTTAAAGAAGCAGTTAGAAGAAGAAAGTAATAAGGAAACCAATGAGAATAACTTATCTACTGAGGTAAAGGAAGTTAACAACCCCGAAAAAATATCAACGAAAAACAAACAGGAAAAAGTGACCGAAGAAAATAATTCTGGCATACTTGAACTATTTACGGAAAGTGAAGAAACCGAAGAGGAATACTATTATGAAAGCGATTTCAGCAGTCTTTCTCAAAGCGAACAAAACGAATTATTAAACAAACTATCAAACACAAATTTTTAATATTAAAGATATGAAAAACATTAAACTATTTATTCTTGCAATATCTCTGGTACTTTTTATAGGAACGAATGCTTATTCTCAAAAAGATTCGTCACGCTCTAAAGACAAACTCAAAAAAGTAGTAAAAGAAAAATTAATGGAAAGAGTCGGTCTTGATGAAATCACTGCAGATAAGTTAATAGAAATGACTGCTGAAAACAGAAAAGGATTAAAAGATTTGCAGAAAAAGAGAAAGGAATTAGCTGAATACATTTTTGAAAACCCGGATAATTCAGATATTGGTTCAAAACTCGATGAACTTTTTGACATCGAAAATAAAATCAATAAAGCCAGATCTGACCATTATCTGAATCTAAAATCATTCTTAACCCCTTCACAGATTGCCAAATCTATGGTATTCCAGAAAGACCTTCTGAAGTTTATGAAAAAAGAAATGGATAAAAAGAAAAAAGGTAAGAAAACAAAGACAAAGATGAAGCGACGAAAACTTCAATCGAGGTGAAGAAAGGCCTGACTTTCTTGAATAACAACAGTATAAAGATATTAGTACTCACACTTTTGGTCTACATTTTCTCTTTAAGAAGAAAAATATTTGTTTCGTCTTAATAGTGAAATTTTAGTTCTATTCGTTTACATAGAGTTCTTAATGTTCTATGTCTTATAACATTTTCTATTCGTAATGTGTTTTCCCTGAAACTTCAGGGAAGTAAAATATTACAATTTCTACTTAAGATTAAATATCTTAATCAGTGAAAATCAGTTTCAATCGTCTCTTATCAGCGTGCCAATCTTTTTTAATCTCTCTCCCGTCCTATTTACAAAGATGTTTTAATTTATTTTTCGTATTTTCGTAAATGAAAATTTTACTCGTCGCCAACAATAGCGTCTGTTTCGGATTCGATATGCCCTTCCACGTGCCCAATCTCCGACTCTGCTTCATTGCTGCTAATATAGACAGAACTGCAAACGACGTTAAAATTACAGACTTAGTTGCTGCAGGTAGAAATCCTGAAAAATACTTTCTTATAATTTTACAAACTTTTAATCCAAATATAAATTAGATAACAATTATTGAAGTACCAATTAAATTTAGTTTCTTTCTCTTAATAAATAATATTTTCCGTAGTTATTTTATAATTTGAATCTTTCGAGTTCCCAAAATATTTTTGCAGTACTAAATATTAGCATTGACATTTAATTATACATTTTATAAATCGCTTTAGTTTATTTTCAAGACATTCGTATTTAAATCAGGTTTTAGGAGAACTCTGATTTAATCGCAGATGAATGATTCGTGTTATATATCAGGTAAGCCAAAAGAATATCTTGAAAAGCATGAAATGGAACATACAAGAGGAGCAACTTAACACCAGATGACATACGGTAAAATAGAACGTTATCACAGAACCATGAAGAATATTTTGCTTCTTTGGAAGTTCTTCTTTCCTTCAGAACACGAAATTGAAATAGACAAGTTCATAAACTACTATAACAACAAAAAATACTATGAGCCAATATACAATATTATACTTATAGATGTTTACATCGAAATGGAAAGGGAAAGGTCTTACAAATAAGAAACAGAATTAAGATATGAACATTGAAATCAGTAAAAAGTGTAACTTAAAAAGAGAAAAATTAGAAACAAGAATATTAATCTTTAATTTGAAAAATCTTGCTATCAAGTTTGACTGTAAATGGCACAGAAGTTTTGGAGACATACAATCATCAGGAATATATTTTTATAAGATTGCAGACAGAAAACTAGACCTGATACTTAAAAAATGCAGATGATTAAATAATTGTTGTGCGTTCTTTGCGAAATCCCGATTCTCTTTATCGGGAATTTGGAAGTGTATCAGGAGTATTAATGAAATAAGAATTAATGAAATAAGAATTAATCTAATAATTATAATTTTAAGAATATTCTTTACAAAAGAAAAAATTATTTGTCAGATATTTAAACATTTAAACATTTTATTGGAGGTTAAAATGAAAATTATATTTACTATTTGTTTCGTCATACTTATGTTTGCTTCTGTTGTGGCGAATAACATTCAGGTTTCAACTGTAAGTCTTACTGGACAGGTTAAAGCTTCACATTACGCAGCAGTGCAATTTAATATCGAAGCTGGGATAATTCCTGGCGGGATGTGATGAATTTCGATGCCGCATGGGTATTCGTAAAATATAAAGCGAGTTATGATTCAGTTTGGAAGCATGCTACGCTTTCTACAACGAATACCAATCATATCGTTCCTGTCGGATTTACGAGATATGTTTCTACTGACGGGAAAGGAATTTTTGTTTATAGGAACGCTGAAGGAACCGGCTCGAATTCGCTTACGGGTGTTCAGTTGCGATGGATGTATGGTACTGACGGAGTTGGGGATAATGACCTTGTTACTGTAAAAGTTTTTGCGATTGAAATGGTCTATATTCCCGAAGGGAGTTTTTATGCAGGGGATGGATATACTACTGATTATGGTCAATTCTCGCAGGGAAATACTGATTCACCTTTCTTGATTTCATCCGAAGCATCTTTAACTCTGGGAGGGACTGTAACGACAAATCTTGGAAACAGAGATGGCGCATTGATGTCACCATCAGATGATTTTAATTTCACAACCACACAAACTTTGCCCGCTTCATTTCCTAAGGGTTTTAATGATTTCTTTTCTATGAAATATGAAATAAGTCAGGGACAATACACCGATTTTTTGAACACGCTTTCACGCTGGCAGCAGAGAAGCAGGGTTTATTCAGATATTTCAGGCGATGCAGTTACGAATATTTATGTAATGTCAAATAGTTCTACATTACAATATCGAAATAGAATTATTTGCCCGGCTTCGGGTAACGGGACAACACAACCGGTTGTTTTTTCCTGCGACAGGCAGGACAGGGCTTGTAACTGGTTAACCTGGATGGAGCCGCATATATGGACTCAACAAGTTCGGCCATTGACAGACCTTTGAACTTGAAAAAGTCTGCAGAGGTCCTCTGACGCCCGTTCCCGGAGAATATGCCTGGGGTAATACTAGTTTTACTTCTTTAAGTAATATTACAGGTCCTGAAAATGGTACTGAAGTTCCTTCAACTATTTCGCAAAATGTAAGTTATGGTCTCTTAAGTTATTTAGGAACCGGAGATGGAGGGCAAGGTCCTGTAAGATGCGGCATATTTGCAAGAACATCAACGACCCGTCAGCAGGCAGGGGCAACTTACTGGGGTGTTATGGAAATGAGTGGAAATTTAATTGAAAGACCTGTTTCATTGGGAAATACAACGGGTAGGCTTTTTGACGGTTTGCACGGAGACGGGGAATTGAGTGTAAACGGGAATGGAGATGTTTCAACTTGGCCCGGAATTTCAGGAGGGGAAATTACTGGTGCTAACGGAAGTGGAATGAAATTAGGAAGTTTCAATATGAATTCTACTATTTTATATTATGTTATCTTCAAGATATAATTCTAATTGGCCAAATTCTAGTCGTTTTTATTCTTACGGTTTCCGCGGCGGGCGTACAGCACCGACGGGGGTGGTGATGAAGATTCTCCGGAGGAAAAAAAATATTAATAAATAATTTATAAATAATGTTTCCCGTTACAAATCTCCGGCTTTGTAACGGGGAAAGATCAAGCTTAGTTAATACATTTAAACGCGAAACAATAACAAAAATATTATTCGTTTTATTATTTTTAACCTGTCAGTCTTTTGCACAGGATACAAGCAAATACTTCGGAGGAAGTTATGACGGGTATTCATTGTCAACTTCAACAGAAGCAAGCCTGAACGGAGGAACACCGATTGCCAATAAATATTACGGCGGCAGTTACGACGGCTATTCATTATCAACTTCAACAGAAACAAACCTGAACGGAGAGCACCCATTGCCAATAAATATTACGGCGGAAGTTACGACGGTTATGCACTTTCGACAGGAAACGAGACAAACCTTAACGGCGGGAGTGCCTCATTGGCAAAATATTACGGCGGCAGTTATGACGGTTATGCACTTTCGACAGGAAGTGAGACAAACCTTAACGGCGGGAGTGCCTCATTGGCAAAATATTACGGCGGCAGTTATGATGGTTATGCACTTTCGACAGGAAATGAGACAAACCTTAATGGCGAGACTGCATCTTTGGCAAAATATTACGGCGGCAGTTATGATGGTTATGCACTTTCGACAGGAAATGAGACAAACCTTAATGGCGAGACTGCATCTTTGGCAAAATATTCCGGAGGCAGTTATGACGGTTATGCATTAATCACGGGAACGGAAACCACTCTTAATGGCGGAATACTGGCATCTGAGAAATATTTCGGAGAATTTTGACGGTGCTTCTTCCTCAATAGGCTTTCCGAATCCCCTCTGCCGGTTGTATTTAAAATTTTTACTTCTAACGTTATTAAAAATAACGTGTATTTGAAATGGAGTACAGAATTTGAGTTCTCACAAAATACTTTCGAAATTAGAAAAAATCCTCAAACGATACACTCTGGAATAAGATTGCTTCAATAAAGGCTACAGGTAATTATAACTCAGGTCAATCCTATTCATACGAGGATAAAAAACTTAATTCAGGTAAATATAATTACAGATTAGCGTTGAAACTCAAACGGGAATTATAATTATTTCAATCTTAATAATATTGTTGAAATCGGTCTGCCGAAATATATCAGGTTATCACAGAACTATCCAAATCCGTTCAACCCCTCAACAAAAATTGAATTCGACCTTCCATACGAAGAAGCAGTTAGTTTGAAAATATTCGATATAACGGGAAAATTAGTTTATACAATTATAGAACAAAAACTCGAAGCGGGATATTATTTAACTGAATTTAATTCGAAGGATCTCGCAAGCGGTGTGTATTTTTATCGTTAAAAACCCCATCATATACAAAAGCGAGGAAGATGACGCTGATAAAGTAATTGAGGTTAACATAATGAAAGTCCCGAAGTAAAATTTGAATTTGGAATATTAATTAAATAATAATTATTAAAAAATAAAATTTTAAAAATGAGGTAGATTATGAAAAAATCTATTCTTTCTTTTCCTTTTTGTGTTTTTACTTTTCTCCAGCGAACGATGGTTTACGATGTTTGCTTGCAGGAAGCCAAGGATTCCCGAGTCGGAATTACTTGATAGAAGGAAGAGTTTTTATTGAGGATTATTATTTGACAGATGTATCCCAATAGCAGGATTATACGTTATTACAACGATGTTTTAATTTATTTTTCGTATTTTCGTAAATGAAAATTTTACTCGTTGCCAATAATAGCGTATGCTTCGGATTCGATATGCTTTTCCGTGTTCCCAACCTCGGGCTCTGCTCCATTGCGGCTAATGTTGACAGAGCAGCAAATGAAGTTAAAATTATTGACTTAGTCGCATCAGGAAAAAAGCCGGAAAAATATTTTCTTAAAATCTTAAAGGATTATAATCCGGATTTAATCGGTTTCTCTTCTATGCTCTTTCAATTTGAAAGTACTTATAAATTTATTAAACTCGCCAAATTATTCAACAAAAATATTATTACTGTCCTCGGCGGATACTCCGCTACGGTTGACGGACTAACTATCGCAAAAAATGATATTGAATGTCAGATAGACTACATCATAAAAGGCGAAGGAGAACTCGCATTCGATGCTCTCATTAAATCAATTGTTTCAAACAATGATTTTAATAAAGTTAACGGATTAATCCACAAACAAAACGGCAGCATCATTCAAAACCCACAGAACTGCCTTGCAAACCTCGATGAACTCAAACTACCCGACAGAGATGCAAGACTAATAAAAAACGGTTTCTACATCTTTAACCAGAAAGCCGACGCAGTTGAAACATCACGCGGTTGTGTTTATGAATGCAACTTCTGCAGTATAAACAATATGTACGGCAAAAGTTACAGAAAATATAAATTCGAAAGAGTCATCGCCGACATAAAAGACGCTGCAAACAGAGGAGCCAAATCAATTTTCTTCGTCGATGACAACATCACACTCGACGGAAAAAGATTCAAATCATTATGTGAGACCATAAAATCAGAAAAACTAAACCACATAAACTATCTCCTGCAGGCAAGTGTAAAAGGTATTAAAGATACAAAAGGACTGCCCGAAGCAATGAAGGAAGCAGGCGTAAGTTACATATTCCTCGGTATTGAAAACGCATACGACTCAAACCTCGTATTTATGAACAAAGACAACCAGTTAAATGTAAACGACACAGAAGAAGTCGTAAAAAGTTTGAAAGAAAACGGCATCGGAGTAATAGGCGGATTCATACTCGGACAGCCAAACGATACGGAAGAATCCATCAGATACAACTACGAATTTGCCAAAAAAATCGGCATCGATTTACCAGTATTCAACGTTGTTACACCATACCCAAACACCGGACTAAGAGATGAACTACTGAAGGAAAACCTAATCACAAACCTCCACGACTACACAAAATACGACTGCTGGGAAGTAAACATCAAAACAAAACACCTCTCAACACAGCAAGTACACGACATCAGAGACGACATCGAAGGCTCTTATCCCATAGCATCAGGAACACTATTAAGGAATTTCAAAAAACACCCCAAATTAATAGCACAAATTATGTTAAGATGGCTGTACCGCAAACCCTCAGACATCCTCCGCTTTATGGGATTGCATCGCTCAACATATAAAACCGGTTAAGATAAATCAATCCTATCTTTCTTTCATTTTATGATGAAGTTATCCCAAGACTTTGGTAGGAGTAATTCTATCTTCGCTTTTCTCTACTCCGTATCCTGAAAATTCCCTCAACATATTATCACCGAATGATAATAATTACACTGGCATTAATATTATCTTGAATTAAATTCATATTAATCATTTAATATTATTGTTATGAAAAAGATATTTTTTACTTTATTTTTGTCGCTTTTCTTTTCGTCCCTCAATGCTCAATACCTTTCCTATCAATGGTTTGCAAGTGATGGTTTTGGTGCAAAACAGAAGAGCCTGCATATTTTTGATTGCAGAGGGTACAAAAGGATTGATTTCAGTCCCAGCGGTTCAATTATAGACTCAGGAGTTTATTTATCTATTCTTTCTATTAAAAGATATGGTAACATAACTGTCTTTTTTACTGGCAGCAGACATTTGGTTAAGATTATCCTTAATCAAAATGAATTAACTGAATTGTTTTATGATGATTATTTCCAAAAATATAAGATAAAAATAACAAATTAATAAATTAAATTCATATTATCCCGATTCACGTATCCATATATACACCTTTGCTCTCATCACAAATTCAAAAGGGTTGAGCTTTATATTACATTGAATTTCCCCTTAAATTTAGTTAATTTTAGGGTTTACTAATTTTATTCAGAATGTACAAGAATTTACAAGATAACTTTTCTTTACCTGGTTTAACAGATGAAATGCTCAAATTCTGGGCTGAAAATGATACTTTTAATAAGAGCGTTAACGATAAAGACCCTAAGAAACATTTTACTTTCTATGAAGGTCCGCCTACTGCCAATGGGCTTCCCGGGCATTCATCATGTTATTGCAAGAACCGTTAAAGATATTATCTGCAGGTACAAAACTATGCAGGGCTATCGTGTAAATCGTAAAGCAGGATGGGATACTCACGGGCTCCCCGTTGAAGTTGAAGTCGAAAAACAACTCGGTCTGAAATCACGTCACGATATTTATGAGTTCGGTGCGATTAATTTTAACGAAGAATGCAAAAAGTCTATATTTAAATATCTTTCGCAATGGGAAATCCTTACCGAAAAAATGGCGTACTGGATTAACCTGCCCGATGCCTACGTTACTTTCCATAACGAATACATTGAATCTGTCTGGTGGGCTTTGAATAAGTTCTTCGACGCAGGCTTGATGGTTAAAGGTTTTAAAATATTACCTTTCTGCCCTATATGCGAATCGCCTTTATCTTCTCACGAGGTTGCTCAGGGGTACGTCGATTTAAAAGACCCTTCTGTTTATGTTACTTTTAAAATTAAATCAGAAGAGTACAAAGATGCGGAGTTTCTCGTCTGGACTACCACCCCCTGGACTTTACCATCAAACGTGGCTCTTTGCGTTAACCCTGAATCAGATTACGTTTTAATCAATACTATAAAAGATGAAAAGTTTATCCTTTCTGAATCACGTCTTTCCGTCATAAAGGATGAATACGAAATTATAAAAAACTTCAAAGGCAAGGAACTTGAACATATCGAATACGAACCTTTGTTCAGTTTCTTTGAACCCGAAAAGAAACTTTACTATGTTACTCTCGGTGACTTTGTTACTCTCGACGATGGTACGGGTATTGTTCACATCGCTCCCGCTTACGGAGAAGATGACTACAACATCGGTCAGAAATATGATTTACCCGTTTTGCAGGCTGTCTATAGGGACGGTCTCTTTATCAAATCAGCAGGTAAATATGCAGGCAGAAACTTTAAGGAATGCGACCCTGATTTAATCCTCGAATTAAAAGCCAACGGAAGACTCTATAAAAAGGAAATGTTTACTCACTCCTATCCGCATTGCTGGAGACACAAAGTTCCGCTAATGTACTATGCTACCGATTCGTGGTTTATCAGGACGACTACGTATAAAGACAAAATGATTGAAATGAATAAACAAATCAACTGGAACCCCGCTGAATTTGGTTCCGGAAGGTTTGGTAACTGGCTTGAAGAAAATAAAGACTGGGCTATTTCAAGAAATAGATTCTGGGGTACTCCCCTTCCCGTTTGGTATTACATAGACGATGAAGGTAAAGAAGTTTATGAATGTATCGGAAGTATTGAAGAACTTGAAAAAGAAAGCAACTAATTTCGATGAAGTATATAAAGATATTCCGTTCGATTTACATAAACCATACATTGATGACATTAAACTCCTTTCCGAAAACGGTAAAGAAATGAAACGTGTTACCGAAGTCATCGACTGCTGGTTCGATAGCGGCTCTATGCCTTTTGCACAGTTCCATTATCCTTTCGAAAACAAGGAATGGTTTGAAGAAAACTATCCCGCTGATTTTATCGCCGAAGGTGTTGACCAGACACGCGGTTGGTTCTATTCTTTACATGCTATCGGAACTTTCCTTTTCGATAAACCTGCTTATAAGAATCTTATTGTTAATGGTTTGATTCTTGATAAGTTCGGAAAGAAAATGAGTAAGTCTGTAGGAAATGTTGTCAATCCTTTTGATATGATGGATAAACACGGTGCGGACGTTTTAAGATGGTATCTCGTCGGTAACTCCCCTATCGGAAAATCCAAGAACTTCAACGAAGATGAACTAACAGACGTTAAGAATAAATTCTTCGATACATTAATCAACACTTATAAATTCTTCGTGCTTTATTCGAATATGTCAGGATTTGACTATGATGCTTCTGAAAAAGTGGATGTAAACAAACGTCAGGAAATTGACAGATGGATTATTTCAAAGTTAAACTCCGTTAAGAAGAAATACTTCGAGAACCTTGAAGGTTATGAAATAACCAAAGCAATAAGATTTGTACACGACTTCACAATAGATGAACTCTCAAACTGGTACGTCAGAAGAAATCGCAAAAGGTTCAGATACCCTGAAAACGATGCCGATAGAAACTCCGCATATCAGACTTTGTTTGAATGCCTTGTAGAAATCGTGAAAATGATTGCACCGGTTTCACCGTTTATTTCGGAAAAGTTGTACTCAAACCTGTTACCAGATGAAGGTTCTGTACATTTAAGCGAATTTACTAACTTTGACGAAGGTTCTATCGTATATGAACTTGAAGAACAAATGTCACTCGCTCAGGAAATCGTGTATCTCGTAAGAGCAGTCAGAGTTAAGAACAATTTAAAAGTTCGTCAGCCGTTAAGACAGTTGCTCGTACCCGTTCTTAGCACTGAAGAAAAGAATAGATTGATAAACGTTAAAGATATTATTTTAGAAGAAATAAACGTTAAAGAACTGAAAATACTCGAAGGTGATTCTGATATTATAGTAAAAAAAGCAAAACCGAACTTTAAGTCAATAGGACCGAAATTCGGCAAAGATGTAAAGCAGGTTCAGAAATTAATTCTTGGCTTTACTAAATCAGATATTTCTGAACTCGATAAAAATGGCAGCATCACAAAAGACGGTTTCACTTTCACTAACGAAGACGTTGAATTGTTTACTGAAAATATCGAAGGCTGGATTGTGGAATCGAATAACGGTATAACGATAGCACTCGATACAAAACTCGACGTTGAACTTCAGGAAGAAGGGTTTGTGAGAGAGTTTATTAATCGCATTCAGAATCACAGAAAGAATAACGATTTCGAAGTGAACGATAAAATTAAAATTTATATAAAATCAGACGACAATTATAGTTCTATTTTATCTAAAAATATTGAATTTATCTCAAAAGAAGTTGGTTGTATAAGTATTGATAGAAAAGATTTATCTGACAAAATATATATCAATACTGAAATAAATGATGTATATTGCGAGTTTTATATTGAGAAAGTATAAATTATAAAGGATATTAAAATGGCAAAAGTAACAATTAAAAAATCGGCGAAAAAGCCTGCAGCAAAGAAACCTGCGGCTAAAAAGGTAACTGCTAAAAAACCTGTAGTTAAAAAGGTTGTAGCGAAAAAAGTCGCGCCTAAAAAGGTTGTAGTTAAGAATACAGTTGCTAAAAAAGAAACCTGTAGCAAAAAAGGTTGTAGCGAAAAAAACCTGCAGCTAAAAAAGTCGTAGCGAAAAAAGTTGCTGCTAAAAAGATTGTAGCGAAGAAACCTACTGCTAAAAAGGTCGTAGCGAAAAAAGTTACTGCTAAAAAGGTCGTTGTTAAGAAAGCAGTTGCGAAAAAACCGCTGCGAAAGTTAAAAGTGCAGTCAAAACTACTTCTAATGCGCCAGTTAAGAAAAAGGCTCCAAGAAGACACGCCAATTTAAACAACAAACTGAGATATTCATCCAAAGACTTAATTTTCTTCAAGAAAATATTAACGGATGAAAAGCAAACGATTATTGCAAGTGCTAAAGCAAATATGAAAACACTCGTTGACAGTGAATCAGGCGATTACGTAGGCGATGACCTTTCCTATGCATCACACATGGCAGAACAAGGCACAGATGAAATGGAAAGAGAAAAGAACTATATGTTCGTGCAAAGAGATGAAAAATATCTTGGATACATTGAAGAAGCACTCACAAGAATTGATCAGGGTACATACGGTGTCTGTGTGGATTGTATAGATACACCTAAAAACCTATGCAGAACCTGTCCTTTAATTCCAAAGGAAAGACTTGAAATCGTTCCTATCACCCAGCATTGCATCGAATGTAAAAATATTCGGAGTTAATAGATAAGTGAGAGTACTGTATCTTTCGTTTTTTGTTGTATTAGTTGACCAGATTACCAAACTTAAAGTTAAAGGCATTAAAATTCCTTTTCTCGGCATTAATGTTGAAGGAATGACGCTTGGCTCAAGCATTAAACTAATCGGTGATTTCTTTAAAATTACTTTTATTGAAAATCCGGGAATGGCATTTGGAATTGAGTTTGGAGGTAAACTTACTCTTTCAATCTTCACTCTAATAGCAACATTTTTGATTGTATATTTTATCTATAAAAATAAACACGAAAGCATTTATCTCAGATTAGCATTAGCCTTTATACTCGGCGGTGCAGTCGGTAATCTCATTGATAGATTATTTTACGGTTCAATTTACGGTTATGCACCTTTGTTTTACGGAAAGGTAGTTGATTTCTTCCATTTTAACGTCCCTGACTTTAGCCTTTTCGGAAAAACATTCTATTCCTGGCCAATATTCAATGTTGCAGATATATCCGTCACAATAGGTTTTGTTATGATTTTATTCGGTTACTCACGGATTTTCGACAAAAAAAGTGCTGAAGAAAATTCTGCCGCCACTTTAAATTCCAACGATATTCCTTTGCAGGATACTGGAGTAGATTCTCAGATTCCCACAAATCCTGAAACAACTTTATCGCAGGAATTAGAAACCGAGAACAAAACAATTATTTAACTCCCGACTTATCTGAATAACTCGTAGGGATTAATTCTCTCTTCTAAGTGTTCTAAGTGCTACTATCCATAAAAACGTTGTAATAAAAACAATCTTTTTTGCTAACACTATGAATTTTATAAGTTTTAATAATCCTAAAATTGCTTTCCGTTTCTTTGCCTAAAAAGCTCTTGCTCTTAAATTCGAGTTAATTTGTGTTAATTCATGTCTGTTTATTCTTAATTCTCGTGAGCTCCATGACTTCTCTGAGGATCCGCGCTGTGAACCTATTCCTATGTTTTCTTTCCTACTTTTGTTTGTAGCTTGCTACGCCGTGTTCTTAGTGTTTTTTCAATCTTTTCTGTTGATAATATTACAATCTTTCAATAGTGTAACTTTATATACTACTCTTTTTATCTTCCCAACCCGTCAAGATACTCTTTCTTTTGCAGAAGTGCCTCTTCGGTTTCTATGTGATTAGGGTCTGGAACACAGCAATCTACAGGACAAACGGCCGCACATTGAGGCTCATCGTGAAATCCTTTACACTCCGTACATTTATCCGGAACAATATAAAAGAAATCTGTTGAGAAAAATTCCTTTGCACCTGCAGGTGATTCCTCTCCATCACCGTATTCTTTACCTGCCAAAGCCCAGGCTGCACCGCCTTCATATATTGCAGTATTCGGACATTCCGGCTCACACGCACCACAATTAATACACTCCGAAGTTATTATTATTGACATATTTAATCCCTTTTATTATAATTTATATTAGTATAATCTTGTTTATTGTACTTAAATACAAACTTTAATTTACACTATTCTAAAACAATTTTCTATTAATAAAATTTCGCCTATCTATTAGTTCAATTCGTGCTAAGTGCTAATCTCAATCAGCAAATATTCGAATCTGACAATTAAAAAGAAAATATCCTCAAAAGCCTGTTTTAAAATATAGTGAAATATTACAGTTCATAATAAATTTCGTTAATTCCTTTCTTCTTAATGTGTTCAATTGTTCCCTATTATGCCAATTATGCCAAATATTTCGTTCTATGAAATCTATTCATGCTATACGTACTAATTCGTGACAAAGATTCTTGCTCAAAATCCTACTCCCTTTTCCATTTTCTTTGTTATCAATATATGTTAAATTATAAGTTAGTTTAAAATTAAAATGTATTATGTTAAAGATATTATCAAAATTTTTTCCAAGTAAGCACGAAAAAGATGTTAAATTAGTTCAGCCTCTGGTTGAAGAGATTAATCGTATTTATGAAGAATATAATCCTCTCTACTGATGATGAACTGAGAGCAAAGACTCAGGAATTAAAAGATAAAATTAAATCTGAAGTTAAAGAAATTGAAGATAGAATTACCGAATTACGCGAAAAACTTAAAGAAGATATTGAACACGAAGAAAGATATGATGTTTATGATGAACTCGACCAGTTGAATAAAGATTACTACGATACTATAAAAGCAACTCTCGATGAAATTCTTCCCGAAGCATTTGCGATAGTTAAAGATACTTGCAGAAGGCTCGTGGGAAAAGAATGGGAAGCCGCAGGCACAAAAATTAAATGGAATATGATTCCGTTCGACGTCCAGTTAATCGGCGGTATCGTTCAGCATCAGGGTAAAATCTCGGAAATGGCTACAGGTGAAGGTAAAACCCTCGTCGCTACTCTGCCCCTTTTCTTAAACGCTCTCGCGGGAAAAGGCGTACACCTTGTTACTGTTAATGACTATCTTGCAAAACGTGATAGTGAATGGATGGGTGAGATTTTTAAATTCCACGGTATGACGGTTGGTGTTATTCTGAATGACCAGAGTTCTGAACTCAGAAGGAAGATGTATAATTGCGATATTACTTACGGTACAAATAATGAGTTCGGTTTTGATTACCTCAGAGATAATATGGTCGTTGATGTTGAACATCTTGTTCAGCGTGAACACTTCTATGCTATCGTTGACGAGGTTGACTCTGTTTTAGTCGATGAAGCCAGAACACCTTTGATTATCTCGGGTCCTGTTGAAGCGCCTACTCATAAATTCGATGAGATGAACATAAGAATAAAACGTCTTGTTGATGCACAGAAAAATCTTATAACTGCTCTTACAGGCGAATGTGAAAGAATACTTGCTCAGGAAAAACCTTCTAAGGAAGATCTTGACCGCGCAGGGTTACTCCTGTTAAGGTCTAACCACGGTTTTCCTAAACATAAGAAACTTCAGAAATTACTTTCTGACCCGAATAACAAGAAGTTAATGATTGAAACTGATAATTTCTTCAATCGTGATAAAGCAAGAGATATGCATATCGTTGACGATGAACTGTTTTTCGTTATTGAAGAAAAATCACACGTTACTGATTTAACCGAAAAAGGTCGTGAATACCTCGCTCCTTCTTCTCAGGAAAGAGATTTCTTCACTCTGCCTGATTTAGGTTCTGAAATTGCACTGCTTGAAAATGATGATACGTTATCAATAGAAGACAGAGAAGCAAAGAGAGAACAGTTGTATAAAATTTACGCCGAAAGAAGTGACAGACTGCATACTGTTCAGCAATTATTGAAAGCTCACGGACTTTATGAAAAAGATGTTGAATACGTCATTCAGGATGGAAAGATTATGATTGTTGATGAATTTACAGGACGTATTCTTGCAGGAAGAAGATATTCAGAAGGTCTGCATCAGGCTATCGAAGCCAAAGAAGGCGTAAAAGTTGAGAAGGATACTCAGACACTCGCTACTGTTACATTGCAGAATTACTTCAGACTCTACAAGAAACTTGCAGGTATGACAGGTACTGCTGAAACAGAAGCAACAGAATTTTATGAAATTTACAAACTTGATGTTGTCGTCATTCCTACTAATGTTGATTGCATAAGAGATGACCAGAACGACCACGTTTACAGAACAAAACGTGAGAAGTATAATGCTGTTATCGATGAGATTGATGAAATGAGAAAGAAAATGAGACCTGTACTTGTGGGTACAACAAGTGTTGAAGTCTCAGAAACTATCTCAAGATTACTCAAAAGACGTGCTATTCCTCACGAAGTACTTAATGCAAAACAACATCAGCGTGAAGCACAGATAGTTGCCAACGCAGGTTTACCTGGTGCAATTACCATCGCTACTAATATGGCAGGTAGAGGTACGGACATTAAACTTGGACCAGGTGTTGCTGAAGCAGGCGGTCTTCATATTATGGGTACAGAAAGACACGAATCAAGACGTATCGACAGGCAGTTAAGAGGTCGTGCCGGTCGTCAGGGTGACCCGGGTTCTTCAAAGTTCTTCCTGTCACTGGAAGACGATTTAATGAGTTTATTCGGTAGTGAGAGAATTGCAAACGTAATGCAAAGACTCGGTGTAGAAGAAGGACAGGCAATTGAACATAAGATGATTACAAATTCTGTCGAACGTGCACAGAAGAAAGTTGAAGAAAACAACTTTGCAATCAGAAAAAGACTTCTCGAGTATGATAACGTAATGAATCAGCAAAGAGAAGTTATATACGAACGCAGAAGACAGGCATTAATGGGTGAAAGACTCAAAGATGAACTTTTCGAAATGGTTGAAAAGAATGTTGAGAAGATAGTTGCAACACATTTTCCTGAATCTGATTTAGAGGGTCTCGTTGATGAAGTACAAAGAACATTTTTAGTAAGGCTGAATTTAACACCTGAATTGTTCTTAAAACATGGTGAAACAGGATTAAAGAATTTAATATTAACAGAAGCAAAAGCATTCTATAAAAGAAAAGAAGACAGATACGGTACTGAACTAATGGGCAAGATTGAAAGATTTGCTATGCTTAGTATTATTGATGATAAATGGAAAGAACATTTACGTGAAATGGATGACCTTAAAGAAGGTATTAACTTCCGTTCTTACGGTCAGAAAGACCCGCTTGTCGAATATAAAATGGACGGCTTTAAGTTATTCGAAGGTATGCTTGATACAATTGCGATAGGTACTATTAATTTTATATTTAAATTTACTATACAGGCACAGGAAGATGCAGATATTCAGGGACCAAAATCAGTAAACACTGCAAAAATACAGGCACGGCATGATACGTCTGATGGAATGGGCTATTCTGCAAACCTTGACCCCGTTGAGAATGAAGCCGCTCGTACAGGTAAACCTCAGCCCGTCCACGTTGGCGATAAAGTAGGTCGGAATGATCCTTGCCCTTGCGGCAGCAAAAAGAAGTACAAGAATTGTCATGGAAAAGGTAAATGAGGTTCTCTGAAGAAACCATAGACCTTATACTTGATATAAAAGAATTTTCAGGCGGAAAGTTGAAGAATGAATTTGAACTTTCCGCCCTTATTGAATACACAAAAACCAGACCTAATAGTATTACTTTTGATAGTATTATTTTCAAAGCAAAATTCCTTAAAGGACTTAGTAAAGTTATTGCCGTTAATTCTGATTCAAAAGAGGATATGGAGAAACTGCTTTCTGAATATACTGAAGAATTAAAAAACCTTACTATTCTGATACAGGATTCTCTGATAGATTCTGATGCTGTAATAATGAGTTCCTTAAAAAATAAATTTTTCGAACTGACACCTGATTGTTTTTTAAATCTGAATCTTTTAATTGAAGATTTATCGGTTTGCAAAGATTATTTCAACGACCTTAAGAACAAACATTAAATCTTTATTCAATGATGTTTGCTCTTTGCAATCTTCATTTCTTTGTATAAATTATCCGACTGCATCATAAATATTTCTATCTTTGACTGTGTAATTTGCGGGAACGTGTTTCCGTCTGTTTCTATATGCAGGTATGGTAAATTCTGAACTGATTCAGGATAACCGTTTCTTTGAAGTTTTCCGAACCTGTATTTACCGTCCAATGTCATTTCCTTGCTTAGTATTCCTTCTGCAAGTCTGCTTGGAATACAGTTGAATGGACCTATCGTTATTATTCCGCACGATTCGTCAAGTATTTCACGTAATGATAATCCAACTGTTAATATAGTTTCACCAATTAATTTTTCTGATATTAAATCTTTTCCATATTCCAGAGTTTTCTCAACATCAATCATTTCGTCTGAACAAAGATTTGACTTAGCAAGTAATCTTTTAACCTTACTTTCAATTTTCTTCTGAATCTTTTCTTTCAAATACAGAGAAAATTTTTCTTTCGTTGTAAGTGCCTTTACAATATTATTCTTTTGAAGATAATTAGTGTAATAAACATATTCCGTAATTGGTGCCGTTCTGACTATAAATCCGTTTTCAGTTAACACTTTTATTAAGTCTAACCTTGAATATTCTTCTCTTCTTACGTATATCTCTCCGACTAAAGAAACTATCTTGGCTTCCTTAAAACTCGATTTCAGTTCCAATCCGGACAAACTCTCAGCCATTTCTTCAAGCGATTTGTATATTCTTGATTTATTTCCTGATGCTAATTCTACTACAACCTTTTTCCATTCACTTTCAAGCAATTCTAAACCCTTCTCTTTATCCACAGCCAATACACCAATGGCATTCTCAATATCGTGAACAGTATCTGCTATCATTAATCCCATCCATTGCCTGATAAAGAAATCATTGCCAAAATCACTGAAAGAGGATTCATCATCCATCGATATTACACCTGAATTTGTGATACTTGATGTCTGCAGAATATCCTTTAACCTTGTGTGATATTGTCCCTGTCTGCAAGGTCCGTAACCGTGGGGCATAAAGAATAGAGTTTTCATATCTGAACCGTTCTTCCCTTTCAGGTATTCAAGCAAAGAACCTGTCGTTAAAAGAAACGGCAAACATTCTTTGCACGTAGCAACTCCCCTGTCCTTGCTTTAATGTTTCAAAAGTTGGAACCGGTAACGGTCTGCTCTTAACACCTAATGATCGGAATACCGCAGAAAATGCGTCAGTGCTGTAATGTCCCATCGATGGTATAATAACTTCCACATCATCTGATTTAATCGGAAATTCGTTTCCTTTGAAGTCTCTTACGTACAAACCCTTATCTTTACTTATAACTTTTAAAGAATCATAGTCTGAATCTTTTTCATCATCGGTTTCTTTGTTTAAAATTAAGTAATTTTTAATTATATCAAGAGCCGCTTCTATTCTTGTTTCCACTCCTACATCAGCAGTATGGCTGTCCAGTTCAAGAGTTAATGATGGCTTTACACCCATAATTTTTCTGAAGTAAGGGATTATAAACGAATCAGGTCCGCAAGAGAAATTGGTTATGAAAACACCAAACAGTTGTTTGTGTTCTTTTACATATCTTGCTGCCGAAAGGATTTCATTACCGCTGTACCAGTACATATTTTCATAGGAATGTTTTTCCTCATAAGGCAGAAAATCGTAAGGAATAACTTTATAACCGTGCGATGCTATTTTATGCGGTATATTTAAGTTTACCTCAGGCGCAAATGCATTGTAAGGTCTGCCGAACAGCACTAATGCAATTTCCTCAGGATTGGATTCCAGTTCTTTCATAATCTCCTTGCCAACAATTTTAAACTCTTTTTTCATAGAGTTAAAACTTTCAACAGCATAAGAGAAGCTTTTTTCAAAATCGTTTTTATTGATATTCAAATCTTTAAACATCTCTTCAAATACGCTTCTGGTTTTTTCCAGTCCTTTCGAATAATCCACAACCGGGCTCAGAATTTCAGCACCATTTTCCCTTTCGATTTCATCTCTGAAAGTTGATTTCAAGAAGTATGTCTCGCCCTGCACAAATACGCACATCCTGTTGTATTCAAATTTATCCCGCCCTTCCATCTGACTTATATGAGGAAGGAAAATATATTGAACGTCTTTTGAAATTAAATTCTGAAAGAAACCGTGCGATATTTCTACAGGATAACAATAAGAACTTCTTATTTTATCAGAACCCGCTTTATCGATATTGTCAGAAAGAACAACTTCAAAACCAAGATTTGTAAAAAGGTTGTAATAAAACGGATACATCGTATTCGTTAATAAACTTTTTGAGATTCCAACTCTTCTGCCGTTATTAGTTTCAGGAACTAAATATTTATGGAATACAAATTCCTGTCTCTTTCTGACGATATTATTATTTTCTGCATCAGCTGACAAATTTCTTCTTTCATTATAGTATTTACTACAAGCACCACCAAAAGGATATTTTTTCCCGTTTATCTCAACCATATTAATCGAACACTTCAGGTCACACTTCTCTTTTCCGCCCCCGCACGTAAAACTACTTGCATATTTAAACTCCCTGCTGATTAAATCATCTAAATCAAATTCTTTTTCTTCATACAATCCAAGAGCAATCCTGTTTTTGATTTCAAGTGCAACACCGAATGCTCCCATCAACCCTGGCTCAGGCGGAACTATAATTTCTTTACCTGTTAAAAGAGACATTGCATACGGCACAGCCTTATTGTAACAAACACCACCCTGCATAAATACTTTATTGCCGACAGGCCTGTTTCCTTTGACTCTGTTAACATAATTCAGACAAATAGAATAGACTAATCCTGAAACTATATCTTCCCTGTTTGCTCCTTCGTGTCCTGCATTCTTTATATCACTCGATATAAAAGCCGCGCATTGGTCATTAAAATTAATAGGATTGTTTGCCTGAAATGCTATTTCTGAGATTTCAGTATAATGTATGTTTAATGACTCTTTAGATGCTTCTTCCAGGAATGAGCCTGTTCCTGCAGAGCATGCTTCGTTCATTGCATAATCACTGGCTACACCGTTAGTTAAATGCGTGTATTTAGCATCCTGTCCGCCTATTTCAAAAATCGTATCAACGTCTTTATCGAAAAATGCCGCCGCAACTGCATGAGAAATAATTTCATTCACATCTCCTTCTGTAATTGCATGCAGTGCTGCTATATGCCTGCCCGAACCAGTAACCCCCACTCCAACAATCTTAACATCTATATCAAGTTGTTTCTTAATTTCCCTGTAACACTCTATAGATGCTTTTACGGGATTACCATTCGTCCTTAAATATATTGAAGCAACTAAAGAATCATTCTTTCTGTTTAGAAGAACTGCTTTCGTAGTAGTTGAACCAACATCAAGCCCTAATATACATTCGTCTCCTTCATCAGGTTTGGATTTCTCAATAGACTTAAATACTACTTTTGCATCACTACTGCTTAATGGTTTGTGATACGAAAACTGATGCTGATGTTCTTTAAATACTTCGTTATTATCAAATTTATAGTGCCTGTTAAGTCCTTCAATTGCAGCACCCAATGCTTCAATGTATGATGATTGCTCTGATACAAAGGCGAGCGGATATTCTTTTTTTACAAAGTCAAAAACCGATTTATTTTTTGAGACACCTCCAATTAATAATACTTTTTTATACTTTTGCTTTGCGAGTAATTCAATAGTTTTATCAGCAATCATTTTACTTAAACCTGATATTACGTTAGGCATAGGTATTCCCTTGTTAAGTGCGTGTGTACAATCACTCTTACAGAAGACACTGCATCTGCCGGAAACACTGTATGGGTTTTCATTATCCGATAATTCAGTTGCCTGTTCAACAGTAATATTCATCCTGCTGATCTGCTGTAAGAAAAACTCACCCGTACCTGATGCACATTTATTTCCTGTCATTACATTTTCAAGAGCACCTTTTTCATTAACACTATAAACCATAAAATTCTCAGCCCCGAGACTTGCAATCGCCATCTTTTCACCCGTAATACCTAAATACTTTACTGCATTTTCAATCGACCTCGGTTCAGGTATTACGTAAGCATTTATCAGGTTCTTAAACTTTCTGCCTGTAACCACAACAGAGTAATGTCCAAGATTGTTTTTCTTGAAATATTTCTTTAGCAGCGACTTTGGATTTCCTTCGTGAGACAGCTGTTCAACTGAAGTAACCTTCCCGATAATATCTTTAGACATCTTTACAATCGATATTGTAGATGAGCCAATGCAGATTCCTGCTGATAATATTTCTTTCTCAAGTCTCATTAAATATCCATAATTGCTTTCATACACTTCTTTCCACTCATTACTGCCCCTTCTATTGTAGATGGTAATCCTGTGTTTGTCCAGTCACCGGCAATAAATAAATTTTTAATATTGCATTCTGTATCGAGTCTGCTTTTATTTGAATTAGTCTCCGGCAAAAAGGTCGCTCTTTTTTCTCTGAAATATTTAATCCGTTTAAATTTAATATTCCGAAATTCAGGGAAATAATCTTTTATTTCGGCTTCTACCTTTTCGCATATAGCTTCTTTACTCATTTCATCAAACCCTGCTACCGTATATTCAGGTGCGCTGATTATTACCGAGATATAATTTTCTTTAAAGAATACCCAATGCATAAATCCATTCAATATACCAACCATTCCGAAATAAAACTTATTTTTAAATTCCTCAGGCATATTTTCAGGTACTAAGAAAACCGATAGTATTGATGATGCTTTTAGCTCTTCATAACCTTGAAAATACTGATTAAATAAATCCTGAGAGAACAAATTACCAAAATCATAAAATGGAACTGCTGAGACATAATAATCAGATACTATAACATCAGAGTTATTTAAAACCATACCGGTAATTTTGTCTTCATTAATATTAAACCCGCTTACAGCAGAGTTATAATGCAGGCCAATTTTATTTTCCGAATAATTAACAAAAGGTTTAGCGAACAATTCATCTAAATTTTCATTTGGTACGATTAATGTGTTTGCCATTGGGTTTTCAAATGCTGTTGCTAATACATTATAAAATAGTTCGGCATCAACAAACTTTGGAGACGTATTAAAAACAGCATAAACAAAAGGCTCCCAGAAATATTTCACAAGGTTTTCTGTCTGCTTTAAATAATCCAGTAACCAATCAAGATTTTTTCCCCGTATTTTTTCCACAAAGTCAATCTCAATCAATTCCCGCAACCGCAGCAATTTAATTCTATCCTTAAAATGTAATGGATTGTAATTCATAAACCCTTTAGCAACAGCAACGAACGGATTATCTCCTTTTGCGAGAAATTCAATATCGTTACCGTTTTCATCTCTGAAGAATACGTTCAGATTTTGAGTTAATGATAAATCGGGAATTTTACCTAACTTTTCAAACAATTCAAAAGTGTTCTTATACCATCCGGCTAAAATATGCTGACCATTATCAAATATTAATCCTGATTCTTTATCTTCAAAACTGAATGTTCTGCCGCCCGGTTTGGATGTTGCCTCGTACAGATTCACATCATAACCTTTATCATGCAAAAATACTGCCGAAGAAATTCCGGCTAATCCACCACCTATTATTGATACACTCTTAGACATTAATTTGTGTGATATAAAAGTTTATACTTAAAGAAAACCGAATAAGCCCAGAATAATTTCTTTAATTTTGGTATTCTTACATTATTATCAAAAACGTTGTAATTCATAGATTTTATCTTTTTTAATAAATCATAATAAATGTGCTCCATAATACGTGCTGCTATCATATGACCCTTATCTTCTCTTACGAGGAATGAGTCTGCCTTCTTATAATATTCAACTGCTCTCTTATACTCAAAGTCCATAAGACTAATATAACTTGAATTATATTTTGAACTAAATAAATCTTCCTCTTTGTATTTAAACATCTCTAAGTCATCATTTGGAAGATATATCCTTCCGTTTAATGCATCTTTCTTAATATCACGTATAATGTTCGTTAATTGTAAGGCAATACCTAAATATTCTGCAAATTTTTTAATCTCCTGATTCTTATATCCGAATATTTCTATGCTCATTAATCCGACACTTGAGGCAACACAGTAGCAGTATTTATACAACTCTTCAAAATTGTTATACCTGTTTTTAACGACATCCATCTCCATTCCTTCTATTAAATCAAAGAATGGTTTATGAGGAATGTTAAAGTATTCTATCTGCTTCTTAAGTACATTAAAGAAACTATCATCAGAGTTATTATAAAGCGAATTATACAATCTGTCTTTCCATTTCTTTATTTCTTCTGATTTCTCATTAATAGTCAATTCTTCATTATCTACAATATCATCCGTCATTCTGCAAAATGCATAAACAACCCTTAAACCCTCTCTTTTTGGTTTACTAAGAAATACTGATGAATAGAAAAAATTAGTTTTGCTATTCTTCATTACATTCAGTATATCGGTATTTGTTGTTGTCCCTGTTTGCAATCTATTTAAAATAATGACGATAATAAAATTTTAAACTTATCTGTTTTGCTTAATTTTACTCTGTAAGATAATACTTTATAATTCGATTTTCTGATTAACTCCAATACCTTCATTCCACCGTTTATTGTTGCTGCTATCTCCATCCTTAATCGGCCGTTTAGCAACTTGGGCAAATCTTTTCCTTTGTTAAACATTTCTTCTGTTGTATCTACTAATTCCTTCATAATTTTTTTAAACTTGTCATTCTCTAACTTAGTGTACAAATCCTGCAAATTATATTGATACTTTTCCATTGTATCAAGCGGTACGTAAACTCTGTTTAATTTTAAATCCAGTGATACATCCTGCCAGAAATTTGCAAATTGTAATGCCGAACAAACGGAATCTGACAAATCGAACATTTCTTTATTCGTATCCTTATTGTATCCAAATACCTGAAGGACTAAATGCCCTACAGGATTTGCAGAATATTTCGAATATTCAAGCAATTCATCGAAATTCTTATACATCTTTTTTGATACATCCTGTTTGAATGCTATTAACAGATTCTTCAGGTCGTTCTTGTCAATTTTTGATATTTCAATGGTATCAGTCAAAGCAGTGTAAACATTCTTAAAATGCATATCAACCTTCTCGTATTCCTGGAAATTATCGAGCATATCTTCCATAAACTCAAGTTTAGATAATTTATCTTCGGGCTTCAGATACCTCGAATCTGCTATATTGTCTGCAGTTCTTGCAAATGCGTAGATACTGTATATAAAATTCCTTTTATTCTTTGGAATAAAATACGATGCAACCGGAAAGTTTTCGTAGTTGCTTTTCGTTAAGTTCTCACAATAATAATATGACGCTTCTTTAAAACTAATAACTAATATTTTTATGTTATAATAATAGAACTTTAAATATTGTAAAATAATATTAAATTGTCTATGCTATTAATTGACATTATAATTAAGCTTATTTATGGTTGAAAAAATATTAATATTTGGCGGTACGGGGTTTCTCGGCAAAAGATTAATCGATAAAATCAAAAACGATTATCATATTACAGTTGCTACAAGAAATCCTGATAAAATCGATAACAGAATTGAAGGAGTTGAATACAATGGTTTTAGTTATAATTTAAGTTCATTTTCAGAGCTTATAGAAAACAAGAATATTATTGTTAATTTTGCGGGGGCTTCAATAGCAGATAAAAGATGGAGTAATGAATATAAGCAGATTATGTACTACAGCAGAGTTAATACAACGTCTTTAATTTCTCAATCGATTATTTCCTCCACAAATAAACCTCATACATTCGTAAGCACTTCCGCAACGGGAATATATGGAAACAGAGGCGACGAATTATTGACAGAATCATCAACTACGGGAAATGATTATTTGTCGAAAATGTGTATTGACTGGGAGAATGAGGCACTCAAAGCAAAGGAAAGAGGAGTCAGGACTGTATGTATAAGAGTTGGCGTTGTTCTTGATAAAGAAGAAGGCGGGTTTAAGAAAATGGCACAGCCTTTTAAATTTTTTGTGGGGGGTGCACTTGGGAACGGTAAACAGTATCTACCATGGATACATATAAATGATATTATTAATATTTATGAAGAAGCAATAAAGAATAAATCATTGAATGGAGCACTTAACGGTACATCGCCGAACCCGGTTACCGGAAATGATTTCAGCAAGGCATTGGGTAAAGTATTAAAAAGACCGAGTATTTTTAAAGTACCGAAGTTTGCTTTGAAAATTATACTTGGAGAATTCGCTGAATTCCTTACAGGAAGCCAGAGAGCAATTCCCAAGAAGCTAATTGATATGGGATTTAGTTTTGAGTATAAAACCATAAACGAAGCATTAACTAATATTATAGATTAATTTGCTGAAATATTTAGAAACAATACTGCAGACTTACAACAAGAACTTTTCTGAAGTTTATACCGGCTATGAACAACTTAAAACCGGTGTATCGGATAAACTGATAATACGAATAAAATCCGCAAACAATAGTGTTATTGGCATTTATAATTCATTCACAAGAGAAAATATTACTTTTCTTGAGTTTACTAAGGTTTTTGAAAAATTAGGTTTAAATGTGGCAAAGATTCTTTATGTTTCCGATGATTTCAAGGTTTATATACTGAGTGATTTAGGAGAAAAGACTTTGTTTGATTCAATTAAAATCAATAAAGGACAGGGATGTTTTAATTTCCTTTTATAAGAAAGCACTGGAATATCTGATCAAATTTCAGATTCTCGGGAAAAAGAAAATAGATTTTTCGTATTGCTTTGAGACACGGATATTTGATAAGGAACAGATTTTTTTAGATACAGATAAATTTGAATTATATTATATAGATAAATTCCTCAACTCTCAAAATAAATTTCACAAAGACAGTTTTATAAATAATATTCTAAAAGTAACAATTAAGATTTCGGAAAACTTCTTTATGTACAGGGATTTTCAGCCGAGAAATATTGTGTATAATAATAAGGATTTATACTTCGTTGATTATCAGTCAGGAAGATTAGGACCTCCGCAATACGACTTAATATCATTCCTGTATTCAGGAAGTATTGATATTACTCCGGACGAGAGGGAATTATTGTCACGATTCTATATCGATGAATTCGCTAAGTATGAAAAAGTTGATAGGGATAAGTTCTTAGAGTCACTCAATTATTTTGCTTTGCTAAGAATAATTCAGGTATTAGGAAGTTACTGCTATTCATATTTAGGAAAAGGGAATAAAGACATAATAGATAAAATTCCTACAGCAATAAATAATCTGAAATTATTGAAACTTGAGGATAAAAATTTGAAATTAATTCAGGAATTTATTTTAGATAGTCACTTTATTCATACCTCAAAGCGTCAATAGGATTCAACTTTGCTGCTTTGTAAGCAGGATAAACACCGAATATCAAACCCACTACCGTACAGATTACCAATCCTATTATAATCCAGTCTACAGGTATTACAACCGGTGAACTTAGATAGATTGCGAGTAAATTACCGGACATAATACCGAGTAAAATTCCTACGATACCTCCCATTAATGAAAGTATCACTGCTTCAAAAAGAAATTGATAAAGAATATTCTTGCGCTTTGCACCGATTGATTTCCTTATACCAATTTCCTTCGTTCTTTCGGTTACAGATACTAACATAATATTCATAATACCTATACCCGCTGCAAGAAGAGCAATGAAGGATATGAAGCCTGCTCCGTATTTAAAATACTTCGTAAAAGCACTAACCTGTGTAATTAGAGATTCGTTAGAGTATATTTCAAAATTATTTTCTTCTCCCGGTTTCACTTTTCTTATAATTCTCATCATACCCGTAATATGTTCAACAGTCTCGTTGTATAGTTCCCTGCTCGGTGCCTGAACTGCAATATTAATTGAATGATGTTCCTCACCCCTGTATATCTGAAGCGTTTTTGTTATCGGAACTAATGCAATGTTATCACGGCTTTGCCCGAAACTCTCTCCCTTAGGTTCGAGAATTCCAATAACTGTAAATTCATTCTTATCAAGAATGACTTTCTTACCTATCGGTGTTTCTTTTGGAAAAAGTTTATCCACAACTTCCATACCAATAACGGTAACAGAACTTGCACTATTCATCTCGGAGTTTGTAAAGTATCTTCCTTCTTTTACAGTATAATCGTTGCAAGGCAGAAAGTCCATATTGACTCCGCCAAGCTGCATATTCGGATTTGTAGTGTTTTGTCCGTTCTTAAAAACTTTAGCACCTTTCCAGTCTTCTAGTGAAATATATTTATACATTGTTGCTCTATCCATAAGCTGAACACCCTGATCATACGTAATGTCCGGCCTGTTTCTGAATTTCATCGAAGGTGGACCTCCGAAATTCATAGCAGGAAATTTCTGTATCTGGAATGTATTGCTTCCCAGCTGGCTCAGACCTGAGTCGATGCCCGACTGCAAAGCATTAAGCAAAGTCATAATTGCAATAATAGAAAACACACCAATTGCTATACCCGCAAGAGTTAAAGAAGTTCTTAATTTATTACTTCTTATTGTATCGACCGATAATCTTAAAGTTTCACCTACTATCATAATTATTCATACCTTAAAGATTCAACAGGATCAAGTTTTGCTGCATTGTATGCCGGAAAGAAACCCGACAGAACACCGAAAATCATTGAAATAAACAAACCAAGCACTACAACCCACAGAGGCATTGCAGTCGGCAGAACGAATGCATCTATTATAAGACTTATCGGGAATGAAATCATCAACCCAATCAAACCTCCGCCAAGACAAATCACAACTGACTCAATTAAAAACTGTATTAATATTGTTCTTTTTCTGGCACCGATTGCTTTTCTGATACCAATTTCTTTAGTTCTCTCTTTAACAGAAACGAACATAATGTTTGCAATACCTACTGAACCGACTATTAATGACAGCCCTGTAATCAGTAGTCCAATCACTTTTATCAATGATGTTAACTGATTGTAAGTATCCGTAAACGCTGCCTGCTCATTTACTCCAAAATCATCCCTACCTCCAATTGGTATCTTTCTTGCTTTTCTCATTATTGACTTTACTTCCTCTTTAGTCTCGTCGAGATTATTTAAATCATTCGCCTTAATATTTATAGAAATACTGCGTCTTGTACCAAACAGTTTATAAAATTTTGTAATTGGTATTATCACCCTGTTATCAAGACTAAAAAGACCAAGCATACTCCCCTGTTTTTCAATTACACCTATAACACGAAAAGAATAACTGCCGACTTTAATTATTTTTCCTATTGGATTAACATTATTGAAAAATCCATTCTTCACGTCTGTACCAATCATACATACCGGATATCCGCCTTCAGATTCTTTAGAAGTAAAAAATCTTCCTTCATCAACGTTCAGGCTGACAGTTTTCTGATACTCTTCAGTTGTTCCGATTATAAAAACATTTTCAAGATTAAGGCTGCCATATTGAACAGTTCTTGGAGAACCGACTGTAGGACTTACAGAAGATGCAGACTGTATATACTTTTTCAGAAATTCATAGTGCTGAAGGTTCAGATCTTTTCGGTTTCTGTAAACTTCAAAGTCTTCTTTACCAAACCATTCGAATTTCTGTACGTAAAGAACATCCGCTCCGATTGCGCCAATACTGCTTTCAAATGCACGGTTAATACCCTCAATTGCAGTCTGCATTAAAGTAACAGCAGTAATTCCAATTACTATACCAAGTGCCGCAAGAATTGAACGCATTTTATTGCCGGTAATTGCATTGAAAGCAATAATGAAACTCTCTTTTATTTCTATAAATATATTCATCTAATTAATGTCTGGCAGTTTGATAAGTATCTGACTCTATCATCCCGTCACGGATTTTAATGATTCTATCTGCATGTTTAGCAATATCTTCTTCGTGAGTAACAAGAATTATTGTATTCCCATTTTTATTTAAGTCTGCAAATAATGCCATTATCTCTTCACCTGTCTTAGTGTCAAGATTTCCCGTTGGTTCATCTGCAAGAATGATTGACGGATGGTTCACTAATGCTCTCGCAACCGCAACCCTCTGTCTTTGACCTCCTGAGAGTTCGTTTGGTTTATGTTTCATTCTGTCACCTAAACCTACGTTCGTAAGTGTTTCCTCTGCACGCTTAATTCTTTCGGATTTTGATAACCCTGAATAAATCAATGGTAATTCGACATTATGAAGAGCATTACTCCTTGGCAGAAGGTTGAAGGTCTGGAAAACAAACCCGATCTCCTTATTACGGATTTCAGCAAGTTCATCGTCATCCATCTCGTGAACATCTTTTCCGTTTAATTTATAGTTACCTGAAGTTGGTGTATCCAGACATCCGATAATATTCATCAATGTAGATTTGCCGGAACCGGAAGGTCCCATTATTGCTACGTATTCGTTTCTTTCGATAACCACGTCAACTCCTTTTAATGCATAGAGTTTTTCCGTACCCATTTCGTAGAGTTTGGTGATATTCTTTATGTCAATTATAGTACTCATTATTATTCTTTATCTTTTTTCACAACTTTCTTTTCGTTGTTAACTTTCACTTTCATATTATTATCAAGATCTTTGTTGATCGCTTTGAAACTTCCCTTAATCACTTCAACCCCATCTGATATACCTTCGATTACTTCTATATAAGCATCATTGCTAATCCCTGTTTTAACTTCTTTCTTAACTGCCATACCATTTTCAACAACAAAGACAATCTCTTTCGGTTTCTGCTTCTTCATAATCTTATCGTCGCGCTGGCTTGAAAGATTTTCCGGCAATGATTTATCTTTTTCTTCACCCTGGAGAGTCATTTGCCCCTGAACATCATCTTCTCTTGTTGTGACTGACTGTATCGGAACTGCGATGACATTATCTTTTCTCTGAACTTCAATATCTACGGTACAACTCATTCCTGGACGAAGTTCATAATCTTCTTTATTGACTCTGATTTTCACTATGAAGTTGACAACTTCTTCCTGTGTCCCTGTATTTTTAGCTTTTGCTGTATTGGCAATTTCATAAACGTATCCTGTAAATGTCTTTCCCGGAAAAGCATCAATTTCAATTCTTGCAGTATCACCAAGTTTTACGAGTGTAACGTCTGTTTCGCCAACTTCCACCTGACACTCCATAGAGTTCAGATCAGAGATTGTCATAATCTGTGAGCCTATATTAAAAGAAGTACCTAGTACTTTTTCGCCCTCTTCGTTATTCAACTGGGTGACCGTTCCCGACATCGGAGCGTTTATTGTTGTTTTTGAAACATCGTATTGTACTGACGACAAAGAAGCTCTCTGCTGTTGAATCTGTGCTCTTACTGTATTCATTTGTGCAAGTGTTGCATCGTAGTTCGTCTGTGCATTATCCAGGTCTACTTGTGATGCGAGACCTTTATCAGTTAGTATTTTAATCCTGTCGAGTTCAAGTTTATATTTCTTCAGGTTGACTTCCTGTGTTGCTAAATTGCTTTGAGCTACATTAATACCTGCCTGCTCCTGTTTTAATTTCGGCAAATAGGAATCGGGTCTGATTTTAACAACCAAATCACCTTTCCTTACTACATCACCCTCTTTAAAAGGAAGTGACACAATTTCACCGCTCACTTCAGCACTAATATTCACTTTGGTTTCTGCCTGAATCTTGCCTGTAGCTGTAACTATCTGAGTAATATTCTGCTTGGAAACTTTTTCCGTCTGAACCTCAATTAGTTTCTCTTTCTTGCCCGAAATTACCACTGCTACAATAATAAGTATTACAACTAATATTATACCAATCCAAAGAATTCGTTTTTTCTTTTTCTTATTCTTCTTTGTATTAGTCTGCTTTATTTCTACTTTAGTTTTACTGTCTTCCATATAATATAATAATTAATCTTTTTTAATATTTTAATTGACCTGATAGATATTCAATCTGCTTTTGGGATAGTACGAAATTGTATAATGAATTTATACGATTAATCAACAGGTTATTAAGGTTAGTCGTGGCAACCTGAACATCAAGCAATGTGCCATAACCTATTCTGAAATTCTCTTCCGATAAAATCTTATCCTGCTCAGCAGAAAGTATATTCCTGTCAAGTATTTCAATTTGTTTATATGCGGTTTCAAGGTCGTATATTGATTTCTTCAAATCAGAACGGATTAACTTTTCAAGTTTTACAATATCCTCCTGCTTTTGTTTAATGTTCACTTCTGCAACCTGTCTGTTTAAGTCAGTTTTAAACCCCTGCAAAATCGGATAGCTCAGTGTCAGTCCATAAGACAGAACTTTGTTCTTATCGATTTCTGAAAGATTATTACTGCTCCAGTTGTAGTTTCCGAAAGCGGATAAACTTGGGAAATATAGGTTCTTTTTTGCTATACTAAGTTTTGTTTCATTGATCTGAATACTCTGAAGAGCTGAGTTATAATCGTATCTTGTCTTTAAAGCATTTTGCACAAGTCCTTCAAAGTTAGAGTTCTTTTGAATAATCGACTGTAGTTCAGCTAATGCGGTAGGTATGAATAATTTACTGTAATCGATAACAATTGATTTGGTCACATCATCATTAAGTGTACTAAGAAAATCTACTTTAGCCTTTTCAAAGTCATTCTTTGCGGTCACTAAAGTAAGTTCATTCTGACCAACCTGAACATCCTGCTTATAGACTTCTGACAACGTCTTCTTCCCTACATTTACGTATTCCTTTATTTTATTAAGCTGGTCTATCGATGTCAGAAGGTTATTGTTGTTAGTCTCTACAATCTTATCCTTTTTAATAACGTCAAAGAATCTCTGATAAACACTCATAATAATGTCATACTTTGCTTTATCTAAATCAGTGTATAAAGACTGAAGACTTTTCTTCTGAAGGTCAATGTTCTCTAAATTTGCTAATCCATTGAATAGAACCATTGAAGAGGTTAATCCAAAACTGAAGTTATCAGCGGTAGTGTTGTTATCGGGAATGGCAATTGGAATACCATTCTGGTAAATAATTCCTCCCTTAGAGTCAGTATTATTTCTGCTCCATTGACCTGATAAGTTCAAAGTCGGAATTAAATCTCCGTACGATGATTTAACATTGAATTTTTGCAGCATGATGTTATTCTGAAAAGTTGACACAGCAGTGCTGTTTTGTAAGGCTGTATTTACTGATTTCGTTAAATCATAGACTTCCTGTGCACTTGCGAGACTGAATGTTAAAAGGGAGAACATCGTCAGTGCTAATATTTTTCTCATATATAGTTAATTTTATTACTATTTAAATAAACGGATTGAAGAACAAAAGGTTTCATTTTTAATCAAAAAATAAATTAAATACTTAAACAAAAAACACATTTGCTTTACTAAGTATAAAGTAAAGATAATTCACAATTTTTCCAATTCATTTAAACAGTTCTAATGATTATTTTGATTACCGATTTATCAAATAATATCACATTCATCTTCACTTTCTGCAAAAGTATGATAAACATTTATTACCAATTACATTTAGGAAGAAAACCTTAGGAATTCAATTATTGTAACAGCTGAGTTTATATTGCTTATTTTATGTCCGGCAGTCTTGTTATATCTTCAATGTGAACAAGTGTTAACTTCCACTGGTTGTTTTGTTGTTTTGTCCAAACAAGACTGTAATTTCCTCTTTCTATAAGAGTTGGTCCTCCCGGGATTGTTAAATCGAGTGTATATGTCCCGCCGTCAAATGCTATTTTACCGTTCGCATCCTTTATTATAGATTTGGTTTTTACATTACTTAATACTTTTACTCCGCCGCTTATCCAGTTTTTTGCAATAGAATTAATACCTGAATGTATTAATGAATCATTCATTACTATTGCATTTTCGGAAATTGTATTAACTATAGCGGCAGAATCCTTTTTATTCCATCCGGCAAGAAAGACGGCATTTAAGGAATCAACGTTGACTGTTGAAGACTGATTTTCATTGTCAGTTTTTTTGGTTGTTTGCTGACTGCAGCTTACGAAGATAACGCAAATCAGAAAAATTACCAGTTGTTTAATTGTTTTCATTTTTCCCCTTATTTGTTTTAAGAATTAAGATATAAACTTATCCTAACCCCTCCCTGATTCGAAAATAAAAATAATATTTTAATTATCCTAATCATAAAGAGTAGTGAGAATGTAGTTTACTGTATTATTGTTTTCAGGAATAAGATTTTGTGTGTTAATTCATACTGCATCATTTGGTAATGTCAGATTTTATATAATCAAATGAAGTTATATCAACTCTTTGGTTTATTTCGCCTGACAGACGGTAGCCAGACCATAAATATTTCAGCAAGTATAATAGGAGCAAACGAAAACATCCACTCATTAACAGTTCTTCTGATTGCCGGGTCCTCAATTGCTTCAAAAAGAAAGTTTAACGGAATAATTTGATTTAGTCTTACAAAAACAAATGCCAACGCACAAACATAACTCCTTACCATAAATTGCTTATGAGCGGTAATATTTCTTTGCTTGATTGCGTACCAGGCTAAGTATGTACTTAATAGAAACAGAACAGACAAAATAAATAAGGAATACCTGCATCCCGCACAATCATTTATCAAAGAAAGCCGCAGAGATGAGATACCTGCAATCAGAGACCCTATAATATATAATTTCCCTGCAAATCGGTGATACCCCATATATTTATTTCGAAATATTTTCCAGAATTGAACAGGACCTAAAAATAATGAAAAAGTAGCACCGACTATATGAGCAACAAACCAAATCTGATTTTCAAACAGTGTCTCTCCAAACCTTTCGCTCCTGTATCCGAATAAGTAGGCGATTGCATTGTCATAATAGAAATATAATGACACTCCAATTAGAAGAGTCCAGAAGATTATAAAATATATTTTCCTTATTGTCATAAAATTCGATTTATCAAATTGCTGTCTGATTGTTTATCCCAGTATCTATAAATTCCGATATTGGAATTAAAACTAATAATAAGTTAAAAGGGTTCATCTTCACCCATAAATCAGGAATGAATTTTAACAATTAATTAATTTAAGATATTTCGTGTGTTCATTAATTTTTTCAGGAATAACAAAAACTGCAAGTATAATCCTGACAATTGAAAGCGTCGAATTAAAAACTGTTCTTCAGATTGCAGGATTTTCGTTTGCAGCATCAATAATGTTTAACTAAATAATCTGAATTAATAAAAATTTTAGTTGCATTTTTATTATTTTATTGTTAAATTAGGGTAAATTAGAAAAAATGCTGTAGGAGGCAGAGTATAATTTTATCTTAGTTATGATATTTTAAGTTGAGCAATTATAAATGCTTTAGGAGGCAGAGTTTTGTTCTACAAACTTAAAATAAAGGATATAGCAAATGAAAGCAAAAAATGTTTTACTAATTTTGATGCTATTAATTTTATGTTTTAGCATCAACCCGGTTAATGCACAATTTAATGATGCAACAGTATCGGGTCCCCAGCAACAAACTACTTACACCAATTCAAAAGAGATACATCCGTTACCAATTCCAATGGACCAGAGAGCACCAAGAATTAACACTCCAATTCAAGGTGATGAATACGGTTCATACAATTACAACGCTGTTGTTAACACAGGCACCGGTGGCGGATATGTAGCAGCACCGAGTACTTTCAACGAAAATGTTGACGGAGCGGTTGAGTGCTGGGTTTATCCAACAGCAACTACTAACTCTGCACCTTTTATTATCGGCAAAGGGGATGCAACTAATATCTCATTTGGTTTGCTATGGATAAATACAGGTAGTATTGGTTTCAGAATCGGAAATACATACACTGCTTGTACAGTTACAGGAAATGTTCCGATAAATCAATGGACTCACGTTGGAGCCAGCTGGACAGGCGGTCCGGGAGCCTTTGTTGTTACCTTTTTTGTGAATGGAGCGGTTGCAGGAACTAATGTCCCGAATGCCGGTACCTGGGCTGTAAATTCAGACTCACTCACAATTGGAAGTTCAAGGGCTACATTTGGTTCTAAGGATTTCATTGGAAGCATTGATGAAGTCAAAATCTGGACTTCACCAAGATCAGCAGTAGAAATGGCAACTAACAGGTTTGTTGGTCTTGGCGACGGAACTGCTGCCAATGCAGGCGGAGCACTAACTTCTTCATCAAGTTATGCAGGCTTGTTGAATTCTTACACTTTTAATACGGGTACTGCTGCTTATGAAGATATCAGTGGAAATACCGGATATTACAGAAAGGGGGCTACGCCAACGTATGCATCTCATACGACCAATCCACTTCCTTACAATTATGCTTTGAAGTTATCTGGCGGAACATACGATTTTGTTACTGTTCCAACTAATACTGCTTTTAATCAAACCGCTGCGGGAAGTATTGATGCGTGGGTAAAATTAAATACAGTGGGAGCCCTTCAAACAATTTGTTCTAAAGGAACATCGTTCGCTAATCATAACTTTGCATTTTATATTTCATCCGGGAACAAACTTGGTTTGAATATTGGTGCTCATAATTATATGAGCGCTGGTCCAACTGTATTTGCAATAGATAAATGGTATCACGTTGCAGCGACCTGGACCGGTGGTCCGAATTTCACTGTAAAACTTTATGTTAATGGAGTTCTTGATGACACACAAACATACAATCTGGCAATGCCTACAAATACAGACCCATTTTTAATCGGAAGATACTATTCCAATACAGGCCTTTTAAACGGTTATATAGATGAATTAAGAATCTGGGGCAATGCTCTTACTCCTGCACAAATTTCTATGTATATGCATACTTCTTGCAGGACAACAGGATTTCCTGCGGGTTGTGTTGCTGTCTGGAATTTTGACGGTAATTTAAATAATTTTGCATCTACAACTGGTATTAACGGTTCGTTTAATACAGGCGGAACAAACAATGCCCGTTTCAGTGCTTTTACAAATGAGGCAAATACAGGTTTGATGTCTGCAAGTTTTACTGCACATCCAACAGTATTAAACAGGACAGGTTCACCTAATCCATTTCCGACAGGATTTGCTATGAAACTCAGCAATAAACCTATTCCTGATAATGCAACCACTAAAGATACAATTAAATTTGCGACATCAAGAGCGATTACATCAGTTGAACTTTTCCTTGCAATTCAGCATACGTGGATTAGTGATTTAACTATTACACTTACTGCACCAAACGGAACTTCAAGGTCTGTTGTTGCGGGCGCGGGCGGTTCAGGTGACAATCTTTTAACGTTCTTTGTTGACGGTCAGACAACCGCTTCAACCGCAGGATTCTTTGCACCGTGGTCATATTTAGCAGGTCCTGCAGTTGCTTTCGGAAATTTTGGCAGTGCAAATATGCTTGGGAATTGGGTAATAACTTGTTCGGATGGTGTTACAGGTGATCCCGGGATTTTACAATCATGGGGCTTACGCTTTAATGGTGACGTTGTTACAGGCGTAACACCTGTTGCAAATGAAATACCGGCTAAGTTTGAATTATCACAAAACTATCCAAACCCATTTAACCCTGTTACTAAGATTGCTTATGCTTTACCGAAATCAGGATTAGTTACTTTAAAAGTTTATGATGTACTTGGCAGAGAAGTAGCAACACTCGTAAACGAAGTGAAGAATGCAGGAAATCACACATTTGATTTTAATGCTTCAAACTATTCAAGCGGTGCATATTTCTATAAACTCGAATCAAATGGTTTCAGTGATATAAAGAAAATGATGCTTATAAAGTAATTGGTTTGATTCATTAAACTATCAGGGAATTATAATATAATCCCGCAACGCTGTAAAGTGTTGCGGGATTTTTTTATTGTAACATATGGAATTTTATTGAATAATATTAGTTCTATATTCAAAAGTGGGGATAAAAGAATTGCTGTAGGAGGTAGATTTTTGTTCAACAATAAAAAATAGAAGGAACAACAAATGAAAAAATTAATGACTCTGCTTTTAATTCTTTTTTCTGTATCTGCTTATTCACAAAACAACATAACGAATACACTAGGTACAGGCGGGATTTTTACAATTAAAGATGCCTCAAATGATTTTCTTACTCTAAGCCAGTCAACTGGAAATCTATCACTGAACCGAAGTTTGATTTTACCTGTTATGACTGCCGGTTCGCAGACTGGTGTGATTTACAGGGGGATTGACAGGTTTATACATACTTTCCGTGCAACAGGCACTTTTGGGTCGAACTTGTTTATTGGAATTAACGCGGGCAATTTTACGATGTTCGGAAATGTTCCTTCTGATGCAAGTTACAATACGGGTGTAGGACTTAATAGTCTTAGCAATCTTACCATCGGATACCAGAATTCAGCGTTTGGTCAGGAATCCATGTTTTCCAATACCACAGGATATTATAACTCTTCTTTCGGATATCAGTCGATGTTCTCAAATACTGATGGTTACTATAATTCAGCGTTTGGGTATGGTTCCTGCTTTACCAATACAACAGGTTTTAGTAATGCGGCTTTCGGGTATCTATCGCTCTACAACAACAACGGGAATGGTAATTCGGCTTTTGGTTCCAATGCAATGCGGCAGAATACTACAGGCATCGGTAATTCGGCATTTGGGCATGTGGCGCTTGCTACTAACACTACAGGCAAGAATAATTCTGCTTTCGGTATTTCATCTCTTGCCTTCAACTCTACGGGAGATGATAATTCAGCTTTTGGAATGAATGCACTTTACACCAATTCTACAGGCTACCAGAATTCAGCATTCGGCAGAAGTGCACTCTTTAACAGTTCAACAGGCATCCAGAATTCTGCAGTTGGTGATTTGTCGCTTGCTTACAACACTACTGGAAGCCAGAATTCAGCATTGGGATATAAATCGCTCTTTAACAATGGCCCGGGTTTCCAAAACACAGCTATAGGAGATAGTGCCTTATACAATAATACAGGTAACTATAATACAGCTCTGGGTTTTAACTCAGGCTCTAATATTACTACCGGTGCTAACTTAACGTGTATAGGCACAGATGCATCCCCAACAACTCCAACAGCGATTGACCAGATAACACTTGGTAATATTTTTGTCACCTCGCTTCGGTGCAATGTTACGACAATCACTTCATTATCAGATGCACGAGATAAAAAGAATATAAAGGACTTAGGTTTAGGAATAAATTTTCTGATGAAACTGAAACCGCGTCTTTATAACTGGGATAAACGCGAATGGTATGATGATAATATATCCGACGGGTCAAAGATGAAGGATACTCCAACTGCAGGATTCATTGCTCAGGAACTGGATGAAGTTCAGACAAGCGAGAATGCGGAGTGGCTGAACCTTGTCCTGAAAGATAATCCCGAAAAACTTGAAGCTACGCCGGGAAATCTTCTGCCGATAGTTGTAAAAGCTATTCAGGATTTGAAAACAGAAAATGACCTGCTGAAGAAGGAAGTTGAAGGCCTGAAAACTGTTAATGAAAAGCTCGCAAAACTGGAGCAACTTGTATATGAACTGACAACAGTAAAAAATGTAACTTTGACTCAGAACAAATAACAATATTTTAAATTAAAATCATAATACTATGTTTAATGAAATAAAATTCGGGAAGGGCGGAAAGACTTTAATAATATTAATATTTCTGTTATTAACTGCTGTAACCGGCACACGGAGCCAGAGTGTACTTACCATCGGCTCAGGCACATCAGTGGGCATTTTAACAGGAGCCGATTTATGTGCAAACATAATCAACAGGTCAGGGATTATTTACGGAGGCGGGACAATATGCGGGGGACTCTTACTGATAGAACCTGCAGCTTCAAACGAACTGCCTTCAAGCTTTGAAATGTTTCAAAACTATCCTAATCCTTTCAATCCTGTGACTGTAATTAAATACCAGATGCCAAAGGCAAGTTACATGAGCATAAAGATATACGACGAACTTGGAAAAGTGGCAGCAACAATTTACGAAGGTAATCAACACGCAGGATACTTTCAGGCAACTGTTGACGGGACAGATTTTGCATCAGGAATATATTTCTGCAAAATAACAGCGGGGAATTTTTCAAAAACAATTAAAATGAGTTTAATTAAATAAATCATAAGGAGAAAAATAAAATGATAAAAACAATTACATACACAAAGATAGCATTAACAGTTTTATTGCTGATGCTGAACGTTGCTTTGTTCGGACAGAATATAAACGGCAAACTTGGTACAAGCGGTCAGTTTATTATCAGGGATACAACTAATACTTTCTTATCAGTAAGCCAGACAACAGGCGACTTGTCGCTTAATCGCAGTATGGTACTTTCTGTTTCAACTCCGGGTTCTCAGCTTGGTTCGATATTCAAAGGCACAGCCAGGTTCATACATAATTACAGTCCTGTTGGAATTGTAGGCAACACTTTCGTCGGGCTTAATTCTGGTAATTTCACGATGAACGGCTCCGGGAGTCAATCGGCTTATAACACAGGAGTAGGAATGAACTCCCTTCAGGGACTGACAACAGGACGCGAGAATTCAGCTTTCGGGCTAAGCTCAATGTATGCCAACACAGATGGGAATGAGAATTCAGCTTTTGGCTTTTTTTCCCTCGGTGGTAACTCTTCAGGCTACCAAAATTGTGCATTCGGACATCGCACAATGAACAACAATGCCAATGGCATCCAGAATTCATCATTTGGCTGGCATGCACTCTATTCTAACGGCTCAGGATTTCAAAACACAGCCATTGGGCACAGTTCTTTGCTCAGCAATACCGGAAATTATAACACGGCTCTTGGTTATAATTCGGGTTCTACTATCACTACCGGAGCTAACTTAACGTGTATCGGCACAGATGCAGCGCCGACTACGCCTACAGCCATTGATCAGATAACACTTGGCAATGCATTTGTCAATTCGCTCAGATGCAATGTTACTACAATAACTTCATTATCCGATTGCAAGAGATAAAAAGAACATTAAAGATTTATGCTTAGGAATAAATTTCCTTATGAAACTGAAACCGCGTCTTTATAACTGGGATAAACGCGAATGGTATGATGATAATATATCCGACGGGTCAAAGATGAAGAAACTTACCCACTGCAGGATTCATAGCACAGGAACTTGATGAAGTTCAGACGAGCGAAAATGCAGAATGGCTGAATCTTGTTCTGAAGGATAACCCCGAAAAACTTGAAGCAACACCGGGCAACCTGCTGCCGATAGTTGTTAAAGCAATACAGGAATTGAAAGAAGAGAATGACGGATTGAAAACAGAGAACATGGAACTCAAAGAACGACTTTCGAAATTAGAGCAGATGCAGAATATGCTCGCAATCGAGATTAAAAATATTAAAACAAAAGGTGATAATTTGATGCAGGTTCAGAATGATAAATGAGAATGAAGTTATCGCTTTCATATAATATACAAAATTTAATAAGAAAATAATTTATTAGGGTATGAAAACAATAATTACAACTTTAGCAATTTCCTTTATATCTTCATTGATTTACTGCCAGAGCAGTGCAGTTTATGATGCCGGGACTATTTTACAGGTTGAGACTGGAGCAGATATTTGTGCAGAGAATAAAACCATTAACGGAACCTAGTCAGGCGGCGGGACTTATGCAACGGTCCGCTTCCTGTAGAACTTATATCATTTACTTCTTCAATTCGATGAAGGGACGTGATGTTACATTGATTTGGAAGACTGATAAAGAAATAAACAACTCAGGGTTTGAAGTGGAAAGAGCAGTAGTTAGAAGTCACAAGTTAGAATTCAGTAAGATTGGATTTCGAGAAGGAAAAGGAACAGTAAATACGCCGACAAACTATTCTTTTGAAGACACGAAATTACAGTCAGGAAAGTATAAATACAGATTGAAGCAGATAGATTACAACGGAAACTTTGAATACTTTGATTTGAGTTCTGATGTTGAAATCGGTTTACCTAAAAAATTCAATCTGACGTCAGAATTATCCGAATCCGTTTAATCCTGTGACCAAGATTAACTTTGATTTACCGTTTGACAGTAAAGTGAAGATGATTATTTATGACGTGACCGGCAGAGAAATAAAAACACTGGTAAATGAAGTAAGAACGGCAGGGTATCATACAATAATATTTGATGGTTCAATGATTTCAAGCGGTGCTTATTTCTATAAACTCGAATCAAATGGTTTCAGTGATATAAAGAAAATGATGCTTATAAAATAATTGGTTTGATTTATTAAACTATCAGGGAATTATAATATAATCCCGCAATGCTGTAAAGTGTTGCGGGATTTTTTATTGGACAAAAGTTTTCTCATTGTAAGATTATGATTTTTTGTCGTCCCACTCTCTTTTTAAAATTGCATATTGGAATTCACTCCCCCATTTCCCTTTGAAAAATATATTTTCTACGAAATGTCCTTCCTGTTTAAAGCCTGTACTCTTTAGTAATTTGATTGAAGCAGTGTTTTCAGCATCCACAATTTCAACTACACGGTGTATTCCTTTCACGTCAAACAGAAAAGTTAATATACCTGATAGAGCCTCCTTGGCGTAACCTTTTCTTTGTTCAATGTGTGAAATTGTAATTCCAATTTCCGCAATTCTTGTATCGTGCAGATTAAGTTTAATCGCACAGTCTCCAATGATTTTCCCTGTTTCCTTGTTCTCAATTCCGTATTGCACCCATTCTCCCGGCTTACCAAATCCTTTTTCAAGTTGCGATTTAATAAATTCATCTGCTTGCTCAAGAGTCATAACGTCAAATCCCTGATATTTTGTGACTTCCGGATTTGAACGATAAAAATGAAAGTCATTTAGGTCTTTAACTTTAAGGTTTCGTATCTGAAGACGTGATGTTGTTATATTAAAAAATTTCCATTGTCTGTATGATTTAGAAATCATTCTTCTTTTTCATCTTCTTATAATTCTTCATCATCTTTCCGAACCCCTTGTCCTTGTTTCGTCTTTCCGTAACGGTGGATTCAAAATACGATTTCTCTTTTTCCATTTTCAGATAGTTTTCGTAAGAGTCTTTATCCAGTTCACCGTTTTCAACAGCCTCAAGAACAGCACAGCCTTTCTCATGCTTATGCGTACAATCTTTGAATCTGCAGTTTTTCCGAAAGCAGATAAATTTTATCGAAAGTAATTTCCAGTCCGTTTGCAGAGTCTGCAATTCCCACTTCCCTCATTCCCGGATTATCAATCAGTATGCCGCCGTTTTCAAGAATAATTAATTCTCTGTGACTTGTAACGTGCCTTCCTTTGTTTGTACTTTCGCTGATTGCATCTGTCTTCATTACTGATTTTCCTGAAAGGTTATTCAGCAAAGTAGATTTCCCGACACCGGAAGACCCCAGCAGACAATAGGTTTTACCTTTTTCAATAAATTTTTCTATTGCATCGTATCCGTTTTTCGTTTCATTGCTTAACGCAAACACAGGAACATTCTTAATACGCGAATTAATACTTCCCAGAATTTCATCCAATCCGTTTTCATCCGTTAAATCAATTTTGCTGAGAACAATAACGGGTTTCACTTTCGATGTATTGCAAATTGTCAGGTATCTTTCCAGTCTGTTAATGTTAAAATCCCTGTCAACTGCCTGAACCAGAAAAGCAAAGTCAATATTCGTCGCAATAATCTGAATACCGCCAAACTGCCCTACTGCCTGTCTTTTAATAATAGAAAATCTCGGAAGGATTTTATGAATGACTGCAAAATCAGAATCAAAAGTTGTCACTGCAACCCAGTCGCCGACTGCGGGAAAATCTTCCCTGCCTTCTGCATTAAATCGCATAGTGCCTGTAATCTCAGCATCAAACTCACCCTTTTCGGTCTTGACCACATATCTCTCCTTATGCTCAGCGAGAACTCTTCCGATTTCAAAATCAGAAATATTTTCTTCTGCCCTGAGTCTTTCAATATTATCATTATATCCCAAATCTTCTAAAACCATTTTCTCACATTAAATTTTTAATCTTACAATTAATTTATTGTACAAAAATGTTCACAATGAAAATATTAATCAATGTAAATAAAACCTGCTATTGATGTGTCAATTATTTTCTTACTACTTTGACAAAGACTCAAAGTCTCAAAGTAGCACAAAGAAATATTTCGCAATTATAATATATCCTTTTAACCTTGGTGAATCTTTGTGTCTTAGAGCCTTTGTGTCTCTATTAAATTAAAAATCAATTTGCGTAATTTGCGGGAAATAATTTCTCTTTACTTTGACACTAAGTCACAAAGTCTCAAAGTGGCACAAAGAAATAGTTCATCTATATCCTTAAAACCTTGGTGAATCTTTGTGTCTTAGAGCCTTTGTATCTCTATTAAATTAAAAATCAATTTGCGTCCTTTACGGTAAGATCTATTTGCTCTTATTACGATGCTTAAACGCCTCAATACCGGCAGGCATCATCCTGCCCGATTTTGTAAATGCTTCTACCTTTGCAATATTAATCGCACTCCAATTGCTCGTCTTTTTCCTCGGCGTGAAACGGTTACTGTAAGATATTTCATCAACCGACCTCCGTGTACTATCAATCCATCCGAAACAAAGTGCCTCATCCACAGCATCCGACCACGACATATTAAACTTACCCGAATCCTTTTTATAAAAACCCACGAACAGTTCCGCTTCTTTCTTATGGTTTGCTTTCAGCCACTTCCTGAACTCACTTTGATTTTTAAAGAATACAACATTCATATTAAAAACAAAATTAATCTCTTTTAATCCTTGTAATAGGAATAACTATTGCGAGAATAAGAGATATACGGAATCCTGTTTCCCAGTCAATGGCGAATCCATTACTTTTAACAAAATAATTCCAGCATATTGAAACCATCACATTTGCAGCCAATGACACTCCAAATGTTATTAAAAAACCTACAATGAAATTTTTTATTTTCATAGTTATGTATTAATTATTTCTTCTTCTAAAACAAATCGTAGAGAAATATTATTCTTACAGTTTATTCTTGTTCTTCAATTTCTGATATTCTCTTTCAACCATATCTCCCTTGCTGTTAAAGTAAGATTCATAAAAATCGAACAATAACCCTATACCCCAGAAGAACGAAACATAAGCAGGCCAGGGAATTTGATAATTGAAATGAAAATTTATTTGCCCAAAGGATTTGGAAAAATAATTAAAAAACCAGAAAGCCCATAACACAGCATTTACGAGCAAGTAAGAAGTTAAATGACGTTTGAATGCGGCTCTTTTCCGCGCGATATTCCAGAGTCTGGTATCTTTAGGCTCTGTATTATTTTGATTCTCTTCCATAATATTTTATTAATTTGGAATAATACATAAACATACAAATATTAATGGAATACTAAAATACTATATTTCCTGAACACTGACTGAATTGAAAAAAACAGGTTTCCTAATATTATACAGAACGTTTTGCCGTAACCTGAATTTCTATCTTCATTCTTGAATCCGCCAGCCCTGCGGAAATCATCGTTGCCGCGGGTCTTATTTCACCAAAACATTTTTTCAATGCAGGCCAGCACTTTTCAAAGTCCTTTGCATCGGGCAGAATATACATCACCCTCACAACATCCTCCATCTTCGAACCCGCCTGTTTCAAAGCATCATCAATATTCTTCAGACATTGTTCAGTCTGCATAACCACATCATCGGAAATAGTCATATCCTTATAATCAAAACCCGTAGTCCCTGAAACAAAAACCCAGTCGCCATCCACCACCGCCCTCGAATACCCAATACGGTTTTCAAACTCCGACCCCGAACTAATCAATTTACGTTTACTCATATTTAAAAATCTTAATTTATTATACCAGTCATCAATCTTACTTGCGAGTTCTTTTTAGAAGATTCGCAATGGAGAACGTCCGCTTTCTTAATGCGTATCATTCCCCTCTTTGTCATTCCCGAATGTTGCTATCGGGAATCGATATTACAGGAAATCCATATCTCCTAGAACCCCCATTAAATTTAATCATATCAAATAAAAAAATACCAACCTCTTCTTTCTCTGCTATATCGTTTAACAAATCTTTACAATCCTTATTATCAATCTCGATTAATTGAATCTTCCATTCTCTGTTCCATTTTTCAGATGAGTTTCACTTGCAATAGCTTTATATCATACTTCATCTTTGTTGTTGTAGCCCCACAATTAATGCTGTCTTAAAGAATTTTTAAAGATATTACAACTCTTTTACCAAATATTCATTTTCATTTCCCGGGGCATATTTAAAGCCGATTTTCCTGAGGAATGTTTCGTGCTGTTTGTTGTGTATCTTTTCGTAAATGATTTTTGTTACTCCTTTTGATATAAGGAAGTCGCGCTCTTTTTCAAATATAAATTTGCCTACTTTGAAATCGCGGTATTTGGGTATTGTGTAATTTATTTCTACGCTGATTGTGCCGTTGCCGTTTAGTTTGCCGACGAATATGTTTGCTATGTTTAAATCGCGCAGGACGAAGAATGAAATTCTGCCTTCGTTGTTTTCAAAACTGAAGTCCGGGAAAGTAATGCTCTATATCTGTTTTGTGGAATTTCAGAAAACGGTTTACGATTTCGTATTCTTTTCTTATTTCAAGAAATTCAAATACTTCGCTGATGTGGTATAACTTAAAGATTTTGTAAACGTTGATGCTTAATAATATGGAATTTGAAATTATAATCGGTAATGATTGAAGTAAAATTCCGTAGGTTAAAAAACTCGCTGAGCCCAATGCCGAGACGAACCTGAATTTTAATGTCTGGTTGATTAAAAGTGAAACCGCCAGAAATGCCGCCGCCGCATATCCTATCAGTGGTGTGATTATTTCCAATCAGTTGAAATTTTATTTTCTACAGATCTTTGTCATTCTCATCAAGTTCTTCTATAGTCTTCTTTGCTTTCGCAAGTCGTGCCTGTTTGTTTTTCTCTACTAATCTGGCAGTTGCTAATTTCTCAACTTTTTCATGAAGCGGAATAATCAATGCGGCGATACAAACCAAAGCCAGTAACATTAGCACGGGTCTGTGGTGTGTTATTGTAAGTAAAAAAGAATGCAATACTAAATTGATAAATTCGAATACTATAAGTAATACCATTACACTTAAAAAATGAATTACCTTTATGTTTGTGATTACAGTACGGTTGAGTATTGCTAAAAGAATAATGACTGCTAAAATACCTATTGCAATTAGTGCGAACTTAAAATATTCTAATTGTTGTTCTTCTTCTTTCTGCTTTTCCAATGCAAGTTCTTTCTGGCGCATATCATCTTCAAACGTCATCAATTGTGTCTGCTGTATTGTTCTGGCATTGAACACACTGTCATTTGCGGCTTTGTATATTTTAAAATATTTCAAAGCCTTTTCAGTGTTTGTCTTTTCATAAATATCCACAAGTAATTTTGCGGGTCTGATGCTATAATTAGAAAAAGCCGTATTTTGCACAGCGTCTATTGCTTTCACTCCGTAATAGATACTCGAATCATTCTGGTTTAAACCATAGTAGTATTCTGCTAATCTGGTATAAGCCCAGCCAAGTTGTTTAGATGATTTTGCTTTGTTTCCTTCCGCTATTGCCATATTGAAATAACTGACGGCAAGAGTTGAATTCCCTAATTTCCCGTGTATGCTGCCGAGGTTAATAAATGTATAACTAAGATTGTAGTGATAATTATTCTGTACACTTAGTTCATAACCATTCTGGGCATAGATTAAAGCAGTGTCAAGAACGTTCATCTCATTGTAAACCTGTCCAAGACTCTGGCTTGCCCATACCTGCATTTTGAAATCATTAATCTTTTTACCTGTTTCAACCACAGACAAATAAAGATTTACGGCTCTGTTGTAAAATGCCTGTTCTTTGTAGTTATGAGCGAGACCAATTTTCAAGTATGCTATAAGTTTTTCGTTTTCTGTCTCCTGTGCTAAAGCCAGTGCTTTTAAATTGTATTCCAGACTTTTCGCTGTGTTGCCGAACGACCTGTAATCGTACCCCAAACCGGACAAAGCAATTGCCTCGGCAATTTTATCTTTATACTTTTGCGAATGTAGCAAAAACCTCTGGTTAATCTTCATATCAAGTATCGGGTCAGATTCTGCAGATAACTCAAAATATTTGAAGATTGTATCTATACGGGCGTTATCATCTTTTATTAAAGTAATTTTATGCATCCTTATATCAATACTGTCATCCTGTGAAAAAGCAGTGTTTAAGCAGAATAATATACCGAGTAGAATTAAAATTCTGCTTTTACTGATTTTACTAATAATACTTTTCATCTGAATTCTCTATTTGGTTTTTAAGCGTACTAAAATAATAAATGTGACGATAATATAATTCACAAAATACTAATTATGATATATATCTTCAATGCTGTAGATTGAACTGCAAGATTGTCGTAATTGCAAGATGTTTTCCTTTTTATCCTTATTTTATAGTTCTGAATTTTATAATTTACGTTAACTAATTTATTCAATATGCTTTACATTACAAGAAGAGAACATTTTTCGTCGTCGCACACTTTGAACAATGATATCGCTTTCCGTTGAAGAGAATGAAGAACTTTTCGGGAAGTGCAATTCGTTTCACGGGCATAACTATTACTGGAGGTTACGCTTTGCGGTGAGATTGACCCGCACAGCGGTTACGTTATGGATTTGAAAAAACTGAATCAGATTTTGATGGATAAAATCATAAACAAGGTTGACCATAAGTTTTTAAACGATGTCGATTTGTTTAAAGGCATTATTCCGACTACTGAGAATATGGCTAAGGTTTTCTGGAATGAACTGAAGGATGTATTAAAAGCAGATAACTGCAAACTTTATTCAATTAGGATTTTTGAGACCGAAAAAAACTCTGTAATTTATAAAGGCGATGAGTGAGACTTTAACGAATAATGAATATAAACTTATTTTAAGTCTGCAGAATAAAAAGTTCAGGGACTTAAATAATCTTTATGTGATTGAAGGCGAACACCTGATTGAAGAATATTTAAAATCCGAACTTCCCAATGAGGGTATTAAATATATTATCGCAAGAAATGATTATCAGAATTATGATCTGGAAGAAAAGGTTTCAGGATTTAACATTTATTTATTAAACCGTGCAAAGTTTGATAAACTCTGCGATACTAAGTCGCCTCAGGGAGTACTTGCAGTTGTAGAGAAGAAAACGGTCTCTGCTAATGAAGAGAATAAATTTGTAGTTGCACTTGAATTCATTAATGACCCGGGAAACCTTGGCACAATATTAAGGACGTGTTACTGGTTTGGCGTGGATAAAGTTCTTATAAGCGAAAACTCTGCTGACATTTATAATCCAAAAACGATTCGTTCAACGCAGGGTGCATTGTTTCATCTGAACATAGAAACCGATGTTAATTTAAAAACAAAACTTGAAGGTCTTTCAACAGAGGGCTTCGATATTTATCTTACTACTTTGGACGGAATACCTGCAGTCAGCGGATTTAAGACTGGTAAATGTGTTCTCGTTTTTGGCAATGAGGCGAACGGTATTTCGAATGAAATACAGGATAACTCAGTTTACAAACAAATCAAGATAGAATCGTACACTGATTGTGAATCGCTGAACGTGGCTGTTTCAGCGGGAATACTTATTAGTGAGTTCAGGAAACGACTATAGTTTTAACAATTCCTGTCTAAGCATTTCAAGAGCGGCTTGTGCGGCTCTGATTCTGTTCCTGTGGCGGTTATCGCCAAGAAGTAATTCTTTTGAGTAAACTTTCTTTCCGATTGCAATTGCTATGTATGTCAGTCCTACCGGTTTTGTTTCCGTTGCACCAGTCGGACCTGCGATTCCTGTGGCTGATAAACCTATATCAGTGTGCAATACTTTTCTAACACCTTTTGCCATTTCCATTGCGACTTCACTGCTCACTGCTCCCTTTTCTCTTAGTAAGTCGCCATCAACTAAAACTAAATTTTCTTTTACATCGTTTGAGTAAGAGATAATTCCGCCTTTGAAATATTCAGAACTGCCGCTGATGTCAGTTATCCTTTGCGAAATAAATCCTCCTGTACAGGATTCCGCTACGGAAAGTGTCAGACCTTTTTCTTTTAGAATTTTACCTGTAAGTTCTTCGAGAGTATCATCATTCTTTCCATAAATAAAATCTCCCACTCTTTCATAAAGGGATTTTTTAATTCTGCTTAATTCAGCATCTGCATCAAATTCAGTCCTTGCTTTTACATCTATACGAAGTCTTACACCATAGGGCGAAGGAAGAAAAGCCAATTTCTGCCCCTGAAGTAATTCATCAATATTTCCGATCATTTCGAAAAGTATCGACTCACCAATTCCTGATGTTAAAAGTGTTTCAACCCTGTAATGATATTCAGGGTTTTGCAAATACTTTTCTTTTATTAAAGGTATCACAGAATGATCAATCATATCTTTCATTTCAAATGGAACACCGGGCATTGCAACAAATATTCTATTCTGGACTTCAATCAATAATCCCGGAGCAGTTCCGTGCTGATTCCATATAATTTTTGACTTTGAAGGTTTCATAGCCTGACCAACATTGGCTTCAGGCATAACAACATTTCTGCTCGCAAAAATACTTTTGACCTTCTCCAGAACTTTTTCATCAAGAACTAATTCGTCATTAAAGAACTCAACTAAGATTGGTTTGGTAATATCATCGTGAGTCGGTCCAAGTCCACCCGTTATCAACGTTATATCATAATTATGCTGAAGTGAATCGTAAAGTTCATCCAGCAAATCCTGCCTGTTATCGCCTATCGTTACAACTTTTGAGACCTTGATTCCTATACAATGAAGTTTTTCGTTTATGTATGCAGAATTTGTGTTAACAATCTGTCCTATCAGAATTTCATCGCCTATTGAAATAACTTTTACTTTTACCATATATATAAATACACTTTGATTAATAAAACACCCGCAAACCCGCTGTAAACACCTGCTACAACATCGTCCATCATAATACCTTTACCGCTGTTCATTCTGTCAAAATAATTACCCGGAAATACCTTTAGAATATCAAAAAATCTGAACGTAAAGAATGAAATGGCTGAAACCAATATTAAGTTAGTATAGCCAAAAGCAGATATAATAAACAGACTAATCCAAACACCAACGACTTCATCTATTACGACTACCGATGGGTCTTCGCCGTACCTTTGCATCATTCTGTCCGAAACTATTATCCCGACAAAGAAGAAAATCAGAGACAAAGTAAAAAGAACTACAGGCGAATAAAAACCCGGAATGAACACAAACAATACTGCGAATAAGCTTCCAACTGTTCCGCTTGCAACTGGGAAATATCCTGTAAAAAATGCCGATGCAACAAGCATTGTAAAGAAGTCAATCCTGACGTCCTCATTCACAATCTTCTTTCTTTTAATTAACCTCATCTCGTTCTATGTATTGTTTTCTTATTAAATAATCGAAACCTGTGTAGAAAGTCAGAAGGGTTAAGATTAAAAGTAAATAGTAATTAAGTTGTGAAGTGAAAATAAAATTGTTAATCGTTTCGATGTTATTACTTCCTATATCAAAAGTTTTGAGTATAAGTAACGTCAATAAAAGAAATATATAAGACATCTGAATAAATGTTTTTGTCTTTGCAACGAACGAAGTTTTCATCGTTAATCCTTTGTATTCATCGTAAGAACGGATTATTGTAACAATAATATCTCTTATAACAATAATTATTAACATCCAGATTGGCATAAAACCCAATAAGTAGAAAAGATAGAAAGCAAAGGAAGTTAAAACTTTATCCGCAAGAGGGTCTATAAATATTCCCAGAGTGGTAATGGAATTATATTTTCTCGCATGCCAGCCGTCATACCAGTCTGTCAGGACAGCAACAAAGAAAACAATAAGCGAAATCCTTTGACTAAACGGATCCCCTCTTAAAAATAAAACAAGAAAAACCGGAGAAAGTATAATCCTGACAAATGATAATATATTCGGGACATTCATTTTCCGGTTTGTCCGTATAATTAAAATGGTAAATCATCTTCATTAACCGGAGACGAAGGTGTATCTGCCTTATCTTTCTCAACCTCGCCTTTATCTCTTTTTGAGTCAAGCATAATCATCTCCAGCATATCAATTCCTGTGTACTTCTTATTTTCGTCTTTCGGATCTATGTAACTTCTTATACGTCCTTCCATATAAATCTTACTTCCCTTTTTAAGGTACTGACCGCATATTTCAGCCAGTTTTCTCCATACTGTAATATAATGCCATTCTGTTCTATCGACATCATTACCATCCTTACCTTTATAAGTATCAGTTGTTGCAAGACTGAATTTAGCATAGGCCGTACCATCGGCAGTATATTTCACTTCGGGGTCTTTCCCGAGATGACCGATTAACAATACTTTGTTTAATGATTTTGACATAGTAGTGAATTTTATTTATTTTAAAATGTAACCTATAACTTTTGTTTTTTCAAGTATAAAAAACTGCGATGAAGAAAATATGATAAAATCCGTTACATTATTTGCAGTAAACTTTTCAAGAAAACTATATTTGCCCGTAAACGCATTTTTCTTTGAATCATAAATCAGTATTTCGTCAACTGTCAGAATGAACAATTGATTGTTAAAAGCCGATATTGATTTAATGTTCTGCGATTCGAATGAGTTTATGTAATTTCCAAAATTATCGTATTTAAAAATTGTGTTAAGTTTTTTATCCAGTATGTATATATTGTTTAGCCCGTCTTTCACAATTTTTTCGGGTTTAGACATTGGCTTCTGTGCAGACTGGAAACCACCGAAAGCAAAAACAGGCATATACATACTTTGATTCTGACTCGCGTATGTAACTATACGATTATTCTCGCCGTCGATTGAATACAGATAAGGGTTTACAAAAACAGTTGAGACTGGTGTCTGGTATTGCAAATTATCAGGAAAAGTTTTATAATTTGTAAATATCGAACCGATATAACTTAAATTTAAATCTAATTTCTGTATCCTGTAATTTTTACCGTCAGAAACATTTAACTCCAATCCCGATGAACCTTCAATACAGGTAGGCGAATCAAACTCTCCGTTGCTCCATCCCTTTCTGCCTGCCCGCTTAATTTCTTTTAACGATTCATCATACTTTACAACCTCGTTCTTAACTGCGTCGAGAATATAAATATTTCCCTTGCCGTCGGAAGTTATTGAAACTGCATTTACAAAATCACCCGCTTCTGACGTCTTCACAAGAATACTGTCATTGTTGAAAAAAACAAGATTTAAAAGTAAGAGTAAATACATTTGATTATTTTACCATAAATTTAAAAAATGTAAAGAATAATTCAGGATAGAATCCGAATAGCAAAGTACCTGCAACTGAAATCATTAAAGCAAAATTCGACATTAAACTTCCTTTGGCATCGCCGGCTATTATTTCTCCTTCTGGCTCTTTAAACCACATATAGACAATTACCTTAAGATAATAATAAACAGAAACAACGCTTAAAACTATTGCTATTACTGAAAGCCATATCAGATTCATTTTAATCGCAGAATAGAAAATGTAATACTTACCCCAGAATCCTGCAAAAGGAGGAATTCCTGCCAGGGAGAAAAGAAATATTGTAAGAACTACAGCAAGGAAAGGATTTCTCTTTGCAAGCCCTTTGTATTCATCAAAAGTAACATTCTTAAAATCTTTTCCGCCTTCCGTTGCACTTTCAAATATTGAGACTGCAATAAAAGCTCCGAGCTGCATAAACACATAAGCGAGTAAATAAAAAGCAATACCCTTATTCGCAAAATCGTCCATAGCCGTCATACCAACAAGAATATAGCCCGCACTTGCGATTGAAGAATATGCAAGAAGCCTTTTCAAATTGCTTTGTGAAATTGCAACAATGTTTCCATATAGCATCGTTAATGTTGCAAGAACTGAAAATAGAATTTTAAAATCAACAAGATTTAATGCAAAAACAATCGGTGCAAGAGTTCCTACTGCGGCAACTTTCCCTGCAGTTGACATCATTCCTGAAACTATTGTAGGTGCACCTTCATAAACATCGGGTATCCACATTTGAAATGGGAATATACCAATCTTAAACATAAATCCAATCATAAATAAGGCAACACCCATTAGAAACATTGGTGATTTTAATGCCGTGAACGTTGTATATATACTCGAGATACTCGTAAAACCTGTTGCGCCATAGATTAATGACATTCCGTAAAGAAGAAAACCTGTCATAAATGCACCTAGTAAGAGATATTTCATTGCACTTTCGTTAGACTTTGCTCTCTTTCTCATCATTCCTGTTAAGACGTAAAAACAAACCGACATCGTTTCAAGTCCAAGAAAAACTAAGATCATATCGTTTGCATAAATCATTATCTGCATACCAAGTAAAGCAAAAAGCAGCAACGAATAATATTCTCCGAAATTTATGCTGAATTTTTCAAGGTAATCTTTTGATGAGATAATTGTAATCAGAATAGATATCATTGCTATTATAGTAAAAGCATTGCCGACTGTACTTATTTTGAGCATCCCGTTTACTATAAAAATCTCTTTGCTGACATTTAACCCGGTATAGATTATAGCGGCAAGAACTGCAACCAGTGAAAAAATGAACACAGGAAGTCTGTATTTTCCCTGAAACACTGCTATCATCAATGATACTAATGCAGACGCTGCTATAATCAGCATCGGTATTATTTCTTTTAAGTCGTTAAGGTTTATCATCTGTTATTTATATATTATAACTTTTCAAAATTTCATTCTTTGCCTGGGGGATTATGTCAACTAAGTCCCCTGCCAGCATACCACTGTTTCCTAAAGTATTATAGAGTATATCACCGCAATAACTATGCAGGTAAACTCCCGACGAAGACAATAGATTATATCTTTTGATTGTGCTGCTAAAGAGCCAACTATTCCTGACAATACATCTCCGCTTCCAATTGTAGCAAGATTTTCCCTGCCTGCGGAATTTACGTAAACATATTCGCCGTTAGTGATTATAGTCGGCGAATTTTTTAATACTAAAGTAACATTATATTCTTTTGCAAATTTTTTCGCGATATTAATAAAATCTTTCTTCAAATCATCTAAACTTATATCCAGTAAACCCGCAAACTCACCGAAGTGAGGAGTAAGTACTATCGAATTCTTTTCTTTCCTTAATAAATCAGTATGTCCTTTGAAAGCGAAAATTCCGTCCGCATCAATTATAAAATTTTTATCGTGATTTTTGACAATCCTTCTGACTAATGCCAGTGTTTCGCTTGCCCTTCCAATTCCGGGTCCTATTAAAACCGCATCACTCCATTCAATCTTTTCGTTAATTTTATCATAAGATTCATTAGTTAAAAACTTTTCGGACTTTAAAGGCAGAGTAATTACTTCAGTTGTCTTTGCTTCCATAATCTGATTAAGCCCTTCAGGAATACCGAGTACTACCGCACCGCTGCCTGCTCTTAAAGCCGACTGTGCGCATAGATACGCTGCACCGCTGAATCCTTCACTGCCGGCCAGAATAAAAAGTTTACCGTTATTGTATTTATGAGAATTAACAGTTCTGATTGTTTCTTCAAAAGAAGTGTCGTCTTTTTCAAACAAATAAATTTCATCCTTATTATATTCATCGAATTTTTCGTTAGGTATTCCTATATCAACTACCTTTATTTCGCCCGATATTTCCCTGCCTGCATAGAATAAAGTATTAATTTTTCTCACACCCATTGAAATAGTTACATCTGCTTTTAAACAATCATCTGCTTCAAGATAATTGTCCAATCCGGATGGTGTGTCAATTGCTATAACAAATTTCCTTTCGGCATATTGAGTTATGTCAGAAAAGACTTTATCAACATTCTCATCAAGTTTGCCTTTAAATCCTATTCCAAAAACGGCATCAACAAAAAGAATTTTTTCATTCTCATCATCTAAGAAAGAGTTAAGTCTTTCAGTATCATTGGTTATTTCGTAATAATCGCTTGTGAAAAGTTCTTTTACAATATTAAAATTTATTAGTGCATCGCCTTTTAGTTCTTCAGCAGTGATAACAATTGAAATATATTTATAGGGAAATAGGATTCCTCAGCGTAGTTGTAAGTTAATAAATGTCTTGCTATAACAAATCCGTCTCCTGCGTTATTTCCTTTTCCTGTAAGAATTACTATACGTGTGCATTTTTCTTTAATAAAATAATCCCAAATTATTTCAGCGGACTTAACGCCTGCATTTTCCATAAGAACGATTGAAGGAATATTATACCTTTCCATCAGGTTCTTTTCTGCATCCAGAACATCATTATTAAAGAAAATATTTTTCATTTATGAAACAAGCCTTTTCATTTCTTTAATTACACCGAACCTGTCAACTGATTTGAAAATCGATGCACCGCATACAAACATATCAACTCCCGCATCGGAAACGAGTTTAATATTTTCAAGTCCGATACCTCCGTCTATTTCAATCTTGCAATCGGGATTCAATTGATTAATCATTTCCCTTAATTCAAGAATTTTATCAATCGAATTGAGAATAAATTTCTGTCCGCCAAATCCGGGATTAACGCTCATTAGCAGAACAAAGTCAGCGAACTCGAGTGTATTCTTTAATAACATCACAGGTGAAGATGGGTTTAATACAACTCCTGCTTTAACACCGAGAGATTTAATTTTTTCCAGAAGTCTGTTAAGATGATAGTTATTTTCATAATGAACTGAAATATAATCGGCTCCTGCTTTTGCAAAAGCCTCAACATACCTGTCAGAATTTTCAATCATTAAATGTACATCAAGCGGTAAACCTGTAATTTCATTTACTTTTGCGACTACGTCAGGGCCGAATGTTATATTCGGGACAAAGTGACCATCCATAATATCGCAGTGGATTATATCTGCTCCACCTTGTTCGACTTCCTTAATTTCCTCAGAAAGTTTTGCAAAATCAGCAGAAAGTATTGAAGGACAAATTTTCTTCATTATTTGTTATCTTGTTTTACTTTAGTTTTGTCTGGTGTCTTTTCTTTAGTTTTATCAGTTGTTTTCTCCTTGGTTTTATCAGTGTCTTTTCCTTAATCTGTTCAGGAGTTTTCTCTTTTACCTTATCGGGTGTTTTCTCTTTCTGTTTATCATCAGCAGGCTTTGTCTTTTCCTTCTTATCTTCTTCCTTATTTTTATTCCCGTTTTCTTTCGGTTCTTTTACTTCACTATCGCCCACATCTTCAAATGCTTTTGTGTTTTCAGTTTTTTTCTTAGCAACAAAAATATCTATAGCAGTATTTTCTTTAGCGGATTTATCCTTCTTAGGATACTGGTCGATAATCTGACCGGCAGGCAAATCGCTTGACTGATAAGTAATCTTACCGACTTTAAGTTTCTTTATCAAGCAATAACTTCTGAGCATCAACAAGTTTCTTGCCGATTAAATCAGGGATTATAATATCACCTGCAATCTGTCCATTGCTGATAATCAAATCAATTTTAGTTCCTTTTTTAACTTTGCTTCCCGGCTGTATAATCTGCGACACGACAAAATCTTCGGGCTGCTCGGTAGTTTGCTTTCTGACAATTTCTCCAACAAGCAGGTTTCTTTGAACAAGAGTAAACCTTGCGTCACGTTCAGATTTACCAATTACACGGGGAACTTCAATTAACTGCTCACCGCCGCAAATAGTAAGATAAACACGTCTCCCTTTTTTAACCATCTCCTCTTTAGCAGGAGCCTGGTCAAGTACGAGACCTATAGGTTTATTTTCGTCGTAGCGCACATCACCCTGTTTAACGTCGAGTCCTGAATCTTCAAGCACCTTTTTGGCATCGAGAAAATTCAACCCTGTAACATTCGGAACCTTAACAAGTTCAGAATGCTTTACGTACCATGGCATGACCAGGCTATTGAATATAAGTACAACAGCCACTACGATTAATGCGAGTATTCCAAATTTCTTTAACATTCTAAAAATTAACTATAACAATTGAAAAATAAAACTTAATTAGTTATATACTTATAATATTAAAAATTAACAATAAAATATAATTTAAACAAACAAAAAGTGAAATTATGATTATGGTAAACATTTTATTCTCTTAAATAAGTTTATTGAAACATTAACGTATAAATAAAATACTTATTCTAAACTTTTTTAGACCTGTTTAAATCTGGAAAATGTTCAAATCTGTGTTTAATTGTCTGAAATAAAGGAAATTTTCTTTCTATTTAGAGTTATGTTGACAATATTTCGTGATATTTGAAAGAGAATATTTTCTAAATTGAATAAGTGTCTTAATTTGCTTATATTTAGGGACATTTAATTAAATCTAAAATTTTATTCGGAGCAAAATTTTTATGAAATCATTAAAAGCAATATTAGTTTTAGTAGTTTTATTAGGAGCAATGTCTATTTACTTAGGGGGATGTTCTCCGGCAGAAACAACAACAGGTAAACTTGCCTATCAGCAAAAAGATTGGGAAAAAGCGGAAAAAGAACTGTCTAAAGGCGTGGCAATAGAAAAAAATGACGCAGAAGCATGGTATATGCTGGGTTATGCACAAACAGAACTTGGTAAATTAAAAGAAGCAGCTGTTTCATTCAAGAACTGTACTGCATTATCTTCTGATTATAATAATCTAATCAGGAATTACTGGATTGATAAGTTTAACGCAGGAATTTCGGATTTTAATAATGGTACAAAAGCACTTGGGAAAAAAGAAACCGAAACTGCAAATAACTATTTCAGAAAAGCGCTCGTTTCTTTTACTGCTGCAACAGGTATTATCCCTGATAGTGTTTCTGCATATCAGTTAATGGCTGATTCTTATAACTATCTTGGAGAAACAGAGAAAGCATTGTCAATTTATCAGAGTATTCTTGACAAATCAAAGAGCAAAGAAGACGCGATTCAAATCGGAAAATTAATGTATCAGGCAGGTCTGAAATCAAGACAGGCAGAAGATTATGAAAAAGCACTTTCGGTATTCAAGACAGTTTTAACAATTCCTTATTTGCCAAAAGATAATATTTATTATGAGAGTTCACTTTTTAACTGCGGGTTTGCTAATTATCAAATGGCAGTAAAAAAAGCATCTGACGGAAAGACCAAAGCAGAATACGAACCACTTCTTAATGAATGCGTTAAGTATGTTGAACAGGTTACAGCAGCTTCAAAGAATAAGGATTTGTTAAAAGATTCATACGAAATATTATACAACGCTTACGATGCTTTGGGTGATAAAGCCAAAGCAGATGATGCACTTGCTAAAAAGAACGCATTACAATAAGAACTGAATGAGTAACGGTAATCAAAAAAGCAGCGGACGCTGGTTCTGGGGAATATTTATCAGCCTGCTGGTTATAAGCTTTCTGTTTGTGGGTATGGCTCTTATAATGTTTTCTATGGCTATAGTTAAAACCGGTGACAAAAGTTTTGATTATGAAGAAATTCGTACAGGCAAAGGTAAGATTGCGATAGTTGAACTTGATTTTACGATTATCGATTCGGCACCAATAGTAAGGCAGTTTAAGAAATATCGTGAAGATAAAAGTATAAAAGCAATTATACTTCACGTTAATTCACCCGGGGGCGGTGTTGCGGCTTCACAGGAAATGTATGAAGAAGTAAAAAAAACCCGTGATTCGGGTAAACCTGTCATCGTATCATTTGGTTCTATAGCAGCCAGCGGTGGTTATTATGTTGCCTGCGGCGGAAGTGTAATCGTTTCTAATCCGGGTACACTAACAGGAAGTATTGGCGTGATAATTTCGTTTGTGAACTTCAAAGAACTTTCCGAAAAAATTGGAATTAAAGATGTAACGATTAAAAGCGGTGATTTGAAGGATTCGGGTAATCCGATGAGAGATGTTAATGAAAAAGACAGAGCATATTTTCAGGAATTAGTTGATGATAGTTATGAACAGTTTCTTGATGTGGTTTCGAAGGAAAGAAAAATTGATAAGGATGAACTTCGTAACATTGCAAACGGTAGAGTTTACACCGGCAGACAGGCAAAAGAAATAAAACTTGTAGATTCCCTTGGAACGCTTGAAGATGCAATCAGAATTGCAGGACAAATGGCAAACATCGAGGGCGAACCAACAATAATTAAAGAAAAGAGACGCAACAACATATTTGATTATATTATTGAGAATATGACAAACAATCAGATTAAAGTTTTAAAAGAAGAAGTGTATAATGAATTCTTAAATAAACCTGTTTTACAATATAAATTTGAAAGGTAACGTTAAATGACAAGAGCACAGATAGCTTCACAGATTTCGGATGCTACGGGAATTAGTAAAAAAGAAGCTGATATTGTAATTGAAGGATTTATAAGTGTTGTGATTGATAGTTTATGTAAGGACGAGAGCGTTGAAATACGCGGATTTGGTACATTTAAAAATGTTGTTCGTGAACCGATGAAAGCAAGAAATCCTAAGACAGGTGAGATACTTCAACTTGGTAAAAGATATATCCCAAAGTTTAAAGTATCAAAAGAGTTTAAAAGTATTGTACAAGAAAGTTTATTAAAATAATAATTAAATGAAAGGAGCAAAATTTAATGCCTTGTGGTAAAAAGAGAAAAAGGGCTAAAATGTCAACTCATAAGAGGAAAAAAAGACTCAGAAAGAACAGACATAAAAAGAAAATAAGATAGTAAAAAGTTTTATTCGATAAATATAAAACCCTGAGTTTAATTGCTCAGGGTTTGAATATTTTGAAAAAGTATAATTTTATCTTCCGGGTAATCTCAAACAAGTCTGAATTGTAATAATCTGCAATACATTTGTTTAAATGGTATTTCGTATGAACAATATTTTGTTTCATTGTTCATTTTAGTTAAATATATTTTTACAAACTACTTCTTTTCTATTTTCGACCAGGAATCCTTTAAAGGTACTGTTCTGTTGAAAACCAGTTTATCTTCAGTTGATAATGCATCAACACAAAAATATCCCTGTCTTACAAACTGAAACTTATCACCTGCTTTAGCCTTTGCGAGTTCAGGTTCTATGTAGCAATTTTCAAGTATATCGAGTGAATGAGGATTTAATAGTTCTTTAAAATCTTTCTCCTCATCTGCTGACGGGTCTTCAACTATAAATAATCTGTCATATAATCTTACTTCTGCTTTTACAGCGTGTAATACAGAAACCCAGTGAATTGTTCCTTTCACACTTCGCGTACTACCCGAACCGCTTTTTGTTTCGTGGTCGTATGTACAATGGAGTTCAATAATATCACCACTCTCATTTTTTATGACTTCGTTACATTTAATAATATAAGCAGATTTTAATCTTACTTCATTTCCGGGAGACAACCTGTGAAATTTTTTATGCGGCACTTCCTGGAAATCATCTCTTTCGATGTATATTTCCTTTGAAAAAGGAATTGACCTTGAACCCATTGATTCGTCTTCAGGATTATTTATCGTAGAAAGTTCTTCCGTTTGTCCGTCAGGATAATTTGTAATAACTACTTTTAATGGATTTAATACAGCCATAACCCTTGCGGCACGTTTGTTTAAATCTTCTCTTATACTGTGTTCAAGTAATGCAACATCTGTCATTGCATCACGTTTGGCAACACCAACCTTATCTGCAAAATTACGAATAGATTCGGGTGTGTATCCCCTTCTGCGCAGTCCGCAGATAGTAGGCATACGCGGGTCATCCCATCCCGATACATTTTTGTCAACAACAAGTTCAAGAAGTTTTCTCTTGCTCATTATTGTATATGTAAGGTTTAACCTCGCAAATTCAATCTGTCTTGGAAGGTTTTCAAGTTTAAGAACCTGTAAAAACCAATCATACAAAGGTCTGTGTACTTCAAACTCGAGTGTGCATAATGAATGAGTAATTCCTTCCATCCAGTCTGATATAGGATGTGCATAATCGTACATCGGGTAAATACACCATTTATCTCCGGTGTTATGATGAGTTGCTTTTTTAATTCTGTAAACCACAGGGTCACGCATATGCATATTCGGTGATGCCATATCAATCTTTGCTCTGAGAATATGTGCACCATCTTCATACTTGCCTTCTTTCATTTCGGTGAAGAGTTTCAGATTTTCTTCAACTGAACGATTCCTGTAAGGTGAATTGATACCCGGTTCTGTTGGTGTACCTTTTTGGTTTTTAATCTCTCCGGGTGTCGAAGAATCAACGTACGCATTACCGTCTTTTATCATCTGAACAGCAAAATCGTATAACTTTTCAAAATAGTCTGAAGCATAATACATTCTGTCTTCCCAGTCGAAACCAAGCCATTTAACGTCTTCAATAATGGAATCAACATATTCAACATCTTCCTTAACGGGATTAGTATCATCAAAACGAAGATTGCACAGTCCCTGATAATCGCGTGCTATACCAAAGTTAAGGCATATTGATTTCGCATGCCCGATATGCAGGTAACCGTTTGGCTCAGGTGGAAATCGTGTATGCACTTTCCCATTATTCTTGCCATTTTTTAAATCTTCGTTTATAAACTCACGAATAAAATTAGTCGGAGTGTTTGTGTTTTCTTCCATTATAAATAATTAAATTGTTGTTTAATATAATATTATTACAAAGTAATATACAGATTAGTTCAACTTTTCTATAATTGCATTTATTCTGCTTATCGTTTTCTCTTTTCCAATTATATCGAGTATCTCAAAAATTCCCGGACCTCCGCTTACCCCTGATGCTGCGAGGCGTAATGGATGTATTACATTTCCGTTGCCGACATTCATCTCGGCCGCTGTATCGTGTAGTGCTTTTTCAAAATCCTCTTTAACAGGACTTTCAAAAGTGCTTATTTTCTCGGAGTATTTCTTTAAAATCAAAGGTGACTCTTCTTTCCATCTTTTCTTTACTGCTGATTCTTCATAAGTTACAGGCTCTTCAAAGAAGTAATTTCCCTTTTCATAAAATTCGTGAGCGAAGGAAACCCTTTCTTTCATCGCGTGAATAACCTTAAGAAGATAATCGTCAGTATATTCATTTTCAGAATATTTAGATGTTTTCAACTCATCTCTGAGCATTTTAATTAAATCAGTATCAGATTTTCTTCTCAGATGTTCGGCGTTGAGCCAGTTAAGTTTTTCTATATCAAACACTGAGCCAGATTTATTAACTCTTTCAAGTGAAAAACTTTCTATCAATTCATTTATAGAATAAAACTCTCTGTCATCTCCTGCAGTCCATCCGAGTAATGCAATAAAATTAATAAGGGCTTCGCTCAGGAATCCTTTCTTTCTGTAATCTTCAACTGCAACATCTCCCTGACGTTTGCTTAATTTTGAGCGGTCAGGATTTAAGAGCAGAGGCAAATGTGCAAAGACGGGTACTTCCCAGCCGAATGCTTCATAAAGCAATACGTGTTTAGGTGTTGAAGGAAGCCATTCTTCTCCGCGTATTACGTGAGTAACTTTCATTAAATGGTCATCAATAACATTTGCAAGATGATATGTGGGATAATTATCGGATTTAATTAAAACCTGATCATCCACAACTTCACCTGAAAACTCCACATCACCACGAACGTCATCTTTAAATTTAATTGTTGATAACGGGTCAACATTCAGCCTCACAACATAGGGCATTCCATTTGCAATATTCGATGCAACTTCTTCATCTGAAAGATGCAGACAGTGTTTATCGTATTTAGTCTGATTGAGTTTTTGCTTTTGCTGTTCTTCGCGAAGTGCCGTCAATCTATCTGCAGTGCAGAAACAATAGTATGCTTTCTTCTTTTGAAGAAGTATATCAATATGTGTTTTATAGATGTCGAGTCTCTCTGACTGATAATAAGGACCGTATTCACCGACCTTTTCAGGACCTTCGTCATAATCAAGTCCCGCCCATTTCATAGTTGTAATTAAATTCTCAACTGCACCCTCAACTTTACGCGCCTGGTCTGTGTCTTCAATACGCAGAATAAATTTACCACCGGTATGACGTGCATAAAGATAATTATACAATGCTGTTCTTAAATTACCAATATGAATATAGCCCGTTGGTGACGGTGCGTATCTTACTCTTACTTCATTATTTATCATACTAAATTTCTTTTATTTATGAATTATCAACAACTATTACAAACTCACCCTTTTCTTTTATCTTTCCAATATCTTTAACCATAAGTCCTAATCTGTTTCTGTAAACCGATTCGTGCATTTTCGTCATTTCCCTAGAAACAGAAATATTTTTATTCGAGAAATAATTATTCAATTCCAACAGTGTTTTCTTTATCCTGAATTTCGACTCGTATATAATAACAGGCATTTTTATTTCCGCTAATTTCTGCATTACATTCTCTCTGCCTTTTATTGGCAGGAATCCCTGAAAGAAAAACTTCTTATTGTTAAACCCGGATAACACCAATGAGTGAATTAATGCATTCGCACCCGGTACTGATATCACATTTATTCCGTTCGCAACGCAATGTGAGATTATTATACTACCCGGGTCGGAAATTGCAGGTGTACCTGAGTCACTTGCTAAAGCCACAGACTTTCCTGATTTCAATTCATCTATAAGGTATTCCATTTTCTTGTTTTCGACCTGCGCATAATAACTTATCATCCTATTCTGTATATTGTACTTCTTAAGTAATACTGATGTTACTCTCGTATCTTCACAAGCAATAAAATCAACATTCTTTAGTACATAAATCGCCCGCAAAGATACATCATCCAGATTGCCAATTGGAGTTGATACTATATACAGCGTACCCGTCTCTATTTCGTAATCAGGAAAATATTCTTTAAATGTGTCGTTAATATTTTCTTTCAAAATCATCAATAAATTTAACCATAGTTATTCTCATTATAAATGTAAAAAATTAAGATAAATTTATTTCTGTATTAAATATTACATTTGTTTTAAGAGTTAATATTTCTATTTTTGCATAACAGACTTTTATATCTGATTTAGTTATGGAAAAACTTAAAAATATATTTCACAAATTCGTTCCGCCTGATAAGTGGAAAGTACCCGTTTTATTTGCATTAGGTGTTTTTACCGGTTTAGTAATTCTTACTTTTCATATTGCAAACGGAACTTCTTATTTATCCGATAAACCCGAGACCTGCGTAAATTGTCACGTTATGTTTCCGCAATATTCCTCCTGGCAGCATAGTTCACACGCAAGAGTTGCTACCTGCAACGATTGCCACGTTCCGCAGGACAATTTTATCAGAAAGTATATGTTCAAAGCATCCGACGGGCTTCGTCATACAACTATGTTTACTTTTCGCTTAGAGCCGCAGGTTATTAAGATTAAAAACGCGGGCAGAGATGTTGTGCAGGAAAACTGCGAGAGATGTCATCAGGGATTACTTGGATATATGCACTCAGCACAGAAGAATAAAGCGTACCTCGTTTCAGAAGACAAAGACGTTTGCTGGAGTTGTCATCAGGAAGTACCGCACGGAACCGTTAGCAGTCTATCTTCCTTTCCGAATGCAAGAGTACCTGGACTTTCGCCCGTTGTTCCTGATTGGATAAACAAAGCTTTGAATAAATCTAAATAATAATTAATAAATTTTTAAATTATATAAAGTTATGAAACTTTCAGAAAAAATTAAAGAAAAACCGTGGCTCGGATGGGTTCTTTACGGAGTCACTATTTTGGTTGTGTTTTTGGTTGGATTGCTTGGAAGTTCTATTATCGAAAGAAGAACTGAATCTAATCAGATTATTCAAAACGTAAAACCTATCAAGGACTGGGAACCGCGGAATGAAGTCTGGGGTGAAAATTATCCGAGAGAATACGAAACTTATACAAAAACTATCGACACCTCGTTTGCCAGCAAACACGGCGGCTCGGCTACTATAGATATGCTTGAAAGATATCCTGACCTGGTTGTTCTTTGGGCGGGCTATGCTTTCTCGAGAGATTACAGTCAAAGCCGCGGACACTATCTTGCGATAAAAGATATCAGACAAACTTTACGCACTGACGTTCCTCAGCCCGCAACTTGCTGGACTTGCAAGAGCACTGATGTACCGCGTCTGATGAATCAACTTGGAATTGCAGAGTACTACAAGAAGCCGTGGAAAGAACTCGGTTCTGAAGTTGTAAACGCAATAGGTTGTCAGGATTGCCACGACAACAAAACTATGAATTTAAAAATTTCGAGACCTGCCCTTGTTGAAGCATTTAAAAGACAGGGAGTTGATATTGAAAAATCCACTCATCAGGAAATGCGTTCACTGGTTTGCGCCCAGTGCCACGTGGAATATTATTTCAAAGGTAAAGAAGAAAAATATTTGACCTTCCCGTGGGATAAAGGTTTTACTGTCGAAGATATGGAAAAGTATTACGATGAAGTTGAACACGTTGACTGGGTTCACAAAGTCAGTAAGGCGCCTATGTTAAAAGCACAGCATCCCGATTATGAAATTTTCAAAATGGGCATTCACAGTCAAAGAGGCCTTTCCTGCGCTGACTGCCATATGCCGTACAAGAGTGAAGGCGGAGTGAAGTTTACAGACCACCACATTCAAAGTCCGCTGAACAACATCGCAAACTCCTGTCAGGTTTGTCACAGAGAAAGCGAGAACACTTTGAGGAATAATGTTTACGACAGACAGGACAAGATTTTTGAATTAAGCGGAGCGGCAACGAACACAATCGCAAAGGCGCACGTTGAAGCAAAGATTGCCTGGGATAACGGCGCTTCGGAAGAGCAGATGAAACCGATTTTAAAACTTATCAGACAGGCACAATGGAGATGGGATTTTGTTGCCGCATCGCACGGAGGCTCTTTCCACGCACCACTTGAATGCGCACGAATACTCGGAAACTCTATACTCAAAGGTCAGGAAGCAAGAACTCTTCTTGCAGAGTTGCTCACGAAGTTAAACGTAAAACTTCCCGTTCAGATGCCCGACATTTCTACAAAGTTAAAAGCGCAGACTTACATCGGATTAAATATGGATAGTTTATATAAAGCAAAATCTATATTTTTGAATGAGACGATTCCTCAATGGGATAAAATTGCAACAGAGAAAGGCAACAAGATTGCCTGGTATTAATAACTTATAAAATTTTATTGTACAATCCCCTTTCGAGAAATTGAAAGGGGATTTTTTTTGAAATAAAACAAGATTAATTTGAGAAAACTTTTACTGTTTGTTTTTTTACTGATTACAATTTCTGCTTTTGCACAGGACGATAAACCAAAAGGTAAATTCAACGGTGTTCTTTTCGGAGATTACTTTTATAAAATCAATGGCGACTCTTCCGGTTCTTCAAACCAGTACTCCCCTTACGGCAAAGACGTGCAGGGCTTTACTAATTCGCAGAACAAGATTGCACTACGAGCACACATTCAACGAAAACTTTATCGGTAACTTTGGTATTGAAAGCAACGACCTCTACAAAACTCGATAACAAAGTGAGTTTCGTTCTTTATGACGCAAACTTTGAATGGAAAAACCTCGTACCAAAAGCCAGCATATTTTTCGGGCTTATGCCAACACCTACATTCGTCTGGGGTATTTCAGAAAAAATGTACGGCTTCAGAGGAGTTGAAAAAACCATCGCAGATAAAAACGGAATCGGCTCAGCGGTTGACATCGGCGTGGCGCTAAAAGGAAATTTTGACAAAGAAGGCAAGTACGGATATATGGCGCAAATCGGAAACGGCAAAGGATTGAAGCCAGAAGTTTCGAAGTACTTAAAATTTTACGGTGAAGTCTTTGCAAAGTTTTTTGGAAATTTTGTTGCCGAGGCATACTTCGATTATCAGTCGGGCGAAAACGAGCAATACAGATACACGCTGAAAAGTGTTATCGGTTACAAAGACAAACACAACAGTTTAACATTCGAGCCGCTCTTTCAGTTTAGAAACAACGCTATCAGACTCGAAAGTCCGCAGAACCCGCTCGGCTTTTCCATAAACGGAAAAATAAATCTTTCGCGCAAAACAGATGCCGAGCAAACCGAAGTCGTAAACATCTTCGCACGCTATGACTTTTTTAATCCTAACAGCAGTATAGGATATTCCGGCTACAACGAAAACTTTTTACTCGCAGGAGTGGACATATTGCCGTATAAAAATTTCCACGTAATTCCAAACCTGTGGATGATGATGTACAAAGATAAAAGCACCGCAAACATCACACGTCCGAACGACGTAGTAGGCAGGCTGACATTCTGGTTTATATATTAAAAACAATTTTATAAATAAAATAAATTTTATATGAACAAAAGTAAATTTATCTGTGCAATAATTATTGCAATATTATTTTTCTCACAAATGAATATTTCGTTCGCTCAGGATTCAACGAATTCAAAATCTTCCGAGGAGGAGTTCACAGCACTTAAAAAAGGTAACTTTGCATTTTATCTCGAGTTTGGTTCGATGTTATTCAAAACAAGGTACTTCGAATTATGATATCGATTATGAATTGTTACTCACTGCAAAATATCATTTCTCGGAAAGAACGGCTTTGCGAGTAAGCGGTGGGATATTATTGATAGATGAAATCAGGGATTAATAATCTAATGAAAACAACAGTAACTACTACTACAATATATAGTTAACAATAATTATAGCATCATTCAATACAACCATAAATATTCAGCATTTTCTTTCTTTGAAATCAAAAGTAAAACCATTTTTTAGTTTAGGTATTTATGCGAGATATTATTATACATAGATAATTATTAAGTGATAGTAAACTACAAATTTGAAGAATGGGGTATAGGACCGTATGCATCATTTGGTGCAGAATTCTTTGTTCTTGATAATATCAGTATTATTGGTGAGTATATTATGAAAGGAACTACCGGGAAATTTTATAAAAGATTTATTACATTGGTTTAAATGGAATAACTGAAAATGAATATTGGTATACGACTATTTCCAAATTTGATTTTAATTCCTTCAGAGCAGGTCTATCCATATACTTCTGATAAAATTCGTCATTCGGGTATATAATATTTTTATTCTTTTGGAATAGTCCAAAAAAGGAGAGTTGCTTGAACAAGTACTCTCCTTTTTCAATTTCTTACCATACCTGCTATTCGTATATTGTAACACAATTTTAAACGACAATGATTATAATAGGAAAAAATCCGATACTCGAAACTCTGCGGGCAAATCCGAAAGATTTGACGAAGATAATTTTTATGAAAAATATGAAGCCCGAGCCGAGGATGAAAGAAATACTCGGTCTGGCGAATGCGAACAACATCAGTATTGTATCTTTGCACAAAAATGACTTTGAAAAATATTTTCAGAGTAAGGATAAGCGCGAAGGGATTTCGCAGGGTATGATTGGGTTTATGAAGGATTTTGAATACACACCTTTGAAAGAATTAATCAGTATGACTGAAAAGGTGGATAATCCCCTGCTGATAATTCTGGATGAGATTACCGACCCGCATAACTTCGGAGCGATTGTACGTTCGGCTGTTTGTCTTGGTGCAAACGGGATAATAATACCGCGGCATAATTCTGCGGAGGTGAATCATACTGTGATAAAGACTTCTTCGGGTGCGGTGAACTACATTCCGATTGCGATGGAAACTAACCTGAACAATGTGATAAAGATTTTAAAGCAGAATGCGTTTACGGTGATTGGTACAGATGCGCGGCAACTACAACTACGTTTGACGCAAATTTGAAGAAAGCAATTTGTCTGATAGTGGGCAGCGAAGGAAGCGGGATAAGGTTGTCGCTGAAGAATAACTGCGATGAGCTGGTAAAGATACCTATGTCGGGCGGGTTTAATTCGCTGAATGCGTCGGTATCGACGGCAGTGTTTTTGTATGAGATAATGCGGCAGAAGAAAGATTGAATTTTAAATATAAAATATCAAGTTTCACATTCAACCCCATTCGGGGTTGTTTTGTTTTGGTTAGTTCCCCCGACTTCGTCGGGGGTTATTCAAATTAAACCCCTTCGGGGTTTTTCACTTTTGTAGATTTATCTGTTGTTTCTATATTTCACATACAACCCGCCAAGGCGGGTTGTTTTGTTTTGGTTTGTTCCCCCGACTTCGTCGGGGGTTATTCAAATTAAACCCCTTCGGGGTTTTTCACTTTTGTAGATTTATCTGTTGTTTCTATATTTCACATACAACCCGCCAAGGCGGGTTGTTTTGTTTTGGTTTGTTCCCCCGACTTCGTCGGGGGTTATTCAAATTAAACCCCTTCGGGGTTTTTAACATTTATATCTTCGGGGTTTTTCACTTTTGTATCATTATTTGTTGTATCTTCGTTTGTTGTTTCCATGTATGGTGTTTCTTTATTTGTGTGACCTTTATCAGCCAGTACTTCATTTGCCTTTTCTTCCATTTTTTCCAACGGCTTCTCAACAAACTTTTTATGCCACGCTGTTACTGACGTTAAAAACGTTACTATTAAAACCACGACGGAAATAATAATAACCATCGTCCATATACCTGAATCGTCCATACTTATAATGTTTTATTAAACCAGTTTGTTATTGCGATTAATATCTCAGGATATTGCGCAATTAAATCCTTACCGTGTTTCTCTGTTTCAAACTTTAATATTTCACGGGGTTCCATCAGATAATTATCGTATATACTCTTTTCTTCCTCAAGATAATTATTGTCAGCCGTTCCGCATACAAACATAACGTTAGTTGTTCTAAGAATAGGTCTCATAGAACTCATCATTCTGTCGTCATATCCTGTGAATGCCTGAAATGTATTCTTTCCGCTTGATACTGCCACGGCAGACTTTACACCTTTGAAAATTCTACCGTAGATTCCAAGCGAACCGCCGATTGAAGTTCCGACAACACCGATTCTGCCTGAATCTATACCGCTATTATTAATAGCCCAGCCCATTACAGCATCAACATCTAACGGAGCCTGCACTTTATCACTTAATAATACAACCTCCTGAACAGGTGCTTTGCCCGACTCGCCGTGATTTCTGATATCGTATGCTAACACTTTATAGTTCTTGTTCAGCAGTGTATCAATAAATTTTCTATCCCATTCCTCTTTGTTTGAACGGAACTGATGAATCAGAATAATTAAAGGCTGCTTCGTATCTTTTTTAGCGGAATGATAATAGTAATCTGCGGCAATTTTAATTTTATCTTCAGTAATAATTTCAACCTTATCTTTCTTTGTATCAATCTTTGCGACTTGCTCTGTATTGCGAATTTCTTTATTGCAAGCAGTCATCAGGAAGGCTGATGCGATAATGAGAATAAAAATTATGTTTTTCATACAATTAAAATTAAGTTTAAAAACCTTCTTACTATTTTGAAGAAGGCATTAAAAAACCCGTGAGAATGCTCACGGGTTAAAAATAAACAATATAAACAAATAGTACTACTTAAAAATCAACGTGCTGAATCCAGTTGTGTTTATCTTCAATCTCGCCGTACTGAATTCCTGTTATAGTATCGTAGAACTTTTGTGCAACAGGACCAATTTTCATATCGTTGAAAACCATTTCTTTTCCCTTATGCTCAAGCAAGCCAACAGGTGAAATAACTGCCGCCGTTCCCGTTCCGAATACTTCTTTCACTTTTCCGTTTTTATGCGCTTCAACAACTTCATCGATTGAAATATTTCTTTCGCTAACTTTCATTCCCCATTCTTTTGCAAGTGTCAGAACAGTATTCCTTGTAACGCCTGCAAGCACAGTTCCTTTATCGAGTGTTGGGGTAATAAGTTCGTCGTCAATCACAAACATAATATTCATCGCACCGACTTCATCAATATCTTTTCTGTTAACACCATCGAGCCAGAGTACCTGTGCGAAACCTCTTCTGTGTGCTTCCATACCTGCCCAAAGAGATGCCGCATAGTTTGCCGCTGTCTTTGCTGCGCCGACTCCGCCCTGAACTGCTCTGACGTGGTCTGTGCTGACCATTATTTTAACGGGATTTAGATCCTGCCGCATAATAAGATGCAACAGGTGAAGTCATAACTATTAAATGATATTCGCTTGCGGCGGTAACTCCGAGGAAATGTCCGCTTCCGAAAACAACAGGTCTGATGTACAAGGACTGTCCTTTTTCCTTCGGAATAAACTTTGCATCAAGTTTTACAAGTTCTCTGATACCTGCAAGAAGTCTTTCGTCATCATAAGTAGGAATACAAACGAGTTCTGCCGAACGGTTTAATCTTGCAACATTCATATCAGGTCTGAAAATATTTGCACCACCGTTTTTAACTTTAAATGCTTTTAGTCCTTCAAATATTGTCTGACCGTAATGCAATGTGCAAAGTCCGGGTTCGAAAGGTAATTGACCGTATGGTTCAATCGCACCATCGTCCCACTTACCGTCTTTATATCTTGAAATAAAAACGTGGTCTGAGAAATAAACTCCAAACCTAAGATTATTCCAGTCAACACCTATCTAATCCGTGTCTCATCGGATTTTTGTAACTTTAAAATTCATAGTAAATCTCCTTTTCTTTAAATATTTAGAAGATCAGTTCATTTTTTTCATTAAGCTCAGCACCAACTTCGAGTGCCTGTCTGTTTATTGGTAAAAGATTATGATATCTTTCGGGTAAAACTTTTTTAAGAGCTTCCATAATACCATCTAGAGAAACTATAGGTTTCTTTTCAAGGAATGCACCTAAAAGAATCATATTTGCAATTTTAATGTTGTGCAATTTATTTGCTTCGTCTGATGCCGGGATTGCATAAATACCGATATCTTTTCTTTCGGAAGCGTGCAGAATGTTTGTTGATTCATAAACAATAATTCCACCGGGTTTGATTCTGCTTTCGAATTTTTCCATTGACGGCTGATTCAGCAAAATACCGGTATCGAACCTTGCAACAATCGGTGAACTGATAGGAGCATCAGAAACTATAGTAATACAATTAGCGGTTCCGCCTCTCATCTCGGGTCCGTATGATGGCATCCACGATATATTTTTACCCTCAACCATTGCGGCATAACCTAATGTTTGTCCCATTGAGAGAACTCCCTGTCCTCCAAATCCTGCGATGATAATTTCTTCGTTTAACATATATTTTATTCCTTCTTTGGCTTAATTATAAATTTACTAAATCTTCTTTTGAAGGTACTTTAATGTCACCTAACGGATAATATTTAATCATATCACTATCAATATAATCATTAGACTGCAATGGTGTCATTTTCCAGTTAGAAGGACAGTTTGAAACTATTTCAATAAAGCTAATGCCCTTGTTGAGTTTCTGGTATTTGAATCCGTTCATGATTGCCTTCTTAGTCTTTCTCACTGCAGCAGGATGATGAACAGCCTGTCTTGTAACGTAGAAAGCACCGGGAAGAGGAGCGATTAATTCTGATACTTTAATAGGAGAACCCATTGTATGAATATCCCTGCCGTAAGGAGAAGTAGTTGTCTTCATACCTTCGAGAGATGTAGGTGCCATCTGTCCGCTTGTCATACCATAAACACCATTGTTGATAAATATTATCATTATATTTTCACCGCGGTTGATGCAATGGATTGTTTCGGCAGTACCGATTGCAGCAAGGTCGCCATCGCCCTGATAAGTAAAGACATACTTGTCAGGATGGCATCTTTTAATTCCTGTAGCTGCAGCAGTAGCTCTGCCGTGAGCAGCTTCCTGCCAGTCAATATCTACATAATCGTATGCGAATACGGAACACCCAACGGGTGCAACGCCAAGTACCTGATCCTGAATACCCATTTCCTGTATAACTTCTGCAAGAATCTTGTGAGCAGTACTGTGTCCGCAGCCCGGGCAGTAATGCAAACGGGTGTCAGTCATAACGGTAGTCTTTTCATAGACTAATTCGTAAGTATCGTCACCATCGACTATGCATTGCGGGTGTATGATTTCGTAATTTTCCATATTATTAAAATTTTAATATTCTTTTTAAAGTGTTTTAATGAATTTCTCAAAGTATTCTTCTACTTCTTCAGGACTTGGAATTATTCCGCCCATTCTTCCGTAGTGTCCTACCTTTACTTTTCCGTTAACTGCAAGTCTAACGTCTTCTATCATCTGTCCTGCATTCATTTCCAATGTAAGAATCCCCTTTACCTGATCAGCAAGTTTATTTATAACTTCAGACGGGTAAGGCCATAATGTAATAGGTCTTAAGAGTCCTAGTTTAATTCCTTTTTCTCTTGCGAGTAAAACAACCTTATGGCTGATTCTTGCGGAAAGTCCGTAAGCTACGATTAAGTATTCAGCATCTTTGGTCATAATTTCTTCGTACCTGACTTCGTTCTTTTCAATCTCATCATACTTCTTCATAAGTGCGAGGTTTACCTGCTCCATCTTTTCGGGCTGAATAAACAAAGAAGTGATTATGTTTCTTGGTCTGTCTTTGGTTTTACCTGTTGCCGCCCAGGGTTTATCAACTTTCTTAATTTCCCTTTTACGGAAAATAACTTTTTCCATCATCTGTCCGATTGCACCGTCTGAAAGCATAAGTACAGGTGTTCTGTATTTGTCAGCAAGTTCAAAACCATCAAACACAAAATCTGCCATTTCCTGAACTGAGTTTGGAGCTAACACTATTAAGCGGTAATCTCCGTGCCCGCCGCCTTTAGTTGCCTGAAAGTAATCACCCTGTGAAGGCTGAATTGTTCCGAGTCCCGGACCACCTCTGTTTACGTTAACGAGCAAACAAGGCAGTTGTGCCGATGCTATGTATGAAACACCTTCCTGCATAAGTGACCATCCGGGTGAAGATGAAGAAGTCCATACCCTTGAACCTGAACCGGCAGCACCGTAAACCATGTTGATTGCTGCAACTTCGCTTTCTGCCTGTAAGGCAAGCCCGTGTTCCCTGTGCGGCAGTTCTCTCATTAAATATTCGAGTACTTCCGATTGAGGAGTTATAGGGTAACCGAAGTATGCATCCATTTCTGCCTGAATTGCAGCCTCTGCCATAGCTTCGTTGCCTTTCATTAATCTAATATCTTCTTTTTCGTCCATATATTTATTTATTCCTCTTTTAAAAACTTAATTATGAAAAATCCTGAAATAATTCTTTATTATAGATAATCCATTTTTGATAAATCTTCCATAGTAGGATTATCAATGGTTATTTTTGTTGATTCTTTTACGTTAGAGATTGTTGCGACCTGTTCTTTCTTTTTGCCTGTTGTTCTGTAAACTTTGATAACTCCGTCAGGACAGACCATGGCACAATTAGTGCAGCCTGTACAAAGATCATCAACAATAACAGCATACCTGTAACCAAGGTTATTAATTTCTTTGGATAAAGTTATACCGCCTTCATTACATGCTACAGTACAAAGTTCACAGCCTTTGCATTTCTGAATATCAACTACGGTTTTACCTTTTACTTTGCGAGGTTTCTTCGCCGGTGTTTTTGTATTATCGCTCATATCAATTTAGTTTATTGTATTAGGGAAAGATATCTTCTAATAATGTTTTAAATTATTCAAAATAAATATAAAATTAAAGTTAAATATAAATACACTTTCACGGTAATGTAACGGAAATTTTTTGTGTCGGAAATTCACTGTTTGCATTGTAAACTCTTCGTCCTGATAATGAATCCAGATAATACTGATTCTTATATGCTACATTACCATAAAAATAAACTTTCTTACCCGATGTCATTCCATTCTGATAAAGTTTTACTAATTCTACATCGTAAAATCTTACCGAAGGAGTAATTGGTACGCTAAAGAGTAAATCGGCTTCTGAATAAGTGTAGTTTGAAATTGGATTTCCTACATTAGAATCTAAAGAAAAATAAAACCTTACATAATAATCCCTCTGTACTGCTACGGATAATGTGTAATTTAATTTTACTGAATAAGGTGTCAATACGTGACTGAAATTACTCATCCTCGCATTCGTATATTTATATAAATAAATCGGAAAATCGAGAGTGTCATCATTCACAACTATCACACCTGTTTGTTTATATTTTGAATATCCTGTTTTGGAAAAACTGATTGTATAATTTCCAACCGGAATCTGATCAAAAAACCAGTTACCCGCAGAATCTGATACAGTTGAAAAGTTAGTTCCGTCTAACTGTGCAAGAAATCCGGGATAGTCTATAGTGTCCGTACTGTTAATGTCAGTAAATTCTGTTCGTGGATGAACCTTTCCCTTAATAAATCCTTTACCGGATTCCGTTGGACTAAATGGGGTATCAGAATTATTACAAGATGTGAGACATAAAATTAATAATAAAACAGGCAACAAATAAACTAAAGTACTTTTCATATGTCGGGGTATTTAACGTTATTTATTTTAAATATAACATACAATATTATATTAATATTATCAATATATATTTTTAACAGCAATTGAATTAAACCTGGCTTGTCCGATTAGTCTGTGAACTTAAAAAAATGACTTGAAATCATTTTAAAAATACATAATTTTACTTAACCCTTATTAACTTAATGAAAAAGATAAATACAGCACCTGCATTTAAAACGGCATTATTGTTTTCAATCGGTATTATTATCGGGAAATATTTACCGGTACCGTATTATTATGCAATTATTACTGTTGTAATTTTCTTCGTTCTGTTTCTCCTTGTGAAGAATAGATCCTTTTCATTCAATACAGCAATTCTATTCATTGCGGTCACCTCTGCAGGTTTTTTAAAATCAAATTTTGACAATGAGATTTTCAGGAATAAAGCAATTAACCGATTAAATAAAAACATATCAAATATTTTTCTTGTAGGAGTTATTGATGATTTACCGGAATACACAAAAAACAGGATTCGTTTTAATGTTAGTGTATCGGAAATTATTTCTAAATCAGATACATTTAAAGTTGCCGGGAATGTTCTTACTATTATTAAGCAAACAAAATTTTTAAATCAACCTGACTCCATCCCGCTTTTTAATGCGGGTGATAAAGTTCTAATGTTCGGTAGTCTCAGAGACGCCCCCGATGAAACTAATCCGGGGGACTTTAATTACAGGAATTATCTGGCTTTAAACGATATTGGAAAAATTTTTAAAGTTGATTTTTACAGCAATGCAGAAGTTTTATCAAATGAAAATTTAAACTTTTTTAAACAGAAAATAATTTTACCTGCAAGGAAATATGCCATAAATAATATAAATCGTTATATAGGAGGCGAAGAAGCCGCGTATCTTAATGGTCTTGTTACAGGGTACAGAGCCGATTTTTCAAAAGAACTAAAAGAGGATTTTGTTAAAGCAGGAGTTATGCATTTGATTGCTGTTTCTGGTTTAAATGTAGCTTACATTATTATTTTTCTGACAATTACATTTTCGCTGTTAAGAATTCCTCTAAACCTGAAAATTTACCTTTTTATATGTGCCTTGCTGTTTTATAGTTTTTTTACGGGTGGTACCGCATCAATAGTCAGAGCCGCAATTATGGGCTCTGTATTAATAGTAAACTACAGAGTTCAGCGGAAAATTAATTTCTATAACGTAATAGGTATATCAGCATTAATAATATTGCTTTACGATTCACGGCAATTATTCGATGCAGGATTTATTCTGTCTTACAGTGCTGTTTTATCTATAGTAGTTATTTTCGAAAAAGTTAATTCTGTATTTGGCAATAAAATCGAACATTGGGTTAAAGACTGGAGAAAGATTTTTTATTATGGCTATATAACCTTGCTTACTACAATATCAGCACAAATCGGAGTTTTACCGATTACTATTAACTATTTCGGTAAGGTTTCGTTAATTGGCATTATTACGAACATAGTTGCAATTCCGATGTCAAATCTTTCTCTTGCTCTTGGCTTTATTCAGTTATTAGCAGGTGTCTTTTCGGATTTTCTTAGTTCTGTAGTTGCAGAAGTAAATTACTTACTTCTCCATTATCAGATTGCTTTTATTAAATGGTCTGCAAATCTGCCCTATTCATATTTTGAGATCTATGGTTTCTCTGTTTGGTTGGTTCTGTTATTCTACGTTATTCTATTATTATTAATATCCTCAAATAAAAACAATTATAAATTTACTCTTATTGCTTCCTTATTTGTAATTGTAGTTTACCTATTATTTGCAAATATCAGAAGTAATGAAATTACTCTTACTTATTTATCGCTTGGGAATGCAGACTGTACACACATTGAAACTCCTGACGGAAGCAATATATTGATTGATGCCGGTATAGAAAACCAGTTTAATAATTCGACAACCTCAAGAATCGTGCCTTATTTAAAAAGAAAAAATATTGATGAAATCGATTTACTAATATTAACAAGTGTTATCGGGAAGAACCATAAAGCAATCCAAACAATACTCGATAATTTTTCAGTAAAAAAGATAATCCTAACTGACAAGAACGAAATCTACGGAAAACTCGAAAATTCAATTATTGATAATAAAATCACTCTGGATGAAACAAAGAATATTAATGACATACGGGGTTTTGGAGGGTTAAACTTTTTATTTCTGAAGAATGATTCGGATTCGAACAGTGTACTTATAAAAGTTATATTTAATCAAAAGAGTTTTCTGTTTACAGGCAAAACCGAATCATCACAGGAACAAAACCTCATCAGAATATATAATAACACTTTGAAATCCGATGTGATTAAAATTGCCAAAAACGGCAGTGATAAATCTTCTTCAATTGAGTTTCTGAATAAAGTAAAACCGGATTTTGCGGTTATCTCTACAGCGGGTATTACCGAAAGGAATCTTCCGTCAGAATATGTACTTAAACGATTAAACACTCTTAAACTCAAACATATTTCGCACTGATGAATGCGGTGCAGTGGTTATTGAATGCGATGGATATGAGATTATAGTAAAGTAAACAGCAGACATTACAAGTATTTCTCACTTTTAACAGGTTAAAATAATAATAAATTTTAATATTAAATTTTTTAGTAGAATTAATTATATTACACATAATTAAAATAATCAATAGGAGATTAAAAAAAGATGCGCAATAATTTAATGGCGTGGACGGTTTCGGAAGATCATTTTCCTTCATTCGGTAGTATTAAGGAAAAATTTAAATTTTTTGTCAGATATGCAATTCTTGCCCCTTCGGGACATAATACTCAACCGTGGGTTTTTGAAGTTCACGATGAATCTTTAAATCTCTATGCTGACAGAACCAGAGCATTGCCTGTAATAGACCCCGATGACAGAGAACTTATTATTAGTTGCGGTGCTGCATTGACTAATCTTATTTATGCAATGAAGTATTTCGGTTTTGAGCCCGAAATAAAATTTTTCCCTAGCGATGAGGATAACGATTTACTCGCAACTGTTTCTATTAAAGCGAGAGATTATGAACCGACCGAAGATGAAAAAGTCTTTTTTAAATCAATTCTTAAAAGAAGAACTAATAGATTACCATTTGCTGATTCAATAATAGATGGTATTACTAAACAAAGGTTGATGGCTATTACGACGGAAGATAAAGATGTCAGGTTTTCAATAATTGACGATAATGAATCTAAAGAAGAGATTATTAAAATTATTGAGCAGGGCGATAAAATACAATCTCAAAATAAAAGTTTTTGCAGAGAACTTGCACAATGGGTACATCCAAATCGCTCTAACAGTAAAGACGGTATCCCGGGATATGCATTCGGTATGGGCGATTTAATTTCATACGGCAGTCCGTTTTTTATTGGTAATTTAAACTGGGGGGATATTCAGGCAGGACGTGACAGAAACCTCGTTAAAGGATCTCCCGTACTTGCATTTATAGAAACTAAGAAAGATAAACCATACGATTGGCTGAAAACAGGTATGGCACTTGAAAGAATTTTACTTAAAGCCGCCTCAGAAGGAATCGCCGCATCATATTTGAATCAACCACTGGAAGTGCCTGAACTACTTGAAAAAATGAAGGAAACCGTGAAGACACCTAACTATCCGCAAATGATTCTAAGGATGGGTTACGGGAAAGAAGTGAAATCAACTCCTAGACGTGATGTGGAAGATGTTATTAAACTAAGTTAATGCGTTTAGCACCTGCATCACTTGAATCAGCAACCTATGTTATGATTCAATTTGCGTGCTTAATAACTTTTTTCTTAGGTATAAGATTAATACCAGATAGTATATTTATAATTTTCGGAATAGCCCTTTTTCTCTTTATTGGAATCTGGGCTATTTATATTATGAAATTTAACTTCAACATTGCACCCGAACCGGTTAGCAACGCTAAATTAATAGTTAAAGGTCCTTACCGCTTTATCAGACATCCAATGTACACATCAGTGTTAGGTATTTCATTATGTTACTTAATTCAGGATTATTCAATTTTCAAATTAATGATTTATGTTATTCTTACTGTAAATTTTATAATGAAATTGAATTACGAGGAAAAAATACTTTCAAAACGGTTTTCTGAATATAACGAATACAAAAAGAGAACAAAAATGCTTATCCCCTATTTGTTTTGACCTATGCGTATAATGTTTTATGAAACATCATTTATATTTTTTCAATAACCGTTCTATCTTATTAACCGGTTTTATTTCTTATAAATAATTAATCTTCAATCCTAAGGAATTTTCATATTATATTATATGTTTATACATATAAATATTAATTTAGAAAGGATAGAATTATGCCAAATTCAGCGCATTTACATTTGATTTTAAATCACTTCCCTGTTATAGGAACAGCGATGGTCGTTATTGTTCTGGGATATGCTGTGTTTATTAACAACGATAAGATTAAACGTCTTGGTATGTTTATGCTTTTACTGATTGGCTTAATAACCATTCCTGTGTTTATGACAGGTAATAAGGCTGAAGGGATAATAAAAGGAAGCGAAGGAGTACAGGAAGAATTTGTTGAACCTCACGAGGATTTTGCAGAGATAAGTATGATTGCTATGGAAATTACAGCAGGAATTTCGTTACTTGGATTAATTCTATTCAGAAAAAATAACGCTGTTCCTGTATGGTTCGGATTGATGCTGCTTTTTTTTCTACTTATCGTTAACGGTATGATGATTTATACAGGCCATCTTGGCGGAAAGATTTCACATAACGAAATTATGGTTCATTTCTGACCTGCAGCCTTTAACTGGTTTAATATATTGATCATATCAGAAGGCAATTCGGTTTCAAAATAGAGTTTCTCTTTCGTCCTTGGATGAACAAACCCGAGTACTTTTGCATGCAATGATTGTCGCGGCATTTGCTCAAGCAGGTTTTTAATTTTTGCCCGCAAATTACTCGTTAAATTAACTGAATGAGGCACTCTTCCTCCGTATGTTTCGTCACCAAACACAGGATTGCCCTGATTTGAAAGATGAACTCTTATCTGATGTGTCCTCCCTGTCTTAAGTTTCAATTTTATCAGACTCAAAAATTCATATTCCTTTAATACTTCGAACAATGTAATTGCAACCTTACCTCCTTCCTCATCATCTTTTAGAACGGCTACCTTTTTTCTGTCACGTTTATCACGTGCAAGTCTCGATTCAATTACACCCTGTTTCTTTTTTAAGTGTCCCCAGATTATTGATTGATATTCTCTGTCAATATCGTGTTTCATAAAAAGGTCTGAAAGTTTACTGTGAGTCACTTCATCTTTTGCAATAACAAGCAAACCGGATGTATCTTTATCCAGTCTATGAACAATACCAGCCCTTTCAAATCCGTTCATACTTGATAATGTTTCTTTCTTATTATTTGCATAATACATAACTGCATTAACAAGCGTTCCCGAATAGTTTTTATAAGCAGGATGCGTAACCATTCCCGCAGGTTTGTTAACAATCATTAGAAAATTATCTTCAAAAACAATTTCCAAAGGTATATTCTCGGGTAATATTTCCTGTTTATCTGGAACAGGCAATTCAATTTCTATTTCGTCAAAGGGCTTTAATATGTAATTTGACTTCACGAAATTACCGTTTACAAGTACATTACCTCTGTTAATGGCTTTTTGTACCTTAGTTCTTGTCGCATTTTCCACAAAAACTGTAATATATTTATCCAGCCTTTGCTTTTCTTTAATATTCGGTACCGATAATTTGTAATTTTTTTCCATCTGTATGTTAAGAAATTGTAAAGCCTGAAAAATATTTTTAGACATTGAAACTTTTGATACCTAAAATACGAATATTAACTAAGTAGTTCAATTTGAAAACAACAATAATTAAGGAGCAACAAAAAATGAAAACAATTAAATCAAAAATCCTAACATTAATCGCAATTGCAATTATATTTTCGGCAGGTATAGTTAAAGCCGATAATAACGAACCATCAACAGTTTCAAGTCTTGGCGTACAAATCCAGAAGGAACTTGTAGATGTATTTAAAACACCATTATGGCTTAACTTTCAGGATAAAAACCTTAAAGGAGACGTAAATATTAACCATAACAGTAGAAAAAAACGGTAAAGTCTCGTTAAATCTCTGTTACAGGTGAAAACAACGTCTTAAACTCAATGGTTGAGCATAAAATTAAATCACTCAACTTGTGGACTGATACAAAGTTTGCAGGAAAAAGCTTTCAATATAAAGTAGTATCAAAATAAGTTTTTAGCATTTTCTTATTTTCTTATTTACTTCTTTTAAATGCTGGCTATATAAGTAGTCAGCATTTTTTATTGTGGAATATTTAAAATAGATAATTTAATTATTTCTAATTCGGCAAAAGCTATTCACGGATAAATTTCCATTCTTGTCAACTGCTTCTTCAAAATTTGATTCACATCTTCTTCAGTATTATCAAAGATATATCATCACTTTGACGCGTATCGGATGAAAATATGTTTATTTCGTTAAGTAATTTATTACCAAGATTGTTAACTGTCGTATTCTTGTTTTGAAGTATATTTGATTTTAACCTTTCATTCCCAAAAAATTCCCCCTTGCTGTTTCTTGACTCAGTCACACCATCTGAAAATACTACAATCATATCTCCAGTATCAAAACTCTCTGTCTGAATTTTATACTCAGTATTTTTAATAAGACCCAATGCAGTATGACCCTTTTTCATTTCAAGAATCTGATCTCCTCTGATTATATAAGGTGGTAAGTGACCTGCATTAACTATTTTTATCACATCGTTATCTTTTTTTATTTCCATATATAATAATGTTGCAAAAATATTTCTTAAGCTTTCACGGTAAAATGTTGAATTAACTTTTGATATCAATAGATTCTCTTTGTTATCCGGAGCTAATGCCCTTATTATTGCCTGAAGTTTTGCCGTTAATAATGCTGCATTTAAGCCTTTACCTGCCACATCTGACATAAGTAAGATTGTCCTTTCATCATCAACCTTAAAAAAATCTACTAAATCTCCGCATACTTCATTTGCGGGCTGTGAATATAACCAAACACTCCACCCTTCAAGATATGGTGATTCTTCAGGCATAAGTGCCTCCTGAATTTTTCTTCCTGCTGTTAGTTCATCTTTTGCTAACAGTTTATCCTTTAATTCAAGCATAAGCACTAATATGATTATTATACCTCCAAACTGGTCCCAGTTGGAAGAAATACTCAGTTCTTCATCAAATAAAACTATCTTATTTGCGGTAACAAGAAACAATATACCGGCAAGTAAAAGTAATCGGCGTATTGGTGTAAGTTTTAGAATCATATTTTTCAAAATCCAGAATACTTTATAGAATATTTTTTTCAATGGATTCATCTTTTCCAAACGCACCTTATCGGCAGATGAAAGATAAAAATTAATAATATCCTTTCATATCTTCTTTGAAATGTTTAAACAATCCTGCGTCATACAAATCAGATTTTAACGTTGCTCTGATACTGGGTTCTCCATATTTGGTATTTTTGTTCATCAGTTTATTTTAATTAATATAAATACGTAAATATCAAATAAATAGTTCTAATATTATAAAATAAAGTTGGTCTAACGTTGCATTATATTCCATTCAATTTTATCTTTTGCCATAAACTTATAGCAGATTGTGTTTTTTTGCAACTCTAAGTATCGCTTCAAATTATAGCAGATGAAGCCTGGGATCAATACGCTAATTTTCCCGGATTTTTTCCTTATTTCATCATTTTTATTATTTTTATCTATTATATATTTATAATAGTTATAACAGTCATTTAAATTTTAACTTGAATTTATTATAATTATCACATATATTTCACTCAAATTAAATTATATTAATATGGAAAAAACTTTTTCAACAAACACAAACAAGAAGTTTTTTTATTATTTTTCTTGTATATTTATACTTGTAGCGGCGGTTTATATCACAGGTTGCTCGGGGTCAAAACCCGAAGACCCTGCTATTGCCAGAGCACGTGACTCTCTGGTTGTCTATTCTCAAATGGAAATAGGATTCACTGAATATAAGGCTTCGCTTGCCTACAATGAAAAAGATGATCATACCAACGCAAAAAAATCATTTGAAGAATCTCTACAATCATTACGAAAAGTTAATTTCAGAATTCTTGAAGACTCTAACAATGTTAAATGGCGTAAAGACTATGAAAATTTAGTGGTTAGCGTAACTCAGGATTATCTATATACACAAAAAGACATTCCAGATAACAGTGTAGTCTTTAAGCTGGCAAAAAAATATGGTGTTAATTATGAAAAGATTACAATAAATTCTGTTACCGGAACTGATGTTGAACCATTACCTGACGGAAGCGACGTTCCTCTGGTCAGAAACAGTATAGTTGATGAATACATTGACTTCTTCTCAAAAACCGACAGAGGGAAGAACTTTATTGATAAAACTATGTACCGTTCTGGAAAATATTTTTCCTTAATGAGAAAAATTTTGCGTTACCATAAGACGCCGGAAGAAATGATTTATTTATCAGTTCAGGAATCAGGTTTAAACCCTACAATAGTCTCTAAAGCAGGTGCTGTTGGTCTTTGGCAGTTTATGCCTGCAACGGGTAAAGCGTACGGTCTTTATCAGGATGGTTACAGAGATGACAGACGCGATGTTGAAAAATCTACTGATGCCGCAGCAAGACATTTAAAAGATTTATATAAGTCATTTGGAGATTGGTATCTTGCCTGGGCTGCATATAATGCAGGTCCTGGAAGAGTTAACAGCGCTATTAGCAAAAGCGGCTCAAAAGATTTCTGGACTTTAAGAAGTTATTTGCCGGGTGAAACGAAAAATTATGTACCGTCAATTCTTGCTCTTTCTTTTGTTTACAGAGATCCGGCAAAATATGGTTTCAAAGATATCGAACTTGCAAAACCACTTGCATTCGATAGAGTAAATTTTGAAGGCGAAATTTCACTGGAGAAAATTGCTGAATTTTCAGGCAGTGATATTGAAACAATTCGTGAACTGAATTCTGAATTAACAAACGATGTTGTTCCTGATTATAATGTACCGTATCAATTACGCATACCTCAGGCATCTTATAAAACTTTCATTAAAAATTATAAAAACTCCTCTGAATATAAAAACAGCGGGAAAGAACCTGAATTTGCAGGCAATGAATCATCATCCTATTTTTCATCTGAAATTTCAGTAACTACTTATGAGATTGAAAACTATAATCCCGGTGACCAGATTCATTTGAGCAGTAATACAAATAAAACAAAACTTACTTACACTTATAAAGGAAATGAAGACCTTTATAATATTGCCGATTCATTTAACGTAAGAGAATCAGATATAAGGCGCTGGAACCATATTACATACGGCTCCAACCCAAAACCTCAACAGGTTTTATCAATTTATTTAACAAAAAAGCAATACAATGAATTCTATGGTATTAAAGAAGAAAAGATAGATGATGATGTTGAAGAAGTAAATGATAATAATGGAAACAATAATGATGAAGTAAGAACCGATTACGGCAAAAAAATAAAAATATCTAATGATTCAGAGTATAAGAAAGAAGTTGAGAAGAAAGAAAAAGTAGTTAAGGAAAAAAAGAATATAATGGGAAGGAAGAAGAAAAAGTAACAGAGAAGAAAGTAAAGAAGGAAAAGAAAACTCCGACTGAAAAACTTCAGACTTATTCTGTTAAAGAGGGTGACAATCTAAGTGAAATTGCTGACACTTATGGGGTGTCAACAGCAGACCTTCGTGAATGGAATGAAATCGAAGGTGATAAAATTATCATTGGACAAAAATTAAAAATTTATTCGAACAAGAAAGTGTCTGATAATAAAGATAAAAGTAATAAAAACAGTACTTATCATATTGTTGAAGAAGGTGAATACCTGTCAGGAATAGCAAAAGATTATGACGTAACTGTAAATGAATTAAAGGAATGGAATAATCTTGACAGTGATGTTATTAAAGTAGGACAGAAACTTTCGATCGTTGAGCCAAAAGTAACAAAAGAAAAAACGTCTTCCAAAAACCCAAAAACACACAAAGTTAAAGAAGGTGAAAACTTAACTGAAATCGCAGATAAATATGATATTAGTACAGAAGACTTAAAAGAATGGAATAACCTTAAAAAAGATGTGATTGTTCCGGGGCAGGAGTTAATTATTTCTAAGCCTTCTACTAAGAATAAAAAGGAAACTTCCACAAAAGAAGAAAAAACTAAAACATATAAAGTAAAAAAAGGCGATACTCTTGCATCAATTTCAGAAGAATTTGATGTATCTATAAAAGATCTGAAAAAGTGGAATGCTCTGGAAAGTGACGGTACAATATACATCGGACAGGTTTTAAAACTAACGGACGATACAAAAACAACTAACACTAAAACAACAACTAAGAAGAAAACAAATTAGGTATAGAAATAGATATTGAAAAAATATTTATAAATTGCTAAATTGTGTTTTACCGGAAATATGCTGGCATAGCTCAGCTGGTAGAGCAGCTGATTTGTAATCAGCAGGTCGGGGGTTCAAGTCCCTCTGCCAGCTCCAAGAAAGACCCTGGATTCGAAAGACTCCGGGGTTTTTTGTTTATACAAAGAGTTGTAACTATCCGTCGCGGCGGAGCAGATCTTAAACTGCTGAATTGTAAATATCCTGTTTCTCCAAAATTGCATTTAACAGATGCAACAGGATTTTCTGACAATATTATAATATACAAACATCTATGCTTTCAAAATCATTAAAACACTTAAATTCACTTGATTCATCAAAATACATTTTTTTTATCAAATAATAATCAATACCAATATTTAGTATTGACACTAAATAATATTAACTTTACATTTACCTGAATTTCTAAATTTAATTAAAGGAGAATTTAATGAAACGTTTATTCTTTTTACTTGCCATTATTATTATTTCTATTCAATACTTATATGCTCAGGACGGTGTCGGCATATGGACATTGAATTATAACAATGGTGCCAGAATCTGGGCAATGGTTATCGACCCTGTTAATCAAAATAACATATATGTGGGCGGTATGGATTCAGGTGTTTATAAGACTACAAACAGCGGGCTGAACTGGACACCTGCTAACAATGGTCTTACGTACAAAAAAATTCAATGTATGGCAATCAGTCAATCAAACCCGAGTATTCTTTTTGCAGCCACTGACTCTATGGGAGGTGCAAGCAGCGGTATTTACAAATCTACTGATGCCGGTAATAATTGGACTTTAACAATGAACGGAATAACAGGTGAGAAGTCTATTCAGTGGATTCTCATACACCCGACAAATCCAAACATTGCTTATTGTGCAATCTTTAATGCATTGGCAGCATCCACAGTTGGTGTATTTAAAACAACTGATGGCGGAGCAAACTGGCTTCCGTCAAATACCGGTATGACGAATAAGAATATTTTATGTATGGCTATGAATCCACTAAACCCAAACGTTATATACGCCGGTTCATCATTAATAATGCCAGGAAGTACTGGGCCTGTTACTATGTACAGGTCAAATGACGCAGGTGCTACCTGGGCACCTATTATTAATGGTATTCCGCAAACATCAACGGATAACAACCCGATAAGATGTCTAAGTATTAGTACATCTGATACTTCTGTTGTTCTGGCGGGATTATTTATGAATGCGGCTGCATTAACAGGAGGAATGTACGTAACAACAAACGGAGGTCAATTATGGACTGTAAGAAATACAGGTATTCCGTTAACCACAGGTACATTAATAAGAAGTTGCATTATTAAACCCGGGTCTTCAACAGAAATGTATGCAGGACTTGACAGAGCAACAGCTTCGGATATAGGAGTAAAAAGAACAACCGATGCCGGCCTGACCTGGACTGATTTCAGCGGAGGCACTTTGCCTAATACTTATTCAATCAGAGCACTGGCATTCAAAATTGTGTCAGGAACGCATACACTCTACGCAGGAGAATCTTCAACTGCATTATTAATTGGAAGAGGTTTACACGAATATTCCTGGAATGTATCGGGTATTTCAAATAATGGAGAAACTCCAATAGACTATGCATTATCACAGAACTATCCGAATCCGTTTAACCCGGTTACTACAATTTCATACCAGATACCAAAATCAGGGTATGTAAAAATAACGGTTTACGATTTTCTCGGAAGAGATGTTGCAACACTGGTAAACGAATACAAACAGGCAGGCTATTATAATATTGAATTCAATGCTTCAGCACTATCAAGCGGAACTTACTTTTACAGAATAGAATCAAATAACTTTATCTCAACAAAGAAAATGATTCTTATAAAATAGTACTTTAAAAATCTTTACACCAACAAAAAAGCCCTTTTAAAAAGGGCTTTTGTTTTTACACTATTATTGTTCTTCTTAGCTTTCGATTATTTCTATCTTTTTATCAAAGTGCCTTAACTTTGCTGAATCAAGGTCTTTCATATTTTTCTTTAATTCTTTCATACTTTCTTTAAACATTTTCATGGAATCCTTAAATTCTTTCATATCAAAATGAAATTCTTTCATATTCTCATCAAATTCCTTCATCGACTCCTTAATCGCTTCTTTAATTTCATCAGCATCAACTTCTACGTCAATATCTTCTCTGTCAAATTCTGGTATATTCTTTAAAAACTCTTCACTCAATAATTGTTCATTCAGCTTACTCAAAGATTCATTTAATTTTAGCATAGAATTATCAAGATAAATATTTAATGAGTCAAGGTCTTTAATTCTAATATGCACTCTTGTTTTATGCGAATCTAATTCCTCATAATCATAATACGGATCATATCTCGCAAATTCAATCGCTCCGTCCGAAAACCTTGTGTTAAAACCAAAATCCTGTAGTTTCTCCAGTTTTTTAAGATCTGTCTTGCTTATTATTTCATCTTCATCAATCTCTGCAAATCTTATCAAATTAGAAATATTCGGAATGTGTGCAAATACACCATCTTCCAGGATTATTATATTCTCCGCAGGTTTCAACGCAAATTCCTCTACATTCTCATCTTTATTAATAGTTGCAATATTTTTTTCTGAATCCTGCCTGATTTCATCAACTTCAGATTTTGTTTCGATGATAGCGGTTTTTATTGTTTCATAAGCAAGTTGAGGTATCTTTTTAATAACATCAAAATCTGCAAATGCATAATATATAAAACCCGCAACAAGTGCTATTATGAGTGACGATACAACTTTGTCTTTCTGTTTCATAGCCGTAAAGATTAAATTTTTAAAATATCCCCTTGTTATAAAATACGTTTTATATTATTAAATAGTTTCAAAATTTTGAAACGAATTTACAATAATATTTATGTAAATTTGTTCCTATAAAAAAACCTTGAATATAAAAATCTACATTTTAAGCATATCCCTTTTACAAACTATGATATAATCATTAGAATTATTATTCAGACTCCCCTCCTCGAAATCCCCGTATATATTTATAAGCCTCAATTTCGATAATCTAACCAGATTCTCAAGTTCGAACCTGTGAAAATACCTCAATTGAGTTTCCCATTCTTTTTTAAAATTATCTTTACCCTCATTCCATTCAAAAGAAAATCGTGTGTTAATTATTTGATTAACAAAATCTGCCTTCATGGAATAAAACCTTCTGAAAGTATTTCCTTCGGAAAACTTACTTTCAAAATCCAAAACATTGTTTTGCTCTTCTTTCATTAAATCCATATCCGGTATAAATACATCAAAAATTAATCTGCCATCGGAGTTTAAATGTGAATAAACATTATTCAATACTTTTAACTGGTCATCTGTATCAATAAAATGTGAAAACGTTCTGAACGGAGCAATTATTAAATCAAACTTAACACCAAGATTAAAATCCCTTGCATCCTTCACGAATACTCGGTTATGTTTCTCTTCCGGTATTTTTGCCCTCAAAACATTTATCATAGTACTGCTTACATCAATACCATATATATCAGCACCCCGGTTTAATGCATCTATGAACACACGCCCCGTTCCCACACCAATCTCAAGAATACTTCCTTTGCATTCGAGAATCTTTTTTAAATAATAATCACAATCAATACTCGTCCGCAATTTGTCATAAATTATATCATAAAACCTCGCAAAATAGTCAGGATATTCAGCAGAATCCTGAGTCTTAACATTTGATATATCATAAAAGCACTTTTCAGCCATAAAAGAATATTATTTTAGTTGTTGAATTAATTTTCAATATACATTAATTTAAAATAATCATAATATATGAAACATTAAACAAAATCTCTTGACCCTTACTTCTAACATAAAACAGTCATTCATACAATTCAGAAAGGTTCTGAGAATCCTTCTAATGCTCCTTGTATCAGTTATTATAGGTATTACGGGATATACTTTTCTGGAAGGTTATAATTTTGTTGAAGCATTCTATATGACAATGATTACAATTACAACTGCAGGATACCTTGAAGTTCATCCGCTTTCAGATGCGGGAAGGATTTTCACTTCATTCTTTCTTGTAACTAATATCGGTATATTCTTCTATGGTGCTACAACAATTGTCGGACTTGTCATAGAAGGTGAATTTAAAAATTTTTATAAAAATTACAACGTGAAAAAGAAAATTTTCGAACTCGATAACCACGTAATCGTATGCGGTTACGGCAGAAACGGTAAGCAGGTTTGCCTCGAACTTAAAGATGATAAGCATCCGTACGTGATAATTGAAAAACGAGAAAATATAATTGAAGAATTAAAACAGAATCCAAGTATTTTGCTTATCGAAGGAGATGCTACAGAAGAGGACGTTCTTATTGAAGCAGGTATAAAAAAAGCCAAAGCAATAATCACTACCCTTCCCGAAGACCCGGATAATGTTTACGTTGTTTTAACAGCAAGAGAATTAAACTCAGATATTACAATAATCAGCCGTGCATCAAATGAAGCCTCAGTAAATAAACTAAAACGTGCTGGTGCTAATAATGTTATTATGCCTGAAAAAATCGGCGGGGCACATATGGCAGCACTCGTTATGAAACCGGACATAATGGAATTTATAGCAGAACTAACAGGACAAGGTTCTGATATATCATTAACGTTTGAAGAATTATCCTTAAAGGATATTTCGAAAGAATTTGTAGGAAGAACAATAAGAGATTTGGACATAAGGAATAAAACAGGTGCTAATATTATCGGACTTCGTTTGCCGGATGGTGAATTTGTTATTAATCCTTTACCCGAAACAGAATTAAATCCAAACACGAAACTCATTGCTCTCGGAAATAATAATCAAATTATCGAAATGAGAAAATTAATTACTGAACTAAAATAATTATATATCTACAATTGATTAGATTAGAATAAAATATTCTTTTACCGTAATGAGTTATATAACAACTATAATTCTAATAATTCTCTTTTATAACTGAGAATCTAATGCCTGTTGCCTTCTGCCTATCCCCTGTCTCCTAATAAGCCGCCATTTCTTCACACGCTTTAAGTATCCACGAGTCCTGAGGTAATGCTTCTTTTTCAAGTACAGGATGGAATGGCACGTGTACGTCCAGACCCGCAACTCTTTTAACCGGAGCATCCAGATTCTCAAAACAGTTTTCCGAAATTAATGAAACAATCTCCGAACCGAATCCCATAAACTTTGAGTCTTCATGAAATACTATTACTTTTCCTGTTTTCTTTACGGAATTAAAAATGGTTTCGGTATCAAGCGGCACAATTGTTCTCAAGTCAACCACTTCCACACCTACCCCCCTCTTCTCCATTTCTTTCGATGCTCTGATTGCTTTTTCTACCATAGCACCGTAGGTTATTATAGTAATATCTTCGCCTTCTCTTTTTATTGCTGCTTTTCCGAATGGTATGTAGTAATCTGAATCGGGTTCAGGTGATTTAGAAAATCCCTGCCTGTATAAAAACTTATGCTCGAGAAATAGTACAGGGTCATTTAACTGACACGCTGTCTTTAATAATCCTTTTGCGTCGGCTGAATTCGATGGGTATGCAATAAACATTCCGTGACACTTTGCAAATAATGCTTCAATATTTTGCGAGTGATAATGCCCGCCGCCTATGTATCCGCCGCATGCCGCTCTTATTACAATCGGACATGAGAATTCATTGTTTGAACGGTATCTGTACATCACGAGTTCATCACGTATCTGCATCATTGCAGGAAAAATATAATCTGCAAATTGTATTTCCACAACCGGTTTTAATCCGGTTATTGCCGCACCAATTGCTGTTCCAATAATTGACGCTTCCGCCAATGGCGAATTAAACACTCTGTCTTCACCGAACTTAGTTGATAATCCTTTGGTAGCCGTAAATACTCCGCCTTTACCGTCTGCTATGTCTTCACCATAAATTATCATATTTGGATTCTTTTCCATTTCTTCGTGCATAGCGTGATTAACCGCATCAACCATAACAACAGGTTCTCCGGGATTTATATTTTTTTCATACTCAATAACGGCTTGTTCTTCTATTGGACAATATAAATAATCCATAACAGTTCTTGCTTCGGGTACAGGTTGTTTCAATACTTCATCAGCAATATTCATTACTTCTTCGAAGACCTGTTTTTTCATTTCATCAAGTTTTTCCTGTGTAATTATATTTTTCTCAAGTAATAAAACCTCAAGTGCAAGCAAAGGATCTTTCTTTAAATCATCATCAAGCGATTCCTTGCTTCGGTATTTTTCCTGAGCATCAGACGCCGAATGCGAACGAAGTCTTACTACATCGGCATAAATAAGCGAAGGACCGTGACCTTCTCTGGCTAACCTGACTGCTTCTTTTGCTGTTCCATAACTTTCAAGAAAGTCAGTACCGTCTATATGAAATTTATTCAGACCTTCAAAGCCGGAACATGCCTTGAAAATTGAACCGCCTGCGGCCTGGTCTTCGACCGGAACAGAAATCGCAAACTTATTATTTTGTATTAAAAATATAACAGGTAATTTTTTTCTGGTTGCCCAGTTAACCGCTTCGAAGTATTCTCCCTGTGATGTTGAACCTTCTCCTCCTGATACGTAAACTACTTCATCAGAATTCCTAAGATAAGAACTCAAGGCGGAACCTACTGCCTGTAAATATTGCGAACCGGTAGGCGATGAAGCAGTTGGCATCCTTAGTTTCTTACTCCCTAGATGTGTTGGCATCTGTCTGCCGCCTGTGAATGGATCCGTTGCTTTTCCTAATCTGTGTTGAAATATTTCCTCAACAGTTAATCCGAGTGTCAATCCAAGTGCATCATCCCTGTAATAAGTATAAAACCAGTCCTTACCTGGTCTCATAGCCATTGCCGTCGCTACCTGCACAGCTTCGTGCCCTGCGCCGGAAATCAAAAATGTTGCCTTACCCTGTTTAATCAGATTCTCGGTTCTGTCATCAAGATACCTTGTTGTAAGTATGTATTTATATGCATCAAGCATCTGTGTCTCGGACAGCCCAAAGAAGTTTTCCTTCTCTTTTAAAAATTTCGGACTTTGTTTTTTAGCCATTATATATGTTCAATTAATTCTTTAATATTTTTTCTTATACTACCTGTCTGCAATTTAAACATAAAATATTACAATAAATGATACTTTATGTATAGAATAAATCAGAGATTAATAATATTTTAAACATATTAATAATAGAAATAATTTCTTTGATAAAAAACAGAATAAATATTACTTTAACACTTGCTATTTTCCTGTCTTTATTGAGTATTGCCTGTAAAAAGGCAGAAATTAATAATTCAGGTCTGTTCAGACTAAACTTCCCTCTCGGGCTCGAAACACTCGAACCTGTTATGTCAAATTCTCCGCAGACAATTTGGGTTCTGATGAATGTAATGGAGGGATTGGTTTCTTACAACAGCAAAAATGAAATTGTACCGCAGATTGCAAAACAATGGAATATTTCTGATGATGGTTTATTTTACACCTTTACGATTAATAAGAATATAAAATTTCACAACGATCCCTGCTTTCCAAATGGTGTCGGGCGAAACGTTACAGCAAAAGATTTTAAATACTGCCTCGAAAGAGTTAACGACCCGACAACAAAAACACGGGGACTTTGGGTATTCAGAGATAAGATAAAAGGTGCAAACGAATTTTATGAATACAAAGCAAAAAAATCTGATAAAGAAGTAAAAGATATTTCGGGTATTAAAGTACCTGATGATTCTACTTTAGTTATTGAACTCACTGATGCCTTTGCACCATTCCTTTCTTTGCTTACTATGACTTATGCATTCGTTTATCCAAAAGAAGCAGTGGACTATTACGGCAATGCATTTTCAACTCATCCTGTCGGTACAGGTCCTTTTATTTTCAAAGAATGGTTCCTCGATAAACATCTTTCACTCATTAAGAATCCTAACTACTATGAAAAAGATATTAACGGAAAGAATTTACCTTATCTTGAAAACGTTGAAATAACTTTTACGAAGTCGCAGGAAACAGAGTTTCTCGATTTCTTAAACGGCAAATATGATTACCACGAACCGTCTTCCGAAATTATTGACGCAATTACTGATGATAACGGAAATTTAATCGACTCAAATAAAAGAGAATACAAACTTGTTAAGCAACCCTGGCTTAATACGGTATATTTAATAATGGCGCAAAACGAAAAACTACCTGCGGGTAAATTATCTCCTTTTTTGAATAACAAAAAACTTCGCCAGGCAATAAATTATGCAATCGACAAAGAACGTATCGTAAAATTTGTTTTAAAGAACCGGGGTCACGCTGCATACAACGGACCTCTGCCGGTTGGTATGCCGGGATTCGATACCGCAGTAAAAGGATACAAATATAATTTAAAAAAGGCTAAAGAACTATTATCTGAAGCAGGATATCCTGACGGGAAAGGACTCTCTTTAACTTTATACATTTCCAATGATGAACTCCAGAAAAATATTTCTATTGCTATACAGGAACAACTAAAGGATGTTGGAATAGATTTGAAACTTGAGCAGGTTCTTCAGGCAACATTAAACACACAGCAGCAACAGGGTGAACTTGCTTTCACACGCGGAAACTGGGGTGCCGATTACTTTGACCCCGAGAATTTTATGTCCCTTTTCTATTCAAAAAATATAATACCATTCGGACCTAATAAAACCGGCTATTCAAATCCAGAAATAGATAAGATGTACGAAAAATCCATTCGCATAACAGACTTTGAAGAGCGTAAAAAGATTTACAATGAAATGGAAAGGATAGTAATCGAAGATGCCGCATGGATTTATATCTACTACAATCAAAAAATCTACCTGCTCCAGAATAACGTAAACGGATTCTTCCTCGACGGTCTTAATAATCTGATTCTTAAGTACACAATAAAATCATCCTGAATTTTTCTTTTATTTCTACAAATCAATATTGAATTAAACAATTATTTTATTTATTTTATTTGTAATTAAAAAGAAGGAGCAATATAATGAAAATTTTTAAGCATAGATATTTTTTCATGGTTATTCTGCTATTTACATTACTTACAACCTCATATTCTCATTCTCAACCTTCAGGCTGGATCAATAAACTAAGTGGTACAAATAGCGCCCTTTATTCGGTTTACTTTACATCTGCAGATACTGGTTACACAGTTGGTTCAGGCGGAATAATAAGGGCTACAACTGATGGTGGTGATTACTGGTATCCATTATATTCCGGTACAACATATACACTTAACGATATTCGGTTTTTGAATAAATCTACAGGATGGATTGTTGGTGCAGGCGGTACAATAAGAAGAACGACAAATGCCGGAGTTAATTGGACAAGTCAATCCAGCGGTACTTTATGGTCACTTTATTCCTGTTATTTTATTAACACTTCAGTCGGTTGGATTTCAGGTTATGGCGGTATTATACTAAAAACAACAAACAGTGGGGTTAACTGGATTGCTCAGTCAAGCGGTACTTTTGACGATCTAAATACAATTCACTTTAAAACAGATTCCATCGGATGGTGTTCAGGTTATAACGGTTTGGTTCTTGGTACTACAAACGGAGGTAATAATTGGTCAAATTACGCCGGCCTGGGAGCGACTATGAATGCAATGCATTTTGTATCCTCCCTTAAAGGATGGGTCGTTGGTTTAAGCGGAGCTATATATACAACCTCTGATGGAGGAACAAACTGGTCAGTACAATCCTCGGGAACTACAAACGCTTTCTATGGAACTTTCATTATACCGTCACCTGTAATGTCATATTTTGGATGGGCGGTTGGTAACGGAGGAACAATTAAATATACTTCTAACGCAGGAGTAAACTGGGTTACTCAACTCAGTTATACCTCACAACAACTCAGAGATGTTTTCTTTATCAATTCACTTACCGGATGGGCGGTCGGATTAAATGGTGTTATTTTAAAATCTGTTAGCGGTGGTCTGGTTTATGCAACAAACATAAGAAATGAAATCCCGGATGAATTTAGTTTGAAACAAAACTATCCCAACCCATTTAATCCTTCAACAACGATTCAGTTTAATGTCGCAAAATTTAATGATGTGAAGATAACTGTGTATGACGTTAAAAGGGAGCCAGGTCCAGGACACTCGTAAATGAAAAATTACAACCCGGGACTTATGAAGCATCATTCGATGGTTCACAATTAACAAGCGGCGTTTATTTTTATAAGTATGATAACAGATGGATTTTCAGAAACAAAGAAAATGTTGATGATTAAGTGATGATGAGATATAAACAAACAATTAACCTTATTCAATAATAATGTATTGAAGTACTGAAAGTCCTATACTTCGTTACATTGTTTTACCATCCCTGGATTACTCTTTTTGTTAAATATAATATTTTCAACATCTTTAAATTTAAATAAATATTTATAAATTTAAATAATAACTTCGCAACGGTTTTAAGGATTTATAATGAAAAAATGTTTACTTCTTATTTTGATGTTAATATATTACATGCGATTTCTTTTGCACAATGGCAGCCTGAAGTACGCCTTACATTTGCACCCGGTGACAGCTTTGAGCCTTTGAACAGTTCAAAAGGCATTGCATTAAACGGGAATACGGTACACGTCGTCTGGGCTGACGAAAGAGACGGCAACCGGGAAATATATTATAAACGCTCAACAGACAAAGGTGTAACATGGGGACCTGACATTCGATTTACAAACAACCCCGCTTCTTCCTGGCGTCCTTCGGTATCGGTAAATGGAACGACTGTTCATCTTGCCTGGTGCGATGAAATCAGCGGTAATTTTGAAATATACTATAAGCATTCAACCGACGACGGCATTAACTGGAGCGAGAATACACGGCTTACTTTCGACTCTGCACGTTCCTGGGCGCCTTCACTGGCTGTCTCAGGTTCTGTCGTACATATCGTCTGGCCGGAGTCCAGAGACTTGAATGAAGAAGTTTATTATAAACGCTCAACTGATAACGGATTAAGCTGGGGACCTGACACAAGGTTAACTTATGATTCATCTGGAACGTATTATCCTTCTGTTGCTGCATCAGGAAGCAATGTTCATGTTGTATGGTATGATTTCCGTACAGGCAGGAGAACTGTTTTCTACAAACGTTCAACCAATGGAGGAACAAACTGGGGAACAGATACACAACTGACATTTGGTTCTTCTGAATCTTACAATGCAGCAGTGTGTGTTTCAGGATCTGCAGTCCATATCGCCTGGCAGGACACAAGATTCGGCGTTGAAGAAATATTTTATATGCGTTCCTCTGACGGAGGATTATCCTGGAGCAGCGAAAATCGTTTGACGAGTAATCCCGGCATTTCATGGTATCCTTCCATTTCAGTTTCACAAAATAATGTTCATATTGTATGGCAGGATAACACAACAGGTAATTATGAAATTTTTTATGACCGCTCAACAAACGGCGGAACAAACTGGGATCAAATAACACAGTTAACGAATGATACTGCAGAATCCCTTCGCCCTTCTGTTGCTGTACTTGATTCATTAGTACATATTGTCTGGAATGACAAACGCGACGGCAATTTCGAAGTCTATTACAAACGTAACCCTGAAGGTAACCCAATAAGAGTAGAAAACATTTCATCCGAAATTCCATTAAAATATTCACTATCACAGAATTATCCTAACCCGTTTAATCCTTCAACAAAAATAAAGTTTAATGTCCCCACTTTGTCATTCCCGCATGTTTTTAGCGGGAATCCAGTTACAATAAAAGTATTTGATGTTTCAGGACGCGAAGTTCAGACACTCGTTAACGAAAGATTACAACCAGGTACATACGAAACAACGTTTGATGGTTCACCACTTACAAGCGGAGTTTATTTTTGTAGGTTGATATCGGATGGTTATTCCGGAACAAAGAAAATGCTTTTGGTGAGGTAATATTTCGTATTCGAAAGTTTAATAAATGTTTCTTAAATATTATAATTTATGATTAATAGAATACTATTTATCTTAATTGTTTTATCAAGTTCCTGCTTTTCTCAGGTAAGCTGGTATCCTTATCAGACAGGTGTTACTGACAATTTCACTTCCATTCACTTCTACAATGATTATTACGGAATGGCTGTGAGCAGTAACAGCAAATGATTAAAATCAACTAATGGTGGTATACAACTGGACACCCAGGTTCAAGTCTGACTTATCGATGATTTTTCTGAGATAAGAATAACAAGTGTTACAAGTGTCTGTTCTTGCAGCAAGCTACTGTAACGGATTACATTCTATATTTTTTACTACTAATGCAGGTATAAGCTGGTGAACTCAGTTTTTCTTTACAATCAAACTGAATATAGTTTTACTAATTATGAGATTTTTCGAATGACACTGGATGTGTATCTTATATATAGTTCAATCGGAGGTTTAGGAACAATAATAAAGACAACTAATGGCGGTCTCACATTTGCCAATAATATAAGTAACGCTGTTCCCGAAAAATATATGCTGATGCAGAACTATCCCAACCCATTTAATCCAATAACAAAGATTAAGTTTGATGTCTCAAAGTCAGAAATGTGAAAATAATTATATATGATATAACGGCCGCGAAATTCAAACTCTTGTAAACGAAAGATTACAACCCGGTACATACGAAACAACTTTTGACGGTAAGAATTTAACAAGCGGAGTTTATTTTTATAAGATGGTAACAGATGGTTATTCTGAAACAAAGAAGATGTTATTAATAAAATAATCTAAACACAAAACCCGGCAAGAAGCCGGGTTTTATCATTTATCTCAAATCTTTATTCTCAATATATCGGTGTCACACCCATATTATAAAACATAAATGAATATTTATCCGTTACGGCATCTATTATCATTTTTGTCGGACGGCCTGCGCCGTGTCCCGCATTTACTTCCACTCTGATAAGCACAGGATTATCACCTTTGTAAACTTCCTGTAATCGTGCTGCATATTTAAATGAGTGTGCAGGAACAACCCTGTCGTCGTGGTCTGAAGTCGTTACCATATGTTGCAGGATAGTTCAATCCTGATTTCAAATTATGATATGGTGAATATCCGAGTAAATAATTAAACTGTTGTTTCGTCATCGCTCGAACCGTAATCCGTTACCCAGGCCCAGCCAATTGTAAACTTCTGATAACGAAGCATATCCATTACACCCACAGCAGGAAAAGCAACTCTGAATAGTTCGGGTCTTTGATTTATTACCGCACCAACTAACAATCCGCCATTTGAACCGCCTTCAACTGCAAGATACTTTGAAGATGTATATCCGCTGTTAATTAAATATTCTCCCGCCGCAATAAAATCATCAAACACATTTTGTTTATTTAATTTCGTTCCTGCCTGATGCCATTCCTTACCGTACTCACCGCCGCCTCTTATATTTGCAAGTGCATATACACCGCCATTCTCCAGTAATATTATGTTTGCAGTACTGAATGTTGGTTTTAAACTTACATTGAACCCGCCGTATCCGTATAGTAATGTCGGATTGTTCCCATCAAGTTTTATTCCTTTCTTGTGTACAATGTACATTGGTATTTTCGTGCCGTCTTTACTCGTATAAAATATCTGTTTTGTTTCGTATTCGTCAGCATTAAACTTTATTTCAGATTCCCTGTACTTCGATACTTTATTATTAACAATATCGTATTTCATTATCACTGAAGGATACAGAAATGATGTAAATGAGAAGTAAAGTTCTTTATCTTCAATTGAAGCGCCAAACCCGGATACCGTTCCATATGTAGGTAAAGGAAGTTCTTCAATCATTTTACCATTCATATCATAAGTAAATATCCTGTCGGATGCGTCCTTCATATACTGTACAAGGAATTTCCCTTGCGCTATTGAAACACCCGAAAGCACTTCATTCTTCTCAGATATAACATCAGCAAATGTATTATCTACGGTTTTAAACTTAACTACTTTATTCTTCGGCGCATCTTTATTTGTGTTTACATAAATCACATCATCAATATTATTAACCACCGAATAAGAATCTTCAAACCCTGTTGCTATAGCCTTGAATTCTTTATCGCCCTTTGAAAGGTCTTTATAGTACAATTCATTGCCTTTTGAACCGCGCTTGCCTTTTGACATATACAAAAATCTCTGGTCTTTCGAAGTATAAACAGAAACACTTAATTCAGGATGCTCTTTATCTTCATATATTAGTTTATCTTCGCTCTGGTCTGTTCCGACTTTATGATAATAAACTTTTCTGTTTTCGTTCTTTGCCGACAATTCTTTTCCCGCTTCGGGTTCGTCATACCTGTTATAGTAAAATCCGTCATTATGCCATGATGCTCCAGAAAATTTAACCCATTTCAAATGGTCTTTTAATTTTGTCTTTGTCGCTACATCCATCACAAAAAATTCATTCCAGTCTGAGCCTGCCTTTGATATTCCATACACAAAATATTTTCCGTCTTTAGATGCGGAAGTTGTTGAAATAGACGAAGTTCCGTCAGCCGAAAAAGTGTTGGGGTCCAGAAAGACTTCGGGGGTTCCGTTAATTCCTTTTTGTATGTACAATACACTTTGATTCTGCATCCCGTCATTCTTATAAAACATATAATAATCACCAACTTTAAACGGTGCGGAATATTTTGGGTAATTCCAGATTTCGCTTAGTCTTGTTCGGATTTTGTCCCTGAATGATATCTTATCAAGATATGAAAATGTTACTTCGTTTTCCCTCTTAACCCAGTCTTTAATTTCTTCTGTGTTATCGTCTTCCATCCATCTGTATGGGTCTTCTACCTTTGTCCCGAAATAATCGTCAACGTGGTCAACTTTCTTAACAACGGGATATTCGAGTCTCTGTGAATACCCGTTACCTGCAAAGGCAACGAGTATTAATAATAAAAATAATTTTCTCATAATTTAAATAAATGATTTTTCGATCAAAAGTTTTTGTGTTTCATTGTATTTTTTGTGTGAACCCGGTGCAGGACTCGCACTTTCGGTACGTGAAATAAATTCTAAAGTTTTGCCGTTAAATTTATTTGCATCTAACCTTACCTTTAAAAAGTTTAATGCTCCCATATTCTCAGGTTCTTCCTGTACCCATACAACCAATTTGGCTTTTGAGTATCTGTTCACCACTTCAACTAATTCCTTTTCAGGTAAAGGATAGTATTGCTCAAGTCTTACTATTGCTACATCATTAATTTTATTTCTCAGTCCTGTGTTTTAATAAATCGTAATAAACTTTTCCGCTCGTTATAAGTACTTTGCGGACTTTGTTCTTTTCAACTGTCGTATCGTCAAGCACTTCATTAAATTTACCTCCTGTAAATTCTGTCAATCCGGATTTCACGTCAGGATGTCGCAATAAACTCTTCGGCGTGAATATAATAAGCGGTCTTCTCTTTTTTGCCTTTGCCTGATTTCTTAATAAATGAAAATATTGTGCAGATGTTGTAAGATTACAAACACGCATATTATCTTCGGCACAAAGTGTGAGAAACCTTTCTATTCGTGCACTCGAGTGCTCTGAACCCTGCCCTTCCTGCGCGTGAGGAAGAAGCATTACAAGATGATTTGGTAATTTCCATTTCGTATATGATGTAACAATAAAATTATCTATTATTACCTGAGCAGCATTTGCGAAGTCTCCAAACTGTGCCTCCCATATTACAAGCGATATTGGGTCAGACGTTGTAATGCCATACTCAAACCCAAGAACCGCTGCCTCTGAAAGCAAACTGTCGTAAGGTTCAATTTTTGCCTGAGCGTCATCTATATTATTTAATGGTATATATTCCGTTCCGTTTGTTGCATCAGTTAGCACAACGTGTCTTTGAGAGAATGTTCCTCTTGAAACATCCTGACCGCTTAATCTGACAGGAATCCCCTCCATCAATAATGAACCGAATGCTAGCGACTCTCCAAGTGACCAGTCCGCTCCTGCTTTCCCTTCTATAAAATCTTTTCTTCCTTCAATAAACTTTTTCAATTTAGGATGAAGATGAAATTCCTGCGGCAATTCCGTTAGTCCATTAACAACTGCTTCAAGCTTTTCTTTTACAACGAATGAATCTCCGTCAGTTCTGTATCTGTCTATCTCTTCCTGAGTTGCTGAAAGAGGAATATCAGTAAACGGTTTTATGTAAACATCCTGACCAATCTTTACGTGTTCGTAATTAGCATCCATTTTTTCAAATATATGCTTCTCCATTTCTTTAACGTCATCTTCATTTATTATCCTGTCTTCAAGCAATCTCTTTTGATAAATCTCTTTTACCGAAGGATGTTTTCTGATTATATCATAAAGAACCGGTTGTGTAAATGCAGGTTCATCAGTTTCATTGTGTCCGAGTCTTCTGTATGAAAATATATCCACAACCACATCTTTTCCAAATTTCATTCTGTATTCGTATGCAAGTTTAGTCACCCACATACATGCCTCAGGGTCATCTCCATTCACATGAAATATCGGAGCTTGTACCATCTTTGCAACATCCGATGCATAAACAGTTGAACGCGCATCAACGGGTGTCGTTGTAAATCCAATCTGATTATTAATTATAAGATGTATCGTACCGCCCGTTCTGTATCCGTGTAACTGTGACAGGTTTAAAGTTTCTGCAACTATTCCTTCGCCTGCAAAGGCAGCATCGCCGTGAAGCAGAACAGGTATAACTTTATTCTTATCCGTATCATTCATTCGTATCTGTTTCGCACGTACAATACCTTCTACAACAGGATTTACAAACTCCAGATGTGATGGGTTAGATGCAATCGACACTTTTATCTTCTTACCTTCTATCGTTTCATAATCACCCGATGCCCCAAGATGATATTTCACGTCACCCGAACCCTGTGCAGAATCAAGGTCAACTATATCCTCAAACTCTGAAAATATTGCGTGCATTGGTTTACCTATAATATTCGCAAGTACGTTAAGCCTTCCTCTGTGTGCCATTCCAAGAACAACTTCCTCGACACTATCATTAGCAGCATCGTTCATCAGATAATCGAGCACGGGTATAATAGTTTCTGAACCCTCCAGCGAAAACCTCTTATGTCCAAGGTATTTTTTATCTATGTATTTTTCAAAATTTTCAGCCTGTATAAGTTTATACAGAATATTCTTCTTAAAATCCGTGTTGAATTGAGGCTGATTTCGTACAAACTCCATATTGTTCTGAAGCCATTGTTTTTCATCAGGGTCCTGAATATGCCTGTACTCAACACCGATGTTTTCGCAGTATGTATCGTGAAGCATATCGAGAATATTACGAAGTGTAGCAACCTTATAACCGCCAAGACCGTCGCAGAAAAATTTCCTGTCAAAATCCCAGACTGTAAAACCGTAATTCAACGGGTCAAGTTCTGCATGATACTGTGCCTTTGGATGAAGCGGGTCGAGATTAGAAAGTAAATGTCCGCGTACTCTGAACATATTCATCAGTTGTGTTACGCGTGTATATTTTTCAATCTCCTTTATGTTTAAAGAAGAATCAAATTCATCTGTATTATTATCAGGCTTCCAGATTAACGGTTTAACCAGCAAACCAAGGTCTTCGAACATCTCATCATAAAATCTGTCCTCACCTGCTATCAGTTCACTTATCTTTTTCAGAAACAGCCCCGATTCAGCACCCTGTATTATTCTGTGGTCATAAGTGCTCGTGATGTTCATTACTTTACTTATGCCAAGTGATGAAACTACATCACTGCTCGATGCTTCAAAACCCGCAGGAAAATCTATACTGCCCGTCGCAATTATTGCACCCTGACCCACCATCAGCCTTGGATTAGATGAAGATGTTCCTATCGTTCCGGGATTTGTCAGTGAAATCGTAGTGCCCATAAAATCTGACACCTCGATTTTATTATTCCGTGCACGGTTAATTATATCGTTATATGAATCAAAGAACTGTTTGAAGTTCATCTGATTTGCTTTCTTTATATTCGGCACTACCAATGAACGCGTTCCGTCTTTCTTCACAAGGTCAATTGCCAGACCAATATTCACATCAGGTCTTTTTATAACCATCGGGTTACCGTCAATAATCGTAAACGCATTATTCAAAACAGGAATTGTTTTTAATGCCTTAACAATTGCCCAGCCGATAATATGCGTAAATGAAATCTTTCCTTGTTTTGTTTTCTTGAAATGATTGTTGATATACTTTCTGTTTTCCTCAAGCACCTTCACGGGTATCGACCTCAGCGACGTTGCAATAGGAATAGACAAACTGCTGTCCATATTCTCAATAATCTTCACACCCGCACCGCGAATCTGTACAACGTCCTCACCCGCAACGGGCGTAGGAAGTTTTATAGCCGAAGACTTTTGCTTACTGCTTTCTTCATTTATGTTCTTAACCGTTTTCTTTACATCAATCTCAATGGACTTGAAAAAATCTTTCCAGTAATCGCTCACTGCTTCGGGAGTCTTTTCAAACTCATTCAGCATCTCCATCACGTACCACGTATTCACGCCAAATTCCGAAATCTTCTCTCTTTGTTTCCTGTTTAAATCATCAATGTTCAATATCTTTTATTCCTTTTAATTATTATTTCTTTTAATTTTAATAACGTATTTCAAAGTTTATCCCGATTAATCGGGACATCCTTGCTTGCAAACATAAACCTTTTATCTTTTCCCTATTGTATATTTGTGTCTTAGTGGTGAAAAATCTCCTATTCGTGTTAATTCGTGTCTAAATGCTCTTTCAGCTACTTTATCTGAAAAATTCTTTTTGATCTTTCACTACTTTGATTTTACAGAATATTAAAACAAATTTTTCCTATAAAAATTCTTTTAAATTAGTTACTTTGTAACTCAAATTAAACCTAAAATACACACATTATGAAACAATTATTTGAAAAAGTTATTTTGCTCGGAAGACCCGCATCCGGTAAATCAGAAGTAATAAATTACATCAAAAAAACATCAGACGAAGATAGAAAAAATAGATTCCATATCGGCAAGTTTGTTGAAATAGACGACTTTCCTATGCTCTGGACCTGGTTCGAAGAAGACGACATACTCGAAAAGAAATTCGGCGCCCCAAGAATCCACTCAACACCTGACGGTTACTTCAAAGAAGAATACCTCTGGCATCTGCTGATTGAAAGAATATCATTCGACTATTCAAAAAGCAAACGCGACCTTGGCGACAAAACAAAAGAAGTTACTCACCTTATCGAGTTCTCCCGCGGCACAGAACACGGCGGATACAAAGAAGCATTCAAGCACCTTTCGAAAGAACTGCTCGAAAACTCTGCTATCCTGTACGTAAACGTACCGTTCGAAGAATCGCTTCGCAAAAACCGCAAACGATTCAATCCCGATAAACCCGACTCCATACTCGAACACGGTTTACCCGATTCAAAACTCGAAAGATTATACAAAGAAGTTGACTTCCACGAAGTCATCGCAGGAAACGACACACACATAGACATCAACGGCGTAAAAGTCCCGTACGTCATATTCGAAAATATGCCGTCAAAAACAGACGACCCTGCTCTGCTCGGTCCTGCACTCGACGAAGTAATCGGAAAACTCTGGCAAATATACAATAAATAAATATTCTAAATTTTTAATATAAATCAAAAAGGGCTGATTTCTTCAGCCCTTTTGGATTTTATACTCCCCGTAAATCCTCGCATTCAACGTCTCCGTCTCCTTCGCAATTTGATTTAACAAATTTAATGAGAAATGATAAATTTATCGCAGCACGAACGTACGCTTGAAGTTAATCGTGGGAACCATTTTTAATATATGAACGGTATTATTCGTTTTGTTTTTTCTGTGTAGTCTGTGTATTGTTTGCCGAATTGTTCAGTTAAAACCTTTTCCTCTACATTCATTCTGTGTATGAATGCGAAAAGAACGGGAACGAATACGATTGCAAGTCCAAGCCAGTTATTGAGTGAAAGCCCGAATCCCAGAAAAGATAAAAGTGAACCTGTGTACGATGGATGTCTCAGGTATTTGTAGAAACCGCTTTGCATTAGTTCGTGGTCTTTGCGGATTGTCACATCGACCGTGAAAAACCTTCCGAGTTGTTTAATTGCGAGAAAACGGATTAACATTCCGGTTATTATTACTATCAGTCCGGTTATTGCAAAACCTGCTCGTGGAAAAATGGGGAACGGATAACTGAACATTACAAAGTTCGCAATTGTAATCGTAAGCACGATTGTCAGCCATAGATAAAGCTCCGTTTTCCTGTCCGCTGATTTTCTGTCCTGCTTTCCCGAACGGAGAAACCTGTTAAGAAAAATTTCAGATAACACCCATAAAATATATGTTATGTAAAATATTTTCATTTTATCTTCCCCCTTGCTTTTGCCTTTTCAAAATTTACTTTCGCTACTGCCTTAATTATTTTTGTCACAAGCCTGACGGGTACCGCCTTCCCTTTTGGGATTCTTATCGTTCCTTTCGAGGTTTCGTATTCTCTTAGTTCTTCTTTAAACGCCTCTATAACTTTCGAATTTAAAAAGAGCGAGTAGTGATTCGTAAACGCCGCAAAGTACGCAAGCATCCCGTGATATTTGAAAGCAGGCATTTGATAACTTATAACTTCCACTGCATCGGGTACAGTCTTTCTAATCGTCTGACGAAGTTTTTCAAGTTTCGCTTTTACATCATCGGTTTGTTTCGCAATGTATGTGTCTATGTCTTTTACAGGTCTTTTCATTTATAAATTATTTGTGTGTTTCAGTTTCTTTCAAAACCTTAACGACAGACAACTCAATCCCCCGTCAAGTTTCTGGAATTCCGAAACATCCGTCTCTATCGTTGTGTATCCGGCTGCTTCTATTTTCGCCTTCGTTTCCGGAAATCCCTTCGGGACAAGTACTCTCCCGTTTATCCATAAGTGAGTTTGCGGCGTATGCCTCTTTCTCATCTACAATTATTCTCGAATACTTCTCAAACGCAGGATTGTTTATAAATTCTCCGCTTACCAATAGATTGTTCTGTTCCAGATATGACAAACCGGTTTTTAAATGAAGCATCGTATGCAAATGTACTTTGGTGCCTGTCATATTATATTTCTGAAGTATTTTTATTAATTGCTCCGCCCCCTCATCATTCGTCCTTTCCGATATTCCTATATAAAAATGATTTCCAACCATCATCACATCTCCTGCATCTAATGTACCCGGATACCTTATCTCTTCAATCATATCAAAATATTCCCTAAGAGCAAGATGAATGAAAAACTTTTCTCCGGTCCTTGTCTGTGCTCCGGGATTCGTTATTACGGCAAATTCTGTGGTGCAAAGTGCAACGTCCTCTATAAATGTTGAATCGGGAAAATCACTGTCCCCTAAGAGTACAGTTACTTGTAATCCGCATTTTTTTAAAATTTCAACATAGTTTTTATGCTGCTCTGATGCCTTTTCAAAATCAGGTTTACCCAATTTGGCTGACGTAATCCCGTTCACCATTTCACGGCACGGTTTCCGACTATTGCATTTTAAACAATCTGCTCATTTAGTCTTTGTATGATTTTGGAACTTTCGGGTCGGTTATTATTATATAATCGCCAAGGTGTTTGAACTTGTCCCAGTCTATATTCGGGAATGATTTATCTTCTCCCGATGAGATTATTAATGCCTTTGTGTCGGGACTGTACTTCTTCAACTGCTCAACAATTGCAAATCTTTCGTCGCTGTGAAATCTTCCGTTCACCTGAAATACTTTTTGCCCGGGATTCTTTTTAATGTATTCTGCGATTGAATATGCCATCGTTGCATCCCACAGTGATTGCCCCATTATAAAACTGAATCCGGGAGGCATTGGCGGTGCTTTCATTTTTGATGTGTCGGATGATGACGACGTGTCGTGCGATGTTGCCATTAGTTTCTCGTAATACTTTCCGCTTGCTGTATCGTAAGGCAACGGGGCAAAAAACTTCTTCGCATCGTCTGATAATTGCATCAGTGCATCCTGTCCCTTTCTGCTGGCTAAACTTGAGTATCGCCCGGGAGCATTTGCACACACAACATCAAGTTTGTTTGCCTTGGCAAACTCAACCATAGGTCTGTAATCCTTATAATTGCCCCATACACGTGCATCTTTCTTGAAATTCTTCTCGCGTATAAAATCTTTAAGATATTCATCCATCACTGTCTGCACATCACGCTCAAACATCTCCATAGAAAGCGTCACAATGATGTTGTACCTGTAATAAAGTTCTTCCAGCATTCTTGTGCTCAAGAAAATGTGTAACGGAATCGTTATGCTCTTCGCCGTAGAAAAGCACATCATAATCTTTCATATCGACAGCAATCTCGGATAAAGTAACTTCCTTTTCCGCTTGCACGGAATATATTTTATAGTTCTTTTCTGTTACCTGTGCAAAAGATTGCAGACTTATTACAAACAAACTGCAGATAATAAGTAATTTGAAAATATTCATTGTTTCAATTTAAATTTATTTATTCAAGATAACAATATTAGTGCGTATTTACAATATAACCATTTACTCGCACGAATGAATTAAAGGCTGAATCGCTTTAGTCCCCTATTACTTTATACATTAAAACAATGTTGTCTTTTTGTAATTCAAATAATCAGGAAATCTTTTTTCCAGTTCTTTCTCTTCCAGATACCTCCAGAATAAAACGTTCGCAATGAATGCTAAGGAAAGTAAAAATGAGAAACCTGCCCCGTAAAAAAGCGGGAATCCTGTTAACCACATAATAAACCCTGTGTACATAGGATGCCTTATTTTTGAATATATCCCTTTTGTTATCAGATTTCCATCATAACTTTCAAGAGTCTTTATCGTAAATAAAGCCGTAAAAAATACAACCGCTCCCCCGCAAATGATTATCAGCCCCATTAATTTTATTATTTCAGGAACCTCTATTCTGTTTGTATCAAGCCCGCATAGTACAAACCACGACATCCATAAAATCCCCATATTGATAAATATTATTATAAAAGATAATCTGCCCGGTTTCAGAATCTTTTTGTGCTTCAATATTTCATAAACTGTCCTTATAAAATGAGTGATTGTACAAGCAAAAACCAAAACGATGAATAAATTATTATCCATAATACAATTTATTATTAAATGTTCTTTTGTGCCGTGTTTCCCTTTATCATTTCCTTCATCAGCAACGTGCACTTCCTGCCTGCGTCGTCGTTTCCAAGGGCTATATACCAGGTACTGCGGCGACTTGAACGGAATAGGAAACCAAACATTTCAACACCTGTTTCTTCAAAGATTGTACCGAGTTCAGAGTCCTTCCATTCGCGGACTTCGGCGATGTCTATCCATTGTGCAACTCCTACACCTTCTTCTGCCTTATCGGTGAATATGCCAAAGAACAAGTATCTCTTTGTGATGCAGATTTCCGTGAAGTCTGTTTTCACCCGGCCGAGAAATCCTTTCTTCTTGTTTGTAGTTTCGAAGCAATGGAGTATTTCGCTTTCAACATCGCCGAGTTTGTACTCTTCGGCAAATGTTCTTATATTGTTTCTGAACGTAGGTTTCATTTCATCAAACCTGCGCTCGATAGTTGAACGTGTGTATTCGCTTTTTTTCATAATTGATATTATTATTTGATTAATAATCCTCCCGATAAATCAGGACTTCGCTATCGGGATTGCCCAAGTTCTGATAAAGTGATTATCATCACTTTATCATCAACATTCTTTTTGTTTCTGTAAAACTTTCTGTCTGCATTTTATAAAAATATACTCCGCTGGTGTAGTTTGATGCATCCCACTGCGTGCTGTATGTGCCGGGCTGTAACCTTTCGTTTACGAGTGTTTGAACTTCGCGTACCCATGATATCATACACAACAAGTTTTACGTCTCCTGATATTTACAATTGAGAATTTAATGTTTGTTGTTGGGTTGAACGGGTTCGGATAGTTCTGCGATAGTGAATATTTTGATGGTGTTTCTGTGCTGATGTTTTGGATTCCGATGATTTCGGACTGCAGCGAGGACGGCGCCAGACAGATTGACCCGCCAGTTCCTGCGAATATGTAATTGTCTTTAAATATATACGTACTAATTGATGGAATAGTATTGAAATCCTTGATTTTTATTTATCCAGTTTGTTCCATTGTTTGTAGTAAGATATACACCTTTATGATTTGATAACATAATTTAAACCTGCAAATATATTATTCCCGTAACATATGCATAATTAACAATTTCACTTTGAATAACCAATAACTGTTCCAATTATTACCATAATCTGTGGAATTATATAAACACCGTAATACGTCACCTGCAACGATATTATTGTTTAAACGAAACAAAGCGAATGTTACGATCTCACCTGTTAATGATGTTATTGAGTCCAATTCAATCCATTATTTGTAGAATAAAATATACCCTCATATGCTGCATAACTACCGACAAACCCTGCATATTTATTTCCATTTGACTTAATAGATACTTGTACAGCTTTCATTTAATGAAGATGCATGACCAGTGTATTCCCATTATTAGTGGAAATTATAAACCAAAAGAACCAAAGTGGAATATGGGGCATTCCTGCAAATATAGTACTGTCGTGAATCTGCTAAAGATACATCGTTACTGTTTATTATTCAAGAATGTATGTACCCAAGTATCTCCATTATTTGTTGAGTGGTAAACACCATTATCTGCTCCGGCAAAAAAGTCAATCCCATTTATTAAAAATGAGGTTATCGAATTGCATTATTAAGTGAAGTTTGAGTCCAACTCTCACCATTATTCGTAGATTTATAAATGCCGTGAGGTGTAAGTACCTGCAAAAATATTATTACCGCTTACAGCAAAACAATATATGCCTTTATCTGTTCCTATTCCATTCGACATCTGCACCCACTGGGCATTTGCATTCATTGCTACGAGCATTACTAAGAGAACTAAAAGTTTTTTCATTGTCTGATGATAAAATTATTTAATGAATAGTCCCGATACGCTTCGCTATCGGGATTTCTGATAAAGTGATTCTCATCACTTTATCATCAACATTTTCTTTGTTTCGGTGAAGCCATTCGTCTGCTAGTTTGTAAAAATATACTCCGCTGTTTAGCGAGCTGGCGTCGAACGCGGCTTCGTACGTGCCGGGCTGTAGTGATTCGTTTACGAGTGTCTGGACTTCGCGTCCCTGAATATCATACACTATAAGTTTTACTTCTCCGGATTTACGATTGAGAATTTTATGTTTGTTGTTGGGTTAAACGGGTTCGGATAGTTTTGCGATAGTGAATATGTTGATGGTATTTCTGTGCTGATGTTTTGTATTCCGACAGGATTACCTGTTGGGTTGCGTTTGTAGTATATCTCCCAGTTTCCGTCACGATTGTCCTTCCATACAACATGCACAACCGAGCCGGATACTGCGACAGAAGGATACCATGAAAAAGCAGTGTTATTCGTCAGACGTGTATCTGCTCCCCAGCTTATGCCTGCGTCTGTTGAGCGTTTGTAGTATATCTCATAGTTTCCGTCACGATTGTCCTGCCATACAACATGCACAACCGAACCGGATACTGCGACAGAAGGATACTCTGAAATAGCAGAGTTATTCGTCAGACGTGTATCTGCTCCCCAGCTTATGCCTCCGTCTGTTGAGCGTTTGTAGTATATCTCACTGTTCCCGTCACGATTGTCATTCCATACAACATGCACAACAGAGCCGGATACTGCGACAGAAGGAAACTCTGAATAAGCAATGTTATTCGTCAGTCGTGTATCTGCTCCCCAGTTTACGCCTGCATCTGTTGAGCGTTTGTAGTATATCTCCATAGTTCCCGTCACGATTGTCATTCCATACAACATGCACAACCGAGCCGGATACTGCGACAGAAGGATACCATGAATCAGCAGTGTTATTCGTCAGACGTGTATCTGCTCCCCAGCTTACGCCTGCGTCTGTTGAGCGTTTGTAGTATATCTCATAGTTCCCGTCACGATTGTCCTGCCATACAACATGCACAACCGAGCCGGATACTGCGACAGAAGGATACTTGAATCAGCAGAGTTATTCGTCAGACGTGTATCTGCTCCCCAGCTTACGCCTGCATCTGTTGAGCGTTTGTAGTATATCTCACCAGTTTCCATCACGTTAGTCATGCCATACAACATGCACAACCGAGCCGGATACTGCGACAGAAGGATACCATGAATCAGCAGATGTTATTTGTCAGACGTGTATCCGCTCCCCAGCTTACGCCTGCGTCTGTTGAGCGTTTGTAGTATATCTCACGTTGTTCCCGTCACGATTGTCATACCATACAACATGCACAATGATTGCCGCTTGATGCTACGCACCAGCATTATTGATAGTATAATGAAGCTCGCAGGGTTATTTGTCAGCCGAACATCCGGCTGCCACTGGGCAAAACAATTCTGAATTAAGAATGCAGAATTCAGAATTAGAGCAAGAGCTAATGTGTAAATAAATTTTTTCATAATATTTATTCCTTCTTTTAATTCCCTGAAAATACTTTTCGGGGAACAGGGTTTTATGTAACGTGCACAATTATATATTTAATTTTCAATTCCGTTTTTCTGCTTTGAAATCAAAACAGCAGGGGCAGAGTTTACCTGCCCCGCTGAATGTTTTTCATAGTATCTTAACCTGCTTTCACTACGATCGTTTCGCTTTTTGGTCCCGGTGTATTGTCTTTCACACCAAGCACGTAGAAGGTCATACTTCACGCCCGATTCCAGATTCTTAATGTCGACTTTTGATTTATCAGTTCCTGCCATAAGCACAAATTTATCCGTAGTTCCGTACTTTCTTCCGAATACATTGTACGTATGCTTACCAACATTTTTCAATCGTTTCCACATCAAGTTCACTTCACCATCTTCATCGCCCATTGTTCCCTTGAAATCCACGGGTGCATAAAGCGGTCAACCGAACCCGGTATTCCAACTACATCGTATCCTCGACTCAGTATCTTCTGCTCATCTCCGTTCGCTGTAGTTTCAACATAACTTCCGAGTTGATTCAACATTCCATCGAGTTCTTTTTCAATCTGTTCGACCAGCCTTGTCTGCTCAAGCGAACTTTGCCTGATTGCTTCTGCCTTATTGTTTTCAGTTGCGAGTAATTTATGCTTAATCGTAACATCTGCCAATGCGGGCACGGTGTTGTAAAGCTTGCGTTACCTGTCATCTGCAAAACAATGGCTTCAGCCTTCGCAATCTTTTCAGTAATCGTCAGGCCTTTCAGACCGATTTTGACTTTTGCCATCGACTTTTCCTCCTTTCCGGCGAAATAAATTTATGAAAAATGTTTACGGCGGAAATTCACCTTTTGAAACCTGGTTTTTCGGAAAAACCACCTGTTCGTGCCATAAACCTGCGATTTTCTTCAAAATTTCCACTTTTTGCCCTAAAATGCCGTTGCAATTGCCAAAAACCCCGCGTAGATTAACGCAAACCCCGTGGGGATTAAAGCAAACCCCGCGTAGATTTTCGCAAACCCCGTGGGGATTAAAGCAAACCCCGCGTAGATTTTAGCAAACCCCGTGGGGATTAA
>CAVVJW010000013.1:0-7140 GCA_963748665.1 Ignavibacteriota bacterium | reverse complement strand
TTCAACCCCTCCGGGGTTGTGTTAGAGTGAGTTTCTTTACCCCCGATTTCATCGGGGGTTATTCATATTCAACCCCTTCGGGGTTGCACTAAATTATTAATATATCAGTTTGATTGTTATTCATATTCAACCCCTCCGGGGTTGTGTTAGAGTGAGTTTCTTTACCCCCGATTTCATCGGGGGTTATTCATATTCAACCCCTTCGGGGTTGCACTAAATTATTAATATATCAGTTTGATTGTTATTCATATTCAACCCCTCCGGGGTTGTGTTAGAGTGAGTTTCTTTACCCCCGATTTCATCGGGGGTTATTCATATTCAACCCCTTCGGGGTTGCACTAAATTATTAATATATCAGTTTGATTGTTATTCATATTCAACCCCTCCGGGGTTGCAATAAATTATTAATTTACCAGATTGATTCGAGGATTAAAGATTTTAAAATACACTTTGGGTTCAGAATAAATAATTACATTAAAAGGGGGAATTGAAATACTTATATTTCTGAATTAAAGGAATAATTATGTTACTTAAGAAAACAAAAAAACTTGAGGTTCAGATTGATGAATTTCTTGATAAAGTTTTAAACGGCGGACTTTATTTAAAGCAGGGTTTGAAGTATTATCTGAAAAAGGATAAAGAACTTTTTCAGGAATCTCTGAATAAGATTGATACGATTGAGAATGATGCTGATAATCTGAGAAGGACTATTGAGACGAAACTTTATATGCATACTTTGATTCCTGAGCAGAGGGGCGATGTACTGGGATTGCTTGAAAGTGCAGATAAAGTTTTAAATTTCTGTAAAGAAATTTTATTTCAGTTATCGGTTGAAAATCCTGATATACCTGAGGTACTTGAAGAACGTTTTTTAGACCTTGCCGATACTTCGGTCTCAGCGGTGGAGTGTATGATTTCGGCTGTACGTTCGTATTTTACGGAGATACAGATTGTAAGGGATTATATAAACAAGACGATTTTCTTCGAAAAGGAATCTGATAAACTCGCTGATAAACTGAAGAGAGATATTTTCGAAAATCCTGATTTTGAATTGAGCCGTAAGATGCACATACGAACTTTTGCTTTGAACATAGAAAAGATTGCCGATGCGGCAGAGGATGTATGTGACAGGCTTTCGATAGCAGTAATAAAAAGGTACGGATAGGAATAATGGCGTGGATTTATCTTTTAAGCGGACTCTTTCTCGGCTGGAATCTAGGTGCTAATGATGCGGGAAATATTTTTGGTACTGCAACGAGTACAAAGATAATCCGATATTCGTCTGCGATAGTAATTTCATCAGTGTTTGTGATTCTGGGTGCAATGTACAGCGGTTTTGGTGCGGCGCATACGCTTGGTGCGCTTGGAGATGTTAATGCTATTGCAGGTTCCTCAGCGGTTTCGCTTTCTGCGGCACTGACTGTTTTTCTTTTGATGAAGCGGGGTTTAGTAGTCTCTGTTTCACAGGCGATAGTTGGTGCAATACTTGGATGGAATTTATTCACATCTTCACCGACAGATATGAAGTCTTTGGCAGAAATAATATTTTCGTGGGTTTTAAATCCTATACTTGCGGGAGTCTTTTCTTTTTTAGTTTATTATGGTTTGATGCAACTCTTAAAAAAATCCAAGTTTCATCTTCTTGAGGTTGACGTTTATCTGAAACGTCTAACGATTTTAGTAATAGCATTTGGTGCATACAGTCTTGGAGCAAATAACATTTCAAAAGTAATAGGTGTGTTTTTGTCTTCGTCGCCGTTTATGGATATCCGTATTACAGAATCTATTACGATTACGGGAATGTATCAATTATTTTTCACGGGGGCGCTTTCTATAGTAGTTGGAATAATAACCTATTCTAACCGTACAACAGAAACGGTAGGAAGAAGGATTTACAAACTTACACCGCTTTCGTCGATATCCGTAATTTTTGGTGCGTCGTTAGTATTGTTCCTATTTTCATCGACTTCGATAGAAAGGCTTTTAAACTCTGTTGGACTTCCTTCATTTCCATTAGTTCCAGTATCGATAACGCAGGCGATAGTCGGAGGTGTGATGGGCATAGGACTTGCAAAAGGCGGCAGGTATATGAATTACAGGATACTCGGGAAGATTGGAATCGGCTGGATAATAACTCCCCTTGCGGCGGCTACATTAAGTCTGATACTGCTGTTCATAGTGCAGAATGTTTTTGACAGGGAGGTTTATAAGGCATTAAGGTTTGAGACGAATAAGGAAGTAATCGAGCAGATTGAAAAGACGGGTGTTCCGACAGATTTAATAAAAAATGAAACTGATTCAGTTTTTAACAGTCAGCAGGAGTTCAGGTTTTATTTAGGAAAACTGGGATATAACAAAGAAGATTATTTGTATAAGATATTCAAGTCAGCGAGGATAGAATATTTCAGAGTTGATTCTAATTTTGCGAAGGAAAAGATGAGTCCGAATATCTTTTCACAGGATCAGATAAATTCAGTGAAGAGTATGCATAATGAGGCATTTCAGCACAGATGGATGCTGGTGGACAGGCTGAAATTATTATCAGAGGACTGGAAAGAGCTGCCACAGATACCGGCGAATGAATATTTGAATAAGGAGTTGTATAATAAGATAGATTTGGTGTGCGGGTATTTTGAGGTGAAGTGACGGGCTTATGGAAGAACGCACACTGATAAGATATGATTTTAAGAACGGATTTTCACTGATGAGATATTTTTTTTCCCGCGAAATACACGAAATTTACGAAATAGAACAAGAACGCACACTGATAAGAGATGATTTTAAGAACTGATTTTCTCTGATAGAGATTTTCTTTCCCGCGAAATAAAAGAAATTTAACCGCAAAGAGCGCAAAGAAGAAAAAATTGAACCACTAAGAGCACTTAGAACACTAAGAAAGATTTATTCAACGCTAATAACCACCTATAAGAGAACACTACGATTTTTTTATTTAGTTAGTTTTTATTACAACATTTTTACGGATAGTAGCACTAAGAACATTAAGATGTAACACTTAGGATTATTAATATATTTTTCTATTAATACTTTTTCTTATTGGGTTTCATATCCCATACTTCGAATGACATAAGGGATTCATCGTGAAGATGTTGTGTGATTTTGAGTTTTCGTTTATTTAGAGGTTTCTCGAGTTCTTTGTAAATGAAGTCATCGATGAAACCGATTTTTGCTGCATCCTTTTTTGTGTTTCCGTAATAGATTCTGCTGATTCTTGCCCAGTATATGGCAGAAAGGCACATAGGGCAGGGCTCGCAGGATGTGTATATTTCGCATCCTGTCAAATCGAATGTTTTTAAAGTTTTGGATGCTTTTCTGATAGATTCTATTTCTGCGTGAGCAGTGGGGTCGTTTTTAGTCGTTACATTATTTGTACCAACCGAAATCACTTTATCATTTTTAACGATGACAGCACCGAAAGGTCCTCCGCCCTTTTTCACATTATCAAGAGAAAGGCGTATTGCCTTTCTCATAAATTCATCTTTGTACATTTATTTGTTAATTTTATCTTTCTGGTCTTTAAATGATTTCCTGTCGTGTATTACCAATGCTTTATCGATATACTCATTTGCTTTTGCTTTATCACCAGTCTGGAAATAGAACTCTGACAGATAGAAATAGCAAGATGCCTCGTTAACACTTCCTTTAACAAAATTCAGACATTCATTAGACAACTCAATTCCTTTTTTATAATCGTCTTTTGTTTTGTTTTCTTTCTTGTTCAGTGCATAAATTTTTGTTAAAAGATACTGTCCATATCCAAAATTTATTTCTTCATCATTTTTTCCGTATTTGTCGAGTAACTGTTTGTAGTAAGCATCGCCCGCGGTATAATCATTGGTTTCAAGTGTTAGTTCTGCGAGATACATTATTGCAGATTTTGTTAATTCACTATCCGGGTATTTTTTTACAAATGCCACAACATCTTCTTTCTTATTGCTTATTTGTGCTAAGTAAAGTTCGGTATCATCCGTCCAGCCGGATTTGTTTTTCGGGTCGAGTTCAAGAACTTTCTTAAAATATATTAATGCTTCGTCAGTTTTGCCAGCGTCAAAAATCTTTTTTCCGAATCTGAAATTTGCTTCAACGTCATCCGGATAAGTTTTTAAAGTTGTCTGAAGACTTTTGGAAGTATTCTTCCCGTTTACAATATCTTTCATAGTAACGAGAAAATCTTTAGCGGGCAGATATCCAATAATTCTGTCAATCTCTTCACCGTCTGTATCGACGAATACTATAGTCGGAAAGCCTGATACGCTAAACTTTTTAGCAAGGTCGATACCTTCGCCTTTTTCAGCATCGATTTTCCAGTTAATCTGATTAGCGTTTGCAAATTCAGCGACATCAGAATTTGTATAAACTTTGTTATCGAGTTCAACGCACCATTTACACCAGTCGGTATAGAAGTCAATCATAATAACTTTGTTTTCACTTTTGGCTTTTGCGAGTATTTCTGCATAGGTGCCGTTTGCGAATGTTATTTCATTGGCGAAAACTTTTGCAGTGAGCAAAAGTAGTGTAATTATTACTATTGATTTTAATTTCATAATTTAATTTTATTTTATTCTGTAATTTAAGGTTTATGGATGTAAATTAAAATGCAAGAAGGATGGAGAAGAACGCATCCGCTGCCGCGGAATAAGAGATGATTTTTATAAATAATGGAACGCGGATAAGAACGGATTAAAACAGATTTTCACGGATAGTAAAATTTTATACATTAATACTTTCATAAATTAAAAGTTACTGACGTCTCTGCCAAAGAAGAATGTTTTGATCCAGTCGAAGAGGACGAGTAATTTATTTTTGAAACTGACGAGTTTTGTAAGATATGCACTTCGCCAGAGAACAAACGTACTAAAGCCAGTACCTTTAAACTGCGGTGTATCGGCAAGTGCTTTATTGTCGCCTATGTATGCAAGCATACCAAGGTTTTTAAATTTAAAAGGCTTTTTCAGTATGGTTTCAGCGTTAAAATACTTTGCCATGAAAAGACCGAGTTGCTGAGCAACCTGTGCAGTTGCGGGCAGTTCATTACCCTCGATTGTAGCACAATCACCAATTGCAAATATATTTTCAAAGTAGCCATTTTCCTTTTTCACTTTAAATAAACCATCGGTGATTAACTTCCCTCTTTTGTCGGTAATCATACCTGAATTTTTTATAATATCAGTGGAAGTATTTCCAGTAGCCCAAACGAGTAAACCATAGTCAAACTGCGAACCATCGTTTAAGAAAATAGTGTTTTCATTTACTTTCATAACACGTGAATTTGTTCTTAGATTAATATCCTGTCTTTTAAAAACTTTCATAGCATATTCACTCAATTTAGCATCGAATGATGCAAGTATAGCATCCCTTGCTTCAATCAGAGTAATCTCAACCAGATTGCCAAGATAATTATATTTACGTTTGACATCATCTTCAATAAAGTCGTGCAATTCAGCAGCAAATTCTACGCCAGTCGGGCCTCCTCCGCAAACGACAAATCTGAGATAATTTTTTTTCTCTTCAACGGTTAAACCCGGCAATGAAGCATTCTCAAAGCAATCTACAACCTTGGTTCTAATTTTCCGAGCGTCGGACAGTTCTTTCAGGAAGAGCGCATTCTCTCTGATTCCTTCAATTCCGAATGTATTAGTAACCTCACCTACAGCGACTAACAAGATAATCGAAGTTCAGAGAATAGATACGCTTGGTATCAACGTCAACACATTCGATAGAGTTATTTAAAGTATCGATGTTAGTACAGTTCGACTGATGGAAAATAATATTTTTAATATTACGAATCGGTTCTATGATACTTCTGAACTCAATAGTTCCGACAGTTGTACTCGGAAGTAAAGGAGTAAACAGAAAGTGATTTCTCGGACTGACAACAGTTACTTCGTAAATGTCAGTATTAATTTTTTTCAAAAATCTGAATGCTGAGAATCCTGTACCTAAGACTACAATTTTTTTCTTCATATATTTTTAATTTGTTCATATGCGGAATTTTTAGACGTGATTTCCACAATATTATATTATAAATTTGTTCAAAAGTATAACAATTTAAAAACAATAATAATTTTAAATATGAAATCCTACAGAAAAGAGCTTTGGTTTAGTACAGCAAAACGCAGAGAACTAATAAATATAACAGGTGATGTTGAGAAATGTATAACAGAAAGCGGAGCTGATGAAGGTTTAGTGCTTGTAAATGCAATGCATATTACTTCTAGTGTTTTTATAAATGATGATGAAGCAGGATTACATCACGACTATGAAGTCTGGCTTGAAAAACTTGCTCCTGAAAAGCCTTATTCGCAGTATAAGCATAATGGTTACGAGGACAACGCCGATGCACATTTAAAGCGGACAATTATGGGCAGAGAGGTTGTAATAGCAGTTACAAAAGGACAACTGGATTTAGGTCCCTGGGAACAGATATTTTACGGAGAGTTTGACGGAAAGAGAAGGAAGAGAGTATTGATTAAGATAATAGGGGAGTAAAGTTTTTTAAATATAAAAATCCCCGCTCCCGACGAGTCGGGATGGGGATGACAATCTTTTTTGAAAAAATATTTACTATAAGTGGGCGTTGAGTTTATCTACGATGCTGCCTTTAGGAACTGCTCCGACAATCTGGTCAACAACCTGTCCGCCTTTAAATATTAATAATGTAGGGATGCTTCTGATACCGAATTTTCCTGCAATCATCGGGTTGTTATCAACATCAACTTTTCCGATTTTTGCTTTTCCCTGATATTCACCTGCTAATTCTTCTACTATAGGGGCAATCATTCTGCAAGGACCGCACCATACAGCCCAGAAGTCAATTAAAACGGGCACGTCGGATTTTTCTACTTCATCAGCGAAGTTTGCATCTGTAAATTCTAATGGGTGCATTTAATATTTTCCTTTCTTTTGGGTTATAATTTTTATTATTAATTAGTTTATACGTAAGTTATCTTCTCCAAGTATATTTTTCAAGTTTGAAATTAAGTCACTACTTAAAGCAACTTTATACTCTTTTGATTTATAATGTTTTACATTATCTTTCTCAAGGTACGTGAAATAAAGTCCGCAGGTACCCGGATTGTCATCTACAAGTCTACGGATTTTTTCAAAATCATCTTCTACTAT
>CAVVJW010000012.1:0-94627 GCA_963748665.1 Ignavibacteriota bacterium | reverse complement strand
AATTGGTAATGATTGGAATTGTTCTTAACACCTCACAAAATTTCTCATTGCTGGAAGACACCAATTATGTTTATTCAAACACAGATGCCTCGTTATCTTTTAATCCACAAAAAGTTAAAAGATATTTGCGTAAAGTTGTTTACATAAAACCCAAAAATTTTGTAGTACTCGATAATGTAATACTTCGCAATACAATTATGTCAGGTGCAGTAAAAGAAGTAAGATGGAATGCACATTTTAAAAATGACGATACACAGCGGGCAAATCATAAACACGCAGGTTCCCGGTCATATTGAAACTTTTAATGGTAAGAATTATACCGCAGTCAATCTTCTGCGTACATCAATATTAATACAGTATATCCGTGTTCAACATCGACGAAAAGAATAGGCGGAACAGGTTATGAATACTGGGTTAACGGGACTAATTATCCTCCAGGCGGTAATCCTGATTCTGTATATGCTACAGCGGGTAAAATGGAGAATTGAAGTGATACCAAAATCTGTCTTCAAACTCAATATTCTCTGATACAGTTAATATGCTTCATACATTGTCTGTTAACGATGTCGGAATACCACAGGAACAGTTAGCGGTCAAAATAAAGAATGAAACAACTCTTGGATGTGATTACTTGAATAAATTATTTCTGTTTAACGATAAAGGAGATACCGGAACAACAAGTCTTGCTGCAAACAAGTATTCCGGGAAACAGAACCGTAAACTTATTCTGTTTTGATTTAAAAAGAAATTCTCCTTATACTTTGTTCGTTGACGGAATAAATATAAATGAATACACTTCAGATTCTACAGGAATTATAATAAAAACAAATAGTCCTTACAACGGGCAATCATAATATTTTGATAGTTTTAAGTTCTGTAAAAATACAAAACTAGAACAGTAGTAATCCTGATTCTTTTATGCTATATCCTAATTATCCTAATCCGTTTAACTCATCAACAAAAATAAGGTACGATATACCGAAAGAAACGCATATCAAAATGAATTTGTACGATGTATCGGGCAAACTATTAATGTAGATTATTGATGCAAACATAAAAGCAGGTAAATATACACAAACAATAACGACAGAGAACCTGACAACAGGAGTTTATTACATTAAACTTGAATCAAGTGAATATAAATCAACAATAAGAATAGTATTACTGAAATAATTAATTCTCGGTTCTACAGGTACTCGAGAATTTTTCTTGCTTCATCTTCGTTCATATTTTGCGGAGACATTCTGACTTTCATATCCTCGAAGAGTTCTTTTGCAGTTTTATTCTCACTAATCATACCTTCAGGATTTAATATCCATATTCATAATCCATTCAGGGGTTCTTTTCTTAGTGATACCGCGTAACGGTGAACCTATCAGTTTATCATCTAATCTGTGGCAAGTTGAACATTTTTTCTGAAATAAAACTTTGCCTTCGCTAACCAAATTTTTGTCAATTTCCCCGAGTTTGAAATTTTAACGGGACCGACTCCTTTATCATTTACAGATTCTTTAGTACACCTGATAGGAATGACAAAGTTATTAAAACTGAAAGTATTATGTATAATTTTTTCATTGATATAGTATTTTAAATTAAAACAATTTATTTGTAAAAATAGTTAAACATTTAACCGGATTTATTCATAGTTAATAAAAACTGTATGAGATATATTTATGAATGAGCAGAAAAATATCAGTATTAGTAACTACTTTTAACAGTGAAAAAAACATTGAAAGAGCATTAAAGAGTGTTGTCTGGTGTGACGAAATAATTGTTGTGGATTCTTCCAGCAGCGACGGCACCATCAATATTGTTTCCCATTATACATCAAAGATACATTATAAAGTTTATGAAGGATCATCAAGGCAACTTGAATATGGTGTCTCTCTTGCAGAGAATGATTATGTCCTGATATTAGATTCCGATGAAGAAGTTACAGAAGACTAAAAACAGATATAATGAAGATACTCGGGACAGATAACTTCAATAAAGGAGGATACAAAATCCAAAGAAGGACATACTTTATTAACAGATGGATAAAGCACGGCGGATGGGGCAATGATTATCAGTACAGATTAATAGATAAAAATAACATAACATTTCTGCATAATCACGATGCGCACTGGTCGATAAAGTCAGAATTCAAATTAGAATTCATAAACAGCTACATAAACCATTTCACTTACGATAACATATATGATTATATACGGAAGAATGAACATATACAGTTCTCTTGACGTAAAGACTAAGTTCCAAAGTAATCCGGATTTGATAATAAAGAAAAGGAATTTTATTCTTAATCCACTTGCAGAATTCATTAAGATGTATTTTTTTGCAAAAGGATACAAAGACGGTATTCAGCGATTTATACTTGCTGCTTTTTCTGCTATACATAAACTCACTGCATATTTAAAAATGTGGGAATACCAGCATTCGAAGAATAACGGGACAGAACTGCCTCCAATAACATACTCCGAATTAAAAAAGAATAAGAAGAACTAAACATTCAGAAGTAATATTGCGTAAATATTAATTGAAATAAAAATATAATATAATGAAAAAATTTATTGTTGTTTTCCTTTTTTTATGTACATCGTTTGTTAATTCACAGGATTATTTCCTTAAAGAAAACATCGATTACAGTGTGAAGCCCGGGGAAGATTTGAGCGTTTTGCCAACGGGAATTTTATTAAGTCACACCCGATACCGCCCGAAGAACATACTTACGGAATATTTAACCTTGTTGAAGACAGTGTTTATGTCTATCTGCAAAGAATATGCGAGAGTGCAATGAATACGGAAGGACTTATAAACGGAACTAACAAACAGAAAATAGGAGATTTTTACAGAAGCGGACTTGATACAAACCTGATAAATTCCAAGAAATTAGCCCCATTAAAAAAGTATTTCGATAAAATTGACGGGATTAAAAATGTTGATGATATAATAAAGGTAACAACTGAATTACAGAAATATTTTATATCTCCTTTATTTCATCCTATGTAGGTCAGGATTTATGAACAGTGAAAAATATTCAGTGTATATTTCGCAGGGTGGAATAGGTTTACCTGAAAGGGATTATTATTTTAACAATGATGAGCGTAATAAGAACATCCGTTCAGAATATAAAAAACATTTACAAAAGACATTCAGAATAATAAATGATTCCAAACCCGATAAGTCGGCTGATGTAGTTTATAAAATTGAATACGACCTCGCCAAATCATCACGTAAACTTGAAAACCTGAAGAGTGATTATGCCAATTATAATAAAATGACATTAAAGGAATTAAGCAAATTAGCACCCTCGGTCAACTGGTCTAAGATGATATCTGACTTTGGTCTTAATAACATAAATGAAATAATAGTCGGCCAACCTGAGTTTTTCAAAGAATTGGAATCTGCACTAAATAAATATTCCATAGAGGACTGGAAACTATATTTAAAATGGAATGTAGTAAATTCCACTGCTAATCTTCTTTCATCTGACGTAGAGAGACTAAACTTTGATTTTTATGGAAAGGTAATGTCGGGTACTACTGAGCAAAGGCCGAGATGGAAAAGCGTACTTGATAACACAAACGATTTACTCGGTGAAATTCTTGGTGAGGAATATGTAAATATATATTTTCCTCCAGAAGATAAAGTAAGAATTGTGAATTTAGTAAGTAATATGGTAAATGCATTTGAATCAAGAATAAAGAAACTTGACTGGATGAGCGAAAGCACAAAGTTAATGGCAATAAAGAAACTTGGTACGATGGTTAAGAAGATAGGTTATCCGGAAGTGTGGAAAGACTATTCAACACTTGAAATAACAAAAGAATCTTATTTTGATAATGTACAAAATGCAAGAAACTGGCAGTTCAGGGATATGGTATCGAGATACGGAAAACCTGTTGACAGGACGGAATGGCATATGACACCTCAGACATACAATGCGTATTATAATCCATCGAACAATGAAATTGTAATACCTGCTGCAATACTAACAATTCCCCGCAAAAAAATGAGCGAAGTTGATGACGCTTTTTTATATGGTTTTATAGGAGCAAGCACAATCGGTCATGAGATGACACACGGTTTTGATGGGATCAGGGAAGATTGTATGATGAAAAAGGTAATCTGAAAGGCTGGTGGACGTTAGATGATTCAACCAAATTTGTATCAAAATCTCAATTGATGATTGACCAGTTTAACGGATATGTGGTACTTGATTCTATGAAGGTAAACGGAAAAGCAACACTTGGTGAAAACATTGCTGATTTAGGAGGGCTTGTTATCGGATTGGAAGCAATGCTGAATTCAGAGGAAGGTAAAACAGACAAAGAAATAGACGGTTTTAATGCTTTACAAAGATATTTTCTTGGTTATGCATATTCCTGGGCAGTTTATTACAGACCGGAAACTCTTGCACGAAGAATTATGACGGATGTACATTTCTACCTGCATTTTTAAGGGTAAACGGACCATATTCTTAACATAAAAGAGTTTTATGATGCATTTAAGATAAAAGAAGGTGACAGATTATACCGTTCAGACAAAGTCAGGGTGGAAATCTGGTAAGACTGTGTAAAAAAGGGGGGTAAAGAAATACTCCCCTTATTTAATATTAACTTATACTATTATGTTACTGATTAATTCAGTTTCTCTTCCTGGAATTTTTTCCATTCTTTCTTGGCATAATCAAGAAACTCTTTTGGTGCGTTATCGAATGACTTATCGACATTAGTTTTACCCCCATACTTTTCACCTGTTGGGAATTTCAAAAGTGTTTCGCCTCTTATCGCATACTTTTCTTTACCTTCATGCATAATCAGTTTCAAATCGTTCGGACTAACATCTCCTTTACAGGACATCTTATACATAAAAATGTTTTCAGCAATACCATTTTTGTTTAAGTCAGTTACAGTAAGAGATTTCGGTATAAACTCAAGAGTCAAATCAACCTGGCATTTTTCAATCAAATCCTGAGTCATCCAGACCTGTTGAAATTTGTTTTCATCATTTCTGACAAACCCATATCCAAACAGCCTTTTAGAAACTGATTCATCATATTCATTTGTCTTATTTATAGAGGGTTTTGTTTCAGTAATGATAAGAACATTTAACCCTGATTTATCTTTCCACTGAACACCGGAAACAATTGAGCCGTCGAATTTAAGTTCGGTTTCAAATTCCTTTACATCGTATTTTATATCTTTTAGTCCGTCTGTTGTTGAGATTGTTTTTATCTACCGAGTCTGAAGCGGTTTTATCGCCGGTTTTTTTTGTATCGTTATTCTGAACGACTGAATCGTTTTTTTGTTTTTGTTCAGCAGTATTTTCTTTCTTCCCGCATCCGAAGATAATTAAAGGTAAAATAAAAGTAACAAGTAATATTATTTTCTTCATATTCTATTTTTTATCTTTTAAAATATCTCTGATTTCAGTTAAAAGCAGTTCTTCGTCTGTCGGGCCCGACAGTAACAGGTTCTTCTTTTTTTTTCTTAACAACTCTCTGATATGCTTTTAGTACCATAAAAATACAAAAACCAATCAGCACAAAATCTATAACGTTCTGCAGAAATGCGCCGTAATTCAATGAAACTTCAGCAACCGCGGGAGTAACCACCTGCGTGCCGTTCATTACTGCCTCTTTTCCGCTCTGAAGAACGAGTTTAAGTTGTTTGAAATCAACTTTGCCAAGTATTAAACCAATAGGAGGCATAATAATGTCGCTTACGAGCGAAGTAACAACTTTCCCGAATGCCCCGCCTATTATGACTGCAATTGCCAGATTGAGCGACATTGCCTTTCATAATAAACTCTCTGAACTCTTTAATTAATGACATAATGATTATTGTTATTGTTTTAAAAGAAAGAATATACTTAAAATATTGCTAATCTAAAATTAAATATTACGGTATTGTTATGAAATGCCTTTTGCAGGATATTTGAAATCTTAGTACATTACAATAATTTATATTTAAAAACCAATTATCTGATTGTTGAACCCTTTTCGGGGTTGTTTCATATTTGCGTATTCACCCGGGTAAAAATCACATAAAAAACATGTGATTTTTACCCGGGGTTATTCAAATTTAACCCCTTCGGGGTTATATCAACTTAGAAGTAATTGAGAACATTATAGATTGTTGCTTAAAATATTTTTTAGTGTACTAAAATTATAAAGCTGATTGTTTCTTAACATATTTTTGTCGTGTACTAAAATTATAAAAAAGGATGAACTGTAAAGTGGAACTTAAATGAACATTAACAGGTTTTATTCAATATATGATTTGAGAGAAAAAAGCAATAAAGTAAAACAACAAGAATCCTCAACTTTAGAGTTGGGGAATTTTTATTTATCTAAATTCTTCTTGCCCTGATGATTCTTCTTCCCTGAGCGTGAGTATAAATAGCATATCTAATAGCATCCATACAATGGTCGTTAAACTTTTCAGGTTCTTCTAAAATGTAACCGTTTCTATCTGTTTTAAATTTATATTCAAGAATTTCCCTGTTGATATTGAGATTATCAGGTTTACTGAAAATATTTACTGACCTGATAAAATCGATACCATTAAGCACGTTCTTTTTAGCAGGTCTTACAATAAATCCATTATTCTCAATTTCCTTCATTTTACCAGGGTCTGCCTGGTCACAATAAATTATTTCTTTTCGAGGTAAAACGATATTTTTTAATTTGCTGATAAGAACGTTGTTAGTGAGTTTTGTCTCATAAATTTTTTCTTCGAGATAATATTGACTGTCTTTAATTCCGACTTTTACTAATGCAGTTGGGTTGATATAACCGAAATCCAGACCATAGATAATTTCGTCGAATTCAGACGGAAAGGATTTAATAATATCAAAGGGCTTGTAGATTATTGCTTCAGGGCAAGCCCAGTTACCCAGAGCATAAATATCGAAATACTCCTGATCTTCATACTTCATATTTTCAAGCATTTTGAGGTATGATTCATCCAGATGAGGATTGTCTTTATAAGATGTTACGAGTACTTTTGAATCAGGAAGCTGTTTATTATAGAGCCAGTGCGTGGTTTTAACGGGATTGAAAGTCATAATAATCTGTTTATAATTATTTGTTTCATTTCTTAATCTTAAATCAATCTGTAAAAAATCCCGTTTATCAATTTCGGTTGCTTCTTCAATCCAAATAGCAGTAATCCCATGAATAGATTTAAGTTTTTCTCTGTCATCAACACCAACGCTAAGGATAACGTTATTACTATTCAAAGAAGTAATAACAAGGTCTGTTTCACGGATTTTAAAATCTTTTTCCAATTTGTAATAATAGATTAATGATTTCAGAAGAGCAAACTGAGAATTTCTTATTGTCTTTGCAACTTTTCTGATTAAAAGAATTTTGTGATTGTTTTCAGTCAGCATTCTGTACATAATTTTTTGAGCTGCAAAATAACTTTTTCCTGAACCCGCACCACCATAGATTAATAAATATCTGTAATCGGAACATAGTTCATTCTTATATACAGGTATTATATTATCCGATATTTTCTTTACAGCATCGTTTTCTGAGTCCATTCCTAATTAAATAATTTACCATACAAATATAAGTATATAGATGTAATTTTCGGAAATAAATGACCTGTGAACAAATAAAATACTGAAATAACAAATAATAATATTATTGAAATTGCAGAAAAATAATGATGAATATCAGTCGCAATTTGTCGTGTACTAAGTTTACTTTTAAGATAATAATTTGGACTTGAAAATTAATTCTAAAGCAGATATATTTGTCTGATTATAAAATATAAAATATTATTATATGAAAAGAACAATAATAACAATAGATGAAGAAAAATGTAACGGATGTGAAGAGTGTGTAAACGGCTGCCATGAGGGTGCGTTACAGATGATAGACGGAAAAGCGAGACTTGTCAGCGAACTGTTTTGTGACGGACTTGGTGCCTGTATAGGTCAGTGTCCTGAGGGTGCAATAACACTCGAAGAAAGAGAAGCAGAGCCATACAGTGAAATTGCCGTAATGGAAAGAATTTCCAAAATGGGAGAAAAGGTTATACTTGCACATTTAAAACATTTAAAAGACCATAACGAAATAGCATATTTTAAAGAGGGGATTGAATATCTTAAAGAGAACAACATAACAGTAAATTTAAATTCATTGTTTGAACAAAAGATTAATGTTGTAGAAAAAGAAGTTGCACAGCATACAGGATGTCCTGGTTCGAGAGAGAGGGCATTCAAAAGCAATCAGAATGAAGTTGTGGAAGAATCAACTTCATCTGAATTAACGCACTGGCCAATCCAGTTACATTTAATTAACCCGAATGCATCACACTTTAACGGATGTGATTTATTAATTGCAGCAGATTGTGTTCCATTCAGCATCAGCAATTTTCATACAAAGTTTTTAAAGAACAAAAAGCTTGTTATTGCCTGTCCGAAACTCGATTCAAATAAACAGGTATATTCAGAAAAATTAAGAATTCTTATAGAAGAATCTAAAATCAACACATTAAACGTAGTAATTATGGAAGTGCCTTGCTGCAGCGGTCTTTTAAAACTTGCTGAACTGGCAGTTGAAACATCGAGCCGCAAAGTTCCGCTTAAATATACTGTTGTTGGAATTCAGGGAGATATAATAGAAGAAGAGTGGTTATAGAGTTTTCATTTTGCTTTCCTATATTAGAAGCCCCGATGATATTTATCGGGGCTTTTTGTTTTAATAAAACTTATTTAGTCTTTAAGTATTCCTAATCCTTGTCTTACGATTGAAATATCATTATCAGAGCAGTCCAGAATAGTGGAGGGTGTTTTATTTCCGAAACCTCCTTCGATTATTATATCTACTCTATTTTCAAACAATTCGTTAATAATTTCAGGGTCAGTTATATAATCTTCATTATCATAAATATCATGAATAGATGTTGAAGTTATAGGATTACCCAGTTCTTTTACAATCTCTCTGCAGATTTTGTTATTTGGTACTCTTATTCCGACAGTTTTCTTTTTGCTTTTAAAAATTTTTGGTACATTACTGTTTGCTTTAAGAATAAAAGTAAATGCTCCGGGCAGGTTTCTTTTCATAACTCTGTACAGCGGAGTATCAATACTAAACACAAAATCAGATAAATGGCTTAAATCGTAGCAAACCAGAGAATAATTAGCCGATTTAACGTCAATATTTTTAATTCTGCTAATTTTCTCTATTGCGTTGTGGTTATTGATGTCACATCCGAGGGAATAGACAGTATCCGTAGGATAAATAATAATACCTCCGTCTTTAAGACATTCTGTTACTATTTTGATTTTCCGTTCTTCAGGGTTTTCGGGATGAATATGGAGAAACATAGTTTTATTTAGTACTCATTTCCTGTTAAATCATCTTTAATCAGAAATAACAGATTTTCAATTTCAGGACTATCCGGTTTGAGGTCTTTATAATGTTCACTTACGGGCTGGGAGGTTTGATTCATTAATACATCATCAAGGATAACCGCTTGCAATATAGTTTTCACCGTCGAATACTACTGTAATCCGATATATTTTTAATCCCTTTTTGAAATATTTCTTCTTTTAATACTATGTTCAATACAGTCCTTTATGCAAAATATGAATTTTTTACGATAAAAAAAGCAGGATAATAAATACCCTGCTTTTTTGTTTTGACTTATCCTTACCGGATAAAGTGGACTATTTTGTAACTTTGAACGGAATTCCGACCAAATCGGAGGCAAATTTGTTAATATCGTCATCATATAGTGACTCTTTTGTGTTTGCGCTAAAGTATGCGTTATGTGCTCCGATTCTATGGTTACCGTATATATTAAAATCTTTTGCATAAATTCTGTAATAAGGTCCGCTTCCTGACTGACTTTCAAGTGCGAAAGGAATTCTATGGAATCCGAAAGCATTTTTTGCCCAATGGAATGCAACATAGTCAGTGGATTGCATTTGTGATGTTGTGTAGATTTTCACTTTTACAACATCATTTCTATCGAGTTGTGGAATACCTGCACCGCCAAAAAGTTTAGTAGTAAAACTTGTACTGTTGAAATCGGGTCCGTTAAAAATATAAGTCGGAGTTGCTGAATTGTTTTTATAGATTTCAACCTTAGTAATCTGGACTTTTGCTGACCCAACTTCAGGCTGAGTTGTTTCGCCGTCTAAAATCGAAACTGTATAAAGTCTCCAGTTACGTCTTGGATGTTCAGTAAAAGCAATTCTTTTAAAAACGAGTTTTCTTGACATTGATTCGGTATATGGCTTTACAGTGGTATCGAGCACACCGTTCTGATATCCGATAATAATAAAGTTACCGCTGAAGGTTGTGGTTACAATCATATTTTTAAGAGAATCGCCTTCGTTTGTAAGATTATAGTTTCTGTTAACGCCTGTTATTTTTCTGCCCCATTTTTTTAATGAATCATAAGGATTTAATGGAGGATTACCTTCATTATCAGGTACGGCACCTTCATTATTTAAATCGCCATATTCCTGTGTCATCAGATTATCTTCGTTTGTGTAATCATTATCATAGCCGCCGCTAACGACAGACTGTATGTATTCATCGTCAGTCATATTATTAGGGTCAACGGAGTTTTTATCACATCCGTTTAAAAAGAAAACTGAAACAGTAAGAATCAGTGTTGCTGTAATGAATGAAAAAATGTTTCTTGCTTTCATAAAAGATTTCCTTTCGATTTATATATTAGTTATTTGTTTTTTAAATTTCGGAAGTATGACAAAAGGAATTTGGAAATGGTTTAATTTGAGGAGCTAGAAGCTAGAAGTCAGAAGCTAGAAGTCTAGAATTTAGAATTTAGGAGTTAGAATTTTGAAAACAGAAGTCTAGAAGTCAGAAGCTAGAAGTCAGAAGTTAGAATTTAGAATCTAGAATTTAGGAGATAGAATCGATATTAGCATCAATAAAAAAGGGGATACGATGTATCCCCTGTATATAAATTGAAATACTAATATTATTTAACAAATATCATTCTCTTTATATCAGAGAAGTTTGAAGCGTTAATTCTGTAGAAGTATATCCCGCTGGCGAGTTTTGAAGCATCGAAAGATGCTTTGTATCTGCCCGGCTGCAATACTTCATTTACAAGTACCTCAACTTCTTTGCCGAGAATATCATAGACTCTTATTTGTACTAATCCTGTTTTTGGAACATCGAAGTTTATGTTGGTTACAGGATTGAACGGATTCGGATAGTTTTGTCCAAGTCTGAATTCCTTAACCATTTCGGTTTCATTGTTAAACACATTCGTTAACAAATAAGGTAATTGCTTATTCCAGGTATTTCCGATTTCCGTTAAATTCAGAGGTCTGTTGTAAACTCTGAACTCATCGAGTTTCATTCCCGCCGCAAGAGATGATGCAAGTGATGAATGTCCTCCTACTTTAAAAGGACCATTACCGACGAATGATAATGCGGATTGAGCAACAGTAGTGACCAGTGTTCCGTTCCTGTATCCTTTGATGTTAGCCAGTGCACTGTCATAAACCAAATGTATATAATATGACTGACCTCTTACAACAGGAATTCTAACGTCCGTAAGTCCTGTTCCTCTTAGCATTATAGCGGTATCCGTTGCTGTAAGCCCTCCGCTTCCGCCGTAGTAGCATCTGAAATTACCGGCATTCTCATCACCAAAAATATATACAGGATTAGTTGTCGTTGTTCCAAGAGCAATTTCACTTACCCAGAAGCCAATCGTCCATCCGCTCTTCGGTAATGTTGTAGCCCATTGTGAGTTTAAAACATTGATATTACCCGTACCGCCGCTGCCTACCAGGGCGCTGTCAAACAATCCGCCATTTTGCAAAGTATGTCCAAGTAACATTTGCTAAATTAATTCCGATTCTTGGTACTGAATAGTTTGGGGTTGTTGTGCTTCCGTTATTAAATTTAAAGTATAATAATTCAGGTACTGTGTAAATGTTTGAAGTATTCGGAAGTATTGTGAATACTGAATTACTTTCATCAGCGAATGAGGGATTGCTCACACTGCTGACACGAACCTTACACTGGTCAGAATTTACGGATGGAAGCGTCCAGTTAAATTCAAACAAACCTGCAGGGACTGAATTGGATATTGTGTTCCAGGTTGAACCGTTATTCGATGTATATTCAAGTTTTACGTTTCCGGAAAAACCTGCAGACCAGATTATTTTTCTTGTTGTACCTTGCTGTAAAATCTCCGAACCGTTTGGCTCTACGAGCATAACTTCAAAGTTATCACCGCCGCAATCTGTTGTTTTCAAAACGGTACCTGAAGTACCCGCTGCATAAGCCTGTCTTTGCATTTATAAAGAATATTTCATTCAGGGATGCAGATGTATTGGAAGTTTGCGGCGTCCAAACTCTTCCGCCGTTAACCGTCCTGAGAATTAATCCACCTGAACCACACGCAAAGCCAACCTGCTTATTTACCATACTTACACCTTCAAAGTTTAGATTGTTACTGTATGAAGAAAAGAAGTTTGAGCCTCCGTCGTTTGTTCCCCTGATTGTACCGTAGTATGCAGTCATAAAAACATTGTTATTATCAACGGCACATACATCCCAGAAATTATTTAATGTACCTGTAGGATAACTCACCCAGTTCAAACCGCCGTTTATACTCTTAAAAAATGTACCCGCTGTACCTGAAAGGTAAACAGTATCTCTCGACTTGCAATCCATTGCAAGCAATTGTGTTGTAGTTGTAACAACAGTACGTGCTCCAGTTAATACCGCCGTTAACAGATTTAAGGAATGTGCCGTCAATAGAAGAAGCATAAACATACTGATCGTCCACAACAACTATTGAAGATATTGTTGCGGTTGTACCCGAAGTAACAGTAATCCAGTTATTTCCTCCATCAGTGGTCTTACGTATTGCTCCGTTATCTCCGCAGATAAAACCTGTATTCATATTTAAAAAATCAATCTTTCTCACGATGCCCGACATTCCTGAAACTTCTGTTACCCAGTTTACGCCGCCGTTCGTTGTTTTAGAAAGGAAACCGCTTAAACCGCCTATATATCCTGTCTGGTCATCGTTGAAGAAAATTGCAGTTAAATAAGAACTTGTACCTGTAGAAAGGCTGAACCAGCCCGATTGTGAATAAAGGTTCATTGAAGCAATACATAAAATCACTATTGTAAAAAATAATTTTTTCATAATCTATATGATAAAAATTGTAAAATATAATTTAGTATATTTATACAAAAAATTTCATTCAATATGATAGATTAAAATTATTTATTTATTGTTATGAAGAGCAGACATCCCGAAAAGAACTCGGGACAAGCTGAATTAACACAAATTTCACGAATACCGATTAAATATTTATATAATATAGCAGACACGACTGAATTAACACAAATTTCACGAATACCGATTAAATATTTTATGTAAGATCAAAACTATAAGATTATTCCGAAGAACTAAGCTGAATCGCATAATTCCGAGAGAATTCGTGTATAATTCGATATCTAAATATTTTTCTGCATTTCATTTCGAAAAGTATTATGAAGATCTCATTAGACACGAAAAAAGCCGCCCCGGTTTAATGAGGCGGCTCAATTATTTATTGATTAAAACTAATTATTTAACAACAATCATTCTCTTTATATCAGAGAAGTTTGAAGCGTTAATTCTGTAGAAGTAAATACCGCTGGCGAGTTTTGAAGCATCGAAAGATGCTTTGTACCTGCCCGGCTGTAATACTTCGTTTGCAATGATATCTACTTCTTTACCAAGTATATCATAGACTCTGATTTGAACCAATCCTGATTTAGGTACATCAAAGTTTATGTTGGTTACAGGATTAAACGGATTCGGATAATTCTGAAATAGTTTAAATTCACTTGGTATTTCTGTCCCGATATTCTGAATGCCAACCTGATAGAGAGTCCATCTTGCTGTTTCAACAATAGCATTGCTTATTGCTATACTTCTGATTGTATCGTAACCGGAACTGTCAGGGCTTGTGTAAGAGCCGGTTCCGACTCCTGTCCAACCTCTGAACTGCCAGGTTTGTCCGCCCGTTGTGTAAATTCTTGAGTTAACTCCAAACTGGAATGTTACTGCAGAATCATAAAATATATTACCGCCGAATGAATTACCAACTGATGAGTTTAACAATAGTCTGTATTGTGCTTTATAGTTTGCAGTGTATGTTCCCGGTCCGTTAACGGTAATAGTTTGAGTTGTATCACCGCCATGTGACCAGTTTGTGAACACATACTTTGTTCCGCCGACTGTTTTAGGACTTATTGCCTGTAGTGTAACAGTAGAACCTATGTTAAACACAAGTGATTGTCTTGTGTTGTATTGCACATTGTTCACTTTAAAGTCGCAGGTTCCTTCTCTGTTCGTACCGATGCTTAATGTTGCAACATTTACATCGATGTTTTGAATTCTCTGGTGAACAGGAATTCCGTTCGGACCTTTTCCTGTAATAATTATTCCATAAACTCCCGGAGTTACAGAGCCGACAGTTTTAATTCTTACTGTTACAGAATCGGGATAAGTTGTTAAAGAATCTTTGCCATTAACAAAACTGATTTGAATTGAACCTGCCGCAGGAAGTGTGTCAACTACTGCAGTAAATTTCACGTAGTCAGTATAACTTTTTACCGAAGGTACCAAAACTCTTACGAATGCACTATCATTATTTCCCGCAAAAGTTTTTGTCGGGTTTATTGTCATTGCATAATCAGGATAGTATGCAGTGTAACTGCCGAAAGTATTAAACCTGTAGTCAGCCCATACTAACATAGAAGTTTTACCTGAAGAAGTTATTGCGTCATAATCTCCAAGATATTTTGGGGTGCCGCCACCGCCGCAACCCGAGCAATCTATCTTAAATTTCTTATTTGATATTTTAGAGTTTGTTACGAAAGATGTACCGCCATTACTTGAGTACGAAGCATAAACTTCGCACGAGTCACTTGTCGGTGAATTTCTTGTGTCGAGCCATTTCACGTATAGTCTGCCATTTTCTTTATCGCACCAGATTGCAGGATGCCACTGATGGTTTGCAGTCGGGTTTGCGTCGTCGTTTATCTGAACAGGAGCGGAGAAAGTTACGCCTCTGTCTGTTGAATATCTGCAGAAGATATCTGGTTTGTTCCCGTCGCCCGCAGGTCTGTTATCAGCATAGACTAAATAAAGTCTTCCTCTGAAAGGTCCCTGACTGTTATCAGCAGTGATGAAAGGATAGGGACGTGTTCTCATATTCTGAACACTGTTTCTGCCGCCCACATTTGTTCCTACATAACCTGCAAAATTATGCTGTGACATTAAATTGAAAGAAGCACCGCCGTCAGTGGACATAAAGAATGAATACAATGCCGAAAACGAACTTCCTGAATTTGTTACAACGTAAACACAGCCACCCGGTACGTTACCGCTTACCATATTAGGTCCAACGCAGGGCATTGCTCCCGGTAATCCGTGAGGTGAAAGTGATTGTGAAAATACGAACGACTGTCCGCGGTTTGTACTTCTGAAAACATTACAAGAACCGCCGCTTGTTATAGTTGAGTAAACATAATTTGAATACGGTCCTGCACTCTGGTCAGCAGCAATCCAGTTCTTATCGTTACCGCTGTTACCTGTTGTATAAGTCCAGGACAAACCATTGTTTGTTGATACTGCAATCTGAGTTCCGAAAATCGAAGTTCCGTTGCCGTACATATTTTCATAATAAACTGCGCCCAGACTATCGTATGCTACAACAGGGTCGCCCATCATTGTGAAGCCCGGAAACGTTGGATTGTTTGTGAACCAGTTTAAACCGTTCATTGTGTAGTACGTTCCGTTTGTATTAAAAGCAGTAAAATACTGCAACGGATTTCTTGGGTTCACCGCTATGTGAGGCTCGGCAAAATCAGTTCCGAGAAAGTAATTGTCGTAACCGTCAATAGTTGTAACGGATGACATTACCGACATCGGAGAATTATTTTGCTGAGACCGTGAATCCATTAACAGGTTATAAGGAACCCTGTCAAGGTTTGGGTCGTCCCAGTTTTTATTGCTTTGCGAAAAAATTGAATTCGCAATTAACACTGTACCTATTACTAAAAATACAGCGAGAGAGAGTTTTAGTAATTTCATTTTTCCCTTATTTAATTAATAACATTTTTTTAATATCTGAAAAACTATTCGTTGTTATTCTGTAAAAATATATTCCGCTCGAATATTTACCGCCTGAAAATGTAACGTTATATTTTCCTGCCGATAAATTCTCATTCACCAATGTTTCAACTTCTCTGCCGAGTGCATCATAGATAATTATGTTTACTGCCCCTTCTTTTAATACGTCAAAATTGATTTTAGTTTCAGGGTTAAACGGATTCGGATAATTCTGATGGAGTTTCCATTCGCGCGGTAATTCCGTACTGATATTGTTTATCCCCACTATCAACTGCCATCTTGCAGTTTCGGCAATTGGGTTCACCATTGATAATGTAATGGCTGTATCATTGCCCGTGCTGTCAGCGCTTGTGTATGAGCCCGGTCCCGAGCCTGTCCAGCCTCTGAACCTGTAGTTCGAGCCGTTGAAATTTACAATCTTTCCCGTTACGCCAAAAGTAAAAGATTGTGCCGAGTCGTAGAATACATTTCCGCCGTAAGTATTTCCTGCGATTGAACTCAGTAAAAGTTTATACGCAACTTTGTAATTTGCCGTCAAAGTCAGAGGTGCATTTACGCTGATTGTATGAGTTGTATCACCTGCATCCGACCAGTTTTTAAAAGTGTATGTATAGCCGCCGACTACCTTCGGACTTAATGCCTGAACTGTAATGTTTGTTCCGTTTGGATACAAAAGATTTTGTCTTGTGTTGAACTGCACTCCGTTAATTTTGAAATCCGCAGTGCCTTCTCTGTTTGTGCCGATGTTTGCGTAAGAAGAGTTTACAATCAGGTCAACGCTTCTTCTGTGTGTCGGTATTCCCGTAACACCGCTCGCAACTATGTTTAACCTGTACATCTTCGGAGTAACAGAGCCGATTGTTTTCGCAACTATCTTCACCGAGTCAGGAAAAGTTGTAATTGTATCTTTTCCGTTTCTGAAACTTAACTGTATAGTTCCGCTTGCGGGCAAAGTGTCGAGCGAAAGAACAAACTTCACTCTTTCGTTAAAGCCGCCGCGTACCGCAGGCACTTTCACAGTTACGACTACTGAATCGTTATTGTTTAAATATTTTTGTGTTATGTCTGAAAGCATTGCAAAGTCAGGACCGTACGAAACAAAACTTCCCATCGTGTTATAACGTGCATCCATAAAAGATGTCAATGATGTGCTCGATGTAACAGAAGAGTTCCCTATGTAATCACCGATGTACTTTTCACCGCCGGGCTGACCGACAGCCATTGAGTTTGGGTTCATCTGTGCAGTGGAAATTTTATAATTCGTTACAAAACTCACACCGCCATTCGTAGAATGAGTTGCATACATTTCAGTAAGCAAATTTCCAGTTGGGTCATTTCTTGAATCATACCAGGAAATAAATATTTTTCCCGATTTCTTATCAACTGTAATCGCAGGCATCCATTGGTCTGTCAGAGTTACATCATCATTTATTCTTAATGGAACACTCCAGGTTGCACCGTAATCTGTAGAGCGGTTAAAGTAAATATCCGCAAGGTCAGTACCCGAAGGGTTTGCCGCATAGATAACATAAACATATCCGCGTGTTGAAGTATAACTGTTATCAGCCGCCATCAGCGGAAAATAGTTTGTCCGAATACAACTCTTCATAGTATATCTTCCTGCACAAACAACGCCCGGACCTGCAATACCATTTACCGCATTGATACCCGGACCAAAACTTGCGCCGCCATCGGTTGACCGATACACTTTTATCGTACTGCCCGATGTACATCCGAAATAAACACTGCCGCCCTGAATATTTCCATTCGCACCAACAGTTGCATACGCACCCTGATCGCCCGCGAGTGTGATAGGCGAAGACCAGTTCATACCGCCGTTCGTACTTCTCACAAAACGCATACCGCTCGAACCAAACTGCCTCCAGCCAAGATAAACGTTGTTTGAAAACGGTCCGCCTGTCTGGTCGGCTGTAATCCACTGTTTATCGGCAAGACCGACTGTTGATGAATGTGCACTCACTGCTGTCATAAAAGTCAAACCTTTATCAGTTGACTTCGCAACCCAGATACCGTAAGTAGAGCCCGACTGATACAACTGTGTATAATATAAATTTCCAAGACTATCGTACGTCAAAACAGGGTCACCAATCTGCGAAGCACCCGGAAACGAAACACCCTTCTTAACCCAATCGATACCGTTTAAAGTAACGTAATAATTATTAATGTTATAAGCCGTAGCACTATTCCTGAAATCATTCGGATTAGTAGCAATGTACGGCTCGCCAAAATCAACGCCGAGGTAAAAATTATCAAACCCTTCAGCCGAAGTAACCACGTTGCTCTCAGTGAATAAAGGCGAAGGAGAATAATTTGAAGGAGGAAAAACTCTTGATTGAAACTTTGAATAATCGGGCTGTTCAATGTACTGCCCAAACACATTTGATACGAAAATCAAAAACAATAAAACCGAAAAACATTTCTTCATTAAATAAATTTATTTTATTATAAGTTGGTTTAAAATATTAAATTAACAATTAATTTACAAATACATTAAGGCAAAGAAACAGTAAATACAATATTTGATAAAACAGAACATCCTGCAAGCAATAAAAGATAATTTGCGAAAACAGAATGAATAAAATCTACGCGAAAATCCGAATTGAAAAAAATACAACAATAATAAAACCAATTTATAGACTTTTTGCATAAATGCAAGGGGCATAATAAAGTCTGTGGGAGGGTCTTGCATAAATGCAAGGGGCACAAAAAAGTCTGAGGGAGGGTCTTGCATAAATGCAAGGGGCATAAAAAGTCTGCGGGAGGGTCTTGCATAAATGCAAGGGGCACCAAAAAGTCTGCGGAAGGGGTTTGCATAAATGCAAGGGGCATCAAAAAGTCTGCGGAAGGGGTCTTGCATAAATGCAAGGGGCACCAAAAAGTCTGCGGGAGGGTCTTGCATAAATGCAAGGGGCTTAAAAACGCTTGTTTTTGCACTTTTCATACCTGAAAGTCCATTTTTTTGGTTTTTTCAAGAAAATACAGAGTATCGCAAGCATCCTGCTTGCGAAATTGAAATAGAATTCCCACGCAAGCAAGATGTCCCGAGTTCTCGGGATAAACTTTGCGTTACATTATCTGTATAAAATCATAGAGACATAATCCTGCACCTTGGGCGGATGTTTCTATTTTAAGTAGAAAAAATATATTACAATTAACGAATAGAATTCTTAAATTTCGTTGAGAGAATCCGCTGAGGCGGTTTCCCCCGTTTAAAATATTTTTCCACTCCTGAGAGAATTATATTTTGTCAGGAAGATATTTAAAACAAAAAGTGTATGAAGAAACTATTAGTAATCTTAGCAATGCTCGCGGCAGTGAATGCGAGTGCACAATGGATGCAGTTATCATCCGGCATAGTTCCTATCAATAATACTATTTCACAAACAAGTTTAATAATTGATTCTGTTGCTTTAAAATATTTTCCTCTTGCAGTGGGAAATGTTTATAAGTACCACTATGCATCTTCGAGTTTTTATAATTATGATTATAAAGTAAGAATAGTAAAGGACACTGTAATAAATTCAAAAAGATATTTTATAGCAAATCATTCATTCCCGGGTACTATTAGTCAGGTTCTTCGAACTGACACGGCTTCAGGAAATATTTATGCAAGAAGCAGTTCTCAATATTGTTCATACAGTCCTTTTGAAGTATTGGTGGATAGTCTGCGGGCAAGAAAAGGAGATACAACGTTAGTCTGCACTACATATATTCCAAAACACTTTTGTATTGATACAGGTTACGTTACATTGTTCGGTAATCAGGTGAAAAGGAAAGGATTTGTCCGCTATACATCCGAAACAACAACAGGCATTACATACGGTATGAATTTCGGAATTATCGCTGCAGTGTATCAGGACTTTTGGGGTATGGCTGGTGAGTCATTAGTCGGTTGTTACATCAATGGTGTCCTTTATGGCGATACAACGTTGACTGGAATAAATCAGATAGGCAGTGAAGTACCGACTTCATATTCACTGGGGCAGAACTATCCGAACCCGTTTAATCCAATTACAAATGTTAAATTTTGACTATTTGTCATTCGAATGTTTCTATCGGGAATCCAGTGGTGTTAAAAGTATATGATATTATGGGTCGAGAAGTGCAAACACTGGTGAATGAAAGATTACAGGCGGGGACGTATGAAGCGACGTTTGATGGTTCGATGCTGACGAGCGGCGTGTATTTTTATAAGATGGTAATGACGGATGGTTTCACGAGACAAAGAAGATGTTATTAATAAAATAATTTAATATTAGGAATATGAAAAAGATTATTTGTTATTGCGGCGATACTGATTGCGTTCAATTGTTTTGTCGAATGTGACAGTGGGTCTGGTCAAATCCTTACCAACTCTAGCAAACTGCACTAATGGGATATTTTTGATCAAATCACCAAACAGGATGGGCTGTTGGTGATGCGATCATCGATAGTACAAACAACTACGGGACAGGAATTTCAGGGTAAGCCAAAAGGCTGACAGCATTTGAGTAATTCTGAGTTTCTATATTTCTTTGAGTTTTCAAAGTACTGGCTGGATTGCCGGTGCAGTAATCCCGGAAAGATTTAAAAAGCAACTAACGGAGGTACAAACTGGTCTGTGCTAAACACAGTTCAAAATAGTTTGCATTAGTGATTAAAGATTGTTAACTCATTAACAGGGTGGATTATCAGTTGTTACCGCGAACGCTGTTAGAAAGACAACAAACGGCGGGATAAACTGGGCTTCCATTTAATTTCAGGTACTTATGATATTTATTCAGTCTTTTTTTCGGATGAAAATACAGGGTGGATATCAGGAACATTAGGTAAAATATTTAAGACAACTGATGGAGGTTTAAACTGGTCATTACAGCAGACAAATACATCAAGTCCTATTAAAGACTGTTTACTTTAAAAACGTCAATACAGGTTGGGCAGTTGCACTTGGTTCTTATACAGAGAACAAAAATATTCTTCAAAATAGTTTTGTTCACAAAACTACAAACGGTGGTGAAAACTGGCTTGCAACAAGTCCACCGAGTGATAACTTTTATTTATCTGTATATTTTAAAACTTTAGACAGCGGATGGGTTACGGGTAAGAGCGGAATATTACTAAATACAACTAATGGGGGATTGACTTGGACAGCAAACAGTACATCTTCAACAAACGACATACTATCTGTAAATTTTGGCGGTTCTAATAACGGAATCTTTGTTGGAAATAAAGGATTGATTTCAAGTACACAAAACGGAGGTTCTAACTGGTATCTCAGGACTATAGGTTTCACGGGAAGTTTGTATTCCGTTTCATTCCTTAATCTATCAACTGGTTTTGTTGCCGGATACTGGAATTCACTTTATAAAACAACAAATGGTGGCTCAAACTCGGAATTACATACAGAATTCAATTAACGATCATTATATTTTCATAAAAGCATTCGACGAAAACAATTTATATCTTGTAAGTGAGAGAAAATTTGCGAAAACCACTAATGGTGGTCTGAGCTGGTATACAAGTAATATATTTACAAATGCTAACTGGCTTGCATCAGCAACATTTGCTGATGTAAATACAGGATGGGGAGTTGGAGTAAATGGAATTATTATGAAGACTACAAACGGAGGTAATAACTGGTTTTCTCAGGTTAGCGGAACTACTAATTTATTGTATTGCACGAATTTCTTAAATACGCATACCGGCTGGGTTTGCGGAGGCAGTTCCGTAATAATTAAGACTACAAATGGAGGCAACAACTGGGTAACATATGCTAACGGTCAGACATCTGATGTTTTATCAGTATTATTTTTCGATGATAATACAGGTTATTCAGTCTCAGGACTCTGGACAGATTTTCAAAACTACAAACAGCGGGTTAATCTGGCTACCGCCAACAAATCAATCCAATGAATGGCTACAATCAATATTCTTTATCAACAATAATACAGGCTGGTCTTGCGGTGGAACGGAAGAGTACTGAAGACAACAAACGGAGGCAACAAACTGGAGAAATCAGTTTAGCGGTTCAAATCCGGATATTTAAATTCGATTTATTTTGTTGATTATCAAACAGGCTGGATAATTGGTGATGATGGAACAATATTAAAAACAAATGATGGTGGAGGACCAACAGGGATAAAAGAAAAAGAAGAATTTTTAATAAATAGTTTAAAGTTGGGACAGAACTATCCAAACCCGTTTAATCCTGTGACAAAGATTAGGTTTGATATCCCCCGCTGGCGGGGGGAAGGGGGGTGGACAACATTAAAGGTTTTCGACATAACAGGCAGAGAGGTTCAAACACTCGTGAATGAAAGATTACAGCCCGGGACGTATGAGGCGACGTTTGATGGGTCTGCACTGAATAGCGGGGTGTATTTTTATAAGATGGTGACGGATGGTTTTTCGGAAACAAAGAAAATGATATTAATGAAATAAATTAAGGAATCCCCGCGATGAAAGCCGTGGGGTTTTAAAAAAACATAAAATTATTTGATATGAAAAAATTTATCTTTACAATTATTATCATTATTATTACAGGAATAAATTTGTGCTCACAACCTGCATGGGTTCCAATGTATTCAGGAGCAACAGAAAATCTTACAGATGTATATTTTATTGATGGACTTACGGGGTATGCCTGCGGTGGATTCAGAATTTACAGAACATACAATGCAGGTTACAACTGGACATCTTACACTTTGCCGGATACAACATACCTGCAATCAATCAGGTTTATAAACCAAAACACGGGATACGTTTGCGGAGGCAGAACAATAAATCAATATTGGTCTTTACAACATCTTTATAAAACAACTAATGGAGGAACAAACTGGTATAAAGTTCAGGAAATGTCGGGTACTGTGACAGATGAGGCGTTTACAGATGTTTTCCCTGTTGACAGTCTTGTTTATCTATGTTCAGGGGGATATGCGAATAATGGTGTGACAGGTAAAATTTATAAATCTCAAAACAACGGGATTAATTTTTCACAAATGAATGTAACAATTTCTGAAACATTCGGGAAAATAAGTTTTATTAATTCTCAGACAGGATGGATATCTTCTTCATATGGCACTGATGTACCATTAGTAAAAAGAAAAATATTCAAGACCACTAATGCAGGACAGAACTGGGCACTTCAATACAGGGATTCAACTTTTCAAAATGTTCTTAATTATCAAAACTTTGAACTACAATTCATAAACCAAAATACAGGATATGGACTTTACAAGAATCACTATAATCTTAATAATACAAAATTTCTACGAACAACTAATGGAGGTGTGACCTGGGACACTACAGTCTTTTCCCACAATTTAAACAGGGCTATGTTTTTTGTCAACGACAGTCTTGGTTGGATTGCAGGACCTCCTTCTCCATCAATAAATATAATGAGAACATCAAATCGTGGTCAAAACTGGCATACCTCATGGATGAGTAATGATATTATAAACTCTATTTACTTCGTGAATACTGCTGTCGGTTTTGCAGTCGGTAATAACGGTACAATATTAAGAACATTTACAAGCGGATTGCCGGGAGTAAATATTAAAAACATTTCGGCAGAAATTCCCGAAACTTATTCGCTTTCGCAGAACTATCCGAACCCGTTTAATCCAGTGACAAATGTTAAATTTTCAATTTTAAATTCTGGGAATGTTAAGACTTGTAGTGTATGATGTGATGGGTCGGAAGTACAAACGCTGGTGAATGAAAGGTTACAGCCGGGGACTTATGAAGTATCCTTTAATATTGAATCCGCCACAGAACATAGGCGGACCTCGGCAGCGGTTAAGTGCGGGGATTTATAGGTAAGGTTTGATGGTTCGCCCTACGGCGGTGTGTATTTTTATAAACTGGAACAGATGGGTTTTCGGAGACGAAAAGAATGATATTATTAAAATAATAATATTTGTTATGAAAAATATATTTCTAAAACTTGTTTTGTTTATTCTTATTATTAATTCAATATGCTATGCACAATGGGAACATTTAAATTTTGTAAATGGGGGGAATTCAAAAGCCATAACACAGGATAGCAGCGGATACTTATTTGTTGCTGCTACAAGCGGACAAATATACAGAAGTTCGGATAATGGCAATTCGTGGCAATTATTCACAAATGATTTTCCTAATAGCGGGATAAACTGTTTTATCTCCACAATTAATGGAACTTTTGCAGGAACTTACCCGGGAATTTACAAAACTACAAATCATGGAATAAACTGGGTCGCCTGTAATAATGGCCTTTCAAGCTATGCCCATATACAATGTTTTGCACTAAAAGATAATTTTATCTTTGCCGGCGCACTTGGCGGCAGTTATATTTATCGGTCTTCAAATAATGGAAATTACTGGGACACTTTAAGGATTGGCGGGGGTGCCAAAACAATGGTAGCAAGCGGCTCAGTATTATATGTTGAGGCAACTGCAGGCTCACAGGGTAATATGTATAAATCAACAAACAACGGAGCAAACTGGATTTTGATTAATAATGGATTGCCCGGGTTTTCAATAGACAATCTGGAAAAATGCGGGAATAAAGTTTTTGCTTCAAGTTGGTTTGATGGCTTGTTTGTTACAACAAATGAAGGAGTTAATTGGACTCAACTAAATGAAGGATACGGTGGAATTAAAACAATGGAAGCTAAAGGAGATACTCTTGTGGCAAGTTATTCCTCTACAAGTAAAACATTCTTAGTAACTACTAATTACGGAAATATCTGGCAAGCAAAATTAAGTGATTTACCCGAAACATATTTAGATTATTTATTATGGACTCCGTCAGGATTCATAGGCACAAGTTATTTGGGTATATATAAATCTACAAATCTTGGATTAAACTGGATAAATATTTCAAACGGATATACTGATGTTGAAATTAACTTTATGACAGCAAGAAATAATATTGTTATTGCAAAGGCTTCAGGGCAGGGAACTTTCAGAAGTACAAATTATGGATTAAACTGGAACAAATTGAATTACAATCTTAATACATTTGTTTGGCAGAACAACCTATTATACTCTTTTGGCGGCAGCTACATACTGCGTTCAACAGATTTGGGTTCGACTTTTTTGCAATATGGAAGTCAGATGCCAATGGGTTTGAATATAAGTTCTTTTGTTATGTGGAATAATCCTATGGTTCCTTTCAATAATATTTTAGTTTTTTCCAATCCCTTATTTTATGTATATCGCTCAACAAACAGCGGCTTAAACTGGGTTCAATCGAATAATGGCTTACCATCTAATTTATTTAAGACTACAGGTTTATTTAATTGGGAGTCAACTTGTTTTGTTGGATTAGAAAGACCTTCAACTTCAGGTTGGATATTATTCAGAAGTACTAATTTTGGACTCAGCTGGGACAGCATTCCAAATACGTCTTCAGTAGCGTGGGCTAACGTAATTACATTTAATACAAATGACAATAAATTCTATCTGGGTAAGAATGGCGGTAGTTTATGTAAGCAGCGATCTTGGTAATAACTGGCTACCAATTAATAACGGATTACCCTCATCAAAAAATGTTACCTCATTATTTTTTAACGGTGATACGATATACGCAAGTCTGAAACCGGGAGGTATATACAGGGCAACAATTCAGAATCAAACCTGGTTTCCATATAACGATGGATTAACAAATTTAAACGTGAATTACGTTTACGGAAGCAATAACTATCTGTATTCAGGTGCAACATACGGAGGGTTTTTCAGAAGGCAGGCAAATATTTTTAATTCAATTGAATATAATTCCGAAGTCATCAAAGAATTTATGTTGTATCAAAACTATCCGAACCCGTTTAATCCAATTACAAATGTTAAATTTTCAATTTTAAATTCGGGGGATGTGAAGATAGTTGTTTATGATGTTATGGGACGCGAAGTACAAACACTGGTGAACGAAAGATTACAGCCGGGGACGTATGAGGCGATGTTTGATGGTTCGATGCTAAACAGCGGAGTGTATTTTTATAAAATGTTGACGGATGGGTTTGCAGAAACGAAGAAGATGATTTTAATTAAATAATTTTATTTTCAGACTATGAAAAAACTATTTATAATTTTGTTAATGCTCATGGCAATGAATGCGAGCGGGCAGTGGGTATCCGTAAGTTCGGGATTACCGAGTGTTTCCAATTACTTATATTCAGCAAACGGGAAAGCGTATTCTGCAAATCAGACAGGTTTTTATTATTCAACTAATAACGGTATTAAATGGGTGAAATCTTCTTTAACTGTTAATTTATCCGTTATACTTCAAAAAGACACATACCTCATAACAGCGGGGTATGGAGGTGTGTTTTCAACGAACGAAGGTATAAACTGGACACAAACCTCAAATTCATACTACAATTTCAATAGTATGATATCATTTGGTTCTGATATATTTGCAGCGAATGGAGGAGCAATCTTAAAATCCACAAACAATGGATATAACTGGTCAAATGTTTATGGTGCAGGGTTTAGTCCTGTCACTTCTCTTACAGCAAAAGATAATTATATTTTTGCAGGAATAGGCTCTGGAGAATATTCGCCGGGAAAAGTGATGTACTCCTCAAACAACGGAGTTAACTGGAGCGTAAGTGGTCTTGACAGTGTTTCTGTCTCATCAATGAATACAATTAACGGAATATTATTTGCAGGAACTACATTAAACGGACTGTTCAAATCTTCGAATAATGGTATAAGCTGGATAAACTCAGCATTCCAGGGACGTCCAATTTATAATATAACAGTTATAGGCTCGGATATTTATCTGAGTACGATTGCAAGTACTTCAGTTTATGAGATTTATAAATCAACTGATAATGGTACTACGTGGAATTTACAGTTGTTTATGATATTATGGGTCGAGAAGTACAAACACTTGTGAACGAAAGATTACAGCCGGGAACGTATGAAGCGACGTTTGATGGTTCGATGCTAAACAGCGGCGTGTATTTTTATAAAATGATGACGGATGGTTTTACCGAAACAAAGAAGATGTTATTAATAAAATAATATAATTAAATATTATGAAGAAATTATTTTTCATTTTAGTAATATTCGCAACGATGAGTATAAATTCTTATTCGCAGATTGGATGGGTGCCGCAGCAAAGCGGAACAACTTCTTCGATTTATAGTTTGTCTTTTGTAAATAATATGACGGGCTGGTATTGCGGAAGCGGCGGAGTTATTGGTAAAACTTCTAACGGCGGTCTGAACTGGAATACGCAGGTATCGGGCACAACCGAAAATCTTTATGCAATAAATTTCGTCGATGGAAATACAGGCTGGGCAGCAGGCGGGCATCTTGAGTATTTTAATGGAGTCAATAAAAATTGTAAAAACTACTAACGGCGGCGCAAACTGGTATATACAGTTCAATGGCGGTTCAAGTTATAATTTCCCCTACAGCCTCACATTTTTAGATGCCAATACAGGTTTTGCGGCTTGCTATGGAGGAGAACCTAATGTTATAACCGGATGTATTATGAAAACAACAAACGGGGGTACAAACTGGTTTATTATGCAGGACACTAAGAATACTAAAAAAGTTGTTTTTATAAACAGCAATACGGGATATTACATTTCTAAAGTATTGGAAGATTATAATAATATTGATTCCGGTGTTGTTTATAAAACAACGAATGCAGGTTTGAACTGGAGCATATCATTCACAAAATATCACCATACATTGTATAATATTATGTTCTTCAATCAAAACACAGGAATTATTCAGGGAAGAATTGATTCGTCAAACAACAACAGATATTATAAAACTACAGACGCAGGGAATAACTGGATACTGATTAGTACGGGTAATACTAATCATTACACATCATTCTTTAATAACGAATCAACAGGCTGGGCAGTACGGAGTTAATTTATACAGAACAACCAACGGCGGTGTGAACTGGGTTGTAAATCTGACTAATCCAGCTTTTAGTTGTATAACTTTTGTAGATATTCAGAAAGGATGGGCAGCTGGTTATAACGGCATTATATACAGTTCAGTATTAACGGGAATAAATCAGATAGGCACAGAAGTACCGATCGTCATATTCACTGGGGCAAAACTATCCGAACCCGTTTAATCCGAGTACGAAGATAAAGTTTGATGTTGCTTCCTCCCCCTTAATCCCCCTCCAGAGGGGGACACTTGTTGTGTTAAAAGTTTATGATGTGATGGGACGCGAAGTACAAACACTCGTGAATGAAAGATTAATGCCGGGGACGTATGAAACAACGTTTGACGGTTCGATGCTGAATAGCGGCGTTTATTTTTATAAACTGATGGTCCGCCACGGCGGATCTTCGACAGATGGATTTACAGAAACAAAGAAAATGTTATTAATAAAATAATTATCTGCGTAAGCGGTATGATTGTGCTCGATTAAATTCAGCGGTTTAGAATTTGTTCAATATATTAAAAACAAAGGATTATAAACTTTTTTGAAAAATATTATAAAATGACCGGACATAAACGTTATATAAAATCTTCATCTTTGCGTTTAATTTTAATATTTTCGGTTGTTGTATTGCTCGCATACCTTAGTTCGAACTTTCCGGATTCAGATAGTATTCCAAAAAATTATTATTACATTTTTATAATGATACTTTCAGGAAGTGGTGTGCTTTATTTCTTGTATCTTTCAGCCCGCTATTTTTTTACTTACAGCTGGAACGCAGCTGATGCACTAATACTTGTTTCCGAAGTTAAGAAAATAGATGATTCTGAAAGTACGATATACGAGTCAGTTATCAGTTATAAATACCGTGTGGGTATTAAGGAATATATTTCTGATAGGATTTATCCTTTTAAATTTAATATCAAATCTAACTTTGAATCGCTTACTACAAAAATTGTCAGAAAATATTCTTCAGGGCAATCACTTAAAATATATTACAACCCTAATAGACCGGAAATATCTTTTATAGAAAGAAAAGGAATTACAATTTTTGTGGTTTGCTTATTATTCTTTGCAATGCTGTTCCTTTTAATGCTGGCAGCATACACGGGAAAAATAGAACTATAGACATTAAATACAAGAAGAGCAGAAACATAAAAATGCTTCTGCTCTTTGATAATTGTAATTAACGATAATTATTCAATCTCTACGAGTACATCACCCTCAAGTATATTATCGCCGGGCTTCACTTTTATTGCCTTAACTTTTCCTTCGCGGTCCGACGTAAGATTGTTTTCCATCTTCATCGCTTCCCACGTCAGCAGGTTCGTGCCGACTTTCACCGCATCGCCCACGTTTACGAATATCTTTATAATCGTACCCGGCAATGGCGACTTGATTACTCCCGCGCCCTTCTTTTCAGATGGACTGCTCGTAAGTGCTGTTGACTTCGATGTGTCTCCGCCGCTTGTAGTTGCAGCTTTTTCCCTCACGAGTGTAGGCGTCTTCGATGCCGTTTCTGATTTTTCCAGACCTACTTCATACGGCTTGCCGTTTACTTCCACTTTTACCTTTGTGTTTTCAAACGTAAGAACGTTCACTTCATATGGGTTGTTGTTAACTGTTATTTTAAACTGTTTCATATTCTTATACTTAAATTTATTTTATCAATTTCAGCGATGCCATTATCTTGGCCACTTCCGCATCATATAAATTTTTGAACTCCAGGGTGAATACGGCTTATCAATCCTTTTGATTGTCATCTTCAAATCCTGCTTTTCACTGACTTCCTGCTGAGTGTATAAATATATCGCCGTTGCGATGGCAACAGCTACTTCGTCGTCGGAAGATTTCTTTGTCGTTGTTTTTGCAGCAACGGGCTTCGCATCTTCTTTCTTCTTCGTTATCTTTTTCTTTAAAAGTCCCATATCCGTCTCCTATAATGGAATGTTTGAATGTTTCTTCGGCGGATTGGTTTGCTTCTTGGTTGCCAAAGACTGCAATGCTTTAATAATTCTGAACCTTGTGTTGCGCGGCTCTATCACGTCGTCTATATACCCATACTTTGCGGCTTCGTAAGGTGTTGCAAATTTTTCCCTGTACTCCTGCTTCCTTCTTTGCTATGAACTTTGCTTTTTCTTTCTCGTCTGTGATTTCTTTTAACTCTCTGAAATATAAAACTTCAATCGCGCCCTTCGGTCCCATAACTGAAATTTCAGCCGACGGCCACGCATAGTTTAAATCGCCTCGTAAATGTTTCGAACCCATAACGTCGTACGCACCGCCGTATGCTTTGCGAAGAATGATTGTAACTTTCGGAACTGTCGCTTCTGCATAAGCATAAAGAAGTTTTGCACCGTGAATGATGATGCCGCCGTATTCCTGCGCCGTGCCAGGTAAGTATCCCGGAACGTCAACGAGTGTAACTATCGGAATGTTGAACGCATCGCAGAACCTTACGTACCTCGCCGCTTTACGCGATGCTGCTATGTCGAGTACTCCCGCAAGATACTTCGGCTGATTGCCTACTATGCCGATTGTCGAGCCGTTCATTCTTGCAAAACCTGTAACTATGTTTCTTGCATAGCCTGATTGTACTTCAAGAAATTCTCCGTCGTCAACTATAGAATCGATTACGTCAATAATATCGTAAGGTTTGTTTGCACTGTCCGGAATAACTTCGTTCAGTGAATCTTCAACTCTGTCAATAGGGTCACTGCAAGGATACTGCGGCGGGTCTTCAAGATTGTTCTGCGGTAAATACGAAAGAAGTTTTCTTGTAAGCATAATTCCGTCTTCTTCGTTGTTAACCGTAAAGTGCGAAACGCCTGATTTAGTCGCGTGTACATAAGCACCGCCAAGTTCTTCGTCGGTTACTGCTTCGCCCGTTACTGTCTTCACAACTTTAGGACCTGTGATAAACATATATCCTGTCTGCTTCGACATTATGATAAAGTCTGTGAGAGCAGGGGAGTAAACCGCACCGCCCGCACACGGACCGAACACTGCTGAAATCTGCGGAATGACACCCGATGCCATTACGTTGCGCTGGAAAATATCAGCATAACCGCCGAGTGATTTTACACCTTCCTGAATTCTCGCACCGCCCGAATCGTTAATACCGACAACAGGTGCGCCGACTTTCATCGCCATATCCATCACCTTACAAATCTTCTGAGCATACATTTCAGAAAGTGAACCGCCGAATACAGTGAAGTCCTGAGAGAAGACGTAAACAAGTCTTCCGTCAATGGTTCCGTATCCCGTAACAACACCGTCTGATAAATATGTTTCTTCTTCCAAACCAAAATCAATACATCTGTGCGAAACAAACATATCAAATTCTTCAAAACTGCCGTCATCAAGCAAAAGGTCAATTCTTTCACGTGCAGTTAGTTTACCTTTTCTGTGCTGGGCTTTAATTCGTTTTTCACCGCCGCCTAATCTCGCCTGATTTCTCAGTTCAAACAGTTCCTTAATTTTATCGTTAATCGACATTATAACTCCGTTAAATTAAAATTTATTATTTTATAAAATATTCGTCTTCTTACTTTTGTCTAAATACTAAATTCTGTCTCTCTAGATTCTAACTTCTAGATTCCAGCTCCTGACTCCTTCTCTCTACCAGTTACTATACAAGCCCTCAAGCAGTTTTGTTTTCTTTTCATCATCGCTCAATGAATTATAAGTCTCCGCCTCTGCGTGTATCTGTCTTTCTTCAATTTCTTCTTTTGCTCTTATTTCCGCAAGAATCTTTTTGTACTCAACTTCTCTTTTATTTCTTAAAAATCCCGCTGCTACAGCCGGGAAAAGTTCGAGCAGTAATTCTTCCTTTTCATCTTTAGCAAGTTTAACATCTTCATATTCCGGTAATGTTGGATTATCCTGTTTCCTGTATTGGGAAACATCGTACGGACTTTCTTCTTTTGTACCGCAAATCATTTCTCTGAAATCAGGATTTATCGGATAAGGAGTCTTACCATATACACCTTTCACAAGATTTACAAACTGCGTCGATTTATTGTTGTAGAAATCTTCACCCTTATTCTCTGATATAACGCTGTAAACTGCCTGTACGCCAACGATCTGACTTGTTGGAGTTACAAGCGGAGGCAAGCCTGAATCGAGCCGGACTCTTGGTACAGTCTTCAATACTTTTTCGAGTAAATGGTCAAGTTTGACCTGCTTTAATTGCGCAAGCATATTCGTGTACATACCGCCGGGAATTTGTGCGGCTTTAACAATTTCATCCGGAGCACAGTAGTTATACATCTTTTCAATATCCTGACAAAGTTGAGTAGTTTCTTCAATCCTGTCATTCTTTGCTGCATCGATTGCTTTATCGAATAACTCACTTTGTTCATTTGTTAAAGTATAGTTTGCTATATCGATATCGTAAGGGAATTGTTTCGCTTCATCAAACTTATCGAGTTCTTTTCTAATATCGTATAAGTGTTTATTAATCTCAACAACTTTTGAAAGATTAACACCTGTATCGATTCCGAGTTTATCGCAGAAAATCTGAACAAGTTCAAAAGAAGGAGCCGCAGGACCACCAGCGAAATTTCCTATTACTGTATCAACTATATCAACACCGTTTACAATCGCAACAAGAACACAGGCAAGACCGTAACCCGGTGTGCAATGTGTATGCAAATCGATAGGCACCTTTGTTTCTGCTTTTAATCTTTTGATTAAAGGAGATGCAACATCGGGCGGAATAAGTCCTGCCATATCTTTAATAGAAATAATATCAGCACCCATTCTTTCGAGCTTTTTGCATTTTTCTACAAAGTGGTCAACCGTAAAAATTTTAGGCGGAATTTTTGTGCCTGAAAAAATTCCTTTGACTCTGTCTGCAAATGTAAAATGAGGGTCAACGGTATAACAAACTGCACAGTCTGCAAGACCGCCGTTTGCTTTAACGTAATCGATTGTTGTCTGCATATTATCGAGGTCGTTCAGAGCATCGAATATTCTCATAATATCGATACCGTTTTTAATAGCCAGTCTGTTAAAGCCTTCTATAACATCTTCGGGATAAGGGGAATAACCGAAAAGGTTTCTTCCTCTTGAAAGTGCGGTTAATTTTGTTTTATCTCCAAACCCTGCTTTAATTTTTGTAAGTCTGTCCCAGGGGTCTTCATTAAGGTAGCGCATAATAGAATCGGGAACAGCACCACCCCATACTTCTGCGGCATAAAAATCAGCATCTTTATAAAGCGGAAGAACGCGGTCGATTTGTTTTTGAGTCATACGTGTAGCGAATGATGATTGTTGTCCATCGCGAAGTGTAAGGTCTCTTATTAATAATTTCTTCTTCATATATTAAATAGTATAAAAAATTGATTTTGGGAATAGAAAGTTATTTCAATTTTCGATTTTATTCCTCCAAATAACGAAATTGAATTGCAAAATTTTTTTTCAATATGTAGCCTTATTAAGGCAGGATGTTTCATAACTACAGTACAAATATAGTAAGATTGTTTTGCAAAAGAAATGCAGATTTTAGTGGAAAAATTTCTAATTTGTATTTAAGTATAAAGTTTTTTAACTCAGGGTTACACAAATTTAATCTTTAGGGGTAATTCAAGCCTGAAACAAATAAACAAATATTTTGTTATAGTAAATTAAGTTTTATGAAATACAACAACCGTAGTTAAAATACGGAAAGGAGAACAAAATGAAACGACTTTTTAAAATTCTTTTATTCTTATTCCTGCTGCTTTTTGTTGGAGCTGCAGCAGGTTACTTCTACATTATGAATGCATTGCCAAAAGTTGCAGATGCACCTGAGATTAAAATCGAATCTTCACCTGAATTAGTCAAACGCGGTGAGTATTTGTTTAACAATGTTTGCGGATGCGCGGATTGCCATTCAACACGCGATTACTCAAAATTAGCAGGACCGTTGGTTGAAGGAACTGTAGGGAAGGGAGGAGCCGAATTTAATGAAGAATTTGGACTTCCCGGAAGATTTTTTCGCAAAGAATATTACTCCTGCCGGATTAAAAGGTTGGACAGACGGGGAAATATTCAGAGCTATTACCGAAGGAGTTAATAAAGATAATGAGCCATTATTCCCGTTAATGCCGTATCTGAACTTTGGAAAAATGGATAAGAATGATGTCTATGCAATCATTGCATATTTAAAAACTTTGAAACCTATTGAAAATAGTGTACCAGTCAGAAATGTTAATTTTCCGATTAATTTGATAATGAGATCTATACCTGAAAAAAATGATTTAAAACCAATGCCTGATAAATCGAATACTGTAGAATACGGGAAATATTTAACAAACATTGCAGGATGTAACGACTGCCACACCCAGCAGGTGAAAGGCGAATATCAAATGAACAGATATCTTGCAGGCGGACAGGAATTTAAATTGCCCGGAGGAGTTATAATCAGGTCGGCTAATATAACACCTGATATGCAGACTGGAATTGGTAGCTGGACGAAAGAAAATTTTGTACAGAAATTCCGTACATTCAGTAAAGATAAATATATCCCATCAGAAGTAAAACCCGATGAGTTTAATACTATTATGCCCTGGACTTTCTTAGCAAATATGACCGATGAAGATTTATCGGCAATATATGATTATCTAAGGACAATAGTACCAATCCCGAATAAAGTTACAAAATATGAACGTATAAATTGAATAATCTCTTGGTTGGATTTTATATGGTGCCGGCATTGCTGTCCGGTACAACTTAATCTTATTTTTGTTGTACACTTTACATTAATGCCGGCAAATATTTTTAGTTTTTAAAGATTTCCCCGAAGAAATTTTTCATATCTTCCCAGGAATCCTTGTCGGCTTTCTCATTGTATGCCGCACCTCTTGACGGGTCATTACCCGAATCAGGATTCGTGAAACTGTGAACTGCACCTTCGTAGGAAATTAACTTCCAGTTTACGTTAGCATTCTTCATTTCTTCTTCGAATCCTTCAACCTGTTTTGCCGGTACGAAAGGATCTGCTCCTCCGTGACAAATTAAAATCCGGGCCTTTATGTTCTTTGCATCATCAGGAGTCGGAGAATCAAGGTTACCGTGAAAACTAACAACTCCTTTTATGTCTGCACCACTTCTGGCAAGTTCCAAAACACCTGTTCCGCCGAAACAATATCCTATTGCTGCAATCATTGAAGTATTAACAAGTTTTTGCTTCTTCATTTCATCAAGTGCTGCATTAACTCTGCTCCTGAAAAGATTTCTGTCTCCTTTGTATTTACCAGCCTGTTTACCTGATTCTTCAGGTGTGGAAGGCCTGACCCCTTTACCGTATATGTCAGCCGCAAAAGCAAAGTATCCGAGTTTTGCGAGCATCTCACATCTCATCTTTGTGTATTCTTTCAAACCAGTCCATTCGTGTACAACTAATACTCCGGGGCGAACACCGGTAAACGATTCGTCATAAGCAATGTATCCTTCAAGTACAACATCACCATCTTTATACTCTATGCTCTCTGTGTGTATTTGTGCCATCGTTCTTTGTGCAATTATTAAAACCAATATCGCAAAAATATATTTATACATTTAAAGCTATCCTTTCTATTGTATAAAACGGTGTTTATTAATTTATTAGTTCCATAAAGAAAGGGGTTTCATAATTATACACTTTTATTTGTAATTATTATTACGGATTTTTGAATAAACAAAAAATATCAATATGAGTAAATTATTTTCACCGCTGAAAATTCGTGAAATAGAAATTAAAAACAGAATAGCAGTTTCGCCTATGTGTCAGTATTCCGCCGTAGAAGGTTTTCCTACTCAATGGCATACAGTACATTATGGTACCAGGGCCGTTGGCGGAGCAGGACTTATCATTCAGGAAGCTACTGCAGTATGTCCTGAAGGAAGAATATCTTCAGGTGATTTGGGTTTATGGAATGATGAGCAGACATACGTCTATAAGAAGATTACCAATTACATAATATCTCAGAATTGTGTTCCCGGTATTCAGCTTGCACACGCAGGAAGAAAAGCATCGGCTCATTTAGGCTGGGAAAAAGAAGGGTCAAAATTAATTGAGGATGGAGGCTGGAAAACTTATGCTCCTTCTGCTGTTGCTTTCTCGGAAAAATATACTGAGCCCAACGAAATGAGTATTGATGATATTGAAAAAGCAAAAGAGGATTTCCGTCTTGCTGCAATTAGAAGCATTCTTGCAGGCTATAAAATTATTGAACTGCATTTCGCACACGGATACCTTGTTCACGAATTTCTGTCACCGCTTTCGAATTTCAGAAAAGATAATTACGGCGGAAGTTTTGAAAACAGATGCAGGCTTCCTATAGAAATAACAAAGATTGTCCGTAGTGTTATCCCTGAGGGCACACCTTTGTTCGTACGTATATCTTCAACTGACTGGACAGACGGCGGATGGAGCATCGAAGATTCAGTTGCATTTGCAAAGTTGCTGAAAGATGAAGGAGTTGACCTGATAGATTGTTCAAGCGGAGGTAATGTCAGCGGTGCCAAGATTCCTGTTGCACAGGGATATCAGGTGCCGTTTGCATCGCAGATAAAAAGGGAATCTGAAATACTTACCGGAGCGGTAGGTTTGATAACACAACCCGAACAGGCGGAAGAAATAATTAACAATAAACACGCGGATATAGTACTTCTCGGAAGGGAATTGCTCCGAAATCCATACTGGACGCTCGATGCCGCCCGAAAACTAAATGCAGAAATTGATTATCCAAAACAATATTTAAGGGCGAAGTTGTAAAATAAATCAGTTACCCAATTAATAAATTTTATCTAATTTCAATTTATTAAAATTATTCTTATATTTATGTATGTACAATAAAATAAAGCCTCAAATAATTAGTAGTTTAATCGGTATCTCAGGGAAGGACTATGTTCATACGGATGCAGAAAATTTAGACAAGTATTCGCGTGATGAAACAGAAGATTTTTCCTTTCCTCCCGAGGTTGTAGTAAAACCATCTTCGGCGGATGAGATATCAAAGATACTTAAACTGGCTAATGAAAACCTTATACCGGTTTATACAAGAGGCGGTGGTACAGGGCTTTCAGGCGGGGCTTTACCTGTTCTTGGCGGAATTCTGATTTCTATGGAAAGGTTTAACAAAATTCTGGATATAGATGAAAAGAATTTTTTTGCCGAGGTTGAATCGGGTGTAATAACTCAGGTGTTTCAGGAAGAACTTGAAAAACGGGGTTTGTTTTATCCTGTTGACCCTGCATCGAGAGGAAGTTGTTTTATTGGCGGAAATGTTGCCGAATGTTCGGGCGGTCCGCGTGCGGCAAAATACGGAGTCACAAGAAACTACATACTCGGACTTGAATTTGTAACTCCGACCGGTGAGATAATTTTTACCGGTTCGAAGACGATTAAGAATGTGACGGGCTACAGTTTGAGTCAATTGTTATGCGGCAGTGAAGGTACGCTTGGAATTATTACTAAAATAGTTTTCCGTGTGATTGCTTTGCCAAAGTATAAAAAACTTTTATTGATTGCATACAACGATGTAAATGATTGTATCTCATCAGTGGCAGAAATCTACAGAAATGGTGTAAATCCTGCCGCTCTTGAATTTTTAACGAAAGATGCAATTAATGCAGCAGAGGTTCAACTTGGCAAGGTTTTTCCTAACAGCGATTCAGAGGCTCAACTATTAATTGAACTTGATGGAAATAATGAAGAAGATGATGAATAAAGACGTTCAGACAATCGCAGATACTGTTGAAAAGTTTAATGTAAAAGATATTATACTTGCTGAAGAAAGAAATAAGATGGAAGAACTATGGGCGTTAAGACGTTCGATAGGTGAGGCAGTGAAATCGATTTCAACGTATAAAGAAGAAGATACAGTTGTTCCAAGAGCACGGATGCCTGAACTTTTGAAAGGAGTTAAAGAAATTTCCGAAAAGTACAAAATCAGAATAATTTCTTACGGACACGCAGGAGACGGAAATCTGCATATAAATATTTTAAAGGAAAATCTTTCGGATGATTACTGGAATTTGAACGTAAAGAAAGCAATCGAAGATATTTTTAATCTTACTGTTTCGCTTGAAGGGACTATCTCAGGTGAACACGGTATCGGATATTCCCAGAAAGAATTTTTACCGATAGCACTTTCGAAGGAAGAGATTAAATTATCAAGAAATATTAAAAAGGTCTTCGACCCAAATAATATATTAAATCCACAAAAAATTTTTCCGGAAAATGTATGATAAAAAACGAAACAAACATAAGGATACTTTATGCTCATACAGATGTAATGGGTATTGTAAATAATGTAAGATATCTTGAGTTTTTTGAGGCGGGCAGGAATGAACTGATGCGATCGATGGAATATCCATACCCGAAGCTTGAAGAGCAGAACGTAGGATTACCGTTGATAGATGCGCATATTAACTTCAAGACCCCCGCACATTATGACGATTTAATCAGGATATCAGCAACTTTGAAGGAAATGCCTACTGTCAGGATTAAGATAGATTATGAAATATTCGTCGGAGAAAGGTTAATTGTCAACGGATACACGACACATTCATTTCTGGATTTAAAGAAATTTAAACCTATAAGACCGCCGCAGGATTTTATTGATGTTGTTAAGAAGTATTTCGAATAAATAAAAAAACTAAACAAGAATAAATATGTTAAACAAAAAATTTTACAGGAACTTTGATTTTAAACTTGCAGAAAAAATCATAAAAGATGCTATCAGAGAAGATGTCGGAAGCGGAGACGTAACATCTAATCTGTTAATTCCCAAAGAGAAAGTTTCTACAGCAAACTTAATATTAAAAGAGCCGGGAATAATTGCAGGACTGGAAATATTTAAACTTGTACATAAGATTGTTGACAAGAAAACCGTCGTAAAAACTTCTTGTCCTGAGGGTGAACTTCTCAGGAACTGTGCACGTATTGCAGAGTTAAAAGGTTCATCACGAAGTTTATTAAAAGCAGAAAGGCTTTCATTAAACATTCTTCAAAGAATGTCAGGTATTGCAACAGCCACATACAGTCTAAACAAGAAACTAAGCAATCCGAATATTAAGATAGTCGATACCCGGAAAACCACGCCAAACTTCAGATTGTTTGAGAAACTCGCAGTTAAAATAGGGGGCGGGGATAATCATAGATTCGGGTTGTATGATATGATACTGATTAAAGACAATCATATTGAAGCAAATGGCGGCATTGAGAATACCTTAATTAAACTAAAAAAAGTTATTGCAAACCGGGAACTTAAAGTCGAAATTGAAGTAAAAGATTTGAACGAATTTAAAATTGTTCAGGAATTAGGAAAAGGATTAGTCGATATAGTTATGCTCGATAATTTTTCAATAGAAAATGTCAGATTAGCGGTAAAATTAAATAAACGAAAATATTTGATTGAAATATCAGGTGGTATTAATTATAACAATATTGGGAACTTTAGTAATCAAAATGGAATTGACATAATATCTATCGGAGGGTTAACACACTCTGTAAGGTCATTAGATTTATCGTTAGATTTTATATCTTGACATATATTTCTGAAAAACTTAAATTAATCACTTTGATAAATTAAATTATTTATGCTATGAAAAATTTAAAGTACAAATTAAACTTTTTGTTGGCAATCCTAATTACAGTTTCACTGGTAGTAGCATGCGGTAAATTAAAAGATATCGCGAAAGAGGAAACCAAGAAAGAAGAAACAACAAAAACAGAGACAAAAACAGAAACAAAAACAGATACTAAAAAAGAATCTTCTTCTGAAAAGAATGAAGGTGGATCAAAACTTTATTTCTGTGAGCAATACAAAGATGGTGAAGAAATTGGCGTAAGCAAAAGGTTCACGCCGGGTTGGCTGACAGTTATGCTTGACACACGTCCATCAGGAACAACCCTTGGGACGGGTAAAGTTGAACTGAGACTTTCAAAGGTAAAAGATGCTTCAGGAAATTCAATCAGCGAAAAGATTATCAGAACAATTCCGTTTGAAGTTCAGGCAAGCTGGGATTATACATATTTTACGGATAAGAAGAATTTAAAATTTGATTCACCGGGCACATACAGAGTCGTTTGTCAGAAAAAAGACGGTACACCTATTGCCGAAGGTGAAGTAGAAGTAGTACCAAATTAAAAAGTTTTATTATTAAATTAAAAAGGGTCAGATTAGACCCAAGGAGAAAAAAATGAAGAAATTGTATGTAATTTTTTCTATCTTTGCAGTACTTGCAATATTTGGATTTACATCCAACGCTCAGGCACAAAACGGTCCTGTACTTTATTTCTGTGAGAAATACGGTTCGGACGGAGAATCCGGAATCAGCGACAGATTTACAACAGGTTATTTAACAGTGATGGTAAAGTGTGATTATGCACTTGGCTTAAAGAATGTTTCAATTCAATTCGATAAGTATAGTCCATCTACTAAATCATTCGATTTCTATAAAAAGTTCGCATACGTAGTTGAACCTTCGATGAAATATATTTATTTCGCAAAGAATTCAACCGCTGATATGAAGTTTGATAGTCCCGGTATTTACAGAGTATTCTTACTCGATGAAAACGGTTCAACTGTCACAAGTTCATTAATAGAAATAATTCCATAATTTATTTATATATTTTTTATAAAAAGGTTATTCCTTATTTTAGGAATAACCTTTTGCTTTATGATTGATAAAATAAAGTCGCTTTCTAAAGATACGCTGATTTACGGTACGAGTACCATACTTGGGAGATTCCTTAACTTCCTTTTTGTTCCTATTTATACAAATCTTTTTCTTCCCGCAGAGTTTGGAATAGTTGCTAATATATATGCATATGTTGCAATATTAAATGTGTTTATGACAATAGGCCTCGAATCGGGATATTTTAAATTTGCTTCAACGCTTGAAGTCGGGACAGCAAAAGAAAACTTTTCACATCCTTATTTAGGAATATTTTTTAATTCGTTATTTTTTTCCGGGATTCTTTTTGTGTTCTCAAATAACTTTACTTCTGTGTTTCAAATTGCAGAATCAAGGGAAGTACTTTTAAAATATACAGCACTGATTCTGTTCTTTGATGCAATAGAAGTTGTACCGTTTGCATTTCTAAGGCTGCAGAGAAAGCCAAAGAAATTTGCTGCAATTAGATTAACAAGTATTGTAGTGACAGTAAGTCTTAACCTTTTATTCATTTTAGTCCTGAAGAAAGGAATAGAATTCGTTTTTATTTCAAACGTAATAGCATCGGGTTTGACATTTGTTCTTCTCTCGCCAATAGTTATTAAGAATTTAAAATTCTCATTTAATAAAGGTCTGGTTAAAGAACTGCTGAAATTTTCATTGCCATATATTCCGGCAGGAATAAGTTCAAACATTATTCAGGTTGTAAACAGACCAATTTTAACTGCTCTTACGAATGATTATACTGTCGGTATTTTTCAGGCAAATTACAGACTTGGGATTTTTATGATGTTATTTGTATCGATGTTCGATTTTGCGTGGCGTCCTTTCTTCTTACAGAACGCGAAAGAACCAAATGCAAAAGAAATTTATGCAAAAGTTATGACTCTGTTTTTAGTTATTGCAACGGTAATTTTTATATTCCTTACTTTGTTTATTGATAACATTGTAGCAATTCCGTTACCTCATAAAGGATATCTTGTAGGAAAGGCATACTGGGGAGGACTTTCAATTGTGCCTATAATATTATTGTCGTACGTATTTTATGGAGTATATATTAATTTAATGGCAGGTATATACATAGAAAAGAAAACGAAATATCTGCCTTATATAACGGGTGGAGCGGCTATTATGAACGTAGCCGCCAATTTTATATTGATTCCTATAATGGGTATGATGGGTGCAGCCATTACAACACTGCTTAGTTATTTAACAATGATGATTGGAATATATTTCGTTTCACAGAAATATTATAAAATTGATTATGAATATACTAAGATATTATTTATTTTTGTTCTGCTTGCGGCTACAGTAATATCTTATTTCTTTCTTAAGATTTTTGACTATTTGCTCCTGAAGATTATAATTTTTATTGTTATTACAAGTTTTATATTCGTTTTTAAAATAGTGGATATTAAAATTATTAAAAGATTATTCTGATGAAGAGAATTATAATAATTTTATTATTAGTCCTGAGTTCTGCTGCGTTTGCACAGTTAACTAACCCTCCTTTCGAAACTGGTAATACGATGCTTGTTAAGGAAGATCTTGAATTGGTCAAAGATAAAAGTGTTGGTATTATAACAAACAGAACAGGTGTTGATAAGAATGGGAAACACATTATTGATATGCTGATCGAGAATAATGTAAACGTAGTTAAAATATTTACTCCCGAACATGGTTTCTCTGCTGACGATACTTATAAAACATCGGGTTTTGAAATACCTGTGATTTCTCTATATGGCAATAAATATTCGTTTACAAAGAATGATGTGGAAGATGTAGATGTTTTAATTTTTGATATTCAGGAACTTGGAGTTCGATTTTATACCTATACTTCCACACTTTATCTTACAATGCAGGATGCGAAGAAATACGGTAAGAAGTATATAGTGTGTGACAGACCTTCACTGCTTAACATTAACTATCCTGAAGGATTTATACTTGATGAAAGTTTTTCTTCTTTTGTCGGAAAGATTCCGACAACTGTCGTAACAGGATTAACAATAGGTGAACTGGCTTTATTTCTTGACCTTGAATATGTGAATAATAATGGGTTCAGAGTTGTAAAAATGAAGGATTATGACAGGAACAAAAAGTATGAATCTCTTATGGGCGATTGGATTAATCCGTCTCCGAGCATTACTTCAATGGAAAGTGCACGGCTGTATTCTTCACTCTGTTTTCTTGAAGGAACAAATATATCTGAGGGACGCGGAACAAATACACCGTTTCAGGTATTTGGTGCACCTTTTTTGGACAATGAATTGCTTCTTAATAATCTTAATGGATTTGGTCTAAAAGGTGTTACTTTTGAAAAGACAGAATTTATACCCGAGCAATCATTGCTTCCTTCGTATAGTGCAATGAAGTTTATTGGTCAGAAATGTTATGGAGTTAAATTAATTGTTTCTGATTTAACGAAGTATAAACCTTTTGAAACTTCAGTAGCGATATTGCTTGCATTAAAGAAAACATCGAACAAATTTTCCTGGACTAATAAAAATTTTATAGATAAACTTGCCGGTACTAACAGACTCAGGAATATGATTGATAACGATAACACGTGGGATGAAATATTGATTGAATCTAATATTGATGTACGGGATTATTCAGAAAAAATAAAGCCTTACCTCTTGTATTGAGATAAGGCTTATAAAAATTAATGTATATTAGTCTTTTTCGGCTTCGTAAACTGCCATTGCGGTCATATTAACAATATCATCTACGTAATTACCGGGACCCAATAAATAAACCGGTTTTTTAATTCCGAGAAGGATTGGTCCGATAGCGACTGCACCTCCAATGCAGGCAAGTAATTTATAAGAAATGTTTGCAGATGTTAAATCAGGACAAATTAAGACATTTGCTTTCTCTTTAAGATTGCTGAACGGAAAGTACTCAGAAATAATTTCGGGATTCATAGCAGTGTCTGCCATCATTTCACCTTCTATAATTAAATCCGGTCTTTGATTTTTTACTATTTCAGTTGCGATTCTTACCTTATCAGAGTAAGCGTGTTTTGTACTGCCAAAATTACTGAATGAAAGCATTGCAATCTTAGGAGTTACACCAAGTCTTTTTACTTTATCAGCAGTGAGAAATGTAATCTCGGCAAGCTCCTCAGCATTTGGATTTATGTTAATGGTAGCGTCTGAGATAAATATTCTCTGGTTTTTGAAAATCATCATATACATACCGGCAATCGTGTTTGTACCTTCTGCTTTTCCGATAATTTGCAATGCAGGTTTAACAGTATCGGGATAGTGCTGAGTTAATCCTGAAATCAATCCATCAGCATCACCGTTTCTTACCATCATCATTCCGAATATATTCGGGTTTTTCAGCAGTCTGTTAGCATCTAATTTTGTAACACCTTTTCTGTGACGTAATTCAAAATAGTCATCGGCATATTTGCCAAGGTTTGGTGAAAGAACGGGTTCTACTATTTCGATGTCTTCTTTTTCGAAGTGCAAACCGAGGTCAACGATGTTCTGAACTATCATTTCTGTATCACCGATTAAAACAGGTTTTGCAATACCTTCGTCAACAATAATTTGTGCGGCACGAAGTATTTTTGATTCTTCACCTTCAGGGAATACAATTTTCTTGCTGACTCTTTGTGCTTTATGGATAAAGAATCTCATTATTTCGCGTGACTTACCGAGTCTGCCTTCGAGTCTGTCTTTGTATTCTTCGAAGTCAAGAATAGGATTCTTTGCAACGCCTGTAAACATTGCGGCTTCGGCAACTGCAGGTGCTTCCCAGAGAAGAACACGGGGGTCGAATGGTTTTGGGATTATGTATTCTTTTCCAAACTCAATTCTGTTACCGCCATAAGTGCGAATAACAGAATCGGGAATATCTTCTTTTGCAAGACGTGCCAGTGCCATTGCAGCAGCAATTTTCATTTCATTGTTTATTGTTGAAGCGCGGACGTCGAGTGCACCTCTGAAAATAAAAGGAAATCCGAGTACGTTATTAACCTGATTCGGATAGTCGCTTCTTCCTGTTGCCATAATTATATCATCACGGACAGATAATGCATCGGGATATGTGATTTCAGGGTCGGGGTTTGCCATAGCAAAAACTATTGGAGAGTCTGCCATGCTTTTTACCATTTCTTTTGTGAGTACACCTTTCTTTGATACACCGCAGAAACAATCTGCACCTTTCATAGCATCGGCAAGAGTGCGTAATTCTGTGTCCTGTGCAAAATATTCTTTGTATTTATTCATACCTTCTTTTCTGCCTTTATATACGACACCTTTTGTATCAACTAAAATAATATTTTCTCTTTTCACTCCGAGTGTTTCGTAAAGCATTGCACATGCTATACCTGCGGCTCCTGCACCGCTGAAAACAACACGGACATCGCTTATTTTCTTTCTGACAATTTCGACAGAGTTAATCAAAGCAGCACCGCTGATGATTGCAGTACCGTGCTGGTCATCGTGAAAGACGGGAATACCCATTATCTTTTTTAGTTCTTCTTCGATGTAGAAGCATTCGGGTGCTTTGATGTCTTCAAGGTTTATTCCGCCGAATGTTGGTTCGAGAAGTTTTACTGCTTTAATAATTTCGTCGGGGTCTTCGGTGTTGAGTTCGATGTCGAAAACATCTACGTCAGCAAATCTTTTGAACAGGACCCCTTTACCTTCCATAACCGGTTTTCCTGCGAGTGCTCCAATGTTACCGAGACCAAGCACTGCTGTGCCGTTTGATACTACTGCAACCAGGTTTCCTTTTGCAGTGTATTCATAAGCATCATCAGGATTTTTCTCAATTTCAAGGCATGGCTCCGCAACGCCGGGAGTGTATGCTAAAGACAAATCCCTTTGTGTAGCACATGGTTTTGATGAGACCACTTCTATCTTTCCCGGTCTTCCGAGTTTATGATAATCTAATGCGTCTTGTTTCCTAATCATTTTAATTTGATTAATTATTTGAGGTGCTTAAATATAAGCAAAATGAATAATGAAAATAAGAGAAAATATTTTATACAAAATGATATGAATGATTTTTGCATTTCTAATGAAGTTTAAGTTTTGTAATTTTGAATTACCATTCAATTTAAATCTTTGGAGTTATAATAAACTTATGTCAGTTATAGATAAGATATGGGACAAGGCTCGTTCCAATATGAAAACGATAGCACTTCCCGAAGGCAGCGAAAGAAGAAATTTACTTGCCGCCGAAATTATTACAAGAGAGAAACTCGCAAACGTTGTTTTGCTTGGCAATGAAGAAGAGATTCAGAGTGAAGCAAAGAAACATAATGCGGACATTACAGGGATTAAGGTTATTGACCCTGTTAAGTCAGAAAAACTCAATGATTATGCAAACAGGTTTTATGAAATGAGAAAGTCGAAAGGTGTTACTGTTGAAAGTGCTTTGGATACTATGAAGGATACTATTTATTATGGAACGATGATGGTGAAGGCTGGTGATGCTGATGGACTGGTTTCCGGGGCGATTCATTCTACGGGTGATTTGCTAAGGCCGGGATTTCAGATAATCAAAACTGCACCGGGTATTTCTGGTGTTTCGAGCTGTTTTGTGATGGAGGTTCCTGATTGTACTTTTGGCGAGAATGGAGTTTTGGTTCTTGCTGACTGTGCTATTATTCCGAATCCGACTGCAGAGGAACTTGCATCGATAGCGGTTTCAACTGCAACGACTGCGAAGAGTCTTTTGAATATTGAGCCGAGGGTTGCAATGCTTTCATTTTCTACGAAGGGTAGTGCAAAGAATGAGTTGGTTGATAAGGTTGTTGAGGCGACGCGGATTGCGAAGGAGCTGGCTCCGCAGTATTTGATTGATGGTGAGTTGCAGCTCGATGCGGCGATTGTACCTGAAGTTGGGATGATGAAGGCGAAGGGTAGTGATGTTGCTGGCAGGGCGAATGTTCTGGTGTTTCCTGATTTGCAGTCCGGGAATATTGGTTATAAACTCGTTCAGCGTTTGGCAAAGGCAAATACTATCGGTCCGATTTCACAGGGTTTTGCTCTGCCGATTAATGATTTGTCGAGGGGATGTACACCGGAGGAGATTGTTGATGTTGTTGCAATTACGGCTGTTCAGGCGATTGGGTAAGGAGCTTTGATTTAATGTTGCGTTCCTGATCCCTGCTTAAAGCATGCAGGGAGTAGATTGGGAACGAGTATAGTAAAGTTAAAAAATAAAAGTTAAAAATAAATTTTATATATGAAAATATTTGTGGTTAATACGGGCAGTTCTTCTTTGAAGTATCAGTTGATTGATATGGAGGGGGAGAGGGTTATGTCGAAGGGTTTGGTTGAGAGGATTGGCAGTGAGGAGTCTTCGATGAGTTATAATAATAATGGTGGTGAGAAGATTAAGGTTGAGAAGTTTATGCCGAATCATACTGTTGCGATGAAGCTGGTGTTTGAGGTTTTGACTGATAAAGATACGGGTGTGATTAAAGATGTTTCAGAGATTGATGCTGTCGGGCATAGGGTTGTTCATGCGGGTGAGAAGTATAAGAGTTCGGTTTTGATTACCGAGGATGTTGTGAAGGCACTTGATGAGTGTTCGTTTTTTGCACCGCTTCATAATCCGCCTAATATAAAGGGTATCAGGGCTTGCGAGCTTGTACTTCCGAAAGTTCCGATGGTTGGTGTTTTTGATACGGCATTTCATCAGACGATGCCTGCTTATACTTATATGTATGCTTTGCCTTATGAGCTTTATGAGAAGTATGGTATCAGAAGGTACGGATTCCACGGTACATCTCACAGGTATGTTTCGGCTGTTGCGATGGATTTGCTTGGTAAGAAAAATTCAAAGATTATTACCTGTCATCTTGGTAACGGTGCGAGTGTTGCTGCGATTTTGAATGGTGTGAGTATAGATACTTCGATGGGACATACTCCGACGGGTGGTTTGATTATGGGAACGAGGTGCGGAGATGTTGATCCTGCACTGATTCCGATTCTTGAGAACATTGAACATCTTTCTTCGAAACAGATTGATGATGTGATGAATAAGAAGAGTGGTATGCTTGGTGTTTCGGGCATTAGTAATGATTTCAGGGATTTGGAGGATGCATTTCATCATGGGAATATGAGGGCGAAGCTGGCGCTTGAGATGTTTGATTACAGGCTGAAGAAGTTTATTGGTGCATACATTGTGGCGCTGGGAGGGCTGGATGCGCTTGTGTTTACGGCGGGTATTGGAGAGAATGATTATGAGACAAGGTATGAGGCGTGCAAGAATATGGAGTTTCTGGGTCTTTATCTTGATGTGGAAAAGAACAAGGCGACGAAGGGTGAACTTGCGGAGATTAGTTTGCCTGAGTCGAGGGTTAAGGTTTATGTTATTCCGACGAATGAAGAGCTGATGATTGCAAGGGATACTCAGTGTATTGTGAATGAGATGAAGAAGAAGGAAGAAGTTCAGGTATAATAGAACGCGGATAGTTAAAGATTTTTTGGCCGCAGAGGTCGCGAAGATGAGATTTATTTAGGGTAAGAGATTGGAGTTTCTCACCACAGAGCACACAGAGATCACAGAGAAGAGATAAGAATTTTTATGGTTTCATGATTTTATAATTCATAACCCCCGTTGGTGTAGAACCGGCGGGGGTTTTTGTTTTAGAGTTTTAGAATTTTATTCCTGTGCGGATGTCGAATGAGTGTCCGCGGATTTTATAATCGGTGTTCATTATAATTTTATCAGTTAAGTATGTAAAATCAGGGTTGTATGTTCCTTCGAGAAAAACTGTAAATAGTTTGTGTGCCTGAAATTCTATTCCAGCACCTATTGTAGCTCCAAGGATTTTGTTGTTTGTGATTTCCTGTGAATATTGTTCGTCAGTGTTTTCCCCGCCTTTTCTCGTAAATATGTGTTGTGATAGGAAGAAATCCATTCTGAGTCCTGCGAGAACGTATGGATTTAGTAATGAATTTGAAGATGTGTATTTTGCGTAAACTTCCGCTGTTATGAAGTCCAGATTGTTGTGTATGCTGTAAGTGTTTCCCGTCTTTTCAGAATAGTTGTAGTTGTATTCGTCATATTCAATAATAGAACCTTTTTGAGAGTAGTTGACTCCGAATTGTGCATTCAGATTTTCTATGACGTGTATTTCTTTAAAGATTCCGATTGTTAATCCGTATTTATACTGGTAATGTCCAATTCCGCTTACGAAGATAAAGCCTCCGGGATTGAAGTCTATATCCTGGTTTGCGATGGATGTTCCTGCTTTGATGCCGAAGCCTTTGTAGAGCTGGGCGTTGGCGGATGCTGCTGCGATTAGCGTGATGACGATGACAATGATTATTCTTTTCATACTTAATTAAACAATAATAATTAAATCTTTTTAAGGGAAATAAATTGTTTAAATAATTTAATAATTGTTTCTAAACTAAAAAAAGTCATTTAAAATAGAAGCGTGTTTATTTTTAAACTCTGATGGTAGTTATTAATATTAAAAATTATATATTATTGTGCAATAATGATTAAAATCTTCTTAACTGTGTTTTCTTAAATGTCCATTCAGGAGTTTCCAGAATATCATCAATATTTGCAGAATACCACGGTGATAGAGTTTGTGAATTGGGGTTTTTGAGTATTTGTATGTCCTGAGCGGGCATATAGCTTTGGGCGAGGAGGAAGATTTTTTCGCCGGTGGATTTGTTTTCGGCGAGGTCAACGACGATGACGGCGTGTCCGGGGGAGCCTCCTTTTATGAAGACGGAGCCGATTTCGATTTCGTTTGTGGTGATGGGTGTGAGTTCTTTTTCGAGTGAGAGGGTTCCTGCGTATGTGAAGATGAGTTCGAGGTATTGGCGGAACTGGTTGTATGAGTTGTCGGGTTGGGATTTTTTGACCCAGTTTGTTTTGTTTCCTTTAACGGAGATTCTGTATCCGTCCTGCCATTTGGAGTATTCGGTGGTGAAGCCGTTTGTGAGGTTGAATTTTATTTCGTCGTATCTTTGTTGTGCGAAGAGGTATTCGGCACGCAGGCGCATTATGGCGTCGGCGCATTGCTGGAGGTCTTTTTCGCCGACGTCTATGTTTACGACAGCGGCGTATACGTCGTCGGGTTGTTTTACGGAGCCGTCGTAGTTGAGGGCGATGGTGCCTTCGGGTTTGAGCGGGAGGTTCTGGAGGTATTGGGCGAAGGAGTTTTTTTCGGGTGTGATGCGTGTGTATCCTTCGGGGAGTGTGAAGCGGGTTTTGACGGTGTTTGCTGTTGTATCTTTGGTTGTGTGTTTTTGTGCTGGTTGTTTTTTATCACATGCCTGGAGTGGGAGGGCTGTGATGATTATTAGTACTAATATTATTATGTGTTTTGTTTTCATTTACAATAATAGTTTTGGAGGGGGAATTTTTCAAGGGAGAAATGGGGGAGGTGTTTTTAACCGCCCACCCAACAAGATGGCAGGTCTTCGACAAAGGCCGCGGAGAGCGCAAAGGATAGGATTGTTTTTTCGCGTTCCTGATCCCTGCTTAAAGCATGCAGGGAGGAGCTTGGGAACGAGGGAAAAGTGACTTAGATTTATTAATTTGTTTTCTGAGTATGAAAGTGATTGATTTATTAAATATATAAAATGATATTGTGAAACTGAAATAATTTTAAGATTGTTTTAACATTCAACTATTTATAAACTTAAAATAATATTTTATGAAAGAATTATCGGGTGAGGTATTTTATCCTTCGAAAGAAGTTTTGAAAAGTTCGAGAGTGAAGGATTGGGATAAATTAAATGACTTTGCGAGTAATGACCTTGAGGGTTTCTGGGATAAGGAAGCAAAGGAACTGAAGTGGTTTTCGAAGTGGAATAAGGTGCTTGATGATTCGGGAAAGCCTTTCTATAAATGGTTTACAGGGGGAAAGACTAATATTGCTTATAATTGTCTGGATGTTCATTTGAAGACGAGCAGGAAGAATAAGGTGGCGTTGATTTGGGAGGGTGAGAAGGGTGAGAATAGAGTGTATTCGTATTTTGCTTTGCACAGGGAGGTTTCGAAGTTTGCGAATGTGCTGAAGAGTCTGGGTGTGACGAAGGGTGACAGGGTGACGCTTTATCTGGGGCGGGTTCCGGAACTGCTGATTGCGATGCTTGCGTGTGCGAGGATTGGTGCAGTGCATTCTGTTGTGTATGGCGGGTTTTCAGTTGAGGCGCTGCACGAGAGGCTGGAGGATAGTCATTCGAAGGTGCTTGTTACGGCTGATGGTGCTTATCAGAGAGGGAAGATTGTTCCGCTGAAGGCTATTGCTGATGAGGCTTTGCAGAGGGCGGCGAGTGTTGAGAGTGTGCTGGTGATTAAGCGTACGGGTGAGGCAGTGAATATGGAATATGGTCGTGATATCTGGTATCATGAGCTGGTTGCTTTGCCGATAATAAATTCTAAGAATGAAGCTGAGCAGGTTGATGCTGAGCATCCGCTGTTTTTGCTTTATACGTCGGGGACGACGGGTAAGCCGAAGGCGATTTTGCATACGCACGGAGGTTATATGGTTCAGACGTATTCGACTTTTAAATATGTGTTTGATATTCAGGATGAGGACAGGTACTGGTGTGCGGCTGACCCGGGCTGGGTGACGGGGCATAGTTATATTGTTTATGGTCCGCTGCTGAATGGTGCGACGCAGTTGATGTATGAGGGTGCGCCGAATTATCCGTTTCCGAACAGATGGTGGCAGTTGATTGAGAAGTATGGCGTGACGATTTTATATACTGCGCCTACGGCGATTCGCGGGCTGATGAGGTTTGGCGATGCGTGGCCGAACAGACATGATTTGAGTTCGCTGAGGCTGCTTGGTTCTGTGGGAGAGCCGATAAATCCTGAGGCGTGGAAGTGGTATCATAATGTGATTGGTAAGGGACGCTGTCCGATTATGGATACGTGGTGGCAGACGGAGACGGGTGCGTTTATGATTACGCCGACGCCTGTTGTTCCGCTAAAGCCGGGTTCGGGGACGAGACCTTTCTTCGGTATAAAAATGGATGTGCTTGATGAGGAAGGAAAACCAGTGGATGATAATGAAGAGGGCTTCCTTGTGATAAAGACTCCGTGGCCTTCGATGATGCGGACGATTTATAATTCACCTGAGGCATACGTGGAGAAGTACTGGAAGAAGTATGATGGAATGTATCTGACAGGGGATTCGGCGAGACGCGATGAGGACGGATATTTCTGGATAATCGGAAGGACAGATGATGTGCTTAAGGTTTCGGGTTACAGGCTTGGTACTGCGGAGATTGAGAGTGCGCTGGTGAGTCATCATTCTGTTGCTGAAGCGGCTGCAATCGGACTTCCGCACGAAGTGAAAGGTAATGCGATTTATACTTATGTGATTTTGAAAGCAGGCGAGGAGAAATCAGAAGCATTAAGAGAGGAACTGATTAAGCACGTTGGTCACGAAGTAGGACCTATAGCAAGACCTGAGAATGTTGAATTTGTTGATTCATTGCCGAAGACAAGAAGCGGAAAGATTATGAGAAGATTGCTTAAAGCAAAAGCACTCGGACAGGATCCCGGTAATATTTCGACGCTGGAAGATTAATATTTAAAATAAAAGTGTCAGACCTTTGCGGGTCTGACACTTTTTGTATTTAAGTAAAATTAATATTATTTGTAATGGTTGTAATTGAAGCCGCCTACATCGTTCCCACCTTCACGGTTACCGTTGACATTTCCGTTACCACCTGATTTATTGCCGCCTCTGTTGAAATTGTTTTCTTTATTTTGACCGCCATCTCTGCTTTTACCGTAACCGCCGCCGCTGCTTTTACCATAGCCACCGCCGCTGCTTTTACCATAGCCGCCGCCGCTGCTTTTACCATAACCGCCGCCGGTACTTTTGCCGTAACCGCCGCCACCGGTTTTACCTTTGCCTGCAGGTTTCTTTTTCCTGTCTGCAGCATTAGGGTTTGCAACACTAACAGTCAGCGGTCTTTCTTTAAAGTTAGAACCGTTCAACTCGTTAATTGCTTTATTTGCCTCTTCGTCATTTGGCATATCAACAAAACCAAAACCTTTAAGCTGGTCTGTATTAATGTCACGAATAAGTTTGAAGTTTTCAATTTCACCAAATTTGGAAAAAAGTTCTTTAACTTCGTCTTCAGTTGATTCCCTTGAAATGTTACCAATGTAAATTTTCATTTGTTTATTTCTCCCGTCCAGGTGGACAATTGCAGATTAATGTCTGCTTTGATTAAATAGAAAATAGTTTTTGTTTAAATAGTTTTTGTTTAAATTAAATACTTCCAATAAATGGGTAATTTTATATAATTCGCTACTCAAATGTAATTTAAGAAATTTATTTTGAAATATCAATAAATAATTTGATTTATAAATATTTTTATTTTATGATAATATCCGACCTTGAAGGTCCTGTTGATATGTATTTTACCTTTACATTTATGTAATTTTCAATGAATGAAACGTAATTTTTGAATTCCTTTGGCAGGTCTTCAAAATTGGAAACTCCGTTAAACGATTTCTTCCATCCTCCAAATGATTTATAAACGGGTATTACTTTTTTTAATACGTCAGGGTTTGAAGGGAAATAATCTATTTTATTTCCATCCAGTTCATAATGTGTGCAAAGTTTTATTTCTTCAAAAGATTCTAAAACATCGGATTTTGTAAGTGCAATTTCAGTTACGCCGTTAATTATTACAGCATATTTCAAAGCAACTAAATCGAGCCATCCGCATCTCCTTGGTCTTCCTGTTGTAGCACCAAATTCGACGCCAATTTTTGCGATTTCTTTCCCGGTTTCATCAAACAACTCTGTCGGGAAAGGTCCTTCGCCAACACGGGTAGTGTATGCTTTTACTATACCGATAACACCGTTAATTCTGGTAGGCGGAATACCTGTGCCCGTGCAAGCCCCTCCGCTTGTAGGGCTTGAGGATGTAATGTACGGATAAGTTCCAAAGTCAACATCGAGTAAAGCACCCTGTGCACCTTCCAATAAAATATTTTTGTTTTCAGAAATAAAATTATTTAATAAATAATGTGTCTGTACAAAATATTCTTTAATGTTATTGTATTGCACATTTAATTCCGTAAATATCAGTTCAGGGTTCAGAGATTTCAATTCTTCTGAATCAGAAAAAATTGAGATCAGATAATTCAGGTTTTTACTGATTTTTTCTTTTAAAATTTCAGGGTTTTCAAAATCTGAAAATTTTATTCCTCTCCGTGCATATTTATCAAAATAAGTCGGTCCTATGCCTTTTTTTGTTGTACCGATTTTATCAGTCTTACTTTCATTTATTGAATCAATAATTTTATGATAGGGAAGTATTATGTGTGCATCCTTGCTGATGAACAGTCTTCCCGAAAGATTCATTCCGTCTTTTTGAAGTAACTCAATCTCGTCAATTAATGCAACGGGGTCAATAACTGTACCATTGCCAATCACACAAATAATGTTATCTGTGAAAATACCGGAAGGTATTAAATGAAGAACAGTTTTTTTGCCGTCAATTATGATTGTGTGTCCTGCGTTTGCACCTCCCTGATATCTCGCAACAATATCAAAATCCTTACTCAGCATATCTACAATCTTGCCCTTACCTTCATCACCCCACTGTAAACCTACTAAAACGAATATTCTATTTTCCATAATGTATTAAATCAAAAAGCCATCCTGTTAGAAAAAACAAGATGGCATAAAATTATTTTAGAAATGTGTTAATTGTTAATTTCAAAAACTAAATCAAGTTTAGTAATCTTAAATATGTTCAGAACACGATCGTTAATGTTCAGCATTTTCAAACTTCCGTTATTGGTTTTAACTTTGTTTAAAATTCCAATCAAAACACCAAGTCCCGCACTGTTAATGGAAGTCAGATTTCCAAGGTTCAAAGCAATATACTTATTCCCTGATTTAATTTCACTTTCCACGGTTTGTTTAATTTCATTACTATTCGCTAAACCCAGTGATTCTTCGTGTAAGTCAATAACTATATATTTCTGATTATCAATAATCATAACTAATTATGAATTTAATTTTTTGATAAACTTGCTCTTGATTTTCCTTTGTTTTTATCGATTACGCGATGTTTCCAGTCAACAACAATAGAGCTTGACACGAAAACTGATGAATATGTACCAGTAATAACACCGACAGCAAACGTAAATGCAAATGCTCTTAAAACCTCACCACCGAATATAAACAAAACAAGAACTGTTAAGAATACAGTTCCCGATGTGATTATTGTTCTGCTTAAAGTAGTGTTTACAGATTTATTCATAACACTTTCGATATCCTCATTCTTAAAGAGTTTAATGTTTTCACGAATTCTGTCAAAAATGATAACTGTATCGTTTACAGAGAAACCAATAAGTGTTAAGAATGCTGCGAGCATCTGCTGGTTAAACTCAAGCTGGAGATTACGGAAAGATTGCATCGAATATCGCAACAGCCGAGATTGTTATGAGCACGTCGTGAAACAAACCTATAACAGCACCAACTGCATAAACGAACTGGAATCTTAATGCCAGGTAAATTAAGATACCTAACAAAGAGAACACTATCGCATACATTGCATTAGTTCTTAATTCTTTACCAATCTTCGGACCTACTTTATCGGTTCTCATTACCTGGAAATCTTTGCCTGGTATGTTTTCTTTTATTCCTGCCTGGATTTTTTCGGCAACTGTCTGACCTTCACCCTGCAATGGGGTTCTTAAAAGATAATCGGCCTCAGAGCCCATAGATTTTATTTCCATACCTGCAAATCCTGCTTTATCCATTGCACCTCTTAATTCAGCAACTTCAATTGGTGAATTAAATCTAATCTGCATTTCTGTACCACCCTGGAAATCAATACCAAGGGGTATTCCTTTAACGAATAAAGCAGCCATTCCCACTACAATAACTGCAATTGAAATTACATAGAATTTCTTTCCTTTTACCAAGAAAATCTATTTCTGTATGTTTAAAAAGTCTCATTTAAAATATTTAATAAATTTATTAATTCAAATGTTTAAATTATCCAATACTTACATGTTTTCCTTTTTCAATCAGCATGTCAAATATAAAGTGTGTGATTACTATGGCCGTAAACAAGTTTGCTAATAAACCAAACAATAAAGTTAAAGCAAATCCCTGAATTGGACCTGTACCAAACTGGTAAAGAATAATACCTGTAATGATACTTGTTACGTGTGCGTCAATAATTGCCGAAAATGCTTTCTTGTATCCTATATCAACACTTGTTCTGAATGGCTTACCTGATCCCATTTCTTCTCTTATTCTTTCGAAAATAAGAACGTTAGTATCGACTGCCATACCAAGAGTTAACACTAAACCTGCAATACCCGGTAATGTTAATGTTGCTTTAAATGATGCCATAATACCGACAACAAATAAAACGTTAATGATTAATGCAAAGTCTGCAATAGTACCACCTGTTCTGTAATAAACTAACATAAACAATGCAACAAGAATTAAAGCTACTAAAGATGATGTTAATCCTTTTCTGATTGAGTCTTCACCGAGTGATGGTCCGATTGATCTTTCTTCTGCAATCTTTAATGGTGCAGGTAAAGCACCTGCCTTTAAAACGATTTCAAGAAGTTTTGCTTCCTGAACACTACCCATACCTTCAATTTGTGAGTTGCCTCCGGATATTTTTGACCTTATAACAGGTGCGGAATAAACAACACCGTCAAGTACGATAGCACATCTTTTGTTGATGTTTGCTCCTGTTATTCTTGCCCAGTCTGCGGAGCCTTCACTGCTCATTGACATAGAAACGATAGGAGTATTACTTTGCGGATCGATGTTAGATCTTGCATCTTCAATTACTTTTCCTGTGAGTTCAGCGTCTTTTTTAAGACAGTACAAAGTGTAAATTTTTTCACCGCCTGCTTCAAAAGATCTTTGTGACCATCCGAACATAACGTCCGATGGAATAACTGCTTTCACATCTTCTCTCTTTAAAATTAAATCAACCTTCTCTTTATCCTGTTCTCTAACAAACCCATCAGCAGTACCGCTTTGTTCATTTAATCTGACTAAATAGAAGAATGGAAACTTTAATTTGAATTCTTCCTCTGAAAGATTTGCAGTAGAAGTATCCTGGCTATTACTTGTATCTCCTGTTACCTTTGAAGTGTCGATTTTTTTGGTTGAATCCTTTTTAGTATTTTTTGTTGTATCTTTCTTGCTTACATCTTTTTTGACAGCATCTTTCTTTACCTTTGAAGTATCTTTCTTAACTTCATTCTTTCCAGCTGTTTCTTTCTTAGTAGTATCCTTAGATGCTAATAATTCCTTACTCTTTAAAGAATCAGTTTTCGAGGTTGTTTTATTCGTAAGAGTGTCTGTGACTTGTTTTCCGATTAAAACATTATTAATCGCTTGCATTACTTTTACTGCCGTTTCAGGTTCTTTTAAAAGCTGGAATTGCAAAAGGGCAGTTCCCTGTAAAAGTTTTCTTACGTCACCGGGATTGTTTACTCCGGGCAATTCAACGATAATTCTTTTACCGCCTATTTTTTGAATCTGAGGTTCAGCAACACCGTACTGGTCAATACGATTTCTTACGATTTCAACAGCTCTGTCAATAGAATTATCAATTTCGTCAGAAAGTTTTTTCTCAATATCGCTTTCATTATCTCTTACCTCACCGTAAAATGACTTTAAAGTTAAACCCCTGTCTTTAAGTTTTTGCTTAAAAACTTCAATAATTGGATCGTTGGATGTTTCAGGAATGCTCCTTAACTCATCTAAAATCTGGTTTAACGCAGGGTCATCTTTCTTCTTCGAAACATCCTGTAGTAATTTAACTACATCAACGTCAAGAACTACATACATACCGCCTTTTAGGTCAAGACCTAATTTCAATCTGCCATCTCTGGCTTTCTTTATCTTATCCGCATTCTTTGTAACATAATCCAGGCTATCCTGACCCGTTAAACCGGAAAGTTCCTTGTTTATCTGGTAGTCCTGATAAGTTGGATAAATGTACATAAATGCGGCGATAACAAATACAACTGTAAGAATAATTCTAAATAGATTCTTCTTCAAAATATATCTCCGACTTAAATTCCTTAATTAAATATGCAAAAAATGTGCAAACATCAAAATAATTTTATTATAGAGGAAAGTCAATGCAAAGAGACATCTCATTCTTGCTTTTATATTGAATCCCCGTGTATAATCCTGAATAATAAACTGAAATTATGAGATAAGGGTTAAATGAATATTTGTTTCTGTCTATGTTATAAATTATTAATCGGATTAGCAAAATAACGGAAAAAAGGACAAAAAAATAGGAGGACTGTTTCCCCTCAGTCCTCCTCATCTACCTCATTTATTAGGAGTGAAAGTTATAGGTAGGTAAAATTTCAAACTCTATAAAATAAAACACCAATAGATTTATTTCAGTTCCTTATTTTTAAATAAATTTTAAATCAGATCTGGATAAAGAAAATGTATTTCAATTTGCTGCGTAAAAATTTAAAGGGCAAAAAAATAGGAGAGCTGTTTCCCCTCAGCTCTCCTCATCTACCTCATTTATTAGGAGTGAAAGTTATAGGTAGGTAAAATCTTAATACATAATAAATAAAACGCCATCATTTCGAATTAAGTTCCGGGTTTTAAAAAGGAAACAGTTATTAAATCAATCAGAAATAAATTAATATTATTATAAATAATTTTATTTTGATTTAATGGATTCGCTATTTGTTTGAATTATTGATTAATTATATTGTATAAAAAAGTAGGAGAGCTGTTTCCCCTCAGCTCTCCTCATCTACCTCATTTATTAGGAGTGAAAGTTATAGGTAGGTAAACTTATTTACTGTACTAGTTAAAACATTATCTTTTCAATAAAATTCCCTTATTCTAAAATATTTATAAGATATTTTATATTTTTTAAAAAGTCTCTTTTAACTTCTTGCCTTGAAAAAGTTATTATATTTCTATATTTTTGTTGATGTTATAGAAATGCGCCCGTAGCTCAGTCGGATAGAGCAACAGCCTTCTAAGCTGTGGGTCGGACGTTCGAATCGTCCCGGGCGTACTAGTACTAATAAACGCCGTTACAGAATTTTGTGACGGCGTTTTTTATTATCTTAGTGTAATTACCCAGCCGCTTGCGACGGAGTATTTCATTTCAGAAATATTAAACAACCAAATAGCTGTGGGTCGGACGTTCGAATCGTCCCGGGCGTACTAAGTGAAGCCGTTACAGAAAATGTAACGGCTTTTTTATTAAGACTAAGCCGTTACAAAAACTTACATTTTTTTATTTCAGAAATATTAAACAACCAAATAGCTGTGGGTCGGACGTTCGAATCGTCCCGGGCGTACTAGAACCAACAAAAACCCCTTAATTTTTAAATACGAATTCTATAATAAAATTTCTCATTTAAGCATCTAAAGTTTTTATGATAACGTAAGATACTCTCTGAACGATAATATTCCTGAAGCAGTTATATTTTAAATAAAGAAATTTATTAATCAGTTATTGGAAATGGCAAATAACATTACAATTACATATAAACTAATTGCTTTTGCTGCGGCAATATTATTTTTAAATATCTTCAGTATTCAGGCACAGACCGGAAATAACTGCAGTTATACCTGGACTAACCAGACGTCAGGTACAACGAATTTATTTTATTCTGTTAAAGCAGTCAGCGGACAGGTCTGCTGGGCGGCAGGCAGTAACGGAACAGTACGCAGGACAACTGACGGCGGAAATACATGGCTGAACGGCAATCCGAATACAGGTGTAATAAACGGCGATATTCTTTTCATCGAGGCGCTTGACGAAAATAATGCATGGGTTACGACATCACCCCCGTCTTCAAATACTTTCATTTTCAGAACCACAAACGGCGGCATCAACTGGGTTCAGGTTTACACTAATTCCGGCGGGAATATAAACGGGATAAAAATGGTTTCGGCATCGAACGGTTTTGCATTCGGGAACCCTGTTTCGGGTACATGGAATATACTCACGACAAGCAACGGAGGGGCAAACTGGACGACATTTCCAACAGCGCCTACAGCTCAGGTAATAGAACAGGGAAGCAGGAACGGATTTTATGTAAAACTGCCATACATCTGGTTTGGGTCTTTCCCCGGAACATCATACAGGTCAACCAACAGCGGCGTGAACTGGACATCACATCCCGTAAACGGAATTAACGGTTATATTTTTGCAATGCATTTCAATAATGACACGCTCGGAATTGCGAGCGGAATAACAATGGCGAAATCTACAAATTCGGGAACTACTTATTTTTCCCAAACCCCTCCGGGTGCGGGAAATATAAACGGCATTGACGGGAAAGATAACCAGTTCTGGATAGTAAGGCAGACTCAGGTTTACAGAAGCACTGACGGCGGTTCGAACTGGACTTCGGTTTATTCAAACTCTAACACGCTTCTTGACGTTGATTTTCCGGACAATATGAGCGGATGCCTTACGGGGTGGGTTGTCGGCTACGGAGGCACTATTGCAAAGATGACGGGCACGCTGACGGGAACCGGAAACAATTTAAGTACTCTTCCGGATAATTATAAACTATACCAGAACTACCCGAACCCTTTCAATCCCGTCACGAAGATAAATTATGATATTCCGAAAAATACTTTCGTGTCGCTGAAGATATATGATATACTCGGCAGAGAAGCGGCAGTGCTTGTGAACGAAATAAAGAACGCGGGAAGTTACACAGTGGAGTTTAATGCGTCAAGTCTGACAAGCGGAGTATATTTTTACAGACTCGAAACTTCGGCGTATTCTGAAATCAGAAAAATGATGTTAATGAAATAAACAGTATAAAAATATTTTTAATAAAAACAAAACCCGTCATGTTTTTCCTGACGGGTTTTTGTTTTTATAAAGTAATTAATAAATCAGAGCACTTTTTATTTTATCATCAGCATTTTTTTTACTGCCGTGTATTTGTTTATACCTTCTGCTGTCAGGCGGTAGAAATAAACACCTGATGAAAGTCCCGATGCATTGTATCTTAAGTTAGACGGTAAACGGATGTATGTTTTTAGGTTTGGGATTTGCCGGTACATAAATTAATAAACTTTTTTATTCATTATTTTAGATTATATTTTGTTATATAAATAAGATATTATTATTTAACTTTAAAAATATATATTATGAAAAAGAATTTATTGCCCTTAGTTTTAATCTGGTTTGTTTTTATAGCGGGATGTTCAAGTGTTAATGATGCTGTTACCAATGCACAAAGGCTGCAATGGAAGTTAGGGAGCGTATCCGGTATGAATGTCTCCGGTGTTAATTTATCGAATGTTTCTAATTTCAGTTCAATAAATCCTCTTGATTTAGTGAAACTTACTTCAGCGTTAAGCACTGGAAAATTACCTGCAAGTTTTACTTTAAATTTGCTTGCTAAGAATCCCGAAGGAGAAGGCGGGTCAAAGAATTCGTCTGATGCTATAAAATCAATCGACTGGAGATTACTTATTGATAACGTCGAAACAATAAGTGGTGTCGTTGCAGGTCCGATAACTATACCCGGAGTCGGGCAAACAGCGACAATCCCCGTAGGAATCAATATAGACCTGTTGCAATTTTTTAAGAACGAAGGACTTGCGAATCTTGTCGGTCTGGCACTCGGCATTGGAGGCAAATCAGGCTCTCCTGCGAGAATAAACCTGAAAATCAGACCCACTATAGAATTTCTTGGTGTACCAATTTCGCCCGGAGAAATAACCGTTGTTGACAGAGAGTTCAGAAGTAAGTAAAAAATACAGTTTTTCGATTATTAAACACGGATTTTATGTATTGAAAACCGTGTTTTTATTACAATGTTATTACATTGTTTATACTTTTACAATTAATTAACTTACACGTTTTAAATTAAATTATCTTAAATCAGAGTGGATATAAATATTATTGATAAGGAGAATTGCAAGAAGGAATTTGAGGCAGTTTTAAACTATGATGAACTAATGCCGTATTTTGAAGAAGCATTGCTGAAATACAGAAAAAAGGTGCAGATTCCAGGTTTTAGAAAAGGTAAAATTCCTGTAAACATGCTTAAGAAAATGTACTGGGATTCTATAGAATACAGTGCAATTGAAGATATTGCAAACGATGTATTTAAAAAGCATATCGTTGACAATAAAGTCCCGATGTTTGGTACGGGTTCTTTAATTGACCTTGATTATAAACCGAAAGAAAAATTAACCGTTAAAGTCGCGTTTGAAGTTATACCTGAAGTTGAATTGAAGCAAATTCATGATATTGAACTTACAAAAACTACATACATAATCGATGATTCTCTGGTAGAGGAAGAACTCAAGTATATGAAACTGAAAGCCGCAACCTACGAAATTGATGGACAGGCAATGGACGATGATTATATGGTTACACTTGATACCGAGGAGATTGATAATGAAGGCAATACAGTTGAAGGGCGCTCTCAAAAAGATATGAAATTGTTTATCGGAAGTGAATACATATCCAAGGATTATTATGATGCAATTAAGGGGATTAAAGAAGGCGAAGAAAAAACAATCGATACAGTTAATGAAAATAAAGAACCTGTAAAAGTTAAGATAAAATGCACCAAGGTAGAAAAAGTCATCTATCCCGAAATGAATGAAGCGACATTTCTGAAAATGACCGGCAAGGAAGAAATAAAATCAGAAGAAGAACTGAAAACATTCCTGAAAGAAGAAATCAGTAAATCATACAATGAACATTCTTACAGTTCATTAAAGAACAAAGTTGTTTCGGAAGTTGTTAAACTTAATGACATTGATATTCCTGAAACTTACGTAAATGAGCTTTTAAATGATTATTTTGAAAGCCACAAAAAGGAACACAAAGGGCATAATCACGAGATAAATGAGGAAGATTTCAAGAATAAGAACAGAGCAGAAGTATCTTTTACGGGTAAATGGTTCCTGATTAAAGATAAAATCATTGAACAGGAAAAAATTGAAGTTACGGATGATGACATAAAAGCATTTGCAGATGAAGCGGGTAAACCGTATGGTATCCCGGGAGATAAGATGTATGAATTCTACAAGGATAATAAAGAAGTAAGGCACAATGTGCTGGATAAAAAAGTTATTGATTTTCTGATAGAAAAAGCAAAAGTAACTGAAATTGAAGAGGTTAAAAAATCAATAAAATTATTAGCGGAAGAAAAAAAGAGTAAAAAGGAAAAAGAATAATGGACTTTTATAGTATTATAAAATCAAGAGAAAACGAAATAAAAGCAGGTCTTGACAGAGCATCGGGTTTTAAGAATCAACTCGTTCCGATGGTGGTTGAACAATCATCCAGAGGTGAGCGCGCTTACGATATATACTCAAGATTACTTAAAGAAAGACTGATTTTTCTCGGTACACCGATTTATGACGAGATAGCATCTTTGTTAGTTGCTCAATTGCTATTTCTTGAATATGAAGATCCCGATAAGGATATAATGTTATACATCAATTCACCGGGAGGCAGCATATCAGCAGGTATGGCAATTTACGATACTATGCATTATATAAGATGTGATGTATCAACAACCTGTATCGGAATGGCAGCATCGATGGGTCAGTTTATATTAACTGCGGGTGCCAAAGGGAAGAGAATTGCATTGCCAAATTCAAAAATAATGATGCATCAGCCTCTTGGAGGTGCACAAGGACAGGCAACCGATATTCTTATTCAGGCAAAAGAAATTGACAGAATAAAAAACAGGTTGTATGAATTGATTTCGTTTCACTCCGGTCAGCCGATTGAAAAGATTTATGCAGATGCTGAACGTGATTATTATATGACAGCCGAAGAAGCGAAGGAATACGGATTAATAGATAATATACTAGTAAAGAGAGAAGTATCTAAAAAAGATTGACCATGATATTTTAATTCTTCACAGGCTATATTAATATAGCCTGTGAGAATATTTTTCATCTGGTCTTAACATATTTTTACAACCTTTTAATGTGAAGTCTAATGAAAAAAACATTTAAAATAATAGATAACAAGGTTGTTGAGTCTAATGATTCTGACTCAAATATTCTGATGTATTTCAGCCCTGATGCTGACGAGAAAAAATACCTGACAGAATCCTTAAAAATTGATGAACACACACTTTCCTCAGCCTTAGACCCCGATGAACTATCCCGTGTAGAGTTTGAACCCGAACACGTTGCATTTATTATGAAGAGGCCGAGAAATTATTCAGGTAATGATGTTCTTTTCTTTAAGGTAGCATCGATGGGTATATTCATTTTTTCTGATAAACTTGTAATAGTTCTTTCAGAGGATATTCCGTTATTTGAAGGAAAGAATTTCAGCAAACTGCAATCACTGAAAGATTTAACGCTTAAAATTATTTATCGTTCTATACTCCATTTTCTTGAACACCTGAAAATCTTCAACATGGTTACCGAAGAACTTGAAAGCAAGATTAATAAATCGATGGAGAACAAATATTTAATAAATCTTTTCACACTTGAAAAGAGTCTGGTTTATTATCTTAATGCGATTAATTCAAACATACTGGTTTTTGAAAAATTAAAATACTATTCAGCGAAAATCGGTTTTACTGTTGAGGAAAATGAATTTCTTGATGATATAATTATTGAAAATACTCAATGTTACCGTCTTGCTGACATTTATTCCAATGTCCTGTCAAATCTAATGGATGCCCGGGCTTCCATCGTAAGTAACAACATTAATCTGTTAATGAAAACTTTAAACATTATTACAATCGGTATAATGGTGCCGACTTTAGTCGTAAGCGTTTTTTCTATGAATGTCGGGATACCATTACAAGATCACCCATTGGCATTCTGGATTATACTTTTATTTGCACTGATTTCTGTTGCGGTATTAATTTTCTTCTGGAAAAAACTAAAATGGTAATTTTTATATATAAGACATTATGACTTTTTTACGTTTTTACTTTAATTTACGAAAACTATTTGATTATTTTGTTTTAAATAAATTTTTCAATTTGGGGAAACAAATATTACTTTTAATCGTTGGTTTTTTACTTATCCCGTCTGTATTTTTAAACGCACAAACAGCAAAGGATTATTACAGCAGAGGTGTGCAGAAAATAGAAAGAAAAAATTTCAAGGGTGCATTAATTGATTTCACAAAGGCTATTGAATCTGATACCAGTTATCAGGAGGCTTATTATAACCGTGCTGTAGCAAATTATTATCTGAATTTACCCGAAAATGCTAAATCTGATTTTTCGAAAGCAATATCACTTAATCCAAAAGATGTTGATGCATTATTATTCCGAGGCATAGTAAATTTTGAGTTACAGAATTATTCCACATCTCTTAATGATTTCAATGAAGTAGTAAAGTTAGCACCCGATAAAAGGGAGGGGTATTATAACAGAGGTCTGGTTTATTCAACAACATTAAAGTTTGAATCTGCTATGCAGGATTTTAACAAGTGTCTTGAGATTGACAAAAGTTATGCGGAAGGATATGTGCAGATGGGAAATGTTATGCGGAAAATGAACAATAACAATGAAGCACTGGAGTATTATCAAAAAGCAATAAGATTAGACCCTGATATTTCCGAACCATATCTGTACACGGCAAATATATATAAATCAAAAAAGCAGTATGACAAAGCAATGGAATACTACAATAAATCCATTGAAATTAATCCAGACCAGTATGAAGCCTACAACAACAGGGGCAATATTTTTATAGAAAAGCAGGAATATGATTTTGCTATAGAAGACTTCACTGATGCCATCATTCTTAACTCTTCTTATGCTTTTGCGTATAATAATCGTGCTTTTGCTTACATTAAAACAAACAATTTAGAAAAAGCGAAACTTGATTTAGATCAGTCTTATGAATTAAATCCGGTAAATGCGTACGTGTTCAGAAATTATGGCTATTACTATGCTGCTATGAAAGAGAATAAAAAAGCAATAGAGAATTTTGAGAAGGCAATAAAACTGGAATATTATCTGGAGAAAGAACTTAGAAAACAAATTACTGATTTACAAAATAAATAATTAACAAATATGAAAAAATTATTAGTTTTTATTATTATAATCATATCCGCAAATTTATTTGCTCAGGTAGATTATGATAAATATTTTACGGACAAAACACTTCGTTTTGATTACAACCGTGCAGGTAACAGCGCGGGAAACAATGTATTTTTCGAACAGTTAAAAGAGGAACCTTACTGGTCAGGAAATAAATCGAGTTTAATAGATAAGTTTGATTACGGACATTATAAATATCTTGTTTATGATTTAAGTTCAAACACATTAATTTACTCCCGCGGATACAATACGCTCTTCGATGAATGGCAAAGCAGTCCCGAAGCAAAGACGCTGAACCGTACTTTTTATGAAACAGTTGTTTTTCCGTTCCCCAAAAATAAAGTAAGACTCGAACTTCACGGAAGAAAACATAACGGTAAATTCGAGAAACAATTTGAACTGATTATTGACCCTAATGATAAGTTTATACGCAGAGAAAAACCTCTTGATTATCCTGTCCTGAAAGTTGTTGACAGCGGAGATCCTTCGCAAAAAGTTGATATAGTATTCCTTCCGGATGGTTATTCTAAAGATGAAATGGAACAGTTTCAGCAGGATGTAAAAAAATATGCTGATTATCTTTTCGGAAGTTCGCCTTTTAAAGAAAATAAAAACAAGATAAATATATGGGCAGTACTTTCGCCTTCGATGGAATCAGGTGTTGATAACCCGGGTACAGGAAACTGGAAGAATAATCTTTTTAGCATGACTTATTACACTCAGGATGTTGAAAGATATTTAATGTCAACAGATATTAAAACAATCAGAGACGTAGCCTCATTGGTTCCTTACGATAATATTTGTATTATTTCAAACTCATCGCAATACGGAGGCGGTGCTATTTATAATTACTATACTTCATTCCCTAACAAAAACAATAACGGAGACTATTTAATAATTCATGAATTTGGCCATCATTTCTGTGCACTTGGTGATGAATACTATACTTCTGAAGTAGGCGTAGAAGAGTATTATAAACTCGATGTCGAGCCCTATGAAGCAAACCTGACCACTCTTGTAAATTTTGAGAGTAAATGGAAAAATATGATGGAAAAAGATACTCCTGTACCAACTCCATCGACAACGGAATACAAGAATACACTCGGTGTTTTTGAGGGCGGCGGATATGTACCGAAAGGAGTATTCAGACCAAAACAGGATTGCACAATGAAATCAATATCTTACAATAATTTCTGCCCTGTATGCACTAAAGCACTGGTAGAAATGATAAACTACTACGCAAAGTAAAATCCATATTTATAATAAAGCAAAAGCCCCGTTAAAACGGGGCTTTTTGCTTTAATCCTATCTATATATTTTTATTTCAGCAATATCATTCTTTTTGTCATATTGAAACTCTCTGTTTCAAGTTTATAGAAATAAACACCGCTTGGTAAATAACTTGCAATCATATTGAATTCATATTTACCTGCTTCAAGTTTACTGTTGACCAATGTGTTTACCACTTTCCCTGTAATATCATAAACTACAAGTTTTACAATACCATTTTTAACTATGTCAAATTTTATTTTTGTAGAAGGATTAAACGGGTTCGGATAGTTCTGATGTAAATCATACTTTGAAGGAATTTCCGAACCAAGTTTTGTTATGCTTGTATTTATAGTATCGTAAAACGCAATCTGATTTATCGGGTTGTTCATAGTTACCTGGAATGATGGATTTGTTCCTGTGTATGAACCGATTCCCGCACCCATCCAGCGATTGAAATAATACATCTTTCCATTGTGTAATAACGAGAACGGAGTTGAAGAAACAGTTAATACTGTTGCTGAATCGTAAAACACATTTGAGCCTACAACAGTAACAGGAATACCTGACGGTTGTGCTGAACCGATTAATTTATACTGAGTTTTATAGTTTGAAGTATATTCAGATATATTAGAACTTACAGTAATTGTTTGTGTTGTATCTCCTGAATTACTCCAGTTAGTAAACACATATCTTGTGTTGCCGGATACTTGCGGAGAAATTGCCTGTAAAACGTGGGTTGAGTTTACATCCCAGTTAAATAAACTTGCACCGAGATAAGTAGTGTTATCAACTTTAACACTTAATTGAGGATTACTTACCTTAACGGTTACGTAGTTTTTACCCACGAGTAAATCCACAGATATCTTATGAACTTTACCTGTACCGCTTGTTCCTGTTAAAATAACTTTGTAAGTACCTGTAGGAACTGATGCATTTGTATTTACCTGAACAGATAATGAGTCAGGGAAGTTTGAAATGGTTGTACCTGATGGAAATGATACTGTAACGCCAGCATTTACAGGTTCAACTGCTGAAGTAAATGTTACGGGTGAATTAAAGCCTGAAGCAACATAAGGAATCTTTACTTTAAAGTTGTTTGTTGATGCTTGTCCCTGTGTAACCGAAAAGAATGATTTTGAAGTTAACAGAGAAAAATTCGAAAGTTTCTTAGAAGCATTCAGAATTTCTTTAGTGTTTGCCTGAATATAAACGAGGTTTCTAATTCTGCTTGCATTCCAGATTGGGTCCATTTTATACCTGAAAACAAATTCTTTATAATATCCGGGTGTTAAGATAAGAGGTGTACCTGCGGCTGTTGGCAGCATTTTTCTCATTACCCAATGGAAGTCTTTTTCACCATTAGTTCCCGGGGGAGTTGCATAATTTATTAAATCCTCATAAACCGCCATGTGCATAGTTACATTCGGGTTTGTCAAGAATGTTTCGCATAAAACATTAACTCTGACGAGCATACTGTCTCCGTAAGTACTGTCTCTGACTATGATTGTGACAGGACTTAAAATATCTTTTCTGGAATCAAAATAACTCTGGAAGCCGCTTTGAGAATATGGCAGAGGTACACTGATTAATCCGTCGAAGAAACCTGCAGGTATAGCATTAACACCATAATATGTTCTTCTTGTAGTGTTATCAGCCGTATTGTATAAATACATCGGGTCATTTCCCGGGGCAGGCCAGTTCATATGAAAGCCTATTGCGGCTATTCTTTCCGGGTCGGCTGCATTCATAAATGCAGTTAAAACCGGGTTATTGGATGCACAGGGTCCGCAAGTTGAACTTGTGAAGAATTCAATGAGCATCATTCTATCACCTGCTTCAGTAGTATTAAACAATACTAAGAAAGTGGTGATAATTACGACTAAAGTAAATAACTTTTTCATTTTTGTATTAATTTATTTTTAAAAATATTTTTTTTAATGTTTCCCCTTAGGGGCTATAAATTTTGCGTATAAAAGTAAACCGATGATTGTAGCAACACCTATTAAACTGAACATAAACCATAGTGCCGAGGGGTTGTTTAATTTGTCAACAAAGTGAACGTATGAATAAGCACCGAGTACTCCGCCGATACCACTGCCGATTACACCGTATAAGAAAGAATATCCAAGGTACAATGCTTTTTTATCTTCAGGTGCAATAAGTCCTACGTAACTAATGAACTTCGGATGTGCTGTCATTTCACCTATTGAGAATATAATTATTCCTATCATGAAAACCCATGCATGAGAAGAGATAGCAAGTATTCCCATACCTAATGTACCCATTGCTATACCGACTATCATTGTAGGTAATGCCTTTGTATGTTTTACTATAGAAGAAACAACTAATTGTAATATAATAATCGTACCAGCATTCATAACCGTAACGTGTTCAGCGTCGAACTTCCAGTTCGGGTTAGACATAAATACGCCAAGAATACCGTTTACAAATTTATCAACAGGAGTCATATCCATATGGTCTTTTAAGTACCAGAGGACAGTATCGAACATCTGGAAATACAGAATCCAGAAACCTGAATAGATAACTATCATTAAAATAAAACGCCAGTCAACCAGAACTTTAAACATTCCTCCGAATACTTCTCCGAGAGTTTTAGTGCTCTTTGGTCTTTCAGGTTCTTTGTAAACAAAGAGGTTTAAAAAGAACAGTGAGCCTGTCATTATTGCCGCCATAAAGAAAATGTACGACCAGGAAATATCCTTAAGAATCGGAATAAGTATTAACGGGAATACAAATGCGCCGAGGTTAATGGACCAGTAGAAAATTCCGAAACCGAGTGTGGAGTTTTTTTCTGTTGTGGTTCTTGCTATTGTTCCTGATATCACGGGTTTAAATGAGCCCGCTCCGAGAACCATTAATAATAAACTTAAAAAGACGAGTGCATAACTCGATGCAAGACCTGTAAGTAAATATCCTGTGCTCATTACAGTGAATGCAAACATTAACATCTTTCTGTAACCAAACCTGTCTGCCAATGCACCCGAAAGTATAGGCAGTAAATATAAAAGGGGAGTTATAACACTTTTTATTACACCTACGCTTTCTTTTGTAAAACCGAGTCCGCCTTTATCCATATTGAGAACAAGGTAAACTGAAAGTACTGACATAACGCCGTAATACGAACCTCTTTCGAAGAATTCCATAATAATAACAACCCAGAAATTTTTCGGGAAGGATTTTATGGAAACTTTTTCTTTTACTTCTTCAGCCACATATACTCCTTAATTTAAAATTAGAATTGTATAAAAATATGTTTGATTGATTAGATATTCAAGTCTATACAATTGGATAAATATTGGCAGACTTTTTATAACTTCATTCTAATAACTATTTGACACAAAGGCTTCCATAGTCGTCTGAAACTACTGAACATTAAAGGATCACTAAGAATAAAAACCTTTTAAATCTTATTCCTGCTTTCCAGGAATGACGTGAATTAAACGAGTTAAGAGACGAATTCCGCGGCGGACACAAAGACTCACAAAGTTATTTTAGCTTGTTACCTTTGTGTCTTGGTGTCTTTGTGTCAAAACTTTTAACAGACTGATCTTTATATCAACATTTCATTAGAATGAGACTTTAAAATTATAATGACATTGATTATATTTTAATAAATTAAAAATATATTTATATGAAAAATCTTATACTCATTTTATTTTTATCATTATTTATTTCTGTCAATTCTTTTGCTCAATGGAATTTGATCTATACACCTGCTACATCACAGACTGTTATGGCGATGAAGTTCTGGAATGCATAATACAGGGTATCACGCGGGAATTTTATACAGTTCGTTCAACAATGAATATTCATAAGACTACTAACGGCGGTGTGAATTATACTTTGCAGAGTTCGGGCTGGACTGCACAGAGGTTTATGACAATATGGACTTTGAGTGCTGATACTGTTATGATGGCGGGGAATTACGGGAAGATGATTAAGACAGTTAATGGCGGGAATAACTGGATAACGGTTTATGCTGATACGACTTTGCAGTTCTGGGGTCTTTGGTTTACGAATCCGCAGACAGGATATGTGGCAGGCAGTAACGGAAGAATTATGAAGACTACGAACAGAGGTGATAACTGGACGATACCTTACTACGCCAACAGCAACCGCACTCGATGGAATTTGGTTTGTGAATGAAAATACGGGATATGTTGGCGGAGCGAATGTTTTTTTGAAGACAACTGATGCGGGTGCTACGTGGGTAAATAAAGTAGGGTTGTTTATAAGTCCGTTTGAGACAGCACAGTCGGTTTATTTTTCGGATGCGAATACGGGATATTATTGTACGAATACGTCGAACTGCAGGATAGTGAAAACAACGAATGGCGGAGATACGTGGAGTTTGGTGAATGATATATGCGGCGGCAGGCGCGGGCTGGGATATGAGTTTTCCGAATGCGAATACGGGTTATGTTTGTACGGGTAACGGAAAAGTTTTGAAGACTACTAATGCAGGTTGAACTGGGGAATGCAGAATACACCGTTGACGGAAAATTTGTATCAGATACATTTCCCGAATGAGAACACCGGTTATCGTTGCCTGCTGGTCGGGGAAGGTTTTGAAAACGACGAATGGCGGATTGACTTTTACGGGTCAGGTAGGTTCAGAGATTCCTAAAGATTTTTCACTCGGTCAGAATTATCCTAATCCTTTTAATCCAAGTACGACGATTAAGTTTTCATTACCGAAGAGTGAATATGTGAGTGTAAAAGTTTATGATATGAAGGGGAGTTTGGTGAAGGTGCTTGTGAATGAGAAGTTTGCCGCAGGGAGTTTTGAAGTAAGTTTTGGTGCAGAGGGGTTGAGCAGCGGAGTTTATTATTACAGGATGGAAGCGGGGAGTTATTCGGAGACGAAGCGGATGATGTACTTGAAATAGGACTAAAAGAGATTTAAAGAATTAGAAATTTGAACCACTAAGACACTGAGTACACTTAGAGAGATTTGAAAGATTGAAACACTTCAGATCACTAAGAAGAGACTTAAAAGAAATTGAAAGATTGCAAGCACTAAGAACCGCCACATTGCAGATTGCAACCACTAACGTACACTGAGAACACTTAGAAGAGATTTAAATACTAAGATATTTAAGTAAAGAAATTTTTAAAGTATTTTTTCTAAGTGTTCTAAGTGATTAGTTTTTTTCTATGTTGAAATATTTTTCTTTATTGAAATTATTTGATGAGGAATGGAATATAAAAAAGAGCGGAAGGGGAGAGATTCGAACTCTCGGTACAGTTTGACCCGTACGACGGTTTAGCAAACCGTTGGTTTCAGCCACTCACCCACCCTTCCGTGTTCTGTGCTAAAATGTTTAATTTGTATCAAAAATAGTGTTTCAAATTTTTAATAGCAATTCTAAAAGAAGGGAACTTCATAGTAGAATTTTCATCAATAAAAATTATTTTAAATGATTTCAAATAAATGAAATTTACACCTTTCATATTGTTTATGATTTAAATATTTACTCCAAATAAATAACCAACAAATGCTGACAAACCCATAGCTATTGTTCCCCAAAGTGATACTCTAACCACTGCTTTAACCACACTTGAACCACCGGTTTTAGCAGAAACAACACCAAGCAATATCAGAAACAATAATGCAAAACCGTATAAAAAGTATTCCATATTTTCTACCGGAAAAAACAATGTTACCAGAAGAGGCATAAGTCCACCGGCTAAAAACGCAATACCGGAGGCAAAAGATGCCTGCAATGGATTTGCTTTGCTTATTTCATTTATACCTAACTCGTCTTTTATGTGTGCTCCAAGTGCATCAACTGCTGTCAATTCAGTTGCGACAAGTAATGATGTTTCTTTTTTTAAACCTCTTTTTTCATATATTTCTGCTAATCTTTGCAATTCGATTTCAGGCATTTCTATCAATTCTGCTTTTTCTCTTTCTTTATCTGCCATTTCTACATCAGTTTGAGAACTTACGGATACATATTCCCCTGCTGCCATAGATAATGCTCCTGCAACTACCCCGGCAACTGTAGCCAAAACTACAGGTTCTCTTGTCAGCACTTGCACTTGCAATACCAATAGCTAAACTGGCAATTGATATAATTCCATCATTTGCTCCTAATACTGCTGCTCTTAACCAATTACTCCGGTGTATGTAATGATTGTCTAAATAATTGTCTTTTTGTTCCATGTTTTATATTTTATTTGTTCTTTTTCTTTCTGCAACAATTTTATATCCCTGAACTAACACCAATGGAATCAATCCTGCCAAAATTGATACCAGCCAAACCTTAACAGACAGCACTTCCAACCCCAGCACCAGCCGCATCTGGGGTATAGCGTAAACCAACACCATAAGAATTGTGCAAATTAGCAGAGCTATCCATACAAATTTATTTTTAGTTATTTCATTCACGATTAATTTTGAATGTTCAGATGACATATTGAATACATGAAAGAGCTGTGCAAAAACAAGCGTAATAAATGCTACATTGTTTAAAATTTTGCTATCAGAAGAAATAACGTGTTTGCAATAAATGACTGCAATAATTATTGCAAGCGTCATTGTGGCTGCATATAAAGAAATTGTTATCCAATTTCTATTTGAAACGATAAGGTTTTTTGGGTCTCTTGGCGGTCTGTCCATAACGGTTTTATCTCCACTGCCTAAACCAAGAGCCAATGCAGGAAATACGTCCGTTACCATATTTAAGAACAAAATTTGCAATGGCAATAAGGTAGAAGCCGGGGCAAAAAAACCTAACGCAGTTACAATGAATATTTCACTTAAATTGCAGGATACCAGATAGATTACGAATTTTTGTATGTTCTGAAATATCTCTCTTCCGTGGGATACTGCCCGTGCAATGGATATAAACGAATCATCCTTTAGTACAATACTTGCAGTCTCTTTGGCAACCTGTGTACCTCTCATTCCCATAGCAATACCTATATCTGCTTTTTTAAGAGCAGGTGCATCATTAACACCATCACCTGTCATAACTACAATGTTGCCTGCTTTTTGAAAAATATCAACTATATCCAGTTTTTGTTTGGGTGTGGTTCGGGCAAAAACGGATGTAGAAATTATCTTACTATTCCATTCATCTGAAAGTGAATCCATTGGAGGAATATCAATTCCTGTAATTGTATTTTGTTCCGCCTCATCTACCAATCCTACTTGTTTAGCAATGTTAAGAGCCGTTAAAGGATGATCTCCGGTAATCATTACAATCCTGATACCTGCCTTTCTGCAGGAAAGAATTGCTTCTTTAATATCCAATCGGGGCGGGTCTAAGAAACCAATCATAGCTACATAAACCAACGAATTCAAATAATCTTCCTCGTTAATTTCGGCTTCTTCTCTGTAAGCAAATGCCAATACACGCAAACCATTCGAAGCCATTTGTTCGGAATCAAGCAGGATTTTTTCCCGGTCATTTCCGCTCAATTCTTTGATGATTGCCCCCACTTGTATTTTGCTGCATTTTTCCAGCAGATGTTCTACAGAACCTTTCGCCGCTGCAAAGTCGCTGTTTGAATTTTTGTGCAAAGTACCCATAATTTTAGTTTCAGAACTAAAAGGTATTTCGCCAATCCTTTCATATTGTAATTTAATTTCTTCAACAGATGAACCCGATGTGTTTGCGAGGTGAACAAGTGCAATTTCTATTGGGTCGCCCAAAAATTCCTTTTTGTCATTTTCATTTTTTTGTGAAGCATTATTACATAGAGCACCGATTAATATCAATTTTTCGAATGCTTCTTCACTTTTTTCAATATTTCCCTTATCAAAACTCAGTATGTTGTCTTTAAAACTAACTTTCACTGTTTCTTCGGGAAATGTAAAAGTATCTACGTATATTTTATTTTCTGTTAAGGTGCCTGTTTTATCGGTTAATATCACATTGGCACTTCCTAATGTTTCTACTGCCGATAATTTTTTAACGATAGCATTTCGCTTAGCCATCAAAATCATTCCATACGCCAAAGCCACAGTAACAACAATGGGCAGTCCTTCCGGAAATGCAGCTACAGCCAAAGCGATTGAAGTTTCTATAATCAACACCCAGTCTTTCCCCTGAATAAACCCTGTCAAAACAAATATGGCTATCATAACCAATGTTATCCATATAAGTTTTTTACTCAGAACACTTATTTTTTTATCTAAAGGAGTCTCTTTTTCCGGGGAACTTTCTACCAATGAAGTTATTGTGCCCAATTGAGTATGATGAGCAATACCCGTAATGACTGCTTTTCCATTCCCATTCGTTACAGAAGTTCCTTTAAATACCATATTAAACTGGTCACCAAGTGAAATATTATTTGGAAGTTTTTCTGTATTCTTTTCCGAAGGAAGTGACTCACCGGTAAGAGAAGATTCATCACACTGCAACTGATTTGATTCTATTAAACGAGCATCTCCTGGTATCACATCACCGGCTTCTAACGAAATTATATCACCAGGCACAATCTTTTCAGAAGGTATCATTTGGATTTTCCCATCACGGATAACTCTTGAATGAATCACGTCCATTTCCTTAAGTGCCTTCATTGAATTTCGAGCCTGCAGTTCCATAAAAAACCCAATGATAGCATTTATAAAAATCACAGCCAGAATAGCAAAAGATTCAATATAATCCTGAAAATAGAGAGTAACAGCCACAGCAAAAAATAATAAATAGACGATTGGACTTTTAAATTGCAGGAGCATCATCAGTAAAATACTTTTCTGCTTCTGTGTTTGATAAACATTAAGACCAAACGCTTTTGTTCGGTTTTCTGCTTCATTTCTGCTTAACCCAGAATTGGAATCAGATTGAAGTTCTGTTAGAATTTCTTTTACTGAAAAAGTATGAGGATCTGCCGGCGGGTAATTTATTTTCATTTGCAAATTTAAGTGTTGTTAAATTTCATTTGTTTTGGATATAATATTAGGGGCTGCTTGTAAATCATAATTAATTTTGAAATCATTTGCGTTATTATTGTTCAATTTTTCACTGATCATTATAGTATTGTAACAATATACCGGACGGATTCATTCGGAGGGCAGAACTTTTGTAACACAATGACTCTGCAGAAGCTTAGTTTGTAAAGGTTTAGCGGGTAATTATGTCTAATGCAAATACTGAGTATTGCAGGAATAGATAAATGATATGGAATTATTATTTCGTTCAATATTGTCTTTAAAGTTTTCTTTAATTTGTTGAGTTGCTACTGTTCTTAATAATTTCTAATAACAGTTAATGGCTTGGAGAAGTATAGTGATATGAAGTGCAAATGTTATAGCAAACATTGTATAAATTAAAAACAAAAGTCCTTCTGTTGCAGAACTCAGTTTAGCGGCTGGCAGTATTTACGTTACAGTATTTTCTTTTTCTTGAACCAGAAATAAATCACCAGCGCGATAGTTGTCATTACACCAAGAATTAAAAAATATCCAATTTCAGATTTGAGTTCCGGCATATACTCAAAGTTCATTCCATAAATTCCGGCAACAAACGTAAGCGGTAAAAAAAATGCAGAAAAAATAGTTAGTAATTTCATTACATCATTACTCTTTTGCGCATTAACCGAAAGATAGGTATGCAATAAGTTGTTGGCATTTTCCAATACTTCGTCATAATTCAAGATCAGACCTAATAGATTGTCCTTGATGTCTTGCAAAGCAGTTTTTGAATTTTCGTTTACGTCAATTTGATGGGCTACATTTTGAAATATCTGTAATAATTTTTTTGTTATCCGGGTTTGTGTTTTAAGAAAATACAAGTCTTCCAAAGAAACTTTTGAATAGTCTAAAAGGAATATAGTTTTCTCGATTTGCGAAATTTTCTCGTCTAATTCATTTAACGGCACTTGATATGTTTCTACCATTTTACGAATTAAATAAACTAAAATTTCTTCTGTATTCTTGTAGTCTTTATTAGCAGTTTCTAAAAAGTCAAACTGACTTCGATGAATCGTTATCAGTTTATTCTCGTTGTAAAAAAAAGCAATTTTATTTGAAAGTTCGTTTATGGATGTCGCGCCACGTTCCATCGTTGATGTAAAGGCTCTTAAAATCAGGAAATTATATTTCGGCTGTTTTTCAAATTTGGGCAAATGTCCTTGCTCCAGACTATCTTTAATCTGAAAATAGTCTAACTGATACTCTTCTGCAATTTTATCAAGACTTTCCTTACTTGGCTGCAAAATATCTATCCAAACAAAATTATCGAACTCTATTTTATGTTGGTTGTTTGTTGTCATTTGTTAAAAGCAAATTCTGTTAGTTTATAAAATAGTAAATTTAATTTTGCAAATTGTTATTAGCGGGAGCAAGGTTGACTGCATAAATTAATTATACAAATAACAGCAAACTAATTGCCATTACAGCCATACCCGCAACCAAACCACCGATTGCAATGTGATGTTCACCATATTCCTCCGCGGTTGGCAATAATTCATCAAGAGAAATATAGACCATTATACCTGCAACCCCTGCAAATATAAGCCCAAACATAGAATCGTTGAAAACAGTCCTGAGAATAAAATAGCCTATTAATGCACCAACAGGTTCTGCCAGACCGGATAAAAAGGACAGCCAAAAAGATTTACTGCGATTTTTAGTTGCATAATAAATAGGTACTGATACGGCGATACCTTCGGGGATATTGTGTATGGCGATGGCGACTGCGATGCTGATGCCGAGTGCCGGGTCAGACAATGCACCCATAAAGGTTGCGAGTCCTTCAGGGAAGTTGTGTATGGCGATTGCAAGTGCGGAGAATAAGCCCATTCTTAGCAGTTTTTTATCGTTTGCATGACTGAGATTTTTTTCATCTATATTTTTTATTTCGTGGGGGTTTTCAGCGGTGGGGATGAGTTTATCTATTAATGCTATTATTGCTATACCTGAGAAGAATGCTATGACGGTGTATATGTTTCCTGTTTTTGTTCCGTGAGCGGCGATTAATGAATCTTTTGCTTTAGCGAATATTTCTACGAGTGAAACGTATATCATAACGCCTGCTGAAAAACCAAGTGACCCTGCAAGGAACTTCGGATTAAATTTCCTTGAAAACAAAGACATCAGACTACCAATACCTGTGGCTAATCCGGCAAAAATGGTTAATCCGAATGCGAATAGTATGTTATCAGTGTTCATAATTTCAGTTTGATAGTTGGTTTTTTAATAAAATAATAAAATCAGCTGTTAGTTATGTCTGCGTGTTTAAGCCGTTATAATCATTTAAAATATGCAATCTTTAATAGCTCCGCTAAAGCAGTCACGCTAAAGCAATGCATCAAAAAATTTTCGTACAAAACAAAAATAACTTTAAGGGTAAGGATATGCAATATACTTTTTGGGTTGTGGAAGGGAGATATAAGTGAAAGAAATATTTTACCTCTAAAAGAGATATTTGAACCACTAATCCCGATAAATCGGGACGCAAAGAACGCGGAGCACTAAGGATTCATCACGCCCTCCACGGCGGGTGCGACACTAAGAGAGATTTTTTTTAGCAAAGAGCACAATTTAGTGTTTAGGGATTTTATTTTTGCTTACTATTGATTTTTGGATTTGCTATTTTTGTATGGGTGATTTCCTTAAAGATTTACCTTAGAATTTTTCTATGTGTTTTTTCCCGAGAAATTTTTTTGATACCAAAAATATAAAATAATATATATGCAAAAATTAGTTTTATTGGGTGATGAGGCGATAGCACAAGCGGCTATTGATGCGGGTATTAGCGGTATTTATGCCTATCCTGGTACGCCTTCTACTGAGATTACAGAGTACGTTCAAAAGTCGAAAGAGGCTAAGCAAAAAGGTATTCGTTCTAACTGGTCGGCGAATGAGAAAACGGCGATGGAGTCGGCTTTGGGTATGAGTTATGCCGGTAAACGTGCTATGGTTTGTATGAAACACGTTGGTTTGAATGTTGCTGCTGACCCGTTTGTGAATTCGGCGATTACGGGTGCGAATGGAGGTTTGATTGTGGTTGCGGCTGATGACCCTTCGATGCATTCTTCGCAGAATGAACAGGATTCGAGAGAACTTGCAAAGTTTGCTTTTATTCCCGTGCTTGAGCCTGCAAATCAGCAGGAAGCATACGATATGGTTCATTATGGTTTTGATATTTCAGAGAAATATAAGATTCCGGTGATGCTGAGGATTACTACAAGACTTGCCCATTCGAGGGCGGGTGTTGCGGTGAAGGATAAGCGTGAACAGAATGCAATCGGGCTTCCAAAAAATCTTACCCAGTTTGTTTTGCTTCCTTCGATTGCACGTAAGCAGTATAAGGTGCTTTTGAAAAATCAGGAGTTGATGGAAAATGAGTCGGAGACGAGCGGTTTTAACAGGTACATTGACGGAGATGATAAGAAGTTGGGTGTGATTGCGAGCGGGATAGGTTATAACTATTTAATGGAGAATTATGATGGTGAGTGTCCGTATCCTGTGCTGAAGATTGGGCAGTATCCTTTGCCACATAAGTTAGTGGAAAAGATTACGAAGGAATGTGATGAGTTGCTGATTCTTGAAGAGGGATTTCCGATGATAGAGGGTATGCTGAGAGGATTTTTGAATCAGGGTCTTAAGATAAAGGGCAGGTTGAGCGGTGAAGTTCCGAGGGATGGTGAATTGAATCCGAATATAGTTGCGAGGGCTTTGGGATTGACTGATACTATAGGCGAGGATATTCCTTCGCTTGTGGCACCGAGACCGCCTTCACTATGTGCGGGTTGTCCGCATATTGATTCGTATCTTGATCTGAATGCAGTACTTGCGGAATATACCCCGGGCAGGGTTTTTGCGGATATTGGATGTTATACGCTTGGTGCATTGCCTCCTTATAATTCAGTAAATTCGTGCGTGGATATGGGTGCTTCGATTACGATGGCGAAGGGTGCATCTGATGCGGGATTGAGACCTGCTGTTGCTGTGATTGGCGATTCCACTTTTACTCATAGCGGTATTACGGGTTTGCTTGATTGCGTAAATGATAAAACTCCGGTGACAGTGTTTATACTTGATAATGCTACCACGGGTATGACGGGCGGGCAGACTTCTGCGGCTTCTGGTCATATAGAGGATATTTGTAAGGGGCTTGGTGTTGAAGAAGAGCATATACATATTTTGAATCCGATGAGAAGGTATCACGATGAGAATATGAAGGTGATTCAGGATGAGTTGAATTATGACGGGGTGTCGGTGATTATCCCGAGGAGAGAGTGTATTCAAACGATAGGTAAGCATGGTAAGGAGAAGAAGGGCGGGGAAAAGCCTAAGTAGGTGAGATATTATAAATCATTGTTATGGATACTTACGATTTTCAACACTAAGATCACTTAGACATTAATCCCGATAAAAAGCATCGGGACGCAAAGAACGCGGACACTAAGAAAAATTTATTCAACGCTTAGGTTTTTAACCGTCCCGATAAAGAACATCGGGATGCAAAGAACGCAAAAAACGCAAAGAGCGCAAAGATGAATAAATTGAACAACAGTGCTCTAAGTGTTAAAAGTTCTTTTATTTATTATTTATGTACATTTGGAAAAAAAAGTTTGTTAATTTATGAAAGGTTTAAATAAATGAAGAAGGATATAATTTTAGCGGGGGTTGGCGGACAGGGGATTCTGTCAATTGCTTCAATCATTGGTGTTGCGGCTGTGAATCTTGGTTTGTATTTGAAGCAGGCAGAAGTACACGGTATGAGTCAAAGGGGCGGTGATGTTCAGTCGCATCTGAGACTTTCGGACAAAGAAGTTTTTTCCGATTTGATTCCTTTTGGTAAAGCCGATATGATTATTTCGGTTGAGCCGATGGAGTCACTGAGGTATTTGCCTTATCTTTCGAAAGAGGGCTGGATAATTACAAACGTGAAACCGTTTGTGAATATAACGAACTATCCTGCGATTGAAAATGTTTTGAAAGAAGTGGAAGCACAACATCATCATATAGCGCTTGATGCAGACAGGATAGCCCGTGAGGCGGGTTCGCTGCGATCTGCAAATATGGTGATACTAGGTGCAGCATCTCCATTTCTGGATATTGCTTACGAAAAACTTGAAGAGGCTATAAGGTTTGTTTTTGGTAAAAAGGGTGAAGATGTAGTAAACGTTAATTTAAAAGCAATGCAGGCGGGAAGAGACATTGCTCAAAAAAATAAATAAAATAAAATTATGAAGAGATTAATTCTTATTTTAACGTCTGTGTTTTTTCTTACAGGCATTTCAAGTGCGGCAGACTCAATTGTAGTTAGCACGATGAAAACAGGTGTTATGGGCGGCGATATTTCAGGTATTGAGTTTATTAATGTAAGTACAGGGTTTATTGTTGCTGACGATATTTCGTATCCTGAGAATAATTCAATTCTTAAGACATCAGACGGTGGTTTAACCTGGACAAAATTAGTGGTAAGTGTTTTATCTAACAGACCGCGGGCAATAGATTTTGTGAATACAACTATCGGGTATGTTGCGGGTTACAGCGGAATGGTAATAAAAACAACTGACGGCGGAAGCACCTGGACGGCTTTGACGACAGGAGTAACAACTAACCTGAATGATGTTAAATTCTTTGATACGAATACGGGATACATATGCGGTTCTTCCGGTTTGGTTATGAAAACAACTGACGGCGGAACAACGTGGGTTACGCAAGGGACAACAGGAACGAACACAAGATATGCAATAGAGTTCTTAAGTGCCAATGATGTTATTGTAGCAGGGTCAAGTTCTTCGATTGCAAGAACTACAGACGGTGGTACAACCTGGACCACACAAGCATTAACACCGTCTATTTCGTTATATGATATTCAAAAAGTTAGTTCAAATATTATGATTGCAACAGGTACGAGTCAGGTGATATTCAGGTCAACTGATGCAGGAGCAACATTCAGCGTAGCACTTGATAATGGTACGGCTGCAATTTACTCAATCTCTTTTGCAGATTCATTAAACGGAGTGTTAGTTGGTTCGAATGGTGTAAATTACAGAACAACAAATAGCGGTTTAACTTTCGACAGCGTTGGAGTCAACGTGTTTACTGCACAGGTTTGCAGGGCAGCGTATATGAAATCACCTACAGAAATTATTGTTGGAGCAGATATGGGAAATATATTACGCTCAACAAATGGCGGTTCAGTATGGAATTTACTAACAACCGGTTCGTATTTGTACGGAATGGATTTTCTTGATGCAAACACAGGAATGTGTGTTGGATACAGAGGGATAGTTTTAAAAACTACAAATAGCGGATTAGGCTGGAATGATATAAAAACAATTCAGGGGTTTGAAGCATATGATGTGGATATTGTAAATACGAGTAACGTTTATGTTGGAGCGGGTTCCGGCAGATTCTATTCATCCACTGACGGAGGTTTAAATTTTACTGAAAGAAGTTTGCCGAATATAACGAGCGGAAACACAAAGACACTTTGGTTCTTTAATGCAAATGAAGGTTTTGCAGCCGGAGAAATGGGAAGTATCTATTATACTACTAATGCAGGTGTTTTATGGACATCCGTTTATAGTTTCGGAGCAAGTTTTAATAATGTGGAAGACATTTTCTTTGTGAATGATAGTGTGGGATATGCCTGCGGAGAGCGTGGAAGATTTGTAAAAACTATGAATCGCGGTCAGACCTGGGACAGTACAGGTATTAACGGTCCTAATGAAAATACACTTTGGGAAATGTCGTTTTTAAATACTAACACCGGTTATGTGGGTTCAACAAACGGTTGCATTTATAAAACATCTAACGGAGGTACAAACTGGACTTTGCAGAATGATACGACAGGATTATCCGGAGTTGATGTTATTGATATCGATGTACAAAGCGAAGTAAGAGGACTTGCGGCAGGAGAACTTGGTAAGTTATTTAAAATTCAAAATGCAAATCAATGGGTTGTTGATAAAACTATTTTAACAAACTGGGGACTTGCGGATAATTTATGGAACGTAAAATTTGTGAACAGTAGTACTGCTTTCGTTTCAGGATACAATGGAACAGTTTATAAATTAAATATTCTAACCGGAACAGGAGTTGAGAATGAAATCAGTTTATCAGATTATTCATTAAGTCAGAATTATCCGAATCCTTTTAATCCTGTGACGACTATTGAATTTAGTATTCCTAAACAGGGTTATGTAAATCTGAAAGTTTATGATATACTTGGTAAAGAAATAAAAACTCTTGTTAATAATAATCTGCAAACAGGAAAATATTCAATTAATTTCGATGCATCAAATTTACCAAGCGGAATGTATTTTTATAAATTAACCGCAGGAAGTTATTCCTCAGTTAAAAAAATGACATTAATAAAATAAAATTAAAGTTATTGTTATTTCTTTTTAGGGCTGTTTTCTAAACAGCCCTTTTTTATTCCTAAATAATTCAGAAAATCTCATTAATTTTTGTTAAAGATTTCCCTAAGAATATAAAAACAACATACTTTGGGAAACGTGGAAATATTTTCTCAAAATGAGACTGATTTTCTCAAAATGAAAATCTATTGTCTTTTTTAAATCTTAAAAATGTCATTTTTGGTCTAAAAATGAAAGAAATTCTTTGGCATTGTAATTGAAAGATAATAAGTAAACTTAAAAACAAATTTTAATAGAAAGGAAATTTAAATGAACACAATCGAAACAAACAGAAAAATTTACTCAAGAATTGATATAAGTTTCTTAGTAATAATTTTCGCTTTAGTTGCAATGCTTGTGGCAGGATTTATTCTAAAGTAATTTTATTTTTAATTAACACTTTTTTATTAACATTTAATAATAACTCAAAATGGACAGTAAGAAAATACTACTGATTGATGACGACGAGTCAACACTGGAGTCGTTATCTACGTATCTTGAGGAATTGGGATACAAAGTATTCACTGCGAGAAATGGGATAACCGGTCTTGAGGTAGTAAAAAATCTTAGTCCTGATGTTATTATATCGGATATAAGAATGGCAGGTTTGAACGGAATTGAATTTGCCTACATTATTAAAGGACTCAAGTATAATATACCTTTGATTCTGATATCCTCGTTCGATAACAAAGATAACAAGTTTATAGATAATTGTTCTTATGGATACGTACAGAAACCGATTGACATTCACTGCCTTAACGATATGATAAGAGAGGCTTTGTTAGGTGACTTCTACCACAGCAAAGAAGCAGTGAATTTTTAGTTGTTCATTGTTCTCCCTAATAATGATAGGCAAAGTTTAGAATGACATAAGATCCTATTCCCCTTAGTCATCTGCTTTGCCTATTTTTTTTATTATCAACGGAAAACTAATTCTATGTTTTCGAAATGCCGCCCATCTGCATTATAATTAAATTATAACACAATGTTCTCTAATCCAATGTTTCATATCTATTCATATAGACTTTTTTATACAAATTGATTTTTATAATTTGTAATATGAATGCAGTTGATATAATAAAGAAGAAAAGGAATGGCGGTAAACTTACTAAGGAAGAAATTGGTTTTTTCATTACCGGTCATTTATCAGGATTGATAACAGATTATCAGGTTTCAGCGTTTCTAATGGCGGTATATTTTAAAGGTATGGACGATGAAGAGACATTGAACCTTACTGAATTAATGCTTCATAGCGGCGAAATTATAGACTTATCTTTCATAAAAGGTGTAAAAGTTGATAAACATTCTACAGGCGGAGTCGGCGATAAAACTTCTTTAATACTTTCACCTCAGGTTGCGATGCTTGGTATATATGTACCGATGGTATCGGGCAGAGGGCTTGGACATACAGGCGGAACTCTTGATAAACTTGAATCTATCCCGGGTTTTAACATAAACAAAAATATTCAGCAATATAAAGATACACTTTCGAAAATAGGATGTGTGATGATTGGGCAGACTGAGTCACTTGCACCAGCCGATAAAAGATTTTATGCTTTACGTGACGTAACGGCTACAGTTGACAGCATTCCATTAATCACTTCCAGTATTCTGAGTAAAAAACTTGCGGAGGGTGCAGAGGCGTTGGTTTTTGACGTTAAGATGGGCAGCGGAGCCAATTTACAGAACGAAGATGAGTCAAGAGAGCTTGCTAAGAAACTTGTTTCTGTTTCAAAAAGGTTTGGGAAAAGGGCAGTAGCAATTTTAACCGATATGAATGAACCACTTGGGAATAAAATAGGTAACTGGCTTGAAGTGGAAGAATGTGTTGAGGTTATGAGAGGGCAGAATGTGAGTGATTTAGTAAAAGTTAATAATGTACTTGCGGGTGCTATGATATTTCTCGGAGGGAAAGCAAGCAGTATAGATGAAGGAGAAAAGATTGCTGATGATTTATTAAAGAGCGGTAAGGTCTTTGATAAATTTCTTGAGATGGTTACGGAGCACGGCGGAAACATTGAGTACATCAATGACTTTGAAAATTTAAAGAGGGCGAAGTATTCATTGAAAATATATTCAAATGAAAAAGGATTCATAAACAATATCGACGCCTATGGTTTTGGTCTGGCAAATCTGGAACTTGGAGGCGGAAGGAAAAAAGCAGACGATAAAATTGATTATCTTTCAGGAATTGTTCTGAATAAAAAGTGCGGCGACGAAGTGAAACAGGGTGAGCTGATTTGTGAATTGTTTGCTGAAGAGGAGCATAAGTTAAAAAGAGCAGAAGCACTGGTGAATAACTCTGTTGATGTTGAATCAATCACAGATTTTAAAAAGAACTTAATAATAGATATAATAGATTAATGTTTAAACTAACAGGTAAACTAATAAAGACCGTATTTACATTCTTACTTATACTTTTGGTAGTTGGTTTTTTCCTCGTGAAGAAATTTACTGAGCCTGATAGTTCTGCCGGTGATAACAAATCGGGTGAGTATTACACAGTCGTTAGAGTTGTTGACGGCGATACGTTTGAGCTTGAAGATAAAATTAAAGTAAGGCTGCTCGGAATAGATACACCTGAAAAGTATGAATCGAAAAAACTTGATAAAGATGCGGAAGTAAGCGGACAGGATAAGAAGACTATAAAGAAACTTGGTAAACTTGCGAGTGATTACGTAAGGGGATTTGCAGAAGGGAAGAGGGTTCGCTTAGAACGAGACCCTAAGAACGATGATAAAGACAAGTACGGAAGACTGCTGAGGTATGTTTACCTTGAAGACGGTACCTGCGTGAATGCAAAAATTATTAAGGACGGGTATGCACAGGTTTATGAAAAGTTTGAAATCACGAAACTTGATGAATTCAGGAAACTTCAGAAAGAAGCCCGTGAGAACAACAGAGGGCTTTGGGGTCCGGTTGATGGACTTGATCAATTGAAATAAAATTTATACGACCCGCTGATAACTCTGCGGGTTTTTTGCAAGAATATGAAAATTTAAATAAATAATATGAAAAATAAATTACTTGAAACAGCAATCACGTTTGATGATGTTTTACTCGTACCCGCAAAGTCGGAAGTATTACCGCGTGACGTAAAACTTCAAACGAAACTTACTAAAAATATTACTCTGAATATTCCTTTGCTTTCTGCGGCGATGGATACTGTAACTGAATCAGAACTTGCGGTAGCAATGGCACGCGAAGGCGGAATCGGAATTATTCATAAGAACTTTTCATTCTCAAGACAGGCGGAAGAAGTTGATAAGGTGAAAAGAAGTGAAAGCGGAATGATCAGACAGCCAGTTACGCTGACTGCAAAAGATACAATCGGTAACGCGAACAGGGTTATGGAGAAGTTCAGGATATCGGGAATTCCGATAATAGATTCAGCAGGTAAATTGATAGGTATTCTGACGAACAGGGATTTGAGGTTTAATCCTGATGAAAGTATGCTCATAAAAGATGTGATGACGAAGGAGAATCTGATAACTGCGCCGATGGGTACGGATTTAACAAAGGCAGAGTTGATTTTGCAAAATCACAGGATTGAAAAACTTCCGGTTGTTGATAAGAATGGATTGCTAAAAGGGCTGATAACTTTTAAGGATATTCAGAAGAGAAAGAGTTTTCCTTATGCGTGTAAGGATGAGTTTGGAAGGCTGAGAGTTGGTGCGGCTGTTGGGGTTACGGGTGATACGGTGGAAAGAGTGAGTGAACTTGTGCGGGCGAGTGTGGACGTGATTGTGGTTGATACGGCGCACGGACATTCGAGGGGCGTGATAGAAATGGTGAAAAAACTTAAGAGGAAATTTGATATTGAAATAATTGCGGGAAATGTGGCGACAGCAGAAGCAACGACTGATTTAATAAAGGCAGGTGCTGACGGAATAAAGGTTGGTATTGGTGCGGGTTCTATTTGTACGACGCGAGTGATTGCGGGAGTGGGTGTGCCGCAATTAACTGCCGTGCTTGATTGTGCGAAAGCGGCAGAGAAGTTTAAGATTCCTGTTATTGCGGACGGCGGGATTAAGCAGACGGGCGATGTTCCAAAGGCGATTGCTGCGGGGGCATATTCTGTGATGGTGGGCGGAATGCTTGCCGGAACTGATGAGACACCGGGCGAAAAAGTTTTGTATGAGGGAAGAGGTTTCAAAGTTTACAGGGGAATGGGTTCGATTGAAGCGATGAAGGAAGGTTCGAAGGACAGATATTTTCAGGATATGGAAGATGATATTAAGAAACTTGTACCTGAAGGGATTGAAGGAATTGTGCCTTACAAAGGACCGCTGAAAGATACGATATATCAGATTATCGGCGGGCTAAGGGCTTCGATGGGATATTGCGGAGCGAAGGATATTACAGCGATGCGAATGAAGACGAAGTTTACACGGATAACGAATTCAGGTCTGAGGGAGAGTCATCCGCACGACGTGAAGATAACGAAGGAAGCGCCGAATTACGGAATGAAGGGATAGATTTTTTAGTTCAGAGTTCAGAGTTTAGAATTCAGAATTTAGAATCTAGAATTTGAATGAGAATTCAGAATTTAGAAATCAGTTTGACATCGGTTCTTATCAGTGTTCAAAGTTCTTCTTTTTGAAATATATTCGGGAATAAAATTTAAATTGAATTAAACGAAAACATTGAATAATTTGTTTTAAATTTGAAATAAAAATATAAAATATGGATAACTTTAATAATCAGCAATACTCGTATGCAAGACCTGTTGAGACGTCCAGTCGAATGAGATGGTCAGGAAGTTTATGCTTGCGGTTTATAACTGGATGACGCTTGGGCTGGGGCTGACGGCCATAGTTGCTTTCGGCGTAGGGCGTTCATCGTTGGTTAATGTAATACTAACGACTCCCGGGCTTTTCTGGGGACTGGTGATAGTACAGTTCTTAGTTGTGCTGGGGATGTCATTTTTAATGAACAAGATACACTCAATCGTAGCGATAGGGCTGTTCTTTGTGTATTCATTTTTAACGGGTGTAACGTTTTCGACATTATTTTTGATATACACTGAGAGTTCGATAGCGTTTACGTTTTTTACGTGTGCGGCGATGTTTGGCGGAGTGAGTGTGTTTGGGTATATAACGAAGATGGATTTGTCGAGGTTCGGCGGGTTTCTGATGATGGGATTGTTCGGGCTGATAATCGCTTCGGTGATAAACATATTTTTGCAGAGTTCGATGATATACTGGCTGACGTCTTATGCGGGGTGATAATATTTGTTGGGCTGACGGCGTGGGACACACAGAAGATAAAGCAGATGGGAATGATGACGGATACGGGCAGTGAAGAGGGAAAGAAGGCGGCGATTTTTGGAGCGCTGATGCTGTATCTTGATTTTGTGAATCTGTTTTTGTTTTTGCTAAGGATAATGGGCGGCAGGAAAGATTAAGAAAAAGGAAAAGAATTGAAAAAAGGTCGTTAGGTCGAAAGGTTTAACAACCTTTTTGTGTTTGGACAAAATCGATATTTTTACCGTTTCAGAAAAGATTAAGTTTGACTATGAATGGTCCAAGAGTTTTTAAAGCGGGACACAAATATTGAACTTGAAAATGAAAAATTTATTTATTAAGTTTTTTATGGTTTAATAGTCTTTGAACATGTACAATAAAATTATTTTATTTTATAATGAAATATCCATATATATTGTTCATTTTGTTTTTACAGGCAATGCTGGTATCTACATTGCATGCCCAGTTAACAGGGACAAAAACTATTCCGGGAGATTACGCAACAATAGCTGACGCCATAACAGCAGTAAATGCCTCGGGAGTCACTACACCGGGTGTGATGTTTAATATCGCCCCAGGCCATACAGAAACCGGCGTTAATTACACAATAAATACATCAACTTCATCATCAACATCACCGATTATTTTTCAGAAATTTGGATTCGGGGATAATCCGAAAATTACTGTTTCAGCCGGAACGGCTGCCGCTACTGATGCCGGGGTTAAAATAGCCGGCAGCGATTATGTGACATTTGACGGGATAGATATTAATGCATCGGCTCAAACAACAATTGAATGGGGTTATGCGCTCGTAAAAAAGAACGGTTTGGCACCATTTGACGGATGCCAGTATGTCACGATTAAGAACTGCACAATCACATTAAATAAAACTAATACTAATTCCGTAGGGATATATGTTGCAAATCATACAGCGACATCCACAGCGGGTTTATCGATTACTTCTTCAGCAGATGCACATAATAATTGCAGGTTTTATACCGATACAATACAAAATTGCTCATCAGGGATAACAATAACGGGTTACAGCACATATACACTGCACGACCAGAACAATGATATCGGAGGTACATCAACATCTACAGGCAATATAATACAAAATTTCGGAAATACAGCTTCCGCGGCGTATGGAATTAAAGTGGTTAATCAAACAAACTTTAACATTGCATACAATACTATTGATAATACAGCCGGAGGCGGAAGCATTCATCAGAATTCACTTTACGGAATACATTTTGGAACAGGAACTGCAGCAAGTTTCAGCATATTAAACAATAATTTAACTTTAAATAAAGGCAGCGGGAATGAATTAACCGGAATATATACAAATTTCAATAGTAGTACGGGACTTTTTAATATTTATTATAATTTTTTTGACGGATGCAGAAATGAAACAAGTAACTCAAGTGAAACCGATTTCATTTATATAAATGGTTACGGTTATAATGCTACGCTCAATGTAAGAAATAATACTATTAAAAATTCCTTTTCAAAAAAAGATATCTATGTAATTAAAAATAAAGCATTCTTTACCACAGTAAATATAGCAAATAACTATGTTTATAACATTGAAACAGAAAGCGGATTCCATGGGATATATTCAGACTATTTCAGCGTTCCGGGCAATGAATACAGATGTACAGATATTATTTCAGGGAATACTTTGTTTAATATTCGTGCCAAAACAGATCTTTATGGTATTGAATCCCGCAATTCTGCTATGTACAAAGAAATAACTTCGAATATCCTGGATTCTCTTTGTGCATTGCCATCAGTTGCTCCGCCTATTGTCACAAGTAATAGCTGTACAGGGATATATTTTATCCCTCATTCCAGTTCTTATAATCCTGATTCCGTCTGGTTTAATTCGAATATAATAAGGAGATTGTTTTCTCAAAATTATACAACAGGTATCAAGCTTGATATTGCATCTGGCCACGGATGCAACGCGGGACCATACAGATTCAGCGGTAACGAAATATGCTGGCTGATTTCTTCATACAATTATAAAGATTCTGCAGCATATACCGTAGGATGTGATTTTGAGGTTCCCTGTAGTGCAGTATTCAGGAAACACAAATATATATTTCTATAATAATATTATTCACACTTTTGAAACATATTTTTCAAAAAGGGATACATTACTTGCGGGAGTAAAAGTTGGAAGCGCAGACGGGAAAGTAAATTCATATTTATTTAATAACACAATAGCTCCCAGTTACAAAGCAGGAAATGTTGGAAGACACTATTTTCAGAGTTTTACAGAATGTGGGTATTATGGATTTTAATACTAATTTAGACCTTAGAAACAATATTTTGATTTGCGGCATTTATCTTTACAGAAGTTCAAGTAATTTAACAACATACTCCGGTTATTCAAACAACAATATGGTCTTTGGGGGATATGAAAAATCGTTAAGATTTATTACTGTTGCTGGATTACCCACTTCAGGTATAAGTCTCAGATTCATTTAAAATAATTGTTGCTCTCCACGAGATTCTGCAAGTTTCAATACTGTTGCGAATGAAATAGGTATGTTCGTTCAGCCTGAACGGTATATCGAACCAAACTATTTAATTCCCGATTTTCATTTGAGAACTGATACTGTAACTTATGCTGAAAGTGAAGGAATAAGAATTACTTCGCCTTTAGCATTAAATAGAGATTTCGACGGAGATTTAAGATGGGGCGAAACGGGATATTCGGGAACCGGGACAGCTCCTGATGTGGGAGCTGATGAAGGAAATTTTATACCCGAACAGGTAATGAAATTTGATTCATGCATAGTCTGTCAAGGTCAAAAATATGTAAAACAAGATCAAAGTTTTTCAGTCATAGGCATAAATTTATATGTGACAGGCACAAAATACCCTATAAAAGTTACAAATTTTTCATTAAACGCAAACGGCACACAGCTATCTCAGACATAAATTCGCAAATGTGCACATTGCAGGCGGTTCGGCATATCCGACAATTTCAAATTTCAATATTGCTACAAATTACTCTTCTACAAGAAGGTGAAAATATTTTTGGACTTTTTGTTTATGTCAATCCCAGCGCTACTATTCATAATTTAATAGATGCAGAATGTCTGAGTGTTACGGCCGGAGGGCTCAGCGAAAATTCCGAGAGAAACCGCACCTTCCGGATATACAACAATAATAAGCAGTTCAGCAATGTCAGGCGGAAATTATTACATCGGTCAGGGACAGACTTATCCGAATTATCCGACATTAACTATGGCAGTAGAGGAATTGAAATTGAGATTGATGGGAGGTCCGATAAACTTCTATCTTACGAACAACAGTGAAACTCCGTATTCAGAATCTAACGGCGAAATATTTCCCGATTTCTTTTAACCTGTTTCAATACGGTAACTACTATCCCTTTTAATAAAGCCAACAAGTCCGGGTTTAAAAATCATAAGCAATTCATCACCTTATTATTTACTGCACTTCGGTGTGGGAAGCAACGTTACAATAGACGGTTCCGCTTCGGGAACCAACAGAGATTTAACGATTGAGAACACATCGTCGGATTATCCTGCCGTATTATTCTCCCAACTTGCAAGAGGAAACACGATAAAAAATTCTATTGTGAAGGCAAAAGGCAACAAACCAGGAGTAATATGCATAGGATTGCCTGACACAACGAATCAATACGATACAAGTATTGACAGTATAAATATAATTAACTGTGAAATAACTGGTACAAGCGGATACCGGCCTTACTCGGGAATTTATTTCAATGTTGACTATTGGCTGACTCACGATGCTTCTGGTATGGTTGTTCGAAACTGTGATATACACGACTGCAGTGCCGGGATATACAATAACTGGAAATTGTTTTCCCCTGTCTTCGAAGGGAATAACATATACTCAACATCAACTGCGGGGAATTTCAGGAATTATACCTATGGAATATATATTAAATCTGAAGCATTAAATCTCAGCATAAACAAAAATAAAATATTTGATTTATCAAATAATATTTCAGGTTCGAATGTTGTCGGGATATATTCAACAAACTCCAGAGTAGCGCAAACAGACACGATTGAAAACAATATTATTTCTCTCGGTTCAACTTTTAATAATAATAATTGTACGGTTACGGGAATAAAAATTTCCGACAGCAGTGTAACATCCCCTGATACCTGGTTTATCTTTGGCAATTCTGTGAAGATAAACGGAAGCAGCATTACATCAGGACTAAGTTCATGTTTTATAAAATCAGGAACAAGCAATATTAATTCGAAAAATAATGTATTTTATAATTCCAGAAGCGGAGGAACGGATAAGCATTATGCAATTTATGTTTCGAATGCTGCAGGAACAGAAGTTTTTGATTTTAATGATTACTTTACAGATGGGACGAATGGTATGCTCGGTTACTGGTTAAATACTGACCTAAATAATTTAAGCAGTTGGCGCAATACAACTTATCAGGATTCATTTTCAGTCAGCGGCAATCCCGGATTTACTTCTGAAACTAACTTACAACCAGATATTAGCAACCAATACTGCTGGAACCTAAATGGTAAAGGGGTTCAGATACCAAGCCTAAATTACGATATTAACGGAATAACAAGAAGCACAACCATAACAAACGGCGCTCCCGATATTGGCGCATATGAATTCACGCCGTCTTGCAATCCTGTCCCGGCAGCCGAATCTGGCACTAAAACAGACGGAGGAACGACCACATACAATATTGCAGGAAATGCAATTGCTTCAATCACATGGCACGGCGCGGATTTACCGGCTGTTCAGGTTTTTTACTACAGCGGGGCAAATCCTCTTAATACGATACCCGGAAGCAAATTCGGAAATTACTATCTTGACATTGTACCGGCGGGCGGAAGTAATTTTACATATGACCTGAAAATATTTTATACTCATCCTTTAGCTGGAACAATAACAGCGGAAAATAATATCCGGATTGCGAAGACAAATGAAACCGGAAACTGGGGGCAATATGAAAGTATATTAAACACATCAGGGCATTATACAGAAGTAACAGGGTTAAACAGTTTTTCACACTTTACTATTGCCGACAACAACAGTCCCTTGCCGGTCAGTATATCGTCGTTTACATCCAGTATTAACAAGCGTGACGTTACATTGACGTGGGTAACGCTTTTTGAGAATAATAACTCCGGCTTCGAGATACAGCGTTCAGAAGACAGAACTAACTGGAATAAAATAGGTTATCTTGCAGGAGCGAGGAACGGTAAACACACCGGTAAATTATAGAGTTTGAAGACAAAAAACTAAACACGGGTAAATATTATTACCGTTTAAAGCAAATTGATAATAACGGTAATTATATGTTCCACGAACTTGGAAACGATGTTGAAATTGGTATTCCAAATAAATTCACATTTATTCCAGAACTATCCCAACCCGTTTAATCCTGTGACGAAGATAGATTACGACCTGCCGGTTGACGGATATGTTTCTATTGTCGTTTATGATATTACAGGCAGGGAGATAAAAACACTGGTGAATGAAAATAAGAAAGCGGGATATATACTTTTGAATATCACGGCATCGAACCTTTCGAGCGGTGTATATTTTTACAGGATTATGGCAAAAGATTTTTCTAACGTTAAAAAGATGGTTTTGCTAAAATAGATATTCAACACTTTTATTGTTTCGGAAAATAATTTAACTAAAAGGTACAAAAGTGAGGAAAATGCTCATTTTAGCGATTTTTCACGACTTAGGGCTCTTTCAACACGACTGCAGGTCCTTCCAACACGAGTGGGGGACCAACAATGATCGTGTCCCACGCCATCGAACACGTCTCGGAATGGTCGTCATGTTAATTGTATTTTATGCAAAAGGCGCTGACCGTATTTACGTGCCTCCGCCAAAAGCAGATGGTGAATACAGGTGAAAATGCAGTTTGGTTTATGAATCTTTCGCTATTGATGTGTCGCACCTACGGTGCTTGATTTATTGGTCTATCTTTCACTATTGATGTGCCGCACCTACGCTATTGGTGT
>CAVVJW010000011.1:0-11341 GCA_963748665.1 Ignavibacteriota bacterium | reverse complement strand
ATATTAAGTGTCCTGAATGCGGTGAAACTGAAGGTGGTTTAATGCTTAAGAAATGGGGAAAGAATGGTTTGTTCTATGCCTGTCACAGATATCCAAAATGTAAAGGTACTTTATCGCACGAGGGTAATGAACCTATTAAACAGGAACCCGTTGAAAATCTGAATTGCCCTGAATGTGGTGCTGAAATGCTTTTAAAAGTCGGCCCTTATGGAAAGTTTTATGGATGCATTAACTATCCAAAGTGCCGTGGTATAAAACCGGTTACTTTAGGAATTAAATGTCCGAAATGCAAAGAAGGGGAAATACTTGAAAGAAGAGGCGGTAAACGCCGGACTATTTTCTATGGATGTACACGTTATCCTGCTTGTGATTTCATAGAAAACGGAATGCCGGTGATTAAAAATTGTGAGAATTGTGATAATGACTATCTTATAAAGAAAAAGACAATAAAAGACGGTGAATTCCTTTATTGTACTAAATGTAAACACAAAGAAGTTCTGAAAAAAGAAAATGCAGAAACAAAATAATATATTTCATTATATTAAAGAATTTCTTGATTATATTAATTTAGGACGTAATTATTCTAAAAATACCGTTATTTCATACGAAACTGATTTGATGCAGTTTTATGATTTTCTTGTTTTAAGTTTTCATGGTGAGTATGACTTTACCGAAACAGAAAAAGAAGCACTGGAAATCAATATTGAGTCAGTTGACCTTCTTATGCTAAAATCATTTATCTCGGATTTATTTGAAAAACAAAAGCTTGATATTAAAAAGGCAAGAAAGTTTTCTAACCGTTCTGTATCTAGGAAGATATCCGTTTTAAAATCATTCTTTAAATATCTTTACAAGAGGGGATATCTAAAAAGCAATCACGCATCCGGTTTAGGTTTTCCGAAACTTGAAAAAAAGCTGCCATCTTATCTATCACAGAATGAAATTAATAAATTGCTCGATAAAATCGGAAGCGATGAAATGAGTTTTATTGATAAAGCAATTATCGAATTATTTTACAGCACAGGAATCAGATTAAGTGAACTTATTAATCTGAAATTTTCTGATATTAATTTCTCAAACAGGACAATAAAGGTTCTTGGCAAAGGATCTAAACAGCGAATCGTTCCTTTTGGAAGTAAAGCGGAAACTGCTATAAATAACTATTTGCATATCCGCAAGATTATAAATATTAATGATCTCGATCTGCTTTTTGTCAGCAAAAAGGGTAAAAGGTTTACGCCCGTTCAGGTAAGAAGAATGGTGAATAAAAATTTAGCTACCGTAACGGATAACAAGAAGAAATCGCCTCACGTTTTACGTCATTCATTCGCAACACATTTGCTGGATAAGGGTGCAGATATTCGTGCTGTAAAAGATTTACTCGGACACGAAAATTTATCTACGACACAGATTTATACACACGTGAATCCAGAACAATTGAAGAAAGTTTATAAACAGGCGCATCCAAAAGCATAACAGTTTATTTATTAATAATTTGATACTATAACAAAAATGTTTGAACAACAGAAATACAGACTAAAAGACTCGAGAGAAAAATTAGAAACTCTAAGGAGGTTTCTTTGAAATCCCTGAAAAGAAAATAAGACTTGCCGAATTAGAGAAAACATCTCAGGAAAATAATTTCTGGGAGGACCAAAAGATTGCACAAACTGTACTTCAAGAGATATCCAACCTGAAAAAATGGATTGAAGATTTTAATGTAGCCGAAAATAAACTTTCCGACCTCGATATTCTTATGGAGATTGGAGAATCGGAAAATGATGACTCAGTAACAGATGATGTGGAAAAAGAAGTCATTGGTTTTGAAAAATATCTTGAAGATCTTGAATTCAAAAATACACTTTCGGATAAAGATGATAAGTGTGATGCCATTTTAACGATTAATTCAGGTGCGGGCGGTACTGAGGCGCAGGATTGGGCAGAGATGCTTATGCGTATGTACATTCGTTATGGTGAAAAAAATAAGTTGAAAGTTTCTTTGGTTGACAGGCTCGACGGTGACGGTGCAGGAATTAAAAGTGCCACGCTTGAATTAACCGGTGAATATGCTTATGGTTATTTAAAAGCAGAGAACGGTGTTCATCGTTTAGTAAGAATTTCTCCGTTTGATGCAAACAAGAAACGCCATACTTCATTTGCCGCTGTTTTTGTTTCTCCTGTGATTGATGATAATATTGAAATTGATATTAACCAATCTGACTTAAAGATTGATACTTTCAGGGCAGGTGGTGCAGGCGGGCAGAATGTTAACAAGGTTGAAACCGCTATCAGAATTACTCATATGCCTTCGGGTATTGTTGTTCAGTGTCAGGCGGAGCGCTCACAACTTTCCAATAAACTAAGTGCTATGAAAATGCTCCGCTCAAAACTCTATCTGATGGAAAAAGAAAAGCAGCTGGAAAAACTTAGTGATATAGAAAAATCCAAGAAGAAAATTGAATGGGGAAGTCAGATTCGTTCTTACGTTTTCCATCCTTACAATATGGTTAAAGACCATAGAACAAATTTTGAAACATCTGATACTCAATCCGTTATGGATGGTAACATTGATGAATTTATAAGAGCATATTTATTGAGTTAATATGAATTATAAATACCATATTGCAAAAAGATATTTATTTTCAAAGAAAGATTCGAAGTTTATTTCATTTATAACTTATATCTCAATACTTGGCGTAATGCTTGGTGTTGCTACATTGATTATTGCTACTTCTATCCTTGGCGGATTTGAAAAAGAGATTCGTGATAAAGTATCAGGCCTTGTTTCGCATATACAAATTCACTCTTTTAAACCTGAAGGAGTAAGGGATTTTAAAAATGTTATCAGAACAATTAAAGACAGCATACCTGAAACTACAGGAATTACGGCTTATGCACAAAGCGAAGCAGTAATCCGGTTTAAAGAAAATGTAGAAGGAATTATGCTGAAAGGCATCATTCCGGAAACAGATTTATCATCAACGCGCAGTAACATCAGAAAAGGTGAATATAATTTACAGCCGATTGATACGATATTTTCCCGGTTAATTATTGGTGATAAACTTGCTGAAAAGTTGAACATTCAGGTTGGAAGTAAAGTAATAGTATTCGGCTTGCAGGGAATTCCTTCACCGCTTAACACTCCAAAAATTAAACAGTTTATCGTTAGCGGTATTTATGAAACAGGTTTACGCGATTATGACGATATATTAATATACACTGATTTGCGGACATCCCAAAAACTTTTTAATTTCGATGATAATGTTTCCGGTATTGAAATGAATGTTCAGGATATTTCTAAGGTAGAAGAAACAGTCTCGAAAATAAAACAGATTCTCGGATATCCTTTTTACCCGCGTTCATTGTTTAAACTTTACAAAGGTCTATTCACGTGGGTTGAATTACAGAAAGCACCTATACCAATAGTGCTTGGGCTTATTATTATCGTTGCTACTTTTAATATTGTCGGTACTTTGCTTATGCTCGTACTTGAAAAAACCCAGTCTGTAGGCATTCTAAAGTCACTCGGTGCTTCCCGAAAAGATATAATGCAAATTTTTATTATAGACGGATTAATAATTGGAATAATTGGAATCATTTTTGGGAATGTTTTAGGACTTGGTATTTCACTCCTTGAACAGAAGTATAAATTTTTCTCATTACCGGAATTCTATTATATGAAAAGTGTTCCGATATTAATCGTTCCTGAAAACCTTTTCGTAATCTCGGCAATAACTATTGTGTTAGTATTTTTTGCTACATTGATACCAGCCTATCTTGCTTCTAAGTTCGATCCTGTCAAATCATTGAGATTCCATTAAAATGAAACTTGATAAATCCAGAGATAATATAAGTTCAATGTTCGACGACATTGCTGTCAAGTATGATTTCTTAAATCACTTCTTCACTGCAAACCTTGATAAAGTCTGGCGCCGCAAAATAATTAAATACATACTTTCGCAGGGAATAAAACATGAAACAATTGTTGACCTTGCTTCAGGCACAGGCGATATGGCAATTGAACTTTTAAAGCTTAATCCTCAGAAAATATATGCTCTTGATATTTCGCCAAAGATGCTTGATGTTTTAAGGAAGAAGAATACTGATTCCAGAATGGTGATAGAAGTTGCTGATTCAGAAAATATGCCCGTTGCAAACGCAAGCGTTGACATTGTCACTATTGCATTTGGTATCCGGAATTTTGAAAGTATTGAAAAGTCTTTAGATGAAATTAACCGGGTTTTAAAACCCGGCGGACTATTGATTGTGCTTGAAATGTTTACCCCTGATAAACGCAACCGCTTATTCGAATTCTATTTTACACGCATAATGCCAAAACTCGGTAAACTTATTTCGCGAAGCAATACTGCATATTCGTACCTTCATACCTCAGTGATGAACTTCAAAACAGTAAATGAATTTATAAACCTTGCCTCATCGCACGGTTTTAAATTAGAGTTTAACAAAAACAACTTCCAGAAATTTGTCTATTCGGTATATTTGAGAAAGTAATCTTGTTATATTCTTTGCAAACATCAAATTTTATATTTAATCGTTCTAAAATTATATGTTTCTTATTTACCTGCCATTGTATATTTTTGAAATAATAAGTGCATGAAAAGTATTGTAAATAAAAACGCGAACGAAGAGATTATTGAGAGAATTAATAAACTCTTGCCGACTTCAAAGCCGGAATGGGGGAAGATGAACGTTGGTCAGATGTTCGCTCATTGCACAGTTGGGTTTAAGATTGCATTCGGTGAGATTAAACCGAAATCTAATTTTCTTTTTAAAATATTTGGAAAGTTCTTCAAGAAAAAGATTTTTGCTCAGGAAAATTTCAAAAAGAATTCCCCGACTGCCAAAGAATTTATTATCACTGATAATAGGAACTTCTTTGAGGAAAAATCTATCCTTATTTCATATTTAAGAAAATGTGCTGATAAGGGTAATGACGTGTTCAGTAAGGAGCCTCACGTTTTTTTCGGGAAACTTACTGCGGAAGAATGGGATGGACTAATGTTTAAACACATCGACCATCATCTGAAACAATTTGGAGTTTAATTAATTAAATATAATAATATGAATATTTCACTCGAGTTAAATAACGATAACATTCAGTTTAAAGGTAAGACCCGTGAAAATGAGACTATTCTTATGGACTATTTTCCGCCTGTTGGTGATGGAAACGGTTACACCGGTCTTGAATTACTTTTAATGAGTTTTGCGGGATGCAGCAGTACTTCTATAGTATATCTTTTAAGAAAGATGAAGAAAACTGTAAATGGGCTGAAAGTAAAAGCAGAAGGAGAACAGATGAAGAAGTTACCTTTGGCATTTAAGAAAATTACTATCGAATACACAATTACATCTGATGATGTTACAGATTCGGATTTTGATAATGTAATTAAACAGTCAGAAGAATCAGTCAGCCCGGTATGGGTTATGCTGAAAGGTAATGTTGAAATTGAAGTGAAGCATAATATTGTGAAACCCAAAAAAGTGTTTAAACCCAGTTATGAATCAAATCGTGCGAAGGGTTTAATAAAGATTTATAGTGTATATCCGTATTCACCCGGAGATTATTTCCCAAACAATAATTAGTTTTTAAACTAATTATGAAGAAGTTGGTATTTTTTATCCTGGTTTATACTTTGTTTGTGAATTTATCTTTTGCACAAACAGAAAGGTCATTGACAAAGAATCCACCGAAACTTTCCGAGTATGTAACTGACGAAACCGGTACGCTTGAGCCTGATGAAATTAGTTCGCTTAAATTAAAACTCCGCAAGTTCTATGATTCTACATCCACACAGGTTGTTGTGCTTCTTCTTACATCTCTCGACGGCGAACCCGTGGAAAATGTTGCAAACGCAATCTTTCGTCATAACGGCATTGGCGGCAAAGGAAAAGACAACGGTGTGCTTCTTCTTATTTCAAAAGGTGACAGGAAAATCAGAATTGAAGTCGGCTACGGACTCGAAGGTGTTTTAACCGATGCGATGTCGAAGCAAATCATTTCACGTGAAATTGCTCCCGAACTAAAAACCGGAAATTACTTTAAAGGTATTGATAATGCTGTTAACTCGATTATAGCTTTATCAAAGGGGGAATATTCAAAAGATAAAGCAGATACCGTCAGTTCGGGTCCTTCGTTTCTTGAAGTCCTTGCGTATATGATTCCATTAACTATATTTATAGTTGTTATAACTATTATAGTAAAAGCTACTAAAAGAAAAGTTTCCGGCTACGGGTCTTCCGGCTCATCGGGTTATTATTCAAACAGCAGTTCCGGTTCCGGCTGGAGCAGCAGCGATTCTTCCTCAAGCAGTGACTCTGGTTTTTCAGGTGATGGCGGTGACTCGGGAGGCGGCGGAGCGAGCGGTGATTATTAATTAAGTATTTATATGAAACTTGTTTCATTATATTACGTTATTATAATTAAAGGCGTTATTTTAAAATTAAATTGAAGGAGATAAGAAATGAAAACGTTATTATTAGTTATCGTTTTTGCATTATTACCTTTAGTCTTCGTAAATGCACAGGACAAAAAAGTTGAAGACGCAAGAACTCATCAGACTTATACAGTTGGCTATACAGATGTGTCCTGTCCTGAATGTCAGGGTTGGGGCTGGAGACTTGGTGAAGGTTTCAAGTTTAGTACTCCCGGTTCAGAATCAGCCGGAAATACTAATCAGGCTACAAGACAAAAAGGTGTTTCCAATTCAAGCGTTGACAGAATAAGATGTATGGATTGTAACGGTACAGGCAAGATATCAGTAAAATACTATAAGCCTACTTTATAATTCTTTTTAAAGTTTTTTAAAATTTGTTTAGTTAAAGCAAAGCCAAAAGTTTCTTCATTGAGACTTTTGGCTTTTTTATTTCTTTAAACATACCATTTTCATAGTTTATTCTTTCCTATAATCGTATTTTGCATTATGAAAATTACTTCTTTTAAAATTTTTGCAATATTACTTATTGCTATTGTTGTTTACGGCTGGGGTGCTGCGGGTCACAAAATTATAAACCGTAAAACGTTTTATTCTTTCCCTGCTTCTATGAGTCCGTTTTCTTGGTTTCCTGATTCGCTCGCAAAGCACGGCTCAGACGCCGATTACAGAAAAAGTTCTGACCCGACGGAAAGTCCGCGCCATTTTATTGATATTGATAACTATCCCGAGTTTATCGCAACGGGCAGAATTCCGCAGACACTCGATTCTCTGATTGCAATTCACGGAAATTATTTTGTGATTGATAATGGCATTTTGCCGTTTGCTATCATTGCTACTACCGATTCCGTTAAAAAATATTTTCAACTGCACGACTGGCAGAAGGCAATGCTGAAAGCCGCTGACCTCGGGCATTACGTTGCCGATGCTCATATGCCTTTGCACCTTACAAAAAACTACGACGGACAATATACAAATCAATCGGGTGTTCACAGCAGATATGAGACGACAATGATTAACGCCGATTCGAGTTTATTAATCTACACAGGCGACAGTTGCAATTATGTTTCAAACATAAATAATTTTGTTTTTGGTTTTGTTTATAACGACTACAAATACGTTGACTCTGTTTTAAAAGCCGACAGCATCTCGCGCGCAATTGCAGGGAATTACGGCAGTGTTTATTTACAGCAGTTGTGGCAAAGGACAGGCGCATTCACAATCAGACTTTTTAAAAGTGCTTCAAACTTATTAACACGATTAATTTATACAGCATGGGTAAACGCGGGAAGTCCGCTGCCGACATCAATACATCAAAGCGGAACGATTGCAAATTCTTTTGAACTTCATCAGAACTTTCCAAACCCGTTCAACCCAACTACAAAGATAAAGTTTTCGATAGTCCGCCTCTTCTAGGTCACCCGCGTGGTCTTGGCGGGGATCTCGTTCAATTAAAAGTCTATGACGCAATGGGTCGCGAAGTCCAAACACTCGTGAACGAATCGCTGAAGCCCGGCACGTATGAAACAACATTCGACGGCTCGCAATTAACGAGCGGAGTGTATTTCTACAAACTAATCACAGGTGATTTTGTAGAAACGAAGAAGATGTTGATGATAAAGTGACTGAGTCACTTTATCAGAAGTCCCGATGTTTTATATCGGGGCTGATGATAAAATAATCACACCCACTCGTTCCCAAGGTCCACCTTGCGCGGAATTCGTTAACGTGAATGAGAAAGCAAACAAAAAGCGATCCCCGCCAAGTGCGAGCGGGGATGACACCTACTCGGGCATTTCCACACAGCCTCTCTCTTCGGGAACTCGAAAAACCATTTTGAATATCCACGTCAAATTTTTTTCTATTGACTTTTATGAATGATTCAAGTATTTTTTCACTAACCTTATAATTCAACAAAACAAAATCTGAGAATTCTATTTTTAGTTTTATGTTTGAAAAGATTTCCCAAATAGGTTTTTGTTTAGAACGCTTCCCAAAACGATTCTCTTTTATTATCCAAAACGAAATATCAGACTGTTCTAACAATACAATATACAATTTACACTTAATATCAGAATCACATAATGAATTTTGCAGAATAACACATAAATACTCGATTATATGATGATATATCCGTTCTTGTTTAGAAGTTTAACTTTAGAAGGCGGCACACTGACGCAGTACGCAAAAATGAAAACAGTCTAAGATGTACTCCACCAAAGTTACCCGCCGCTTGTTAAGTGGAAAAACAACGGCGGGTATTTTTTAAAAGAGGGAAAGAAGACATTTTTAAAATTTAAAAATCATATTTATGAAAACATTTATTCTGTTATTGATAATTTGTATATCTTTAATTTACAATGATTCATATTCACAGGAAATACAGGTGTATCCTTTAAGCAGTTTTGAATTGCAAAATAAAGAAAAGAAAGGAAGCAGCGAAGTAACTTCTGCGGGAATAAAACTGATACAGTATGGCATAATGACTTCGATTAATGTTTTAAAGGAAATATCGGAATACAAAATCTCTGTGACTTATCCGAATCCTTCGAGTTATTCAGGAAGATCTTTTGATCTTACAATATTTTATGATGATGGAACGAAAGAAGTGTTTAATTCTTTATCTAAAAAAGAAGCAAAAAATGCTGAGTTTATAATTACTCCAAAATACTGGAAGGAAAGAAAAGTTTATAAGCTAAGTCTTATTCATGGACAATCAGGTGCTGAAATTTTGATTACTAAAATCGAAATCAAAGTTTTCAATGATGCCGTTTCAATGTCGGGAAGCAAACTAAATGGAACTGTACTTGTGGACAATGGAAACCTTAGTAATGATATACTTATTACTCATGGGGGAAGGGAAAAGGAACCGTATCTTACAAACATAAAAGGTAAGACGATAACATTTGTGTGTGGTAAAGCGGCGCCTTATGATTGGGCGATGGATAAAGAACATACATTCATAATGTATGCAAAGGATGCAAAAAATAATAGAATTAAAATGTATGAGAAGAAGATACTTTCTAAAGTAGAAAAATTTTCCTTTGATATTTCAGGTCTTGATTTAAGTAAAGTAGATAAAATAACTTTTAGCGGAGGGGCAAATTCAGTGGTTTATGGAATAAGGCAAATAATAATAGAAGAATAATTAATTTAATCTAAGCCGCTTGTTAAGGGGGAAAACAGCGGCGGGGGTTTTTTGAAAGAAGAAAAGATTTTTAAAATTTTAATAAATGAACAATGAGAAAATTCATTTACACATTAGTAATTTTAGCATTTGCAGTATCTTTAAATGCACAGTGGCAGCCCGATGTTAGGCTGACGAATGCCCCCGGAAATTCTTGGACATCATCCCAATAATGCATGGTGTGTTGCGGCAAACGGGAATGTCGTGCATGTAGTATGGTATGACTATCGCGACGGCAACTACTGAAATCTACTACAAACGCTCCACTGACGGCGGAATAACCTGGGGCAGCAGATACACGCCTGACGAATAATAGTGCTGATTCCGACTTACCCTCCATCGCAGTCTCCGGCTCGCTTGTGCATGTAGTATGGTATGACTATCGCGACGGCAACATGAAATCTACTACAAACGCTCCACAGACGGCGGAGTAACCTGGGGAGCAGATACACGCCTGACGAATAACACTTCATAATTCATGAGTCTCCCTCCATTGCAGTTTCCGGCTCGTATGTGCATGTAGTATGGCAAGACAATCGCGACGGCAACGACTGAAATCTACTACAAACGCTCAACAGACGGCGGAATAACCTGGGGAGCAGATACTCGCCTGACGAATAACAATGCTTATTCTGAATGTATCCCTCCATCGCAGTCTCCGGTACCATCGTGCATGTAGTATGGCATGACAATCGCGACGGCAACTGATGAAATCTACTACAAACGCTCCACAGACGGCGGAATAACCTGGGGAGCAGATACACGCCTGACGAATAACACTGCTAATTCCTAGAATCCCTCTATCGCAGTCTCCGGCTCGACTTGTGCATGTAGTATGGTATGACGATCGCGACGGCAACTATGAAATCTACTACAAACGCTCCACAGACGGCGGTATAAACTGGGGAGCGGATACACGTCTGACGAATAACACTGCTAATTCAATTATTCCCTCCATCGCAGTCTCCGGCTACGCTGTGCATGTAGTATGGTATGACAATCGCGACGGCAACGATGAAATCTACTACAAACGCTCCATAGACGGCGGAATAAACTGGGGAGCAGATACACGCCTGACGAATAACACTGCTTATTCCAGTTTCCCTCCATCGCAGTCTCCGGCTCGATTGTTCATGTAGTATGGAAAGACGATCGCGACGGCAACTATGAAATCTACTACAAACGCAACCCAACAGGTAATCTGTATGGAATCCAAAACATCAGCACGGAAATACCATCAACATATTCACTGTCGCAAAACTATCCAAACCCATTCAACCCAACAACAAAAATAAAGTTTGATGTTGCTCGGTGGCGATGTAAAGATAGTTGTGTATGACGTAATGGGTCGCGAAGTACAAACACTCGTGAACGAATCGCTGAAGCCCGGTACGTATGAAGCATCATTCGACGGCTCGCAATTAACAAGCGGAGTGTATTTCTATAAACTAATCACAGGTGATTTTGTAGAGACGAAGAAAATGTTGATGATAAAATAAACACACCCACTCGTTCCCAAGGTCCACCTTGGGAACGCGGAAATACAATCCACTGTGCGTTCCCAAGGTGGACCTTGGGAACGAGCAAGCGGAAAAAGTTGCAGAAAGTCCCGGTATAAATTTGTATCGGGACTTTTTCTTTTCCTGTCAATTCATTATTCTGCATTCAAACAGTATTAGCATTTCATTGAAATTATATTAAG
>CAVVJW010000010.1:0-40280 GCA_963748665.1 Ignavibacteriota bacterium | reverse complement strand
TTTTTTTGTTTGTAACCACTCGTTCAGTTACGTATGTCTAAAAAAAGCCTTAGCAACTTCTTTTTTTAAAAGTTGTATCACATTAGAAAGTTTCATCTTCCAACTCGGAATCAAGTTTATTAATGATTTCTTTTATTGTATTTCTGACTCTATTTTGTATAGGTACGGAAGATGTTTTATCAACAATACTATTTAGTTTTGATTTGTAATTATTTCTTAATATCCAATCATATGCTTTTGAATGAATCTCGGCAATTTTTAAAGCTAAAGTTTTCAAATCTTTTGCCCCTAAAGGACTCATCTCAAACTTTGGTAATTTTTCAAATCTTTCATAATCGTAATTGTAATATCCTTTTTTTAATAATAGATTTTTACATTTTTCTGAAAAGTCAGGAGTTACAGCATAAAATGATAACCCCGAAAATGATATTCCAGAATAAAAAATAAAAAGATTCCAAAATGCTGCTTCTTGGTATTTAATATTTCCAAGATTATAAATAACATCTTCAAATTCATCAAAAATAATAATAAAACCATTTAATCCGCATGCCTTACATAATTTGTTTATATCTCTCAAGCAAGCCCAACTTTGAGCATAACTTTGATGTTGAAAATTAAATATTCCTTCGTTTGCATTATAAAACATCCATTCTGGTCTAGTATCATGGAACTTACTTTTCAACGACTTAACTAAATTAGTGTACAAGTGTTTTCTTTGTGGATAATATTTCCATGGATAATAAAGCCAGTCAGTGACAATATCTTTTTTTGTGGGAAATTTTGTTGCCCAAGCTCTTATGGCTACATATAAAGCAGGGGAATCAAGTAAATTAGAATTATCCCATTTCCAATTATTTGTCAACTTACTCCAAAATATGTGGTCTGGTTTTGAACTTTTTGCAAGCTCTGCAGACTTGCAAATTAAATCAAATAGATTTCTAATACCTTTTTCACTCTTATTGTTGGGAATTTCAATATTGCGGAAAATTGCACCTAATATTTAATCCATTCTATTAAATCTCACATCAGATTGTGCATCCACTGTTACATAACTTACTGCATAATTATTTTCTAAAGCATATTCTCTAATATATCGAAGTAAATGTGTTTTCCCCGCTCCATAATTTGCTTGAATTAGTGTAACATTGTTTTCTTTATTATCAACTATGGATTTTAACTGGGCAATTTCTTCTTGCCTACCAACAGTTAACAAAGACGTATAACCTTCGGGTGGAGGAATACCTAACCGTAAAGATTCTATAATTTTTCTAGCTTCTAAAAATGTCATTTCAACTTTCCTTTAATCGTTCCATTATATCATCATGTAATTTCGGTACTTCTTTGATTTCTTCTCCTTCAAGATAGGCATCAAGTTGAGCAACTAAGCCTGTAACAAGTACTCTCCAAAAACTCAAAGAACTCATTGATGGATGAATTTTAAAGAGGTTATAAACAAAATCGTTAATATAATCATCGCTTGTCACATTATCTGTTTTAGTTTGTCGGATTTCGCTAAATGCTTTAATATATATATCTCTTATCTTGCGAGCAGCTTCCTGATAATCTTCTATAGACGGTTGTACCATATCCATATTCCATATTGTACTTAACGCTCTAGGTTTTTCTTCATTCGGTTTACCTATCCTTTGTGCCAAAGCCCCATAAATAACAATCCCATGTTTTCAATAGAATAGAAGTCAGGAGTAGTTGCATAAACTAGAAATAAACCAGGCAACGATTCAATATTATTAATTAATGAAAGTAAATTATTATGTGCATCTTTTAATGCAGATTTTCTCATACCCGAATAAGATTGTTCTGCCTCGTCAAAGAGAATAACTAATCCTTTGTATCCAGAAAGTTTAATAAATCCCGCCAGTGATTGCAACATGACTTTCGCATTTCCTTTATTTACTATTTTATTTACCTCATATTTTTTTCGAAACAAAGATAAAACTCCTTCACCACTAAACCATTGCAATATCTCATCCCTGTCTTGATTTAAAAGTGATTGATCAGTTGATTCATCTTTAAAAGTTTCCCAATATCGTGAAATCATTTTTTTGAAATCAATATCGATAGATTCATCGCTCATTAATTTTGATTTTGCAATATTGTAATCCTCAATTGTCAAATCTCTTGTGATATTTCTACCTCCTCTTGATAAAAATGTAAGCGATTCCTTTATAACTCCTCCAAAAGGTGCAGCTTATTCTTGATTCTTCATTTTGCCTTCTGGTTGAAATATTTCTAATAATATATCAATAAAAAATACTTTCGAACTTATTCAGCGCAGCATCATTCACATTTAATTCAACATTCGACACCAAACAATCACTTTCAAAAACAACTTCCTTCATTAATCTAAAAAAGTGAGTTTTGCCTGCGCCCCATGATCCACTTATAAACCTTATTATTCCTGAATCTTCTATTGTTGGTAATAGACGAATTTTAATTCCTTCAATAAGTTTTTCGTTTCCAACTGAATATTCTTTCACCCCATTTTTAGGTGATTTCCTTCGCGCAATGACTCAATAATTTTAAGTGCTAACTTTTTTTCTATCATATTTATTTTGCTTTAAAGTTAATCAATGAAATATATCCTCTTCCTTGAACATTATGCAATAGCATTCCTTGGTTTGTGTCTTTTGTTTGTTGTAATTCAAATAATTGATTATCTAACTCGGTTGGTCCTTCCCGAACTAATTTTGATAAATCAAATAAAAATTCATCCGTACGGAATTTTTTTTGATTTTTACCTAGTCTCTGTGTAATTGAACGAATAGGTATAAAGTCACCGTATTTCTTACCGTTCTTCTTAATTCTGAGAGATAATTACTTAACAATTTCTTGAAAAATTCTTCTCCTATAAAATCTCTTTCAAAAATTCTTTTATATTCTTTTTTCAGTATTTCCTTTATAGCACCGATGTCTGCGGGTATGTTATTAAGTTTGCCTTCATAATCCAAAATACTTGCTGATTTTATTGTATCATCTAAATTCAACTGAAAAAAACCATCCTCAAACAAGTAATTTGGATGCCTGCTTGTTAAATCTACTTTTGGCTTAATAGATGTAAATTAATCTTGAATTAATCTAGGAAACTGTTTGTAAATTTCTTCAGATTTTTCAGTTGCTTCTTTTCTTATTTCTTCAAAATATATTTTATATTCCTGTGACTGTTCCACCATAACGGTAATAGTTACTCCTTCGTTCTTTAATAAATCTAAAATATGTAAATACCATTCTTTCTCTATAAAGGTGATGATTTTATTCAAAAATTCAAGTTGATGACCTTTCACCTCACAGAATTTTTTTGTTTCAAACCTTTGTTGGTTTAAATATTGTAATATTGTTTCATCCATATACAACTTTGCAATTTTAAAATTATAAGTATAATAATTAAAGTATGTATTTTTCTATTTATATAAAATAGATTTAAATTTCTCCGTTTTAGCATCGATTATTATTAAATGAAATAGTTTTTAGGAAAGCTTGCACAAATTCCTTCGAAGAAAAAAATTCTATCGTTCTACTGATTGTGTCGTTGATAAACATGTTATCGTTGGTTTGAATGCTTATGTGAAGAAATAAAAAACCGATTTATAGAGTGGCATGTTAAGTCAACAATTTTACTTCAGTTTTACTTCACTTGCAGGTCAATTCAGGTCAATTCAGACCACTTTAAAGCGTGTTTTATTTTTTGTAAAAGCGAAAAAATAAAATGTGAAGTTCCTGATAACCTACTGTTTATATGCATTTACAGGCACTCCAAGTATATAATTTAAAAAATACAATAATTGCTATATCCTCGTTCGGGACGAAGAGGTCGCTGGTTCGAATCCAGTCATCCCGACAAAAGGAGTTCCTTTAAAAGGAGAACTCCTTTTTCATTTTATAAGAGATCGTCCCGATAGCATCGGGATCATCCCGACTGTGAAGGGATTATCCCATCTGAAGGAGTTTCTTGTTTAAGAGACTCCTTTTTCATTTTATAAGAGGTCGTCCCGATAGCATCGGAATCATCCCATAGCAATCGTGTCTCTATACTCTCAAATTCGATAAATATGCCCATAACCCGAAAATTTTGAATAGCCAGATTATTACTATTACTACTACTATTCCGTTTACTATTGTCTTTATTGTCGATTGCATAGGAATTCGATTAATCAACCATAATGCAAAACCTGCAACTACTAATGTTATTAGTATTGTTAGTACGTCCATTTTGTCTCCTTCTCACTTTTAATGTTTATTTTCATTTTCTAAATTACAAATTGCAATTTAGTTATTCAATCGCCCTTAAGATTGAATAAAGGACTAATCCGTTTTTCAATCCAAAGGACTATATAATTTAATTCAATTCTTTCCTAAATTATTGCTGAATTTAAATTTATTAAATTATGAAGAAGAAAATTTTTGTTCCATTAATCATTGTTGCATTTTTTACTGCTGTAATTTTTATAGGAAGTAAGAGTATTACAGATAAAGCACCAAGCCCTTATTTTAAATATGTGGGCGTAAATAGTTGTGCCGGTATGTGTCATAAAGGTGACAACAAGGGAAAGCAACTCGAAATCTGGCAGGATTCAAAACACTCGCAAGCATTTAAAACATTACAAACTGCTGAAGCAGACCAGATTGCAAAAGATAAAGGGTTTAACACACCTGCTGCTGAAACTCCTTTGTGCATTAAATGTCACGTTTTGGGTAAAGATATTGATGCAGCCGAATTAAACGATACATTCGATAAAACTATGGGTGTGCAATGCGAAACCTGTCACGGTCCCGGCTCGGAATATAAAAAGATGTCCATAATGAAAGATAAACAACAGGCTGTTGCGAATGGTTTGGTAATTCATGATAATAATGCAGAATTTTGCAAGACCTGCCATAACTCTGATAGCCCTACATTCAAGAGTTTTGATTTTGACGAGTATTGGGATAAGATTAAACATTCTGACCCAAACATAAAAAAGTAAAAAAGTTCTCCCTATAAGATAAAAGCTCTGTAAACCGCCATGGTTTACAGGGCTTTGTTATTCTTGTTTATAATCTTATACTCAATTAACAAATATACCCGTTTGTTTGCGTATTTTAATTTTACCCGATGACACAATTTCTCAATTGATAATTAATATTAAAAGTGGTATATTGATGTTTGTCAAAAATTTATACGTATTTGTGTCATGTCAGAAATAACATTAAAAGTCGAAAAACGAAGCGAATTCAAAAGATCTATCTCAAGGCAGATGAGAAAAGCCGGTTTTGTACCCGGAGTATATTATATTCACGGTGGTGAAAATATTGCTATTAAGGCGTCAGAACTGTCATTAAGGTCTGTTGTATTTACTACAGAATCTAATATAGTCAATCTTGAAGTAGAAGGGGAATCGAAACCATATAGTTGTATTTTAAAGGATGTACAGTTTGACCCTATTACAAGCCGTTTAATCCATTTTGATTTAATCGGACTTAAAGAAGGTGAAACAATCACACTTGAAATTCCTGTTGCACTTCACGGAAATGCACCCGGAGTTAAAGACGGCGGATTATTACAGTTTATCTTACACAGACTGGAAGTAAAATGTTTACCGCAAAATATACCTTCTCATATTGATATTGATATTAGTAACCTCAGGATAGGTGATTCAGTTAAAGTAAGCGATTTAAAACACGATAACTTCGAAATCATAAATGATGAATCAGCAGTTATAGTTTCTGTCGTTCCGCCAACTACTGTTGCCGCTGAAGAAACAACTGCAGTTGAGGGTGAAACAGCAGCAGAGCCTGAAGTTATTACTAAGGGTAAGAAAGAAGAAGAAGCAGAATAATTTAATATTTATAGTTTTTTTAAACCCTTTAACGTATTATTGGTTAAAGGGTTTTTTAATTTAAATATTTTATGAAATTAATTGTTGGACTTGGAAATCCCGGTAGTAAGTATTCATTAACGCGTCATAACGCCGGCTTTATTATTCTCGATTATCTTTCCGGTTTTTTAAAATCAGAATTTAAAGAAGGCAAAGGGGATTTTTATTTTGCTCAATCAAAGTTCAAAGGCGAAGATATTATTCTTTTAAAACCAACCACATATATGAATAACAGCGGTATTGCAGTTGTTCAACTCCTTGAACTTTATCCCGAAATCGAACAAAAAGATATTTTAATTGTCTATGATGATTTTCAGTTAAAACTCGGTACAATCCGCATCCGCGAAAACGGAAGCGACGGCGGTCATAACGGAATTTCCAGTATCATATACCATCTTAATTCTATGGATATTCCAAGAATGAGAGTCGGTATTGGTAAAGGAGAAGTTATGAAGAAAGACGAGTTCGTTGATTTTGTTCTTACTAATTTTGATGAAGAAGAAATTGAATCAATTAAAAAACTATTACCCACATATAAAGACTGTATAATTTCTTTTTTAAAGGAGCCTTTTAAAAATGTTATGAACAGATACAATAAACATTTCCTTGAAGAAGAAAAACCCGATAACGGCTTACCTCCGGAAGAAAATACGGTTTCTCCTTCTTAATCCGGGCTAATTTGTGTCAAAGTACTTACCAGGAGTTTGTTTTCTGTAAAATATTAAAATTTTCACAGCATAATAAAAATTATTTTCTAACCGTATTTTACATTTTCTTTATTCATTTTATTTAATTAGATTTACAAAAATTTAACGCAGCATTAATTTATTGTTTTATAGCAGGCTTAGCAGGAAAACGGTTTATTATTATTTTTGTTAACTAAATTAAATAACTATGTCACTATCATTAGTACTAATTTTTGGTATTAGTATTTTTGCCTTAGGATTCGCGGTCTTTTTAATAAAGAACGTTATGAAGCGTGACACAGGAACTCCTAAAATGCAGGAGATTTCTAACGCTATTAAAGAGGGTGCGGAAGCATTCCTCAGAAGGCAAAACAAAACAATTTTGTATCTTGCGGTTGCTACAACTGCGCTTGTGTATTTACTTTACACATTCCAGAAACCCGAACTGGCGTTCTGGGCTTCTTTATCATTTATACTTGGAGCACTAAGTTCTGTTGCTTCAGGATACATCGGAATGTGGATTTCAATCAGAGCAAACATAAGAACAGCATCTGAAGCAATGAAATCATTAAACGGTGCACTTCAAACTGCTCTCAGAGCAGGAGCCGTTTCAGGTTTGTTTATAGTAGCAATGTCATTGCTTGGAGTTGTTTCCTTGTTCTACATAGTTTTAACATTCAGTGACCATGCAGTTGAAAAGATTCCGTTCTTTATAGCGGGATATGGATTTGGTGCGAGTTTTGTTGCACTGTTTGCACAATTAGGCGGCGGTATTTATACAAAGGCAGCTGACGTAGGTGCTGACCTTGTCGGAAAAGTTGAAGCGGGAATTCCTGAGGATGATCCGAGAAACCCTGCTGTTATAGCAGACCTTGTTGGTGATAACGTTGGTGACTGTGCGGGTCGTGGTGCTGACCTTTTTGAATCGACAGCAGCAGAAAACATCGGTGCAATGATATTAGCAGCAATGTTATACAAGTCTAATATTGCAGTATTTGGAAACGAACCTGCAACATTATTATTAATAATATTATTCCCGCTGCTTGCGAGGGCATTTGGATTAATTGCATCAATAGTCGGTATAATGTCTGTAAAAGCAAAAGAAACTGAAGACCCGATGAACGCATTAAACCGCGGTTATTATTTAACTTCATTTCTTGCGATTATTGGATTTGGTGTTGCATCATACTGGATATTCGGAACAGGAGCAGCAGGTGTTAATGCTCCGACAGCATGGTGGCATTTCTTTATAAGCGGTATAATTGGAGTTGTAACTTCTGTTTTATTCTTATGGATTACACAATATTATACAGAATATAAATACGGACCGGTGCAGTCTATAGCAGAAGCGGCAAAAACAGGACCGGCAACAACTATTATTTCCGGTGTAGCAGTTGGATTTGAATGCGTTGCATTACCATCTATAGTAATAGCAATAGCAATTTTCACATCCTATACGCTTGGAAATACAATTGTTGGTATGCAGGATGCAGGATTCTTTAGTACGGCAGTAGCAACAATGGGTATGTTAGGACCTGCGGCTTATGTACTTGCGATGGACACTTTCGGTCCTATTACTGATAATGCTGGCGGCATAGTTGAAATGTCACAACAGCCGGAAGAGATAAGGGTGAAGACTGACAGACTTGATGCAGTGGGTAATACAACAAAGGCATTAACAAAAGGATACGCAGTAGGTTCAGCAGCATTAGCAGCATTCTTACTCTATCAGGCATTCATAGTAGAAATAAAAGAATACGGTGGTACATTGGATGGTGTAAATATTTCTAAGCCCGCAGTATTTATCGGTGCCTTAATGGGTGCTATGATGGTATTCTTATTTTCAGCCTGGGCTATTAAAGCGGTCGGACGTTCTGCACAAGCGATTATTCAGAATGTGCGTGACCAGTTCAAAGCACATCCGGGAATTTTACTCGGTACAGAAAAACCTGATTATGCACAGGCAGTTGATATAGTAACAAAATCTGCTCTCAGAGAAATGGTTAAACCCGGATTGCTTGTGGTTATTATGCCAATATTAGTCGGTGTAATATTTAAATTTCTTTATAACGCAGGATATTCAAATGCAACAGGCGCTGAAGTAGTAGCAGCAATGCTGCTTGTGGGAACGATAGTTGGTGTAATTACGGCACTCTTCCTGAATAATTCAGGCGGTGCGTGGGATAATGCAAAGAAATTTATTGAACTTGAACCTAAAGATTTAGCAGCGAATACAGGTAAAGGTTCGGAGAAACATAAAGCCGGTGTTGTTGGTGATACGGTAGGTGATCCGTTTAAAGATACAGCAGGACCTTCTTTACACGTATTAATAAAACTTTTATCAACCGTTACTTTAGTTCTTGCTCCGCTGTTTATTTAAAATTTAAAATTTATTATAGTTGTTTCAAAACCCCGCTTCGCGGGGTTTTTTATTTTATATTTATATTTCCCTTGTTAATTATTTAATAGTGTTTATTTTTGTACAATGGAATTGCTGAAGAAGTTTATTAAAGAGTTTGGAATAACAGAAGAGAAAAAGTATGACGATTTCTGTACTTTTAATTCTCTGATACTTGAATGGAACAAGAAAGTAAATGTAATATCAAGGAAAAATATTTCAACGGAAAACATTATTTTGAATTCCATATTTTTCCTTACAAAATTTGAATTTCTGCAAAACGCAAAAGTGCTCGATATCGGAACAGGCGGCGGTTTCCCTGGCATACCCTTAAAAATAATATTTCCTGAAGCGGACGTAACACTTTGTGACTCAATTCGTAAAAAGATTAATGTTGTTGATGACATAATTAAAAGGATGAACTTTGATAAAGCAGAAGCCGTTTGCTCAAGGGCAGAAGATCTTGCGGCTTTGGACAAATACTACAGGAAATATGATTATATTGTATCGAAATCGGTTGCACCGCTCGAAAATCTATATGACTGGGGCAGGAATCTTATTAAGAATGAAGGAATGTTTTTATGTATAAAAGGAGGTGACATGTCAGAGGAAATAACCGGTTTAAAGAAAAGAAATAAAAACATTTCAGTAGAAATTATAAATTATTCTTTCCCTGAGATTTACAGCATTGAAGACAAGAAACTTGTGATAATCAAAAAAATAAAAGTTTAAATTATGAAATATAAATTTGTACTTTCATTAATTCTTTTTATAACTGCAAATATTGCTTTTGCGCAGAATTATAAAATATCGGGTAAAGTTGTTGATGCTAAAACTAATAAGCCGCTTAGTTTTGCTACTATGAAGATTCTTGAAAATGGTTCCGGCACTACTGCCGACGCTAACGGTGAGTTTATATCTGCTGGTCAAAGATGGCTCATACAGTGTCGTAACATCCTACATAGGTTATTTTACGGATTCATCTGCTTTTTATGTTTCAGGTGAAAATACCGAACGGGATATTTTTCTGAAATCAACTGATATATTTACAGAAGTTATTGAGGTTGCAGGTGAAGACCCTGCTTACGAAATAATAAGAAAAGCAATAAAGTATAAGCAGGAATTCAAGAAAGACCTTAATGAGTACAACTACGATGCATATTCAAAGTTTGTGATTAAGTCGAACGTAAATCCTTATAATGATAAAGATATAAAAAAGGATTCAAGCGGATTGAATATTCTGGGAATACTTGAATCGGAAAGTATAGGTTATTTCAAAAAACCCGATTTAGAAAAACAAATAATTAAATCAAAGCGCGAAACCGCTAATATCACACGAGGGTTTGCGATTCCTTTAATCGTAAATTTTTATGATGAATATGTTGACCTTGGTGATGCAAAAATTCCGGGTCCGTTAAGCGATAATGCTTTTGACAATTACGAATACAAACTTTTAGGCACTACGTCAATCGATACTACTACCGTATTTAAAATAAAAGTTATCAACACATCATCTTTACTTCCTCAGTTTCTCGGAAATATTTATATCATCGATAATCTTTTTGCGCTCATAAAAGTTGACCTTGAAGCAAACAGCGAAGTTGTTAAAGGCGTTGACCAGCTTGCCTTCAGGCAAAAGTTTTCTCAGGAACTTGATAAAAAGAATAAAGTATTCTGGATGCCTACCGATGTTGAAATTTTTGCAAGCGGTACGTTTGCGGGTCTTTTCAAATTCAGAGGAGATGTCTTTACGATTGTTTCGGGCTACAGATTAAATGAAAAAGCGCCTGCTAATATATGGGATGAAGTCATCATAAAAGTTGATAAAGATGCAAAGAAGGATTCTTCCTACTGGCAAAAGAACCAGTTAATAAAAAATACTTCGGAAGAAAAAACCGCATATAAAGTAATTGAAAAATCTGTAAACGAAAAACCGGGATTAAAATTTAATGGATTAAGCCTGAGTCTTGGTAAAAATGTGACTGTTGATTTTCTTGAATCGTATAAATTTAACAGTGTGGCAGGTAGTCAGGCAGGTATTGGAATTGATTTTAAGAAGGACTTTGGCAGAATTAATTCATCTTTTTATTCAGGATACGGGTTCAGCGACAAGAAGGCAAAATACAAATTTGATTTTTCTACGCAACTACTGAATGACAGAAGTTTAAGAGCAGATTTTTCTGCGGGCAGTTATCTCTTTTCTCCGTTTATGAAACGTAATTTGTATGATGATTTATTAAATACTTATTATACTCTTGGCACTAAAAAAGACAGACACGCCTATTACTATTATAATGGCTGGAGTATGAATTTATTTAAAACGATAATACCGCAAATCGGAGTGGGTTTGGGATATTATCAGGGGAAAAGAAACTCTGCAACTGTAAACACCGATTTCAGTTTTTCTCAAAAACCCAACACTTATGAAATTCAACCAAGGATAAACGATGATTTCAGAAGGTCGCTGAGTTTTACTTTACGGCTTGACCCTAATAAATACAGGGCAATAGACTGGGGTGATGGAGATTATTCAAGGTTCAGAATAACAGAATTCCCTTATCTGGTTTTTAAATATGAAAATGCTTCAAAGGATTATCTTCAAAGTACATTTGATAACAGAAGATATTCAGTTGAAATATTCGGTCAGAATAATTTTGCTCCCAGAATTAAACCGACATACAGACTGGGTATGAAACTTATGAACGGTACAATCCCATATCAGGATTTACTTTACTTTAATGTGTTCAAATCCTCCAACAGCGGATTAACTTTTGCGGCAATGGATTATAATGAATTTGGGGGAAATCAATTATTCTATCTGAATGCAGAAAATAATTTCGGCAAGTTTTTCCCAAGGAATATTCCAATACTGAAAAGTATTGATTTTATTGGATTCTTCAATGCAGGAAGAACTATAATGTCAGATGATGTAAAAGAAAATGCAACTTAACGACTTCCTTAAAGGAACAGATGGTACAATGCTTGAAGTTGGGTTTGCACTTGCAAATGTATTTGATGTTTTACGTTTGAACTTTGGCTGGAGACTTAATAATTTTAAACCCGGCAGTAATTTTATATTTTATCTAAGTCTATTTAATTAAAAATAAATTATTACATTATTTTATAGTGTAGATTATATGCTCGCACTATCTAAAAATTCTTTTTAAACGCAATTTTTTAAGGTTAAGGCTCATTATATTTAATAATTGCTACCCTTTTAATATTGTTGACTTTATAAACATTATTATTTACATTAATAAAAATTCATTAATTTAAATAAAATCGTTATGTTTAAAAAGAAAATTAATTCGGCAGTTGTTCCATTAACTGTATTATTTATTTTAGCATTTACATCTGCTAATCTTTTTGCTTATGGAAACGGTGTTGCCGGCAGGACTCTAAAGCCCGGTTCAACACCAGGCTGTACCTGCCATCAATCTGCTTTAAATTCTGCTGTACTGGTTTCTGTTACAGGACCAGCTACTTTAATTGCGGGTCAGGTTGGAACTTATACATTTTCGGTTTCGAGAAGTTCGGGTACATTCTCAACCGGCGGAATTGATATAGCAGTAAGCTCAGGTACTTTAGGCCTGGGTTCGAGCACCGGCATAAAGCTTTCCTCGGGCGAAATTGTTCACAGTGCAAAGTTTACCGGAGCCACGACAAAAACATTTACGCTTACCGCACCAAGCACACCGGGAACTGTTACAATTTATGTAACAGGAGCAGGCGGGTCTAATCCACCAGCCTGGAATCATGGTTCTAATTTTACTGTGACGGTTACTCCGGTTTCAGGAATAATTAATAATAATGAAATTCCTGTTGCTTTCTCAATGTCACAGAATTTTCCAAATCCGTTTAATCCGGCAACGAATATTTCGTTTAGTCTGCCTAAATCGGAATTCGTAAATCTTTCTGTTTATGATTTATCAGGGAAATTGGTTGACGAATTAGTTAACAATAATCTTGAAGCAGGTAAATATACTACAAACTGGAATGCCGCAGATTTATCAAGCGGAGTTTATTTTTATAAAATCCAGGCAGGTGAATTTACCGATGTGAAAAAATTAACACTTATAAAATAGTTCTATGAAATTGCAGAGGCGCAATGTTTTGCGTCTCTGCACAGTTATAATTCTTACATATATTTAGAGTAAAGTATAATTATTATTTTATATAAATAGAATAATATTGCGTAAATACTCCCCAAGATTATCCTTAAAGAGCAATATTTCTACAAGTCTAAAAATATCAAATCCAAAAAAGTCCGTTTTTGTACAAATTTTTGGTATAATAATTGCATGAAACATAATAATTTATTAAATTTTAAATAAATTAAATATTAAAATTATGTCTAAAAAAATTATTATTTTCAAGTATCGTTGTAATTGTATTATTTGTAATTACAACTTCAATGTATTCGCTTACCCGGGAGGGCATAGCGGGTTGCACATTGAAAACCAACTCAACCAATGACGTGATGCAGTTGTCACAAGTTCGCCAGTACCACTATTCACGGATGTAATTACGGGACCTGATACAGTAATTGCAGGTCAGACGTATACTTACACACTAACTTTAACAACTACAGGTGGCAGTGGTAAATACGGTGTAGATATCGCAGTTAAGAACTGGAACTCTTGCAGTTACTCTCGGGATACAAGGTTTAAAAGTTATCAGTAGTGAATTAGTCCAAAGTTCATCAATTACCTGGGTTAGCACCAAAAACAATCACATTTAGTTATACTGCTCCAAGTATCGCAGGTTATGATACACTTTATGCAACGGTTGATAGGGGGAAATCAGGAGCCTGGAACTGGGCACCTAACAAAGGAATTAATGTGAATTTAGCAACGGTATTGATTAGCAACGAAATTCCTGTGAAATTCTCGTTATCACAGAATTACCCAAATCCGTTTAATCCAACAACGAATATCTCTTTTGGAATTCCTAAATCAGAATTGGTTAATATTTCTGTTTATGATATTACGGGAAAATTTGTTGACTGAATTAGTAAACAGCTGAACTCTTCAGCAGGCAAATACAATACTGCATGGAATGCATCGTATTTATCAAGTGGTTTATATTTTTATAAAATTCAGGCAGGTGACTTTGTTGAAGTAAAGAAAGCAACCCTTATTAAATAATCTAAAAGAATATTTCCAGGGGGACATAAATAGTTTTATGTCCCCTTTTTTATTTTATGAAATTATTTACGTCCTGCAAGAAATTAAAAAAATATTCAAATCAAAGAGTATTTACTTTTAAATCAGATATATTTAATTTTATAAATAGTCCTCATTTAAAAAATAAAATATTTATTGTAATGAAAATAAAACTTAATTATTTTGCTGTGATTCTTTTAGTTTTACTTTTCACGATTGCATCAGATTTATCTTCTTATCCTACCGGTGTAGCAGGGCGTACAAAGAAAACTTCTTCTCTGGGATGTAATTGCCATACCTACGGTACGACTGTAACGGGAGTATTTACAGTATCCGATACAGTGATTGCGGGTCAATCATACACTTTTACGCTTACTCTGACCTCGAATAGTGGTACGGGAAATTATGGGGTTGACATTGCAGTCAAAAGCGGTACTTTATCTGTTATTTCCGGTCAGGGTTTAAAGCTGCTTTCGGAGGAGTTGGTTCAAAGTGATGCGATTATTTATAGTTCGCCAAAGGTTATTACTTTCACTTATACTGCCCCTGCAACCGCTGGTGTTGATACTATTTATTCTACTATAGCAAGAGGATATCAGGGGAAATGGAATTATGTTCCAAACAAAGGTATTGTAGTGAAACTTCCAACAAACGTGATTAATCCGGAAACGCCTGTTAACTTTTATTTAACACAAAATTTTCCGAATCCATTTAATCCCGTAACAAAAATAAATTACGGCTTAGCAAAATCGTCTGATGTGAAGTTGATTGTTTATGATTTACTTGGCAGAGAGGCAGCAGTTTTGGTTAATGAATTTAAGACACCTGGAAATTATTTTGCAGTGTTTGATGCTGAAAGATTTTCATCAGGAATATATTATTACCGGTTAGAGGCGGGAGAATTTGCTGAGATAAAGAAGATGAGTTTTATAAAGTAACCAAAGGGATGATGCTTTTAGTAGAATTGTATTGCCAATATTAGCGTTATTGTTATTAATAGCAAATTTAATTAACTTGATAAAAAAATTAATGTATGAAATATATTGTTGTTTTAATTCTGGTGTTAGTTACTAACGTGATGTTTGCACAGGATTACGTTTTAACTGTTGATGATAAGAAGAACGAACCAATGCTTATGGGTACGATTACGAAATCGCTGTTGATGGAGAATAGTTTTGGCGAATGGTTTAACAAAAGTTATGAAATCCACAAACTTGACCAGAAAACACTTGGGAAAATAAATAAGGATTTTTCTAATCTGACGATTACAATTATTCTTGGCACCTGGTGCGGCGACAGCAGGGAGTTTGTCCCGCCGTTTTTCAAAATTCTTGATAGTTTAAACTTTCCTGAATCGAACCTTAAGATAATAAGTGTTAACAGACAAAAAGTTGGTATAGCAGAAGAAGTAAAAGATATCGAAGTAAAACTTGTACCGCTTTTTATTTTCTACAGAGACGGCAAAGAGATAGGCAGAATAATTGAAAGTCCTAAACAGGGTCTTGAAAAAGATTTTTTAACGATTACGTCTGAACAAAAATAGTTCTGCCGGAATATTCAATATAATTAGAAAAAATTACAGATGAAAAAATATATACTGTTCGCAGTTCTTTTATCCTTTTTGAATTTCGGTTTTGGTGATAATCCTGAAGATAAATATACAGGTGTTGACAAAATAAAATCTGAAAACCTGATAACAACCGTAAAGTATCTTTCTTCGCCTGAACTTGCAGGAAGACTTGGAGGAAGTGAAGGATATTATAAAGCGGCTGAATTTATCGCAAATGAATTTAAGAATCTTGGTTTGAAACCGATAGGAGATAAAGGTTACTTCCAGAATTTTAAGGTTGAATACAATGATATTACAGGTCCTTGTAATTTTGGGATGACAGATGAATCGGGGATTACGAAGAAATATATCCTTGGGAATGACTATGTTTGCAGGGGATTTACAGGCTCGGGAAAATTTAATACCGAGGTTGTTTTTGCAGGCTATGGTTTTTCTTATCCTGAAAACAATTTCGACGAATATAATAATATAGATGTTAACGGAAAAATTGTTATGATGTTTAAACAGGTTCCATCCTGGAAAATAGATGAACAAAGATGGAATGAATCGTTAAGATACAGGGCAAGCATTGCGTATAAAAAAGGTGCAGTTGGAATTATATTTGTTTCAAAACCAAACGATAAAAATCCGCAAAAACCGATTGGAAGTGTAATGGACGGAGAAGGCGAACAGCTTGAAAATTTTCCGATGATACACGCTGATATTTCTGCCGCGAATGAAATCTTAAATTCTTCAAACAAAGAATTAAAAAGTTTGCAAACTGAGATAGACGATTCTAAAAAATCTATATCATTTAACACAAATCAAAAAGTGCTGCTTGAAGTAAATGCCAGGTATGATAAAGAAAGAAGAACAATGAATATCGCAGGACTTCTTGAAGGCAGTGATGCAAATCTAAAAAACGAATATTTAATAATAGGGGCTCATCTTGACCACGCAGGAAGTCAGGCAGGTGAAATTTATTTTCCCGGTGCGAACGACAATGCATCTGGTTCCGCATCCGTTCTCGAAATGGCAAGAACATTCGTTAAATCAGGTGTTAAACCCAAACGTTCAATTCTATTTATTCTGTTTTCTAACGAAGAATCCGGTTTAAACGGAGCGAAATATTATGCTGAAAATCCTTTAGTTCCTGTTGAAAAAACAGTTGCGATGTTTAATAATGATTGTGTAGGACACGGTGACAGCATACAGATAGGTAATGGCAACAGTGCTCCTAACCTATGGCAGATAACACGTTCACTCGATTCAAATTTTACAAAGTCTATGATAATGAGAACGTGGAATGGCGGCGGAGCAGATGCCGAACCGTTTCACAAAAAAGGCATACCGTGTTTATATTTTGTGACTTATTTCAGTTATACACATCTGCATTTGCAAAGCGATAAAGCCGAAACATTAAACCCTGATATATTCGAAAAAATATGTAAACTTGGATATATGTCTGCTTTTGAAGTTGCTATGGGAAATTACAAAAGAGAAGAAGTTGTAAATTAATTGTACCTTTGCTATTTATTATTATCAAATATATGTATATTTTTAGTAATATTATTTATAAAACTTTATAAAACTTAACAGGAGATTCAAAATGAAGAAGATCTTTACGATACTGTTTATGCTTATTGCAATAACAGGATTCTCACAAACAGGCCAGTGGTCGTTTGTAAGTTATTTACCAGCACCAAATCCACCGGTGAATTCGATATATGCAGCAAGTGCTTCAGTTATCTGGGTTGCTTGTGATGCATCAGGCGGAGCAGCAAGAGTATTTTTATCCACAAACGGTGGTGTAACATGGAACTTAAGAAACGGCGGTTTACCATCACAAAATAGTTATGGAATTTTCGCATTCGATGCTAATACAGCAATAGTTGGAAACACTTTGGGTTCTTTATATAAAACAACAAACGGTGGAACAAACTGGACACTAGTATTTTCACTTGCAGGTTGTTTTTCAAACGGTGTTTATATGTTTAACACAAACTATGGTATTTTTTCAGGTGATCCGACAGGATCAGGACAACCTTATCAATTCAGAATAACAACAAATGGCGGTAACAATTGGATCTTATCTCCAACAGCTCCAATTGCAGGTTCAGAATTCGGTGTTATCAATGCCTGGGACTGGTTAGATTCATCACGCATCTGGATTGGTTCAGCAAACACTGTTCCAAGTTCAACAAATGCTAAAGTTTACAGAACATCTACCGGATATTATGGTCCATGGTCAAATACAGCAGTAACCGGTACAGGCGGAACAAGTGGATGCTATTATCAGGCAGTTGGTTTTATTAATGCAACAAGCGGTATGGTTGGCTCAAGCGGCGGTGACCTAAGAAGAACCACTGACGGCGGCGTTACATTTACGAATGTAACTGCTCCCTGGACAACGGGAACAGTTGCAGTTATAAATATGAATGCATTAAAAGACGCTTCAAACATAATCAGAGTTGCAGTTGCAGGTGATACAACAAGAGTATTCAGAACTACGAACCTTGGAACAACCTGGATTAGAGAAACACTTCCGTTAGAAGCAACACTTGGACAAGTACAGCATTTACAATTTTTATCAGCAAGCGTAGGATTTGCAGGTCTTGGTTCAGCAGGTGGTATTGGTGGATTCATTAAATACGCAAACCCAAGCGGAATTGTCGGTAACAATGGTGTAGTACCTGAATCATTCAGTTTGTCACAAAACTATCCAAACCCATTTAACCCGTCAACAACGATTAAGTTTGCATTACCGAAATCAGGCAATGTAACTTTAAAAATTTACAACTCAATCGGAAAAGAAGTTGAAACACTTGTTAATGAAGTAATGGGTGCAGGAAGTTATGAAGTATCTTACGATGCCTCAAAACTAAACAGCGGAATTTATTTCTACAGAATCAGTTCAAATGGTTTCACGGACACAAAGAAAATGATGCTTGTAAAATAAAATTATTTTTGATAACAAATTTTTTATAAGTCAGAGGTATCCTTTGTAAAGAGGGTACCTCTCTTTATTTAAACTAAAAAAATATGAAATATTCTAATTTATTAATTGCAACTGTTTTGTTGCTTTCTTTTGCAATGATGGGTTTTAACGATTCTTATACACCCAAGTATAAAATGGTTAATGACAAAGTAATAAAAAGAAATGACGGAGCACTTTACCTGAAAGGTTTAATAAACGTAAAGTTTAAAAACGATGTAAACAATTTTTCCGATAAAGCGTTTAACATTTCAAAACTTGATAACTCATTGTCAGTTTATTCGGTCTCAAATATTTCACAGAGACATCCTTTGAATAAAATTGTTGCAAAGAGAATGTTTGGCGATGATGAATTGGCGAGGATTTTTGCTGTTTATTATTCAGGTGATATAGACCCTACTGATTTATCAAACAAAATATATGAAGAGAACAAAGATATTCTTGACTGGGCTGAACCGGATTTAGTATATGAATCAGATTTTATTCCTAACGACCCTAATTTAAGCAGTCAGTATCATATCAATTTCAGAATTGCTGCTTACAATGCCTGGGATATAACTCAGGGTGATACAAACGTTGTTATAGGAATAGTTGATTCGGGAAGTGATTTAGACCATCCTGATTTAGCAGCAAATATAAAATATAATTATCTTGAAAATCCTACAAACGGACTTGATGATGATAATAACGGTTACATCGATGACTGGCGCGGATGGGATTTTGCAGGTCCGAACTATCAGGCACTTTCCGAGGATAACAATCCGAATATCGTTTCAGTATATTGTGAGCATGGCTCACACGTTTCAGGCTGTGCCTCGCAGGTAACCAATAATGGTATTAACGGAGCAGGTATAGGTTTTAAATGTAAATTGCTTATAAGCAAACACGGTGCCGATAATGATAATACAGGCAGCGGTTATTCTTATGTTTACAATACAAATGCGGGATTAACTTATTGCTATCAAAATGGTGCAAAGGTTATGAATTGCAGTTTTGGCGGTACTTCTCCAAGTGCTTATACCCAGTTAGTTCTCAATAACGCCTGGGCGGCTGGTGTAGTAACCTGTGCCTCGGCAGGAAATGAAGGCTCGAATGTTCCCCGATATCCGGCATCATATCAGAATGTAGTATCAGTTGCCTCAACAACATCAAGTGATACGAAATCGTGGTTCTCAAATTATCACTCTACAGTTGATGTATGTGCTCCCGGTTCGAGCATTTACAGCACTTTGTATAATAACAGTTATGCGGTTTTTGACGGAACTTCAATGTCTTCGCCAATCTGTGCAGGAACTGTTGCGTTGATACGTTCAAAGTATCCATCATACACACCAACACAAGTAGTAAACAGACTTTTACTCGGCGTTGACAGTATTTACAATATAAACCCAAGTTATGTAGGGCTTTTAGGTGCGGGAAGAATTAATGCTTATAAGTCTGTAATGCCTTTAACTTCTGTTAATCCTAACGGCAGCACAGTACCAACAGTGTTTAAACTTGAACAGAATTATCCAAATCCGTTTAATCCGAACACAAAGATAAATTTTTCTTTGCCTAAATCAGGATTTGCGAAAATAGTGGTTTATGATTCAAAAGGCAGCGAAGTAGAAACTTTAGTAAATGAAAATAAACAGGCAGGAAACTACACTGTTAATTTCAACGCTTCAGTACTCTCAAGCGGTATTTACTTTTATAAAATATCCTCAGGCGGGTTTAGTGACGTTAAGAAAATGATGCTAATCAAATAATATTTATTTATATGTATTACCCTTGTTTTAATAGCAGGGGTAATACATTTTCTTCCTTTTTTGCATTATATCTGCCATTTTAAATAAAAACATCCTCTTTTTTTTCAATTGAATATCTTGATTATTAATTGTATTTTCCATAAATTAATATTTATAGATGGCTAAAGGATACAATGTTCTTTTTGTCACCAGTGAGGTTTTACCGTATTCCAAAACTGGCGGCCTGGCGGATATTTCAAATTCGCTTCCACAAGCAATGAATTCATTAGGGAATGAAGTTAGGATTATAACTCCCAAATATGGTCCTCTTGATGAAAGAAGACTCCAAATCCACGAGATTAAAAGACTAAAAGACTTAACTATGTCTATGAACGATAAGAATTATAAGTTCAGCATTAAGTCTTCATTCATACACGGAAAAAACACTAAAGCACAGATGTACCTCCTTGAAAACAATGACTTCTTTAAGAACAAAGGTATATATTTAAACAGCAGAACAAAGAGAGATTTTGATAATAATGATGACAGGTTTCTTTTCTTTTGTAAAACGGTAATCGAGATTCTTGAAGTTTTACAATGGAAGCCGGATGTGATTCATTGTAATGACTGGCAAACAGCACTTATTCCTGCGTTACTCAAAACTGTTTACAAAGATAATGAGCATACCAAAGGTATTAAAACAGTTCTGACAGTACACAATCTCGGATATCAGGGAGACTTTCCGTATTCTACTTTCAAAAAAACAGAGTTAGCAGATGATGTTTATAAAGAAGTTGGGTTTGCAAAGGGCCGATTTAATTTCTTAAGAGCAGGATTGCATTATGCTGATAAAATAACGACTGTTTCAGAAAAATATGCAGAAGAAATAAGAACAGACAAAGAATATTCTTTCGGAATGGAAGATGTACTGAACAAAAGGAAAAAAGATATTTCAGGGATATTAAACGGAATTGACAGGGTTACCTGGCATCCTACATTTGATAAAACAATAACATACCGATACACCTCTCAGGAGATTCCTTTGAAGTGGGAAAATAAAAGAGAGTTACTGCATAAATTCAAATTTGAAATGAAAGAGGGTGTTCCTCTTCTCGGGTTTATAAGCCGCCTTGTTGAATCAAAAGGATTTGAACTCATCAAAAAAGTTCTTCCTGCACTTATGAAAGAAGATGTTCAATTGATTATTCTTGGTACCGGTGAAGATGAGTATCACAAATTCTTAATGCAGGCAAAGAAAAAATATCCAAACAAACTTATTGTGGTTCTTGATTTTGATGAAGAGCTTGCTCACCATATACAAGCGGGTGCAGATATGATGCTTGCTCCTTCAAAATATGAACCTTGCGGGTTGACACATTTATACAGTTTAACATACGGAACCGTTCCTATCGCGAGAAATACCGGTGGTTTGGCTGATACTATTACAGATTATAAAAAGCCCAACGGCAACGGATTCTTATTCAATAAATTTGATGTGAACGAATTCTTAAAGGCTATTCAGACTGCTATTGGTCTTTATAAAAAGAACAGACAAAAATGGAATCAGATGATTAGAAACGGAATGAGCCAAGATTTTTCCTGGAAAGTTTCCGCAGCAAAATATATGCAAATGTATAAATGCTTAATTTCACATAATTCGCATAAATAGATAGCCGATTTTTGCAAATATGAACAAGGCTGTATTTCTTGACAGAGATGGGACTTTAAATTATGATGTTGGTTATCTTTCAAAAATCGATGATATTTACATATTTGACGGTGTTGTCGATTCCTTAAAATCCATAAAGGAAGCAGGTTTTCTTAATATTCTGATAACTAACCAATCAGGTATCGCAAGAGGTTATTTCAATCTTTCTGATTTAAAAACTATTCATGAAAAATTCTTAAATACACTTTCTTATGGCGGTGTTTGTCTGATAGATGATATTTTTTTTTCTCCTTATCATAAAGACGGAAAAATAGAAAAATATTCGGTAGAAAGTAATTGCAGGAAACCCGGAATTGGAATGATAGAAGAAGCAGTTGAAAAACATAATATCGATTTATCTGAATCCTGCCTTGTAGGAGATTCGCTTGTTGATATGCAATGTGCTCAAAATGCGGGATTGAAAAAGATTTTAGTCAAAACAGGCTATGGTCAAAAAACAGTTAAAGAATGTTCAGACTTAAACCTTAGTGTTGATTTTATTGCAGATAATTTTTCTGAGGCGGCAAATTACATACTTTCCGGTTATAATAGGTAAATTCGTGTTTCTAAAAGTTATTACAAAGTCTCTACAAATTTATTATTGTTTATATTATCTTAATTGTTTGTTATTAATATTTTACGTTAAAATTTGAGAAAAATAGTGAAAATAATTAATAAAATTATAACATTTGTTATAATAGTTTCAGGATTGGCAGTATTCCAATCCTGTGAAAATAATCCGAATGATTTAGGACTTGAGTTTATTCTTTCAGATACTCTTAATACAAAACTTTTGGATTCTAATAAGGATTCTTTGTTAATTACAGCGAATAATTTTAAGAAATTTGTAAATACTTATCCTTCTACATATTTTACAGTTGGAAGTTATCAGGGATATGAGTCGAAAGCATTTCTGAGAGCAGCAGGTGTTTCAAAACTATACGCAGGGGCGACAGTACTTTCTGCCAGGATAAAAATTAATTATGCCGAGTACGATTACAAAGATTCTCTTGGTAATGTTTCTTTTAATATTTACCAGTTAAATAAAAATTATAATTTTACCACTGTAACTAATGATAGTATCAGTCCCGGCAGCATCGGAACTAATGTACTTGGTTCTTATAATGGTACCGTTACTGATACAAATTCAATTTACCTTCCATTTGATAATACAACCGCTAAGAACTGGCTCGAATACGCCGCTGATACAAATTATGCGGGAAAAAATTATGGAGTTGCCTTTATGCCGAATGCATCATCCAACACTATTAAGGCTTTCGGAGGTTACTTCCAGCCATCAGCAACTTCAAATCTATCCCCAACAATAATTATTGTTGCAAACAAAAATAATAAAACAGACACTTTAGTTTATGGGATGGAAACAGTCTTTTTCACAGATATACAGAATCCGGTCTTTTTACAGGATAGAATAGTAGTTCAGAATGGAATTAGTTTTAACAGCATATTAAATTTTGATTTATCTAAATTATCTTCAAGAGTTATTGTAAATGATGCGTATTTACGTCTAAGAATCGATAAGACAAATTCATACTTTAGTTCAGAATCAAATAAAATTATGCAGTTTTCTCTTATGCTTGATACGGTTGCAAAAACGAATGACGGTACAGCAATAAATTCTTCACTTGAAGATTCTATAACGATTAACGTACATCTTACTCCTTATTTTCAGAAATGGAATTATGGAACTGCAGCAAACTTAGGTGTCCTGATAAGAAATTTATTTAATGTTATAAACCTGGACAGGTATGTTTTCTACGGACCTGGCGTTCAGGATACTACTTTAAGACCTAAGTTACTAATCAGATATACACCGAAGGGACAATGAAATGAAAAAGATAAAATTATTATTAATAGTTGCTTTAGTTTTTATTACAGTAAATATTTTAAAGGCTCAGGAAGAATTTAGCCCCGGTACATTGTATTCTGCATTTGGTGTGGGTGATATAAGATACTCTGCAAGTCTGAGAACCGACGCTATGGGTATTCAGGGAATTGGATTATTCGGTAATTACATAAACAACTTAAATCCTGCTTCGAATACACATTTAAGAACCACGTTGGTAACTATTGGTATGAACGCAATTATGCTTGAGACTTCAAATGAGTTTAAATCTGAAAAATTTTCAGATGCCAGTGCTATGGGTTTTAATTTAGGCATTCCCGTATGGCAGCCATATGGTCTGGTAGTTCTGCTGGGCTTTAACCCGCAATCAGCGATGCAATATAAGATTACCGGAACTGTAAATCAAAACGGAACTACCTTTACCGAAACTTTTGCAGGGCATGGAGGTCTTTCGAGATTAAACTTTGGTATAGCCGGTAAACCGCTTCGCTTTTTAAATATTGGTGCTGAGTATAATTACTCATTCGGTAATATCAAAGAACTTGCTTTTTTTAATTTCAACTCATCATCGATAATTAATACTTTTATAAAGTCAGAAAATGATTTAAAAGGCAGTTACTTTAAAACCGGTGCGGTTATTGAACTTGGTTCATTATTTACAAGAAATAAAGTTATGGAAAATTTAAACATCGGGTTCTTTTATCAGTCTAAGTTAAATCTAAACTCCAGAGTTGATATGATTAATTTTACAACTCTTGGTTTTGATACATCAAACTCTACTTACCCGAATGTTGAAGTTCCTGAAAGTTATGGTTTTGGTATTTCAAAACAGTTAGGAAGGCAGCTAATTGTTTCATCCGACATCTTGTTCCAGAAATACAGTAAATTCAAATCGAGTTCTTCATTACCTGCTAACTATGCAGATAACTTCAGGTTTGGCGTAGGTTTTGAAGTATTACCGATGGAAGCCGGTTCTGAAAGATCTTTCCTGGGGAGCTTTACTTACAGGGCAGGTTTTTCTTATGACAATTCAATTTTTAAACTTAAGAACGAATACGTGAATAACTATGCTGTCAATTTAGGTATTGGTATTCCGTTAAATAATGAAAATGCTATTGATTTAGGTGTTACAGTCGGGACAAGAGGAAAAACAGATCTGGGATACGTTAAAGATGATTACATTAAATTTACACTTGGTTTGAATTTCGGGGAATACTGGTTCCTCAGACCGAGTAATGAGGACAGATAAACTTTAAAAAATTTTATGAAGATAGTAATTGGTTCAGATCACAGAGGTTATCCTCTGAAAGAAGAATTAAAAAAGCATTTTGATGAAATCAAAATGGAATATAAAGATGCAGGTACAGATTCGACTGATAGTGTTGATTATCCTGATTTTGCAAAACGCGTTGGCGAGTATATAGAAAAAGAAGGCTTTGATTTTGGAATCTTAATATGCGGAAGCGGAATAGGTGTATCTATAGCCGCGAATAAAGTAAAAGGACTAAGGGCTGTTAATGCAAACAACAACAACCTTGCTGAAATGGCACGAAAACATAACAACGCAAATGTTATCTGTTTCGGTTCGGATTTTATAGATATTGACAAAGCAAAAAGATTTTTTGAAATATTTATTAATACAGAATTTGAAGGCGGTGAAAGACATATCCGCAGGATTCAAAAACTGGAAAACAATTAAAATTATATTACTATGGACTCCTTAAAAAATAAAGACCCGAAAATTTTTGAAGCACTTGAAAATGAAGCAAACAGACAGGCTCATAAACTTGAAATGATTGCATCTGAAAATTTTGTATCCGAAGGCGTAATGGAAGCACTCGGTTCAACTTTGACAAACAAATATGCCGAAGGTTATCCCGGCAAAAGATATTACGGCGGCTGTGAATACGTTGATATTGCAGAAGACCTCGCAAGAGACCGTGCAAAAGAATTATTCGGCGCAGAGTATGTTAATGTTCAGCCTCACTCAGGCAGCACTGCAAATATGGCGGTGTATTTTTCTTTTTTAAATCCCGGCGATAAAGTAATGGGTATGGACTTGTCACAGGGGGGACATTTAACACACGGTTCACCTGTGAATTTTTCAGGACAGTTGTATAAATTTGTTCCTTATGGATTAAACCCGGCAACTGAGATGCTGGACTATGATTTGATACTGGATGCTGCTATGAAAGAAAAGCCAAAGATGATTACAGTCGGTGCAAGTGCATATTCAAGAAATATAGATTATAAAAAGTTCAGAGAAATAGCCGATAAAGTCGGCGCGTTTCTTTTTGCAGATATTGCACACCCTGCAGGACTGATAGCAAAGAAATTACTCGATGACCCGATTCCATATTGTCACGTAGTTGCAACAACTACACATAAAACATTACGCGGACCAAGAGGCGGTATGATTTTAATCGGAAACGATTACGATAATCCTTTCGGCAAAGTCGCACCAAAGTCAGGCAGAGTAAAGAAGATGTCAGAACTTATTGATTCGATGGTTATGCCGGGAATTCAGGGCGGACCGCTTATGCACGTGATTGCTGCAAAAGCAGTTGCATATAATGAAGCATTACAGCCTGATTTCTTAGTGTATGCAAAACAAGTAATAAAGAATGCTCAGGCACTCGCCGCTAAATTAGTTTCACTTGATTTTAAAATAATATCGGGCGGTACAGACAATCATTTAATGCTTGTTGATTTAAGGAATAAAAATATTACCGGTAAAGCAACTCAGGAGGCACTCGACGATGTCGGAATTACCTGTAACAAAAATTCGGTTCCTTACGATGATAAAAGCCCTCTGGTTACGAGTGGTATAAGGCTTGGAACACCTGCCTTAACAACAAGAGGTATGAAAGAAGCAGATATGGAATTAATAGGCGAGTTGATTAATAAAGTTGTTACAAAACCGCAGGACGAAAAAACCAAACTGGAAGTAAGAGAAGCGGTTGCTGAATTATCGGCGAGATTCCCGTTGTATGGCAGATAGGAATGATATGGGTTTTCTCGACCATCTTGAAGAATTAAGATGGCGAATAATAAAAGCACTTATCGGTGTTGTCTTAGGTGCGGTGGTTGTAGGATATTTTATTGATTGGATTATGGATAACATTCTTTTTGCTCCTGCAACTGCGACAGTTCCGCCATTATCAATAATAAATCTAAGACCTTACGGACAGTTCTTAATATATATGGAAGTAATATTAATCGGGGGTGCTGTTATCAGTGTCCCCAATATTATATATCAGATTTGGAAATTTATTGAACCCGCTTTAAAACCGAACGAAAGGAAATACGTAACAGCGGTTGTAATCTTTACTTCGATTTGTTTCTTAACCGGCGTAGTATTTTCTTATTATTTAATGCTTCCGGCGGCTCTTGGTTTTTTTGCTAATTTTGGTTCGACGATTATAGAAAACAAGATATCGGCTGATGAGTATATGAGTTTTATTCTGTCAATGGTCTTAGCAGCGGGTATTGTGTTTGAACTTCCGATGCTTTCGTTTTTTCTTTCAAAGATAGGTTTGCTTAAACCTGCTTTTATGAGAAAGTACAGAAAACATGCAGTGGTTGCAATACTTCTGCTGGCAGCAATCGTAACACCGGGACCTGACATTACAAGCCAGTTGATGCTTGGGATACCGTTACTGGTATTGTATGAAATAAGTATTTTAATTTGTAAATATTCTCAAAAGAAAAGCAGTGAACCTGAATAAAATAACATCGCCGATAAAAAGTGAACTTTCAGAGTTTCAGAAAATTTTTTCTAAATCTCTGAAGTCCGATGTGGCATTAGTTGACCTTATAACCAAATATGTTTTAAAGCAAAAAGGGAAAAAAGTAAGACCAATACTGGTTTTGCTTTCTGCAAAACTTTGCGGGAATATAACATCCAGAACATTTGTCGCAGCAACCCTTGTTGAACTTCTGCATACGGCTACATTGATTCACGATGATGTTGTTGATGAAGCAAAGTCGAGAAGAGGTATTGCCTCAATAAATGCTGTCTGGAAAAATAAAGCAGCAGTATTAATGGGGGATTTTCTGCTGTCTAAAGGGTTACTTGTTTCACTCGATAATAATGAGTTTGAATTTCTTAAAGCGACTTCTGAAGCAGTAAGAAGGATGTCAGAGGGAGAACTATTACAAATACAGAAAGCACGTAACTTTGATGCTACAGAGGAAACATATTTTAAAGTTATTTCAGATAAAACCGCTTCTCTTATAAAGACTTGCTGTAAACTTGGCGCACTTAGTGTGACAAACGATAAAAAGATAATTGAGAATATGTCTGCTTACGGTGAAAACCTGGGAGTAGCATTTCAACTTCGTGATGACCTTCTTGATTATACAGGCAGAAAAAAACTTCTTAGGAAAAGCAACGGGTAATGATTTAAAAGAAAAGAAATTCACCCTTCCGCTTCTTACAGCATTAAAGAATGCACCGAATAAAAATTCAAAAGAAATAATGAAACTGATTAAAAGCGATTCAAATAAAAAGTTCGATACAGTTTATTATTTCGTAGAAGAATTCGGCGGCATAGAATATACGCAGAATAAGATATCACATTTTGCAAACCTTGCACTGGATTCAATATCCGATTTTGCAAACAGCGATTCAAAAGAATCACTTATCGAACTGGTCTCTTTCGTCTCAAACAGAGAATATTAAACCGGGGATAGTTTTTTAGACACGAATTAACACGAATTTCTCGAATTATGTGAGAATTATGGTTTTTGTCTTCGGGAAAATAATTTGACAATTCGTGAAATTTGTGTTAATCCTTGTCTGCTCTTCATATTCTTCGGAACAGAAAATTTTAGACACGAATTAACACGAATTTCTCGAATTATTTAGGAATTACTGAGTTGCATTTGGTCTTCGTGAAAATAATTTGTACAACTTCGTGAAATTCGTGTTAATCCTTGTCTGCTCTTCATATTCTTCGGAACAGATAAATTTTAGACACGAATTAACACGAATTTCTCGAATTATTTAGTGAATTACTAAATTGCATTTGGTTTACTTGTAAATTTCGTGAGTATCTTCATTGATATACGAAAGACTAGTTTTGTAGTTTGTCTTAAATATAAAAATATTTGCTAATAAGCATTCGTGAAATTTGTGTCAATTCAGCTTGTCCCGAGTTCTTTTCGGGATGTCTGCTCTTCATAGTTTTAATTAAACCTTAATTGTAATTTTTCTTATCTATTATTTTTGGTAATTTGTATATACACTATGTATAAAATCAACAAAATAGTATCCGGCGGTCAGACAGGAGCCGACAGAGCAGGTCTTGATGCCGCAAAAGCCTTTGGAATAAAGACAGGCGGATACTGTCAAAAAGGATTTAAGACTGAAACCGGGTTCGACAAATCATTAAAATCCTATGGATTAAAACAAACGAGTTCTTCAAACCCATCTTACAGAACCAGATTAAATGCTGAACACTCAGACGGAACTGTAATATTCTGTAAAACCGATTCTAATACTGCCATAACAGGTGATGGAACAAAATTTACGATAAAAGTACTGGATGGTTCAGGAAAACCTTATATTTTAAATCCGGATAAGTATGAGTTAGCTGAATGGATAGTGATTAATAAAATTAAAAATCTTAACGTTGCGGGAAACAGGGAAAGTGTTTTTCCGGGTGTATATAAGAGTTCTTTAAAAGCTTTAAAGGAAGTTTTTAAAATTTTATCATCAGACAATCCTGATTTATCTTACGAATATTTATTGCTTAAAAAAAGAATAAAAGATATTTGCAATGATAATTCATCAGGCTCTTTAACAGTACTGAACAATCTGATATATTCAATAACGGAATATCTTAAAAAGACTGATTTCGAAGCAGATATAATTAAGGAACATCTGAACTCAGTTATCAAATGTCTTAAAACAGGAAAAAACAAGGATATGCAGTCGCTCCAGTCTTTTCTCAGTTCTTTTTTCGGGTACTGCAAAAAAATCAGATATGATAAAACAAAAATTTCCGGTTATCTTAAGGAATATAAAAGAATCTGGAAATCCCGAAACAAAAACACTGTCAAAAAGTTTATTAGTTCAGTAAACCTGCAGAATAAAACAATTCTTTTGCACAGCAACAGCACGATGGTAGAAATATTGTTTAATGAAATTCAAAGAATGAATATAAAAGTTAAAGTATTACAATGTATTTCTTCACCTGAAAATGAAGGTATTTTACAGTACAACAGAATAAAAACAAAGTGTATCAAATGTCTTTTGATAGATGATTGCGAGGTTGATAAGTATGTTGAAAAAGCAGATTTTGCAGTTCTTGGTTGTGATGCTTATAATTCTGATTTTTTCTCGAATAAAAGGGGTTCATATTATATATCCGGTGTTTTTAATAAAGCAGGGAAGCCTGTATATGTTCTGACAGACAGAAGAAAATACACACAAATGTTTAATAAGGAACTTAAACAATCAAATATGTTTGACATTGTACCGCGAAAGTATGCAGTCCTGTTTGAATGACAAATATACGTGAACATTTCACAGAGTGTTTTTGTTGTAGATGTATGAAACTTTTACTAATAATATTATCTTTTTCATTCCTGATAACTCTGCAATCCTGTTCGGAAAATCCACAGGAACCTGTATCAATAAATCAGGATTTGATATATCAGAAATCAGGATTGATAGACAGTATAGTAGGCACGTGTTCAACATTTCTTATAAGAAATTTCACACTCGATACTATAAATTTTTCGTCTTACAGTAAAGCCATCCTTGAAAAGGACGCTTTTACTGACGGTGACCTTTCAGAAATAATTGTATATTATCTCAATTCCGATACAGCAGTTAATGTATTAAATCTGCAGGGTAAAGATATGATAAACTCCACCGGCAGGATAGAGTTTCAACCTCCAAAAGACACAAGAAATTATTACCTTAGACTGAAACTTTATTCAAGTGTCTGCACAGGGCAGTTATTCCATTTAAAACTTCGTGACCTGAAAATATACGGAGTAAATTAATATTCAGTAATTTTTTAAGAATTCTCCGTTGTTCAAATAATTGTTTCTCTTCTATTTCCCAATTTTCTTTAACAGAATTTCTTTGTATATCTTCACTCTGTCATTTAAATCCCAGGATACTTTCATAAAATACAAAGCCGCTAAATAAAATACACTAATTGCTGAACTGCGCACTACAATATCAAAATACAATCCTTTTATTTGCGGAATAAAATGATTGATAACCAAACACGCGACACCTGTCAATACAACAAGGACCTGTTTATAATCAATCGGCTGCATCTTGTATTTAACATAGAGAAACAACCATTTTATAAAGTTAAAAGTGAAGAATGATATTGCCGAAGCAATCGAGGCGCCAATACCTCCAAGTACAGGTATTAAAATCAGATTTGCAATAATACTAACGCCAAGTAAAATCATATTAAACAGCGCATCGTATCTGTAATACTTCGAACTGGCAATTATTTCAGAATTTAATCCAACTGTGACATCTATTAATATTGCTATACCTAAAAAATAAAAAATTGCAAAGTTAGCCGAATATTCAGGTTTGTTTAAAATTACAAACAGGTTTTCTTTGTTGATTATTATTCCTACGTAAAGCAGTACTCCGAATATTATCTGGATTAATGATGTTCTCTTGTATATATCATTAATCTGTTTAATATCGTTTTCTTTCCAGGAATTTGTAATTATTGGTATGGATATCTTTGCAAGTGCCCGCATTGGTATTGAAATAACAGTAGCAATAAAAAGATAGAGAGAATATGCGCCTACAATAGAAAGTCCAACCATTGAACCTATCAGCATAATGTCAACTCTTTGACCGACGAACATCGCCGCTCCTGATAGAAGATTATATGTACCGTACCTTATAAACTCAAATAAATGTTTTTTCTCCATTCCCTTTATCGAAAACACAAACCTGAATTCTTTCGATAATATAACCTGTATTAAAATAATTACTGCGCTTAAGCCATAGATACCCACTAAAATATAAATAAACCCGTCAAAGTTTATAACATTAAAAACAAACAATAATATATCTATGGTTGTCAATGCTCTGATTACAACTTCTCTTACAAATACAGACAACACTGTTTTGAAAATTACTCTTGCCAGTGTTTCAAATATAATTGACGCAAGCAAAGAAAACGCCAGGGGAATTAAAAGAAGAAAATAATCGACAAACAGCCGGGATTTTTCAATGTATGCACTTATTATAAGCGGTTTAAAAATGAAAAATATTAATGTCAGTATTGCAAAACCCGAAACAGAAAGAACTATTATGTACGTCAGGAAAAAGTTATGCTTTTTATCTTCTGTTTTAAAAAAAGGGAAATATTTTGCGATAGCATTAACGAGCCCGACAGATGCAAACTGAGTATAAACGAACGAAACACTAATCATCAGGTTTATCAAACCAAACTGCTCCGAAGAAAAGTATGCAGGGAATAATATTATTACGTTTAAGTAACCAAGTGCAACACCAAGGTATGATGATATTACATTTTTAATTCCCTGAGTACGTACGACACCCAAAATTATTCTCCTTTGGATTTTAAATTTATAGAGCACTTTTTTGTAATCAGAATCGAGCAAAGATTTTCTTCTTAAATAGAGACGAAAAGAATTTCGAAATAACTGGATTGTTAACAGTTTAAATAATGCCGAAGATAATTTTTGGTTGGTAAACAAATGAATGTTTTTGCCATTTGTAACTAAAGTCTTTATCCAAACTTTCATGCGCCAATAAATTGAGTGATTTCTCCGTAAAAAGAGATACATGCTGACCGTGATCAGGCCCATAATACCACCACTCATTAGGTTTAGGATTGCTATTAGGAACTAAATATGTAGTAAATAAAATATTATCTGAAAAATTCAACATATCTTTTATATCCTTTATTGGGATCAGGTAAGATGTTCAAAGACTTCATAAGCGGTTACATCTCATACTTTGTGTTCTCGGTATATTCAAAATCTTTTGCATAAAGATTTTTGCAGTAAATATCATTCCAGAAGAAATCAAATCCTTTGTCTCTCATCATTCTTACAAATACACCATGTCCAGCACCGAAATCCATAAACTTTCCATTCTGGATTAAAAAATTTTGATATAATATTAATTGTTGGACTTAATAGTTTTAAATTTCTTTCTAAAAGCCCTATATCGCTAAAATTAATTGCTTCTTTGTATGATTCTTCAAGCCAATAGGGTTCTTCAGTCTGAATAAATGAACAATTCGGACATTTGAAATACTTAATATTATACTTGAAGAGTATTTTTGCATCAGCAAAAAAATCTGTATTTTGTTTACATATTTTACATTTCATACACAAAAATACAGAATTTTGAATGAATAAGATAGTATAGCCGAACAAAATATTCGAAAAATTTTCAGATGAAAAGATAACTTCAGTATAAAGTGCAATTAATTATTATAATAAATCATTAACAAATTTAATTAATCAAACTAAACACAATAAATGATGACATAAACAACACAAATTTATTAGGTTAATATTTAGTATGATTTTATTATATTAATATATTAATAAATATTAATAATATTAAAATTCTATGATGTTGGAAGACAAGAAGGATAAAAAAAGACAAGAAGTATTTATAGAGATTGAAAAAACACATCTTTGGGGTGAAGCCGATAATCCTTCAGGCGAAGGGTCTTCTGTGGAAGTTACAAAAATTACAAGAGAAATATTATTAAAAGTTGTTACTGATTATAATATTAGTTCAATGGTTGATGTTGCTTGTGGTGATTTCAAGTGGATGCCGATAGTACTCGAACAACTTCCAAAATCTTTTAAATACATTGGTCAGGATATTGTTCCTAAATTGGTTGAGAAGAATACCGCAGAATACCCTCAATATGAGTTCAAAGTAAGCGATTTTGTCAGGGATGATCTTCCCATTGTAGATATGATTTTTTGCAGAGACGTTTTGCAACATTTACCTATTCCAGATATTAAGCTGGCTTTAAAAAATTTTTCAAAGAGTGGTGCCAAATATTTATTGACGACTACACACTTAAGAAGAACCGGATGGAGAAACTACAGGTATATAAAAGTTGGTGGTTGCACAAATAGAAATCTTTTATTAAAACCATTTAGTCTGCCGGATCCCTTGATAATTTATTGTGAACAGTTTGGAGATAAATTCCTTGGACTATGGAAATTACCTCTCTTTAAATGATTTTATTTAAATATTATTCATTTATAGTAATTAATGCCATTAATTAATTGGTAAAAATTAATACCTTGAATATATCATAAATATATTAGAAGTTTCAAAAGGCTTCTATATTTATGATAATATATGGGACTACTTTATTTTTCTTTGAAAAAAAAGATAATTCAATAATAAATTTTTGCTTAAAAACCCTTAAAGCGGAGGAAAAAATGAAAATTGTAATTTCTACCATTTTTGTGTTGTTATCACTGTTCAATATTTGTTATCCACAAAGTGGATGGTACACGCAATTCAGCAATACAACAAATCATTTAAGAGATGTGCATTTTATCAATCAACAAACCGGATGGGCTGTAGGATGGAGTAATACAATTAGGAAAACAACCGATGGTGGTTTATCCTGGTTCTCTCAAACAACACCCTTTTCTCAAAACAGTTATCAAGGTTGTTATTTTGTTAATGAATTAACAGGATGGATTGGGGGAGGTTCTCAATCTGGCAGAATAGGATACATTTACAAAACAACAAATGGCGGTGGAAACTGGACTAACCAATATTATCAGACGAGTTCCGGAATGATAATGAGGTTTTTGTTTAGAGACTCACTAAATGGTTGGGCTGTTGGTTTAGAGGGAATAATATTAAAGACTTCTAATGGAGGTCAAACTTGGAATACACAAATATCTGGAGTTATAACGGACATCGTAGGTATTTATTTCCATAATGCCAATTTAGGTTGGGTTGTTGGTTGGGGAGGTGTAATATTACGAACAACAACCGGAGGAGCCGTTTGGTCTCCTTATTACAGTGGTACAACTATAAACCTTGAAGGTGTAGCGTTTATGTCGCAACTCACTGGTATTGTTGTTGGTTATGGCGGAATAATTTTAAAATCAACAGATGGCGGACAGAATTGGATTCAAAAACCATCACCAACAACTAATTGGATAAATTCAATTAGTTTTGTAAGTAATGATACTGCCTATATTTCTGGTGGTAATTATAATGGTGCCGGGGAAATGTTCAAAACAACGAATAGGGGCGAAAATTGGATTGCTCAAACTATACCAACAGTCTCATGGATTGCTGATATGCAGTTTGTAACATCAAATAAAGCATGGGCTGTGGGAAGCAATGGAATAATCATTAGCACACAAAATGGCGGATTGCCTTTGCCAAATGCACCAAATTTGATTTTCCCTCCCAATAATTCTATAAATTTACCCGTTAATACATCATTCAGATGGAGTAATGTGACAGGAGTAAGACGTTATAATTTTCAAGTATCTCCAGTCTCAAATTTTTCAGTAATTGCGGATTCAAGTACGGTGGATACAAATTTTTATTTTATTCCAAACGGAAAAATTACTTATGCGTTAACATATTTCTGGCGTGTGAGATCAGTTAATTCATCAGGAGCAGGTCAATGGTCAAATGTTTGGATGTTTTCTACTTTAACAAAAGTAAATAATATTTCATCTGTTGTCCCTACTGAATTTAAAGTTTACGATGCATACCCAAATCCATTTAATCCAATGACAAAAATTAAATTTGATGTTCCAAAAGCCACTTATGTTGAAATGAACGTCTATGATATAGCAGGCCGTCATATTGATAAACTGTTATGAGGGAAATATTTCTGCAGGAACATTTGAGTCAGTTTGGAATGCAGATAAATTTAATTCAGGTGTTTATATAATCAGATTTGTCTCGAATGAGTATAATGCTTCGAAGAAAGTATTATTAATAAAGTAAGAAGAGATTTTTAAATTTTTGTACTACCTTCCCAAGATTACACTGGGAAGGTATTTTTTTATAAAACATAGAATTACACCACTATCCCAAGCATTCCATCTTTTAATCTTCCGTCTGCCTGCTTATAGAATGGAATTCCGAGGATTTCGTAACCATTGAATTTTATATCATAACGGAAAGTTTTCATCGTGTCGCTTTTTTCTGCTTCAAATGATATTAAAATAAACTCCGCTATCTTTTCGGCATCTTCACGTCCAAATGCATAGCCCGTAAGTTTTACGTTGTATTTCTGAGGTGATGCTACGGGATTTTTCTGCGTAAATGTATAAGCAAGTTCTTTTAGTTTATCAACGGGTGCATAGAATGAAGGTATATAAAATTTTATATCACCACCTGTTCCGTCATTACCGCCGAACAGATTTTTAAAAAATCCGCCGCTTGATGTACGTTCAAGAATGGTAACGTGTGTTTTTAATATCCAGAACGGTTTGTATATCATTTCACCTTCGTCTCTTATTGCAGCGTTTGCAAAGTTAACCTCTATAGGCTGCAGTGCACCATCTACTATTTCGAATCCGCTTCCGCAGTTTGTGCAGTACGTAACAAAGTCATTTATTTCTACCATTAAACCGCTTCCGCAGTTCTTACATTTTATTGCTTCAAGTTTAAATTCTGCCATTTTTTATCTCCTGTTAAATATTGCTCCGGCTATCGCTCCTATTGCTACCGATACCGCCACGTTTTTTGTTAATTCCATCGCATCACTTTTGTTTATTCCCGCAACTGTTGTTTCTTTCTTTGAGGGTTGATTAACAACTATTCCTGTACCTTCTTCTATCTCTCCTCCATACCTGAACCTCTTATATCCTTTACGTATAAATATTATTCCGATAATAAATGAAATGATGTAAACTGCAAATGCAAATTTCACTGAATTATCGCTCCTGCCGGCAAAAGCAAATGCTCCGAACAAAGTTGTAAGAAACATTCCCGTACCTGTTCCGATAATTCCGATAACTGCCCTGTAAAGATTATTTCCGGGGGCTTTGCCGTAACAGATTGTACCGTCTTCACCATCGACAACTACCTGATAAGTACGGTTTGCAAAAGTGTACCTGACAACCCATAATGGATAGTAAACTATGGATATTTGTTTTCTGATAAGGTCAGTATGTTCGAATGTAATCCTGTCAACTCCAACTGAAGCGCGAGCGTCACCGGCAAACTGTTCGAGTGCATATTCAAATGCTTCCTTTTCAGAAGACACTACATTGAACAGCATTCCGTCCCTTTGAAGAGTTTCCATATCCACAGGACGAATTTCATCACCCGATAAATTTACCTGTTTAACTCCGAGTTCGGATACATCGCAGGCGGAATAGGTTCTGTCGTATGTTTTCATTACTTTCTTCTCGACATCAACATAATAAGTTTCAGTTCTTCCGTTTGAAGTACGTGTTCTTTTTTCCTGTCCGAAAATCCATCCGACAACGTCTGCCGTTACACGCCAGTAAGGAATATAAGTAAGGAATGCTTCGGTAACTTTTGAGTTAGTCTTTAGACCTCTTGCTTTTGCAAGACCGCTGCCGAGCCAGTTGAATGCTTTATTTATTGCATCTTCACGTTTTAATTTCTTAGTAACGTAGAAGCGCATCGAATTTCCAAGACCTTTTGCGACAAGCAGTGTTCCGCAAAACTTGCAGTTCAGCGACCTGATACCTTCAGACATATCGAGTTCACCGCTGCAGGAAGGACAGGTGATACCTTTTATAATTTTATCCTTCTTTAACTTGATTGCCTGTTGTGTGACTGTTTCTTCCATATTCTATACTTTCTTTGCAACAAAATATGCAATAATAATTAAAGGAACTGATGCTGCACCATAACCGAATACTTTAATAATCTCGCCTACCATCAGTGAATTTGACGATGCCTTACCACCCATTGCGAATGCGATTACGAATGATAATATGCTGACAATTAAAAACGTAAAAATACTGAGACCGGCGAGCATTCTGAAAGGAACTTCGCTTTTGGTCGGCCAGATGTTAGCATATACCATACCTGATGATGCTTCAACCATTGCTGTGTATTGTTTTCCGTTGAATGTGTAGTAAAACTGATAGAACGGAATGTGAACAAGATTAGATTCAGCGATAAATTCCTGAGTTACACCTGTCTGTTCAAGCCAGCTCTTTGCAGAATCGAAAAGAACATCGGGAGTAACAAATTGTTTTTCGTCAAAGTCTTTCTTATTATAACTTTTCATACTTCCTGCCGGAATCTTTATGCTCTTAATTTCAGAAACGGAAGTTGAAGTCGCCGGCTGAAGATAGATTACATCTCCGTGTGCTGCATCTGATTTAAAATACCACAGCGGAAAGTAATAGAAATTCTTAGCAGAGATAACGGCATTCTTATCAAGGTCTTTTACGTGAAAGTTACCCGCCATCCATCTTCTCAGATTACCTTCTGCCTGCTGTTCGTTAAAGTTTGAATTAATAACGAAATGATTTACAACCTTGCTTTTATCGAAGTAGATTGCAGAACCGCAGAAAGTACATTCAAGAAACTTTCCGTCTGCGGGAATTTCATTCTCACCCGCGCACTGCGGACAAACAATTTTAGACTGTGTTAGCGTTTGCATAGTTTAAATTTGAAATTTAAATCACAATTACATTTTTGCAAGAAGTTCTTTCTTCTTTGTGTCGAACTCTTCCTGCGTTATCAATCCCATTTCTTTCATCTTACCGAGTTTTTCTATCGCCGACATAATTTCGTCCATTGTCATTTTCGGTGCTGCCTGCTGTTGATTGTTTTGCTGTTGTCCGCCCTGCTGATTAACACCCTGCGTCATATTTCCCATCATATTTGCCATAAGCATACCTGCGCCCATACCTGCGCCGAGTCCTGCCATACCGCCGCCGCCTTCGTTTTCGGCTGCTTTCTCGAGTGATTGTGCGGCTTTGAATTTCATATAAGCATCCAGATTACCAACTGCTCCCATAGAACTTCTTTCGTTGATTTTTTCCTGAACTTCTTCAGGCGGAACTATACCAACGATGATAAAATCAGTAAGTTCAATTCCGTGTGACGTGAAGAAATCTGTTACTGCTGATTTAACACCGGTTTCGATTTGCGGATAGAACTGTGCAAGGTCGAAGATTGTTTTTAAATTCTGACCGAGAACTGTGTTCAGTCTTGAAACTATTCCATCTCTTAAATAATCTTCGATTTCATTAGTTGTAAAAAGTCCCTGTGTGGCAACGAGTTCCAGCATAAACAGTCTTGAATCTTTTATGCGTATAGAAAATTTTCCTGATGCACGTAACTGAACAAACGTAAGTTCGGAGTCACGGAAATTAATAGGTGATTTTGTTCCCCATTTTAAATCTATGAATTTCTTTTGTGAAATGAAATATACCTGTGCCTGAAAAGGTGACTTGCCTCCGAAAGGAAGACTTATCAATTTTGTGAGGAAAGGAATATTTTCTGTTGTTAATGTATGACGACCGGGACCGAATTCGTCAAGAACTTTTCCGTCTCTGTAAAAAAGTGCCGACTGGCCTTCCTGAACAATCAACTGAGTTCCGAGTCTGTAGTCTGATGAACCGTCCTGCGGTTCGCGATGAACCATAGTTCTGCCGGTTTCATCGAAGAATTGTATAACGTCTATTAAGTGCCATAATTTATTTAAAATTTAAAATTTAATTTATAGAGTGTTTAAAATGTTTTCGCGCTCGTTGAATTTTAAAATCAGTTCATCGAGTGTAACGCTTATCTTTGAAATTACTTCTTTCAGGTCGCCGTTTGCACTGCTGATGCTTTCCATTTCGGCAAAAAGACCGTTAATTGTCTGAACGCTTGAAAGCAATGATTCATCGAACTGATAGAGCATTGCGAGTTTATCTTCTTTCACTTTTACGACGTCGAATGCGCCGCTGTAGCCGCGTGCTGCTGATTTAAACTTAGCGATAGCAGTCTCGTTCTTTTTATCTATTTTATCTATGTTAGAAACTTCAAACAGTTTTCCGTTTGCAGAAAGGTTTGAGACTGTGTTTGAAATCTTTTGTTTATTGATTTCGAGTTGTACTGCAAGTTGATTACGCAGTATAGTATCGAGTTCGCGTGAATTATCACGGTTAACATAACCGTCATATCCCGGTATGAATCTCTTTATTTTTTCAAGGAAAGATTCATTTCCTTTTACCTGATTTAGTTTAGATTGTAAATCCATTGTTTCTCCTTTTAAGTTCATAAGATTGCAAAAATATAATTAAATGTAAAGTAAAAAGCCCCGCAAGAATTATTGCAGGGCTTTATATTAAT
>CAVVJW010000009.1:0-63954 GCA_963748665.1 Ignavibacteriota bacterium | reverse complement strand
ATTTTCTTCTAAAACCTGAGCGACGTTCGATCGGTGAACTAAGCAAGTTGGATTTTGATGATGACAGTATTGAGCAGTATGGTGCTTCCAAATTATCCGATCTGGGGTGGGAGCAGCTCATGGATGCTTATGCCTGCATCATGTGCAACCGTTGTCACCAGGTTTGCCCGCTTATAACACCGGGAAGATTTTGTCTCCGGCTGCCTTGGAGATCAACAAACGCTACGCCATGAACCACGTCCGTTCCGGTTCCTTACCGGACATCCTTTTGCGGGAATCCTCGATCCGGGATGAGGCTGTCTGGGCTTGTACTTCCTGTGGCGCCTGCGTGGATATCTGCCCGGTGGGTAATGAACCGATGAGGGATATTCTTGATATTCGCCGTTCACTGGTATTAACGGAAAATGCGTTCCCCAAGCAGCTTGAAACCGCCTCTCGCGGCATGGAGCGCACCGTTAACCCCTGGAATATATCCCCGACCGAGCGCATGCGCTGGGCAGACGGGTTGAACGTGCCGACCATTGAACAAAATCCTGAACCGGAGATCTTGTGGTGGGTGGGGTGTGCTCCGGCAACGGATGCACGTGCCCAGAAGACCTCCCAGGCCTTTGTAAAGATCCTGGAAGCGGCTGGCGTCAATTATTCTGTGCTGGGTCAAAATGAACAATGTACTGGTGATTTTGCCGACGGCCGGATGAATTTTTATTCAACGAATTGGCTACAGCCAATGTTGAGATCTTGAACGAAGTAGCTCCGAAGCGAATTGTAACCACCTGTCCGCATTGCCTGCATACACTAAAAAATGAATATCCAGCCTTTGGTGGCAATTACGAAAAGTCATCCACCATACTCAATTGATCAATGAACTGGCTGCAGCCGGGAAATTGCACATGCAGACCGAAGGCGAATTGATCAAAGTTACCTTCCACGATCCGTGCTACCTGGGTCGCCACAACCAGATAATTCCGAGGCTCCGCGTGATGATCTGAAAGCTGCCGGTGCTGAAGTGGTGGAGATGCCACGCCATGCGGACAAATCGTTCTGTTGCGGGGCGGGTGGCTGCCCAAATGTGGAAGGAAGAAGAACACGGCAGTGAAAATGTGAACCGGGTGCGTTTTGCTGAAGCCAAAGCGACAGGGGTTGAGACACTTGCGGTTGGATGCCCATTCTGTTTAACCATGTTAAGTGATGCATCCAAAGCAGATGGAGGCTCTATCCAGGTCAAGGACGTAGCTGAACTGGTGGCAGAAAAACTTGAAAAGAACAGTGATCGTGAGAAAATTCTCTCAATCTATTTCTTATTCTATTTTCAGGATATTCTTATCTAAATCCATATAATAGAGATTAGACATTCTCCTAAAGCAAACAACAAACCCCGCAAAGATTAGGGCCATCTGAAGCGGGGTTGCTGTTTAAGGGTGGCGTTATTTGAGCAAGGGTTAGAAGCCAGGGCATTCACAAGATCCATTGACGGTTCCCGTAGGGCGGGATTCCCGCCGGGATAAGCGATACCTCGGGCATCGGCAGGTAAGAAACCTGCCCTACAATTGGCTTATGATCGATCTGTGAAAAAACCGTGGGTTAGAAGCATATTCTTCTTGACAGGCTGATTTGACCTGTTTATACTAAGTACCTATCCAATGACCAACACAGAAGGATAGGTTATTAAATTACAAATGAACGGGGAGCCTGCGAGACAGGCTGAGAGGAAAAAGCATTAGCTTTCGACCCGAAGGACCTGATCCGGATAATGCCGGCGGAGGCAACAAAGGCTGGCACCTTTAACCATCCTCCACGGCAAGGATGGTTTTTTTATGGCTATAACTCGAGCTATGATCTTTGTGAATGGTCTTCTCCCTGACCTCGGAGGCTGCCAGAAAGTTGCTGCAAGCAGGGGATGTGCTCTATGCGGCGGATGGTGGTAGCCAGCATATTCTGCGGATGGGATCGCCGCCTGACCTGGTAGTGGGTGACCTGGAGTCCGCTGGCAAAAGAAGACCTTGAAAATCTTAAGGCTCGCCCGTGTCCAGATCGTGCGACACCCGCGGGATAAGGACCTGACCGATCTGGAGCTCAACCCTTATTGCGCCCTGGAGGCTGGACACCAATGCCTTGTCATCCTGGCAGCCCTGGGTGGGCGATTGGATATGACTCTTAGCAATCTCAGTCTGTTGACCCGACCGGATGTGCTGGAGAAAGATATAAGATTGGATGATGGTGTGGAGCAGGCGTTTTTCGTGCGCAATGAAGCTCGTATCACTGGCAAAGCAGGAGACATCGTTTCCTTATTGCCGTGGGGGGGAGGTGTTGAGCAAGTGACGACAAGTGGATTGCGATGGGCGCTCAAGAATGAAGATATTAAGCCCTATGAAACCCGTTGATCAGTAATGAAATGCTCTCTGGTGAAGCGATGATACAGATCGGATCAGGTTTGTTACTTTGCATCCATCGTCGACAAAACCCGGCGGGATAAGTCATGGCTGGCGTTTTCTTCAACAGGATCAATAAACGGGATGAGGCTTTAAACATCCCGAAACAACAGGAGTTAGATATGAAACGAACTATTTTTATCATCGTACTTATTGCTTTGGTGGTTAGTGCATGCGGTGGTAGATCAACTGAAACTGAACTTCCCATTTTGACGATCATGACGCATGATTTGTTTGAAATGTAATGCTGAACTGGTTGCAGCCTATGAGGCAGATAACCAGGTGAAACTGGTCTTTCTAAAAAGCGGTGACACTGGTGCAGCCTTGAATAAAGCCATTCTTTCAAAAAATGCCCCACTGGCTGATGTGTTCTATGGCGTGGATAATACCTTTTTATCACGTGCCCTGGAGGCAGGTATATTCGAGCCTTACAGATCACCTGCTTTGGAAACGATCCCGGCAGAGATGCGGCTTGACCCGGGCAATAATCTGCTGCCGGTGGATTACGGAGATGTTTGCATCAATTATGACAAGGCATACTTTAGCAATCATGATCTGGTTGTGCCGCAAACCCTGGAAGACCTGGTCAAACCTGAATATAAAGGGCTGCTGGTGATGGAGAATCCAGCCACTTCATCGCCCGGATTGGCTTTTTTGCTGGCGACCATCTCGCATTTCGGAGACCGGAATTATTTGGATTACTGGCGGGAGCTACGTGCCAATGGATTGGTGGTTGTGGGTGATTGGTCGACTGCCTATTATACGAATTTTTCAGCATCCTCCGGACGTGGTCCTCAGCCAATGGTGGTTTCTTATGCCAGCAGTCCGGCGGCTGAGGTGATCTTTGCTGAGACAAAACTATCAGATGCACCGACAGGTTCGATCACCGGTGAGGAACCTGTTTTCGTCAGATCGAGTTCGTTGGCATTTTGAAAGGCACCCAGCAGAGACAGCAGGCTGAGAAATTTGTGGATTTTATGCTTGGTGTGCAATTCCAACAGGAAATGCCGTTGCAGATGTTTGTCTATCCGGTCAACCCGCAGGCGGAATTGCCGCCTGAGTTTGTAAAATATGCCCAGGTTTCAAACAGCCTGCCAGTATTACCCCCAGTGATATTGCCAACCATCGCGAGGAATGGATCGTGGCATGGGTTGAAGTCGTCTTACACTAATTTGAGTCAGCGATCAACATGAAACGATCACTAGCCTGGTTGGGGGCTTCAACTTTTCTGCTTATTTTCTTTTTTTACCCCCTGGCGTGTATCCTGGGGCTGGGTTTGGATTGGAATGGGCTGAGAGAAGGCTGGGATCAGGTTGCCAGGTTGGCTGGCTCGACGATATGGTTCACTTTTTACCAGGCGTTTCTTTCCACGATCCTGACCTTGCTGGTGGGCTTGCCGGGTGTCTATTCATTTGCCCACTATGATTTCAAAGGAAGAAATTATTTAACGCACTGACTGCCGTGCCATTCATGTTACCTACAGTGGTTGTGGCGGCTGGCTTTAATGCATTGCTGGGGTCCACGGGGTTGGGTCAATGTGGCTTTGATGAATATTTTTGATCTGGATAGCGCACCCATCATTTTTATGAACACCCTGGGTGCGATCCTGCTGGCACATGTTTTCTACAATACAACCATCGTGTTCAGGATGGTGGGGAACGCCTGGATGCGCGGATATCCGCAAATCAGCCAGGCTGCACGGATGATGGGTGCAAAACCACGGGATGTTTTTTGGAAAGTGACCGTGCCATTGTTGCGTCCATCCCTAATGGCGGCAGCGTTGCTGGTATTCTTGTCTGATTTCACCAGCTTTGGGGTGATCCTGCTGATGGGGGGGACCGCATTTTGCAACCCTGGAGGTTGATTCAGATATTCATTCAAAGCATACAAATGCTAATTTGCCCGTGGCGGCTGTGTTGTCCATCCTTCAATTGCTGTTTACGCTGGTTTTTTCTGCGTTGTACAGCCGGGTGGTAGCAAAGGTAAGTGTAGCAAGTAAACCAACCTTGAATGTGATGCGAAAAGTGAAAACCTGGCGATCACGCATTGTCGTATCTGGTATTTTGATCGTATTGGGATGTTTGTTCGTATTACCGATGGCGGCTCTGCCGCTGCGTTCGATCGCCCGAATGGACCCTGCCATGGGGAACGGCGGTACAGACATCCAGTTTGACGCTGGACTACTACCGGGAATTGTTCATCAATCGGAATCAGATCACTTTTTATGTGGCTCCCATTGAAGCTGTGCGTAATTCCCTAGTGTATGCTGGATTGACCGTGTTGATATCGCTGCTGCTTGGATTCCCGGTAGCATAGCGTTGGCACGCCCGGGTCGGCTGGAACGTGCTCTGGATCCATTTCTGATGCTGCCTTCGGGCGCGTCGGCAGTAACCCTGGGATTGGGGTATATCGTGGCGTTCAACCAGCCTCCGTTCAATTTTTTGACATCGCCCTGGTTGGTACCACTGGCTCATAGTACCATTGCCCTGCCATTTGTGATTCGCAGTCTGCAACCTGCCCTGGCTGCGATCCCGGATGATTACCGAAAAGCGGCGGCTGTCCTGGAGCGCCTCCGCTGCGAGCCTGGTTTGCGGTTAACTCGCCCGCTGGTTGGGCGGGCAACCCTGGCAGCCGGGACTTTTGCCTTCACCGTATCACTGGGAGAATTTGGTGCGACTTCGATATTGGCACGACCGGAGAACCAACCCTGCCATTGGCGATCTATCGCTCTTTTCTCGCAACCTGGCGGATCCAACTACGGTCAGGCGATGGCAATGGCAAGTTTGCTGATGTTGGTGGCTACATCGGCGATCCTGTTGATCCGAACGGATGCGCTTGCCTGGCAGCGGAAGTTTTTAAGGAGACAGGATCATTTTATGCTGCTGGAATTGGTGAACGTATATAAATCTTATGAAGGTGCGCAATTGCTGAATGGGATCTCATTTTCAGTAGGGAGAATCTGAGATCATATGCCTGCTGGGGCCTCGGGGAGCGGAAAATCGACCCTGCTGCGGATCATAGCCGGGTTGGAAAAGGCTGATTTTGGACAGGTGTTATGGGAAGGGAAAGATCTGGCGTTGACCCCGACCTACCTGCGAAATTTCGGATTAATGTTCCAGGGATTATGCTTTATTTCCATTCCTGAATGTGGCTGAGAACGTAGCCTTTGGCTTGAAGATGAAAAACATGCTCCAGACTGAAATCAACTTACGGGTAGACGAGAGACTTAAAACAGGTGGACCTGGATGGATTTGCAAAACGCAAGGTAACGGAGCTGTCTGGGGGCGAACAGCAACGGGTTGCGCTGGCACATATTATAGGCTCCTCGACCGAAGTTACTTATGTTTGATGAACCATTGGGGGGCGCTGGATCGCAGCCTGCGGGAAGATCTGCTGGCAGAATTACGCCGGATACTGCGTGAAAGCCGGGTTCCTGTTATTTATGTGACCCATGACCAGGAAGAGCCTTTGCACTGGCTGACCGGATCGTGTTTGCATGATGGTCAGATCAAGCGGGCAGGCAGCCCGGAAAGAGTGTGGCGGGATCCAGGCTCACCTCAGCGGCGCGTTTTTTGCTGGGTTGGGGAATATTCTATCAGGTCAATACCTGGCTGAGGGACGTGTTCAGACTTTCGTTTGGATCATTTCGGGCAAGCGATTGCCAGCATCGGCATCAGGTGGGTGAGAGTGTTGAGGTTTTGATCCGCCCGGAAATGGAGCCAGGAACTGATGGCGAGAACAGGTTGGATGGGATCGTTAAAGATGTTCATTTTTTTAAGAATGGCTATCGGGTTACATTGGAGTCTTTGACCTTTATTTCTTTTTACCTGAGGCTCCCAGGATCGGAGAGAAGTTTAACCTTGAATTTTCAGGGTCGTTCAGTAGAATGCCTGGGATGAGGGATATTACGCTTTATAAGTGTGATAGTAATGGCAAAATACTCTGGCAGTATCAGGGTAGGTTGGTCAGCCATGTGGCAGAAACCATTGTGGTCGAGGCAACATTCAATCGGGAAGATACTTCTCTTGAGGGAATTGTATTAAAGAAAAATGACTTGTTCATAGAAACATTCCATACAAAGCGCTGGTACAACATCTTTGAGATCCATGATCGGGAGGATGGACACTTAAAGGGCTGGTATTGCAATGTTGGCAGACCGGCAATTTTAAAGAAGACCACAAACTGTACTATGATGACCTGGCACTGGATTTATGGGTGACAGCGGAGGGCGAACGGCGCATTCTGGACGAGGACGAGCCTGATCTCGATCTGGATGAAAGCACACGAGCCCAAGCCTTGATTGGATTGGCTCAGTTGCAGGAATATTTTTATCAGAAATTTAAGGATCAATAAAAAGGTTCTCACTTGTAAGAAAAACTGGAAAAGAAAAATCACCAGGTGGTTTAAAGTTGGGTGATTTTTATATTTTCCCAAATTTAATGGGGTTTTTGTCAGATCCTTATGAATGGTCGCAGGCTACATGCTCATATAAGCGTAATAACCACCAACTCCTACTGCGACACAGCAGCAGCATAGTAACAGGACTGCAACTACGATGATAATGACTTTCTTGTTGTCTTTCTTTTCGACAGGTGCTTCGGGCATGGGGTTAAATTCTTCGGACATGGTTTCTCCTTAATGGATTCGAATAACATAAATGTTATAAGACGTGGATTAGATTGTTGGATTATGGGTAATAATTGTTGAAAGTTGAACCTATAGTTGTTAACATAGCGGCACCAAAAATTAACCAAAGACAAGCCATGAGTAAACCTACAATGATGCCGATCAACATTAACGCACCATTGACAACGAAAAAGGTCTTGATATTGCTCATAGCGGAATTGAAGGCGTACCTTTGCCCGGTGTTTGCAGCGGTCTCGATGGATGAGGCGGCTTGCATGAGCAATACGCCCTGCCAGATCGGGATGATCCCTACCAGAACAAAGCACTCGGAATGCCTTCCAGGATCATCATGATGCCAACAAACTTTAGCCAGCCCCTGGATTGATATAAAGGCATGGCGGCTTCGCGCACAAAATCGCTTTCGGAATTACTGTTGATCGTTAAATTGGATGGGAACGATACAGGGATTGCTTGACATACAAACCTCCAAAATGAAAAGTGAAATAATTTGTATAAATATTCTACACCAATTTATGTTTATTTGCTCGTTTTCTTAACCACCAAATTAATACGGTTATCAAAAGTAATAAAAATACTCCCACGAAAATTGGGATGAGAATTGCAAGGAGAGATGTAACTGTTGCCAGAATGTCTTCTGCGATGCTAACGGGAATATTGGCAGTTCCACCGGTGGTGGCGGTTACAGCCGGTCGGACGGCGGCAGATTTGACAACATGAACGCTGCCTGCGACCAATAAACCACACCCCAAGGCCAGGGCCGGGTTAATGTCGGTAACGACCAGGGCGCTGGCTGCAAAACGACGGCGCCTGCTGCGGCCGAACGATGGTTTGAATAAGGTCATTAATGTGATTAACAGCCGGAATTTTATCGGCTAACATCTCAATGACGACCAGGAAACCCAGAAGGATCAATACCCACGGATTTGCAAGTGTATCCCAGGGTGAACTGAGATAAATCAGGTCAGTGAAATGTGCGGACGCACCGATCACCAGAAGAGGAATATATGCGTTCAGCCCAGCGCTGGCTGAAAGTCCAAATGCAGATAAGATGCCTGTTAATAGTTCCATTTAAAATCCTTTATCCCAGTGGGAGATCCACCCCAGGTGCCGGTCATCCAGAAGCGTAATGCATCTATCAGGGCGATCTGGAGGAGACCCAATGTCAATCCTGCCAGGAGTGCCAACCAGACCTGGGAAATCTTGTCAAACTTGTTCTCCTGGCGAAAAAGCATCAGCCATAAAATGCTGTAGATCATGGTGAGCAGGACAAGTACCCCGGCTAAACTGATGATGGCGAGTGGAACAAGGGCAAAAGTATTTTCGGTCAGCACCAGCAAGTCGAAGATCAGGGTGATAACCAGAAGCATGGATAAATCCTTCAGCCAGGCAGGGCAGGTTTATAATCCTGATCCTTCCAAATGGTCTGATTGAAAGCGGGAAACATGGCAGCAGAAATGACAAGACCCATGCCGCTGCCTGTAAATAAACGAAGGGTATTGTTGGGAATATAAAGATTGGGGATGTTGGCAAGGGCTCCGGGATACGTTTGTTTTATCAGGTATAGATAGGAATTAGTGCCATCAAAGCGAAAGCGAGAACGAGAAGAGCCAGGGGTATGATCACCCGCCAGGGAGGCATGCGCCTGAACGACGCCTGGAAATGCATGGCCTGGAAACCCAGCCCAAGCACGGCTCCCAGGTACATGCCACTGCAACGGGCGCATAAAGGTAGTTGATAATCACCGATATGAAAAGATCTCTCAGGTATTTGATGACAGAGGGCATAACCAATGGCATCTGTCTTTCCAGAAAAGGAAGGTGGCGTTGTCAGCATCCAGCCAACGAGAACCAGGATAAATGCTATGATCACCAAAGCTTTCGATGCGCCAGCGATTTTGCTGTTTGATTGTGGGGGCTGCATAATGCGCCAATTATAGGTTTTTATGTCACGAAAAGCAAGTATGAATAATTTGAAGAAGGCTGTACCTAAAATTGCGCGTAGGCAATGTGTTGGAATAAATTTTCCTCTTTTTCTGTTCTGTAAAAATTGGTGTATGATTGCAACATATTACAGGAGAGACTTACTATGAAGAAAATACTATTTGGTGTTGTTTTGTCAATTTTCTTATTAACTGCTTGCGGGCAGGGTGAATTGACTGCCAGCCCCGAAGTGGAAATGACCGCGACGGCAACGATCAAACCGACCAGCATACCCCCGACTGCCACGGTAACCATTGAGCCAACTGCCACTCCCAGTTATCCACCCGAGGGGATGGGACGGATAATTTTCCAAAAGATGTGGATCCACTGACGGGATTGGTGGTGCTGGATCCAGCTCTGCTTGAAAGGCGTCCTTTGATGGTCAAGGTTTCCAACCTGCCGCGTTATGTTCGCCCACAATGGGGATTAACCTGGCAGATCATGTGTATGAGTACTACACAGAATATGGGACGACCCGTTTCATTGCCATTTACCTGGGGCAGGATGCTTCGCAGGTTGGTCCGATCCGTTCGGCAAGGTTTTTTGACGAAAACATCATCCGGGCCTACAAGGCTGTTTTCACTTTTGGGTCGGCTGACATCACAGTTTTGAACCGGTTATTTAATGCGGATTTTGCAGACAGGCTGGTAATGGAATCCGATTGGACGCCCTTATTCAGATATGACCCGAATCAATATAATCACCTGATGGTGGATACGAATGCCTTGAGTCAATATTTTACAGATGAAGGTTTTGAAAATGGGCGGCAGGATCTAAACGGGATGTTCTTCAAATTGGAAGCTCCTGAAAACGGTGTAACTGGTGAACGTATCACAGTTCGGTTTTCCACTGCGATATTATAATAAGTGGGATTATGATGCGGCTTCTGGCAAGTATTTACGTTCATCGGATAGCGTTGATGACCCAAATGGAGGCCAAAATGAAGTCTATGCACCTCGTTTTGACCAGCTTACAAATGAAGCGGTAGCCGCTGATAATGTTGTTTTTCTGGAAGTACCTTACTTATTTTACCGGAAGGAGCCTGAACAAATGGAGATCCCGTTTGTTCAGGCTGCAGGTTTTTAGCGTACACGTTTCGCGATGGGCAGATGTACAAGGTACGTTGGCAACGGTTTGAAAAAGATGCTATAGTTGCTCTCTGGCTTATGAAGATGGCAGTCCTTTTCCATTCAAACCGGGGAATACCTGAGTTTGAAGTGATCGGCACGACTTCTGCACAGACCCAGGTTGATGATGGTTGGCGGTTTGTATTCCATATTCCCTGATCCAGCAATGATAAGGAAAAAAGATCTTGAAGCGTATTGGAGTTCTGACAGGTGGAGGCGATGCCCCGGGTTTGAATGCCGTGATCCGCTCTGTGGTTAAAACAGCGGTGAATATTTATGGCTGTGAAGTCCTTGGCATTCGGGATGGATTTGATCGAATTCTTCCATCCGATGGAATTACAGCCCTTGGTCTGGCAGAGGTAAGGGGAATTTACCCGCGGAGGCACCATATTAGGTACAGCCAATCGAGGAAACCCACTTCCGCGCAGCGTAATCCATAATGGAAAAGAAGTGGTCGAAGATGTATCAGATGTGGTCGTGCAATCTGTAAAGAACCTGAACCTGGACGCCTTGATCGTGATTGGTGGGGATGGTACCTTGCGAATTGCAATGGAATTATTTGAGAAAGGAGTTCCCATCATAGGGGTTCCAAAGACGAATCATAATGATGTGGGGGGCACTGAAGTTACCTTTGGTTTTGACACAGCTCTAATGATCGCAACCGAAGCACTTGACCGGTTACACACTACAGCTGAAGCACACCATCGTGCGATGGTACTTGAATTGATGGGAAGGGATCACGGGATTCATCGGGTTACATTCCGGTGTGGCAGGCGGTGCAGACGTTATTCTTATCCCTGAATCCCGTTCAGGTATGAAAAAGTGCTCCAAAAAGTGCGTCAACGAGTGGAAAATGGAAACTTGTTCAGTATATTGGCGGTTTCCGAGAGGATTGCCAGGGCAGAGGATGAGGATCAGATATTTTCTCATCAGGGTGATGGGATCTATAACTCGCGGCTTGGAGGAATTGGATGGCGGGTGGGGGAATATCTGGAGACGCAAGGATTGGAAGACGCGCGTCACTGTACTGGGACATGTTCAGCGAGGTGGAAGTCCTACTGCCTTTGACAGGTGGCTGGCAACGCGTTTTGGTGCGGCTGCGGTGAGGTTGGCTGATAAAGGCGGCTATGGACGGATGGTGGCGCTTGAAAATCCGAAGAAGTGGAAAATATGAAATCTATCGGAAGCATTGGAATTTCCCAAGAGGGTGGACTTGAATGGGGATGCAATTATGACTGCGCGTGGCCTGGGGGTATCCTTTGGTAATTGATCCAGATTTATAAAGAGGTATATTAAAATGGGAAAGCCGTCCGAAAGGACGGCTTTCCGTTGCGCGCTACGGCATCTTTTATCGCAGAACGAGGAGGGATGCCGCAGCGCTTCGTCTATTACTACTATCCATAATGGGCATCACCTCCTTGTGCATAGGATGGCGATTTAATGCAGACTTTTGTCTGGTCAAATTTAGTATCGCATAAACCTATTTGAATGTCAATAGTTTATCACTGGAGAAACAGGGTGTTTTTGAAATCGATTGGGATCCTTCTAAAAAAAATTACCACCAAGACACCAAGACACCAAGACACCAAGAAGTACAAAACTATTACTTTTCTTAGTTGCTTCAGGGGCCCTGGTGGTAAAAGAATTTTTAACAACTCAATCTGGCTTAAGCCTCTGCAATAAACCTGCAGAGCGATCTGCCGAAGGATACTGGCTAAGCCCTATGGGAACATGAGAAAATACGGTCTTTAGGAACACCCTGAATGTAGAAAATTTATCTTTTAGCTTTTGATCTGGGTCGAGGGCGTACGGCTTTCTCCGGTATGGTCTCTTCCTCATATTTCAGCTTAATGAGCCAGATCGAATAGATCAGGAAAGCCAAAACTCCTGTCAATCCAAGCCCTAAAAAGATGAGATAGGAATTCCAATGGGAGGCGACAGAAACACCTACATTTGAGAACAGATCGCAAATTAATTGATCACCTGTATAGCAATGAGCATTAGTGTCGGGGAGCATCATTTGTTGGAACCAAATTTCTTTTGTGATGGCTGATCTGTTGTTCTTCCAGGCATCTGCATATTGGGCAATCACCGAGCCGGTCTGAATTACCGAATGAGCGTCTTCAAATTGGTTTTGGGCAACCCGATAATATGCACTGGACCTATACAGGGTGCTGGCACCAAATATCAGTGTGAATAGGGTCAGGCTGATGATTATGAAGGTGATGACCTGGACCGGTGCGTTTTTCAGAAAGAGTTTGCGTGCGGATGGGCGCATGAGCAAATAAGCGATCCCAATGCCCAATAATGCTGCGCAAATAAACACTAAAAGAATTATCACAATCGTCAAAAAAGACATAATTAACCTTTCGGGTGAAACGAAATTGGCTGGCTGCCAATATGGCAGGACCATGATTGAAAGTCCTATTGTACCTCGACTTATTCCTGCGATTTAATCCAATAATAGAGGTTCTCTGGGATTCCAAGTAGTGGTGGGTATATTTGGATATATTACAGTAAAATAGCGGTTGTAACCGATTGTAGCAAGTTTGAGATGATTTGATGCTTTTTGATAGTTTCCGCAAGCGGTGATTGGCTATGATCTATGAAAATTTGCAGGAGGTACTCATGAAGGATCGTTCAAAACGGATATGGATCGTAGCGTTGGTATTGGGATGGTTGTTTGATCTCCTTTTCTGGAAACAAGCCCCGGGGATCAATTTTTTCATCTATGTTGTTTTGTGCCTGGCAGGGGGTTACCTTGTATTGCGCAGGGATGATGTTAAACCTGCAACCCGCTCTCTGGTCCTGGCGGTTCCCATACTTTTTTTTGCGGTGATCACCTTTATTCGACAGAAGAGCCACTTAGCCTTTTCCTGGCTATTGTTTTTTGTCTCTTTTTGATGGGAGTTCTGGTTGCCACATATACAGGCGGACGGTGGGCTTCGTTTGGATCAGCGGATTATTTTGCGGCTTTCTTGCAGTTGGCAGGTGGCATGTTAACCAAACCGTTCATGCTTAAAAAGTCAAAGACAAGCTTGAACGACGAATCGGTAGGGAAAACGGATAAGAAAAATTTCTGGCCGATCGTGCGAGGAATTTTGATAGCGATTCCGATCCTGGCGATCTTTTCAGGGTTGCTGTCTTCCGCAGATGTGGTTTTTGCTCAACGCCTGGATTCCTTTATACAGCTTTTCCGGCTTGAAAAGTTGCCAGAATATATATTTCGCATCATCTATATCAGCATAGGTGCATATTTGCTGGTGGAAATCTCTTTGCATGCAGCCCTGAGCAGCCAGAAGATCGAAAAATTGATCGGTGAAGAAAAGCCATTGGTTTCACCATTCCTGGGATTTATTGATCCAGCATTATTCTGGGAAGCGTGGCTGTTCTGTTTACCCTATTTGTGGTCATCCAGTTCCAATATTTTTTCGGTGGGCAGGCGAATATTCACATTGACGGATATACCTATGCTGAATATGCCCGCAAAGGTTTTGGTGAGTTGATCATGGTGGCTGTTTTTAGCCTGATCTTATTCCTGGGATTAACCGGGATAACCCGCCGGGAGAACTCCAGCCAACGAAATGTTTTCTCTGGACTGGGCATAGCAGTTGTGATACTGGTGGGCATCATGCTGGTCTCAGCCTACCAGCGCCTGGTACTCTATGAGAATGCCTATGGCTTCTCGCAATTGCGAACTTATACGCATGTATTTATGTTATGGCTCGGGCTGCTGCTGGTTGCGGTGGTGGTTCTGGAATTTATGCGCAAGGAGCGCGTGTTTGCCCTGGCTGTGCTGTTGGCAGGCATTGGTTTTGCTGGCAGCCTGGCTGTGTTGAATGTGGATGGTTTTATTGTTCGTCAAAATGTTGAAAGAGCAGTGGGGGGGCAGGAATTGGATGTTGCGTACCTGGCCTCTTTGACAAGTGATTCGATTCCTGCCCTGGTTGAAAAATTTAATGACACTGAACTTTCTCAGGAGATCCATGAACAACTTGGCGCTTCTCTGACTTGTATGAATTCCACAAACCCCTGCCCGGGAAGCAGATGACTGGCGAAGCTTTAATTATTCCAATTTCAAGGGTCAGAATTTGCTTGAAGGGCTCAAAACAGAGCTGGTTGACTATAAATTTGATGATGAAAATAATCAGGAGATGGTCAGCACACCTTCAGGGGCTAAAGTTGATTGCTGGAATTACGATTGGATAGATTTAAGAACCAAAAAAGAATAGCAAATAATGTTAGTATGAAAAACACCAACCTGGAGGTTTGAACTCAACCATCCAGGTTGGTGTTTATAATATTCATTCCATTCGTACGTGATGAATGTGGAAATAGGGGTAAAATTGTCGAAATAGTTCCGATGGTGTATCGGGAGGTAATTGTGAGAACCTTTGAAATCCTGGCGGCACTTTTCCTGTTATTGTCCATTCTTCGATATCTCATTCCCAAGCGTCCACGATGGTTGGAAGTATCTACCTGAGCTTGCTGTAGCTCGTTTGCCTTCTGCAAATCATTGTTGAAGGTTACCGATGGCAAATGGTACCGATCTTTGTTTTCTCAATGAAAAAACGTATCGGCGTTGGAAGAATTTTGTATGAAGTAATTACTCTTATGAAAAGCGTTTCCCGCAATAAATATATACCTTTGCGTCACGAAGCCGATTATTGTATGGACCTCGCAAGAAAAATCGGTGTCAATACAAATAACTATCAGCCCGAAATATATATTTCAGGTTCAGAGAAAATTGAAATTAACAATTATTTAAAAAGCAAAGGAATAGATGAGAATACTTTTAAAATAATTCTTCATACTGGCTCTAAAAACTCGGCACCAAACTGGAGTGAAGAAAAGTACTTCAGACTTGTAAAGAAAATAATTGAAAAATATCCGCAAAAGAATTTTGCCCTTTTGCTTACGGCTTATGAAATGACTGATGATTTTAAATCAAAAATTAAATCACTAAACGATAAAAGAATTTTCGATGTTTCTGATGATATAAATGATTTAAGAAAACTGATTAAAATTATTTCATCTGCTGACTTAATGATTTGTTCATCCACAGGTCCTTTGCACCTTGCGGATGCACTCGACAAAAAATGTATCGGGTTTAATTGCTGCCAGCCGATGAGTTCTGTGAAACTCTGGGGTGTCGTTAACAGTAAATCCGTAAACCTTCAGGTCTCTGAAGATTTTTGTAATACAAACTGCAGTGAAGATAAAACACAATGCGGAATCGATAAAGGAATTACAACTGACGAAGTATTAAAACATATTATAATATAAAATGAAATTAAAAGATTTAAAAATCCCGAAATGTAAAAATTTTAATGGGTATAAACCCTGCAAACCTTATTACAACTGCCTCGAAAACGGCTGTGCACTCGAAAATGAAAATGAAACAGGCACAAAAATATTAATAATCTCTCTCGATGCTCTCGGAAATGTTCTCGATAATACTCCTGTTCTTCCTGCATTGAAAAGAAAATTTCCTGTGAGTACAATCCACTGGATGACAATGCCGAACGCAGAAAAAATTCTTTTTAACAATAAATTCATCGATAAACTTTTTCTGTGGGATGATGAAAGCAGAATGATTGCGCGTAATATTGAATATGACATCGTTATGAATGCTGATAAATCACTTTATGCCTGTGCTTTCGCAAACGAAACAAAAGCAAAAAAGAAACTCGGTTTTCTTCTTAACGAAGACGGAAAAATAATTCCGGCTAATGAGTCCGCTATGTACAGTTACATTCTCGGCATTGACGACCAGAAGAAATTCAGAGAAAATAATATTACCGGAGTTGAAATTATTCACGATGTTTTTGAACTGAAATATGAAAGAGACAGATATGTCTTTGAACTTACTGATGAAGAACAGAAATATGTTGATGAATACAAGCAATCCATAGGTTTCGATATCAGCAAAGTTTATGTTGGTTTCAATACCGGCTGCTCTGAACTTTTTCCTAACAAGAAAATGACAGTTGCTCAGCATATTGAATTAATTGAAGAGTTAATCAAGAACGACCATAATGTTATTATGCTTCTTGGCGGACGTGAAGATACTGAACGTAACAACAAAATATTTAACTCATTCAGCAAAAATCAGCAGCATAGAATTATCAACACTCCTTCTACCGAAGGTATCCGCAGAGGTGCTTGCTATATGTCGATTCCCGACATCGTTATATCGGGCGATAGTTTTGGAATGCATCTTGCAATCGCTTTGCAGAAATACATCATAAGTTGGTTCGGACTTTCCTGCCATCAGGAAATAGAACTCTACGATTACGGCGTTAAACTATTTCCTAAAAATCTGGAATGTTCACCTTGCTGGAAACGAGTTTGCCCGAACAACCTTGAATGTATCGATATGATAGACTTAAACAGAATTGTAAACACCGTTAATCAATTTAAAAAATAAATACTATGGGTTTCAAAATTCCTTTATACATTCCTGATTTAGGAGGTAACGAAAAGAAGTACGTAAACGAATGTCTCGACTCAACCTGGATTTCTTCAAAAGGAAAATTTATTAAAGAATTTGAAGATGGATTCTCTGACTATATCGGCGTGAAATACGCAACAGCAGTTTCAAACGGCACAACTGCATTACACCTCGCTCTTGAAACGCTTGGAATCACAATCGGTGACGAAATCATCGTCCCTACATTCACTTACATCGCTTCAGTCAGTTCAATCATTTACACTGGCGCAACCCCCGTATTCGTTGACTCGATAGAAGAAACCTGGCAAATGGACCCCGAAGATATTAAGAAAAAAATCACACCGAAAACAAAAGCAATTATGGCTGTTCATCTATACGGACAGATGTGCGATATGGACGAAATTATGAAAATTGCCGATGAACATAATCTTTTTGTAATCGAAGATTGCGCCGAAGCATTCGGTTCAAAATATAAGGGAAGATACGCAGGAACATTCGGTAATATTTCCACCTTTAGTTTTTACGGAAACAAAACAATCACAACCGGCGAAGGCGGAATGGTCGTCTCCAACGATTATTATCTTTACGATAAAGCATACCACCTGAAAATGCACGGTGTATCAAGTGTTAGAGAATACTGGCACGACGTAATAGGTTACAACTACAGAATGACAAACATCTGTGCCGCAATAGGGCTCGCACAACTCGAAAGAGCAGATGAAACAATTAAGAAAAAAAGAATTATAGCAGAAACATACAATAATAACTTAAAAGGACTTCCTTTACAATTTCATAAAGAACAAAAAGACACAATCCACTCATACTGGATGTATTCAATACTCGTCGAAAACGTAAAAGTCCGCGAAGCCCTCAGACAATATCTGTCTGAAAACGGTATAGAAACGCGCCCCACATTCTATCCGGCTCACACAATGCCAATGTTCGCAAATACGTATCATAAATTCAGAGTAGCAGAAGAAATCGCCATACGCGGCATAAACCTCCCCAGTTTTCCCGCACTGAAAACCGAAGACATAATCTATGTGTGCGACACAATAAAACAATTCTACAAAAAATGATGATTGCTAATTTAATTATCTCTATTAATTTTTATTTCTTATATATTCAGTGATAATGGTTTGATTTAATCTAACTTTATTGATAATTTTAAATATAAAATTTTACTTCAAAAAATGTCTAATTTAAAAATTTTTACGGGTACAAACTCTCACCAGCTTGGTGAGAATATCGGCAAAGTTCTTGGTATCTCTCTCGGTGCTTGCGAGATTAAACATTTCTCGGATGGTGAAATCTGGATGAGGTATAACGAAAATATCCGCGGTCGCGATGTTTTTATTATTCAGTCTTCAAATCCTCCGTCTGATAATATAATGGAATTACTCATTATGCTCGATGCCGCTAAACGCTCTTCGGCTCAGCGTGTTAATGCTGTCATTCCTTACTTCGGCTATGCACGTCAGGATAGAAAAGACCAGCCGCGTGTTTCCATCACTGCTAAACTTATCGCTAACTTGCTCGAAAAAGCAGGGGCTGACAGAGTAATAACAATGGATTTACATGCTGCACAAATTCAGGGTTTCTTCGATATTCCCGTTGACCATCTTTACGGCTCGGCAGTTTTCCTGAAATATTTTTATGATATGCAAATCCCTAACCTTGCTGTCTGCTCACCTGATGTCGGTAGTATTAAAATGGCTCGTGCTTATGCCAAAAGACTTCACGCTGATTTAATCTTAATCGATAAAAGAAGACCTAAGCAAAACATCGCTGAAGTGATGAACATAATCGGTGAAGTTAAAGATAAAAATGTTCTGATTATAGATGACCTTATCGATACTGCAGGTACTTTTGTGAATGCAGTTAATGCTTTAAAAGATAAAGGTGCTCTCGAAGTTTATGGCGCCTGTACGCATCCTATTCTTTCGGGTGAAGCAATAGACAGAATTGAAGCATCACCGCTTAAAAAACTTTATGTAACAGATACAGTACCTTTGAAAAGGTCATCTGCCAAAATAGAAGTTAAAAGCGTTGCAACACTTTTTGCGGAAGCAATCATCAGAACAAACCTGAACGAATCAATCAGTTCTTTGTTCGATGTGGTTGTGTAACTTGAATTTTAAAGATTAATTTTTGTTTTAAGTATATTATTAAACAATTACTCAGGAGATAATATTTATATGTTAGTTGATATCGTTATGCCCAAAATGGGTGAATCAATTATGGAAGGCACTATCCTTAAATGGCTTAAAAAACCCGGAGATAAGGTTGAAAGAGATGAACCAATTTTAGAAATTTCTACGGATAAAGTTGATACTGAAGTCCCTTCACCGGAGGCCGGTGTTATTGCAGAATTACTTTATAAAGAAAATGACGTTGTAGAAGTCGGGAATGTTCTCGCGAAACTTGAAACAGACTCAAACGCAACTATTACTCCTTCTGAAACTGCTGTATAAAGATGAAGCAAAGGAAGATATTAAAGAAGAAGTGAAAAAGTCAGTTGAAACACCTATCGAAAATAAAACTGATGCAGTTCCTGCAAAAGAGGCAGAAGAAGTTTCTGCTGACGGCGGATTCTATTCACCCCTGGTTTTAAACATAGCAAAAAAAGAAGGTATCGGTTTTGATGAACTTGCTAAAATTAAAGGTACAGGATTACAGGGAAGGGTTTCTAAAAAAGATATTCTTGAATATTTAAATACAAGAGGGTCAAAACCCGTTACTCCAACAGCTCCTGTAACTGAAATTAAACCTGCTCCTGTAACTAAACCTGCGGCAGCAGCAACAACTAAACCGGCTCTTCCAAAACAGGAAATTAATTATAATGAAGAAGGTTTATCAGTTCTCGAGTTTGATAATATCAGACAAAAAATGGCAGAGCATATGGTTGAATCGGTTGCGATTTCTCCGCACGTTAATGCTATTGCTGAAGTTGACCTTTCCAATATTGAGAAAGCACGAAAACTCGCTGCACCTGAATTTGAAGCAAAAGAAGGTTTTAAATTAACCTATATGCCTTACATCGCTGAAGCAGTTATCAAAGCATTAAAAGATTTTCCATTAATAAATTCTATCATAGACGATTCTTCAAAACCGTTCAAAGCAATCACAAGAAGTAAAATAAATCTTGGTATGGCAGTCGCTATGGAAAATGGCGGACTGATTGTACCTGTTATTAAAAATGCTGACGGTATGAACCTTGTAGGAATTGCCAGAAACGTAAACGACCTCGGCAAAAGAGCACGTATTAAAAAACTCAGTCTTGACGAAATTCAGGGCGGAACTTTTACAATTTCAAACTACGGTGTTTTTGGTAATATAATAGGAACGATGGTTATAAATCAACCGCAGGTAGCTATTATGGGAATTGGCGCAATTAAGAAAAGACCCGCAGTACTCGAAACACCCGACGGTGACTTCGTGGTAATAAGACCTATGGTTTATCTTACTCTTTCATTCGATCACCGTTTAATCGACGGAGCACTCGGAGGAAAATTCATTATGAGAGTTGCCCATTACTTAGAAAATTATCAGGGTTAAATTAATTAAAAATAAATTTATCAAAGGTTACTTAACAATTTGTTATGTAACCTTTTTAGATTAAATAATGCATGTAAAATAATATTATAAAACAAAAATATTTATGAGTAAAATAAAACATCTTCTATTCCTGGTTATTCTGTTCTCTGCATCTTTAGCATTTTCAGCTAACGACAGTGCAGATACGAAATACTGGATTATTTTTTCGGATAAAAATGGGATAAAACCAAACGACGAAATTGCTTACAACTCCCCTGCCTATAAATCAGGTATTGAGTTGCTTACGGAAAAAGCAATTAAGAGAAGATTAAAATCTCTGTCTAAAGAAAATTTGATTGATTTTGGCGATTTACCTCTTTCAAACAATTATGTTCAGAATATATCGTCACTTGGAGTAAGCATAATTGCTAAGTCAAGATGGTTCAACGGTGTAAGTGCTTATCTTTCTAAATCACAACTGGAATCAATAAAGAAACTTGTTTACGTTTCTAAAATTTTTGCAGTAAAAAAATTATTCAAGCAAGGTTACGAAAATACTTCACCCGTTTTTCTGAAAACTTATTACGAAAGTATGTTTATGCAGGATTCAACAAATGTTTATGATTACGGAAAATCTTACAATCAGATGATGCTCGTTAATGTTCCTGTAGTTCATAACCTCGGAATAACGGGAAAAGGTGTACTCGTTGCAAGTTTTGACGATGGTTTTGAATGGCGTACACACGAATCGCTTATGGGTCTTAATGTTCTTGAAGAATTCGATTTTATTAATGGAGATAAGACAACCTCAAGAGAAAAAAATCAGAAATATCCTGATTCGGAATCACAGGGAGGACACGGGACTGCAACACTTTCAAGTCTTGGCGGTTTTAAAGAAGGTAAGTTAATAGGACCTGCTTTTAACTCTGACTTTATCCTTGCAAAGACAGAATACGTTCCGTCTGAAACTCCGATGGAAGAAGATTTCTGGCTTGAAGCCGCTGAATGGGCTGAAGCATACGGCGCTGATGTTATAACAAGTTCACTCGTTTATAAAGCATTCGATAAACCTTATGTTGATAACTCTTACGCTTACGCAGATTTCGATGGTAAAACTTCTATCATATCTATCGCAGGAGATAGAGCAGCATATCTCGGAATAGTTGTATGCAATGCAACAGGTAATTATTATCAGACAGACCCGCCATCTCTCGGTTCGGCTTCCGACGGTGATTCGGTAATCGGTGTCGGTGCTGTAGATAAAAATGGTAATATTACAAGTTTTAGTTCAAACGGTCCTACAAGCGATGGAAGAATTAAACCAGATGTTGTTGCTCCCGGTGCATCAGTTTATGTCGCTCGTATGGGTGAAGGAAATAACTATGATTTTTCAAACGGTACATCCTTCTCAACCCCAATAACCGCAGGAGTTTGCGCTTTAATCCTTTCTGCACATCCAGAATTAAATGCTATGCAGGTTCGAGACGCGTTAAGAAATACAGCGAATAATACTGCATCACCAAACAATGTTTATGGATGGGGTTTAATAAATACATACAAAGCTATTCTATACTTCGGTGAAGTCTGGGGAAATGAAATATTCTCTGTAAATAATAATATACTAACGATAAGAATTGGTTTCGCATCGAATGACTTTAAAGATGCCGCAATAATGAAGTTCAACTTCAGAACACCAAACTCAAAAAAATTCAAATCAATCGATATGTCGCTTGTCAAACAATTTGAAAACGGCAACTATTCAGGCATTTATGAGTTATCATCAGAAAAAGAAATTAAAGGCGATTTTAACAAAGACAACCTTGAATACTATTTCTCAATAAATTTAAACGGCAAAGAACTAAGATATCCTAAGAAATAAAATACTTTTCAATAGAGTCCTGATATTATAAATCAGGACTCTATATTATTGGTTAATCTTTTATGCTCCTTTTTTTTAATTTTCATTTTGTTTCTTGGATAGTATCTTAACATTTTATTCTTTGCGGTCTTTACGTATTATTCGTATTTTTGAATCTCAATGTTTTCTTCGGAACGTGTAAAATCATTACTTTTCTTTGTAGATATATTCACGATGTGATACAATTCAATTCTTCCGTAATTTTCATAAATAATTGAATTGTTTGAAGAATCCGAAAGAAGTAACTTTAATGTTCTTAATTTATATATAACAAATAATATTTCACACTTAGATAAAATATCGGTCAGAGGTGCAAGAGTTCATAACCTGAAGAATATCGACCTCGATATTCCACGTGATAGTCTCGTGGTTTTCACAGGTCTCTCTGGTTCAGGTAAATCATCACTTGCGTTCGATACTATATACGCTGAAGGACAAAGACGTTTTATGGAAACTCTCTCATCCTACGCACGTCAGTTTATAGGTAATATCGAAAGACCCGATGTTGATAAAATTGAAGGTTTATCACCTTCTATTTCTATTGAACAAAAAACTATTTCTCACAATCCGCGTTCAACAGTCGGTACTGTAACTGAAATTTATGACTTCCTTAGATTACTTTATGCACGCTGCGGTACACAGTTTTCGCCTGATACAGGTATGGCAGTAACCCGTCAGTCACTCGACCAGATATTTGAGATTATTCTAAAAGAATACAATGGTAAATCGATTAATATTCTAAGCCCTGTAATCAAAGGTCGTAAAGGTCATTACAGAGAACTCTTTCAGGAAATCCTTTCGGATGGATACACTAAGGTCAGAACAGATGGTGATATTAAAGAAATCGTTGATGGTATGAAACTCGATAGATTTAAAATACACGATATAGAAGTTGTTATTGACAGACTTACAATCTCCGAAAAATCACGATTGCGGATTTATGACTCGCTCGAACTTGCTCTTAGATACGGCGATGGGGTTGTGATAATCAACAATGGCAAGGAAGATAAACTCTTTAATGAGAAACTCTCTGACCCTGTCACAGGGAGGAGTTTCTCCGAGCCTGCTCCGAATTCATTCTCTTTCAATTCACCTTACGGTTGGTGTAAAGAATGTTATGGACACGGTGAAAAGAAAAGAATAAATGAAGATTTAATTTTTCCTGATAAGAATCTTTCTTTCAATCAGGGAGGTATCGCACCAATTGGCATCCCAAAGAAAACATGGATTTCATCTATGGTATTAGGTCTCTTAGAACATTTTGGAGTAAGTCCTGATACACCGGTCAGAGATTATTCAATCGAATTACTCGATACAGTTCTTTTCGGCAGTTCGGAAAAATTCCGTTTCCATTATACAAATTCTATCGGCAAGACTGCTGAATACACACAAAAATTCACAGGTGTTGTTAAATATATAGACCAGTTGTCAAGCGATACTTCTTCTCAATACATTAAAATATGGGCTGATAGTTTTATGAGTACATCCGTTTGTAATTCCTGTAAAGGCGGAAGACTGAGAGAAGATGCGCTTTGGGTAAAAATAAGTGACAAGAATATATATGATCTCACGCAGATGTCAATCGAGAGTGCATACAATTATTTAAATAACTTAGTTTTTGAAAAAAATAATAAAATTCTTGCAACACCAATTTTAAAAGAAATTAAAGAACGATTGAAGTTTCTGCTCGATGTAGGGCTTAACTATCTTTCTTTAGGCAGAAGCGCTAAGACACTTTCAGGTGGTGAAGCACAAAGGATAAGACTCGCAACGCAGATAGGATCACAGTTAACAGGCGTATTATACATTCTCGATGAACCCTCAATCGGTTTACATCAGAGAGATAACATCAGATTAATAAATTCATTGAAACATCTGCGTGATTTAGGGAATACTGTAATTGTGGTTGAACACGACAAGGAAATGATTCAATCCGCAGACTACCTTGTTGACCTTGGACCAAAGGCGGGTGAACATGGCGGTGAAGTTGTCGCAACAGGTAATCCCAAAAAACTGAAAGGTAATTCAATCACTGCTCAGTACTTAAACGGAACAAAGCATATACCTGTCCCCGAATCGAGACGTAAAGGAAGCGGTATTTTTTTAACACTTAAAGGTGCATCAGGAAATAATCTTAAAGATGTAACTCTTAAAGTTCCCCTTGGTAAATTTGTTTGTGTAACAGGGGTTAGCGGTTCCGGGAAATCTACATTGATAAATGAAACACTGTACAAAATACTTAATAAGAAATTAATGCGCGCGGCTGATGTATCTTTGCCTTACAAATCTATAGAAGGTATTTCAAAAACAGATAAGGGTAGATACATAAAGTTAATCGATAAGATTATCGAAATAGACCAGTCCCCTATCGGCAGAACTCCGAGAAGTAATCCTGCAACTTATACGGGATTGTTCACTCACATCAGAGATATATATACTGCAATGCCTGAATCGAAAATCAGAGGCTACAAAGTTGGAAGATTCTCGTTTAATGTAAAAAGCGGCAGATGTGAAGAGTGCGAAGGCGGCGGTTTAAAGAAAATTGAAATGAATTTCCTTCCCGATGTTTATGTAACCTGTGATTCCTGCAAAGGCAAAAGATATAACCCTGAAACATTAAGTATTCTTTTTAAAGGTAAATCGATATCTGATGTTCTCGATATGACTGTTGAAGATGCTGTTGAATTCTTTGAAGCATTCCCTGCACTAAAAAGAAAACTGCAAACACTATTTGATGTAGGGCTTGGTTACATTAGACTTGGGCAACAGGCAACAACTCTGTCAGGCGGCGAAGCACAAAGAGTAAAACTCGCAACAGAACTCGCTAAAATACAGACAGGCAGAACATTCTATATACTTGACGAACCCACAACAGGCTTGCATTTCGAAGACATCAATATGCTTCTCGATGTTCTGAATAAACTCGTTAACAAAGGAAACACAGTTCTCGTAATAGAACACAATCTCGATGTAATAAAATCAGCCGACTGGATTATAGACTTAGGTCCCGAAGGCGGAGAAGCAGGAGGATTTATAATTGCAGAAGGCACACCCGAAGAAATCGTAAAAAAATATCAATCAGAATCCTATACTGCGCAGTTTCTCAAATCCGAATTAAATGTTGTTAGTGATTTATTTAAATAATTAAATTTAGCTACATTACGATCTTATCATCATCAGAAAAACCAAAACGCATTTTATCTTTTTTATACGTAACCGGTTGATTTTCCTTCTTTGGCTTTTCATTATTTATAATCTTCATATCTTCTTTCTCTTCAGACGGTTCAACAACATTACCAACGTCATCAAAATATATTTTCTTCTTTGGCATATCTGATACAATATTTTCCTTTAAAGGATTATCTTTGAAATTATATTCATTATCTTCGAACAACTTCAAACCATCACTAATATTGTTTATTTCTCTCACACTGTAATCTTTCGTTTCTGAGACATCATCATCAACGATTGCTGTCTTAATTGGAGAAACATCCTTTCGTACACCAATAACCCTGAATTCACTGTCGGAAATAATTGTGTTCTCAATTGCCGGAATATTATCCATCTCTGAATTGCCTGTTGTAACTATCAGTTTTCGTTCTTCACGATTATCGATAGATAAATCTTTAATCCTCTTACGCATTAAATATTTTTCCTTAAACTCATAGTACTTACCCACATCAATAATTTTTTGTATAAGGGCTGAAGTTGTTTGCTTCATTGCGTCAGTATCAAAAAGTTTACTTCTGTAATCTCTTCTGATTACATTACCTTTCACGATAATGTCGGATATATCTTTAGCATCAAGGTTTTCAACGATATGTTCAGCAATCTTTTCTGAATTAATCTCAGGAGATATAAAATAATTTCTTAAATCTGATACATCAAACAATGTAAGATTCGCTACCTTGTTTTTTTCAATACTTCCATGTGTGTCGAATACGTCAAACATTCTGGCAGGATTAACAATAGCCATCTTCAAAATGTACCTGTATGAAAGAGAACCTTTCTTTACAAGATGTGAGAATAATTTCATTTCAGATAATATTGATTTCCCAAGGAAACCCGTACCAAGACTGACGTTCAGGCCGTATTTCATCAAATCAAGCGTCTCAAGTTTCTTTTCACCAAGTTTCAGGATATCGGTCGGACAAAGTACTGCGTTAAGTCTTTTGTCGGACAAATAATCAAGTTCATCTTTCTGTATGTAAACCGGATTTGAGAATATTACTCTGCTGTCAAGAAAATCATTTTCACCCAGAACTTTAAATATTGATTTCGAGAATGTTTTTCTTATATGCTCCTGCCCTGTTGACTTCTGCAGAACTTCGAAAAAGATTTTTCTTTTACCCTCTTTTACCGCTTTAGCGGCAGAACTTAATGAATAATTATTTATGTCAGATTCATCTCTGATTCCAATATTATGAAACTTCTTTATTTCGTATAGATATCTGCTGAATGCCTCGCTGAAAGATGTGTAAAGTATATCCTGAACAATTAAAAAATTATACTTATGGTATTCCTGAAGAAAATCTTTTGTGATGTAATTAGATGTTTCATTTAAAAAAAGTTCACCGTTTGATAATGCCCTGAAATAACTGAATGTAATAAGAGTCTTTAAATCAGTTTTGTTTTCCTGACTCGTAAAATACTTATCAAGCAACGCAAGGGAAAGATTTTCGGCGAGTTTATCATAGTTTAATCTTTCAAAGAAAATATTACTTAATGCATAAGATGAGTTTATGTTCGAATTAAAAAAAGCAGGAATGATTATCTTATCCTTAGCATCAATAATATTCACCCCCGGATACTTTGTGTATATATTCCTGTCAGATGTTAAATCATTATAATAATCTACCTGATGTATTATATTATTCTTTATTACAATATTGTAATAGCCGACATTATCCTCTTTGTCGAATGTTAGTACTAAAGCGTTTTTAAGAATTAAATATCTGTCCATAAAATATAATTATAAGTCTTCTATAATGTACTCTTCATTAATTAAAAATTCACTGTCAATCAATGTATTCTTTCCATTTTCATAAACTGCATATTGGAATCCCTGTCTTATGCTAAATGCACCGTATTCACCCTTTTTATTTAATGCTATAAATCCTACCTGAAAAAGATGGTCTCTGTTTTTGCTCGAAAGTAAATTCAGTTTATAAACTCTTTCACAAGCAACTCTGCACGCTTCTTTCGGTGAAAGTCCCATCCTCATCATTTCAACGATTAAAAAACTTCCGCAGGCACGAATACATTCTTCACCTCTTCCTGTTGAAGCCGCACCCCCTATTTCACCGTCAACGTACAAACCTGCACCAATAATAGGTGAATCCCCTACTCTTCCGTGCAGTTTCCATGCCATTCCGCTTGTTGTACAGGAAGCGGAAACATTCGATTCCGAATCCACTGCAACCATACCTATAGTATCGTGATTGCCGTCAGCATTAATATCCATATTCTTATCTTTTTCCCAGGGCTTAACAAAATCATCTGTATGAATTTCCTCGGGTTTAGAAGAGTTCGATGCTTTCCACTCTTTATATCGTTTTAAAGAATTTTCAGTAAGTAAACTTTCGGGTTTAAATCCATTTTTAATTGCAAAATCATAAGCACCATCGCCTGCCAACACTGTATGTTCTGTGTCTTCCAATATTAATCTTGCAAGATTAATAGGATTTTTAATATTCTCAACACAAATAACCGAGCCAACTCTTGCCTTCCAGTCCATAATAGCCGCGTCAAGTGTAACTCTTCCGTCTGCATCAGGCAATCCGCCATAACCAACACTTAAAACATCAGGGTCATCTTCCGATACTTTCACTCCGCATTCAACAGCATCGAGAGAATTACCGCCTTTTGATAGAATATCATAAGCCGCTTCATTTGCCGCTACACCGTGTTTCCATGTAGAAATCACAACGGGGTTCATTTCAAATCCTTTCTTGTTGTAATTTTTATATTTGTTGTTTCGCCCTCTATTACCTTTACTTTATAACCTGCATACTCCATCAAAGAAGCTTCATCTGTTCCGATAAAACCGCTCTGTTTCATTTTTTTAAATGACTTTATTAACTTATGATAATTAAAAATCTGAGGAGTCTGAACACTCCATAGATTATCTCTTGAAATTGTGCTTACAACAAATGACTTTTCATTTGTTAACTTTATAGTATCAGTCAATCTTAAAGCAGGAATTACGCAATCGTTATTAATAGATTCTACCATCAGGTTTTTAATGAGACTTTTCGAAACGAATGGTCTTACTGCATCATGAACTATTATTCTATCATTATTATTTGCTTTTATCTCCATAAGTGCATTGTAAACTGAATCCTGCCTGTATTCACCGCCAACTAAAACTTTCTTAACATTTTTAATTTTATATTTCTTTATCAGACTTTGAATCGTATCGATATACTCTTCCTTTGTAGAAATAAAAATAGATTTAATGCCTTTCACAGCATTAAATCTATTTAAAGTATGTATTAAAATTTCTTTACCGTCAATTTTATAGAACTGCTTTGGAGTTTTTAAACCGAACCTGTTACCCATACCCGAAGCAGGAATTATTAGATAAAAATCCATAAGCAAAAAGTTAACTAATTAAACAATCATCATTGCATCACCGTAAGCAAGGAATTTATAATTTTCCTTGATTGCCTTTTTATATGCCTTCATCACATCATCCCGCTCGGCAAGAGTACAGGCAAGCATAAGCATAGTACTTTGAGGCTGATGCAAATTAGTGATAAGTTTATGCACAATACTCATTGAATTAGGCGGATGGATAAACCTGTCAGTCCAGCCTTTGCTTGGTCTGACGTACGAACCTGTTATAACGCTTGATTCTAAAGCACGGCAAACTGAAGTACCGACTGCAATAACTTTTTTCCTCTTAATTATGGATTGATTAATAATGTCAGAGTTCTCTTTGGAAATTTCATAAAATTCAGAATCCATTCTATGCTTCGATAAATCTTCAACCTCAACAAGTCTGAACATACCGAGTCCAAGATGTAATGTTACATAAGCAATCTTTACACCCTTTGCCTGAATCTTCTTTAAAAGTTCTTTTGTAAAATGCAAACCTGCCGCAGGTGCAGCAACGGAACCAATATTCTTTGCATATACAGTTTGATAAAGTTCTTTATCTTTCTCAGTAGGTTCCCTCTTAATATAATATGGCAAAGGAGTTTTGCCGAGTTTTTCTATTATCTTTCTGAAATCCTCTTTAACATTAAACCTGACAATTCTGCCTCTTGAAGTTGTGTTGTCTATCACTTCACAAAAGACATTTTTATTGAGAAATATTCTGTTCCCGATACGAACTTTTCTGGCAGGGTCAACGACGACATCCCAGATATTTTCAGTTTCTGAAAGCTGTCTTAATAAAAAGACTTCAATCTTAGCCTTGGTTTTTTCCTTATTACCGTATAATCGTGCAGGAAAGACCTTACTGTCATTGAGAACAAGAACATCTCCTTCATTCATATAATCAATAACATTCTTAAACTTCTGTGATTTTATTTCGCGTGTCGCACTGTCAATAACCATAAGTTTACACATATCGCGGGGAACCTTAGGTGCCTTGCGCTACTATTGTCTTTGGAAACGGAAATTTAAACTGGGATAATTTCATTTTATACTACTTTAAATTTTTAAATACTTTTTTACCCGGGAAAACTGCCTTTGAGCCGAGTTCCTCTTCTATTCTTAACAACTGATTGTACTTTGCAATTCTATCAGTTCTTGAGGCAGAGCCTGTTTTAATCTGACCTGCATTTGTTGCAACCGCAAAATCTGCAATTGTGACATCTTCAGTCTCACCGCTTCTGTGACTGATTACATTTGCATAACCGTTACATTTAGCAAGATTAATACAATCGATTGTTTCTGTTATAGTACCAATCTGATTAACTTTAATTAAAATTGCATTTGCAATTTTCTTTTTAATTCCTTCAGCAAGAATCTTTGGATTTGTAACAAATATATCATCACCGACCAATCTGAATCTTATCACCGACTTCAGTTGTGAAGTTTTTCCAGCCGTCCCAATCGTGTTCGAGAAACCGTCTTCAATGGAAATAATAGGATACTTTTTAATTAAATCAGAATACATTTTAATCATTTCATCCGATGACTTTGAAGGAATATGAGATTTATAAAATTCATAAACACCATTATTCTTGTTCTTCTTATCTCTGATATACATCTCACTCGCAGCAACATCAAGAGCGAGAAAAACATCAACCCCGGCTTTATATCCTGCATTGCTTAATTGCAGACATAATAACTTCAAGAGCTTCCTGATTTGAGCGCAGATTAGGAGCAAAACCGCCTTCATCACCAACAGAAGTATTATAATTTTGTTTGTGCAAGACCGTCTTTAATGAATGGAAAATCTCAACGCCGCATCTTAAAGCATCTGAGAATTTATTAAAACCTGCCGGAATAATCATAAACTCCTGAAAGTCAACATTGTTATCAGCGTGTTTACCGCCATTTAGAATATTCATCATAGGAACAGGAAGTGTAACAGAATCAAAACCTCCGAGATATCTGTACAGACTCATCTTAGAAAAATTAGCAGATGCTTTTGCCGCTGCCATAGAAACACCGAGCAAAGCATTCGCTCCGAGTTTACCTTTATTATAAGTACCGTCAAGTTTGATTATATACTCATCAAGTTCTCTTTGCCTGAAAGCATCAAAACCAACGAGTTTTTTGGCAATAATCTTATTAACATTCTCAACAGCCTTAAGAGTACCTTTACCGAGATAACGTTTTTTATCACCATCACGAAGTTCAACAGCTTCTTTTTCTCCTGTAGAGGCACCTGAAGGAACTATAGCTCTTCCCAGTGTACCGTCTTCAAGAATAACATCAACTTCAACAGTAGGATTACCTCGGGAATCGAGAACTTCCCTACCAACAATTTTTTTAATATCGGGCATAATTTATGTATAATTTTGCTAATTTAAACAAAAAGTGAATATAATGTCAATAATAAAGTTTTACAATGCTAAATAATATCTCTTTTTATTGAAATTCTTTAACTTATAAATAGATAATAAGCGCTTAAAACCGATATTGGGAGTCAAAAAATATTTTAAGGATAAAAAATCATCATCAGAAATAATATTCTGTCTCGAATATTAATTCTATAGTTTCAGGTATTTGTGAGAATTGAACGGAATCTTTAAGTGCAGGTTTATTTGGGAAACTTATTTCGGAATAATGTTCGTATGATTCAGATACATTTTCAAAAGATTCTTCCAAACACATATTTCTATCATAAATTTCACCTTCCTCTTTGATATCATTAATTTTATTTATCAATGCTTGAGGTTCGATTACTTTTATGTTATTGCTTTGTTTCATAGCCCATACAGCAACGTCATCGAGTGATGATTCTGATGTTTCTACAACTACTTGCCCGTTTTTTGAAAAGCGAATTACGTTAATACTGTTTATTTCAAAGTTCTTTATACTTACTTCTGAAGATACTTTTAATTTAATTTTAATCGTAGATTCTTCCTTGTTGTAAGTCTGGCTTATAAATTCTCTTATTTTAAGTTTGTAATCGGTTGAGTTTTTTTCGTTTGTATCATTAGCGGAACTGATGTGCTTGAAAATTATAGATTGAGCAATGCTGTTGTGAATGAATACTATTTCGAGTGTTCCGTTATTGTCGATTATTTTGTACGGTAATACTTTCAGACTTCTTTTGCCGATTTGCGGAGAGTTCACTTCAAGTAAGACATAACTATTATTTTCAATTGACGAATTTAATTCACTGATTATGTTTATTGCCTGCATACCGTTTTTTAATAAATAATCGAATGCCCTGCTTACTATTATTTCCGAATTAAAGTGAGCAATATATTTTATGATGAAGTCGCTTAAGATTTTCTGTTGTATTTTTCCTGTTATTTCAATTCCTTTTCCGTGTAAGGAATTTATTGGAATTCCTTTTGCCCTTAGTTCGTTCAAGTCCCTGCGTATTGTAATTTCTGAGACAAAGTACTTTTCTGCCAAATCATAGTCATAACAACTGTCGCCATCCCTCTTTGTACAAAAGTAGGCAAGAATTTCTATTTGACGTTTAAGCGCTTGTATGTTATTTGGCATTTGATAAATTTGTTTTGTGTAATTTTATTAAAAAATAAGAAATATTCTATATAAAAAGACTTTTCTCAATCTGGAAGATTGAGTTACATTTTTGAGAAATGATTATGAACATTGTACATTGAACATTGAATGTTTATTTTTGTACTTTATAAATAATCATTTTAAAATGATGGATTGGAATAGTCTATTCTCAACGAAGAGATTAGATGAAAAGGATACGGATTCAGCGAGTAAAACGAGAACAACTTTTGAAGTTGATTTTGACAGGGTTGTATTTTCTTCTGCTTTCCGCAGATTGCAGGATAAGACTCAGGTAATACCGTTGCCGGAAAGTGATTTCGTGCATACACGCCTCACGCATAGTCTTGAGACATCCTGCGTCGGACGTTCTTTGGCTAAGAAAATCGGAGCGGAAATTATCAAAAGATATAACTTAAAGTCTGTTACGGTCGAGGATTTTGGTTCTGTGGTGGCAACGGCTTGTCTGGCTCACGACATTGGTAATCCGCCTTTTGGTCATTCGGGTGAATCTGCAATCAGCAGTTATTTCAGAAAGGGTCCGGGAAAAAGATTTGAGGGATTAATAGCACCTGAAAAATGGAGTGATTTAATAAACTTTGAGGGTAATGCTAATGGCTTTAGAATTTTAACTAACAGGCATAATATTCTAAAAGGAAATATTTCTCTTACTTATAGCACCTTAGCAACCTTTACAAAATATCCCTGTGCTTCGTATAAAGAAGGGAAAAAACATTTTTCCAGGATTCATAAAAAATACGGATATTTCTACGCAGAAAAAGAAAGTTTTGATGAAGTTTTTGAAAGTCTTGGCATTACAAAAAATAGTGATGGTATATATTCCCGTCACCCACTTGCATATTTAATTGAGGCTGCAGATGATATTTGTTACAGAATAATAGATTTTGAAGATGGCATAAGGATAGGTTTAATCCCTTTTAATGAAGGTCGTGATATACTTCGTTCTGTACTTTCGGATTCATACTTCAAGCAATCTAAGTTTGATAATATCAGAGATCAAAAAGAGCAGATTGGATATTTGCGTTCAAAAGTGATAACTTCATTAGTGGAAGATACTGCTAAGATATTCCTTGATAATGAATCAGCAATTCTTAAAGGTAATTTTGACAAGGCACTGCTTGATGAACTGGAAAAGAGCAAGAAAGATATTTTGAGATTAATAGAGAAACAATCGATTGAGAAAATATACAATTCAAGAGATGTGGTTATTATAGAGATTTCAGGTTTCAACGTTGTGGAAAAACTACTGGATTTATTCATAACTGCTGTAAATAGTTATTATGACTTAAAGGAAAACATCAGGAAAGAAGATGTTTTAAGTGATAAACTTATAGAGTTGTTACCTAAGCAGTTCCTTGGAAATGACGGATACCCTGAAGAAGATTTGTATTCCAGAATTTTGCAGATTTGCGAATTTATTGCGGGAATGACGGATACTTATGCAATTTCATTGTTTAAAAGATTGACTTAGAAATTTGCACACTAATTAAAAGCCGATAAAAAACGGATTCTCATTGATAGAGATCTTAATCGATAATTGCACAAACCAAACAATTATTAATAAATTATTCATTTTGCTTAGTACACGACAATAATTTATTTTTAAAAAACAAATCAAACATAAAATTAACAGATTGTTCAACCCCTGTCAGGGGTTGTTTTCATATTTATTTATTGACCCTGGGTAAAAATCACATAAAAAACATGTGATTTTAACCCAGGGTTATTCAAATTTAACCCCTTCGGGGTTATTCCAGCTTAAAAGTAATTGAGAACTTTATAGGTTGTTGCTTAACATTTTTTGTCGTGTACTAAATTCATTTCGGAATACATACCTATTACCTTGAATAATTGTCTAATTTTTACGATATTTAGTGTTATGCAAAAATAGATTTTATGATTTAATGAATAATGGAAACTTAATTATAGCTATAGACGGTCCTACAGGGACAGGAAAGAGCATAACTTCACAGTTATTGGCAGAAAAATTAGGTTTTAATTATTATGATACAGGTATTTTTTACAGAGCAGTAACATATTTGGTTCTTAAAAATAGCATAAAGTTAAATGATTATCTTGCTATATGCAAGGCTGCCCAGAGTTTAGACTTAAAGTTAGTTGATGGTAAGGTACTTTTGAATGATCTCGACGTAACAAAAGGTTTAAGAGGTATTGAAATTACTAATAAAGTCAGTGGTATCAGCAAAATCGGAAAGTTAAGACAGATCCTTAATGGTCTGATTACAAAACTTAACACCGGTGAAACAAATATGGTGGTTGAAGGCAAAGACATCGGAACAGATGTTTTCCCGAATGCAAAGTTTAAGTTTTTCCTTGTTAGTGATTTGGGTACAAGAATTGCGAGAAGGCAACAGGATTTTTTTGATAACGGACAAAAGTTTTCTAAAGATAAGATAGAACGTGAGATAAAACTAAGGGACGATATTGAGTTTAAAAAAAGTCCTGCGATACTGAAGAAAGCTAAAGATGCGATAACAGTTGATACAACAAATATGATTGTAGAGGAACAGGTTAATTATTTGTTTAGAATTATAACAAACCCGGAAACGTTTTTAAACCAGCCCTGATGAATTTTTCATTAAGGGATTTATAAATATAAAACTTTCATTTTTATACCGATTTGAAAATGGAATGTAAAAATAATCGGAAAATAAAATAATATGTCAGACGAAATTAAGAAAGAAGAAGTTGAAGCAACAACAGAAACAGTAACAGAAGTAGTTGCTGAAGTAGTTAAAACTGTGTCTCCTTCAAAGAAAGACGATAAAGTCGGAATAAGATTTATGTCATCAGATTATGATGAGGCTGAATTCCAGTCAATGTTAAGTCTTTATGAAAGAACCTTTAACGTCATCAAGGAAAACGAACTTGTAAAGGGAAAAATCGTAGCAATACACGGTGAAGATGTTTTAATCGATATCGGATCAAAATCGGACGGAAGAGTATCAATAAATGAATTTGCTCATCCTGAAGAATTAATGGTTGGAAATGAGATTGAAATCTTCCTGGAGAAGATCGAAGATAAAGAAGGCCAGCTTGTTCTTTCAAAGAAAAAAGCAGATTCTATTAAGATGTGGGAAAAGATAGTTGATGCACAAAAAGATGGTACAGTTGTAAGAGGTAAATGTCTCAGAAGGATTAAAGGTGGATTTGTTGTTGACCTTAGCGGCTTAACGGCTTTCTTACCGGGCTCACAAATTGATACTAAACCTATCAGAGATTATGATGAATATGTTGGCAAAATGATGGATTTCAAAGTATTAAAGATTAACAATCAAATTGAAAATATAATTGTTTCTCATAAAGTCCTTATTGAAGAATCAATGGCAGGACAACGTGATGAACTGTTAAAGACAATTAAAAAAGGAATGACACTTAAGGCAACAGTAAAAGCAATTACTGACTTTGGTGTATTCGTTGACCTTGGTGGTCTTGACGGTTTAATTCACATAACAGATTTATCATGGGGCAGAATTAATCATCCGTCTGACGTAGTAAAATTAGACGACGTAATCGATGTATTCGTAATTGAATTTGATGAAGAAAAATCGAGAGTTTATCTTGGATTGAAACAACTACAATCACATCCATGGGATAACATTCAGGAAAAATATAAATTAGGCGATAAAGTATCGGGTAAAGTAGTTTCTTTAACTGACTACGGTGCGTTTATAGAAATTCAAAAAGGTATCGAAGGTCTTATTCATATCAGTGAAATGTCATGGACTCAGCATATTACAAACCCAAGTCAGATGGTTACAATGGGTCAGTTAGTTGAAGCTCAAATATTAAACATCGACTTTGACAACAGAAAGTTATCACTGGGAATGAAACAACTTACACCTAATCCGTGGCAGAGTTTACTCGATAAATTCCCTGTAGGGACAAAGCAAAAAGGTAAAGTATGTAATATTACTAACTTTGGTATTTTTGTTGAACTTGAAGAGGGTGTTGACGGATTGGTTCATATTTCAGACCTTTCATGGACAAAGAAAATTCTTGATGTAAATGAATTTGTAAAGATGGGTCAAGATATTGAGGTTGTAATACTCGGAATTGATGTTGCAAACCAGAAAATATCTTTAGGACATAAACAATTGTTTGAAAACCCCTGGGATACTCTGGAAACAAAGTACAAACCGGGATTAGATACAGAAGCTAAAATACTAAAAACTATTGAAAAAGGAATGATAGTTGAATTACCAGATATGGTTGATTCTTTTGTTCCTGCATCACAGTTAGCCACCAGTTCAGTAAGAAACTTTGCTGATTTGTTTAAAGTAGGTGAAATGTTAAAGGCAAGAGTTATTGAATTTGACAAAACAAATAAAAAGATTGTTCTTTCTGTGGTTGAATACTTAAGAGATAAAGACCAGAGCGAAATAGACGAGTACATTGCAAAATTCAAGTTACCTCGAAAATTCACTCAAAAAGATATTCAGGAAAGAGCTAAGACCTATGAATCTGAACAAATTGATTTCAGAATAGAAGATATTATTGGTGACGAACAGAATATTCCTGTTGTTCAAATTCCTTCTACCCCTGAGATACCGGTAGTTGAGAACACACAGATTATTGAGGAAGCACCTAAGACTGAAGATAATCAGACAATAATATAATAGCATATTTATATATATCAAAACCCGTGTTTTATTTAATGAGCACGGGTTTCTTTTTTTATTGCAGTACTAACAAAAATATGGTAAATATTTATTTTGCAGCAGATATACTGTAAGAATAGAATTTTAAGTTTATAATCCTTAATTTGCAAGAAACTAATAAATTTAATTTAAAAGATTTGGAAAAAACTTTATTATACGAAGGAAAAGCAAAACGAATTTATTCTGTACCGAACAGCAAAGAAGTTGTAATTCAGGAATTCAAAGATGATGCAACTGCATTCAATGGTTTAAAGAAAGATAAAATCTTAAACAAAGGAATCCGTAATACTGAAATTACGACACGAATTTTTAATTACCTTGCAGAAAATAACATCCCTACTCATTTCATAGAAAAGATATCAGACAATGAAATGATTGTTAAGAAAGTTGATATTATTAAGGTCGAGGTCGTATGCAGGAATGTAGCAGCCGGTAGTCTTGTTAAGAAGTTTGGATTTAAAGAAGGTTATATACTCCAGGTACCAATAGTAGAGTTTTATCTGAAATCAGATGAACTTGGCGACCCGCTATTCACAGAGGCTCATATTTATGCTATGGAACTGGCTACCCCGGAAGAACTTAGTTTTATCAGAGAACTTACGTTAAAGATTAATAATTTACTATTGAGTTTCTTCAAACAACGGAATATCAGATTGGTTGATTTCAAACTTGAGTTTGGGAAAGATTCTGATGGGAATATTATTCTTGCAGACGAAATATCACCCGATACTTGCAGATTCTGGGATTCCGAAACAAATGAAAAACTTGACAAGGACAGGTTCAGGTTTGACCTGGGGAATGTTGAAGAGGCGTATGCGGAAATACTTAAACGAATAATAGGTTAATTTAAATACCTATGAAAATAACTAACTACGGAAAAGATGTTGTTTTAAAAGTGATTTATGTTACTTTAGCAATTGATATAATTGCTTTCTGGGTCAATATAACTGAAATAAAAATAGTACTTTTCAGTATTTCTCTTTTTTTACTGCTTTTCACATTATATTTTTTCAGAGACCCTTCGCGGGAACTGCCTGATGTATTAACCAAAGGAACAGTTATATCCCCTGCCGACGGGAAAGTTGTATTGATTGAAGAAGTAGAAAACAAATACAAAGATTTTTTTGGAGATATAAAGATAAAACAGCTAAGTATATTTCTGTCACCATTAAATGTTCACGTTAATTGTTATCCTGTAAACGGAGTATTGAAATATTTTAATTACATTAAAGGTGAATACTTGGTTGCATTCAATCACAAGTCATCTGAGAAGAACGAAAGAAGTGAGATTGGTGTAGAAACACCGGAGGGTAAGAAAATAATCTTCAAACAGATTGCAGGGTATGTTGCAAGAAGAATTGTATGTGACATAAAATTGAATGAAGAAGTAAAAGCAGGTCAAAAGTTCGGTATGATAAAATTTGGTTCAAGAGTTGATTTACTTTTTGACACAAATACTGATATAAAAGTTAAAATTGGCGATAAAGTTATTGCAGGTATTTCAATATTAGCAAACCTTAAATGATTGTATCTAAAAAATTTATACCAAGTCTATTCACAATCTTAAATGCCTTCTGTGGTTTTATGTCGGTTATTCATTCTTCAAATAATGAATATGAGCAGGCTGTATTATTTATTGTATATGCGGCTGTATTTGATGTATTTGACGGGCTGGTCGCAAGAATATTAAATTCAGCATCTGACTTTGGTGTAGAACTTGACTCATTATCTGATGTAGTTTCCTTTGGGTTTGCACCATCATATTTAATTTATAATTTTTTCTTTAAAGATTATAATTCCGCAGGAGTAGTTGTTTCAGCATTAGTTCTGGCATTTTCCGCAATCAGACTGGCAAGGTTTAATATTAATTTAAGCGGTTTTAATAAGGATGTTTTTTACGGTATCCCAACTCCTATGTCTGCACTGATTCTTTGCTCTTATGTTATTTATTTCCATAATAAAATTTTCTCTACAAATTTCAGTGAAATATTTATTTTTGTTCTGACAATCTCTGTTTCACTACTAATGGTAAGTAAATTCAGATTCCCTACAATGCCCTCATTTAGTTTAAAGTCTATTAAGTCCAGTCCTTTGCATTTTATTTTATTAACATTGGGAATTGTGGCAATTATATTTACAAAAGGCGTTGCTTTGTTCCCATTGAGCATTCTATACGTATTACTTGGAATTATAACGACATTCATTCCTCAAAAAAAGAAAAAAGTAATTACTTAGAAAGTATAATAATTATTTAATAAGTATTTCCTTCAAAGCACTAATTAAACTATAAATATCCTCATCAGTATTAAATCTTCCAAAAGATACTCTAATAGTTGATAATGCAATATTTTCCGGTATATCTAATTTGATTAAAACATCTGATGGCTTTAAGGAACCGGAAGAACAAGCGGAACCTCCGGAGACTGAAATGTTTTTTAAATCGAGCAAAATCGGCAGCATTCCAGATGGGACATCAAGTTTTTCAGGTAAAAACGAAACATTTATAATGTTTGGTAATGAATAATGCTGACTTCCATTAATTTTATATTTATTACTAAAATTAATTTCCAGTTCTTTAAGAAAGATATTTTTTAAATTTGCATAATGATTAATGTCATTTTCCAAAGACTCGGATAAAATCTCAAACACTTTTTTCATTCCTGCAATACTTGCGGCATTTTCAGTTCCACCTCTCATATTCCTCTCCTGTCCCCCACCATGCATGTATTTATCTATCTTTACATTTTCATTTAAGTATAAAATTCCGGTTCCTTTTGGTCCGTATATTTTATGCGCCGAGACGGTAAGCATATCTATACCTAATTCTTTTGGTTTTACTAAAGTCTTTCCTACGCTTTGAACTGTATCACTGTGAAAAACTATTCCCTTAACTTTACAAACAGCAGAAAGTGACTTTAAATCATTTAAAGAGCCTAACTCGTTATTAGCATGCATAAATGAAACAAACTTCGTATCATCTTTAATGTGTGATTGCAGATTATCGGCTGTAATTATTCCATCAGAATCCGGTTTGATAATGTCAATATTATATCCAAAACTCTGCAGATATTTAAAAGAATCCAATACTGCCGGATGTTCTATTGATGAAGTAATCAGATGGCATTTCTCTTTAACTGAAAACGCAAATCCCTTAATTGCAAAATTATTGGATTCAGTCCCGCCACTCGTAAAGAATATTTCTTTAGGTTTTGTACCAAAATAATTTGCGATAACTTCACGTGTATCTTCTATTAAAACTTTCAACAGTTTCCCATATTGATGAGTAGATGAAGGATTACCATAGTTTTCTTTCATGTAAGGAAGCATCGCTTCCAAAACCCGGGGATCTATCCTTGTTGAAGCGGCATTATCAAGATATAAGTTCATTTATAAAACTGCGAATATAAATATTATTAAAAATTTAAAACAAATATAGTTTAATTGATTAAATATTTTATTAACTTTATTTAGTTTGTTTTAACATATATTAAAGCATTGAATAAAGAAATATTTTACATATCGAATCAATTATCTTTGTTAAGAGTTGTTCTTCTGATTCCATTGATTATACTATTATTAAATCAAAATAACAATAACACAAACATAATTGTAGTTATATTAATTGCAATGTATATATCCGATTTGCTCGATGGTTTTTTCGCCAGAAAATTTAATCAGGTAACAGAAGTTGGGAAAATAATAGATCCTCTTGCAGATAAAATCGCGGTAGTGGGAATTGCAATAATTCTCTTCGCAGAAGGAAGAATTGAAACATGGTTCTTTATAGTTGTTATTGCACGAGACTTACTTATAGTAATTTTTGGACTTTATTTAAAATCAAAGAATAAAATCGTTTTGATGTCAAACTATCCCGGGAAAATGGCAGTATTCAGCATCGGTATAGTTTTATTATTAACAGTTTTTAATTACAATAATTTTGAACTTTTACAAAAAGTAATCAGTTATCTTTACTATATATCTGTAATATTAATAATTTATTCGTTATATCTTTATTTTACCAGATTTTACAAAATAACAGGAGAAAAAAATAATGGAAGCAAATGAAGAAAAAAAACCAGTAAAGAGAACAAAGGTTAGAGTAACAACAAGAACAAGAAAAGACATTGAGCATAAACTGGAAGATAAGTTACTTGGTAAGAAAATTACAAAAAAATTAATAGTTGATACTTTAATTGAATCTATGAGAGAATTGATTACTGAAGCAGACCCATTTGTAAGACTTGAAATAAGGGACTTTGGAATATTCGAAGTTAAGAGTACAAAAGCTAAACCAAAAGCAAGAAATCTAATTACAGGTGAATTCGTTTATGTACCGGGAAGAAGAAAGATTCTTTTCAGACCTGGCAGACTAATAAAGAATTTCCTTAAAGAGCCTTACGCAAACCAAAAACCTGATTAAATTTAATTGGGAACTAAGTATCTCGGAATAGATTTCGGTCTTAAAAGAGTTGGAATATCTGTAAGTGATGAATCAAAAAAATTTGCTTTTCAGAGAGACCACTTATTAAATGATGATAAATTATTCGAAAAACTTATTCGATTAATTAAAGAAGAAAATATTTCTTTAATAGTATTAGGTTACCCATTAAGATTTAATTCGGAAAAGACGGATTCGACTGAGAATGTAGAAAAATTTAAACAGCAATTCATAAATATACTAAACAAATATTCCCTGCAGATAGATATAGTTTTTTTTGACGAAAGGTTTACTAGTAGTCTGGCATCTTTTAACTTAAATAATTCCGGATTAAGCAGAAAGAAAAGACAGAATAAAGGTTTGATTGATACTATATCTGCTCAGATTATCTTGCAAGATTATTTAGATTCGGTTACATAATCTTATACTAACATCTATGGACCTTTTTAAACTTATTGAAGAAGGTGAGAATGAAACTGTTGAATTTAAGAGAAAATTCTCGACCCCTCAAAAAATCGCAAAGGAAATGATTGCATTCGCAAACACCAAAGGTGGATATATTTTTTTCGGTGTTGATGATAATAAAAAGATTGTTGGTGTTGAAAGTGAAAAATCCGAACTTGATTTAATAGATACTGCAGCAAGATTCTATTGTGAACCAATGGTAGAATTTAATACAAAAATAATCCCTGTAAATACAAAAGATGTTGTTGCTATTTATATTCCTGAAAGCAATAAAAAACCTCATAAACTTTTGGATGAATCCGATTTTAAAACCACAAGAGTATATGTTAGGTTTCAGGATAAATCAATTATTGCATCTAAAGAAACTGCAAGCATTCTAAAACAATCAAATTTTGAATCTTCACCACTTGTCATTAATTTTGGAAATGTTGAAAAGATGATGTTAAAATTTTTAGATGAAAATGGAACTATAACTGTTAAAGAATTTAAGAAACTTGCCAATATTTCTGAAAGACGTGCCAGCAGAACCCTTGTGAATCTTGTCAGGGCCGGAGTGTTAAGACATCATAGACTGGATGGAAGAGAGTTTTTTTCGAATGCTTAATATGAATGAAACATTACTGGAATTTGATTGTATTACAGAAATTTGAAATATTTTAGAAGCCGGGATGTTACTCCCGGCATATTTTTCATTAAATCCTTTTATTCAATAATTTCTCCACGTTCTTAATATTTTTATTTGCCCTGTTAAGAATGATTTCGCCTTCATTTAACACATTAGTTTTATACACTTCATCCTGAATTTGCGGCAAATTAATCTTAACATTTTTAAACGCACCCCAGATCCCGGTTTCTATACACTTTGCACCTACTTCCAAATCAGATGCGGATGAAAGATTTCCGCATTTTGCAAGTTCCATCATCCATTCCCAGCAACTATCAGCTGTTCTCATTACTTTCAAAGGTACTTCAACAGCTTTTTTCAATCCGTCCTGCATCAATTGATTTCTCAATGATTTTCTCTTCTTCGGAATTTTTAGGTAAACGCATTGCATTCATATAATCATTAAAAGCATTAGTATCGGCATCTATCATTGAAATTAATTCCTTCATAGCAAAATGAAGCGGAGGTATAAATTTTCTCATTTTAGAATCCAGATGTTCAAATTTTTTACTTCCGTAACTCATCCAACCCATCATTGCCCCTAGTCCTGCTCCGAGTGAGGCTGCAAGCGCTGAGACACTGCCTCCGCCAGGTGCGGAAGTCCTCGCACCTACTAATTCTACAAAATCTCTAACTGTCATATTTGCAAGGGGTTCATTTATTTCGCTTTTAATCATATACTCAATAATTCTCTTTTCAGGAACAAATTGAGAAATGGATGAAAGCCCCATTCTTTCGATAACTAATCTAATTTTTTGTTTTTCATCTAAAATAAAAAGATTTTCCTTCTTCATATAATAATCTGCAGCCATTAACATAGCTTCAAGCGGTATTAATCCAACAAGTTCGCTGCCTGCTATACCTAGATTTAATTCTTTTGCATCCTTTAAACATTCTTCAAATGCGATATGCGGTGGTGTTACTTTGTAGTTATCAAGGTTCATTGAGATTTGTGCCATATTGTACTCATCTACAAACCAACCTATTGCTTTTACCGCTTTTAATCTGCCGGGTTCGGATTCACTTCTTCCCTGTTCACGAATATTGAGAGCAATTCTATGCGCCTGCTCTTTTGTACCGAGTACATTTATGTTATAAGCAATCAGAAAGAATCTTGAACCAGTTACAGTCGCACCTGACTTAGGAATAAATTCCTGAGGACCAAAATCGGGTTTCCATTCAGGTTTATATATTTTATCTTTTATACCTTCATATTCACCTGAACGAATTTGTTTTAACATTTTTCGATTAGGATTTGCAGATGCTTCTTCGTATAAATAAACCGGAATACCAAGCTCGGTTCCGACTCTCTCTCCATATTTCTTTGCACATTCAACACATTCTTCAACAGAAACATTTGCCACAGGAACAAAAGGACACACATCAACAGCACCCATACGAGGATGCTCACCTGTATGCTGCGACATATCAATTAGTTCAAATGCTGTTTTAGCGAACTGAAAAGCTGCTTCAACTACAGATTCAGGATCTCCAACAAATGTAAATACAGTTCGGTTTGTTGATTTACCGGGGTCAACATCAAGGAGTTTAACACCTTTAACTTTTCTAATAGAATCCGCACAAGCGTCAATTATACTTTGGTTACGTCCCTCAGAAATATTCGGAACGCATTCAACTATTTTTCTCATAATTAATTAATTTTATTTTGAATCATAAACTAATTTCAGAAATTCGGCTACACCGTCTTCATCATTAGTTCTTTCAGTAACGTAATCTGCTTTCAATTTTAATTCTGCAACGGCATTCTGTAAAGCTACATTAAATCCGCCATATTCAAAAAGATCTCTGTCATTAAACCAGTCACCAAGAACCGCAACTTCACTTTTTTTAAAGCCAAGGTATTTAGCTAACTTCTGCATTCCTGTCTTCTTACTCGTTCCGGATTTCCTGATTTCAAGGTGATAGACACCTTGTTTTGTGCTTGAACGGAAATATTTTGCAGTGTTGAATATCTTTGCCGGGAAATTCATTTTTTTCTGAATATACTTTATTGTGCTCTTTTCGTTTCCAAGCATAATAATTTCCAGTATATTATTAAGATAATCGTTATATGAATTTACTAATTTATAATCTGTTCCCAGCCTGTACATAAAATCACGTAAAACTGAATTACTTTCAGTATAAACTATCTCATCACCATGGCAAAGAGCAACCCGAACAAAATATTTTTCACTATAATTTAAAGCCTTCTGAACTGTTCCGGGCTTTATAATCGAAGAACTAATAACTTTACCTTCTATATCCTTAATAAGAGCACCATTAACAGAAATGATTGGAATTTTTATGTCTAATTCCTTTGCAAAACTAACAACAGAAGAATGAATTCTCTGAGTTGCAAATGTAAAAAGAATGCCTTTCTCCGAAAGTTTCCTCACAAGCTCTTTTGTCTCTATTCCTAATTCATTATTATTGTTTGTTAATGTTCCATCAACATCAGAGACAATAAGCTTTATATTTTTAAGTTTATTTTGTATTTTATCTTTATTCATTAATAAGCAGAATCAAAGGAAACTTCATAGTTTCTTCTACATCTATATATTTTAACAAATATTTACAACTTTTTAAATGCAAAAATGTAACAAATCAATAGATTTCCAAATGCACTTCATTGAAGTTGAGATGTTATAATGTTACTGAATTATTACATTAAGAAATTAATGATTTTTTAATATATTAATCTATATGAAAAATAATGAATCAAAGATTTTGGCAGGAAAACTATTAATTTCTGCTCCGCATCTATCAGATTTTTTTACAAGATCTGTAATCCTAATGATGGAGTATAACGAAAATGGTTCTCTTGGGTTTGTAGTAAATAAACCTGTAGAGGAAAAACTTCATGAAATTATTCAGGATTTTCCTGAATTTGATGCAAAGATTATGCTTGGCGGGCCAGTAGAGACTGATTTAATTAATTTTATTCACAGAGCGGGAGAAATACTTGATGGAGGGGTAGAAATTGGCAATGGTATATACTGGGGCGGTAATTTTGAAACATTGAAAATTCTTGCGGAAGCAAAGAAACTCAATCCGGATGATTTTATTTTTTTCCTTGGTTATTCTGGGTGGAGTGGAGGACAGCTGGATGAAGAATTAAACAGCAATACCTGGATAATAACAAAAACTGATATTGATATTATTTTTGATGTGAAAGCAATAGATAAATGGTCAATTGCATTAAAAAGGATGGGAGGTGACTATACAACTATATCTAGTTTCCCTATTGACCCGTCTGTTAATTAATATTACTGCAAAGTATTTAATTACTTTGCAGTAATAATATGCCATTATTTTTGTTTTTGAAATTTTGCTTCCGTTAATAATTTTTCTACTTCATTGTATTCAGGATAATCTCTTGTTACCTGATTTAATAAATCTATTGCTCTGTCATAATTGCCGCCATCAATACTGAGTTTAGCAATTTTAACTAATAAGTTATTTCTTAAAGGTACTACTTTTGATGAATAATATTCATACTCAACGATATTGTTTGAATAAACATCATTATAACTTTGTGTTAAACAACTGTTTATATATTCTAATGCATCAGTGTACGATTTATCTGCTACATATGCATTTGCTTTGTCAAGACGTGCTTCCATTATGCTGTTAACAACAGTTTGATTTAGCTTTTTAACATCGCTGTAAAGTTTAAATGTCTTTGGGAAATCTGAAATATATTTCAAAAGCATTGTAGAATCTCTTGTTGTATTTAATGACTGAACATAACTCCATTTTTCATCAAAGAAATAAGGTATTGCCTGATTTAACATGAAATCTACTACAGAATTTTTACTGTAATCCTCAGGAAAATCCGATAGGCTTAAGATTACATCATACCAGCTTCTTTGCTCAAATGACTTTTGGCCATTAGCAAATAATTCATCATAACTGACTTTATCAACAGGCAAAGAGCGATGCATTATACATCTGTATGTTGTATTGTTTAAATCGTTAATAATCACGACATCAAACACATCAAGCCCCGTTTGTTCTTTGTTTAACTGTCTTAAAGCATATGATTTAAATTTAGTATAATTCTGTGAAAATATCTCTGCCTGAAATTTAGGGACTTTTACTTTGGCAGTGACATTTTCATAGATAGTATAGTCTGTCGGTAATGATAAAGTTACTTCGTACATTTCATTGTTTGGATTATAAACTCCTATACTAAGAAGCTTCACATCAATAAGTCCAAGAGAATTCTTCTGATTCTGTCTGATTATACCTTCGGATACTTTTAATTCATCTGCAACATTTGAAACCAATACCTGCTTTTGCATTCTGAATCTGTCCGCACGATTTATCTGGTCCTGATCTGTTTCAAACTGTACATTAGTTTGAAATAAATCTATGTGTTTTTGCGATAACTTATTATAATACTTCATTACATCGAAGTCGTATACTTCTGTACCTCTGTCAGATAAAAGAGCAAATAGTTTCTCATCGTTACTGAACACATAATTACTTTTTGGTATATTATAATTTTCAATCTTTGATTTATAAACTAACTTTCCTCCTAAATTGAAAAGCATACGTTTACTCTGGCCAGGCTCATCGACCAAAAAATAATCGAACGATGGTGAAGCAACCGGCTGCATTGAAACATTATTAATTTCTTTTATATTAATAATTCCAGTTTGTGTTAATTTGAATAACTTAATAGAACCGGCAAAGGAACATAAGATTAATTCACCTTTGGCATCAAATTCTATAGTTCGATATTCTTTCAGAGGGAATGTTTTTAACTTTTTCCCTGACTTAGTTTCCAAATAATCTATGTTAGTCCCATTTTTGCAAAAAATTGTATTGCCATCTTCGCTGATATCAAGAACATTTTCTCCCGCATAATTCAACACAACGTTGTCCTCATAAATATCATATAGAATTGAATTTGTATTTCCTGAGGCAACTATATATTTGGAATCAGGAGTAAGAAAGAAGTTATTTATTTGTTCTGCATCAAAATCCTGAATCAATGCACCTGAAGTTAAATCAAAATAACTTAATAGATTTTTATCTGATGAGAGTTCAAGTACAGCTAATTTACTTCCGTCAGCAGAAAAACGAATTTTAAATTCTGTAGTATAGGAATTCATTTCGAACATTCTTCTGGGAGAGTATGTTCCATTTGCATCATAAATCCCTGTTTCAAGGAAATATGACCCGTCTTTTGTTGTAATTTTTGCAGTATTCAAATTACCTGATTTGTCAAAATAACCTGCATTAGCCAAATTGGTATTTTTGAAATTCAAAGCAGCAGCATCTTCAAATTTAGTTTGCGAAAAAACCGAAGTGCATAAAAATAATGTGATTAATATAATAATATACTTCATATTTTAAATAATATTTAGAAAATAATTAATTTACTTAAGATAATAATTTTATCTGTGAATAAATATTCCGTTTTTACGCTTATTTCTTTGAAAATAGTTACAGGTAAAACTTCTATTTGATTCTAACTTATAACACAATAATTAAAATTTCAAATTTTTAGCTCAATTATTTTCAGTTTCATTATACTGGTGTATCAATTTTATTGTTCGAAAAAGCCTTAACATTTGAAGCAAAATATTGATTCTTATAATTTTTACATTGAAATAATTTTCGGAATTTGGCATAAAAATATGTTTTGAATTTTAGTTTAAAAATTGTTATATTTGATGTTTTATAAATCATAATATCGAAATAATGTTTGCAATAGTTGACATAAAAGGCTCACAATACAAGGTTCAGGAAAAACAGACTTTATACATACCCAAAGTAAGTGGTGAAAAAGGTTCAAAAGTTGAATTTGATAAAGTTTTGTTGTTTTCGCCGGATGCGAAAGCAATAGAAGTTGGTACACCGACATTAAACCATAAAATTGAAGCTACAATTTTAGACCAAGTAAAAGATGAAAAGATAATAGTTTTCAAAAAGAAGAGAAGAAAAGGTTACAAAATCAGAAAAGGGCATAAACAGCAATACACTAAAGTACAAATTGATAAAATAAATTAATTACATTATAAGTCATGGCACATAAAAAAGGTTTAGGTAGTTCTAAAAACGGACGCGATTCAAATTCCCAGAGACTTGGGGTGAAAAAATTCGGCGGAGAAGTAGTTAAGGCAGGAAATATTCTTGTCAGACAGAGAGGAACGAAATTTATTCCGGGAAAGAATGTTGGTCTTGGTAAAGATTATACAATATTTGCTTTAATAGATGGAAAAGTAAAGTTTACGGATAAACAGGGAAGAAAAATATTAAACGTTCTTCCGGTAGAATAAAATATTTTTATTTGTATAAAATAAAAAGCCCGCTTTTGGCGGGCTTTTTATTATAAAGAAAAATATAATTAACTTACAACTTTTAACATCGATTTCACATCATTAGCTGATTTATCTAATGCTGCTTTTTCTTCGTCTGTTAATTTTAATGGGACTATCTCTTCCATACCCTGTGCTCCAATCTTGATTGGGACTCCAAGACAAATATCATTGTATCCAAATTCACCCTGTAAATAGACACAACTTGACATAATCCTTTTTCTGTTGTTTACAATAGCATCTATCATCTGCACTACAGAAGCAGCAGGCGCATAATACGCACTACCTGTTTTCAATAATTTAACAATTTCCGCACCACCGTTTCTTGTTCTTTCGATTAGAGTATCAATTCTGTTTTTAGGTAATAAGTCTGTAATCGGAATACCTGATACAGTTGTGTATCTAACGAGCGGTACCATTGAGTCACCATGGCCACCAAGAACGATTGAATTTATGTTTTCAATAGATACATTTAATTCCATACAAATAAAAGCTTTAAACCTTGCAGTATCAAGAACTCCGGACATACCTATTACTCTGTTCCTTGGGAAATGACTGTTAACAAATGAGACATATGTCATTGCATCAAGCGGGTTTGACACAACTATTATAATTGCATTAGGAGAGTACTTTACAATCTCCTTAGTAGCATTTGAAACTATTTCAGCATTGATGTTTAATAGGTCATCTCTTGACATCCCCGGTTTTCTCGGTAACCCTGCTGTAATAACTGCAATGTCTGAGTTTCCGGTTAATTCGTATGTATTCGTACCATGAATCTTGGTATCAGAATACTGGATTGCTGCTGATTGATAAATATCAAGTGCTTTACCCTGGGGGACTCCTTCAACGATATCTAATAATACGACATCATTTGCTAAAGCACGATCGACGATAATTTGAGCGGCTGTTGCACCAACATTACCCGCACCGACAATTGAAATTTTCATTTTGTTTGTTTTTTAATTTATAAATAATGATATTAAGTTGTTATTTTTTAATTGAAATTACCAATTTTACAATCGTTCCTGTGTCATCAAAAAGGCATTCATACCCATCGGTTAATAATTTCATAATATATACTCCCCTTCCGTGTTCTTTATGTAAATTGTCAGCTTCTGTCGGATCGGGAATTTTATTAATGTTAAAACCTGTACCTTCATCTTTAATAATTACTTCCAGTGAATTATCGTTTTCATATATATCAACAAAAACTCTCTTTTCAGATGACTCTTTATTGCCATGTATTATAGCATTTATTAATGCCTCTGAAACTGCAATATGAAAATTAATAAACCTTTCCTGATCTATATTATAAAATTCATTTAATGTAAATAACAGGTTTTCAAGTTTATTAATTTCACTTCGCTTACTTTGTAATATTAAACTACTTTTATGCAATTTTTCTTTTAAATATTCCACAAAATTTTTATTACTAAATTTTCAGATGCAATCACCTGTGAATTATCACTCGATTCCACCCTGTCTAAACCACCCAATATATATATACTTGAATTATTTCTAATGTTTACATTTAAGCCCGCAAAAGGACCATAAGTACTTTGAGTTCTCCTCAAAATCTTATCTGTCTTTTCATAATTGTAAAACCGTCTAATATAATGCCTGTATCCCAAAAAAACCCTGATAAAAGCTCTTTGTATCATAATTTATGCTTGTACCCAAAGTTCGTTCGTCAAAATATGCAAGTGGTTTAACTGAAAATTCCTTATCGTTAAACTCTCCCTGTTCGTATAACTTCAATTCACCAAAGACACCCAAATATACATTCCTGGTAATACTAATATCTGTAGAGTCCGACAAATACAATTGTCTGTAAGAAAAACTTTGTACCTGTGAGATTATATCTTCATACTTATAAACTGTATAGTTTGAAAGTACCTGAAAAAAATTCTTGGTTGTTAAACCATTAACCGGTTTAAACACACTGTAAGAATTTAATTTATAAACTCTGTTTCGATTATTGTTCGAACTCTTTTCTTTGAAAATATAATTTAAAACTGAAGAATTATATTCAAAAAAGGTTTCTATTAAAAAATTCTTAAAGTTATAATATCGGTGAGAAATCATTCCATTTAAAAGCAATTCGTCCCTGTCATCATAATTTAGTTCGCTATTTGTGTCATATTTCAACAATGAGGAAGCACCTTGTACCCTGATAACACTCGTATTAGACAGATTATACAATACTTCAATGTATGCTGTCGTTGTTCTGCTGTTATTATTCTTATCCTTCTCAATTTTTTCTAATTCATTTTTTTGTGATGTTGGAAGATAATCAGTGTTTAAAGTAGTATGATCTTCGGTGCGCTCTGAATAAGAAATATTGAACCTTGTTATGAACGACTTCAGTCTATACTCCGTTTCAATTCCTGCTCTTAAGAGATTTTCCCTTATACTGTTATCATAAACATTCTCAGTTAGAATTCCTGATGAAGTTGGTTTAAACTTATATTGATTCTTTATATTCTTCAGATAGAACATTCCGTTTAACTTTATACGAAATGCTTTATTATACCTGTAATATAAATCATCGCTTAATAATACATAGTCTTCATATCTCGACTGTATATTATTCTTAACCCCATAATTCTCTGTAACACTGTTCGTAGCTGGTGTATAAAAATCTGTCCTGACAGTAAATGCTCTGAGTATTCCACTGTTTTTCGCATCATCGGAAAATGTTTTATCTACATTTGTACTCAATTCATAATTGTAATTAGTCCTTTCAGAAAATTTATCAAGCGACATATATAATCTCCCGGATGAAATAAAATCATAGATATTAACTGTATTGACACTGGACTCCAACACTCCAGCAAAACCGGTACTATATTGTTCTACTTGTTTTTCGTCCTTTATTCCGAATTTTGAATTTAAGAAGATTCTCTCATTTGGAATAATATCAAAAGCCGAGAAATAAAAATTCGAATACCCGTTATTAAGGTCAATTTGCTGGTTTGAAGAAACAAATTTACTCATTACTCCTGCCCCTGCATAAAGATTTTTAACAAAGTTATAACTCGACTTAACTTCTAAATTGTTATTATCGCTTGAAAAATTTTCAGTAAATTTTGTTACGGATGAATTGAAATTATTGATTATGGAAAATAGTGCCTTTTTATATTTTGTTTTCAGATATATTGATGTAGAAAAATTTGCAGCATTTAAATCATTGTCAAAATTTGTGTAGAATGAATTACTTGTATCTCTAATATTGCTAGAAATCTGAGGTTTTGCAGTATTTATAAACACTGTAATCAGAACTAAGATACTAATTAAAAACTTCATCATAAAAAAACTCTTTATTCGAATTATTCTCACTGATATTTCGGAAAATATTATCAAGAGATTTATAATCCTGATTTAATTCTAAGTCTTTCTTCAATTCATTAATCTTTATTTTACCCTTTTCAATAATTATTATCCTGTCACTAACCTTTTCCATTATATCCAGCAAATGAGAACAGTAAAAGATAACTTTTCCTCTTTTTGAGAGTTTTGATATCATATCCAGAAATGTACTTATAGAAAATGCGTCTAATCCATTCAACGGTTCATCAAGAAGAATTATTTCGGGATTATGTAAAATAGCTGAAACAATCATTATTTTCTGTTTATTCCCTTTTGAAAGTTTTCCAATACTATTTTTCATATGTTCTTTAAATTTAAATAATTCAGCAAAATAGTTTACTCTTTTAGCAAAAATTGTATTATCTATTTCGCGAATATTTTTTATAAAGTCAAAGAACTCATTTACACTTAATGAATTAAATAAATCAGGACTTTCAGGTACATATCCGATTATTGATTTTACTTTTATCGAATCTTCAGGAAGATTATAACTTCCGATTGAAACCACACCTTTGTCAAATGGTAAAAGTCCGCTTAATATTTTTATTGTTGTGGATTTACCAGCGCCATTGACACCTATGTACCCTGTTATTTCAGACTGAAATAAACTAAAGGAGACATCATTCAATGCTTCTGTCCCGCCATCATAAGTCTTTATTAAATTTTTTACTTTTATCATATCATTAAATGGCAAAATAAATGATTTTCAGTTAAAATGAAGTTCCTTTAATAATTATTAATTATAATACGATAACACCTAATTTTATCTTCATACTTTAAAAATCAAAATGAAAACATCAAACTATGCAGGAAAAATTATAATCCGGCACTCAAAATGATGTACGGATTATTTGTAACAGTTTAAGTGAACTCGAAATGGATTTATTAAAATAAATAAAAGTGTTATCTTATATAATGTAATAGAAATGCCCCCGTAGGCTAATGGATAAACCCTCTGACTACGGATCAGATATTAGAGGTTCGAATCCTCTCGGGGGTACTAAAACAACCCGGAGAGGTGGCTGAGTGGTTGAAAGCGGCGGTCTCGAAAACCGTTATAGGGGCAACTTTATCGAGAGTTCGAATCTCTCCTTCTCCGCAATAAATATGTTATTTATTATTTTGTTAATTCATTAATGAGTTTTCAAAATCATAATCCATCTTAAAATACCTGATAGCCTTAAATATTGACTTTGCAATCTCAGTCTGACCTTTTTCTGTTTTTAAATATTGTTCATCAGATTTATTCGAAAGATACCCGCATTCAACTAACACAGACGGCATAGAAGCACTTAGTAAAACCCAGAATCCGGCCTGAAATACACCCCTGCTGGGTAATTTCGACCCTTTGATCATTTCCGTTTCAATAATCTTTGCAAACCTGTTACTGTACTTTAAGTATGATTGTTGATATATTGATGCTAATACTTTTCGTTCTTCAATATAATTTGAATCGAGTTTTTCTGATTTAGCAATAAATTTATTTTCTTCATATGTAATGTTTTTGGCCTCATCAACTCTTGCTAAATCTAAAACATAAATTTCAAAACCACTCTTATCATTTTCTTCATTCTTCTTTGCATTGCAATGGATACTTACAAATAAATTACCTACTTCATTATTTGCTATTTTACCCCTATTCTTTAATTCAATAAACTCATCATTATCTCTTGTCATTATTACTTTTACATCAGTATATTCTTTAGTTAAATACTCATTTATTTTTTGAACAATAGGTAAAACAATATTTCTCTCAAAGACACCTGTTGTTCCGGTTGTCCCGGGGTCTTTACCACCATGACCTGCATCAAGAATAACAGTAAAAACCCTTTTGTCACTAAAATTCTGCGATACAGATTTGTTATTCGATAAAAACACAACAATAATTAGAATAACAGCTATACTGATTAGTATTGTAAAATATTTCTTCATATATTGTAATTTAATGAATTAAAATTTGATTTTCATTGTAAAAGGTTTTAATAATCTGATGAATATTAATTCTTTTATGCGTTTGGCCTTAAAATAAAAAAGTCCAAAACTCATTAGAATTTTGGACTTACTTTTTTGTAGCGGGAGTAGGACTTGAACCTACGAATTCGCCGCGGCGAATTATAAAGCATTTTCTAAATCTTCTTTAAGTATGTTCTGCCAACCCTGTCTTCATCCATTTTTCGCGTTTACGGGCTTCTGAATATGTTTCATATTCTCTGTGTAAACAAGTTCCATTCAGTACCACGTTTAGTCCAACCGGCTAAATGATTTTGATGCTGAAACAACCGTTTTTTAAGATCTGTTGTACTTCCAATATATTGAAACCCTTCTTTGCTTACTATTACATATACATAATTCATAACTTATCTCAATACAAAAATGAAAAAAGCATGGATAATTATATTACCCATGCTTATGTTTTAGTAGCGGGAGTAGGACTTGAACCTACGACCTTCGGGTTATGAGCCCGACGAGCTACCAACTGCTCCATCCCGCGATATCATTTAATATATCAATTTCATTACAAGGATTCAATGTAATTTTTGAGTATTTTCAGCAAAAACTGTACATTCATGCTCTATTTTTTTAAATAATTGGATACCGCGCAGTCTATTAATTTGTGTCACAACTAAATGTCTTTATTTATGATTACAAATGAAAATGTTTTTAACAAAACATTAAGTAGTGTTAGGTACTTTATTTTTATTTCTTCAAATTTTATATTTTCTTATATATTTACCCTTTCAAGTTTGAATTTTTAAAATTAAATTGATGTTAAATTAAATATTTTTAAATCTAAATTGCAAATATGAAAATTGTAGTTTGTGTTTCAACTGTACCTGACAGTACTACTAAAATTAAGGTCAGTGGGAACGGTAAATCAATCGACGAATCAGGAGTTACATTTATTATTAACCCTTACGATGAATATGCCGTTGAAGAGGCTGTTCAGTTAAAGGAAAAAAATGGCGGTGAAGTAGTCGCTGTTTCTTTTGGTAATGATAAATCAAAAGAAGGTATTAAAAAAGCATTTCAAATGGGTGCCGATAAAGGAATTCTAATTAAATCTGCTTCTGATAATTATGATTCATTTACAGTTGCAAGAAATCTGGCAGAGATTATAAAAGAAATTAATCCTGACATTATTCTTTTCGGAAAGCAGTCAATTGATTTTGACGGTCTTGTAGTTCCAAAAATGACAGCTGAGTTTTTAAAACTTCCATCTGTTAATGTTGTAACAAAACTTGATATCAATGGACAAGAGGTTATTATAGAACGAGAAATTGAAGGCGGTAAAGAAACTTTAAAGTCAAAATTACCTTTGGTCATCGGAACTCAAAAAGGTATTAATAATCCCAGATATCCGAATCTAAAAAGTATAATGGCTTCCAAATCAAAGCCGATTGAGGAAAGAACCCCTGTTGATGAACCGGGTAAATCCAGTTTATTAGAGATGAAATTACCTGATGCAAAAGGACAGGGTAAAATTTTCACAGATGGAGTTTCTAATGTTACAGAACTTGTAAGACTTTTAAGAGAAGAAGCCAAAGTAATTTAATTTAAAGGAGAAAAATTTTAAATGAGTAAAATATTAGTATTCGCAGAAACAAAAGATAATTGCTTTAAAGCAAATGCTTTCGAAGTTATAAGTGCTGGTATGTCACTTGCCGAGAAACTTGGGAAAGAACTTGCAGTTATTACGATTAATGATGCATCCGATGAACAATTAAAATCACTCGGTAAATTCGGGGCTTCAAAAATTTACAGTATTGGTTTAAGTGAATTGAATTCCAAAAGCGGACTTTCAGATATAAAATATTCACATAATTCATTTGCCTCCGTTATCAGTAACTTTGCTTCAAATAATGGGTTTGAAATAATCTTATTATCAGGAACATCTTTTGGTAAAGAAATTGCTCCATCAATAGCCGTTAAAACGAACTCTGCTATAATTCCGGATTGCATAGATTTTTCTTTTGATGATGGAAACCTTTATTTTAAGAGACCATCCTATGCCGGTAAGTGCTTAACAAAAGTTAAATCTGATATAAATAATATAGTTGTTACTTTACGGCCGAATGTATTTAAGTCAGCAGAAAAAAATGCCGATGCATCAATCGAAAAAATCTCAATAGATTCACTCAATATTTCTTCCGATGATTTTAATGCGTATGTTAGTGAAATATCTGTTGCCAGCGGTAAACTCGATGTTGCCGAGGCTGATATTATTGTTTCAGGCGGAAGAGGATTAAGAGGTCCGGAGAATTTCAATCTGATAGAAAATCTTGCATCCGAACTCGGAGCAGCAACAGGAGCCTCTCGTGCAGTTGTTGATGCAGGCTGGAGACCTCACGGAGAACAAGTAGGACAAACAGGAAAAACTGTTTCTCCAAGTCTTTATATAGCATGCGGAATTAGTGGAGCAATCCAGCATCTTGCCGGTATGTCTTCATCAAAATTTATTGTTGCTATCAACAAAGATAAAGATGCACCGATTTTTCAGGTTGCAGATTATGGGATTGTAGGCGATGTTTTTGAAGTCTTACCTGCATTAACTGAAGAAATAAAAAAATTAAAAGGATAAATGACTTTAATTTGAATTAAGCAAAATATATTTTTAATACTGAAACATTATTGCGATTTTGAGTGTAATAATATAAAAGAAGATTTGTAGATAAATAGAAAATGGAATATAAAGATTTAATAAAGGTCGAATTAGCGGGTATCCCGGTCTCTTCAACTATTAGTGGCGGAGGATACGCACTTTTACTTAAGGAAATTGATGGTGATCGCAGAATACCGATTATTATAGGGCATTTTGAAGCACAATCGATTGCATTTGAACTGGAAGGACTAAAACCTCCACGCCCTTTAACCCATGATTTGCTAAGAAATATTATAGAAGCACTTTCTTATAAAGTTGATAATGTCATTATAAACGAACTCAGAGACGCAACTTTTTTTGCTAAAATTATTTTTGATTCCGATGAAATTGACCCTGTAGATGCAAGACCTTCAGACGCAATTGCTATTGCTTTAAAATTCAATGCTTCAATATTTGTTGCAAAAGAAGTAATGGATGAAATTGGTTTTATCCCAAAAATTGACGATAAAAAAGATAATCTCAGCCTGAATGATTTAAATGATTTTGATTTGAATGATTATGAGAAAGAAGATGATATTATCGATGAAGGCAAAGAAAATTTTAATATAGATAATAAAGATGTAAAACTTAAAAAGCTTCAAAATGATCTCGAAGATGCGGTTAATAATGAAGATTATGAAAAAGCTGCTGAACTTCGAGACCAGATTAAGAAACTGGAAATATCTAATTTAAATTAAACAATATGAAACTAAAATTATTTCTCTCATCTCTCATCATCTTAGTTTTGTTTTCAAATGGGTATTCGCAATACAAACTTAATAACATTGAATCCTCTAATAAAGGATTCAAACTAAACACTCCTTTAAATAAACAGAGTGTTCCACCTCAGATATTTTTAGGTGTAAGTGCAGGAGCGGCTTATATTAATGATAACTCCGGTTTGGGACTTGGTTTGTTTGCGGAAATAAAAACAGATAATTTTTCGATTGTGCCTCAGGCAAACTATTGGAAAGTTGGGAATGACAATAATTTTGAAGCAGCGGGTCTTGTCAGACTTAGATTTAAATCTACTTCTATAGAGCCATATTTAGATGGAGGTATCGGATTAAATTTTTATAGTTTTAAGGATGACAAAAACGAATCTCGAAATGAGACAAAAGTCGGTTTAGACCTTGGCGGCGGTCTTGATTTCATTGGAATAGGTACAAATTATTCTATCTTTATTGATGCCAAATATAAAATAATTGTAAGTGATCCAAATGTTAAAGGTTATACTTTACTTGCCGGTATCAAATTCTATATGTAATCTGTTAATTTAATTTCTTATTTTTAGGGGATGATGAATCCCCTTTTTTATTATACAAATGAATTATCTTTTAATCGATATTGGAAATTCTAAAATAAAGTTTACACTTTCTAAAAATGGTAAACTGCAAAAAGCAGACTCTATTACTTATAATAAAAGTGGATTAAGTAAATTTATTTCAAATATTCTCAAAACTTATAAGAATAAGTTCGACAAAATATTTTTGTCCTCGCTTGATTCTAAAAATAATTCAATTCTCAAATCTGTCACTAAAAAATATAATACAATATTTATTTCTGTCAAAACAAAAATGCCGGTGAAAATAGATTATATGAAGACACTTGGCAGTGATAGGATATGTTCTTCCGTTGCCGCGTTTAGTAAATATAGTAAACATAAAAACATTTTAGTTATAGACCTCGGTACTGCCACTACCTTTAACATTATATCAAAAGGAGTTTACAAAGGCGGGATGATTTCCGCAGGAATTAAAACTGCAGCCGATGCACTTTTGAATAAAACATCTCTACCAAATGTTGTTTTTAACGGAAAAATAAGTCTGATTAATAGGACCACTAAAAATGCTATTAAATCAGGGATAATTTTTCAGCAAATTTTATTCATTCAAAAAGCAATTGAAGAATATAAAAAGATTTACAAGGATTTATTCGTAGTAGCAACAGGTGGAGGGACTGAAATTATTGGTAAGCGTTTAAAAGATGCTGATAGAATTGAACTTAATTTAGTATTGGAAGGATTAAATCAAATAGCGTTATACAATGAAACTGTTCGATAAAAATAGAAATAAGATTAAACCTGAATGGGTTTTTAATCAAAAAGGTAATCTCTGGAAGTTTATCTTTGGAGGGAAGGATATCATTGTTGGTGAAACCCGTGACCTCGAGAAAAAAATCCTGTATATTTTCTCATTAAACATACAAAACGGGAAAAAGTATTTATCTGATTTTCTTTTTGAAGATGGAAATTACTGGATATCACTCGAAGGGGCTAATTCAAAAGTAGTTTTCTTACACAGATTCGAAAAACCTGAACTTCCCTACCATAAAAACATTATTGCAATTGATATTCTTAAAGGTGAAAAACTATGGGAAAACGAAGATTTTCAATATTTCTTTTCGACGGAAGAACAACTTTTCGGTATTGTTCAGAAGTTTGACAAACCTAAAATAGTTGAATTAAGTATCGATAGCGGCTCTGTAATTAAGACCTTCAATGAAGATGAATACCCTGCATTGCTCGAACTCAAAAGAAAATCTGATGATGACTTATATACTGAATTTTACGATTATCCTAAATCTCTTAATCAATATCCTGTAGATAGTTATATTACTGACATAATAAAGAAAGAGATTCCTAAATCAGAAGGCGATATTGAATACATTATCAAAAATAATAAACTGTTTTTTAATTATTATAAAGAAGCAGAAATAAATTTAAAAGATATTTCAAAAAAATTCTATTTGAATACTCTCTGTGTTTTCGATATTACTACGGGAGAAAAATTATATCAGGATGTTTTAAATAAAAAGTCCGGTTTTAACGTACCCGATAACTTCTTTTGTAAAGATGATTTTGTATTTTATCTTAGAGAGAAAAAAGATATTGTTGCAATAAAAGTATAAAACCAATGGCAACTTTTTTTGAAGAAATAATATTATCATCAAACGGCAATTGTGACATTATTGATATTACAGAAAATGTAAATGATGTTATCGATAAATCAAAAATTAAAAACGGAATCGTAACCGTTTTTGCTGTTGGCTCAACTACAGGTATAACTACTATAGAATACGAGCCGGGTCTTCTGAAAGATATTCCGAAACTTTTTGATAAAATAATCCCAACACTCAATAACTATAGTCATAATGAAACCTGGGGAGACGGCAACGGGCATTCACATCTCCGTTCAGCACTAATAAAGACTAGTTTAACAATTCCAATCGTAAAAAACGAAATGACACTCGGCACCTGGCAGCAAATCGTATTCATAGATTTTGATAACCGTTCACGTACACGCAGAATTGCAGTACAAGTTATGGGCGAAAATTGAATGTTTTATTTTTTCCTGAATCTTTTTTAAAAATATGTCCGATTTAGTATAAACAAAACGAAAATATAATTTCGTAACAATAAATTCTCATGAATAGTGATAATAAGTATTTCCCTTTTTTCTACCTTTCCAAAATCACACTGCATGACCTAATCAGGATTTAGAAAATGAGATAATTGGAATAACATCATTTAATTCTGAAGCGTAACATTTGAAGGGAAAGTAATTTATCTTAAGGACTGATTAGATATAGAAATGGGTGAGGTACAAATGGTTAATGGACAAAAATTTTGTCAATTGAGTTTCCATTTGTATAAAATGAATCTGGGATATAGATTGTCAGCCCATTTTTTCCTTTGGAGTGTAGTTTAAAAGAGTATAAATTCGATTATTAAATGCCCAGTCTAAAATAAACCATAAAACCAATATAATTGAAATAATTGTTTATTCTACACGTTTGGCACGACAATTGAATAATATCGTAACTAAATATTTAACTTGCTTTTTATTATAATTGTATTTTATATTTTATAGAAATAAAAATATTTTTATTAAATTAAAATAAAGGATAAAATAATGAATAAATTAATTATTTCATTTTCCGTTGTCTTATTTTTAATAGGACTATTAATAATGACAGGCACCGAAGGAAATACAAGTACTGATAAAAATATTAGTACAACTTACACAGTAAAATTTCATATTTCAGGATGCGATGCATGTACATCAACTTCATAATGTATTGATGGTATCAACACGATTAGTGTACCTGCATGTGTTTTTGTTGATTACTTAACAATAGGAAAACACACGATTTGTGTTCATTGTCCATCTGGCAAATATGGATACTTTTCCTTTGAGGTTTATGGATACGCAAATTATCAGGATGTTTATTTTACTGTTAGTGGTTCCGGTACTGATTGCACATGTACGGGTAGCAAAAACTAATAAATATTGTTTCAATAATAGTATTTGTTTATCAAAGAGTAAATTTTTAAAATTAAAGATAGATTTATCATTATGAAAAAAACAATGATTTCGATTTCGGTAATACTGATAATTTTTACTGCACTTTTTATATTTACGGGATTGGAAAGTAATTCAAACACTTTAAAAATTTCAAAGGTTAACCATCCCGTGAAGGTTCGTTTATCCGGAATTTCAGAAGGTGAATCTTTCACTTACTTTATAGATGGAGGTCTTTCGCAAACAGTTAATAAATCATCTTTCCTGCTCAATTTATCATCGGGTAATCATTCCATTTGTGTTCAGTCTTCGGGCAATAAATATGGGCGGCTTAATTTTATCAGGGATGCGAGTCCTTATATACAGGATGTTTATGTGAATATGCAAAATCAAACTGCGGGAAGCAGTCCTTGCCAAAACGATTAATTGATTAAATAAAATGAAAACAAAATTATTTTTAATCGCATTCATTGTCTTGATTTTCTCCGAATCCTATTCGCAGTGGATATGGAAAAGCCCTTTACCGATGGGGAATATGATTAATTCCATAAAATTTATAAACGATAATACGGGATGGATGGCGGGTGAATGTGGGACTGTTATAAAAACAACGAATGGTGGTGTTAACTGGGATATTCAAAATACTAATGTTACAAGACTACTGAAATCGATTTTCTTTATAGATAATAATACGGGCTTTGCCTGTGGTGACTTTAATGCACTGATTAAAACTACAAACGGCGGTAACAACTGGACTGTAATGTTTGATTCAACAAATATATTTTGGTTGTCAGTTTACTTTGCCAACAACAATACAGGTTATATTGCAGGTAATGCAGGTGTTATGAAGACGACTAATGGCGGTGTTAACTGGGCATTATTAACAATACCAAATCCTGTGTATGAATATAACGATATTTATTTTTTAAACGCAAATACAGGATGGGTATGCGGTTATAACGGAAGAATTTCTTACACAACAAATGGAGGTGATAACTGGACTACTCAGATGAGTAATACAGGAAAAGAATTGAATTCAATGTCATTTATTAATCAAAGTACGGGATGGATGGTGGGGAATGACTTCCCATTTGTTGGCGGCCCAACTACAGAAATAATAAAAACTACTAATGCAGGGCAGACCTGGATAACGCAGATTATTCAATCGAGTAATCCTTTGTATCAAATTGATTTCATAAATGAAAATACCGGTTATGGATGTGGTTATTATACTAACAATAATGATTCAATTGTTGCGATTGTAAAAAAAACAACAGACGGAGGGAATAGCTGGACAACGACAAATGTTTTTGACAAAAATTATTTATACATACATTCCCTTAAAATTGTCGGTAGCACAGTTTGGACTGCAGGACAAAATATTTTCAAATCAACCAATGAAGGCAATAACTGGATAAGAGTATCAGAAGGATTCATTCAGCCAAATTATGGGTTAGCAGTATTTCCATCTATAAACACAATATATATGTCGGGTCATTCCGGTTTCTTTGCTAAATCTACAAATGGGGGCAAAACTGGACTCGAATATCCTGTAAGTAATTCTGAATATTTAAACTATATGTTCTTTCAGAATTCTGTAACAGGCTGGGGCGGCCGGTTTCGGGGGTATTTACAAAACTACAAATACAGGAATAAACTGGTCTTTTTATGTCATACCCGATGAACAATTTAGTAAATTGTACTTTGTAAATTCAAACACTGGATGGGCAACAAGTTATCACCCGAATTCGGTTTACAAAACAACGAATGGAGGTGCGAACTGGATTAACCTTACATCTATTTCAGTTTCATCAGCGTGGGGTGTTCACTTTATCAATGAAAATACGGGTTTCGTTGGTGATGCACTTGGTTTTATATACAAGACAACTAACGGCGGGAACAACTGGACTACTTACAACACAGGAACAAGTAACTCGATTGCTGACTTTTATTTCTTTGATGCAAATACAGGGTTTGCTGTTGGTGAGCTTCATTCAATTTTTAAAACAACAAACGCAGGTGTATCCTGGGAACAAATCTATACTCGAAATTACGGTTCATTCTATAGCGTAACATTTATCAGAGAAGGAGAAAATCCTCCAATGAAAGGCTACGCAGTTGGAAGTCATATGGCATTGTACAGAACATCGGATGGTGGAAATATCTGGTATCCGATGGTTTCACCAACTGCGACTGCATTATTGATGTTAAGTTTATGAACATTTATACAGGATTCATTACAGGTGGAAACGGAATTTTATTGTACACAACTAACGGCGGCAGTACGTTCGTTAATCAATCATCGAACATTGTACCCGAAAAATACGCATTGCACCAAAACTATCCTAACCCATTTAACAATTCAACGGTAATACAGTTCGAAGTTCCAAAAGCATCAAACGTAAAAATAAAATTGTACAACGTACTCGGCAAAGAAATGGAAACACTCGTAAACGAACAATACAAACCTGGCACGTACAAAATATCAGTCTGGACAGGCGACTATCCAAGCGGAATATATTTCTACCGCCTTGAAACAAACAACTATTCCGAAACCAAAAAAATGGTTTTGGTAAAGTAAAAATATAATTTTTTAGCACAAAAACCCACGAAGCCCTTGTGGGTTTTTATATTATGTCTCTATAAATTATATGGGCAATAAATAGAATAATTATTAATAATCTTTCTAAGTCTAACCGCTTTGATAGGTTTCTATCTTTAAGCAAATCTATACAATGGAATCTATTCCATACTATCAATTCTACTTATTATATTTTAAATTAAATCTCAA
>CAVVJW010000008.1:0-7768 GCA_963748665.1 Ignavibacteriota bacterium | reverse complement strand
GGATTACTCTCGCGAGAAATTATATTGTTTAGAGCAAAGGAACATACTGACAAAATAAATATCAGAAAGAGCAAGAACGTTGCTACAAACAACCGTAAATTTTCATTTTTTATAAAACTTAATAAAGGTATCATAAAATAATTCTCCTAGTTTTAGGTTTCCTAATTCGTTTAAATGAGAGCCACCTTTAAGTATATTCTCTTCAACGAGTAAATTTTTCCGCGCATATTTAATATTCAGGGAATCACAAGCGGCAGAAAGAAGCTTATTATTCTCCTCTTCGGGTTCAATTGATACTACAAAAAACTTATCCCCATATTTATTTTTAAACATAATCAGGCATTCTTTTAAATATTCAACATCTTTATTATACTCTTGGTGTTCTGAGGGTTCTGATAAAATTGAAGGAACTTCTTTTTGATTCGAATTAAAATTCTTAAAGCCATTAGCTACGAGGTTGACACTCGCAAAATTATTTCGAAACACATTAACAAACTTTTCTAATGTACTTTCGGGAATCTTAGCGCCAAAATTTTCAGGTATAGAAAAGTTAAAAGGATAAGTATGATTCCGGAAATTTAAGTCAAGTACCTCAAGACATGTAACCATTAGGCAAACATAATCAGGTTTAAAATATTTTTCGTAAAAGTTTGCACGAAACCATAATATATAAGCATCGTTATTAGGGGCGCCTAGATTTAAAGGTTTATAATTTGTATCAATATTTTTAAGCAAGTCAGCAAAAACAGAGACAGACATTTTTTCAGGCGGTACCTGCATAGCCTCAAGAAATGAATCTCCCAGCACAAAAATAGTCTTAGAGTTTTCTTCTAAATGAACATCGGCTCCCGGGAATCCAATATTATTATATCTATAAACTTTGTTTCCTCCTTCTACTGTCCAGTATTCTGTAAAAGGAGCTTTCCATTTCAACACTTCGTTATTATAGATATGCGTTGCGTACACAAATTTTTTCTGACCGGTTATTTTAGGATATCCAACAATATTATTAATTATTATTTCAGCAATAACCGCAGAAAGTATAAATGCAAACAATATTATAATTAATTTTTTCATTTAAAAAACAACCATCCTATCGTAACAAAGATAAATGTTATAATAACGGCAAAATAATCAAACACTTTAGTCCCGGTAAATTTTTTCAACCCTTTTCTTTTTCTTTTATATGTATTCCATAACTGGTATATTGAAATTCCCGCTCCGTGAAACAGCCCCCAGTAAAGAAATCTGATTTCCGAGCCGTGCCACATTCCGCAGATTCCCATTGCAATCAGGGGCACGAATACAAACAACCACAATTTTGAAGTACTGAGTTTGCTGAGCGGAAAAAAAAGATAATCACGAATCCAGTCTGACAAAGAGATATGCCAGTTTCTCCAGAACTGCGAAATGTTCTGGCGTAAATACGGAAAATTAAAATTTTCCATAATTTTAAAACCAAAAACCCTTGATGTTCCGATTGCTATATCGCTGTATCCTGAGAAATCAAAATACAATTGAAGAGAAAATCCAAACAATGCAAGAGTATGGTATAATAAAGAATACTCGTTAGGATTTCTCCACACAAACCCAATGAAATATCCAAGCCAATCAGCAATCACAAACTTCTTGAAAATCCCGTAAGTAATTCTTTCAAAGGATTCAAAAATTATCACAGAAGAAAACCCTATCTTCTCTCCATTAATTTGTTTTTCGAGTCTCTCAAACCTTTCAATAGGACCTGAAAGAAATATAGTAAACAAACATCCATAAAAGAGTAAATCAAAAAAGTCAGCACGTTTATTCAGACCCCAGTAAAGGTCAGTTAGATAACTGATGTATTTAAAGGTTACGTATGATAATCCAAGAGGCATCAACAAACTCTCAAAGGGATGGCTTCCCGAGAAAGAAAAGTAATTTATAATACCCGAAAAATATTTATCAAACATCCCCGCATATTTGAAGAAAATTAGTATTAATACTATACCTGAAACAGAAAGTTTGTGGTATATCGATTTCCTTTGTGAATTTGCGATGAGAAAAGAGAAACCAAAGGTATATAGTGTCAAGAATAAAACAATTGCAAAAGCAGTTTTATCAAGCAGAAATATGAATACCAGACTAATGAGTGCCAGAAATACATTCCGGGTTCTTTGCTTCGGAATCAGCCAATATACAAGCGCCGAAATGAGAAAAGTGGATATGAATAAGTATCCCAGATTCATTTTAGAACTGATTGATAATTTCAACCATTTGATTTACAGTATCAAACGATTCAGATGTAATTCTCGGGGCTGGAATTTTTTTCTTAAATTCCTTTTCTATAAACGCTTGTAAAGACACAAGGGAAAACGAATCAATCAGACCGGTAGATATCAACTTAGTATCAGGTGTTATTATCACATCTTCATCTGTAAGGTATTCAGCTTTGATAAAATTTATTAACTTTTCTTCCATCAAGTTTGTTTTTAAATTAACGCATTGAACTTAAAATAAATAAAAGATGGATAACATTAAAATCAAAAATAAGAGGGGAAACATTATTAATATTGATATGCGTTTTCCAGTGAATTCTGTATCGCGACTTCCGTTGCTTATATTTTGTCATGGTTTTAAAGGATTTAAGGACTGGGGTTGTTTTCCATATATGCTCGATAAGATTGCAAAACGAAAACATCTTTGTTGTTTCTTTTAACTTTTCATTAAATGGTGTTGATAACTCAAAAGATAATCCGGTAGATTTTGAACGGCTCGATAATTTTGCAATAAACACTTTCTCCGAAGAACTCGACGACCTTGGCTGTGTTATAGATTTTCTCGAAAGCCAAAAAGATAATTATAAGTATGATTTTAATTCACTTACTCTTGCGGGTCATTCCCGCGGCGGGGGTATTGCTATTCTTAAAGCCGCAGAGGATTCACGAATCAAAAAACTTATAACGCTTGCCTCTGTTGCTGAGTTCAACCGTTATGGAGAGGAAACTAAAAGAATGTGGAAAGAAAAAGGATTTATAGAAGTCCTGAACACACGCACAAAGCAGAAAATGAGAATGAACGTATCTTTGCTTGAAGACCTCGAGAACAACGGTCCGCGATTAAACATTAAAGAAGGTATGAGTAAAATTAAAGTTCCGGTTTTAATTATGCACGGAACTGAAGATTTAGCGGTTGATAAAAGCGAGGCAATCACTCTTTATAATCTTAGCAATAAAGATTCATCAAAACTCATCGTTCTCGAAAACACCGGTCATACTTTTGGTGCCGTACATCCTTTTGAAGGTACAACACAACATCTTGAGAATGTCATTATGGAAATTATTGAGTTCACAAAATAAATGAGTATTCTAATTTGATTGAAAAATCATAATTTTTTCTTTAGATTACATAAATTACAATTTTTATAAATATGAAAATCCTGAAATACTGCCTTACTTTTGTTCTGGTTTTGTCTTTTGGTCTACAGTTCTTGCACAGGAAAGAATGATAACAAAACCAAAAGATTATGACCCGGGCAGGATTATTAATTATAACGTTTCCGGAAACACAATAAACCAAAACGGTTATTCCGTCTCAGGAAATAATGTTGTTACACAGTATCCGAATATCAGGGTTTTTACAAGTCCCTATAATCAAACGGAACCCTCTGTTTCCGTTTCACCTGTTAATCCAAACAACATCTTTATAGGTGCAAATACAAATTACGGTATGGGTTATTATTCTTCAGCCAATTCAGGTTCGAACTGGACGGGGGGAGATATTATGCCGGGTTCAGTTTATTATTCAACCAACCCTTACGTTTCATACAACAACACAGGATTCTTATTCTATAATTACTTCGACGATTATATCGTTACAGACCGTTCTAACAATAACGGAATAAACTGGGGCGGAAGAATGATTGTCCCTTCTTCTACTCTTTACGATATGAATACAATGGCGGTTGATAAAACTGTATCCAGTCCATATTACAACAGGATTTATGTTGCATGGAGTAATTTTAATTTGTCACAGCCAAGAATTTATTTATCATACTCAACAAACAATGGCTTAACATTCAGTGCTTCGCAACCTATTGGACTGCCTCAGGCTAATCATTATGAGCAGGGTGCTAAAATTGTTATTGCTCCGAATGGAACCGTGTACTGTCTTTGGGCAACCCCGAATATTAACAATAATAATATTGAAGATAAAATAGCATTTACAAAATCTACTGACGGCGGGATTTCCTGGTCTGCACCGACATATCCGATAACTATAAACGGTATCAGAGGTTACATACAGCCAAACGGTATTCGAGTTAATTCTTTTCCTTCGGCTGCAACAGATAACTCAGGGAACATTCTCGTAACCTGGTCACAAAGGAACCTTGCACCAGCAGGAACAGATGCTGATGTATGTTTCAGTATTTCGAACAATGGCGGTACAACTTTCAGTGCTCCCGTTAGAATAAACGATGATGCTTTGAATAATGGTAAAAACCAGTTTCTGCCATGGATTTCTGTTAACAGCACAAACAATAATATAGCAATAGCATTTTATGATAACCGCGATTCCTACACAATGGATTCCTGCGATATATATACAGCAATATCAACAAACAGCGGAACATCTTTTATTAATGTTAAAGCAAGCGACAGACCACACAGGCCGATTCCGCTAAGCGGATATGCTGACGGTTATTATTCTGATTACATAGGAATTACATCTGTAAATAATTTTGTTTATCCTGTCTGGGCAGACAACAGAAACGGAGTTGTTCAAATCTATACTGCAAAGATGGAATTAAAGCCGTACATAACTCACAATCCTTTGAAGGATACAGAAAATCTTACAGGTCCGTATTCTGTCGTTGCAAACGTAAACACTTTTAATACTGCCGTTTCATCAGTGAAGGTTTTATTACGGAATCGGCACTATCACCGATAGTGTCAGTATGTCAAACACAAGCGGAAGCACATATACAGGCTCTATTCCGGGAAATGGCTCTGCAAACACATACAAGTATTATTTGAAAGCAGTTGACGCGAATAACGGAATATCTATTTTGCCGATTAACGCTCCGACAAACACATTTTCTTTTATGACAGGCAGCGATATTACAAAACCTGTAATAAATCATTCACCCATTGGATATTCAAACTGGACTTACTGGCCTGACACTATAAACGCATATGTTTCCGACAATCGCGGAATCGATTCAGTATGGGTAAGATGGTATATAAATAATCCTTCGACAGGGACGAAACATTTTAAACTTAACAACATAAGCGGAGATATTTTTAAAGGAGTCTTTAATTCAAGCAAAGCACAGATTCAACCTAACGATTCAATTTATTACAGAGTTTTTGCACAGGATAATTCGTCTAACCATAACACAGATTCAACTTCATTGTATCACTATACTGTTAATTCTGCTGCACTGGTCTTTGCCGGAAACGGAACTTTGACAGCATCTCATCCATTTAAAACATTCTATATGGATGCGAAGACAGATATGCTGTATCTTGCGAGTGAACTAACGCCGTTTGGGGAACTGAACAGGCCCGTATTAATGGAATTGGTTTTAACGTTCTGAATGCATCGCCGCAGATGCTGAACGGATTAACGATTAAAATCCAGAACACAACGTTAACATCTCTTACCGGATTTACTAACACCGGATGGACACAGGTCTATTCAAATAACTATACCATCACGAATACAGGTTGGGTGGTCTTTCTATTTTTCGCCATTCATCTGGAATGGTACGAGCAACATATTGATTGAAGTATGTTTTAACAATTCTTCTATAAATTCAAACTCGGCAGTAACGGCGAGTAATAAACCCGGACTTACATGGCATCAGTATCAGGATTTACCGGGCGGAAACGGTTGTACTGATTTAACCGCAGGAGGTTTACAGGCAAACAGACCAAACCTTGCCTTCGTATTGAATTCAATACTTGATATAGAACAAATAGGAACGGAAATTCCAAACAAATATTCTCTAAAACAAAATTATCCGAATCCGTTTAATCCTGTTACAAAAATCAGATTTGATATTCCCAAAAATTCATTCGTATCGCTAAAAGTTTATGATATACTCGGAAAAGAAAGTAACAACATTGGTAAGCGAAGAAAAATCAGCAGGGAAATACATACTCGATTTTGATGCATCAGGTATTATCATCGGGCATCTATTTTTACAAACTGGAATCAGGCGATTTTACCGAAGCCAGGAGAATGGTTGTTCTAAAATAACCGTAATTAAAAATAACATTATTCACAAAAAGGGGCGAAAGCCCCTTTTGTATATGTAAATCTCTTATTAAATATTTTACGGATTTAATTTTTAAAACAACCAATGGAATTATTAATTAACATATTAATGTTTATTTTAAAACATTATACAATTTAATTTCAATCAATGAAAAACTTATTATCTTTTTGTCTTGTACTGATTCTTAGCACAATAACGCTTGCACAGGATTATACTGGAATGACAGGTGCAGAGATTTGTTCACATAACAAATCAAAAAGTGAGCATATAAATCCTTTGGACATGTCGCCAAACACACCGAGGCATTCATACGATGTACTTAATTATAAACTTAATTTAGATATTATACAATTGTTTCAAAACTTCTGTAAGAAGTTTTACTGGAACGGAACAACTTACATTCCGTGTCGATTCAACATTAAATTCAATTCAACTGAATTCAGTTTATACTTCGATTGGCATCGATTCAGTCCGATTATTGAGCGGAGCAAATCTTAGTGTTTGCTCATAGTTCAACAACGAATATATTAACAATAAACCTCGACAGTACATACAATCCCGGTGAGACTAGTAAATTTAGTAATAAAATACAATCACAAGAATGTGCTGACAATGCATTTTATGTTAGTTCAGGGTTTGTTTATACAGACTGCGAACCCGAAGGAGCAAGGAAATGGTTTCCTTGCTGGGACAAGCCGTCGGACAAAGCAACTGTTGACATACAGTAAAAGTACCATCGAATGTTCAGATTGGTTCAAACGGAAGACTTGCAGATTCGACAGTAAGTGCCGATACAATTTGGTATCATTGGATTAGCCGTGACCCGCTGCCAACTTACCTTGCAGTGCTTACAGGGAAAACAGGTTATAATGTTGACATTTTCTGGTGGCATAAACTTTCAAACCCAACTGACAGCATACCACTTCGTTTATATTACAGCACCGGAGAAAACATAACTCCTACAAAGAACGCTTTACCGAATATGACAACAATATTTTCACAGTTATTCGGCAAACATCCTTTCGAAAAGAATGGATTTGCATCAATTTCTGCTTACGGGGCGGCATGGAAAACCAAACACTCACGACCCTTTCACCTGCGTGGAGTTCTGTAACAAGTTTGATTTCGCACGAATATGCACATCAATGGTTTGGTGATATGATTACGAACGCGACCTGGGCAGATTTATGGCTGAATGAAGGATTTGCAACCTTCTGCGAAGCAATTTATAAAGAACAGATTACGGGTTACAGTGCTTATAAAACAAACATTAATAACAATGCTTCATCATATCTCTCTGGTAATCCGGGATGGCCAATTTACAATCCTTCCTGGGCAATTACGACTCCGCCAAATGGTACATTATTTAACGGCCCAATCACTTATTATAAAGGTTCATGCGTTTTACATATGTTAAGATATACAATCGGGGACTCCTTATTCTTTGCAGGTATGAAAGCCTATGCGACGGACACGGTGAACTTCAGATTAAAGAATGCGCTTACTGAC
>CAVVJW010000007.1:0-34686 GCA_963748665.1 Ignavibacteriota bacterium | reverse complement strand
AGATATACGAGATGTTCCAAACGGACTTCCAGGCATCGGTGCATTGCCGGATTTAATATTCGGACTTTATAAAGAAATTACAGATGAAATACTGATTAATATATCTCAAAAATTATCCACAAACCCTGCAAAGATAACAGGCCTCTTTCCGATGAAGGGCGCTGTTCTTAAAAATGCTGATGCAGATTTGGTAATATTAGATATAAATGACAATGTACATGATATCGTTTCGAGTGAATCGAATTGTTACGAAACTTATTTTGGGATGAAGAGCAATTTAAACATTAAAACAACATTCTTAAAAGGAAAACCTGTTTATTTAAATAATTCTTTATGAAAGAATTTTACTTATAAAAATGAATAAAGAAAATCCTAAATCGTGGAGGAATGATGCTTACGCTAAGGTAACGGGACGTGCGAAGTACACGGATGACATCAAGTTTCCGTTTATGCTTCATGCTGTACCTGTTTATACTGATTCGGTTCATGCGATTATAAAAAATATAGATACATCAGAAGCAGAAAAAGCCGAAGGCGTAGTTAAAGTCATTACTCATAAAGATATAAAAGGTAATCTCACGTTCGGACAGATTATAAAAGATTATCAGATATTCGCTAAAGATAAAATATTCTTTAACGGTGATGTTGTTGCGATGGTAGTAGCTGATACACGTGCAAATGCAATTAATGCAATTCCGCTTGTAAAAGTTGAAGTAGAAGAACTCACACCGATACTCGATACTGAAATTGCTATGAATCCTGATACCCCTTTCATACACGAAGAACACGGCTCTAACATTATAAATGAGCATTGCGTAAGGAGAGGAAATGTTGAAGAAGGTTTTAAACAATGTGACATTATTCTCGATGAAGTATTCCACACTCAGTTTATAGAGCACTCTTATATGGAACCCGAAGTTGCAATATGCAATCCGAGGTACGATGGTGTTATGGAAGTTTACGGAAGTATGCAGCATCCATTCAGCACAAGAAGATTCGTTTCTTCAACACTTGGATGTGATTTGTCTGAAGTAGAAGTAATCGGAACACCTATGGGCGGCGGTTTCGGAGGCAAGGATGATACAGCGGCAATAGTTTGTGCCAGAACTGCTTTGGCTGCTGCGATAACAGGCAAACCGGTCAAGTGTTCTTACACAAGAGAATGGTCTGTCAGGGAAAGTTATAAACGTCATCCATACAAAGTTTATTATAAAATGGGATTGACGAAAGACGGAATTATCAAAGCAGTGAAATGTAAAATCATTGCAGACGGCGGTGCCTACTGTTCCGTCACTCCCTGGGTAACCTGGCGCTCAACCGTTCAGTGCTGCGGCCCTTATACTGTTGAAAATGTTCACTGCGATACTTACGGAGTTTATACAAATAATGTGTTCACCGGTGCAATGCGCGGTTTCGGTTCGCCGCAGATGAACTTTGTTGTTGAATCCTTGATTGAAATGGCTGCAAAGAAATGCAATCTTTCGGTTATTGAAATCAGAAGAAGAAATATGGTCAGACAGGGAAGCACAACTATAACAGGACAGAAACTTGATAACCACAAAGTCGCTATGGAAGAAACTCTTGATACTGTACTAAAAGAATTTGATTTTGAGAATAAACTTAAGAAATGTTCATACGGCAAAACCGATGAAGATGAATTGTATGGAGTCGGACTGGCAATGAGTTACAGAGGTATGAGCCTTGGTGCTGAAGGTGTTGACTTCAATTCTGCAATTATTAATGTACAGCCCGATGGTTCAATAATTCTTGAAACAGGTATTCACGAAAACGGGCAGGGTTCTGAAAGTGCAATGTGTATGATACTTGCAAGAGAACTTGGAGTTAGTCTTGACAGAATCAGATACAGGAGACCTTCAACATCCACAATACCTGACGGAGGCACTACGGTTGCTTCACGCGGAACAGTACTCGGCGGCGGAGCAGTTGTTAAAGCAGTTGAGAACCTGAAAACAAAAATATCGGATTTTATTTCAAAGAAGTATGATTGTAAAGATGAAGATTTCGACATAAAAGACGGCATAGTTCATTTTGGAATAGATAAAAAGACTTTTGATGACGTAATAAATGAAATGTTCGATTCACGTGAATATCCTCACGTAATGGGTGTTTACAAACCCCCTGTAGTTTCCTGGAACGAACACAACGGACAGGGTGATGCATACTTCTCCTGGACGTATGGTTGTCAGGCAATAGAAATATCAATAAATAAGAAAACAGGAAAGATAAAACTTCTTAATGCAATAGCCGCTCACGATTGCGGTAAGGCAGTAAACGTTGAAATGACTATCGGACAGTTTTACGGAGGTATGGCAATGGGAATCGGTTACGGAATTTTTGAAGAAGTAAAAATAAAAGACGGAAAGATTGTTAACGATAATTTCAATTCATACAGATTACCCCGCGCAACTGATATGCCTGAAATGAAAGCAATACTCATTGAAAATCCCGACCCTAATTCTCCTTCGGGTGCAAAAGGTATCGGTGAGCCAACTAACGAATTAATGGCACCTGCTCTAGCAAATGCAATTTATAATGCAACCGGTACAAGATATTTCAAACTTCCTATTAAAGTAAAACCGGGAGAGGAGGAAATTATATGCAGACGACCATAAATAAAAAAGTGATATAATATTCCTGATGAATTAAAAGAGATAAGACTAACAGACTATCTAAGAGAACACCTGAATTTAACAGGAGTAAAAAACGGATGTGAAATGAGAGCCTGCGGCGCTTGTGCAATTCTTGTTAACGACAAACAAATGCGTATTTGCCATTCTCTGGTTAAAGATGTTGAAAACTGTGATGTACTGACAATCGAAGGACTGGAAAACGAAGACGGAACATTGCATCCATTACAGCAGGCATTTATTGACTATGGCGCAATACAGTGCGGGTTCTGTACACCCGGAATGGTGCTTACTGCACACGCTTTGTTATTGTCGAACAATTCTCCTACAAGAGAAGAAATAAGAAAAGCATTGCAGAGCAACCTTTGCAGATGCACAGGATACCAGCAAATTGTTGATGCCATTGAAGCGGCATCGGTTTATTATAAATAAAATTATTAAAATGGATTTAAAGACTAAATTAGAAGGACTTAAAAAATTTAAAACAGGAGTTGTACGGAAAAGATTTTCTGCTTACAACTGAAAAGACACTCGATGAACTTAAGTACATAACAGAACTTGCGGAAACTCTTAAAGAGTTTCATAAACAGGGCAAGTCATTTAAACTTTTTGACTCCGGACTTGGCATTTCAATATTCAGAGACAACTCTACTAGAACACGTTTCAGCTTTGCATCAGCGGTTAACGCAACAGGTCTTGGTATCTCTGAACTTGATGAAGTGAAAAGTCAGATTGCACACGGAGAGACCGTAAGAGAAACTGCGAATATGATTTCTTTCCTAGCCGAAATAATCGGAATCAGAGATGATATGTTTCTTGGTGAAGGTAATAAATATATGCGCGAGGTTTCCGATGCCGTGCAGGAAGGTTTTGAAAAAGGAGTACTTCACAGAAGACCGAATGTAGTAAATTTACAATGTGATATAGACCATCCCACTCAATCTCTTGCTGACCTTGGAAAACTAAAGGATTACTTCGGAGGTTTTGAAAACCTTAAAGGTAAGAAACTTGCTATGACCTGGGCTTATTCTCCGAGTTACGGAAAACCTTTATCAGTTCCTCAGGGAATTATTACACTTATGACAAGGCTCGGAATGGAAGTTACACTCGCATATCCTGAAGGTTATAATTTAATACCTGAACTTGAGAATAAAGTCAAGAGTGAAAACCCCTCCTTTAAAGTTGTTAATTCAATGGAAGAAGCATTTAAGGATGCGGATGTTGTTTATCCGAAATCATGGGCGCCGTTTGAAGTTATGAAACAAAGAACAACATTGCTGCAAAACAGTGATAAAGATGGACTGAAAGAACTCGAGAAACATTGCCTTGCGAACAATGCTAAATATAAAAACTGGGAATGTGACGAAGCAAAGATGAAGATGACTAAAGGAGGTGAAGCATTGTATATGCACTGTCTGCCTGCAGATATCACAGACGTCAGCTGCAAAGAAGGTGAAGTATCAAAAGATGTCTTTGAAAAATACAGGATTCATACATATCACGAAGCAAGTTATAAACCATTTGTTATCGCAGCAATGATACTTTCTTCCAAATTCAAAAATCTTGAATCAGAATTATTAAATAAATTATAATATGTCACAAATAATAAAAAGTATTAACGATAAGGTTCGTAAGTCATCGGCAAAGAGATGCAAAGAAAAAGGTATTACTATACCTACGTTTAAACAATTAAGAAATCCCGAACTCATACCTGATGACGTAAAGGAAAAATTAAAATCTATCGGTTTATGGGATGTTAATCCTTTAAACCTTTACAGGATAACCTGGAAGAACGATGTGAAAACAGGTCAGTACGGAAAAGTTAATTACTTCGAAATACCAAGAGAGATAACAGGAATTAAAGCAAGAGTCATAGGGTTAGTCGGGAAGTATTTTCCTACAGGGGCGCATAAAGTCGGTGCGGCATTTGGTTGTCTTGTACCAAGACTTGTAAGCGGCGAGTTTGACCCTATTAAACACAAAGCAGTCTGGCCTTCAACGGGAAATTACTGCCGCGGCGGTGCATTCGATTGCAGACTTGCTCGATTGTACTCCAATCGCAATCCTTCCTGAAGAAATGTCAAAAGAAAGATTTGACTGGCTAAAAGAAATAGGCGCAGAAGTTATTGCTACTCCGGGTTGCGAATCTAACGTAAAAGAAATTTATGATAAGTGCTGGGAATTAAAAGCTGACCCTACTAATGTAATATTTAACCAGTTCGAAGAATTCGGTAATCCGATATTCCATTATAATGTAACCGCACCCGCAGTTGAAGAAGTTTTCGGTTATCTGAAGAATGATAAATCAAGAATGTCGGCATTCATTTCTGCAACAGGGTCTGCGGGTACTATAGCAACAGGAGATTACCTGAAGAAACTTCATCCGCATTTAAAAATATCCGCTTCTGAAGCATTGCAGTGTCCTACGCTTTATATGAACGGATTTGGCGGACACAGAATAGAAGGCATAGGTGACAAACATATTCCATGGGTACACAATGCAAGAAACACGGATATGGTAACTGCGATTGACGATGAAGACTGTATGAGGATTATGAGATTGTTTAACGATAAAGAAGGCAAGGAATATTTAAAGTCTGCGGGTGTTTCAAACGAAGACGCAGAAAATTTAAACTTACTTGGTATTTCAAGTATTTCAAATATGCTTTCTGCCATCAAGACTGCCAAGTATTATGAAATGGATGAAAACGATTTTATATTCACGATGTTTACCGACTCGATGGAAATGTATAATTCAAGACTCAATGAAGTTAATGCTGAAAAAGGAGCATATTCCAAAACACAGGCAGCAATTGATTTTGAAGCTTGCATTAGAAAACAGACTATAGATTATACAAAAGAACTTTCGTACTACGACAAAAAAGCAATACACAACCTGAAATATTATACATGGGTTGAACAGCAGGGAAGAACTGTTGAAGAATTAAACGAACAATGGAACCCTGAATACTGGACTAATCTGTTCGAAAACGAAGTTGAATACTTCGATAAAATGATTGAAGAGTTTAATTCTCTTTGATGCTAAACGTTTCGTCAATAATAACGGCGGCAGGAAGCGGCAAACGTATTGGAACACCTAAGTTGAAACTTAAGATTGGCGAAGAATACTTCGTCAATCTTATTATTACTAAACTTAAGTCTGCGGGTATCGAAAACATTGTTTGCGTAATCAGAAAAGATGATGAAGAATGGTTTAAAGAAAATGCATTGCCGGTTCACTGCATTATAAACGACAACCCCGAAACAGGAATGATTCATTCTGTGATGTTAGGAATTAACCAACTCAAAGAATCCGATGGAGTTTTAATCTTTCCGGTTGACCATCCATTAGTTCAAACAGAAACTGTTAAAATTTTGATTAATACATTCGAAGAAAATAACACATCAATAATAAAACCTTTTATTAATGATTTATCGGGTCACCCCATAATAATACCAAATAAATTATTTGATGCCATTCTTCAAAACAATACTGATAATAATCTTAATAATATTATTCTTGATTCAAAACTTGCCGTAAAGAAGGTGGAGGTAGAGGACAGCGGTATAACGAAGAATATTAACAGAATAAGTGATTTAGGAGATTTATAAAAACTCCTTAAAAACAAGAAATACGTCCAAAAATAATTATGTATATTTTGTATTTTTAAATAACTAATTTTATGTAATTATTCCTCAAATAACAAATTGAAATTTTATGGAGCCAATTAAATCAAAACCTTTTAGTTTAGGACCACGCAGAGGTCAGTTTTATGATGTGAAAGATATTTTAAAATCAATGACCCCACTGCAAAAAGAAGAAGTTGAAAAGTTTGAAAAACTTGACCTTATTTACAGAACACTATGCGGCCTTCTTTACAATTTTGTTCCGACAAGCGGACACCCGGGAGGCTCGATTTCCTCTGGCAGGTTTGTAGAGTCTATAATCTATAAAACAGCAGATTATGATTTTTCAATTCCTACCTCGGACAAAAATGATATGCTTGTCTATGCCGCAGGACATAAAGCAATGGGACTTTATGCGATGTATGCATTACGTAACGAAATAGTCCGCGCTTTCAAGCCGGAATTGCTTCCCGATGAAAAGAACCAGTTAAGATTTGAAGATATGCTTGGTTTCAGAAGAAATCCGGTGAATGATACTCCCCTGTTCAAAAAATTTAATTCAAAAGCATTAGACGGACATCCGACTCCTGCAACTCCTTTTGTTAAAGTTGCTACAGGAGCAAGCGGTGTAGGCGTTCCTGCGGGCTTTGGATTAGCGCTGGGTGCAATAGATTACTACGGCAGCAATGCTCCGAAAGTACATTTGGTAGAGGGTGAAGGCGGAATGACTCCGGGACGTGTTTCCGAAGCACTTGCCGCGGCTTCTTCGATGTGTCTGCATAATATTATTTTACATATAGATTTCAATCAGGCTTCTATTGACAGTAACAGAGTCTGCCGTGATGGTGATTTAAAGGGCGACTATGTACAATGGGACCCTGCAGAACTTACATACTTACACGATTTTAACGTAATCTATGTAGATGACGGTAAAGACCATACAAAGGTTATTGCCGCTCAGGCGTTTGCTAAACAACTTAACAACGGTATGCCGACTGCAATTATTTACAGAACTATAAAGGGCTGGCAGTATGGTATTGAAGGTAAAGGTTCACACGGTGCAGGACATAAATTCTGTTCACCTGAGTTTTATAATTTCCTGTCAACTTTTGAAAATACATTTGGTGTAAAAATGCCTGTGTATGAAGCAAAAGCCACTACCGAACTGAAGAATGAATTTGGTCAGTTAGTTCCTAACTTTGAAGGTGACTGGAATAAAATTAATATTGAAAAATATTACTGGGAATCTTTATTAATATTACGCGATGTAATTGAAAAGAATAAAGACCTGAAGTATTTTGCAGATGCAATTTCTGAATCTAAAGCAAGATTAGATAAACTAAACAGAACTCCGCGAGATAACAAAACTGAATTAGAAAAATTATACACTGACAAATCAATTTCAGTTGAAAAAACTCCTGACGAGTTGAAAATCGTCCCCGGAACTGTAACAACAGTCAGGGCAGTACTCGGTTCATCACTTGGATATATAAACAGGAAAACAAACGGTGCTGTGCTTGGCGTAGCAGCCGACTTACTGGGTTCTACGAGCGTTAATCTTGTGGGTGAAGGATTCCAGAACGGGTTCTTTAATGCAGTAGATAACCCGGGTTCAAGAATATTAACCATTGGCGGTATTTGCGAGGATGCTATGGGTGCTATGATGGGCGGCTTAGGTGCATACGGAAAAAATATTGGTGTAAGTTCTTCTTACGGAGCATTTATTTCTGCAATGGAACATACGGATGCGAGACTTCACGCTATTGGTGAAATGAGCAAGGTTGAACATTATGGCGGACATTATAATACGTGGGTACTTGTAAATGCGCACGCAGGTTTAAAGACCGGTGAAGACGGACCAACACACGCCGACCCTCAGTGTTTACAGTTGTTACAGGGTAACTTCCCGAAAGGAACAGTTATTACTTTAACTCCATGGGAACCGGGCGAAGTATGGCCATTATTAATAGCAGGTTTAATGAAACGTCCTGCGGTATTGTCACCATTTGTCACAAGACCAAACGAAACTATAGTTGACAGAAAAGCATTGAACCTTGCACCTGCAGCGGATGCGGCAAAAGGTTTGTATGCACTAAGGAAAGCAGATCCTAAGAAAAAACTTGACGGCAGTATTGTACTTCAGGAAAGCGGTGTAACGATTGAGTTTATCACAGGCACACTTCCAAAACTTGATGCAGATGGTTTCAACATAAATATCTTCTATGTTTCAAGTGCTGAACTGTTTGACTTATTACCGGAAAAAGAGAAAGAAGAAATCTATCCGCAAGAGATTGCACAAACAGCAATGGGTATAACCGGATTCACACTTCCAACGATGGAAAAATGGATTACATCTTACGAAGGCAGAAACAGAATACTGCATCCGTTCCGTAAAGGATACTTCCTTGGAAGCGGTGCTGCAGAAAGTGTATTAAAGCAGGCAGGATTAGACGGTGATGGAATTTACGCAGAAGTTATAAAATATTTAAAGAAGTAAATAATATTAACACATAATAAAAAAAGGGGCTTAGAGCCCCTTTTTGTTTTTATAATCTTTACAACAATTATTTTGTCTGCAAATACTGGTAAGTACCATCACCGTTTATCTGTAATGCAACTAATTTACATGCATCTATTCCTGTAAAAGTAATATGTCCATCTGCACCGTCTGTAATTTTCATATCGAACATACAGGTTGTACCGAAACTTTCCGGGATGTTTACGTTTATAGTTGAGCCATTATCAAAAAGATCATTTGGCAGAATATCATTTCCCCAGTTGTTTGATTCGGCAGGTGATACGAAAACATCGACTAATGTGACGCCGGTGTTATTTGTTACCTGAAATGTTAACGCCTGTGCAGATGAATTCTTTGATGAAAATAAAGAAATTCCTGCGATTACCAGAAATAGAAATAAGAGTTTTTTCAATTTTTTTCTCCTTTGTTTTTAATTTTTATAAAATAATTATACCTCATACAACTGAATATGTTTCAAAATAATTCAATTATTTTAATTGATTTTAAAAATAATTTAGGGTGTGATATTTCAGGGTGTTTTGATTTAACAGTACATTATTTATATTTGTTGTAAATAATTTATTATATGCAATCAAAATCAAAAACAGTAAATGACTATTTAAAAGAAATACCTGCCGAGAGGAAGGAGTCTTTTAATAAACTCAGGAATGAAATTTTAAAAAATTTACCAAAAGGATTGGAGGAAGGTATGACTTATGGAATGATTGGTTATTACGTTCCTCATAGTATTTATCCTGACGGATACCATTGCGACCCTAAACAGCCATTACCTTTTGCAGGTCTGGCATCACAAAAGAATTTTATTTCGTTTTACCATATGGGTATGTATTCTGATGAAAAATTGCTTGATTGGTTTAAGAATGAGTATCCAAAATATTCAAAAGCAAAACTTGATATGGGTAAAAGTTGTGTGAGGTTTAAAAAAATGGATGATATACCTTTTTCTTTGATAGGAAAACTTATGAAAAAACTGACAGTAAAGGATTGGATTCAATACTACGAAAGTAACCTCAGGAAAACGAAGAAATAGATTTTATTTATAAAATAAGTCCGTATTGAATAATACGGACTTATTTTTAATATATATTTAAATTTATTTCAGATGCTTTGATAGGAATTTTTCCATTGAGCCATAGAAATCGAAACGGTTTTCCTGATTACGGAATCCGTGTCCTTCGTTATCCTTTACAAGATACTCAACCTCGACTCCGCGTTTCTTCATTGCTTCAACCATCTGGTCTGATTCAGCTACATTAACTCTCGGGTCCATTTTTCCCTGTGCAACAAATAAAGGCGCAACAATTTTGTCTGCGTGAAAAACAGGAGATGCTGAAACGAACAGGGCACTATCAACTTCAGGATTGCCAACCATTTCATACATCATCTTTCTGAACGGTTCCCAATACGGAGGAATAGTCTTCATAAATGTGAATAAGTTTGAAACACCAACGTAATCAACACCGCAGGCATAAAGTTCGGGAGTGAATGCGAGACCTGCAAGTGTCGCATATCCGCCATAACTACCGCCGTAGATACCAATCTTTTTCGGATTAGCGATGCCTTGTGAGATTAACCATTTCGCACCGTCAGAAACATCGTCCTGCATTTTCTTTCCCCATTCTCTGAATGATGCTTCCCAGAATTTTCTGCCGTAGCCTGTCGAACCTCTGAAGTTAACCTGTAAAACTGCAAAACCTCTGTTTGCAAGGAATTGAACTTCAGGGTTATATCCCCAGTTATCGCGTGCCCAGGGACCGCCGTGTACATTCATTACAACAGGAAGGTTTTTTGCTTCAACACCAACAGGTAATGTTAAATATCCGTTTATTGTAAGTCCGTCTCTGGAGGTATAACTTACAGGTTTCATAACTGCAAGTTCTTTTTCATTAATCCAGGGGCTGACTTCCGCAATCTTAGAAAGTTTGTCAGAATTCAGGTCATAAAAATAATAAGACCCAAGTGACCTGTCACTGTAAGTTCTTACAAGAAATTTATCTTCATTTTTATTAACACCAGTTATAACGACTTCATATTCACCGAGTTCTTTTTTAAGTCTGTTGTATCTCTTTTCTACTTCAGGGTCAAGAAACTTCATTTCTCTTTTTTCCTTAACGTAAGAAATTGTGGTTAAGACTTTTCTTTTCTTTGAATAACTTAATCCGCTTACATCAACATCAGGATTCTCATACAGCATTTCCATCTCTTTTCCGTTTGCAATATCAAATTTAACTATTGCACTTTTATCTCTTCCGAGGTTTGAAGAAGCATATAAATATTTATTGTCAAACGTAAAGAAAAGCGGTTCGACACCTTCTCTGAAATTAGTAACGAGAACTTCTTTAAAAGGATCGCTTTCTGTTTCCCTGTATAGTAATACACTGTTAACACCATCGGAGGCAGTTGCAACTCTAAGTTTTCCGTCGTGGTCAGTAATCCATCCCATAATATTTCCGGGATTTTCCGCAATCATTTTCTTTTCACCTGTATTTACATTTATACGATAAACGTCGAATGCCTGTGGATTTCTTTCGTTCATAGATACGAGCATATAATCATCAATTTCTTCAAGGTCATCAACGATTTCTGTTCTGACTTTATCTTCGGGAGAAAGAAGTTTTAAGTTATTACCGTCTTTATCAACAGAATAAAGTTTGAAATTTTCATCACCTGCTTTATCCTGAAGGTACATTATTTTATTATTACCTTTCCAGAAATATCCTGTTATATCTCTTTCTTTAGCAGATGTAACACGGACTGCTTCATCCGAGCCGACTTTTTGAACAAAAACATTCAGACGGTTTTCCCAGGAAGTAAGATACGAGAAATAATTTCCGTCAGGAGAAATCTGATAACCTGTTTTTTCAGGATTTTTGAAGAAATCTGTTAACGGTATTTCTCTGATTTGTGCATTAGCAATTAATGCCATAAACATAAAAATGATTAAATTTAAAAATAATACTTTTTTCATGATAATATAATTAATTTAGTTAAGATTGTTTATTTATTATATACGTCATAAATTATATAAAAGTTATAGATAAAGTACGAAATTTACAGTATAAAAACTCTTCCAGTAATTGGATGAAAGTGTAGAAAACAGCTATTTTAAGTTTTTGATACCAATTATTTCAGCCGCAATGCTTATCGCTATTTCTTCGGGAGTTTCGCTTTTGATTTTCAAACCGATTGGAGAATGAACTCTTGATAAATCATTGGCATTTATGCCTTCGGCGATTAATTCTTTGTATAAAGTTCTGACTTTAGTCTCACTTCCCATCATACCAATGTATTTTACTTTCTTATGTAAAACTGCCCGCAGTACTTCTTTATCATAAGTGTGTCCGGGGGTTACAATAATTACATAAGATAAATCGTTTTCAATTATATCGTTTGCGGCTTCAACAAAATCCTTGATTATAATTTTATCGGCAAAATTATTTTCAATGAGTGTATTTACTTCTTTACGGCTGTCAATTACAATCACTAGAAAATCAAGTTGCGACATAATCCGCGATACTGCGAGTCCAACGTGTCCGCCTCCGAATATGTAAACAATATTTTTTACACCGATTCTTTCCTGATAGACAAAGTCTTCTTTGTTGAATTTAATATCCGGTAAGCAGCTCTTTAGAAAATCAAAATCATTTTCCGTTATTCTGATACATCCTGCAATATTCTTGTTAATTGAATTGATAATTTTATCAATTGTACCTAAATGTTCTTCTTCAAGTAAAATATACCCTATTATCTGAATACCATTACATATCATTCCGATACTCTCTTCTGTATTGCCAAGAAGTTTATATTCTTTGATAATAGTTTTTTGAGAAATTGTTTTGAATTATGGCTTTGCATTCATTAATTACCATATTTTCAACCAGTCCCCCGCCAACACTTCCACGAAAAATATTTTCCGCGTTAACAAACATCTTAAATCCTTTTCTTCCGGGAGTAGAATGATCTGCATCAAAAACTATTGCAAGTGCAAGTTTCCTGTGTCTTATAATATTTTCTTTAATATTTTCCCAGAAATCTAATTCCCGCATATTTATTTCGCATTATATAAATTCATCAGTACTCTTTCGGGTGTCATAGGTGCTTCATATTTTATTTCAGCACTTTTATTAAAGGATTCGACTGCATTTCTTATTGCAAAATAAGCAGCAATACCGTACATAAACGGCGGCTCCCCAATTGCTTTTGAATTCATAGGACCTTTTTTATTAATTGAGTTTTCAAGGAATTCAATCTCAATATCTTTTGGTGTGAAATTAATATCGGGTACTTTATAAGCAGATAGTGTATCTGTTAATAGTTTGCCATGCTCGTTGTATAGAATTTCTTCAAGTGTCATCCAGCCTATGCCCTGCATCAATGCACCTTCTGCCTGACTTATGTCAATAACTTTATTAATGCTTTGCCCGAAGTCGTGAACTATTTTCACACTTTCAATTTCGTATGTGCCTCTAAGACAATCGACTTTAGCAATTATCAGAGCAGATCCATAAACGTGATAGGCAAACGGTTTTCCTTTGTTTGTCTTTGTATCAAAATGTATTTCCGGTGTTGCGTAGAAACCGTGTCCTGATAAGTCTATTCTGTTAAGGTATGCCTGCATAACTAATTCTTTCCAGGATACTTCTTGTACTCAACCCATTAACAAACACCTTTTCATCTTTTATCTCTACAGAATCAGAACTTACCAGATTATGCTTTGTACGATAAAAATCGATTAACCTGTTCATATATTTCCTTACACGCAATTAATGCAGCATTACCATTAAGGTCTGCACCGCTGCTTGCTGCTGTTGCGGATGTGTTTGCGTTTCTTGTTGTGTTTGTATTTTCAGTTTTAACCAAAGAAACATCTATTCCAAATATGGTTGATACAATCTGTCTTATCTTCATATTAACTCCCTGTCCCATTTCAACAGCACCCGTGCTTACTCCTACACTGCCATCATTATAAACGTGAACGAGTGCACTTGCCTGATTCAGCATTGTGTTTGTAAATGAGATTCCGAAACATATTGGCATAACCGCAAACCCTTTTTTAAGAAGAATGTTTTCAGAATTGAACAATTCAATATTCTTTTTAACTTCTTCAAAATTAAACTTTCGGTTTAAAGTATCAAAACATTCTCTCGCTAAGCAGTTTTCGGTTTTCTGTCCAAACGGAAACTCTTCTCCTTCATTTAAAAGATTAAGCGATTGAATAATGTAAGGGTCAAGTCCGAGTTTCTTTGATGCCTTGTGTATTGCAGACTCAATCACAAACATTCCCTGCGGTCCCCCAAAACCTCTGAAAGCAGTGTTTGGAGGCAGGTTAGTTTTACAACACCATCCTGTTGCTTTTACGTTAGGAATAAAATAACTGTTAGTACAATGTGTAAGAGTTCTATCAAGAATTGCAGTTGACAAATCCGCCGCCGCACCGGAATTCTGATAATACGTAACTTCATAAGCAAGAATCTTTCCTTCTTTCGAGAAACCAATTTTATAATCCGATACGTACGGATGACGTTTACCTGTAATACGCATATCATCGTGTCTGGATAGAATTAACTTAACAGGTTTCTTAAGTTTATACGCTGCTAAGCGCAGTCAGCACAGCCCAAGCCGTGGCCTGGTCTTCTTTACCGCCAAAAGCTCCGCCAACTCTTACAACTTCTGATTCAATCTGATTATGCAGAAATGTTTAAAACTTTTGCGGCAGTTCTTTGAATCGCAGTTGGATTTTGTGTTGAAGAAATAATTTTCAATCCGTCTCCTTCCGTCGGGAAACTAACTGCCGATTGTGTCTCAAGGTATATATGTTCCTGTCCGCCGGTAACAACCGTATCTTCAACTATGAAATCACATTTATCCCAGATTTCATCAACATTTCCGTTTACGTAAACTTTTGGTTCTTTAACGATTAAACTGCCTTTGTTAAATGCGTCTTTTGGATTAGTAATGACTTCAAGCGGTTCAAACTCTGCTTTTATCTTCTTAACCGCAGCACGTGCATTTGCCTGTGTCTTAGCCACTACAAATGCTATCGGCTCACCAATAAACTGAACGTGGTCAACTGCCAATAAACTTTCATCCTGAATTATTCCGCCGATTTGATTTTCTCCCGGAATATCTTTATAAGTAAAAATCGCAACTACACCTTCCGATGTTTTTGCTTCGTCATAATTAATGTTTAATATTTTTCCGTGCGCTACCTGAGAGAAAAACACCGCTCCGTGAAGTGCAGATGAAGGAAGACATAAATCATCTACGAATATTGATTCGCCTCTTACGTGTCTGAAAGAATCATAATTGTTCATAACATCACCTCCTCTTTCATAACTTCTGGAAATAGTTTTAAATAATGAGCAAACAATAAATTGCGAAGCAATGTTTTCTTATAATCTAAAGAGCCTCGTGAATCTGTTATAGGGCTTATTTCATCGAGTGATATTTTTACAGCGTCCTGTAGATTCCCGATGTTAATTTCTTTCCCCGTTAAGTACTCAACTGTCTTTGTTAAGTACAATGGAACCGGCGAGACACCGCCTGCCGATATATGCAGTACCGAGAATTTCCCTTCCGATACTTCGCTGTAGAAAGAAGTGTTTACACTTGCTATATCGAGATAATAGCGGCGGCAAACTTTTTCATAACTAAACTGAAAACTGTTCTTTGGAATTTTAAAGGATATCTTTGTCATAACTTCATCGGTATTTTTATTTAGCAATTTATATCCTTTGAAATAATCTTTTAAGAAAATATCTCGTGTAATGCCTTTGCCGAGTAAAGATACTTTTGCATTCAATGCAAGAAAAAAGATTGTCATATCACCTATAGGCGAAGCGTTGTTTATGTTTCCGCCCACTGTTGCTTTGTTGCGGATTTGGGTCGAGCCGAATTGTTCCGCTATTTGTTTAAAGTCAGGGAAAATACTATTAATAATCGTGGAAGACTCAAGTTCGGCAACGGTTGCAGATGAAGAGATTACGCATTCATCGTCAACTACTTTTATCTTTTCATCGCTGATAATTTCTGAAAGTAAACTTATATCCGCGTTTGCAAGCATATCACCTTTTTGCACATATAAATCCGTTCCGCCCGAAACAAGAAATTTCGAATTATCGAATGTATGCAATACTTTATTCTTTTGAATCTGTTTTAACTTCGATGCAACAACATTGAAGTATTCGGGTATCAGTTTATTTTCAACAAGAAATGAAAATCTATTGGTCAGTATTTCTTTCTTGTTTAAAATATTAATTACGTCTTCAACTGCCCTGATAATTCCCTGATGCCCTGTGCATCGGCAGAGATTTCCCGTTAAATATTCTTTTGCTTTAGAAACTTCAAACGTATTTGCCGAAAGCAAAAATGAGGCAAATGATATTACAAAACCCGGAGTGCAGAAACCGCATTGCGTTCCGCCGTTATCGACCAAAAACTGCTGAAACAAATTTAGTCCATCGATGTTAATCCCTTCTATAGAGACAAGGTGCTTCCCGTCTATATCAGCTATTGGCAGTAAACACGAATTTATGTTTTTATAAACCACAAAGTTTCCGGCTAGTTCACCCACAAGCACTGTGCACGCCCCGCAATCACCTTCCCTGCATCCTTCCTTGGTTCCTTTAAGTTCTTTCATATTACGAAGGAAATCAAGTACTGTCATAGCAGAGTGAAACTCACCTGTTATAATTTCTTTATTACAAATAAATTTTAATTGTACTTTCATTTTATGTTTTTATTTAAAATGACAAATCGATTCTTTTAATATATTCTTTTCATTGTTTGAATAAACTGCATATTGAAAATCGGGCTGAATTGCATAACTGCCATACTCACCGAATTTATTCAGTGCCAGAAATCCAACCTGCAATTCTTTTGCTTTATCTTTATTGATTTTTATAATTCTTTCAATCGCACCTTTGCATGCATCTGCAGGGCTGTAACCGTTTCGCATAAGTTCAACTACAGTATGCGCACCAGAAATACGAATCACCTCTTCACCGACGCCTGTTGCAACTGCCGCGCCGTATTCGTTGTCCACATATAAAGCTGCACCGATAACAGGTGAATCACCAACACGTCCGTGCATTTTAAACTTCAGACCGCTTGTAGTGCAGGCGCCTGAAAGATTTCCCGATTTATCAATTGCAATCATTCCAATCGTATCGTGGCTGTCCTTATTGTCCCAGTCTTTTTTCTCCCATGGTTTGTAAACGCCTGTTTTTAGCCACTCTTTCCACGCCGCTTCTGATTCCGGTGTTAGAAGATTTTCTTTTTCAAAACCATTTTGAAGTGCAAACTGTAAAGCACCTTCGCCCGCAAAAATAATGTGCGGAGTCTTTTCCATCACAGCACGTGCAACAGAAATAGGATGTTTGATACCTTCAAGGAACATCACAGAGCCGCACCTGAAATTTTCATCCATAATACAGGCATCGAGCGTTACGTGACCATCTCGGTCGGGCAAGCCACCATAACCGACAGTGTTAACCTTCGGGTCACCCTCGGGAATTTTCACTCCCGCTTCAACAGCATCGAGTGCTCTTCCGCCCGAACTAAGAACCTTCCATGCTTCTTCGTTTGCGGGTATTCCAAAATCCCATGTAGAAAGCACAATGGGTTTTTCACTTTGTGTTTTTGCAAACCGGCTTAAGTTTATAGGTTTTACAAACGGGACAGCTCCCGCGAGCAATGAAATGTTTCTGATAAATTTTCTTCTGTTCAGCATAATAATATAATTATTTCTGTATAATTAATTATATTAAAATAAAATTTAAAGTCTTTAATATTTGCATATAAATATTTCGAGAGTAACTCTGAAATATATAATTATAATATTACTTAATTTTACAATACAGAACTAAAATATAATCTTTGTGGTTAAATCTTTTACAAAGGCAAAGATTAATTGATTTTACACATTCTTAGATTCTATTTCACAATGACAATTAATATTTACTTTATATACACTAATTAGTAATTTGTGACAATTAAATTAAAATAAATATATTTGAAAGGTTAAAAAATGGCTAAAACACCAATTACAGTTGCTCACGGAGACGGAATCGGACCCGAGATAATGGATGCGACTTTAAAAATTATACAGGCGGCCGGGGCTGAACTGGATATTGAAACTATTGAAGTAGGCGAGAAGGTTTATTTAAGCGGTAACAATACAGGTATCGCACCCGAGTCATGGGATTCTTTAAGAAGAACAAAAGTGTTTCTTAAAGCACCTATCACAACTCCGCAGGGCGGCGGTTTTAAAAGTTTAAATGTTACAACAAGAAAGATGTTTGGTTTGTACGCAAACATAAGACCTTGCGTTTCTTACCATCCGTTTATTAAAACAAAGCATCCTGTAATGGATTTAGTTATCGTAAGAGAAAACGAAGAAGACCTTTATGCAGGAATTGAATACAGACAATCGAAACAGGTTACACAGGCACTGAAAATTATTTCAAGACCGGGAACAGAAAAGATTGTAAGGTATGCATTTGAATTTGCTTTGAACAACAACAGAAAGAAAGTTACTTGTTTCGTTAAAGATAACATTATGAAAATCACTGACGGATTATTTCACAAGATATTCAATGAAATCGGAGAAGAATATCCAACTATAGAAAAAGAAGTCTGGATTGTTGATATCGGTGCGGCAAAACTTGCAACATCACCTGAATCGTTCGATGTTATTGTTATGGAAAATCTTTATGGTGATATACTTTCAGACGTTACAGCACAGATGACAGGTTCAGTTGGACTTGGCGGCTCGGCAAACATAGGCGATGAGTTTGCTATGTTTGAGGCAATACACGGTTCAGCACCAAGAAGAGCAGGACAAAATTCTGCAAATCCCTCTGCACTTCTACTCGGAGCTGTGATGATGCTTGTACACATCGGACAACCTGACGTGGCATCGAAAGTACACAATGCGTGGTTGAAAACACTTGAAGACGGAATTCATACATACGATGTTAACGATGAAGTTCATCACACAACACCTGTAGGTACGAAGGAATTTGCAAATGCAGTGATTGAAAGAATCGGACAAGTACCATCAACATTTAAAGTTGTAAAGTACTCTTCAGAGCCTGCACACAAGATAGAATCGATTCAGGAAAAGAAAGGTGCGGCGGAAAGAAAAGATTTAGTTGGAGTTGATGTGTTTTTAGACTGGAGTAACGGCTCGCCTGATGATTTAGGAAATATGTTAACCAGAATTAAAGACTGATAATCTGACACTTCAAGTTATAAGTAATCGCGGTGTAACTGTATTTCCAAACGGCTCACCAAACATAAACTGTGTTGACCAGTGGAGATGCAGATATTTAAGCAATGAAAAAGGAACGATAATAAAACACGATGACATTGTTCAACTGTTAAACAAAATCAGAGAGAGCGGTTTTGATTTTATAAAAACCGAGAACCTGTATAACTTTGACGGTGAAGCAGGTTATTCAATTTAATATTCAGCAAAATGGAAAAAATAAATCCTGATATAGTTCGCGATAGAATAAAGGAAGTTACCGGATGGTTTGTTGACGGAAATTCAATAAAGAAAACTTTTAAGACAAAAGGATTTCCTGCGACTGCGGGACTTGTAACCGTAATCAGCACAATCTGTCAGCAGTTTGACCATCATCCTGACTACTTGATGATGAAATATTCGGAAGTGGAAGTTGCTTTTTCTACTCACGATGCAGGCGGTATTACGCAAAAAGATATTGATATTGCGATAGAGATAAATAAATTTGCGTAATTGCTATGCAATTGTCAAATTTTAAAATCTTCAGATACTTTTTATATCTTGGCATAGCGGGCTTTGGAGGCCCGCTTGCCATTATAGAATACATAAGACGTGAATTGGTTTTTGAAAAGAAATGGATGACGCTTGAAGAATTTAAAAACTACTTCGGTTACTCGCAAATTGCACCCGGACCATTAGCATATCAGGTTGCACTTTACTTTGCTTATTTCAAAAAAGGTTTCTGGGCGGCAGTGCTTGCAGGCATTGGTCTTGTGCTTCCTTCGTTTATAATTGTGCTTATCTTTTCCATCTTCTACAAAGAATTCAGAGACATTAACTATATCGCATGGGCATTGTACGGTATAAGCCCGATAGTAATCGCAATCATCTTTCATTCGGGATTCAATCTCAGCCGAACAGTTTTTTCGGGTGATGTTTTTCAGTACATACTTTTCTTTTCGGCAATCGGAATCTCAATTTTCTTCAAACTTCATATCATATTGCTGATAATAATTTTTGCAATCGCAGCGTTACTTTATTATGCGATTGAAAGAAAAACAAGGAGCAACAAACTAAATACGTTTACAATTTTTACTTTCAGCGGAATAGTACTCGCTTTAAAAGATTTCACGGGATACCTGCTTTATTATCTCGGGTTATTAAACAACAAGTTACTCGATATTGCTTTAGTTTTTATGAAAGCAGGTGCATTAACTTACGGAAGCGGCTTTGTGATAATAGGTGTGCTAAGGCAGGATGTAGTTGAAAACCTGCACTGGCTAACTGCTAAAGAGTTTCTCGACGGAATTGCATTCGGACAGATAACACCCGGACCCGTAGTTATAACTTCTACTTTTATTGGGTATATGGTATCAGGATTTTCGGGCTCGGTCGTTGCGACTGTATCAATTTTTTTACCAACATTTATCATAGTAATGCTTATTGCGCAGGTTATAGAAAAGATAAAAGATAATTTTTATCTTAAATCAGCAATCAAAGGTGCAAATGCAGCTGCGATAGGTGCAATAATAACAACGGCATATTTCTTATCCAAAGATGCAATGGTTGATTACTGGTCGTATGGATTGTTTCTAATTGGAATTGCTACATTATTTTCAACAAAATTAAAACCATATTATTTAATCATAATAGGTGCTGCGATTGGAATAGCAATAAAATTGTTAGTTTAAATATTCGGAAGTGTTATAATAAACTCAGTACCTCTTCTTCCTTCTTTAGTAAGTCTTGATGGACTGTTAAAAGTAATAGTCCCATCGTGCTGTTCTACAATTTCTTTTACTACAGATAAACCAAGCCCTGTACCTTCGATTCCTTTGTGTTTGGCATTTGAAGAACGATAGAAATCATGAAACATTTTTGATTTATCATCATCAGGAATGCCCATTCCATCATCTGCAACAGTTATTTTAACTTCTCCGTTTTCATTATTATCGACAATCACCTGAACATTGCCGCCCGGCATATTATATTTTATTGCGTTACCTATTAAGTTTGAGAACACGAGTTCGAACAATGCGTTATCGACCTTTACGGGTAATTTTTCTTTTCTGCTGTCAATAATTTTTGTTTTAACGTCCATTGCAATTATCTGTGAATCCTTCTTTGAAAAAGTATTCTCAACAAATGAAATAACGTTAATCTCTTCTTTGTTAATAGTATCAAGAAGTTTCAGTTTAGATATTTTCAGAATATCGTTAATAATTGCGATTGCCTCATCAGTTCTGATTCTTGCTCTTTTTATCTTTTCTTTTGCCTTCGGATTTGTTTCACCTGTATATCCATTCAGAACAAGATCAAGGTTTGACTGTGCTCCTACAATCGGACTTTTTATCTCGTGCACGATGCCCATAGTATATTTCATCTTTGTCTTTTCCGCATCTTTTAATCTGTTCAGAGTAAGTTTTAACTGCTGGGATCTCTGATAATGGGCACGGGAAATATTATTAGCAAGAAATACACTTACAAACATCATTATGCCGAACGAAGTAAGAAATATTATTATGTATCTTGGGTTTGTGTACAAAGGAGTTATTAACAGATTCCCAAAAGTATAATGCTGAAATAATCCGTTATATTCTAAGAATGAAAAAAGTCCAATCGAAGTAACTATAATGCTTGCGAGTGTATATACTACAATATTAGGTAAAATCATACTGCCAATAATCATATGAAAAACAAAGAACAGATAGAACGGACTTTCGATACCTCCTGTATAATATGTAATCAGAGCAATTACAAGTATATCAACAATTATCTGATTAAAGGAAAAATGAAGCTGGTTAAAGCCTACTATGTCATTTTTTACAAATCCTGTAGATTCGACATAACTATAGAAAATATTAACGATGAATAATGAAAAAGAGATAATCGAAAAAGCCCACAACTGTTCTTCGGAAAAACCAATAAGAAAAACATATTGCATTATGATTACAAACAATGCGAACGCTGCAATTATATAATAACGTATATTTATAAACCACCTGTTCCTCGTAGAAATAAGATTCCACAGTTGTTCAAAATCTATCGTATATGTGGGAATGAAGTTTAACACATTAAATTATTTAAAGATTAAAACTTCAAAAGGGTTATTCTCTATATTAAAGGAGAAAAGAAAATAACCCGATTAAAATTAATAATAAATGTTCGTAACGTCTATTATCTCTGCCTCTTTATCTTTTTCCTTCAGAAAACAAATGAAGTCTGCATTGCAATACTCTTCGTGAGATTTTTCAAATTCACTCATTAAAGCAGCAATTTTTTCATATTCTAAAGTACTTTTGAAAAAATTCAACTCTTCTTTATCATCGAATATTCTGTAATAAAACATAATTTAATACCTCCGTATCTAAAATTTTATATAAGAATTTTATCTGCATGAAGCAAATCAGAGAACAATTCGTTCTTGATTGTATCAGCGTTTTTCTTTGCGTTTGCAAGAGATGTAATAATGTATCTGTTTGCAATGAATATCTTTTTATCATTTTTCTCTGCTTCATCCAGCAGCAAATAGCCTATGTAAATGTATGAATACAATTCAACTAAATCCTTTGCGGCAACATCCTGAAATGCATTATCCTTTTTATCAATTACATACTTCAGACAATCATAGAAGATTCCGCGAATCTCTTTAAGATAATTTGCAAGTCTTTCAAGTCCGCCCGGATATTGTTTCTTTTCGTTCTTATCGAAAATATCTTTTAGTATATCATTAATAACACCGCTTATTGCAGCAACTATCTGCAACTGTGAAGTACCTTCATAAATGTTTGTGATTCTTGCATCACGTGCAAGACGCTCAATTCTGAATTCCCTCATATATCCCGTACCACCGTGTATCTGCAGAGAATCATAAGTTATTTTATTTGCACATTCGGTTAAGAAATACTTGGTTATGGGTGTTAATAAGTTTGATACTTTTGTGTAGTATTTTAATTCTTCGGTTAACTCTGTTACAGGTTTTCCTTCTTTCTTTAACTTATTTATCAAATAGTCTGTCTTTTCTTTTAAGTCAACAAACATACCGGTTGCATAAAGTAACGAACGGTTGTATTCCAGCATTACTCTCATATCGATTAATATATTCGCAACAGCAGGAATGTTGTAAATGGATTTCCCAAACTGAACTCTGTCCTTCGCATACATAAGTGCTTCTTCGTATGCCGCCTGTGAAATTCCGAGTGCCTGTGCAGATACTCCCATTCTTGCGCGGTACATTAAATCAAACACATACTTTATCAATCCGAATTTTCTTTGTCCTACGAGTTCGCAGGGTGTATCGTTGAATTGCAATTCACACGTTGGTGAGCCGTGGATACCGAGTTTATGTTCGATACGTCTTACGACAACTGTTTTATCTGCAATACAAGCAAACATACTGAGTCCCCTGCCGTCTTTTGTTCCTGCTTCTGAACGTGCAAGTACTAAATGAACGTGTGCGTTTCCGTTTGTGATAAATCTTTTTACACCGCGTAAAAACCAGTTTCCGCTTTCATCCTGATATGCAACAAGTTTTACTGCCTGTAAGTCCGAACCTGCGTCAGGTTCCGTTAAAGACATTGCACCCGTATATTTACCTGTGCAAAAACCCGGAATATATTTTTCTTTCTGCTCTTCGGTTCCATACTTTTCAATCATCTCCGCAATATCCTGCAAACCGAAAATATTCATAAGTGAAGCATCTGCACGGGCAATCATTTCAGTTGCCATCATATATATATTAAGAGGAAAATTCAAACCGCCGAATTTATGCGGAAGAACAAGTCCCATCAAATCAGCCTTTGTGAGTTCTTTCAGATTCAACTGAGTTCCTTTTGCGTATTCAACTTTTCCGTCTGCAAAATGTGCACCTTCAATATCAACTTCAGAAGAACGCGGAGCAATATAGTTTCCGCAAAGGTCACCTGTCATTTCGAGTACCTTCCTATAGTTCTCCATAGCATCTTCATAATTTATAGGAGCATGTTTAAACTCCTTGGCAAATTCATAATTATCTTCAGCCATATCAACAACCTTGCGATATTCAAGGCTGTTGAATTGAAAGAGTAAATCGCTGTTATCTGTGAAAAAATTTGGCATTATAATTTAACTTTAATTTTATTTCAGTTTGTTTTTGTATGTTTCTATTAAATAGCGGTATAACCTGTACTGCATCGCCGACTATTCCGTAATGCGATACGCCGAATATCGGTGCATCGGGGTCAGTGTTGATTGCAATTATTTTCTTTGCTTCCTGCATTCCTGCACGATGCTGAATTGCACCCGAGATTCCAACCGCAATGTATAACTTTGGTCTTACTGTTACGCCTGTTTGTCCGACCTGTCTTTCCGAAGCGATAAATCCTGCGTCAACAGCAGCACGGCTTCCTGCAACTTCACCGCCTATTACGTGTGCAAGGTCGTGAAGAAGTTTAAAGTTTTCTTTCGAGCCAAGTCCGTATCCGCCCGCAACAATTATCGGTGCACCTTTCAGATTCACTTTGCTTTCTTCTCTGTGCTGTTCTATCACTTCAAGTAATCCGTCTATATCAATCGGTTCATAAGTTACTTTTGTAATCTTTACCGGATGCGGTTTTTCGTACGGATGCATTTCCATAACGCCTTCGCGCACTGTTGCCATCTGAACAGGTACGTCGGGTGTAATAATTGTCGCAACAATGTTACCGCCGAATGCAGGTCTGATTTGCAAAAGCAACTGCGGATATTCCTTACCTAAGTACTTCACGTCAGAAATTTTTAAATCAGTACAATCCGCAGTTAAACCGCTCTTTGTGTTTGATGCCACGCGCGGGGCGAGGTCTCTTCCGTAAACCGTTGCACCGAAAAGAACTATCCTCGGTGTGTGTTTCTTTATCAATTCATTCATTATGCGTGTGTAGGGCATCGTCCTGAAAAGTTTTAAATCAGGATGGTCAATAAGCACCGCTTCATTAGCACCGTACTTAAAAGTCTCTGTTGCAATTCCTTTTGCTTCGTGACCGATAACAATAGCCTTCAACACACCCTTCATACTATCGGCAAGTTTTCTGCCTTTGCTTAAGAGTTCAAAACTTACATCAGCGGGCTTGCCGTTTCTTTGTTCAACGAAAACCCAAACTTCATTTTTATGCATTTATATATACTTTAAAATTCTTTTTAAAAATTAAAAAATTCTGTCTTCTAAAAGTTTATCTATTAAAAGCCCGATACCATCTCTCGTCGGTTCAATTCTTTCCTGCATTCCGCCCGCTAAGACTACTGATTCTACTTTATGAACTTTTGTAGGCGAGCCTTTTATTCCGCATCTTTCTTCATCAACTTTTAAATCATCGGCTGAGAAAGTTTGTATAAAAAGATTTCTTTCTTCGTATTCGTGTTTTAAAGTATCGACATACAGTAAAGAGTTTCCTTCAGTAAGTTTTTCAAGTTCGGTCAAAGTCTTTGCGCCCTTGTATGCCATAATTCTTTTTGCCTGAAATGGTCTCGGCTCGGCAGCACCTTTAAGCACTGTGATGAGCACGGGTAACTTGCACTGAACTATTTCGAATCCGCCGTCAATCTTCTTTTTAATTTTAATCTTGCCGTCTTTTATTCCCTGAATTTCTTCGGCATAAGTAATCTGCGGAATGCTGAGTTTCTCCGCTGTTTGCGGACCGACCTGCGCAGTATCGCCGTCGATTGCCTGTCTGCCTGCAAAAATAAAATCATAGTCACCGATTTTCTTTATCGCTTCGCTTAACACATAAGAAGTTGCGAGAGTATCCGCACCCGCAAATTTTCTGTCGCTGATTGCATACACTTCATCTGCTCCCATATACAAACACTCGCGCAATATATCCGCTGCCCTTGCAGGACCCATAGTAATTGCGATAACTTTTCCGCCGTATGTGTCCTTTATCTGAAGTGCAAACTCCAGAGCAACTTTATCTTCATAGTTGAAGATTGCGGGTAACATCGAACGATTAACAGTCCCGTCATCTTTCATCACCTTACCCGTGATGTTTGCGGTGTCGGGGACTTGTTTAACTAATACAATAGAATTAAACATTGATTAAATTTATATCCTTTTAAAATTTTTGGAAATATACCAAAGTTAAGTTTTTATAAAAATGTTAATAAACGAAATTTTATTCTTCAAAGAAATCACTTAATATTTTCAAAATCTCTTCTTCGCCTGAATATTCTTCCACTTCAAGATAATCACTGCCTGAAATCATTGCCGAAAGGCGTTTGCCGTCTTTGTGCTTCAGACAAAGAATTCTTTTTCCGTTTTCGATTCCGTACCTGATTTCATAACCAACACCAAGACTCGGGTTTGAAACCTCCGCAACAATCACATCGCATTCATCAATCCATCGCAAATCCCTGTCGTGAATTTCCTTATCCGATAAATCCGTCTCGCCATCCACGGCAATTCCCGCAAAATGTTCGGTTAAAACAGTGCCGTACTTTTTCAAAGCATCGATTAAAAGAATATTGCTATTTACAGCGTCATTAGCACCTCTAATAGAAGTCGCAAAATAAATTTTCATAATTAAAAATTAATTCCTGATAAATGAATGCTAAACATAAATAATTCAGCACTCTAATAAAAGAAAGAAATTTAGTGCATAGAAAATTTTAGCCGCTATTCATTTTTGGTTCTTGAATTCCATTAATTTATTTATAAGTTCGGTTGTCTGCGTCGGCGATAAGGTCACCGAGTAATTCCGGTAATCGACGGTATCGGTGGCGGACAAGTTGCTTCATTGGCGAACCCGGCGGAAGCGGTTTTGATTCCGATTCCACGTAAGTGAACAAATCGTTCGGTGTGCAATTGAAAAGATTGCACAGTTTTCTGATGTCTGTAATGAAGTCAGTCGCTTCACACTTTTTTCCCGGTAAGGTGGTAAGAAGTTGTCTTTGAAAAACCATTTTTCTTAAGGTAAAGCGCAGGAGTTTTATCTCCCTTTGAATTTTAAAAGCGGTAGAATGTCAAATTTTAACATAATAATGTGTTTAATTTCTGAAAATTATTTAGAATAGATGAAAATATCAACAGAAAAGTGAGTTTTCCGTTTTGTTAATCCATTTACTCGTTTCGTTAATCCTTTCCATCGTTTCGTTAATCCATTTCATCGCCTCGTTAATACATTTTCTCGCTTCGTTAATACATTTTCTCACTTCGTTAATACGTTCTCGTCGCTTCGTTAATACGTTCCTATTACTATCTGTTAATACAATTTCTACTTAGTTAATACAAATATTCGCTTTGTTAATACATTACTCTGTTTTGTTGATACGTTCCGTCATAGTATTAAGTCATCTAACCCGATGAACATAACATAACTATGTCTGAAGAACCATAACTAATGTATGAAAGCATTAACAAAGTGAGAGATGGATAACTAAGTGACAATATTTAACTTACAAATCTTTAAATAACTATGCGCGAAATCACAATAACTTTGTTCGGAAGAACATTATCGGAGTGAAAATTGAAGTCATCTAAGTGCTGTTTGGACACATCTGACCGAAGAAATGTATCAGCAAAGCGAAGGAAGGGGATATCTAAGTGGTGGGTGGAAAAATAATATCAGTCTTCACAACACCCCACCTTGTCATCCCCGCAAGTTTTTGGCGGGGATCGCTTTTTGATTTCTTTTATAAGTCGAGATCCCCGCCAGGAGCACGCGGGGATGACAAATGGAGAAGTTTACTTGTCACTCTGTCACTTTGTCACCTTGTCCCCTTGTCACCTTGTTACCTTGTCACTTTGTCACTTTTAAAACCATCATCTTCCTCGTCTCCGTAAAAGTCTGGTGAGTGGATTCGCCCGATACTATAATCTGATAGAAGTAGATTCCTGTGGCGAGTGCCGAAGCGTCGAAATCGGCGATGAACTTTCCTGTGCCCCAGCGTCCGTTGACGAGTTCTTTCACTTCGCGTCCGCGGGCGTCGAAGACTTTCAGAGTTACGTGCGACGGCTCTTTGAGTTCGAACGGAATGTTTGTCGTCGGGTTAAACGGGTTCGGATAGTTTTGTCCGAGGGAAAACTTTTCCGGGAACGTGTTGGCACGAGTTTGATTCCTGTGAAGAATGTCGTGTCGTTACCGCCGTATTTTTGTGTGGACACCATTGACTATCCTGAAATGCCCATCCGTTGTTTTTGTTTGTGAAGAAAACAAATGGTATAATTGCTAATCCTTATTGATGTATCCGGGATTTGGTAACCCCAGTTCAAACCGCCGTTGGTTGTTTTAATTAATACACCATAAGGAAATCCATTTTTATACACTGTCGGACCTACAAACCATACAGTGTCTTTAGTTTAATACATGATAATTTAAGTACCGGAAAATGAGAATACATTTGGATATATTTGCTATAACCCAATGTCGTTCCTCCGTCTGTTGTTTTCTTAATACTATTGTTAAATACTTTGTCAACCTATTAATGTATCCGCAAATTTTATATCACTGAAAATTTGTATCACTAATTAAAGTCCAGTTAAATCCTCCGTCTGTTGTTCTTCTGAATCGCCGATTCTCCTGTTACAGGTTGACAGCAAAACCCCATATTCTTTCAAACATATATATTCTTTTAGGATTACCGCTTGCGACACCAAGAGTCCAGATTAATTGCCAGTTTAGACCGCCGTTTATTGATCTGGAAACACCGCCGTTAAAACTCACTGCTTGATACAGCAAACATTGTATCCTTATTTAACACTGAAAAATCCTCCACAATATAACTGCATGATGTGCTTTGTAGGACTGTCCAGTTTGCATCCTTCATTGGTGGTTTTTAGTAACAATTCATTCACATAAGCCTTTCCCAATCCATAACCGAGAGTTTCGTGTCCATGAATTAAATCTTTGTAAATGACCCTAGTCTGAATCGCGAGTAATAAAGGTATTATTCGTAAACCAGTTTATCTCCTCCGTTTGTATGTTCTTGATAAAGTGAATCTTCAAGCTGCCGTATTCGAATGTGTCACTGCCCATCCCGTATGACTGATTCACGGAAAGTCGTATCCGTTGAATTGTAGCTTCCGTTAAGATTGGCAAGTATCACCGTCGATACCAGCCCGACCAGTGCAACAGTTTATCCGAGTGAAATGTCAGTTGCAAAAAAACAACAGGACATTATGTAGTAATGATATTCTTTTCATTTGATGCACCATCATCTTCCTTCGTCTGCCGTAAACGTCTTGTGAGTGGATTCGCCCGATACTATTATCTGATAGAAGTAGATTCCTGTAGCGATGTGCCGAAGCGTCGAAATCGGCGATGAACTTTCCTGTGCCCCAGCGTCCGTTAACGAGTTCCTTCACTTCGCGTCCCCGGGCATCGAAGACTTTCAGCGTTACGTGCGACCGCTCCTTCGAGTTCAAACGGAATGTTAGTCGCCGGGTTAAACGGGTTCGGATAGTTTTGTCCGAGAGAAAACTTTTCGGGCACGATGTTCGGCACGAGTTTGATGCCCGTGAAGAATGTTGTGTCGTTGCCGCCAATTTTGTGTGATATAAAGATGTTGGGTCGCAGGATTTATCCATCCTACATTTTAATTTACAAACTGAATAAAACTATAAACATAAAATCTGTAATGTTGTATCAGGTATTTGATATCCCCAATTTGTTCCTCCATTTGTGGTCTTATAAACCGGTGGTTTACCAAATTTTCTGCACCTACCATCCAAACAGTGTCTTTGTTAATAAATTGAAAATTCTGTAACATTCGAATATATCGAAATGCATATTAGGGAATTGTTGCAGAACCCAGTTTATGCCACCATCTGTGGTTTTCTGTTATACCATCATAAGCTTTCCACCCAAAACTATCAAAGAATTGCATCCTTAAAATAATTCACCGGTAACTATTGTCCAGTTAAATCCGCCGTTTGTTGTTCTTCGCATATAATTCGAGCCACTTGTGTAAATCCGAAATTCTTATCATACATATAAATTCTGATGGGTTGCCATTTGGACCGTTATTCCTAGATATACTGCCAGTTTATACCGCCATTTGTGGAACGATAGACGCCGCCATCAAGGCCATTGCTTGATACAATGCAAATATTGTATCTTTATTTATGACTGCTACATCATCTACAGGATAGAGGCATGGTTAGAAATATTTTCCAGTTTATTCCTCTATTGGTTGTTTTAAAAATTTCAATATCATTTGTTAAAGGCATAATCCAGTACTTTCATTAGTAAATCTATTTTAGACAAACTTCAATTCTGTATAGGCGGTGTATGTATAATTGATAGCTCCAGTTATCCCCTCCATTAGTACGTCTTCAAGATATAACTCTGAACTAGGAATTTGTATTGGTACATTGCAAACCCCGTAAGACTATCAAGAAAAGTAATACTTGCATACTGCTTCCGTTCATATTCGGAAAGAACTGCTGATACCACCCCGACGTCAACAGTTTATCCGACTGGAATGCAGTGGCAAAAAACAACAGGGACAATATGAGTAATGATATTCTTTTCATAAATTAATTTGCCGGTATAATTTTTAATAATCTGCCTTCTCCCCGGCTTGAAGGTGCCCGCGGAGATGTATTCATTCGAGTTTTTATTGAATGAAGATATCACTTCACCCGTAACGGCATCTTTTATAACCCAGTTATCAGCGCCGGTGAGTTCAGAAACGTTAAATTTTATTTTCAGAATTCGTTTGTCGCCGTTGTTGTTTAGATTGGTAACGGGATAAGTTCTTTTGTTTAATGCAAAAAGATATTTACTTTTATCGTTAGGGTTTGATGAATTTGGGTTTACATTAAAAAATCCTAATTCCCAAAATCTCTGTTCGGGACAATCGTAATATTCATTTATACCGGGCATACATGGGTTTGTACCTGTTAACAAAGGTGCCTGACTCGTTACATCGCTAACATATCTATAAGATGAGATTCCGCTTTCTGTGGAGGGATAGGTAACAGTATTTACAGAAATGGTTCTGTCGTGAATAAGATGTTCATTTGGCTTTCCCATTGGATACATTATTTCGCCTGTCTGTCTTAACTTTTTATTAAAATCTGAAACGAATTCCCGATTTGGCTGACCATAATAATTTGTCAACCTTTTGTTTGAATAATCAGTTCCTTCAGATACTAAGCCCATATTATACCTGTACCCGTTTCCGTCCTGACTTTGCCTTGTGGTAGTGTATGAAAACTCCAGAAGAACTTTTGCTCCATGCACTAAAGACATATTTATTATTAAAGAGAGTTCTTCGTTTGTAGGCTCTCTGAGTCCCCATTCATCTGATTTCCCTGTTCCTTTAATACCGGCTTCATCGCTATTGATTTGATTTATCACTCCGTATATTAATCCTTTGCTTTTGGCTTTTTTGATATAATATTTATGATTTCTAAGAAGCCAGGAAAACCAGTTTTGTATTCCGGAATCTATTTCATAAGTGTAATCTTCGTAGCCTGATGACTTTTGAAATTTAGTCGTAGCGGGGAAAGACTCATTACTGACAGATTTAAATACATCGGGATACTTTTTATTATAGTACATTGGAAACCACTGCGTAATCATAATATCGCTTAAAGCACCTAATGCTATCTGAATGTGTCTATTAAATAATCCCAGTAATCCGTTCTTGTTACCTCTTGATTCCGCAATCCTGACCAGCCCATAAAGGCATTCGGGTCTGTGATAAACAAAAGTGAAAGTTTATTGTTAGAATATTTCTTAAATAAGACGGTTTACTTCACCGATACATTCAATGTTTGCAAACTGAACTTCATCAACCCAGAAATAACCGAGACCGTCTGTTTTCGTAAATGCCATCAACTTCTTCTTTTATTTTCTTTTCTTAGGAACTGCCACATATTTTCATTTGAATATTGCTGCCCTTCTTCCCAAGTATCGGTGAAAAGATAATGCGCCCAGGAGTCATCAACACGGACGTAATCTAACCATACATCCGCTTTGCCAAGCCATTTAACCATATAATCTACTTCGCTGTTTGCAGCAACACCCATACCTTCACCGATTTTAACGGCTGAAACGGAAAGCGTGTTTGCAGAAAAATTAAAATAGTTTTCTATATAACGTCCGTCGTAGATGATGTTTCCCTGAGAATCTTTACTTAAAAAATTATTACAGGTTATAGTTGTTGAATCAATTATTACACCTTGAAAGTTTTTAATATAAATTACAACAACAGGGACTTCCGGGTTTGCTTTTGCGAATGCAGGGTCTATCCTCATTCTTGGTTTAACAAACCAACGCATATTATACTTTGGTAATTTTACGTTAGAATACAGCCTGTCCCATCCATTACTGTTTGTGTTATCGTCAACAATTTTCATAACATTTATCTGCCCTGTATTTTCGAACAAATTACTTACGATAAATCCTGACTGATGTTTGCCTTTGATGCACTGGCGTCCGTTTACTATTTCATTCATCCAGTTTTCTGAATAGTCGGAACCTGTTTCGGATGATTCGAAACCGTATGAAGGGAAACGATTTTTCCAGGTGCCCGAACCTTCGGCGTGAAAAGTGAATCGCTTACCGTACGCAGGGCGAATAATTTTTTCTCTTTCAAAGAGTAGTGAATTATCCTGAGCAATTTTATTCCAGTTAGCAATTGTCTGTGTCATTTCTGCCTGATAATTACTAATATCCTCAAAAAATCCACCGTCTTTTTGTCCTTTCCCCTGAAAGTGTGGGTCAATATTATCAAGATGTGCATTGTAACTTTGCATCATATTGAAGTGCAGGTCTTTGTACCAATTGTGAATGTGTCTCGTTTTGTAAAGTGCTTTCGAAAAAGTGACTCATTGGTCCGAGATAAAATCCGTTCTTCATATTAGGATTATTCTGCGGGTACACTTTCGATAGTGATGATATTATTATGATTGTCAGAACAGATGCAAAAAGTTTTTTGTGTTTCATATATTTGTGTTATTATTCATTTAAGTAATATCAATTTTCGGGATTGAATAAAGTTTGTTTTTCCCGTGTTTATGTCGCGGGCTTCCAATTGATAGAAATAAACACCGCTTGAAAGATTGAGTTTCTCGAACTCTACGATTTTAAATTTGTGGAGTCCTGAACGCAGGAGCATATCGTAAACGACCCAAAAGACTGTTTTGCCCGAGAGGTCGAGGATTTTTAGTTTTACGTATGAGTCTTTAGGGAGTGAGAACTCTATCGTTGTTGACGGATTGAACGGGTTTCGGATAGTTTTGTTTTAGCACATACTCGCTCGGAATTATTGTTGAGTTGCTGTCGATGTATGTAGGGATAGATAGTGGGTCCGCCGCCGTTGTTTGTACAATAAATGTATAACCAACTGCTCCATCCAGTATTGGTTGTTTATAAAATCAATTCCTGCAACTGACCATTATGCTACACTTGTGTCGGGCTGCTGGAATCCCCAATTAACACCTCCATTTGTTGATAACCAAATAAACCCCTGCAACGTCATTAGGAAAATTCTGTAATCCCCTGTCCCCATATAGAGTATCTTTATTGACTAACTTGAATTCTTGTGATACTTCTTCCGTAAAACTATTTCCATTGTCTGTAAGCAGAAAGATGTGTACCCAATTTAACCCGCCATTTGTAGTCTTTTCTCACAATATTTACAGTTGCAACCCATCCAGTGTTTTCGTCTGATTAAAATACATTTCGGAAAGCCCAAATGAAGGTTGAAACCGCGTCCAGTTACCCCTGAATTGGTAGTTTTCCACATTGAGGTATAATTCATCGACCACCCCATATACTCACCATTCACTTTATTCTTCAGGAAAAAAACTTTCCCATCCTGTGTTATCAGATTGACCGTCCACTTTAATCCTGCATTGGTCGTTTTCCAAAGAAATGGAACTGCACCTGATGGACCACCGACCCAGCCTGTGTCTTTATTCACGAAGGAGATTCCGTTGACAGTTACAGCGCTAGCAACCGAAAGACTGTCCCAGGTTGCACCTCGATTATAAGAGCGAAGCAAAAAACCATCAATAGTAGTAGCTTAACCTCTTGCATAGACTGTTACACTATCTATTAAGCAAAATTCCCAAGCGACCTGATTATTTAGTAATGGAAATTCCAATTATAACCCCCGTTTGTTGTTCGAAGCATAAACATTTCGCCTTGATACATTGGCTATCAACCCCGTATTCGCATCAAAGAACTTCAAGTCCTGAACCTGTCCATTCACAGGTAGCGGCTGGGAAAACCACTGGCATACACAATTATCAATAAGGAATAAAGTATTCAGTGATAAGATTGTGAGCAGTGCAGCAATATATTTTTTCATTTTGATAATATTTTGATTCCATTTGGATATTTCTAAACTTGCACATTTCATACATATTTTTCAATACGTTTATAATGCCCAGTGAGGACAATCACCTCTACCAAATTTATAAATATATTTTGAAAGGGATTAATGTTATTTTGCAATAAAATACTAATCACAAAATTTTAATTTTATATATTATGGCAAAACATATTAAAGCACCTGTGGGTACCAAAATGTCCTGCAAGAACTGGCAGGCAGAAGCGGCAATGAGAATGCTTATGAATAACCTTGATGATGATGTTGCGGAAAGACCCGAAGACCTGATTATTTATGGCGGAAGCGGGAAGGCGGCGAGGAACTGGGAA
>CAVVJW010000006.1:0-12204 GCA_963748665.1 Ignavibacteriota bacterium | reverse complement strand
TACCGTGAGGAATTGCAAATCCTTTTCCTACTCCGGTAGAAACAAGTTTTTCCCTTTCAAACACGCATTTTTTTACAGTCTCCAGGTCTAATATGTTTCCTGATTCGTTTGCAAGTTCAATCATCTTATTGATTGCATCTGTCTTATCTTTAACATCTAAATTAATTGCTATTATCTTTCCGGATAATATATCACTTACTTTCATTTTAAATAATTAAATTTATAAAATTATCTTATGTATTGCTGTATTATATTTTTGTAATACTCTAAAATTCTATTTGTTTTTTCTTCTTCATCGGTTTCCACGTTCAAATGGACTATGTTCCTTGATTTATCCGGTATGCAAAGAACCGAATCTGTATCGTTTAAAAATACTTTAACTCCGTCTATCAGTTGCTGCTTGTATTTAATCGTGTCTTCCATAAACCTTCTCATTATTTTTCCTTTATCTTCTCTCGTGCAAGGAATGTTTAACTTTTTCATTACAAGGTTCGGAATCATTTTATCAACATCTTCAATCGTCATTTTTATCTTTGCCTGCATCTCAAGAATCTTTGCAATTGCAAACATTCCGTCTGTTGCATAAATAAATTCAGGAAAAAATACTCCTCTTCTTGTTCCGCCTACAAACCTGACTTCTTTATCGTTACATGCCATCATCATATTGTAATGCGAATCTTTAACTCTGATTACTTCAACTCCGTATTCGTTCGCAACTATATCCACTTCTCTCGATGCCTGTACAGGGACTGCGATTTTCTTAACTCCGGGAGTTGCCATTAAAAACATTTTCAGCATAACTACCAAAAACCTGTAATCATTTAAAACCCTGCCATCGTGAGTTGCTAACCATAGTTTTTCTCCGCCCGCATCTATCATAAATCCTATGTCAAAGTTTAATGATTTTACTACATACCTGAAATTATCATACGATTTCTTGAAGTCGTTTTCTTCCCTCGTTATTCTTTCTTTGTCAAGGTGTGCCGAAAGTGAAACAACCTCACAGTTAAACTCCCCAAGTATATTCGGAAAAATCGTTGAGGCTATTCCATGCGAATAGTCAAGCACTATTTTAAATTTGCGTTTCCTGATTGCTTCTATATCGAGCGAGTCAATGAAATGCTCCTTATATTTTTGATTAGTTCTTTCAGGATATTTTAATGTTCCTACGTTAAAGAAGTCTGCTCTCTGATATTCTTCGCTGAAAAATGATCTCTCAATCGATTTTGTTTTATTGCTGGACAAATCTTTACCGTCTTTATCAAGAAAGATAATATCGGTTGAACCCGGGTCAAATGGTGATTTCCTAACAAAGATTCCTCCCGAATGTCCGCCGCTTTTTAATTCCTGCCTCAATATCGGTATCGGTATAACCTGTAAATCCGATACGTTTACTCCTGCCGATAATACGCCTGAAGTTATTGAACGTTTTATCATATTCGAAATGTCATCAATATCCCGTCCTGCTAAGATACTCTTATTCTGCCCGATAAACGCGCCATATACAGAGCCAAGTTTTGCTGCAAACTCCGGATTTATCTGTAAATTTGAAAGACCCGTAATTCTTGAATCAGTAAATAAATCATTAAAGAACGTATCTTCCTGTATTAAACTTCTTGTTATTTTTGAATTGTTGTCAACAGTCTTTTTATCCCATATCTTTAAACTTGAACTAATAAATACATTTTTACCTATCAGACAGTTATCTCCGATGAACACGAAATCGTTAATTCTTGTATTTTCTCCGACTTCGCAATTTTTGCCTATTACATCAAAAAGTACTTTTGAGTTGGAATGAATAATAACATTATTCCAAAGAATCGAATTCTTAACTTCGGCACCCTTTTCTATAAGCACTTCATTTCCAAGAACAGAATTTTCCACGATTGCACCTTCTTCAATTATTGCCGTATCGCCCAGGCAATTACCATCCTTATTCTTGAAATTTATATGACTTAATTTACCTCCCAGAACATCAAGGTTTGCTGAGATGTATTCTTCGAGATTTCCAACATCACGCCAGTATCCCACACTTTTATGACCGTAAAGCGGAATGTTGTTGGTTAGTAAGTACGGAAATAAGTCTTTGGAAAAATCAAAACTTTCACCTTCAGGAATGTATTGAAAAACTTCTTTATTAAAACAATATATTCCCGTATTTATAGTATCAGAAAAAACTTCGGATGATGAGGGCTTCTCCAGAAACCTTACAATTTTGTTTTCTTTATCAGTTAAAACGATTCCGTATTGCAAAGGGTTTTCCGAACTGTACAATGAAAGAGTAGCAACGCTTTTCTTTTCTTCGTGAAATTTATGAATAGCAGTTAGGTCAAAATCGGTTAGTACATCACCGCTTATAACAAGAAACTTATCAGTTATGTACTCTTCCGATAACTTAACCGCACCCGCAGTGCCATAGTCTTTATCGGGCACAACATATTTAATGCTAACTCCAAATTTTGAACCGTCTTCAAAATATCGTCTTATAATTTCCGGTTGGTAATACAATAACATCACAAAATCAGTGATGTCGTGCTTCTTCAGCAGTGTGATTACGTGTTCAAGCATCGGAACATTCACTATAGGTACCATTGGCTTTGGCATATTGTTGGTTAAAGGTCTTAACCTTGTTCCAAAACCGCCCGCCATTATTACAGCCTGCATATAATAATCTATATTATTTTATAAATTTCAAATAGCCTATTTATCTTTCTTTTCTTCCTTTTTCTTAAAATCAAAATTTACGTCAGGAGCATTTTCGCTTCCTTCTTTACCCTTGAAATAAGGTTTCTCTTTGAATCCGAATAACTTTGCCGTTATTATAGTCGGAAAACTTCTTACACTTGTGTTAAATGTCTGTACTGCTTCATTAAATTTCTTTCTTTCAACTGCTATTCTGTTTTCTGTGCCTTCTAATTGAGATTGAAGTTGCAGGAAACTTTCGTTTGCCTTTAAAGAAGGATAATTTTCAGTTACGACTAACAATCTTGATAAAGCAGATGACAACTTGTCCTGTGCCTGTTGATACTGCTGGAATTTTTCAGGGTCGTTTAAATCATCAACACTGAGTTTTGTTTGCCCAACCTTGCTTCTCATTTCAGTTACTTCGGTTAAAACACTTTTTTCAAAGTCTGCCGCACCCTCTACTGTTTTAACAAGGTTCGGAATCAGGTCTGCTCTGCGCTGATATTGATTTTCTACCTGAGCCCAGGCGGATTTAATATTCTCTTCAGAAGAAACCAGAGAATTATAACCACATCCCGAAAATGATGAGGCTGTTACAAACAATACTGCTAACAACAATAAATATTTTAATGATTTCATATATATCTAATTTTAATTTAATTATTTAGAATAAGCATTAAAAATATCAATTTTAATCATTATAAAAACTATAAATCGGTATTAACCTATTATATTTAGAAAAACACTCAATTTCGTTTAAAATTGCCATTTATTAAAAATCTGTGTGCCGTATTGTCTTATTTACCGGTTGTTAAAAATGGTTTTCTTATTCCCCTCTGCCTTTTGCCTATTGCCTTTTCTGCTGTCTGTGTTTTTCGTAAATTAAACGATTAAATATGAAAGTAATTTACGATAACGAAATATTTCTGATTCAAAAGTACGGCGGTGCTACAAGGTATTTCTATGAACTTATTAAAAGAATGCCTGAGTATAACGTTGATGTGCTATTGTATATGGGTAAATTTATTAATGAATATGGCTTGGAAGAACTATGCAAAATATTTCACTGTCTTCTCAGGTAAGAAAATCAGGCATATCCCTAAAACAAAGTTGATTTCTATTAAACTGCAAAAACCTTTGTTTGAAAGGTTTGCATCAAAACAGGATTTTGATATTTTTCACCAGACATATTACTCAGATATAAATATTTCTAAAAAGTTTAAGCGTGTCATTACTGTTCACGATTTTACTCACGAAAAACTTAGCGAAAACTTTTCAAAACTTGATAAGACTGCTGAACTTAAAAAACTCGCAGTTGAAAAATCTGATGGCATTATCTGTGTCTCGGAATCAACCAAAAATGATTTGGCTGAAAGATATAATCTCGACGGAAAAATTGTAAAAGTTATTTATCACGGCAATTCGTTAACTTATGATATTAAAGAAGAACCCGAAATTAAAGAAAAATATTTACTCTACATCGGTGACAGAAGGAGTTACAAGAATTTTGGAATAATAATAGAGTTGTTTAAAATTAATCAACAACTTAGAAACGGATACAAACTTGTATGCTGCGGCGGCGGGAAATTTACGAAAGAAGAATCCGATCTGTATTAGTAAAGCAAATTTAGAAAATAATTTTATACAGGTGGAAGCGCGGGATAAAAGGATTGCAAATTTATACTTTTATGCGACAGCATTTGTTTATCCTTCAAAATATGAGGGTTTTGGGATTCCTATAGTAGAGGCAATGTATAACGGTTGTCCTGTTGTAGCTTCTAACGTCAGTTCTCTGCCTGAAGTCGGAGGTGACTGTGCATTATACTTTAATCCTGATTCTGTTGATGATTTAAATGCTAAGATAAACTTATTACTTGACAACGAAAAATTCGTTAATGATTTAAAGAAAAAAGGTAAAGAACGCGAAAAACAATTCTCGTGGGACAAATGTGCGGAAGAAACGCATCATTTTTACAGGGAGGTTTTAGGTTAATTTGAATCTATCAGTGCAAAATCCTAAAGTAAGCATAATAACCGTTGTTTTTAATAATAAAGAAAATTTTATTAAAACTATTAAGGCAGTTCGAAACCAGAAATATGACAACCTTGAATTTGTTGTTATTGACGGCGGTTCTACGGACGGTACTCTTGAAGTTATTAAGTCCGGCAATGATGTAATAGATTATTTTATCAGCGAGAAAGATAATGGCATATACGATGCTATGAATAAAGGTCTGAATAAGGCAACAGGAGAATTCGTTTGGTTTGTAAATTCAGGTGACATACCTTCTGAGGATGACATACTGCAAAAAGTTTTTTTAAATGGCTCGGATGGTGATGTTTATTACGGGGATATTGAAATGGTTGATGAAGAGGGAAATAGTTTTGGAAATAGAACACTCAAAGTTCCTCCTAAAGAACTGAACTGGAAAAAAATGATTGACGGTATGGTAGTTTCTCATCAATCAATGATTGCGAGAAGAAGTTTGTGTGAAGATTATAATATAAACTATAAATATGTCGCTGATATTGACTGGGCTATTAAACTTTTAAAGAAAAGTAATAAAGTTATCAATACAAATCTTACGTTATCGAAATTTTTAATCGGAGGATTTTCAAGAAAATATACAATGAAATCCCTAAAGGAAAGATTTCGTATGTTATGTAAACATTTTAATTGTCTTTATGTTATATTAAACCATTTTAAACTGTCATATAAGTTTACAGTTTATATTATTAAGAAACGAAAATTATTGTAATATGTCAAAATTAAAACTTTATAAAATAAAGTCTGAAATGGCTTTAAGAAAAATCGGCAATAAATTTGGTGTTGACGTTAAAATGACCGATGAAGAAATTCTGGTTAAGCAAATCGTACACAAAAACATTGATATGATATTTGATATTGGTGCAAATATTGGTCAGTTCGGTGAATTAATCTACAAACTTGGCTACAAGGGAAAAATGGTTTCTTTTGAGCCGCTTAAAAAAGCCTACGACATACTTGATTCAACCAGTAAGTCTTACAGCGGATGGATACCGGCAGAAAGATGTGCAGTCGGTGATGAAGATGGAGAAATCGAAATTCACGTATCAGAAAATACTATTAGCAGTTCTGCGCTTTCAATGCTTGAAGAGCACGAAAATGCTGCACCAAAATCGAAATATGTTGGTACTGAAAAAGTGAATGTATATAAACTCGATACAATATTTGATAAGTATTCTGCAGGATGCAAAAATGTGCTCGTTAAAATTGATACTCAGGGATATGAGGATAAAGTTTTAAACGGCGCCGTAAAATCACTGGATTTGGTTAAAGGACTTTTTCTGGAAATGTCATTAGTGAAACTTTATGACGGACAAGTTTTATTCAAAGAACTATATGAAAGAATTTTGTTGAACGGATTCGAACTCTACGGAATTCAACCTGCTTTTGTAAATAAGGAAACAGGCAGAGTACTTCAGGTAGATGCAACATTTTTCAGAGAATGACCACAGGCATAAAAAAAGCGGTTTCTAGGAGGTGAAACCGCTTCGGAGAACATAACAATTGTTATGTTAGCTATGAAAAAACAATCTTAATTGTTAGATGGCAGAAGTATTTCGTTTATTGCCTGAACAAAACCTTCTTTAGGCATTGCTCCGGCCGACATTTGCGGTTGTCCGCTTTTTGGGATAAACAGTATGGAAGGAATACTTCTGATTCCGAATACTGACGCTAATTCCTGCTCAACTTCAGTATCAACCTTGTATATGTCAACTTTCCCGTCATATTCGTTTGATAATTCCTCGAGCACGGGAGCAACCATTTTGCAAGGTCCGCACCAGTCTGCATAAAAATCTATTATTGCAGGTCTGTCACCTTCAAATTTCCACTCTTTGTTCTTTTCGTAATCGAATACTTTTGTTTTAAATGTTTCTACAGTTAAATGTTCCATTTTACCTTTTTTATTTTGATTATTTAAACTCGTTGAATTTGTCTCTGACTTAGTGTTTGTTTTACCCGCAGTTTCCTGAATATTCTTTTCTGAGCAGGATGATATACTTAATAATCCTGCAAGGGCCAGTACTGCCGGTGTAATAATTTTTAATATCTTCATATTCATATTTTAAATTATATGTTGCTATTATCAATAGTTGTTATTAGCAAGTTATGAAATATAGAACGAAAAATCAATATATAAAGTTTCGGATATTTATGACTGATCTATACCGCTCTTAAGATGACAGGATAGTATTATTTCGCTTAAAACGTAAAACTCGTTTTCAAATAAAAATTTCTTGGCAGGTAAGTACCGCCGAACATCTGATAATTCTGTTCGTTGAATAAATTGAAAACGTATGCACCGACCTGAAGATTTTTTAAAACAAAATATCCTGCATTCAAATTAACAATCTTATATGCCGGTACTATACCAGTATAAGCTCCTGCTAACCAGTCAAAATTATCAGAATACTGAAAGGAAATCGTTGCGTCAAATTTATGAGGAATCTGATAAGTCGCAGACAGATTAAATTTATTCGGAGTCGTGTTTGGCAATATGTCAGGATCACCCGGATTCTTATCAATTGAGTATTCATAATGCGAATAGTTGCCGGTTAAGAATATATTTCTATTAAGGTAATAACTTAATGTTAAATCTATACCGTATTGATTAACCGTTCCAATGTTAGTGTTCGATACTATGAAATGAAGGTAATCCATTTAAAGTTGATAATCTTTGTTTGTCTCTCGGTGATAACTGACTGTAAACTATCGATGTTGCAAGGTTATTCCATATAGAGAGTGAGTCGGGCAGGTTTGCAGACCACGAAGTATAGTTCTTATTTACAGCAGGCAGAAAGTTTGTAACGAAATCTGTTAGAATGTTGTAATATAAATCAACGCTTAAAAATAATTTGTTGTTAAAATTACCATTGTAACCAAATTCAAATCCAAGATTTTTTTCAACATTTAATTCTTCATTTCCGATTGCATAGGCTCTGGTCCCATCAAGGTTTAGTTTAATGTTTGGTGAAGTGCTATATCCTGCAAGTACTTTGATGGAGTCGGCAACTATTTTGTCAATTCCAATTAATGCCGGTTTTGGCGGACCGGGTGTTAATGCAAATGCCGGTGCATCGGGTGTTAATCTGAATAATTCCGAATAATTAGGCCGCTGGAAAGAACGGCTGACAGTAAATCTGAATTGATGCTCCCTCGCAGGAGAAAAAACAAGTGCGCCGCGTGGTGAAAACTGTGATTCGTGTATATTTGTTCTGTCGTATCGTAATGTGCCTACAATCTTTAGTTTATCATTCATTTTATACGTCAATTGTCCGTAAGTCCCTGTATAGTTTGCATTCACTTCGTTTGGAATAGATGTTCCATACGTATTAATATTTTGAAACTGTTGTGACAATCCAAAAATTAATTGTGCTTTACTTTTTTTGTCGGCGAAAAAATTATACTGTGCATCAAGAAGAATATCATCACTGTTATCAAGCAATGGTGAACCAAGTCTGTTTCCTGCTCTTGGAAGTAACAGCCACATAGTATCCAGAGTATGACGTTTCATATAATGAGCGTGAAAATAAAAATTCTCTGAATCGAATCCGGCCAGTAAATACGGACGCTCTGTATTTTTTACAAGTGTTCTGCCGAGCCCGAATACGAATGCTTCATTACCGTTGTTCGAATATCCTCCTTCAACTTTAAACCTGCTGTTGTTCTTAAGTTCATAATCAAATCTTAATGTACCATAGTTTGAAAATGTATTTCGTTCATCTTCGTATATCGGTCTTGCTTCGACTATCAACCCCGGATATTCAAGATATTTTACAGAATCACGTCTGTTGGCTGTGTTTAAAGATTCTGACCTGCCTAAAGTAATTTTGTATGAAAGTTTATTCGTAATCAATCCTGCATTTCTCACGTCTGCCCTGTATGTTTTATAATCGCCGCCTAGTAATGAAATTTTTGTCCCAAGTACTTCTCTCGGAGAAAATGAAGTCAGATTCAGCACTCCGTTGAAAGCATTAGCACCGTATAATGAAGTTGATGGTCCTTTTACAAATTCAACTTTTGAGTATTCATCGAGCGAATAGGGAAAGGAATTCCATTCTATTGCTCCCAGCAGCGGCATCGCAGCATCCCTTCCATCCTGTAACACCAAAATTCTCCTGTTAAGTCCTGCATTGAACCCTCTTGCGTTTACTATGTAATCAGTTGAACCGTTCTTTAAAACATCAACACCCGATAATCCTGTAAGTGCTCCTGCAAGTTGATTCCCGCGTGATAATGAATTCAGTTTATCCTGATAAAGTACAAGTACTGCCGCAGGTGATTCGGTAATTTTTTCATAAGATTTTGTTACACCGTAAACATAAATATCATCTAACTTATAAGTTTTGGGTGTAAGATTAACGTCAGCAACTCTTTCTTTTCCATCAATGATTTCAATTACAGTTTGAAAATTTTCGTAGTTTAATTTCTCATCATTAACATACTCGAGTGTATATTTTCCCTGTGGTACATCAACAAACTTAAACCTTCCATAATTATCCGATGTTGCTCTGAATGTTGTACTCTTTAATTCAAATACGATTCCCTGTAATTCTTTACCGCTGTATGCATCATTTACCGTACCATTTAAGATTCCTTGCGAGTAAACATATCCTGTGATTAGAAAAATTAAAAGCAGAAAATTTAATCTCATATATTATTCATTCCATTTTTATTAATAAAAGCCAGTTGTGATACTCCTAATGTAATAATTGCTAATGTTGAAAATACATAAAACAGTAAATTAATTCCCTCGAGCCCCGTGGGATAGAAATACAGTATGAACCCCGATATTACTGGACCTAAAAATTGACCGAGTAATGATATAGTTCTGTTTAGTGATACTATTGCCCCCCTGTGATTTTCAGGTGCAAGTTTAATAACTAATGATTGTATGTTCGGAAGTATTATCCCGAAACCTGCACCAAATATAGCCATCGGAATAAAAAGAAAATACCATTCCGGTACAAAAGTTACAGATACCAATGACACTGAAATCAGTATAAATGCATAAATAAAAAGCCGTTCTGGTTTTATTTTTGCTGATATCTTGCCGAAGAAAATCGAAATTATGGATGCTGCTAATGACATTCCCGCAAGGACAAATCCGTTTAATATAGAGGATGACATAAACTTCTTTTCAATTAAGAATGGGATATAAGTCCACAGTGAACCAAAAAGAATTATGTACATAAGCAGATTCACGATATATATTATCGATATTTTATAATTTTTTAACGCTGTAATAAATCCCTTGAAATAGCCCGCAGTATTTCTGGAATTAGATGTTGGTTCTTCAAATGAATATATCATCCATATTGAAAGTACAACGGCAAGTATGGGCAGAAGAAATACGTAATTCCAGTTTATCTTAGCCAGCATACCACCAAGTATTGGCACGATAGTCGTTCCGAAGTTTAATGCACTATTATTATATCCGACAACTTTTTGTCTTTTCTCAGCAGAGAACAAATCACCTATTAATGTTACATTTAAAGCACCCAGTGATGCAGCACCCATTCCTGAAATAAATCTGAATACAAGCAGCAAATTGAAATCTCTTACGAAGAATCCTGCGGTACCAAATATTCCGAAAACAATTAGTGACGGAACAAGAACTTTTTTTCTCCCGAATTTATCGGCAAGAACTCCGTATATCGGAGTGAAGAAAATTCCGGGCATTGCAAATAATGAAACAACAAGTCCTATTTTATCTTTTGTAATATTTAAATCAGATGCAATGTATGGCAAAGATGGAGTAACAGAAACAATACCAAGTATTGCCATAATTGAGATTGAAAAAATGAATATAATATTTCGATTGTCTCTTGTCATAAACCGGTTGGCAGTTAAATATTACTTAATTATAAAGGAAATTGCGTTTGCAATACCGTAAAGAATTAATAAGAGACCTGTTTGTGCGAGTATTTTATTTAGTTTTGAACCTGAACTTCTAAACAAGTTTAAACATATTATAAGTGAAATCGGGAATACCAGTAACGGCATTAAAAAATATCTGTTCTCAAGTGAGAAGTATAATATAACAGGAACGACGAACGCAAGCAGGTTGATTATAACGTACATTATCTTCGCAGGTTTTTCACCCATTCTTACTGCGAGTGTGATTTTACCGACTAATTTATCGGTTTCTATGTCTCTTATATTATTAACTCCAAGTATGTTCATTGAAAGAAAACCGGGCGCAAGAGATGCGATTAAAACCTCAGGAATTAATCTATGAGTTTGCAAATAATATGTTCCTGTAACGGCAATTACTCCGAAAAATATTAACACAAATATATCGCTTATGCCTTTGTATGCAAGCGGATACGGACCGCCCGTATAAATATAAGCAAATACGAGAGAAATTACTCCTATCGTTAAAATGAATGCTCCACCGCCTGAAAAAACCAGATAAAGCCCGATTGCAAACGTCAGTAATACCAGAATTCCGGAAACGATTTTCATTCTTGCTGGTGATATTAATCCTGCAGCAACCGCTCTGCGCGGGCCAATGCGGTTTGGATTATCCGCACCTTTCTGGAAATCATATATTTCATTAACAAAATTTGTAATGACTTGAATTAACAGCGAACAAAGGAGCGTAAGAATAAACACAACCGGATTATAGAATCCGTCGTAATAAGCCATAGCTGTCCCGATAAAAACAGGTATAACACTGGCAGGAAGAGTCTTCGGTCTTAATGCGTCAATCCAAATTTTAAACATAATCAATAAAAATAACGATTCTAAAACATAATAAAAACATATAACAACCCTTCTAATTTATCACATCATTCATATCACTAATTCGTTTAATTAGCGGACAATTTTCTCTAATCAGTTTTAATCTGCGAAATCAGAGGACAAAAAATTCATTCTTTAAATTTGTTAATGATTTTTTCCAATCAGTTTTAATTAGCTGAATCAAAGGACAAAATTCTAACATTTTATTTAAAAATATTTCTTTCTTTTATTCAAAAATATTGTTGACTATTAAAGTTATAATGTTATATTTGTAAAAATTAATTTTTATAAATTAAATTATTATTTGAGGTTAGCGTTAACATACAACGTAAAAAACGATAACGGTGGAAACACAGAGCAGGCAAGCGTTGCGGCGAATGCAGCAAAATACATAAACCGTAACCTTGTAGAGAATTATCCGGAGAGATTGGATGATACTTATGCAGAGTGGGATTCGATGGAAACAATTGATGCGATTAAAGCTGCTTTCGAATCCGCAGGTCATTCTGTTGAATTAATTGAGGGCGATGATGATGCTTATGAAAAACTGAAAGAAAGCAAACCGGAATTTGTTTTTAATGTTGCCGAAGGTTTTAACGGTGCCTCAAGAGAGTCACAAATACCTTCAATGCTTGAAATGCTCGGTATTCCGTTTACAGGCAGTGATTCTGTTACAATTGGTATTTGTCACGATAAATCCAGATGCAAAGAAATCCTATCATACTATA
>CAVVJW010000005.1:0-12780 GCA_963748665.1 Ignavibacteriota bacterium | reverse complement strand
CTATGTACGGTCCCCACTTTTCAAGCTTTGCAGAAATCTCACCGATTTTATTAAACTTATCCTGACCGTAAACTGATTTATGGCGGGGTGTACATTTTTCAGGTACGGTGGCATCTATAATTCCATAACCGTACACAGGGGAATTGAAATTTCCGAAAGTAGTGTATGAAAAGAACATAGTACCTTTTGCGTTATAAGTGATGCCGAGGCACGTCTGAAGTTCAAGTTCCTCGTTAGTCGGCTCTTTTAGTTTGTGCCCTGAGCTGTACCAAGGTGCGCCTGAGGACAATCTATAATTCTCAAATCAGTATTTTTAGAAAGACCGTCCATAAGTTTATTAATGAAATTCAGTTTACTTCCTCCGCGTCCTGTGTCGAGATGAACCTGAAGCCAGTCGTCATAAAAGGTTGGCGAAGCAGAGAAAGAAAGAATGCCGTTCTTTGGTTCATAGTCCGACGCCGTCTGCAAAGTATTCGGATGAAAAGATTTTGTCCAGTAGCTGTTATGGTCAACATCCCATTGAGAATAACCTTCCAATGCATCAGAGCCCCATAACGATAGTGTTCAGACCAAAATCTTCTGACAGATATTTTTTCAATTGAGAAGCATTTAACATACCTTTCTCGCCAAAAGGAAAACCCGGAATATGCACTCTGAATAAATCGTAATTAAGCCAGATGATAAGAGAAGTTTTATTCAGCGAGCGTTCCATTATCTGACGATTGAGTTCTTTTATAGACTGAAAATGGCTGAACTCTGCTTCTTCGTAGTAAAAGTAATTCGGAACACCTTCTTTCTGGTTTTCAACAGCAAAATCAATTTCATCGTTAACCCTTTCAATCCATTTAGGATTTTTCAGAGTCAGGTACTGATGTGCAGGTTCATTCTCGAGTCTTAGCCTGTCAATCCACATATCGCACTTGCCGTACCAGTAAATTTTAATATCATTACCGCTGTATTTTAGCCCAGTCGAATGCAAAGAAATCTTTGTCTTTTGTGTTTATGAAGTTACGCCAGAGAGAAGCATCTATTTTCAGGTTTTGTTGACCTGCTTCAAAGAAATATGATTCAATGTATCCGCCGTCGTACACACCGTTTTCCGTAGCTTTAAAATTTCGGACTTTAAGAAAAACATCTTTCACGGTTTGTCCGTCCCAGCCTGTAATCTGAATCCTGCAGACAGTATCGTTGTTACGCTGAGAAGTTGAGGCATAGGCGGGATCAATTCTGATTTTCGGCATAAGGTACCAGTCCCAGTAATTATCTGTCATCCAGAGATTTGTATAGTTGAAAGAAAGCTCTCTGTCTGAAATAACACCTGAGTCTATTAATACATTACTGTTTGAAGGAAACCAGTTTCCTGCTTTGCAATATTTAACTTTTTCACCGGAGCCGTATTTCGGGTCGTTGTCAGTGATGTCGGTTATGTGTTCCGGAATAATCCGCGAACCGCTGAAAGCATAATACCAGTAAGGGTCATCTGAAGGAATCTGCTCACACTGATAGTCAACTCTCTGACCTCCTACAACGTACTGCATAACAGGGCGGTCCATATATGTCCTCATTGATTTACTTTTATTTGTGCTTACAATGTTTTTAATATACGGAGGAATGGGTTCGAGGTAATTGTCACGTGCATCGTTATACCATCCTTTTCCTGTTTCGGCGTAGTTGTGCCAGACGTTAAAATGGAGTAAATCTTTAATGTATTCGTACTGAGAGTACCAGCCGTTATCGAAAGCACCGATGTGGTACTCGGTGTCGGTAATGGGATTTTCAGATATCTTATAAACCTGAGGATTGTTAGTAACCGATGCAATGTTATTTTTAGACGAAGGGATTGCAATGAATGAAATCAACAGAAAAGCAGGAACTGCGAGATACATGGCGAACTTGATAATCGGTCGTTTCATAATGTAATGGTTTAATATTTAGAAAATATGTTCACTTCAAATATAACAATCTTTTTGTATCAATTGTTATTCCATCTGCTAACAGGGAATAGAAATATATTCCGCTTGGAAGATTACCTGCATTGAAGTGTACTTCATAAGTACCTGCTGTTTGCTTCTCATTTACTAATATTTTTATCTCCCTCCCAAGTATATCCATCACTTCTATTCTAATGTTTGAACTTTTTGATATTTGATATTTTATATTAGATGTTGCATTAAACGGGTTCGGATAATTCTGGCTTAATGTAAAAGTTTTTGGAGTCTGAGTAATATTATTGTTTACATCTACTATTATTAAGGGTCCTCCGCCATTCGTAGTGTGAATATTACTGCTCCATCCGGTATTTGCATTTATAAAATCTATTCCTTCAAATCTTGCAGTTTGAATATTTGTATCCGGTTGTTGAAATCCCCAGTTATTCCCTCCGTTAGTTGTTTTCCATATAATTCCTTTTACAGGGCCAGGTCCAAATTGCCTAACACCATAATCTCCATAGACTATGTTGCTATCTATAATTCTGAAATTCTTTATTTGATTTAAAACAATCCCGTTACCCGTTGGCATAGTTTGAGCAACCCAATTCAAACCTCCGTCTGTTGTTTTCCTGATTATTGTTCCACCATTACTTGCCCAGCCAATTCTTTCGTTAATCAGTTCTAACTGTTGAAGATTACCTGCACTCCCGCATACAAACCAGTTCATGCCGCTGTTTGTGGTTTTCCACATATCACCGTATTCAGAACACCATCCGTAATATTCTCCGTTTATTTTGTACTTTAAGAAAAATATCTTTCCCCAACCTATGCTTCCGGTGCTTGTTAAACTCGAATCCTCCATTAGTTGTTTTCCAAACCCTTGAAGCGCCGCCATCAAACCCACTTACCCAGCCTGTATCTTTGTTGACAAATGATATTCCCCTGTAAACAGCATCTGAATTTATTCCTACACTATCCCATGTCAGTCCACGATCGAATGTACGGAAAATAGCTTCATCAACGTTCCACTTCCTTCCATTACCATAAATTATGGAATCCGTTATCTTTTGCAATGTAAATATATATTTATTCGCAATTATCACCCAGTTATTTCCGCCATTAGTTGTTCTGAAGACATAACCATTAGCTTGATCATGAGCGGAAGATAATTCCTGTATTAGCATCAAAGAACTTCATATCATAAACGTTGACGCCAAACGGCAAAGGCTGTGACACCCACTGACTTTCACAATGATTTATTGCAAACATTAAGTTTAAAATTATGGCTAGTATTATGAGTATTCTTTTCAATGTTTTCGTTTTTGCTGTAAAGTAACTTACTGAATTATAATTTTATTTAATATGTAAAATTCAGCGGAAATTTATTATTAGAGATGGAGAATTGAGGTATTGGACGTATCTCCCCACTAATTCAACCCTACCGAATTTATAAATATATTTTGAATGGGAATAGTGTTATTTTGCATTAAAATACTAATCACAAAATTTTAATTTTATATATTATGGCAAAACATATAAAAGCACCTGTGGGTACTGAGATGTCCTGCAAGAACTGGCAGGCAGAAGCGGCAATGAGAATGCTTATGAATAACCTTGATGATGATGTTGCGGAAAGACCCGAAGACCTGATTATTTACGGCGGTAGCGGGAAGGCAGCGAGGAACTGGGAATGCTATGATGCGATTGTTGCAACACTGAAAACTCTTGAGGATGATGATACTCTGCTTGTGCAGTCGGGGAAACCTGTTGCTGTTTTTAAAACACATACGAATGCTCCGAGAGTTATTATTTCAAATTCACAGCTTGTTCCGAAAGTGGGCAACGTGGGATGAGTTCAGAAGACTTGAGGCGCTCGGGCTTACTATGTACGGGCAGATGACTGCGGGTTCGTGGATTTACATCGGTACGCAGGGAATTCTTGCAGGGTACGTACGAAACTTTTGCTGCGTGTGCGAAGAAACATTTCAACGCTGATTTAAAAGGAAAGTTTGTGCTGACCTGCGGGCTCGGCGGTATGGGCGGTGCACAGACACTTGCGGCTACTCTGAACGGTGCGGCGATTCTTGGCATTGATGTTGACGTTACAAGGATTCAGAAAAGAATTGATACGGGTTACTGCGATGTGCTTGCAAAGGATCTTGGACGAGGCGATGAAACTTGTGATGGATGCGAAGGAAAAAGGTACGGCACTTTCAGTAGGGCTTGTTGGTAATGCGGGAGAAGTTCTTGCCTGAGATTTTAAAAGAGGAATTGTGCCAGATGTTCTGACAGACCAGACATCTGCACACGATATGCTAAACGGATATGTTCCTATGGGAATGACTTTTGAAGAAGCAGTTGCACTGAGAAAATCGGATTCAAAGAAATATCAGGAACTTGCGAAGAAGACTGCGGTGGTGCACTGCAAAACGATGTGGGAGTTTATGAAGAAGGGTGCGATAACTTTTGACTACGGAAATAATCTGCGCGGTGAGGCAGAGGCAAATGGTTTTGCACAGGCGTTTGAGATTCCGGGTTTTGTGCCTGAATACATACGTCCGCTTTTCTGCGAAGGAAAGGGTCCGTTCAGATGGGTGGCGCTTTCGGGAGACCCCGAAGATATTTACGAAACTGACAGAGCAATAATGGAAGCATTTCCTGATAACATGCTTCTGCATAAATGGCTGAAAGCTGCAAAGGAGAAGGTGCATTTTCAGGGATTGCCTTCGAGGATTTGCTGGCTGGGATACGGCGAGAGAGCAAAGGCAGGAAAGATTTTTAATGAACTCGTGAGAACGGGAAAGGTGAAAGCGCCGATAGTAATCGGGCGTGACCATCTTGACTGCGGTTGCTGTGGCTTCGCCGAACAGAGAGACTGAAAAGATGATGGACGGTTCGGATGCGATTGCCGACTGGCCGATACTTAATTTTGCTCTGCATAACATCGGCGGTGCAAGCTGGGTATCGCTGCATCACGGCGGCGGAGTGGGAATAGGGAATTCGATTCACTCGGGAATGGTGATTGTTGCAGACGGAACGAAGGAAGCGGAAATCAGACTTGAAAGATGTCTGACGTATGACCCGGGAATGGGAATCGTGAGACACGCAGATGCGGGATATGAACTTGCGCTGGAGGAGAGAGAGAAGTTCGGGATAAGGATGCCGATGGTGAAATAGATTTTGATATTTTAAACCTCGTTCCCAAGCTCCAGCTTGGGAACGGGTAACTAAGAGATTGATTGTAGGAATGCGTTCCCAAGGTGGACCTTGGGAACGAGAAGTATAAAAATAGTTCAACACACAAAGAATGATTTACAGAATGATAAGGTCGGTTTTGTTTAAGATAGACCCCGAAGTGGTGCACAACATTATCTTTGGAGTGCTGCCGTGGTTTAAATGGATGTTTCCATTGCTAAGACCTTTTTATTCTTTCAATGAAGTGTCCAATGAATTTTCTGTGATGGGACTGCACTTCAGGAACAGACTTGGAGTTGCCGCGGGACTTGATAAGAACGGCGATATGATTGAGTTCTGGGATGCTGTGGGATTCTCGCACATTGAAGTTGGGACTGTCACTCCCCTGCCGCAGCCCGGAAATCCAAAGCCGAGATTGTTCAGACTTATTAAAGATAAGGGTATTATTAACAGGATGGGATTTAATAATGTTGGTGCTGAAAAGTTACGGAAGAGAATTTTAAAAGCAAAGAAGAGAGTAAGAAAAGATTTTATGATTGGAGTAAACATAGGCAAGAACAAAGTGACACCGCTTGAGAATGCTTTTGACGATTATGCTAAATGCATAGAAGTGCTTTATGATGCAGCGGATTATTTTGTGATAAATATTTCTTCACCAAATACACCAGGGCTAAGAACTTTGCAGGGCGATGAACATCTGAACACGCTGCTGTTTGAAATAATTATGAAGAGGAATGAAATTGTGAAAAATAAAAAACTTCCTGAGAAATGTATTTTTCTGAAAATTGCACCTGACCTTAACGATGAAGAACTTGAATCAATTTACAAAACTGCATTGAACTACGGACTGAACGGAATTGTTGCGACGAACACAACCATTACGAGAGAGAATCTGTTAACGAATATAACTGAAGACGGCGGACTTAGCGGAAAGCCTGTCAAAGCATTGTCGGACAGGGTTCTGAAGAAAACTGAACGAACTGAACGGCGACAACAAAGATTTTATACTGATAGGAGTAGGCGGTGTCTTTGATAAATCGGACTACAAGGACAAAATGATACTCGGTGCAGACCTTGTGCAGGTTTACACAGGGTTGATATACGAAGGTTTCGGAATAACCAATAAAATTTTAAAATAAAAAATGGATTCACCTGTAACATATACATTACTTTTTGCAAACATTGCCATAACTTTGTGGGTATGGTATTTACGACCTGATTACTTTGACAAACTTGCAGAATGGCCTTACGAAATAGTTAATCATCACAAATACTATCAGATAATCACATCTGCATTTTTACACGCAAACTGGATGCATTTATTGTTTAATATGTTCACGTTGTTTTCATTCGGACCCGTGCTTGAAGGAATGTTTGTAATGAACTTCGGACAAATGACGGGAAGTATATATTTCTTTCTGATATATTTTATAAGTCTTCTTACAGGTTCATTGCTCACGGTTGTTTTTAATTTTAAAAACATTTCATACGTTGCAGTTGGTGCATCGGGGGCAATATCGGGAATAATATTTTCATACGTATTATTTTTTCCTTTCAGTAAGATATTATTATTCTTTATTCCGATGCCGGCATTTGTTTTTGTATTTTTGTACATTGGAGTTTCTATTTATGGTATTAAAAGTAAGTTTGGAAACATAGGACACGAAGCACATTTAGGCGGAGCGCTTGGAGGAGTGATTGCAACTTTTCTTTTAGTAGAGGGGGCGTTCAGGTTTTTCCTGACACACTTTAGTTAATTGTAAGACCTTTTAATAATTAATCTATCAACTACAGAATAAAGAACAATCGCCAGTCCTATACCCATTACGTACAGTACAGTATCTCCCGAGAGTGAAAGCCCAAACAATCCAAAAACTTTCTGACTCATTTCGTTGATGAATGAATATATCGAAGAAAGAAATCCTTCGGTTGCGGGATTTTCTTCTTCTGGCTGACTTCCTAACAAAGCAACAAGAATAACTGCTGAAGTTACTATTGCACTTATAAAACCGATAACAAAGATATTAAGGGTCCTGAAAGTCTTCTTATCTTCCTTCTGGAAAGCTTTGCTAAGTTCGATTTCAAGCATCAGTTTGGCAGTGAAGTCATCGCTTGTCTTTTCAAGCATTGAAGACTTCATACTATTATCGAGAAAATTATTTATGTTATTTAATTCGTTCATTTAATTTAAACCTTTATGTAATCCAGTAACTCTTCTCTTTTGAAAGCACGGAAGAGCAAATCTTTTAATTTTTCCTTTGCCCTGAATATTCTGTTCTTAACAGTGCCGACCGGGATTTTCAGAATCTGAGAAATCTCTTCGTGCGACAAATCATTCAGGAAGAACATATTCAGTATCACTGAATACTGTTCAGGTATTGAATTTATATAATCATTAATTATCTTTTTAACTTCTCCCTGTTCTATCATCTTATCAGTGGAATATTCATCCGTGTTGTATATTGTCTTATCAATCTTCGATTCATAGTTCCTAACGAGTTCATCTCCATCGCTATGGTTAGCATCGTTAATCTCTATAGATGTAACATTAAAACTTTTCACGTTATACTTTCTGTATAAATCTATAGCAGAGTTATAAACGATTGTATAAAAGTATGTAGAGAACTTTGCTTTTGCTTCAAAACTGTTGTTCATAATTGCCTTATACAATCTGATAAATGCTTCCTGAAGTGAGTCTTCTGCCTCTTCCCTGTTTTTCAGAATCTTAAGGGTGAGCGAAAATGCTCTGTCCTTGTAGGCATCAACAATCTCTACGAAAAGATTTGTCTCACCCTTCTGGATTCTGCGGATTATGTCTGGACTCACTTCGCTCACAAGCAATTAATTTTTATCTATTGTAATTTTACCGTTGGTTGTCTGAAGTTTAACTTTTGCTTCACCTTTGCCAAGCGTTCCTTTAAATTCTTTCTTTTCTTCGTCTGTACTCTCAAACGTAACGTTTTTACGAGTGATTTTTCCGTTTGTTGTTTTCACATCGAATATTCCTGAAAACTTTTCACCGACTTCAAGTTTAATATTACCGTTTGTAGTTTCAAAATCAAGACTTTTTGTTGAGTCGAGTTTGGCGGAAATATTGCCGTTCGTCATATCAAGCTTAATATTGCCATAAACATTTGCAATCTTCAGATTACCATTAGTCAAATCAACTTTAACATCGTTATTAAAATCTTTCATATCAACTTTGCCGTTTGTTCCATCAACTTCAATGTTTATTCCTGATGGAACATAGATTGTATAATTAATATCCGTTGAATGATTAATATTAAACTGAATATTAAAATCAGTCCTTTCTTTCATTATAACATCTGCAATCCTTAAAGTGTTACCTGTTGAATCTATCTCTATATTAATGCCCTTCAGAGGTTCGTCAAGTTCTTTCTTTGTAACATATTTTGTTATTTCCGCCCTGACTGTAATCAGACTATCGTCATTACTTTTCCTGATAGTTATATTACCGTTCGGATTTTCCACCAGCAATTTCTGAAACTGCGAAGATTTAAATTTATACTCTCTTGTTTCAGTTTTCTCGTATTTTTTCTTGAACAGACTGCATCCCTGAAAAGAAATCAGAACTGCAGTTGTAAGAGCGAGCAAAACAACCCAAACGATTATTCTCTTTTTGTTTTCCATTTTCTTTGGGTTTTAATTGTTTGGTAAAGTTGGTTTTGTCTCTGCCGGTTTTGTACCTGCGTTACTGTTTGCGATTAAGAAGTACACCACAAACCCAAGTCCGATAAAGAATATTACGAGACCTGAAGTAACTCCATCGCTTAAATCATACATTTGTTCGAGAATGTTGGCGGTAAATATTCCTGCTCCGAGGAAAAGGAATAAGATGCCCCATTTTAATGCGCCGAATGCATTGCGTGGTTTTTTCTCTACGTTTGCGAAGTATCTTTTTACTTCTTCAGGTGAGATTCCTTTTTCAATTAATCTCATTCTTTCTCTGTGTTTGGTGTAGATTGCCCAGAGAATTATTATTGACGGGAACCCGAATATGAAAATAAATGCGAATATCGGGACTACTATTTGTTCTATATCTTTGCCTGTCATTTTTAAAGCTCCTTTCGTTTAACTTATTTACATATTATGACGAAGGTTAATGAAAAAGGTTTCATAACAAAAAAGGTCATCCGTAGATGACCTTTTTAATGTATAATTAATGTTAATCAATTCTGCTCGTTTAAAACAGGTTGTTTTATATTATTAATTAATTCAGTTTCAGTAAAAACCTGCTGTTTCTTCCTTTTGTTTTTGCGAAGGAATGCGTTTTTATCTGTAACTTTTGATTCATCTTTTGCTTCGGGATATTCATAAATATTATACTTGAAATTACGGAGTATAATTTTATCATCGTCCCGGGAGATTACATAGTTTGGAAGCATCGGAATTTTTCCGCCTCCGCCCGGTGCATCAATAACAAACTGAGGAACGGCAAGTCCTGATATGTGTCCGCGAAGTTTATCCATAATATCGAGTCCAACGCTTAAAGGCGTTCTGAAATGATTAGCCCCTTTTGTGAGGTCTGCCTGATATAGATAATAAGGACGGACACTCATTGCAAGAAGTCCTTTCATTAAATCTTTCATAACTTCGGCATCGTCATTAACACCTTTCATAAGAACCGCCTGATTTCCGACAGGACAACCTGCATCAACAAGCATAGCGCAGGCTCGTTTACTTTCTTCGGTTATTTCCCACGGATGATTGAAGTGAGTATTAATATAAATAGGATGATACTTCTTCAGCATATTCACGAGTTTAGGAGTAATTCTTTGCGGAAGTACACACGGCATTTTTGTACCAAGTCTAATTACCTGTATGTGTTTTATTTCGCGTAAGCGTATAAGAATTTTTTCAAGCATCGAATCCGTCAGCATTAACGGGTCTCCGCCGGAAAGTATTACATCGCTTATTTCTGTGTGCTCTTCAAGATAGTTGAAAGCTGATTCCAGAGTTCTCATCGATATTTTATGTGAGTCGCCGACCTTACGTTTACGGGTGCAGAATCTGCAGTAGAGCCCGCATTGTGAAGTTACGAGAAAGAGAGCTCTGTCAGGATACCGGTGAGTAATGTTAGGCACCGGACTCATATCGTCTTCGTTCAATGGGTCTTCGGGCGCATCTATATCCTCGAGCTCAACTTCGTCAGGAACACATTGACGCCAGATAGGGTCATGTGGTTCTCTAATAAGGGACAGATAGTAAGGGTTAATCCTTGCCTGAAAGAATACATCAAGCTTTGAAGCCATTTCACGATCTATACCGAATTTCTCGACCAGCTGGTCAACAGAATGAACACTGTCGCGAATCATTTGTTGCCAAAGTTCCATAAAGTTTTCCTTATTTTAGTTTTTAATAATTTTAAAACTCTTTTGTCAGATGTACTTGCCGTATATCACGAGCGAGTCACCGACGTTATAAAAATCTTTTATTTCAACTAACTCTTTGTACAGGTTTTTCAGATAAAATTTTCTTTCCTTTTCATAAGAAATTTTTCCGCTTGTCTCAATTAATATTAGTCTGACAGATTTCTCTTTTAAATAATCTTCTATATACTGAATTAGTTTACTTCCTATCCCTTTAGACTGTACGTTAGGGTTTACCGCAATCCAGTAAAGGTCGTAAGTACCTACAGTTAAAGGTCTCGGGCCTATGCATACATAACCTGAAATAATATTATCATCTCCGGCATCAACAAATATTTCATAATCTTTTTGTTCCGGGTCGTTAATATATACATCGATTAACTCCATCGCAATTTTAATCTCATCGCTGTTGAAATTTTCAGTATCAACAAGGATTTTTTCTATCACATTTCTATCTGTATTTAGAAGTTTCCTTATCATTTATTTTTCTCTGTAAAAATTCTTTGCCATCTTTCCCAGGCAAATTCAATCACGTTAGATATCATTTGTTCATAAGTCCATCCGTATGCCTTACCGCTTCTTGTAAACCCTGTATCTTCATCAACGTCTGAAGAAATATCAGGATTCGGATTAAGTTCCAGAACATAAGGTATTCCGTCTTTTACTCTGAAATCTACTCTTGCATAATCCGATGCTCCGATAAGATGATAAACAGTTTTAGCAGTCTTTTGAATCAACGCTTCAAGTTCAGGAGAGAGATTCTGTGCCGGACAAACTGCCTTTGTTCCCGCAAACTCAACAGTGTTGTACATCCACTTGCTGTTGTAACTTACTATCTTTGGCAGCTCCGAAGGCAATGCGGAAAAATCAATTTCAGAAATCGGGAATACTATCAAATCATTTATATCATTAACCACGTTACCGACAACGCTTACATTAATTTCACGGCCGTCTATAAACTGTTCAACAAGAGCAGGCTGATTATGTTTATCAAGAACAAACTCAATTCGTTTCTTAAGTTGTGCTTCATCGTGAACAATTGAATTATTTTCAATTCCGATACTTGCATCTTCACGTGAAGGTTTTACTATTAATGGATATTTATCTTTAAGTCTGTAGTAACCTTCTTCATCAAGTTTCGAAGGACTTGTTGCAATAAAATGTAATGCAGTAGGAATATCGTAGTAATTCAGTATTTCTTTCACGCGGGCTTTGTTAAGTGCGAGTCCGAGTGTTAAGGCACGTGAACCCGTATAAGGAATTTTCAGCATTTCAAACAATGCTGCAATAGTCATTTCCTGTGTCGGGTCACCGTCGAGCGATTCGCAAAGATTAAAAATAATATCGGGTCTGTTATCGCGAAGTTCATCAATCAGTTTGTACGGGTCAAGTGCAACGGGTACGATTTTAGTTTCATGATTGCTTGTTTTAAGTGCACGCTGAACCGATTTCATTTCATCGAGAACACCGTATTCACTCATATCTATTGCTTCATCAACTTTATCAATATCAGTAACACCGTCATCCCAGATACGGTCTTTTGTGTATTGCAGCGGATCGTTGTATAAAATACTTACTTTCATTTAATATTGTTTTTTAACTTACGATTCAGTTTAAATTTTATTTTTATATCTTTTAATTGCTTCATTTAAAACGGCGTTTATTACGGTATTATAATCCATACCTGCATGCCTTGCTGCCTTAGGATAACACGAGTTATCTTCCGGATTCGGCAAAATACCGGGTAATGGATTAATTTCAATAATATTCGGAACATTGTTTTCGTCGAGACGAATATCAATACGTGCCCAGTCTTTAATTCGCAATACATTAAAAGCATCTTTACAAACTTTTTCAATATGTTTATAAATATTTTTATCTACTTCAGCGGGACATTTAAAAATATCAAGTTGATTTTCGCGTGTATCAAAAAACCATTTCACTTCGTAGGAATAAATCTTGTTGAACCCTTCAGGAACAGTGTCGAGGTTTATTTCTACGATCGGAAGAACTCGAACATCATCACCGTTACCGAGCATAGCGACAGTAAACTCTTTGCCCGGAATAAAATCTTCTACCAAAGCAGGCTGCCTGTAACTCGTTCTGATTCTTTCAATTTCACTGTTTAGTTCCTGCAGATTCTTAACAAGTGATGAGTCATATATACCTTTTGAAGAACCTTCGTGTAAAGGTTTTACAAACTTTGGATAAATATACCCTGAATCGTCATTAACAGGTTTGTCTGTAATGAAGAATTTAGAATT
>CAVVJW010000004.1:0-66596 GCA_963748665.1 Ignavibacteriota bacterium | reverse complement strand
ATAAACATAGTTACAAATCTTTCGTTCGGGAATGTTTCGTTTACAAGATTACCGATTTTTTTCATTAAGGTAGTAAAGCCAACATCATAACTAACGCCCATCTTTAAAGCACCTGAGATATATAGAGCCTGCGCTGCAGCCGAGATACCCTTCGATGCCGCATCACCTATCGAAATACAAATTTTATTCCCTTCCGCTATACTTATGTAATCGAAAAAATCTCCTCCGACAATCTTATCAGGTACGGATAATCCGAATATTTCATAGTTGCCAAATTTGTAGGAATGTTCGGGTAATATGCTTCTTTGTATTTCACTCGCTTTTTCAAGTTCGGAAATATTATCATTAGCTCTTGACTCTATCTTCTTCGAACGGATTATTGAATTTATCGTTACACTGATAATATTCAAAGTATATAGGAACTCGTTGTCTATCATATTACCGTTGAAAGCAAGTAAATACTGATAGAGATAAATAGGTTTCTTCTTATATATTATTTTGAACCTGTCGCCAAGACCTGTTGCTGAATAGTTAATAATTCCTTTGTTTTTGAAATACACATCTGTTTCATAAGTAGTTACAGTTCTTTTTCTGGATATTTCAAATAATATTGGGAATTTATCGAGACTAAGTCTGTAACCATCATCAATTTTATTCACATCTCCAATCTGGTCGAATAATACATATCCGCTTTTCTTATTATTAAGTTTCCATATTCTTCCGCCGCTGATACCTATATGTTCATTCCCGATAATCTGATGCAAAACATACTGTAAAAGTTCATCTACTTTTTTAAAGTTCGGTGCTTCTGTTATAAATTTTTCAATCGTTCTTGATAATTTTCTCTGTTCCATACTTCTCCTTGTTGTAAAATTTTAATTCTAAATTATGTAACTCCATATATATTTTTCCTATCGCCGCTCCAATACAGAATATTAATGATATTACGTAAACCCAAAGCATAAAGATTACAATTGCTGCATAGGCTCCATAAACCAGAGTATAATTAGATAAATGAGCAATGTAATATGCAAACAAATATTTCAGTATTTCATACAATACGGCCGATATAAATGTTCCGAATAATATAGCTCTCGTGGGTATTTTATAATGAGGCACGAATCTGTAAAGAAAGAAAAACATTAAGTACGATATCATAAACGGTAAAAGTATCAGCACTCTTAAGTTTGTTACAAACATAGTATTTACGTATGTAGCCACAAATTTTATAACATCGTTGTCAATCTGTTGCAGTGAAGTCATTATTGTTGTAAGTGAAAATAATATTATGATTATTATCAGCAAAACAAAATCACGGAGTTTCCCTTTAAAGAAATTTAAAGATTCCTTCACTTCAAATATTCTGTTTAGTGCATCTCTTAAAAAACTGAACATACTGCTCATCGCCCAGAAGATACCTAACAAACCTATGACAGTTGTTATCCATGCATTCTTCATCAGTTCATAAGATTTGTTTGATATCGTCTCAAGAAATCTGTCTTTTGCCTCGAAACTAAATGGCAGCACCTGATTTATGTATTCATTAATCTTTTGTATCGCATTTGATTTGTCAAAATAAAATCCTAAAACTCCTATGAGTACAAGCAATGTTGGAATTATAACCCAAAGAATACTGAATGAAACACCTGAAGACAGAAACCAAATCTGGTCTGTTCGAACTTTTGGTATAACCGCTTTATGTAGAAAAATAAATTATTTAATCTTTTCTTCAAAATACTATTTCAGTTTGTACGTAACTTTTTCAATTTTGCTTATAAAGTCTGTATTATATATAATATGTTTTATATTTTCAATTAAATCTGACATATACACGTCCTTCTTTATAAATGGTATTTTCTTCCTAATAATTCCTTTTGCTTTTTCGACACCTATTCCCGCCTTCATCGGAAGAAGAAATTCCAATGCCTGAACACCGCACAATATTTCAATCGCTATAATATTTTTAACGTTGCTTACTACCTCATAACATTTTCTCGAAGCAATCGAACCCATTGAGTTGTGGTCTTCCTGATTAGCACTCGTTGGTATTGAGTCAACGGATGCGGGATGCGACAACACTTTATTTTCACTAACCAGCGAAGCTGCAGTATATTGAGCAATCATAAAACCTGAATTTATTCCGCCTTCTTTAATAAGAAATCTTGGCAGTCCGCTCAGACTTCCGTCAACAAGACGTGCTGTTCTTCTTTCGGAAATACTCCCGAGTTCTGCTATTGCTATCTTTAAAAAATCAGAGGCAAGTGCCAGCGGTTCACCGTGGAAATTTCCGCCTTCAAGATGCTCCTGGTCATCGGCAAATATTAAAGGATTGTCAGTAACAGAATTTATTTCTGTGTTCAATATATTCAGACAATAATTAATCGTATCTTTTACCGCACCGTGAACCTGCGGAATACATCTTATTGAATAAGCATCCTGTACCTTTCCGCAATCTTCGTGTGATTTTAGTATTTCACTTTTCTTTAAAGATGTCTTAAGTTTTCAGCAGTTGCAATCTGCCCTTTGTGCGGACGGATTTTCTGAATCCTTTCATCATAAGCCGCATTAGTGCTTTTCGTAGCTTCAACAGTTATTGCCCCCCCAATGTCTGCAAGTTTTGATAGCCGAATTGCTTCATAAAGTGAAATGCATAGATAACTGCTCATCATTTGAGTTCCGTTAATCAATGCCAATCCTTCTTTTGAAGAAAGTACAAAAGGCTTAAGCCCTGCTTTCTTCAAAGCAACTTTGCTTCTGATAATTTTGCCTTTATATTTTATGTAACCTTCTCCCAGTAAAGTGGAAGCAAGATGTGCAAGAGGTGCAAGGTCGCCTGAACATCCGACAGAACCCTGTTGCGGTATTTGCGGAATCAATCCTGAATTAAAAAACTTTAACAAAAAATTTATTAATTCAATCCTGACTCCAGAATGCCCCTGTATTAAAGAATTGATACGAAACAAAATCATTAACCTGACGACATCATCCTGAATCGGCTCTCCAACGCCCGATGAATGAGAAAGGATTAGGTTTCGCTGCAGTGCTTCGGTTTGCTCTTTTGAAATAACAACGTCTTTAAACTCGCCGAAACCCGTGTTGATACCATAAATGATTTCTTCTTTCTGCAATCCATTTATCAACCAGTTTTCTTGAATCACGGACTTTCTTTCGGCTGATTTTGAAATTGATAAAACATAATTCTCTTTAACAATCGTTAAAGAATTATCAAGGTTTAGGTTCTTACCATCTAAAACAAATTTTTTCATACATTCGATTTAATTCAATAAAAAATCCGGATTCATTGCTAAACAAATCCGGATTTCATATAAAGACTTAATTTATTTTACGAGCATTAACTTTTTGGTTTCTGAATAGTTTGCATCACCTGAAACGTTCAATGTATAGAAATACACACCACTGTTTAAAGTGCTGAAGTTACCGTTAACTTCATATTTACCTGCATTCATATTACCGTTTACCAGACTTTTAACTTCGCGGCCGTTTACATCATAAACTTTTAAAGTAACAAATCCTGACTTAGGAATGCTGAAATTAATCGTTGTTGATGGGTTGAACGGGTTTGGATAGTTTTGTGATAAACTGAAATTGTCTGCGATAGTGCTGATAGGTGTTACGCTTGATACGACACTGCTACCAGCTTTTTGATATTTTGAATACCATCAACATTTAAATACGGCATACTTGAAGCGGTTCCCTGTCTTAATGCAATACGACCAAGATTTGACATATCCGTTGTATAACCTGTAATTGGTCCTACTGTTGGTGTTGTTGGCTCTGTTCCCGGTAAAGTAGATGGGAATACAAATAAACTAATTTCGTCATCTGCTGTTGAACCTGTAAGGAACTTATACTTTACAACTAATAAATATGTTGTTCCAAGAGTGTAAGCAGTCGGTGTATATACTAATGGTCCATTAGCGGTACGTTGATTTAATAATTCCGAATCTAAAACCTGCAGTGTCTCTTACAGAAAGTCTAGCGGCATACAAAGTTGTTGAAGTTGAAGGTAATAAAGCAAAGAAGTAATCACCCGTTGCTTTTGCAGTATCAACTTTTACCAGCATTGAGATATAAAATGTACCAATACTATCCGGAGTATGAAGAGGTTTATAAGCATCCTGACCTGTTGTTTGAATTAATGCGGCATTACCAACACCTGAGCCTGAATAACCTGTGAAAGTTAAGCCGGGAGAAACGACACCAAGTACATTTGTTTTACCGCCGCTAAATGATGTCCAGCCATGTGCACCTAAAGAGTCACCTGCGGGATAGTTGAAATCTTCAACCATTAATACCTGTGCACTTAAACCCGACACAAGTAACAAAGCAAAAACTAAAGTGAATAATTTTGTTTTCATATTTTATATTTTAAATTAATAAATAATTTGTTTTTTAAAGGATTCTAATTTATGAATATTAAACCATAAATACTATTCAAAAAAGGGCTGAAATCGAAAGTTTACGATTTATTAATTTGTTGATTTTTAAATTTATAAATATTAGCTTTAACTAGCATCTTTAGTAATAACAGATGTTAATGTTTTAAAATTAGGGGAGAGATAATGAAAATTTTAAATTTTATTTTATCAGTCTTGATGCTGTTAGTATTTTCGTCCTGCGGAGATATTATTAGTAATCATAGACTTAAGTATAATCCGACTGATGTACCAACTATTGACAAGTACAAAAATTTAGTTGTACAGTTCAGTCATACTAAAGCCACAGGGCAAGAAGAAGGAAACCGCAAGCAAGATGACAGAATAACGATGAGTGTTAGCATTCCCGATTACTCGCAAGAAAAAGCAAAAACAGTATGCAGATTTTATAAAGAGTATTACAAAACTCTTGCGAATAAACTCGAGGGTCATTTAATAGTAGAGTTAAACGTGTTTGATTCAAGAAATGGAATGAATGCCGCCGATATAAAGAAGGATAAATCGTATCGGGGTGGTATGACGACGAATTATAATACAGACGATTACAAAGAGTCTTTTTAACTTGACAGGAAAATATTGTTTGATTGAAAACTCCCTCTTTGCCCTGAAGAGGGAGTTTTTGTTTTAAAATTTAGGAATATTTATTTATAAAATACAAATTATTCAAAATCTTTCAAATTTCGGTGGTTTTTCTTTCTGAAAATTCAGAATACCCCTCTGAACATTCAGAGACCTGTTCTGAAAACCCCGACTACCATCCTGAACCTTCAAAGCCCTATTCCGAAAATCTCGAATGCCTCCCTGAAACTTCAAAGCCTTATTCTATAAATCCCGAATACCACCCTGAACGTTCAGAGACCTATTCTAAAAATTACGAATACTACCCTGAAACTTCAGAGACCTGTTCTGAAAAATACGAATACCACCATGAACGTTCAGAGACCTGTTCTGAAAAATACGAATCATAAACCTCAAAATCGCATTGAAAACCCACATTTTCGAATCCCTAAAAAAATTAACATTTTCTTAAAGCCTAAAGTGATGGTTTGATTTTGCTTTCTGCTATCATTCTGTGTATGGAATTTTTGACTCCGGGCGAGAGTGTTTTCAGGTAACGGTCTTGCAGGACGAAGTGTATTTCGTTTGCGAGTCCTTCGTATTTTTCGGCAGTCTTTAACATAAATTTTAAAGCAGTGAAACGGATTGATGGTTTTTTGTTTATGTCTTTTAATAGTTCATAGCAAAGGTTGTAGAGTATGCTTTCCTGTCTTTCGGATAATTTCATTTTGGATAATATTTTTATTAACTCGCGCTGGTGTCCGTCGTTTTTTCCGCTGATGGAGTTTACGAGTTTGCCGATGTGCTTTTTGATTTTTGGGTCGTTGTCTTTTATGCAACTCCATAGCAGAAATGCTGAGCGCCAGGCGTATGGCTGTTTATCGGATGCGGCGAGTGTTACGGCTTCATCGAAGTATTGCGGGTTTGATGTGAGAAAGGCAATCATTTTGTTTTTGCCGCAGGTCATTAGTGCCTGTTCGAGCGGTGTTTCCATATTTTGTAATAATGTTTTTATTGGTTTGGGTTTAATGCAAAATAAGTATAATGATTTTTTGAAACAAGAAAATAAGAAGTTGCGGATTGGTTGTGAAGTTTGATATAGTTATTTTTGTATTATGAAAACAAAGAATAAATTGATTGCGGTTGTTGGCGATATTCACGGGTGTATAAATACTTTTAAGAAGTTGTATTCAAGTCTTTTGAAGTTTGATGTTCCGGTATATTCTGTCGGGGATTTTATTGACAGGGGCAGGAATTCTAATTTGGTTGTTGAGTTTATGCGTGCCAATAAGATTCCTGCGGTGATGGGTAATCACGAAAGATGGTTTCTGGATGCGATGAATTCAAAGGATGAGTTTACTGATTTCAGGTATTGGGCTGAAGCTGGCGGAGGGAATACAATGTTGAGTTATTTTGATGATGTTGTTGATGTTACCATAAAAACTTTTAAGGAGATGATGTTTGCTAACGGACATTATGATTTTATTTCTACACTGCCTTTGAAGATTGAGATTAATAATGTTTTTATTTCTCACGCAGGTAAGGTGGTGGATGGCGATGAGAGTTCGCTTTATTTTAACAGGGGTTTGGATTATGAAAAGATTGCGGGAAAGTTTCAGGTGTTCGGGCATAGGTCGAAGGAGGAGTTGGTTTATGAAGAGGGCTGGTATGCGAATATTGATACGGGTTGTGTTTACGGGAATAAACTTACGGGTGTTGTGGTGGATACGGTTGAGGGGAAGATTGTTGAGGTGGTGAGTGTGGGGAATATGGAGTGAGGTCGCGCGAGGATGATAATTCCCCTTCTAACTACTTTTTGCATTCAAATTTTATTAAATTTGTGACAAATAATTTTAAAAAATATGAAAAAGATATTTTTACCATTACTGTTTGTTTGTCTTTTCGGTCAAAGCGCATTTACGCAGGATTTAGGAACATTGCTTACGAATGTTGGTCCTGAGTATGCGAAGAGTTATCTGGCGCCTTTCACAACGGGACTTGGCACGAATCTGAATTCAGGTTGGTTCGGCGGGTTTGACCCATCGGGTTATTCGAAACTTCCTTTCGTTCCGCATTTTTATGTTGGAGTGAAGTTTAATGCTGTGATTATGCAGGATGAGGATAAAACATTTTCTCAGGATTTCAGAGCGACTATACCTATAGGCGGTGTGAACAGGGATGCTATACTGAGAATGTATGAAGCACCAACAATTTTTGGATATACAAATGCTCCGAAGGGTCAGGTGTACGATGCGAGTACAAATACATATTTAGGTGACTATACAACAATTGGCGGAATAACAGACACAAAGTTTGTACCTCTTTTTGTTCCTCACTTTGGTTTTGGAACTTTGCTTGGTACGGATATAATGCTCAGGTTTTTACCGGGATTTGATATGGGAGATTATGGTTCGTTTATGATGTTCGGCGGGGCACTTAGGCACAGCCTTGGCGGATACGTTAAAAATATGCCTTTTGATGTTTCTGCACAATTCGGGTATCAGACTCTCAGTTTAAAAGATAAATACAGTAATAAATTTATTACAGGAAATTCTATGTTTGCGAATGTGCAATTCAGTAAGTCAATTGCAATAGTTACGATATACGGCGGTGCACAGTATGAAAATTATGATGTCGATGTGAATTATGTGTTTAGCATAAGCGGATATCAGCAGGGAGTTTCTTTTACACAAACAGGTGACAATTCTTTCAGAGGGCTCGCAGGTGCGACTATAAGTGCGGGACCTGTTCACTTTAACCTTGATGTGAATTTAGGGAATAAGTTTTCGTTTTCTTCGGGTGTTGGGATAGGGCTCTAAACAAATCATAAATTATTTTATAACCTTTCTGTGATTTGCACGGGAAGGTTATTTTATTTAAGGAGAAAATTATGGATGAAGATATTAATAGTTAAAAAGATTACGGAAGTAGATTTTAAAGCGGCAATTGAAGTATATACCGAAGCGTTTACTGATGACCCATTGCACGTATATTTATTTCCTGAACTCGAGGAAAGGATTCGAATCACAAAATTATTTTACGAAATGGTGGTAAACGAGTTTGTGTATGGATTGAATCTGCAGTTTAAAGGTGTTTATGTGAATAATATTCTTGCGGCGGTGTTAATTTATGCAAGACCTGATTCAACAGAATGGAATGAGGAGATGATGAATGTAGTAATTGATATGAGACGCAAAGCGAAGAATGATAAAGTGAATTTTGTCAGTGAATATACTATGAAGGCAAATAACTTCAAACCGAGAGAAAAACATTTTTACCTGAACGAACTTGCAGTCGGGAAAAAGCACAGGGGTAAAGGTTTTGCAAGAATGCTGATTGCAGAAGCAGAGAAGGATGCTAAGAATTTTCCTGAAGTGAAAATAATGGGATTAGATACATCGAATAAAGCTAACGTTGATATTTATAAAAAGATAGGGTTTGATGTTTTCAAAGAATTTCCGTTTCGGTCTTTGAAAGGTTACGTGATGAGAAAGTCTATAAACTAAAAGCCAAGTGCTTTGCCTGTTCCCCTTCTGTCGGAATGTCCTGATAATGTTCCGTCGGTATTGTAAATAATCGCTTCCACGCGGGCAAAGTCAGAAACAATTTTTACGTCATACCCGATTTCTTTTAATTCTCTGACAATAATATTCGATGCATAAGAATTTTCAAATTGCAAAACATCAGGAAGCCATTGATGATGTAAACGCGGAGCATTAACAGCATCTTCCACGTTCATTTCAAAATCAATAATATTTAATATAGTTTGCAATACAGCCGTAATGATTTTACCACCGCCGGGAGAACCAACAACAAGAAAAGGTTTCTTATCTTTCAAAACAATCGTTGGAGTCATAGAACTGAGCATTCTTTTTCCGGGCTGAATGGCATTTGCTTCATTCCCAACAAGTCCATAAATATTCGGTACGCCGGGCTTCACGGAAAAGTCATCCATTTCATTGTTCAGAAAAAAACCTGCGCCGTCAACAACAACCTTGCTTCCGTACACATCGTTTAAAGTTGTAGTGAGCGAAACCATATTCCCTTTTGAATCAGCAACAGAAAGATGAGTTGTCTGAGGACTTTCTTTATCGGGATTGCCGGGTTTAATTTCAGATGAGGGTATCACCTCCCCTGTTTTAAAATTTTCGAATCTTGATAATGCATAAGATTTTGAAATAAGATTTTCTGTCGGCATATTGTAGAAATCTTTATCGCCCATAAATTCGCTTCTGTCAGAATAAACACGTTTCATTGATTCTGCAAGGATGTTTATAAATGGGACACTACCCTTCCCTAAACTTTTTAAATCAAAGTTTTCAAGGATGTTCAATAAATAGATTAAACAAGCACCGCCGCTTGATGGTGAGCCCATAGTAATAATATCATAACCACGATATGTTCCTTTGATTACATTTCTTTCAACGGGTTTATAATTCTCAAGGTCACTTAAAGATATAATCCCATTACCGCTGTTCATTTCAGCAACAATCTTATCTGCAACCCAACCTTTGTAAAAACCATTTTTTCCATTAGCAGAAATTTCTTTAAGCGTGTTTGCTAAATCAGTTTGCACGAATAAATCATTTGCTTTGAATTTCTTGCCGAATATTTTTGAAGAGCCTGAAAAAGTATTAAATTCACTTCTGTAATTATTGATTGAACTTGCAAGTTCTTTGTTAATGTAAAATCCTTTTTCGGCAAGTTCGATTGCATATGATAGAACTTCCTCACGGGATTTCGTTCCGTACTTTTCGAGAGCGTAAAGCAAACCCGCAACCGAACCGGGTACCCCTGAAGCCAGTTGTCCGGTAGTACTTAATTCTTCAATTACGTTGCCATCTTTATCGAGATACATATTTTTCGAGGCTAAAAGAGGTGCAGTTTCGCGAAAATCAATCGATGTTTCAAAACCTTTTTCGGAACGAAGGACTATGAATCCCCCGCCTCCAATATTGCCTGCCTGAGGATATACAACTGCGAGTGCAAATGCAGTTCCGACTGCAGCATCGATAGCATTACCGCCGCTTTTAAGGATTTTAATACCGACCTCGGAAGCAAGTTCATTCGCAGAACTGACAACGGCATTGTTGTACGAAACATTTTGAGAATAAATGTCAGAAATTGAAAGAAGAAAAGCAAAAACCAATATTATACTTTTCAGCTTCATACTTTATGTATTCCAGTCGCGATTGTAACGGAAATCTACATTAACAGTTCTGTTCGAAACTTTCGCAATCAAAGGCGGGAGTCTTTTGAACTGATTACGGGAAATCATTTTATTAATCTTTTCAACAAATGATTTCTCGAAACCCAATTTAATAAGTTCTTCATCTGTTCTTCTTTCATCTACTTTTTCATAAAGGAATTTATCCACCATAGAATAAGTAATACCCATTTCTTCTTCATCGGTTTGCCCTTCCCATAAATCAGCGGAAGGTTTTTTATCAATAACTTCTTTTGGCACATTCAGATGTTTAGCAAGTTCGAAAATCTGAGTTTTATAAAGGTCACCAATTGGATTAATAGCACAAGCAGAGTCGCCGAACAATGTTGTATAGCCAAGCAGGATTTCGGTTTTATTACCGGTACCAATTACAAGAGCATTTTCTTTAGCAGATTCATCATAGAGAACAATCATACGCATACGAGCCATAACATTACCTTTACGAAGATTAGAAACATCTCCTTCAAGAGTATTCAGGTAAGCATCAACTGCTTTAGAAATGTTAACAGTTTTCGAGCGAACACCTAAATCCTTTATGATTTTCTTAGCATCGGTAAGACTATTCTTACTGCTGGTTTTATAAGGCATCATAACGCAAAGCACGTTTTCAGGTCCGAAAGCTCTTGCCGAAAGGTATGCAGAAACTGCAGAATCAATTCCACCGGACAAACCGATAACCGCTTTGTTTATACCAATTCGGTTTGTTTCATTCTTAAGAAAACCAACTAATAGATTTTCAATATAATTATAATTATAAGACATAATATTATTTTTTCAAAATTAAACATTTGAGGGGAATAAAAAAAGCCGATAGAAAATCTATCGGCTTTTTGGAACAAAATGAATTGTATTATTTTGAAACCTGATATACAATCTTTCTGATTGTATCAAACTGTAAGTATGGGAACATTTCCTGAATTTTATCTATTGCTTCTCCAGCACTCATTTCACGTCTCATATCTTTGTACATTTGTCTGATTTTATAATCTCTTATAGCTTTTTCATCGAGTAATTTGTACTTCTTTAAAGTATTGAATACTTCATCATCTATTAACTCACTTAATGGATTGTCACTTTTTGATTTAGTTTTTGCTGATGGTTTCAAATTTTTTCTCCTTTAATATTAATTTTTAAATCTTCAAAAGAAGTAAATAATATTAACTAAATTTAATTTACAATATACAAAAATACCAAAAAATCAAGAGAAAATCAATACTATATGCTTTTTGAGGGCTTTTTCAATTGATTATAATCCTATTTCAATATAATTTTACTAAATTTATCAATTATTTTGTATCAATGAAAAAGTCATTTATTTTATTAGCATTTTTATTCTTCTCTTTAAATCTATATGCGCAGGAATCTGAGCATCTGTCTTACAAGCTTTTTACTGATCGTGATTCATATTCAGCGAAAGATACTATTAAGATTGCTTTAAAGGTTAAAATCAATCCTAAATTTCACATTAATTCAAATAAACCAACAGACGAAGCATATATTAAAACAGAAGTTGTATCAAAATCATCTGATATAAATAATATTGCAACGTTTTTCCCTCCTCATAAAATGTATAAATTTGCATTTTCTGATACGGAAATACCTGTGTATGAAAACGAAATAACCATTGGATTAAATTTCATTGCAAAAGACGGAGTCAAAGATGGTGAATTATCAGTTCCAATTGAATTGACTTATCAGGCATGCGATGCCAATGCTTGTTATCCGCCAAAAACCGTCAAAGGTGAAATTAAAGTTAATATATCAAAAACAGGGACTATAACTAATAAAGAGGTTTTTTCTAAAATAGATTTTACAAAACCAATTCTTTCTGAGAAGAAGGATTCCGAAAAAAAGGACGCATCTTTAAAAGAAAATACAAGAAGCGAAGGTCAAAATCCTGACGAAATGAAAGTATCAAATTTCATTGAAGAAAGAGGATTGCTTCTTGGATTGTTAATAATTTTCGTTTGGGGACTTGCATTAAATCTGACACCTTGTATCTATCCATTAATTCCAATAACAATCAGTTATTTCGGTGCACAAGCAAGCGGCAATAAATTACAGAGTATTATGATGGGAGTATTTTATGCTATCGGTATGGCTGTTACTTATTCCTTGATGGGACTTGTTGCTGCATTAACAGGCAGTATGCTTGGAACGGCATTGCAAAACCCAATTGTTGTCATTTTTATTGCTTTAATATTTGTAGCACTTGCAACTTCTATGTTTGGATTATGGGAAATCAGAATTCCGCAATCTTTGGCATTGGCAGGTAATAAAAACCGTTCCGGGTATTTTGGTTCTTTAATGATGGGCTTGCTCGTTGGTTTTATTGCAGCACCCTGTATCGGTCCAATCGTTTTAAGTTTATTGGTTTATGTTGGCAAACTTGGTAACCCATTTATGGGTTTCTTCCTGTTCTTCATTTTATCTTTAGGACTTGGAGTTCCTTATATTTTCTTAGCGGCCTTCTCAAGTTCGATTAGTAAACTGCCGCGTTCCGGTGAATGGATGATTAGCGTTAAATTGATTTTCGGATTTGTGTTAGTAATTATGGCATTAAATACACTCGGACCATTAATGCCTGAACATATATACAATATTGTTTTCCCGCTTTCGATAATTCTGTCAGGAGTTTATTTGATTGTGTTAGATAACAAAGGATTGAACGCAAAAGGATATACAAAGGTTAAATATTTAATTGCAATTGCAGGAATAATTGCCGGAGTATGGTTAATCAAACCTGAATCTAAATCAGCAGAAGTTACCTGGAAGAATTTGACTTCTTTAGAGCAAATTGAAACATCGGTTAAAAATGATAAGAAGCCTATTATGATTGATTTCTATGCTGATTGGTGTGCACAATGCAAGGAATTAGATAAGTACACTTATACGGATGAAAAAGTTGTTGAACTTTCAAAAAATATAAACAATATTAAGATTGATTTAACAAAGGAAAATTCCGATATTACAAACAAATATGGAATTAAAGGATTGCCCGTCGTAGTATTTATGAAACCTAACGGCGAAGAGATAAAAGAACTTCGTGTTACTGGATTTTTACAACCCGAAGAATTTGCAAAAAGAATTGAGAAACTATTAAATGATAAATAAAACATTATTAATAATATTTATTTTCCTGCTTGCAGGAAATCTATTCGGCACAGAGAATTAATGATAATCATAGTAATTCTAAAATTCAGGACCTAACCGAAAAGTTATTGAAGGATTCCCTGAGTGATAAAGTAGAAAAAATTGAGACTAAAGTTGATAAAAAGTCTCCTGCTATTTCTGCTTTACTTTCGGCATTACTTCCCGGAGCAGGACATTTTTACACTGGTAGAATGGATGTGGGTGCATACTTTTTAGGAGCTGAAGTATCTATGTGGCTTGGGTTATTGGGTGTAAATTACTACGGTAAAGTACTTAGCGACGATTCACGTTCGTTTGCATCTGTTCATGCAGGATTGAATAAAGATGGGAAAGATGATGATTACTTTTCAAACGTGGGTACTTATATGAATATTTATCAATACAACAACGATAAGTTACAAAGTGGGCAATATGATAAACTTTACGATGTAAGCACATATTTCTGGAATTGGGATTCACAAAACAATCAGTTAGAATTTGATACACAAAGGAAAAAAAGCGAAAGAACATATAATTACTCTACAATTTTTGTTACAGGAATGATAATTAACAGATTAGTAAGCGGACTAAGTGCAGTAGTATTAACAAATAAATTTAATTCGGCAGGAGTAAAAATCAGTAGTAATTTTATTTCTACACCACAAAATAAAATTGACGGGATAAGATTAAACTTTGTCAAGTCTTTCTAAGCAGTGAAAGAATATAATTACAAATTAACAATCGAATATGACGGAAGTCACTTTCACGGTTGGCAGAGACAGAGTAAATCTAAAGAAACTGTACAGGAATACATAGAAAACAATTTAGCAAAATTACTTAAAAAGAAAATCACTATAACAGGCGCCGGCAGGACAGATGCCGGCGTTCATGCTTTTAATCAGGTTGCAAATTTCAAGACAAAAGAGAAGATTAAAGAATTAGATAAGATATTATACTCTTTGAATTCAATGCTGCCCGATTCAATAACCACCAAATCAATTTGTGAAATAAAACCTGAATTTCATTCAAGATATTCGGCAGTAAAAAGAGAGTATATTTATCAGTTAACAGTGAATAATATTTCGATAGGAAGAAATTATTACTATAAATTAAATTACAAACTTGACTTTAAAATTATTGATGAATTTATTAAAATGCTTATAGGATATAATTCTTTTAAATCTCTTTGTAAGAATACTGAAGATAAGCATAATTTCTGTTGTGATTTAAAAGAAATTGGATACAAAGTTAACAAAAAGAGAGGAACGATTGTTTTCAAACTTTTAGCAGACAGGTATTTGCATTCAATGGTAAGAGCAATAATGGGGACATTAATCGATTTAGGAAGAGGAAAATTGGAATTGAAAGATACAATTTTAAAATTTAAAAACGGAGAAAAAATAAGAGCAACATATCTACCTGCTAACGCATTATTTTTAAACAAAATCTTTTACTAATGAAAAAAACAATTATCTTAACATTATTTGTCTTGATTTCATTCTCAATAGTGAATGCTCAGGATTTGATTACATCAGAGAACAATATTGATAAGAATAACTCTATACAGTATATTAAAGATAAATTCTTATCCAATGGAAATAATTTGAAGAATTTCCAAACAAAAGACATAGTTATCGATTCTTCAAAATTAAAGAGCCCTGTACTCGGTGCTGTAATGTCAGCTGTCATCCCTGGGAGCAGGTCAGTTTTATGCCAAAAACTATTTAAAATCTGCTATTTTCATTGCTGCGGAAGCAGGGCTTTGGATACTTTATGCTACTTTTCAGAACAAAGGAAATGACCAGACAGAATATTACGAAAATTATGCGGATGCAAACTGGAATATGAGGAAATATGGACAATGGCTCAAAGACCAGTCATTTACAGGTTCAGATGGAATAGATTTGTCCAAAGATGATGAAACTCTCAGATTGCAGATTAACGCTTGTGAGGAAAAGAATTTTTCTCATCAACTACCTAGGGCAGGAGAACAGCAATATTATGAGGTAATCGGGAAATATCAAAATTATGTTACAGGCTGGTCAACTGCAGATGTCAGTGTGATAAATAAAAATAATTACGGTACATACCAATTGCCGCAGGTTAGTGTCTATATGGATGATAGGCAAACAGCAAACGACTACTATAACAAGGGTACAACAACTTTAATGGTAGTTTTGTTAAATCATATTGCGTCTGCTGTTGACGGAGTTTTTAGTGTTAATTCATATAATAACAAATATATTTTAAAAGGGAATGTAAGCTTCCAGCCAGTTTTTTCTCATAAACTTGGCAGATCTGTTGTGACTCCTTTTGCTAATGTAAGTTTTACATTTTAAAGTGATGTATGAGGAATTAATTTATAAATCGATAGAAGCAAAAAAACTTTCACACTCTCCGTATTCTAAATTCAGAGTCGGTGTTGCTTTGCTTACAAAAGACAATAAAGTATTTGTAGGAGCAAACGTAGAATGTTCTTCTTATTCATTAACTATTTGTGCGGAAAGAGTTGCTGCTGTAAAAGCAATTACTGAAAAACATAAATTGTTTAGAGCTATTGCAATTGCTTCAAGCGGAAAAGATTTTGCTTTTCCGTGCGGTGCTTGCAGGCAGTTTCTATCAGAGTTTTCCGAAAACATGGATATAGTATTAGTGAAATCGAAAAGAAATTATCAGATTTATAAATTGCAGAATTTGTTTCCTCATAAATTTAAATTATAGAAACGAAAGGGACTTTTATTATGGATATGAATGAAAATCTTCAGATAAGAACTTATAAAAAGACCGGGCATATTGAAGTTATATGCGGAAGTATGTTTTCAGGAAAAACGGAAGAGTTAATACGAAGGATACGTAGAGCAGAGATTGCAAAACAAAGAGTTAAAGTTTTTAAACCTAAAATAGATAACAGATACAGCGAGTTTTCTATAGTATCACATAGTGAAAGGTCATATCCTTCTGAAATGATTGAAAACGCTGAGGAAATGCTCGAAAAAAGTTTTGATGCCGAAGTGATTGGTATTGATGAAGCACAGTTTTTCGAAAATAATTTGATTAAGGTATGTCAGGCCCTAGCAGATTCAGGGAAAAGAGTAATTGTTGCAGGACTTGACCAGGATTATCGTGCTATGCCTTTCGAACCAATTCCACAACTTTTAGCAATTGCAGAGTATATTACAAAAACTCTCGCAATTTGTGTAATTTGCGGCGGACCCGCCAATAGGACTCAAAGAATATCAAAAGATACTGATAGAGTCGTTGTTGGAGCAGATAATCATTATGAAGCCAGATGCAGATTACATCACATAATTGGAGAATAGTTATAATATTAATTAATATATGAAAAAAACAATCATAGTATTTGCGCTAATTATCACTATTGCTTTTTCTGCCTGCAATAGTAAAAAAGAAAACAAAGAGCAAATTGATAAATCGAAAATAAAAGTGGGATTGGTTTTTGATGTCGGCGGCAGAGGAGATAAATCTTTTAACGATGCTGCTTATAAGGGACTGGAAAGATCTAAAAAAGATTTTGGTATTGATTTCGAGGTTATCGATCCGGGTGATGGAGCAGACAGAGAATCTGCTTTAAGAAAACTTGCGAGCAATCCGGAAATTAATATTGTGTTCGGGGTTGGGTTTATTTTTACTGAAGATATAACCAAAATTGCAAATGATTTTCCGAATAAAAAATTCGGTTGTATTGACTATTCTGCTAACCTCAATCAAAGATTCCTGAAAACCTTATTGCACTGGTGTTTAAAGAAGAAGAAGGATCATTTTTAGTAGGCGTTATTGCCGCATTGACGAGCAAAACAAATACGATTGGATTTGTTGGAGGTATGGAATCTTCTTTGATTAGAAAATTCGAGAAAGGATATACTCAAGGAGCTAAATTTGTAAAACCGGATATTAATGTTCTTGTTGCTTATGTTGGAGTTACAGGTGAAGGATTTAAAAATCCGGGAAAAGCGGAAGAAATTTCTATTAGTCAATATTCCAAAGGAGCTGATATTATCTACCATGCTTCAGGTCTTTCTGGAATAGGACTTTTTAAGGCCGCAAAAGAAAATAAAAAATTAGCAATTGGTGTCGATATGAATCAATACGATGAAGCACCAGGTTTTGTTTTAACAAGCATGGTTAAAATTGTGGATGAAGTTATTTACCAGACGATTGGTGAAATTAAAAACGGGACATTTAAAAGTGGAGTAAGATCATTGGGTTTGAAAGAAAAAGGTGTTGGCTATATTTATGACGATAATAATAAAATTTTAATTTCAGAATCAACCAAAAAGAAAGTTGATGAAATTATGAATAAGATTATTTCAGGTGAAATTAAGGTCAGCGCTGAATAGTTTTTTTAATTAAATATACTTAAGCCGTTGCTTGTATTTTTTATAGTAACGGCTTTTTGTTTTATTAAATATAACCTTTTATTGATATTTCTCTACACTTTGAAACATCTTATTCAATATTGGTATGAATAATTATTCTATTGAATTGTTACCCTTACATTTAAACCACCTTCGTTATTTGTACGTGGCTGTGTATTTGCATTCCCTTCGGTTGGTTCGGATTTAGAGTATTTGTAAAATACCATAAGCTGAACTTTTGTACTTAAAGAATATGAAACTGAAGGATTAAATGAAGTAACTGTAGACCCTGCGCCTAGTATTGTTTCCTTTCCTGTAATAAGAAATTTATAATCAGTAGGTTGGTTGACATTCTTGGATAAAGTTAACGAAAACGTTATATCATTCTTAAGAGATAGACCAAATAACGGAATATCAAAACCTGATTTCGCAAAGTTTGCATTAAAACTCCAGTCACTTGTCTTATTTTCCTGAACAAGACTACTAGTAGGATTAAGAATATTACTGGTTGCAGAATTTATTCTTAAACTTGCTGTTAAATTGCCACCAAATAATTGTTTAAAAGTAATATTAAGTCCTATTAATGGATTAAATGATTGTGTAACGGATTCTCTTAGAACAACTTCCTGATTATTTACATCAACAAATGTTGCTTCCGAATATTCCGAAGTAAATGAATTTTCAAGTGTTACAGTTTGTGCAAATTCCGAAAAGAATGGTAACTTTTCTAAACCTGAAAATGTCAGATTCCAGTTTGGAAATGGGAAAGATCCTATTTGATTTTTAAATTCAGATGATATTTTGGAAATATTTTCATTCACATCGGTTACAGGATCAAATTGGAATTTATCAATACTCCCTGCAAAAAACATACTATACCCATCAGTTTTATTGCTGCTTCTGTTTAGCTCTGTTCCTAACCCTCCAAGACTGTCAGTAATAAAAGTACCTGAATTATTAAATCCCCATAATTTTTTAAAAGTCAAATTCATTTTTATTGCCTGCGGTATTAATGGTGATAATGTTGTATTAAATGTTACGTTGTTTGATAAGTTATATATATCGGTTAGATTCAGCCCGCTCACTCGTTTTCCGGGAAATCTATTCAGACCAAGCTGGTACATTCGTGAAGGTCCGTATTCTTCAACCGTTTTTAGTGACATCCAGAAATTTCCAAGACCAGGACGTCCGACTACTCCAGGGTTAACGACAGAATTTGTCTGATTAAAATTTACAGTAACAGCATCAGGGAGAAATGTACCTAATAATTTTAATATATCCCCTAACTGAATCTTATCATCAACATTACTTGCTGAACGTAAACCATTTAAATTCCTGTAACCGCTTGGTGTTTTAGATAAACCGAGCAAACCCAGCATATCATTAAATTTGACTGTACTCCCGAGAGTTAACGTATTCGCAAATCCAACATTATAACCTATATTAGTAACTGTATTAGGATTTGTCCAGGCATACGTTACATTGTAATTCATATTAATATCCAAAAACTTATTTATAACAGGTATATTAAACTTTGGATTAAATGCAGTAGATTGCTGATAGTCTAAATCCTTACCAAAATTTATCAACCCTTCATTGAAAAATATTTCATCCAAAATCTCTTTTTCTGATTTCTGTGTTCTTGCTGAATCGTTGTAAGTTTCAACATCAACAAGATCACTTCCAATTTTTAAATTATATGTTCCTGATAAATCTACAATCCAGTTTTCAATAAATTTCCAGTTAAATCCAAACCCTCTGTTTGCTCTGAATAAACGACTAATAGGATCTTCCTGAGTTAATAGTCTTTGTTTGGATTCATTTCTTGTCCTGTTAAAATCCATAGAGGCTGTAAAATTAGAACTAAATGCGGGAACAAATGGTATTAAAGGAAAGAAAAGATATATTTTTGCATCTTTGTATTGTTCGCCAAGATTAACAAGGTTGTTAATATCTAAATTTAACTTTTCACTTAATCCGAAATCTGTATTGTAATTTAAACTCCCAGTTACTGCAAAATCATTCTTACTTTCGAATGTAAAATCTCTCTGAGAACCATATGAACCATTAAAATTAATTGAGAATGCGTTTATAAAAGTACGCGTTAAATAACTGTTGCCGGGAAATCTAAACGCCATCCCTATGATAGAAATATCATTTCTAACTGTTAATGTTTGTGTAGATCTGATAAAATCTTCTCTGGATTTAGCAGCGAAATTTGCATCATTTGTTTTTGCCAATACCTGACGGTATTTTTCGTCTGCGGCTTTTTCTAATTCAATATCAGAACCTGGATAATACTTCGGATTAATCATTCCTTCACTGTGTCTGAAAGTAATTGGTAAATTTAAAAACTCCTTCCATTCTGGCGATATCACCGACGCCAAAAGATTGTTAATTAATTTATGAGCGCTTAATGAAATACCTATATCCCAGTTTTGTCCTGTGTTACGAGATCCTGCTCTCGAATCCAGAGAGTGAAAGTTTGGATCGATTCTTGAAGCGTTAAAACTAATATCCCCAAAATCAGCTATCTTTAGACTCGTGTTGACATTGTATGCATATCCATTATCATCGTTTACTTTAAGTACACGAATTTCATTAAACCACACGTTACCTGTAATTGTAGAATTTAATCCCGTTCGGTTTTTCTCTACTCCAACCGTAAATTCACGAATTGCATTTAGAGCAGGTATTCCTCTGATTCTATAGTATGAACCGGGAGGACCATTCGGAACAGCCATATCGACTACCTGATTTGTAGAATCCCTTGATATTTTTAAACTTGTTAAATCGGCAAAAACAATAGATACTTCGTTTAATGAATTCCAAGGCTGCCCCGGTCTGACGTCAGGATGTATAGGTGCGCGGTATTCGTAGTAATTTGTTGAATCCGTTCCGAACCTGACTACCATAGTTGCATCGTAAATATTTTCATTAGTATAATTAAATGTTGGGTCTCCGTTAACAAAAAGTTTCAACATCTTATAATTAAACAAATCCAGCACTTGATTTCTGTAGTCTTTTACTGCAATTTTTTGCTTGCCGACAGTCAAATTGTTAAATGACAAAGCCAATGATTGTTCATTAGATTTCGTATTTACTCCGTTAGTATTTCGGACGGTTTGTCTTAATACATCACCGGGAACAGGACTCTGGTAAATCTGTGAATTTTCCTCAATACTGACAACTGATACGTTGTAGGTCGTATCTTGTTTGTCGGGTTTGTACCACTGATTACCAACTAAATTAAAATCGATTAATCCTAATCTTACCTGACCGTTTATATCTTTAAGCCATACTCTGACATATTTTACGTTAGTCAATGTAGCAGTCCCATATCTCTTTTTAAACTCTGAAAGGGATATTCTGTATTGGAACCATCCACTACCGGGTGCTCCGCGACCTGATATTAATTTATTGTTTGTTGTATCTAAACTAACTGTATATTGGAAATAATCATTTGTTCCATTCAAACTTCCACTCCTGTCAAGGTCTTCCGCATCCGGCCTTGTACCCCCTTCCGTAAACCGGTTACCTTCGGTACCATTAATTAAATTTAAATCTAATGTTCCTTGAGGTGACGCATTATCCAAAGCAGGGTCAAGACTGCCATAAACACCTGCATATTCTTGTAAAGTATTAAAAGATGTTCCGTTATACTCATTAAATTTTAATAATTCTCGGGTATCCTCCATATAATCGAGACCTTTGTCTTCAAAATCCTGAAGTGTTCCATTTTGTACTGAATCTTCCGTATTAAGCAATCCATTAGGAATAGCATCTTCAGAGATTAATCCTAAATCTATAAACATTTTTGCATTAGAAAGGTCAACATTATAATAATTCTCTATCCTCATATTGAACTCTATGAAATTTATATTCTCATTTACAAGATCTGATGAGGTAGTGTTCAGAAATTTCATTATTCCATTCCAATTTTTTGCTTTATTCAAGGTGTCATAATTAACCTGATTAAAGTTATAAGTTCCACGCTTAGCAGGATCAAAATACAAATAAAATGGAGACAATCTATCCTGCCCGGCTTGTACATCTCTTAATGGATAAACAGCTTTTACATCTACATCATTTGGTAATGTGTACCATTTCAAACTTGCCCTTCTCTTTTGTAATGAGTCTGCCGGTGAATTCAATGAATCCTTGGGAATTGAAGATATTGTCCAGGATTGGTAATTCGTGCCAAGTGTTATAATTTTCTTTGCACCTTCCATATCGTCAATATATGCAATTGCTTCATTGTTATCAGATGGAATTCTGCTTTTCTTGGTATTAGGATCAGGAGTTAAATATGCAAGTTCACCCCTTAATGACAATACAGATTCTTCTTTTGAATTAAATCCGGGTAATAAGTTAAGTGCTTTCGTTAAGAAGTTTGGTTTCAACTCTGTCGTAAGATCAATACCAAACATAGAATTATTAGTAGGCTCTTCCCCTATTCTCACTTTATCATTTAACGTTTCCTGAATTAAATTAACAAAAGTAAATCCAAGATTTGTTTTTTCGTTAATTTTATAATCACCTCTTAATCCAATAAATGTTTTTGAGGCAAGCGTAAAAAGATCGTTTGATTCAAAAGTTATTCTTAAGTCCTTAGATGTCAATGCTGTAGCATTCCTTATTACAACTACTCCTGTTGTATAATCTACTGAGTAATCAACATTCTCTTGCAATTTTGTTTGACCAAGAAATACTGCAACACTTCCCTGAACAACATTTAGTCCAAGATTGAAATTACTGCTTAAACCCGATTCACCTTTTGCACTACCTTGTATTTTGTAAAGACTGGCTTTTAAAGACACCTGCGATTGTGTCTTTCTTTGTGTATATATCTCAGAGAATGCTAGTGAAGTATCTGTGACTGCTTTTCTAATGTTACTATCAAATGGTCTTAAATCAGGGAAAATTATATCTCCGGATTCCGTTAAAATCGTTTTACCCGGTCTGTAATCAAACAATCCATCAGGCGGTGGTAATGTTTCTTTTCCTCTGTATCTGTCAATATTTAATATTGTAGAAAGTGAATTTTCATTTACACCAACTATATTCTTTTGCCATACATTATCATTATTGTATAATACATCTAAGACAAATCCATCTTCAATAATTTTTGATACAGGTAAACGATAAATATTCTTTAGTTTCAATTCCCATGCAAGTGGAGTCAAATCAGGACTTTGATTTTCTACTTTAATTAATTTTAAAATCAGAGTATCAGTAGGTTGTGAGTTATATTCACCTTTACCATATGATTCATTATTGTAATTTGTATATACGACACCTACGTGAAAGTTCTCTGGCACACTAACCCTTATACTTACAAAACCTGCAAACTGGTCAACGTAGAATTCAGTTTCCTGAAGTCTTCTGAAATATCCGGCAAACTTATCGCCTAATATTGTTTCATGCCTTTTTATAGAGTCTGGATATATTCCACCTGGAGGAAGTTTACCAAGCATAACTTTACTGACTGCAGTTCGTTTTGTATTTTCTGTAGGGTCGCACTGAACCCATACTTCAAAAGTATTATTCTCAACTCTGATTCTGTTAATATTTACTTCAGTTGAATATTGATTATCTACAGAATTAAAAACTTCAATAAAAGATCTTTTATATAAAGTATCAATAAAAAAATGATTATCAGAATAATCCCAGACGTTAATCTGAAAATTTTGGTCCTGAATCCCTTGTGTAAAAGTTTTTTCCTCTTGTTTACTTTTCTTTTGTGAAACAACTGTTGATAATGTTAATGGTCCAAGTTTAAACTCACCTTTAATACCAAACAATTGTTGAGTTGATTGAATTATAGATGATTTTGTATCCAGAGAAACGTTACCTGCTTCAATCTTTTGGATAACTTCATCTGCATACCCTGTATATTTTAATTTTAACTGATTCTCAAAATCAAAAACACGTTGTGTATTCCAGTCGGCATCTATGGTAAGTTTATCGCCTATTGTGCCCTTGGCAGTAACCTGAACTTCCTGCTTGAAATTAATATTACTTTGGCTATTTCCAATAAAAGACAAAGAAGACCCCTCGCTTACTGATTTCTGATAAGATGCAGTAATATCAACTGCGCCATTAATCCTTAAATTGAATGTCGGAGGCCCAAAAATAGTTTCTGTCTTAAAAGGAAGCGGAATAGTTATATCCGTAAACTTTTCGAATAACCTCGTTAAATCGTCTGTAGTAACTCCTTTAAACTTTTCATTAAACAATTCATTAAAGACCTGAACCTGTGTATTCTTTTCCTTCTCCTTCATATAATCTGTAATATCTATTACTAAAGGAGCTTTAAATTCTTCGCCGTTAATTGTTTGCTTTATAATAACCTTATTATTTTCATCAAATATTAATTCGGTTTTTATTAATGAGGAATTTTCTAACAACAAAGGATGTGTCTTTTCTTTTAACTTGGTTCCAAATGTAAATTCGGGTTTATACTGGAAATATTTTAATCTGGCAGTAGAATCGACAGGCTGCAAACGAACTGTATCTATTGCAATACCCAGTGAATCAGCTATTTTCTTTCTGATAGAATCGTTAAGTTCATACTTATAACTTGAAAGTACTCCAAGGTCTCTTCGCCCTTGAGAAAAAGAAACATTGCTAATAGTTAAAATAATTACTATTATTGCAAGAGAAAATATAAATTTTCTTTTGACTTGGAACTTGTCAACCTTATTATTTGTATTTATAATATTAAAACTCAATAATGATAATGAATAATCGTAAACGTAACGTCGCTATAAATCCTTTTTTAATTTTTAAAAAATGTTTAGTTTTCAATAATTAAATCAAAAACCATATTCAAATTACTACTTTTTAATATCTTTAAATTCAATCAATAATAAACGATAAAAATAATATATTCAATGATTAATAGACAGAGAAAAATTTCTTTCTTTTGTATTTTTTTAATTGCATTAAGTTTGACTGCAAACTACGTTTCTGCACAATTTGAATCACATCCTGAACAAGATTGGTTTACGTTAGAAACAAAACATTTTACAGTTACTTATCATACTGGAGCAGAAAGAACAGCTCAAGTAATTGCAAAAATTGCGGAAGAAGTGTATGGACCAATTACTGATTTGTATCAATTTCCATTAAAAGACAAAGTAAACTTCGTCGTTAATGATCTTTCGGATATTGCAAATGGTGCAACTGATTATTATGGTAATAGAATTGAAATATTTGCTTCTGCTTTGGATTTTGAGCTTAGAGGAACTCATAACTGGCTAAGAAATGTAATTACTCATGAATTTACACATATGGTACAAATTCAGGCCTCGCTTAAGTTCTCAAAAAATATGCCTGCAATTTATTTACAATGGATAAATTATGAAAATGAAAGAAGACCTGATGTTTTATATGGTTATCCAAATGTTATAGTTTCTTACCCAATATCCGGTGTTGGTGTTCCTGCTTGGTTTGCTGAAGGTACTGCTCAATACCAAAGACAACAAATGGGCTATGATTACTGGGATGCCAACAGAGATATGATACTAAGAAGTTATGTTCTTGATAACAATATGTTAACATGGAATGAAATGGGACAATTCTCATCTATAACAAGTTTAAAAGCTGAATCTATTTACAATTCAGGTTATGCCCTTACTCAATACATTGCCAGAGTCTATGGAGAAGATAAATTGAAAAAAATAACCCGCAGTTTGGGCGATTTGACAAACTTTAGTGTTGATAAGGCAATAAAAGTTCATCTTGGTAAAGATGGAATTGATTTGTACAATGAATGGAAATCATTCTTAAAGAAGGATTATAATGAAAGAATTGCTGAAGTGAAATATTCGTTAGTCGATGGCGAAATAATTCAACTGGAAGGCTTCGCAAACTTCTATCCTAAAATTTCTCCAGATGGTAAGAAAATTGCCTATCTGACAAACGGTACTTATGATTACGGTACAACGCAATTAATAATTTATGACATTGCTTCTAAAACAATTAAAGCAATTGATGCACCTGTAGCATCTAACTATTCCTGGTCTTTCGACGGAAGTAAACTGATATATGCTAAAAGAAACTCTCCGCCAACTATTGACGAAGCCGTTCTTTTTGATTTATATGAATATGACGTTAAAACTGAAAAAGACAAAAGATTATCGGAAGAATTAAGAGCATTTTCACCTTCGTATTCTCCTGATGGTTCAAAAATTCTTTATATAAGCGGTGGTGATGGAACATTGAATTTATTCGTTGCAGATAAAGAACTGAAGAATAAGAAACAAATTACTTTTTTCAAAAATGGAGAGCAAATTTATAATCCGGTTTTTCATACGGATGGTAAAACTGCAATATTTGATTTTTCATTAACAGAGGCAAGAAAGATTGCAAAGGTAGATATAGAATCGGGTAATATGGAATTTATATTTGATAAGGAAGTTGTTGATTATCGAACTCCATCAATTTCTAAAGACGGGAATAAAATGTTTTTTTCGTCTAACGAAACAGGGATTTTCAATATATATTCTTATGACTTCTTGACTAAAGATGTTAAACAGATAACAAATGTACTTGGCGGCGCATTTATGCCAAGTATTGATGAAAATGGTAACATTGCTTTTGCATCTTATAAATCCACAGGTTTCAAAATTGCTTATTTAAAGAATTTTACTGAGAAAAGTAAAAATGAATTCGGGCATTATAAAGCACCTGATAAACTTGTACCGCAATATTCATCAATAGATACAGCAAATAGTTCTAACGGTAAATATGACTGGAATAGTATTCGCAATTTTAACGATGCAGATGTCAAGAAACTCGAGAATAAAAAATACACGAGTATTTTTAACCAACTTTCCATATTTCCTGTCTTAAGATTTGATGATTACTCAAAAGATAACAATATTCTTGATGCAATTAAACCGGGTATCTATTTATATTCAGATGAATTGATGACGCGCTTTTCCATATTCGGTGGTTTTTCAATCAATAGGAAAGCCGAAAGAGATATTTTTATGCAATTCACATATAACAATGGATTCCCTATCGGTCAAAAATTTCTGGCTAAAAATTTGAGTTTCGACCCTAAGTTTACTCTTTCGGGATATAATGTTACAAGAAAATCCGACGCACTGCTATATGCCGGTATTGACACTCTCAGCGTTGGTGTTGCTTACGACTTGCTTGAATTTGAATTGGCAATGGATTTTAAATTAATTAATTATAATCACGATTTTAGATTAACTTACGCAATCTCTAAATATGCTTCAAGTATTGATGGATTTTATATACCGAGCAGTGGTTTACAAACAAGTGCATCTTCACAGGATTATTTTAAAGCACAAAGAATTACTATGGATTATAATTATGAAAGAAATTATCACAATAAAAATTCGGATATTAATCCCGTAGGTAGAAAACTTCATCTGAGGTACGAATATGAAGCAAGTAGAATTAATCCTGAATATCAGGTTGATGAGCAAGGTAACTTATCAACTGTATTTACTGACAATAATTTACATAAAATTGAAGGAATTTGGTCGGAAGGACTTTATTTGTTTAAAAACCACTCAATAAATTTGAAACTAAGGGCGGCAAGTATTCTTGGAAAACCCGTTGATAGTTTTTATGATTTTTATGTCGGAGGACTAATTGGTATGAGAGGATATCCTTATTTCTCTATGGGCGGCGGCAGATTAGCACATGCAAATTTAACATATAGATTTCCTTTAATTTCTAAAATTGATACAAGAATCTCTCCACTATACCTGGATAAACTTTATTTTTCCTTGTTTGCAGATATTGGTGATGCCTGGAATGGTACTACCCCACAATTCAATCAATTCAAAAAAGATGTCGGGGCAGAATTGAGACTACAGGCATTTTCTTCGTATGTATTTCCTACTAGTATCTTCTTTAGTATAGCATATGGTACTGATAGTTTCACGAATAGATTCTCCGGGAAAGATGTTACTTATGGTAAAGAAATGATTTATTACTTTGGGATGCTTTTTGGTTTTGACATGTAATCAGAATTTTAATATCAATAATTTAATTAATAGCCCAATATTTACGGGCTATTAATTTTTTATAATACATTATATCATGATTTTTGAATTTGCGGCATTTGATTTTGAAACATTTTTGAAAGCAAATATAAAAAATGTAAATAGAATAGAACTTTGTAAAAATTATTCAATTGGTGGAATTACTCCCGATAATGATTTAATACATTCTGTTTTATTGATTAATAAAATCGATTTATTCCTGATGTTAAGATGCAGACCGGGTAATTTCATTTATAAAAAAACCGAGGTTGAGGAAATGCTTTTAAGTTTGGAATATTTCAAATCATTAAATATACAAGGTATTGTTTTCGGTGCATTAACAAAAGGAAACGAAATTGATAAACACATCTGTAACGAAATAATTAGTGCGGCATACCCTTTACCGGTGACATTTCACAGAGCATTTGATTTTTGTAATGACCTTAATAAATCAGCAGAAAGCATAATTAAGTGCGGCTTCAAACGAATCTTAACTTCCGGAAGTGAAAATAATGCATACCAAGGAAGATTTAAAATAAAAGAACTTATTAAAAGATACAGTAAAGATATTATTATCATTCCCGGAGGTGGAATACGTAATGATAATTTAATGGAAATAATTGATGTAACCGAAGCCAAAGAAGTACATTCTTCCCATATCCTGAAATTACAAAACAAATAATAATAATTATCTTGTTAAATTTTAATCTCTTTGGATTCTAGAATCAATTTACAATTATGACAAAATAGACTATTCTTTAAATCGGCTTCTTCAATCCCGCTCGATGAGTGCATAACGCACTGCCAGTCACTACAATGAAGTAAACCAAAATTATGACCAAGTTCATGTACTATTTCCTTGTATGTTCTTTCTATTACAAGTTCCGGATTTCTTTCTGAAGTATAAAACTCTTCATAAAGCCTGCAAGTACTTACAATAGAGTAATTACCATTAAGTTCTGCTTCGCCAAAGATATGAGTCAATACCGGAACGAATAAGTCCATTTCAGTAAGAATTAAAACATAACCTTCAGAAACAGGATTAGACTTCTTAACGGAATTTAGGATTTTTGTTGAATAAAACTGACGCCTCTGAACATTGTATGATTCTTCAATATCTATTAAAGTATATACAACCCTAACCTCATTAAAAATAAATTTCAACCTTATTATTAAATCTTTTAATAATTGACTGTTTGTAAATTTAAGAGGTAGAATCGTTAAATCCATCATTGAACCTTACGTAGTCCATATTTATTTATCTTGTTGTAAAGAGTAACTCTCTCAACACCTAGTATTTCAGCACATTTTGATATATTCCATTTATTTTCACCCAATACTTTCAGTATATATTTTCTCTCTACATCCTCAAGACTACCTACCGCATCATCTTCATAACTAAAATTATCTCCGCTATCCTCTAAACTTAAATCATCAATTTCAATTATATTTCCTTTCCCAATTACAATTGCCCTCTCAATTGTATTTTCCAGTTCTCTTACATTACCTGGAAAATCGTAAGCGAGAAGAAAATCCATTGCTTTTTGAGAGAAACTATGGATTTCCTTATTCATTAATTCTGTATATTTCTTTAAAAAGAAATTTGCAAGAATTGGTATATCATGTTTTCTTTCTCTCAAAGCAGGTAATGAAATTGTAATAACATTTAAACGATAGTACAAGTCTTTACGGAATTTACCTTCTTCAATTAACCTTTCGAGCGGTTCGTTAGTTGCAGTAATTAGTCTGAAGTCACTTTCAACCAGTTCATTCCCACCTACCCTGTTAAATTTCTTTGTTTCAATTACCCTCAGCAATTCAACCTGTATTTTCTGTGAGATACTTCCAATTTCATCAAGGAAAATAGTTCCGCCATTTGCAATTTCAAACTTACCTTTTCGCCGAAAATGGGCACCTGTAAATGCACCTTTTTCATGTCCGAAAAGTTCACTTTCAAGCAGAGATTCCGAAAGCGCTCCACAATTAATTGTTATAATTGGAAAATATTTTCTACTGCTGTTCTGATGTATAGCTTTGGCAACAACTTCTTTTCCTGTACCACTTTCTCCTCTTATCAATATTGTTGAATCTGATTCTGATACTGTTTTAATTAAATCAATGATTTTTTTCATCTGAGGGCTTTCTCCAACAAGGTTTTCAGGTATACTTAAACCTTCCAATCTCTCTTTAAGAGTACTATTCTCTTTTTTCAGTTTAGAACTTTCAAGAGCATTTCTCACTATGTTGTTAAGTTCATCAGGATCAATAGGTTTTGTTACATAGTCATACGCTCCATCTTTTAAGGCTTGTATAGCAGTTGGTACTGACGCGAATGCTGTTATCAATACCACAACACAATTATTGTCAATTTCTTTAATTTTTTTTAATAGTTCAAGACCTGTCATTCCCGGCATTTTCATATCGAGTAATGCAAGATCATAATTATTATTTGAAAACTTTTGTAACGCATCATTACCGTTTTCGGCAGTTTCTACTATATATCCTTCTTCTTCAAACCAATGACGTAAAGATTCTCTCACGATTCTTTCATCATCAACAATTATTAGTCTATTTTCCATTTTCTGAGTCTTTATTATTCAAATTTAAAGGTAATTTTATTTTAAATGTAGTTCCCAAATTAGAAGTGTCTTCTACATTAATGTCGCCATTATGTGATTTAATTATTCCATAAACTACAGACAAACCTAGACCTGTTCCGCTTATCTTATCTTTTGTAGTAAAAAATGGTTCGAATATTAGTGCTAAATCTCTTTCGCCGATTCCTGTACCTGTGTCTGATATTCTTATTATCGCGTTTATTCCGTCGTGGGAAAGGGATACTTTCAGGTTTCCGCCTTTTCCTGTCATCGATTCTATTGAATTTATGAATAGCGATAGAAATGCTTGCTGCAATTTCTGTGGACTGCATGTTAATAACAAGGAAGCGAAATCAAACTCTTTTTTTAATTGGATTCCATGCATCTCAAGATGATGTTCCACAAGAATTAGACTCCTTTCCATTATCTCAACTAAATCTGCCCGAATAAATTCATCTACACTTCTATGAGAGAATAGCAGCAAATCTTTAACGATATTACCGCACCTCGAAGTTTCATCAACAATTAATTGCAAGTACTTTGTCATTTTGTTTATGTTCTCATCACTTTCAAACTTACCTAACTTTTTAAGGATTAATTTACTGTATGTTAATATCCCTTCTAATGGATTATTTAATTCGTGTGCTACTGTAGCAGAAAGCTTTCCAAGTGAAGCCAACTTTTCCATTTGTACCACCTGCTCATAAATTGTTTTAAGCTCTTTTGTCTTATCCTCAACTTTAATATTAAGGTTATCTGACCAGTCTTTTATTTCATGGTATGCCTCAGCCAGTTCTCGTGACATAACATTAAATTCTCTTGCTATTTCCCCTAATTCACTTTTTGAACGAATCAGAATACGATAATTCCAATTACCTTTTGCTAGTTCGTTCATACCATCCTGTAAAGAACTTAAAGGTTTATTTACTAGAAAGAGTATAAAAATACCAACAAAACCGGATATTACTATTGTTATAAAAACAGATGAAAGAATTGTATTCTTCTTATTCTCATGAACTGTCGCATCTGCCTCTTTCATCGACATCATTACGTCCAGAACCCCTAATATCGCAACTTGTGATGTATGCGCATGACAATCTGATGTATAACAGTCAACATTGTTTCTGATTGGATTAACTAATCCCAGTATTCTTTCATTATTTTCTGATTCGAAGATTCTTATACTATCTCTTGGTGAAGATACATACTTTTTTGATGATTTATCATGACATACAACACATGCTTCTGCTGTCATATCTACCGTTTGGAAAAGTTCTGTTGAATCAGTCGAAAAAGTTATAACCCCTAATTTATTATATATTCGAATCCTTTTAACACCTTTTTCATTTCCTATAGCTTTAATGATTTGATAAATATCATCCCGCTTATTATGTAACATACTGTATCGGGTTGAGTTTTTAATTAAATCACTAATATTATAAGCAGTCTGCATGTATAGTTTTGTTACATCTCTGTTTAGATTATAAACAGTAAAATAGGTATGAGTAGTAAGAAATGCTACTAATAATAAAAATGTAGATAAAAAAAGTTTAAAACTAAGCTTATTAAAAATGCGGGGTTTCATATTTTAATATAATTGTATCAAATTACCCAAGATATACTATTAATTCAATTTATAAATTTATCCTAATAAAAAGAGGTACTAAATAATATAGTACCTCTTAATATAATATATTTTATGATGTTATACTTTCAAGAAAAGTTCTTCAAAATCTTTGATTACGTTTTCGTCGAAATGTTGAATTGCACCCTCCGCTATATTTCCGCCATCATACATTGTTGCTGTTGCTAATCCTGACGGTTCTGTTGAATAAATTAGTAAGTCTTTTAGCCTTCTAAACTCACTTTTAATCCATTTCGATGCTGAATTAGCTGATATTAAATCAGATAAATCATCTTTCATTGAATTCGCTGTTAAGCTTACACACCATTTTTCGGGATCACTTAGTTCCCCGTCAAATGAATTGACTGCTGTTACTACTCCATTAATTGGAGAACGAAACCTAAGATTTACATTTTTAAAAGAACTCTCAAATAAAACATCACCTTTATTGATTCTTTTACCGATCTGGGGAAAATTAATCAAATTTACACTTCCGAGTGAATTTAAAATGAATCCATCCAATCCTATATTAACTTTATTATCACTCCCGACATTTACCCAGGTATGTCCTTTAGAATAATAATAGTCTTTTGGCAATATTGTGTCTTTTGAGTTAAAGACTTGAATTGTACCATAGTTTGATGATTTTTTGGGACTTCTGTTAAATATTAAGACATCTATTAATATTAAGATGCCAAACGTTATTAGAACAAATACTACTACCATATTAATCTCCTGTTTTTAAAGTTTACCTATTATCATTCAATTAATATGCCAATATTTTGGACTTATTTTATGCGTTTTTGAGCTAGAAATGAGCTATTTTTTGTTCACAATTTAGACAAGTGTTTAATAATTATACGCATATTCTAAACAATGATGTAAGTCTTATTTAAACATATATTTATATTGTATTATTTTTATACAGTCATTTGTATAATTATTATACATTTTGAAATAAAAATTCAGAAATTAAAATAACTATTTATTATTAAGTATAAGAGTTAATTATTTTTGTGGGTATTGAAAGATATGGTAATCTTATTTTAATATTTTTGGTTCTTCACCTAAGCCAGTACTGAATTTATAGTTTTCCTTAATAGAATAATAGAATCCCGAAACCATAATACCTATAAACCCAAGTAAATGGCTGACAATAGCATAACCTATAGCTGTTTCAGGATTAATACCGTATATACTAACTAATGCTGTCTTTACAAATAAATAATAAGACCCTGCACTGTTTCCTGGTAATGGTAACGTCATTGCAAATGACATTAAAACAAGAATTAAATTTGCATCTAAAAATCCAAGTTTAATATCAAATGCAAAAAAAGCAAGATATGTTGATATTGCATAGAATATCCATATAAATGCCGATGTAAGAAATATCTGTAAATAATATTTCGGATATTTAACAAAAAGGAAACCGCTAATTAATGATATAAATATTTTGTGGATTTTTGATTGATATTTATCCGGTAATATTTTTTTTATTATTTTTTCAACAATCTTTTCTGTCTTCTCCAAATTCAGTAACATTATCACAATAAAAAACACAAATAAGAGTATTGCAAGTGAAGACCATAATGAAATCATTTCAATATTATAAGGATAAAATGCTTCCGATATTTTTTCTCTGAAAAAGAAGAGACAAAAACCGAAAACAATAAACATTGTCAACATATCTAAGATTCTTTCAACCACTATAGTTCCAAATGATGATGCTCTTGATATACCTTCCTTTTGTGCAGTTATAACAGGTCGTGCGACTTCTCCGCCTCTAGGTATCATTGCATTCATCATATAACCTATCATAATTGGAGGAAACAAACTAGACATCTTTATGTTTTCTTTCAATGGGTTTAATAAGTACCTCCATCTGATTGCCCTTATGTAACTTCCTAAAAATGTTCCTACCAGCATTCCTATTATTGCATAAACATAATTTGTCTTTCCTAATTCTTCCAAAAGAAGTTTTAAATCTATATCTTTAAAAGCAAGATACATAAAAAACATAAGAAGAAGTGTTAAGACTGTAAACTTCAGTATTTTTTTAGAATTTTTCAATAATTGGAATAAGCGAAATGTTATCTTAAGTCAATAACTTCGACATCAGATGGTGGATCAAACGTGAACTTCGAAGAACTTACACCTCCATCAAGAGTGATTTTTTTTAAAGAATAAGTATCGGTACCCTCTTTGGATGCAATGGAAATTTTTCTGATTAGAAATTCTTCTTTGTCCACCCATATTTTTGCAGATTTCACATTGCCTTTGCTTCGAGGTGATAGTTTTAACACAAAACATTCCATCCCTGATATGGTTTCTGAACCATCTAAATCAGAATAAAAATTTTCCGGATAGTTAAATAGAAATTTATTCGGTGAGAACGTATTTCCGTCATCTTTATAATTATCGATTATAACCTGTTTCTTCTTTGCTGAATATGACCATGATGTCACACCGTCTGTAACAAGGATCTGTCCTTTAGTTTCGATTCTGTATTTACTTTCCTTTTGTATATATATAGTCCCTGACTCTGATGTCCTTTTGCCGCTGTGTGAGAAACTGGCTTTAGCATCTTTTATACTTTTATAATTACTTTGCACTTTTTTAATAATTTCCTGTGCATCCTGACTGAAAGCTGTATTAAATATAAAGATCAGAATTACTGACAATAAAACACATTTTATCTTCATTATTATTATTTGATTTTCCTTTTAATTTATTCCACAAATTTAACAATTTTATTCTAATTAATCATTGCAAATTGACTATTGAAAAGCTGGAGCTTTCCATCCTCTTTTTTTAAAACTCGATAATTCCATTGTTATACTTCCTATAGTAACATTAAATTTTGCTTTAAGCGGGACTCTGAATTCATCATCCGAAAACCAGCCTGCAAATTCACCGGTTAAACCGAAAACGCCTACAAAATCTGCAACCCCTGCAACCCTTACGCATTTTGCCTCATAATTCAGCATATCAATTTCAATTTCTTCGGGTTTACTGCTAAATGAATATCTTACTGAAGATTCCTTTTCGTTAATGTAAACAGGTACATTAAACCTACCACTGTTTTCTTTCGTTTTCTCGGTTAGTGACTGCAACCTGGCATTGTAAAACAATGAAAGACCATCCTGAAACTTTTTGTCATTCTCAATTTTGAAGTCATTCTTAATTCCTTCAAGTCCATCAACCTCCTTTGATGTTCTTATCATCTTATCTTCATAATCAAAAGTATAGTATATATTCGTAATAGATTTTTCTTTGAATTCCGTAGCTGTAAACTTATACGAATGAACTTCACCTTTCAAATAATCCATCTGTGATTCAAATATGTAGTTTATATTTACTAATGGTATTGCATCAAAACTTTTAATCGAAGCAATTGCTGTAAAGAGTTCTTTTTTTCCATCTTTATTCTTGCCAGTGATTTTAAACTTTACTTCACCTAATTTGATAAAACCATAATAGACAGAATAGTTTAACTCCTCACCAATTTCTAATATTTTCTCCTGCTGAGAAAGCACATTCCCTGCTAACATAAAACTTAACAAGATAACTATTATGGTCTTCAATTTAAAAATTCACTAATTTTGATGCTTCATCAATTAAACTTAATCCTTTCAACACTTGCTCATCTGAAAGCATAAAAACTGCATAAAATCCTTCATTACCCCATATATCACGTGCAATTTGAGCTTTTATAGAAGTAATCAAAAATTTCTTATCTATATCAAAACCTGTCTGATCAAAAGCCACATTCCTAGATTTACCAAGGTTGACTAATCCATCTAATAAGTCATCATTGACCGTAAATCCATTAATAAATTCTTTGTAATTTTTATATTTATTCTCTATTCCTTTTCTATTATTAGCCATATACTTCTCAGTATATTCATAAATAAGATTCAGCCTTCTCAATTGTACCGAATATTTTGTCAAAGTATCTAATCTTACAAAGAAATCCGGAGATATACCACCGCCTCCGAAAACTGTCCTACCTCCAAATGTTTTGAAAACTGGTCTTGTAGTATCTTTTGTATCCTTATCGTGACTAAAGTTATCACCCTCCAGTGTATCAAGTTTCATTGGCTCTTTATACTTTCCACCTTCGTAAGGCTTTTGAATAGTTCTGCCCGTTGGAGTATAGTATCTTGCAGTTGTCACTCTTAAAGCTGATCCGTCAGAAATATCAAACTGCCTTTGAACAAGTCCCTTACCAAATGTTGTTTCGCCAACTATTAGTCCTCTGTCCCAGTCCTGAACAGCTCCTGACACTATTTCACTCGCTGATGCAGAACCTTCATTAACTAAAACAACCAAAGGTACATCGGTAAACTTCCCGCCGCTGGAATTAAAAGTTTCTTCAAAATCTTTTATTCTGCTTTTTGTATATACAATCTTTTTACCGGCAGGTAAAAATTCACTTGCCATTCTAAATGCCTGGTCAAGATATCCGCCTGGATTACTTCTTAGATCAAGAATTACTTTTTTCATACCTTCTCCTCTTAGTTTATTCATAGCACTCATAAATTCATCATACGTAGTTGCTGCAAATCTTGAAACCTTAACGTATCCAACTGTATTATCTATCATAAATGATGCGTCAACACTGTATAATGGAATTTTATCACGTGTAACTGTAAACTCAAGCATCTCATTCATCCCGGTTCTAACTATACTTAGTTTAACTTTCGTTCCTTTTTGTCCGCGTAATTTCTTAGGCACATCTTCACGAATAATTTTTACAGAGGATATATCATCAATCTTTACAATTTTATCGCCAGCAAGAATGCCAAGTTTTTCCGAAGGACCGCCGCTTATCGGAGATACTACAGTCAGAGTATCATTTATCACATCAAATTCAACTCCAATACCTTCAAAACTACCCTGAAATTCTTCGTTAACTCTTTTCAACTGATCTGATGATATATAAATCGAATGAGGGTCAAGTTCATCAAGCATTCCGCGAATAGCACTTTCAGTCAGTTTCTGTGTATCTACATTATCAACATAATATCTTGATGTCAGATTTAAGACTTCACTGAATTTTCTTACCTGATCTGAAACCTTATCATCGGAAATTGCATTTTGTATCCTCATTCCGACAAACACACTTATTACTGTCACAATTATTATAACAGGAATAATAATTTTTTTATTAAACATAGATTATATTAGTCTTTAAATTATATACATAAATAATGGTAATAAGTTCCTAAATCAATGAAAATATATTGATTAATTGCTTATCCCTTTTTTTAAAAAAATAAGAACCAGATTAAAACGAATACAGGTAATAATATAACTAAAGAATACTTATACATATATTCAAAAAAACCTGCCATTTTCAGACCCTCATGTTCTGCAATTGATTTTATCATAAAGTTTGGAGCATTACCTACATAAGTTATTGCGCCGAAAAATACTGCAGCAATTGATATAGCCCTTAGATATAATGAGTGCTTCTCAGCAAACTCCATTACCATAACAGGATTATCTACAGATAAATTCTGCACACTCATTGCTCCCGTTAAAAAATTCAAAAAAGTAGGGGCATTATCAAGAAAACTCGTTAAAATACCTGTAAACCAAAAAACATTCCCAAGTTTATCAAGTCCAAATCTCAATGAATTCTCTGATACAAAAACTAGAGCTGGTATCATTGTAAGAAATATTCCAAGAAATAGTACTGCAACCTCCTTAATAGGTCCAAATGAAAAATTATTTTTATTGTGTATTTTTGAAGGGGTTAATTTAAACGAAATCACCGCTGCCAAAAGCATAACTATTTCTCTCAAAAATTTTGGTTCAGATATCATTACTGATAAAATTATTATAAATAGTGGAATCAGATTCCATTTACCTTCAATACGTATTCTTTCCCCGGTTTGTTCAACTTCATCCTGTACAGATTGTTTTACCTTCTCATAAAAATATTTGTCAATTATATAAAACATTATAAGTAACAATACAATTGCAAAAGCCCAAATGTGCAGAAGATTTGTCAGATACCAGAAAAAAGTGATTCCTTTTAAGTAACCGATTAACAAAGGAGGGTCACCGACTGGCATTAAAGATCCTCCAATGTTACCAACTATAAAAATAAAGAACACTATCTGATGTGACTTTAGTCTGTATTTATTCGTCTCAAGATAAGGTCTTATTAAAAGCATGGAAGCACCAGTAGTCCCGAAAAAATTTGCTATCACTCCTCCTGTAAACAAAAGTAAAACATTCTTAATAGGTGTTGATTTTCCTCTTATTTTAATAAATATTCCTCCTGAAACCAAATATAAACTGAACAACAAAGTAATAAAACTAAAATATTCTTCAAGAGAATGTACAATCTTATTTCCGTTTCCCGCATAAAATAAATAATAAAAAACGACGATAGATGACAATATTAAAGATATCTTTATATAGTTTCTCTCCCAGAATATAGGTTTAACTATGGGAAATATTGCTATAGAGAGTAATAATATAACAAACGGTAATATAATCAGAAAATCCTGAATCAATTAGTTTCGGGCTGCTTAGGCTTAACTTCAAGGATCTTCATCATTTGTATTTTTGTGTTATCGTAATTCATCAATATTTTTTTAACTGATTTCTCTGAAACCTTCAAAAAAGTATTTGGATAAACACCAATCCAGATAATGAAAATTAATAATGGGATTATTGTTATGAGTTCTGTCTTTGAAATATCTTTTAAATTCTTATTTTCCTCTTTTTCTATCGGTCCTAGCATTACTCTTTGATAAAGCCATAATAGATAAACAGCCGAAAATATTACTGCCGTCGACGAAATTACAGCATACCAGTATGTCCCAAGGTTAAACGAATAAAAAGAACCCAGTAAAATAAGAAATTCTCCAATAAATCCATTTAGGCCCGGTAATCCAATGGAAGATAAACTGACTATCAATAATAATGCTGCAAATACTGGCATAACTTTTCTAAGCCCTCCAAATTCCGAAATTAATTTAGTATGCCTTCTCTCATAAATCATACCTACAAAAAGGAATAATGCGCCGGTAGAAAGACCGTGATTAATCATTTGAATTACACTTCCCTGCATAGCCTCACCTGTTAACGCAAAAATACCAAGAACTATGAAACCCATATGACTAACGGATGAATATGCCACTAATTTCTTCATATCTTTCTGTACTATCGAAAGTAATGCACCGTAAACAATTCCGACAACAGCCAGAACAGCAATTATTGGAGTAAGTTTAATAAACGCCGCAGGAAAAAGATTTAATGAAAACCTTATCAATCCATAAGTACCCATCTTTAGTAATAAAGCCGCAAGAATTACGCTACCTGCTGTCGGGGCTTGTACGTGTGCATCGGGCAGCCATGTATGAAATGGAAATAACGGCACTTTTATCAGGAATCCAAGAGTAAAGAAAATAAAAAGAATAATCTGTTTATCAACAGGTATGTATTGTGAGTTCATCGCAATCTGCTGAATATCTAAAGTGAAACTTCCAAGAATAGGCTGGATTAAAAATCCAGTCCATATTATTCCTATCAGTAATAAAACGCTACCGAACATTGTATATAAAAAGAACTTAACAGTTGCATAAATCCTTTCTTCACCACCCCATATACCTATTAAGAAATACATTGGTATGAGTATAAACTCCCAGAATACATAGAATAAAATTAAATCAAGTGATAGGAAAACACCAATCAATGAACCCTCAAGTAGTAAAATCAAGAAATAATATTCTTTAATTCTTATTTTAATTGTACTAAAAGAGGCAATTATAGATATCGGAATTATTAAAGTAGTCAGCATTAACAAAAGTAATGATATTCCATCAACCCCAACATAATAATATGAATTAATCAATTTAACCCATGAGGCTTTCTGTACAAACTGAAACTCGCCACTATCAGTATTAAATGCGAAATACAAAATCAATGATACTGCAAAAGTCAGTAGAGACACAGTTAGTGCATAACCTTTAATTAATTTTGCATTGTCTTTTTTAATAATCAGTATTGGAATAGCCAATAATATCGGTAAAAAAATCAGTATACTTAGTATGTTTGCCAATTACTTATAGTTTTTACTTGTTTTAAAATATTTTTAAAATTATTTCTTAATGATACCAAAAAGCCCCACTATATAAATTTAACCTTTCATTCTCAGACCTTTTTCTTCGTTGATAAATATCCAGCCAACAATTTTACCGATATTTACATCATCGAAGTTATGCCAGTAATTATGATGAAAAGTAACCCTTGAACTAAACGTACCGTCAAAATTATTATTTGTATCTTTAATTATATTTATAAATCTTTGTCTCCATTCCTTCCAGTTTTTTTCCCTTAAATCAAGCCAGCAATCGTGTGTCCATTTTTCTACATTATGTTTTGTAAGTTTTAGTACATCACCTTTGGACATAGCAGGTATCTTCACATCAGGTCCCCGAAAAATTTTCTTACCGTCAGGCAACAGAATAGGAACACCAATTGAGACTATCTCATTCCGTAAATTTGAATTTTTCTTAATCAGATTAAAGATTTTATAAGCAGCGCTCTTTGATGAATCTTTAATGAAATTATTGAAATTTCCGTAAATTAGTTTTATTAAATGTGCTTCGTATAGTAATTTCGAAAGTCTTGGAGGTCCGAGCATTTCAAAAGCAACAGAATGTGTATTATGCTTTTTCTCGAGTTGCTTGATTTTTTCAACTGCACTATGCTGCAGGAAACCTGCTCTGTATGATGGCTCCATTGCAGATGAATCAAGCGCACTTATAACATCGTTACCTGTATTGCCTCCGATTAATTCACGATAAATATTTTCTGCAATCTCTTCAGGAGTTACAAATTCCATCTGACCGTTTGTTGTTATTGCTTCAAATTCTCCTCTTGAGAATATTCCATTCTCACCTGTGTCTATATAAACTGTTTTTAATGAACCTTTCCTCTTATAATCTCTCTCATCCACAGGAGTTAATTCAGCCCCCAATACTTCGGGTTTATTAAAATCAACTTCATAAATTGGAATAGGTTTATTCTTCTTTTTAATTTCTCCGTAAGTAATCTTTTTCCATGCAATTGAAGCAGTAGGTTTAATCTCTTTTATCCTTGGACCTTTAGGTGTTCGTGCCATAAGAAAAAGTAAAAGTGTCTGTGCTCCTGCTACTGAAGATTTACTCAACAATACTCTCGACGGTTTTTCTTCACTGTGTGTAAATGGAATGTTCAAACCCATTCCACCTGTACCGCTTGTTCCAACTTTAAAATAAAACTTTGTTTTATATTTTAGCATTGAATTGTAAAGTATCTGCACGTGACGGATTAATTGCGGTACATAAGAAGAACAAATCATTTTTTCAGAAGCAATTCTTAACGCATCAAAATCTTTTTTCTTATCGCTGGTAATCTTTAAAACATCATAATAAGACTTATAAATATTTTGATATGCTATTGCAGTCGCTGTATTTATACAATCAATTATGATATCAGGTTTAAACTTATCAAGCATTTTATATAGACTTGATGCCTTTAAGATTTTATCGTCCAGTTCATTAACTATATCGTTTATAACAACTGCACGCTTTTTATCGTCGTCCATATAAAGTTCTCTTGCCATATCCTTATATTCATCACGGACAAATATATTGCCCCATGCCGGAACAAATAAGTTCCTCTTCCTAAACTCCTTATTAAGTTCTTTACATGCCTGTTCGGCTTCGCTTTTCATCAGTGAAGTAAGAACTACTTGCTTTGGTTTACCTTCCATTATTCTTCTCGCAATTGCAGACCCAACAAGACCCCATCCGCCGAGAATTAATACTTTCTTGTTTTGTATATCCATAATTTTTAAAATGATATTATATAATTTGGGAAATTTTCAACTTTTTATTACATATACAAATAGGGTTTCCAACCCTCATCAATCCTGCCAACAAAATTTTTTATAAATGTTATATGTGAAGGCTTTTTAGGAATAGTCTTTAAATGTAATTTTGATTCTTCAGGAGTCCTGTTACCTTTTTTATTGTTACATTTAACACAGGCAGTAACTAAATTTTCCCACGTTTCTTCCCCGCCCCGGGATTTTGGAATAACGTGATCCACGGTTAAATTTACAACCGAACCACAATATTGACATTTATGATTATCACGTCTTAAAATGTTTTTACGTGATAGAATTATTTTCTTATAAGGGACTCTAACAAATAGAGATAGACGAACTATACTGGGACAAGCAAAGCTTCTGTAAACCGACCTTATCTTACGTTCAACTTCTGCATTTACTACCTCTGCCTTTCCTAAAAATGTTAATACAATAGCACGCTTCACATTACAAATTGTTATAGGTTCGTAGTTCTGATTTAATACAAGAACTTTACCGTTTAAAATATTACCGTTACCGCCATACTTTGCAGTTTCATTTCCGTGGAAGACAAGCCCCCTTTCTTATTTATATAATTTAATAAATAAATTTTCTAAAATTAATCATATTGCAAGGAATAATCAATTTAAAAGAAAATGCAGTTAAATAAATTAACAATTAGACATATTGTCTGAATAAAAAGTCCTAAATATATCTTTATGGCTTTTATCTTCTAAAGACTAATCAAATGAAACGCCTTTTAATATTTACTTTTATCTTTTGCCCTATGTACTGAAACAAAAAATCCCGCAATGCTTTTCAGCAATGCGGGATTTATTAGAGATACCTTTTTGTTTCTAAACTAAAACTAATGTTATTTAATTAACATCATTTTCTTAATGTCGCTGAAACCGTTGGTTTCAATCTTGTAGAAATACACTCCACTCGTAAAGTTTGATGCGCTGAAATCAACTGAGTAATTTCCTGCGTTCTTAACTTCATTAACCAGAGTTGCGACTTCTTTACCAAGAATATCATAAACTCTTAATGTGACTAATCCTGATTTTGGTAATGCATAAGCAATCTTAGTTACAGGATTAAACGGATTTGGATAGTTCTGTGATAATTTGAATGATAATGGACTTTCAGTGTTACCAATCCCTGTTAAAGCCCCAGTGCAACCGGAATAACCGTAGATACCAACAGATGAAGGATAACCTTGAACAACAGTAAAACAGCTGTCTGTTGCTGCTAATCTGTATCCTGCACGTACCGGAGTATAATTAACTGAACTTGGAGCAGGATTTAACTGCAATCTTGTTCCTATTAAAACCCCATTAAATGCTCTTACAAACGCTTTACCGTCAGAATTATTTGACATCGTTGAATATGCAAAACGGAAAGTGTTAGGAATTCTTGCAACCGCAATTACATCTGAATATACGGTAGTATCTGTTGATGCATCAACATAACCACCTGTCCATGTTGTACCATTATTTGTAGTTCTTTGATAATATGGGTCCCAATCTGTTGCATTGAATCTTCTCACATACGTTAAAGCTAAATACTGTGAACCTCCGACAGTTAGTCCAGTACACGAAAGTCTTGGTTTATAGTTAAGATTTGCATCTACAATAGCAGGAACATATGTTGGTGTTGTTGCTCCGTAATCTCTTGAATAAGTCATATAAAGATTAGTTACAGTATATTTATAATAATTTGTAACCGTTATTATATGGTCTGCATTAGCCGAATCCGAATAAGCAATATCATTATACATTTTTGTTGAATCCGCAACACTCGTTGCTATCCAAAAATATGCATTAGAGGATAAATTTCTATATGTCATTGTTGGAGTAACGGCGAATGGATCCAAAATAACTGAATATTTAGTCCTTAATCTGTGCAGTCCGCCGGCTAAAGATGAATCCTGTGTTAATATAAAGTATACGTAAGCCGCTCCGGTATATTTCGAATTATCACTTGTTATTCTTGCATTTATAAAATTATTCCCTGCTGCAGTCGTATAAAGATACGAATAATAAAATTCTCCGCCTAATGAATTATATCTAAAGGTAAGAGAGTAATTTAAACCGTTATAAATTAACCCAACGACACCAAACACGTAAGACATCGTACCACTATTCACTGCCTCTATATCAATTTCATCATTACTGAATTGTACATCTGCAGCAAAAGCGAGTCTTGTAACTAAAACCCAGGATATTCCATTGTTCGATGACGTGAATATTTTCGCTGAATCTGAACCCGCTCCTGTAACGTATTTTGTAGAAACTACATAAATTCTGCCCGTTACTCTATCAGTTGATGTGGCGACAGACCAATTTGCATCAGAGCCATTTAATATAGTTAAATTGTAATCAGATTCCGCTACGGGTTCATTTACAACTTCACTAATTACTTGAGGACCATTATTGTTTATGGTTGATTTTACTGCAACATTGCCTGAAATTTTATCGAGTTCATCTTGCAACCGAATAGATTTCTGTACATCTCCCATATTCTTTGCATCTCTGATTTGAGCAACTAATTCATCAACTTTTGCTCTGTCAATGTTTTGTTGAATATCACCATGTAGTCCGTTTACAGGAATGTCATAAGTGATTTGGGACTGGGTCTCTCTTGTATCCTTTTGTGCAAAAGCACCTAAAGGTAAGAGTGCTAACATTAAAAGTACTAGTACTTTTTTCATTGTGTTCTCCTTCTTTGTTTTTCATTTGTTGAATAAAAAATCTGCCTCCTACAGCATTTGTATTTTTATTCTATATCTTTGAATAATAACCAAAAATATTCAATAAAGTTCCCTGTTAAAAAAAATCCTGCAACACCTTATCAGTGTTGCAGGATTCATAGATAAAACTTACTTTATTTTCTAAACCAATTCGATACTTATTTAATTAACATCATTTTCTTAATGTCGCTGAAACCGTTAGCTTCAATCTTATAGAAATACACTCCACTCGTAAAGTTTGATGCATTGAAATCAACTGAATAATTTCCAATGCTCTTTACTTCATTAACAAGTGTTGCTACTTCTTTACCAAGGATATCATAAACCCTTAAAGTAACTAATCCTGATTTTGGTAATGAATAAGCAATCTTAGTTACAGGATTAAACGGATTTGGATAATTCTGCTCTAACTTAAATGATAATGGTGTTGATTCATTGTTTCCAGTACCAACTAACGAACCCGAGCAACCTGAATAAGCGAAAATACCTCCGCCGCCAACTCCCTCAACTACATTGAAACAACTATCCGTAGCAGTATATCTGTATCCTGCACGTATTGGTGTATAAAGTCCAGATACCGGCCCCGGGTTCAATTGAAATCTTGTTAGAAATACACCATTATTAAATGAGCGGGTATAAACATTTCCATTCGAACCAGTTTTAACACCATAACCAAATCTGAAAGTGTTTGGAACTCTTGGTATTGCAATGACGTCTGAATAAAATGTGGTATCAGTTGATGAATCAACATAACCGGATGTCCATGCTGTACCATTATTAGAAGTTCTTTGATAGTAAGGGTCCCAATCCGTTGCACTGAATTGTCTTACATAAGTTAGCATTACATGCTGTAATCCAGAAACATTATCATAACCGGTTGAGGCTAATCTTGGTTTATAATTTACATTTGGTTCTACTAATTGCGGGAACCAATATGGAGTAGTTGCACCATAATCTTTTGTATATGCTAGATAAACATTATTTAACCCTGATTTGTAAACATTTGTTGCTGTTAATATTATGTCTGTACTCGCTGAATCAGAATATACGATGTCATTATACATTTTTGTCGTATCATAAACATTGCTTATATTCCACCAGAATGAACCCGAAGGTGCTGAATTATTGCGAAAAGTAACAGGAGGTGTAGTGGCAAAAGGAGTGGTTAATAATCCAAACTTTGTTTTCAAATGATGTGTTGCATTCGTAACAGAATCCTGTGTAAAGATAAAATAAACATATGCACCTGAAGTATAATTCGAATTATCACTCGTTATTCTTGGATAATTATACCTTACTCCCGCTGAAGCATTTAATAGATATGAGAAAAAATAATCTGAACCTGTACTATTTATTCTGAAAATGAAACTATAATCAGTAGCACTGTAAGTTAAACCCGCCACAGCAAATGCATATGAGTTAGTTCCGTTGTTTACTGCTTCTACGTCTAACTCGTCTGTTTTAAAGTGAACTCCGGTTGACGTGAATCCAAAAATGTAAACCATAGTCCATGATATTCCGTTATCTACAGATGTAAATACTTTGAAAGTATCGGACTCAGCAGTATTATTCTGGGTACCTATAACCCAAATTCTACCTGTAGTTCTGTCTGTTGAAGTTGCTACTGCCCAAAACCCTTGATTAGATAAAAGAGTAGAATTGTAATCTAAAATATTTCCTTCAACAGGAACATTAACAGCCCTGCCTATAACCTGAGGACCGTTATTATTAGCCCCTGATTTCATTGATGCGTTGCCGGTAATCGTCTCAACTTCAAGATTTAATTTTTCAATTTCTTGTACATCACCTTTTATCTTTGCATCTCTGATTTGCGAAGTAAGTTGTTCAATTTTATTTCTGTCAATATTATTGTTCATAATACCAACTTGCGGACCATCTTTTTGTAACTCATAAGATAGTTCTGATTGCATTTCTCTTGTGTCCTTCTGTGCATACACAACAAATGGAATTAAGACAAATACTAACAATAATTTTTTGGTAATTCTTGCAATTTTCATTTGCAGTTCCTTTAAATTAAATTTTTAAAATTATTTAAAAAGTTAACCTCTTATTCTTTGAAAATCTTTGTTTAATTAATAAAACTACTAATTTATGTTAATAATTTCAATATCTTACTTAAAAATTCTATATCCTTTTCTAAATCCTCTAATGGTTTGTTGTTTACTACAACAAAATCCGAACGCTCAATCTTTTCTTTCTCATCTAATTGAAAACTCATAATTCTCTCAATCTCCTTCTTTTTTGCTCCATCCCTTCTTACAATTCTCTCTAATCTGTTTTTCTTATTCGAATAAACCATTATAACATAATCAAGATTCTTATGAAAATCAGTGTCAAAAACTAAAGCAGATTCAATTATTACAATTTTTTGCTTTATGTTTTTAATCATATCTATCAGATGTTTTATAACAGTCGGGTGTACTATATCATTAATCAGCTTAAAATTCTTCTTGTTCGAAAATATTATTTCTCTGAGTTTTGTTAAACTAATAACCCCTTTATAGTTTAGTATATCTTTTCCGAATGCTTTCACTACTTTCCCCGCAAGCACTTTATCCTTCTTATAAAGGTCCTTTGCTATTAAATCTGCAAATAATACTTTATACCCGCGTTTTGAAAGTAGTCTGCATACCTCAGACTTGCCGGAACCTATTCCGCCCGTTATTCCTATTAAGATTTTGTCCTTAAATTTCTTTTTCATAATTCTATATATTCATTTCTGATATATTAACAAATTTATTTCGCATAAGCAATACTTCTCCGCTCCCTAATTACATTAATTTTTATTTGTCCAGGATATTCCATTTCTTCCTGAATTTTTTGTGCTATGTCTTCTGCAAGCTGATCCTGTAAAATATCGCTAATTTTATCCTGCTCTACAATTACTCTGACTTCTCTTCCTGCTTGTATTGCATATGTCTTCATAACTCCTTCAAAAGATGTGGCAATCGCTTCAAGTTTTTCAAGTCGCTTTGAATATGCTTCCACTGATTCTCTTCTTGCGCCCGGCCTTGCTCCGCTTATAGCGTCTGCAGCCTGAACAAGCACTGCAATCGGATGCTCCATCGGTATCTCATCGTGATGTGAGCCTATAGCATTACATACGATTGGATGTTCTTTACAACGTTTTGCAATTTCATACCCCAGTATTGAATGAGGACCTTCTATGCTTCTGTCAATCGTTTTTCCAATATCATGCAAAAGTCCTGCTCTTTTAGCCATCTGTGCATCAAGTCCTAATTCTGCTGCCATTATTCCTGCAATATGACCCACTTCAATCGAATGATTTAATACATTCTGTCCGTAACTTGAACGATATTTCATTCTTCCGATTAATGTTATTATGTCCCTGTTAACTCCTTGCATTCCCATCTCAAGTATTGCCTGCTCACCAACTCTGATTATTTCTTCATTAAGTTCTTTTTCAACTTTTTGTACAACTTCTTCTATTCTTGCAGGATGTATTCTGCCGTCGGTTATAAGTCTTTCCATCGCTATTCTTGCAATCTCTCTGCGGAAAGGATCAAATCCCGATATGATTATTGCTTCCGGTGTATCATCAACAATTATATCAACACCAGTTGCCGCTTCAAACGCACGAATATTCCTTCCCTCTTTACCGATTATTCTTCCTTTTAGTTCATCTGAAGAAATCTGAAGAACACTTACCGTTGTTTCTACGGAATGGTCAACAGCAGAACGCTGTATTGCCTGTATTACAATGTTTTTCGATATCTTGTTTGCTTCAATCTTTGTTTGTTCTCTTACATCCTGAAGTTTCTGAGCGGATTCAAGTTTAACTTTATTTAGCAAGGTATCAAACAATAAGTTTTTTGCTTCTTCTTCGCTCAATCCTGATATCCTGTGCAATTTATTTTTTTGCTCCTCTATTAAAGCGTTTACTTCATCTCCTAGTTTATCAACTTCATTCTTCTTATCAGTAAACTCTTTTAATTTCGCAGTATATTCATTATGTACTTGCTGAGCATTCTTTTCCTTTACGATAAGATCATTCTTAATCTTCTCGGCGGTTTCTTTTTCATTTCTGATTCTTTTCTCTACTTCACCTATTTCTTTTTCACGTGCTTTAACTTCTTCATCGTACTTTTGTTTACGCTTATAAAATTCGTCTTTTACTTCTAATAATTTTTCCTTTTTTAAATTCTGTGCAGATTTCTCTGCTTCAATTTTAAAGTTCCTTGCTCTTTTTTCTGCTTCTGTCGTTAATTCAATAGATTTTGTCTCTGCATCTTTAACGATTTTTTTAGCAACGTTTTCTGCTCCGTCTACTTTATTCTTATTTATCTTTACCTGAATAAACCATCCAAGAAAAAATGTAATGAGACATAAACCGACTAATACTGGAAGCAATATGTATAATTCCATTTCCGGCATATTATGTAATGTATAAATTTACGAATTATGTTAATTAAAATAAAAAACCGCAAGGCACCGTCAAAGGTTATATAGAAACCTTGTTAGCAAACAGTGGGGGGCGCCAAAGTGTCACGGTCTTCCACTGATGTCCTTTATCCGCCCTCAAGCAGAGAACAAATCCCTGAGGATTGAGGCCTGACCTAGCACCTGTGAGAGCTTACCTCCCCGCTTTTAGAAATTTGATGGTTCTATATAATGTTTGATTTTGTCGGCTGGCTTGCGGTTAAAATCAATATTATTTATTATTTAAAAGAACGTTTATAGAGTTTCGTCTATAAGTTTTGATAACGATTCTAATTTTTCTATATTTGTCTTCAGGGTTTCTACATATGACTGTTCTATATCTGCCTTCATATCTTTTTCTTTAAAGTATGACTCCGAAATATTCAACGCCGTTACTACCGCAATTGATTCTGCGGACGTGTTAGGTGATTGAAAGTTTATTCGCTGCATAATCATATCTACATACTTGGCAAATCTTTCTACCTCTTGCGGGTTTTCACCTAACAAGTTATAATCACTGTTAAATATTTTTACTTTGATTCCTGAATTTTTCATTTTGAATTTTTTTAATTTACCAGCCTTTTCAATCTTCAAATTCTTGAGATTGACCTTCATATTGTTCTAAATGAACATCAATTCTCGAGATTAATTCTTTCAATCTCGATTTTACTACCTCTTTATCTCTTATACTTGTATTGTCATTTTCAGTACTCAATAACATATTTTTTAACTCAGAAATTTCCTTATCTTTGTTTACTGAGTCTGAATTCAATTTGTTTAATTGTAATTTTAAATCTGTTATCTTATTGTTTAAATCTTTAAGGTTCTCTTTTATCTGATGATTCTCTGCATTAACAGTATTGTATTTCTCAATAAGTACTTTGACTTTATTGGATATACTTTCGTAAGAGACTGCTAAAACCCCTTCCAGTTTTATTATTTCTTCCCTGTTTAATTCGGATTTGTTATCCATCTTGTAATTTAATTTGACCTTAATTTAACTCCGAGTTTGTTGTCTAAATTCTTAATTATTTTATTAATTATTTTATTTACATCTTCATCAGTCAGAGTCTTCTCCTTTGAACTCAGTTCCAGAGAAAATGCCATACTCCTTATACCATCTCCTAATTTCTTATCCTCGAATAAATCAAACAAATCAATCTTCTTTAAATAACTTCCACCTGTTTCGTTTATAACTGTTGCAACCTGTTCATAATTGACATCTTTATTTATTAACAGTGCTAAATCTCTTTTGGCTGAAGGATATTTTGAAATTTCCTCATACCTCTTCTCGCTAACAGTTTTCTTATAGAGATTTTCTGCATTTAATTCAACAACATATATATTTTCCTCAATCTCAATTTCGGGATTGTTTTGTTTATTTAATATATATATCTGCCCTACTTTATCTTTTTTTAGCAGAATGTCAAAACAACTATTTCCGCCTTCTGCATTATAATAAAATAATTCGTTACTTTCAATATTCATTTTTGACATAAACATTTGAAGTTCTCCTTTCAAATCGATACACATCAAAATGCCTATCCTTCGTATCGAATGATCTTTAAGTCTGAAAATCCGCTTAAAGCAAAGCAAATATGACTTTCTTCTGCAAACTTTGTCCTTCGCATCACTGAAAACTTTTCCTGTCTCGAACAATTTCAACGATATTTCCTTACCGAGTAAATTTATGTTGTTTGCGATTGTTGTTACCATCCCGTAAAATAAATTTACTCGCATCGAATTCATTAACACTGAATTTGGATTTTCTATTATTACAGGTTCAATCCCAAATCCTGAAATTTTCTTGTCATCCTGCTGAGAATAAGTAATTATTTCATTGTATCCTCTGCCGATAAAGTATTCTTTTACGTTACTTAAAAATTTCTGGTATTTATCATTATAATCTGCATTTGTCGAAACATCAATCGTGAAATTATAATCATTCTCAATCTTTGCATACCCGTATAACCTTGCAATCTCTTCTATTAAATCAATTTCCCTTTGTAAATCTTCCCTTCTGAATTCGGGAATTTTAAAGTATAATCTCTCATCTACTTTTTTTGTAAATATTATTTCAATACTTTCTAGCATTCTTATTATCTCTTGCTCTGATACTTGTATCCCGAGTATTTTGTCGCATCTGGTTTTCCTTATATATACAAGTAATGATTCAAATTTATTCGGATATACATCTACCACACCCTTTAAAACCTGACCTTCTGCAACTTCCTGCATTAAAGATGCTGCACGATTTGAGACATACAAAATGTTATCTATATCAACACCTCTTTCAAACCTTTGCGAAGCATCAGTCTGTAGTCCTAGTTTCTTTGAATTTTTTCTGATTGCAACCGGATCGAAATAAGCAACTTCAATTAATACATTTTTGGTTTCGTTTGAAATCTCCGAAAATTCTCCACCCATTATTCCTGCAATGGCGGAAGCCTTTTCACCGTCACATACCATTAAAGAATTTTCATTTAGAATTCTTTCTTTTGAATCTAGAGTTACAAACTTATCCCCTGCATTTGCAGTTTTGACTATAATACGTTTTCCGGATATTTTATCGTAATCGAATGCATGTAATGGCTGACCGGTTTCCATCATTACATAATTGGTTATATCAACAATATTGTTTATAGGTCTTAATCCCACAGATTTAATAGCCTTCTTTAACCAATCCGGAGATTCTTTTATTACTACATTCTTAACGACCCGCCCTGTAAACCTCTTACAAAATTCTTGATTTAAGATTTCTATATTTATATAATCTTTTGAATATTCATTTGACTCAGTTATCACTATATCCGGAAGTTTTGCTTTTAAAGAATATGTAGAAGCAATTTCCCTTGCCATTCCTATTTGAGAAAATAAATCACCTCTGTTTGGTGTTACACCAATTTCTACAAAACAATCATTAGAACCTATGTAATCAGCAAACTCCATTCCTGCTTTTGCATCATTGCTAAGTACCATAATACCTGAATGGTCTTCTGATAAATTTAGTTCGTCCTCTGCACAAATCATTCCCTCAGATAATTTCACCCCTTATCTTACCCTTCTTTATTTCAAATCCACCATTTGGTATTATTGCTCCTATCTTAGCTACACATACTTTTTGTCCTGAATCTACATTTGCCGCACCACATACTATGGAAAGTACCTGATTACCAACATCAACTTTGCATAAAGTTAGTTTATCAGCATTTGGATGTTTCTGTGTTTCAAGAACTTCTCCAACTACAAAGTTATTATATATATCCCTTTCATTTTCTATCGACTCAATATCAAGACCTATTTCTATCATTCTTCTGAAAAGGTCATCGTATGACTCAATTTTCAATCCGGGTATCAGCGATTTTATCCAGTTTATACTAATTCTCATAAAAACATAAAGCTTAATATATACAATTAAAAAATTACATTAAATATATAAAGTAATAGCATTACTTCTATTGGTAATTCCACTGTCTAACTTTAATAATCAATCTATTACTATATATAATCAATCGAATTATTTTAATATACCTTTTCATTTAATTTTCCGCCAATAAAAAAAGCCCGTCATTCAACGGGCTTTTATTCATATTCTCAAAACAATTTTATTAGTTTTCTTTCACTTCTTCTTTCTTTGGCTCTTTCTTTATAGGTGACTCGCTTGTCTTCTCTTCACGATTGTACTCTCTGCCTTTATTATCTGATTCCTTTTTATCAGGATCATACTTCTTTGGAGGAGTATATGTGTTGTTACCACTGTTGTCTTTAGGTGCATAGGTTCTTGGTGTGGTATTTGTATTCACACGGGTTTTTGAAGTTCTGTTTCTTTTCTTTGAACCTTTTTTCTTTGAACTTTTTTTCCCTTTAGACTTTGTATTCTTCTTACCTGTTTTCTTTTTTGAAGTGTTCTTCTTTGTGGAAGATTTCTTTTTATTTGTTTTCTTCTTCCCTGAAGATTTCTTCTTCGGCGAGGTACTCTTTTTCTTGTTAGTTTTCTTCTTTTGTTGATTAGAAGTCTGTTCAGTCGTTGATTTCGAATTTGCATTCGTATTTGTTGCACCAAACACACCACTAAATGTAAAAGAAACTAAAACAGCAAGTACCATTAAACGTAATTTTGTCAATTTAACTCCTTTTTTTAATTTACTGTTAAAAATATTCTTTTAAATATATAAATTCAATTCAAATAGTCGGAAATTTTTCATAAATCCTTTGATTTTAATACACTTTTTTCAATGTTTTTGTTCCATAACTGAAAAATATTTAATATTCATCAGCATTTTTAAAAAGTACTTTTTATGAATCTTGAACTGCAATTCTTATTTCCTTGAAATGACATTTTTTATTTTACGATTTTTGTATAACAATAATTGATATAACTTTACCTCAAACATAAGTAAATGGAAAGAATCGAAAAGCATCCCGTACTGACTACTAATCTGGAAAGACTTGGTATAAATTTTTTATTCAATGGCGAATTGTTCCAAGGATACGAGAATGAACCTGTATCTTCTGCACTTATAGCAAATGGCGTTAAAGAATTTTCTATACATCAGATTGACGATGCTCCGCAAGGAATATTTTGTGCAAACGGTCAATGCTCTCATTGTACTTTAATGATTGACGGAAAACCGCTTAAGTCCTGTATTACTCCTTTAAAAAAAGATATGGACGTCAGAACAATGGTGCATCTTCCTGAACTCCCGGAAGATGATAAATCTCTTAATAAATTTGAACCTATAAATCTTAAATGCGATGTTCTTGTTATAGGTGCTGGTCCTTCAGGGCTTACTTCTGCAATCGAACTCGCAAAACTCGGGTTTGAAATTATTCTTATCGATGATAAAGATAAACTTGGAGGTAAACTCCTTCTGCAAACACATAAATTCTTTGGCTCAATCGAAGATTGCTATGCCGGGAAAAGGGGTATTGAGATTGCATCCTTGCTTGAAAAGGAAATCAGAGGCTATAAAAATGTGAAAATTTTTACAAATACTTCTGTTGCAGCAATTTATAAAGATAAAAAAGCAGGACTCTTTATCGACTATAAAAATTATGCCCTCGTTGATTTCGATGGTCTGGTAATTTCCTCAGGTGCAAGAGAAAAGAATCTTGTATTCCCTGGTAATGATTTACCGGGTGTATATGGGGCAGGTGCTTTTCAAACTCTGGTTAACCGCGATTTGATAAAATCTTCTAACAGAATTTTTATCGTCGGCAGCGGTAACGTTGGACTTATTGCAGCTTATCACGCTTTGCAGGCAGGTATCACTGTCGTTGGTATTGCCGATATTCTTGAAAATGTATCCGGCTATAAAGTCCATTCTGATAAGATAAAAAGAATGGGTGTTCCCATTTATTTAAAACATACTGTACTAACTGCAGAAGGAGATGGACAGGTCGAAAGAGTTACTATTACAGAAGTAGATGAAAATTTTAATCCTTTGCTTGAGAAAGCAAAAACTTTTGAGGTAGATACTCTCCTGATTGCTGTCGGTCTTAGTTCTATTGATGAATTTTATAATACTGCAATTAAATTTGGCTTTAAAGCAGTTAAGTCCGGCGATGCCGATGAAATTGCTGAAGCATCCTCCGCTATGTTTGGCGGTAGAATTTCAGGCTTGAAACTTGCTCAGTTGCTCGGTAAAGATGTTAATATTGATGAGAGCTGGTATTCTAAAGCAGAAGTACTTAAATCGCGTCCCGGAAATACTATCTCTGAACCGGTGCTTGAATTGAACAACAATTATACTCCCATAATGCACTGCTATCAGGAAATCCCCTGCAACCCTTGCATTTCGGTCTGTCCGTCAGGTGCAATAAAACTCGATGACGCTCTCGGTTCAATTATGGACTTACCTCATTACACAGGTGAAGAATGTACACGATGTGGTCAGTGTATCGCTGTTTGTCCCGGACTCGCTATTTCAGTCGCAAAAAAACTTTATGGCGAATGGGCAGAAGTTATCCTTCCTCACGAATTCATCCCAACTTTCCACGAAAATGAATTTGTTCCTCTTACTGATACTGACGGCAATTTCCTTGAAAAAGGTGAAGTGATTAAAATTCAGTTTAATAAAAAATATAAAACTTATTTAATTACTTTTAAAGTGTCATTACAAAATGCTGTGAAAATCGCCGGTATAAGAGTTCAGGATGAAGATAAAGTCAAACCTTTGCCGAAACCCAATTTTAATTATGTTCCCGATAATGGTATTCTGTGCAGATGCGAGAGAGTTACCGTCGGTGAAATTATTAAATTCATTAAAGATAATGACATCAAAGATGCAAATCAGTTAAAACAGATTCGTGTCGGTATGGGTGCCTGCGGCTCACGTACTTGCTCAATTTTATTACCAAGAATTTTCACTGCGGCCGGAGTTAACTGGTTCGAAGTCGCTGAGAATACTAAACGGCCTTTGAGCATTGAAATTCCAATGGGTGCTATCATTAACGAAGAAAGTGAGAATTTTTAATGAAGAAGTTTGATGTTCTAATAATTGGTGCAGGCAGTATCGGCGTTCCTACTGCTTATTACCTAGCTAAAAAAGGTCTGAGCGTTGGCGTCATTGAAAAACTTCCGTCAGAAGGCAGAGGACAAAACCGCGCTGCCATTGGCGGTATCCGTGCTACACACTCTGACCCTGCAAAAATTAAGATTTGCCAGCTGACTATTGACTTAATGAATAATTTCGAAAAAGAACATAACATAGATATTGATTGGATTTCAGGCGGTTACCTTTTCCCGGTTTATGATGAAATTCTGGAAGGCAAATTAAAAAAGTTACTCGTTAAACAAAAAGAATTTAAACTTAATATTGATTGGATTAATTCTGAAAAAGTTAAAGAACTCGTCCCGGGTATAAATCCGGAAAACCTTAGAGGTGGTACTTACTCCCCCGAAGATGGTTCCGCTTCACCTATCAAACTTACAGGTGCATACCTTAAACTTGCAAAAGAGCAGAAAGCTGAATTTTATCTTCAATGAAGAAGTTAAAGGAGATTAAAGTTGTTAATAATAAAGTAACGGAAATAACCACCAATAAAGATTCATACTCTGCTGATATTATTATTAATGCTGCGGGCGGCGATGCCAGGGAAGTTGGTTTGCTTTCAGGACTTAACATTCCTGTTGAACCGGATTGTCACGAAGCAGGAATTACAGAAGCAGTAAAACCATTCTTTAAACCAATGGTTGTTGATATTCGCTCCGATGAAAATTCTGCAAATTATTATTTCTACCAGAACAAAGAAGGACAGGTCGTTTTCTGTATTACGCCTAAACCTGCAATACTCGGTAAAGGATATTGATAACACTTCTGTATTTCTGCCTTTGGTTGTTAAAAGAATTCTGAAACTCTACCCGCGTTTGCGTAACCTCCGCATCCGCAGAACCTGGCGCGGTCTTTATCCGATGACTCCCGACGGATTCCCTATCGTTGGATGGACGAATGAAATTTCAAATATGTTTCTTGCAGTCGGTATGTGCGGACAAGGATTTATGCTCGGTCCCGGTCTCGGATTAATCATCTCCGAAATCATAGCCGATAAATCCGACAAATACAATTTCATTCTCGACCAGCTTACTCTCTACCGTGAATTCGCCGGAGTAGAACTGTTGAAATAAAAGTATAGAAGCCCCGTAGGGGCGACACATCAATAGCAAAATATATTTATTATAAATGAGCCCCGTAGGGGCGACACATCAATAGCAAAATATATTTATTATACAATGAGCCCCGGAGGGGCGACACAAATATTCCTTTTATTCCGGCTCTTTAAAAATATATGCATCGTTATAATCCACATCATACAATTTCAAAAGTTTTTTATACTCATCTAAAAAGCTTGTTTTCTTGTGATGTTCCTTTTGATTGTCTATATATTTCACAACTGCAGGAATATGCGATTTAGAATAAGAAAAGCCGCCAAAACCTTCCTGCCATTCAAACCGACCTAGCGTAAATTTATTCTCATTAATCCATTTTGATGAGTTACTTTTCAATACCATCATTAAATCACTCAATGATTGACTCGGTGACATACTTTTAGTAGATGCAAATGATTTTCCGTACCGTTAATTGCAAAAAGTTTGTGGTTATTGTTTTTGATAATTCCTGTGATATATTTGAATAATTTATCTTCCCATTCTTTGCCAATTAAAGAATGTTTTCGTTTTGGTGAAACTACAATCTGAACATATAATTGTGTGTATGTGTTTGCCATATGATTTTGTTTTATTTTTGTGTCGCCCCTACGGGGCTTTTCCTAATTCACTTTCTCTCGCTATTGATATGTCGCCCCTACGGGGCTTTTCTATTATTACTTTTTCCTCTTGCTATTGTTGTGTCACCCCTTCGGGGTTCTTTAAAATGTTATTATTGATTTTTCGTCACTGCAGGGTTTACTTTTCTTCTCCCTTCACCCGCCTATCAGCTCAATCGCCCTCTCCATCACCTCCGGCTCCGTCAGCAAACTTATCACGGCGTAGCCTTCGCTGAAAAAATCATAATAGTAACCCGGATGTATCAAGAACGTTTTTTTCATTAAGTAATTTTAATACAAACTCATCTTCAGGTACGAGCAGATTCTCGAAATTCAATATCGCATTCCAGCCGCCTTCGCAATTCAATACTTTAATATCAGGATTCAACAAGAATTTTGTTTTCAGCAAATTGTAATTATATTTTATCCTGTCCCAGAATTTCCTGTTGTATTTTTTCTCTGGTCTCAAATAATCTTTTCGCAGCATTTTGTATCGGAGTTGCTACAGACAAATACGTATCTGCAATTACCTCAAGCCTCTTTATCGCTTCTTCTTTTAGTTTTTGCTCACCCTGTATTATAATCCATCCGAATTTCATCTGAGGTAATGCAAGCATCTTAGAAAATCCGTTAAGTATAAACGTTAAGTTGCTCTCACAACCCGCAACAGTTTTCATTGAACTCACCCCTGCTTCTATTTCATAATCCGAAAACACTTCATCAACTATCAATGCTAAATTATATTTCTCGAGCAATGATTGTTAAAAGTTTCATAATCGTTTTTACTTATGTATGAACCTGTCGGATTATTTGGGTTAATGATTACTATGGCTCTTGTATTACCAGTTATTTTCTTTTCTAACATTATAAAGTCCGGCGACCAGCCATTCCGGTAATCGTAAACCATCGGATAGTAAATTACTTTTCCTGAATCAAGTTTTGTTAGAAATTCAAATAAAGGATAGCAGGGCTGAGGTATCAAAACTTCATCACCGGCATCCAGCAATAGTTTGAATAAATATGAATATGCTTCGCTTGTACTCGGCACTAAGAATATATCGTCCACTGAAATACTTTTCCCAATCCCTGAATAATATTTTGCTACTTCCTCTCTGGCAGTCAGCATTCCTTTTGGTTCTGGCTCATATACCAAAGACTTTTCGTCAATAAAATGTTTTATGATGTGCTTGCTGTCATATTTGAAATTCAGTTTAGTAGGATTCGAGGAAGTTAAATCCAAAATTTTTTCACCGCGTTTCTTCTTTGCGTTAAAAAGCAACGAAAGTTCGTTTGGTTCAAAATCTATATTTAGTCTGTTTGAAAATTTCATATTCATTATTATATTCTCGTAATGTAAAGAAATATTTCGAATAAGAAAATTGAAAATATAATATGCTTTTTAAAACAAAAGAGGTGCCGAATTGCTTCAGCACCTCTTTATTATAACTTATTTTCTAATTCTTATTTGATAAGAACCATTTTCTTTGTGTCAATCAGATTGTTATCAACAATCATTGAATAGAAATAAACACCTGATGATAACGCTGAACCGTTAAACATCTGTGTTTGATATCCTGCATTCATATGCTGATTGTTAATCAATCTCATTACTTCCCTGCCCGCAACGTCATATATCTTAATAGATACGAAGCCTGCTCTTGGTAAAGCAAATTTAATAGTCGTTGTCGGGTTGAATGGGTTTGGATAGTTCTGTGCAAGTTCAAACTTCAATGGAAGTTCTGTCTGGTTTTCTATACCCGAAACTAACGGTAAATTTACATTCTTCCAGATGTATCCGCTTGTACCGCAAGTGTATCCAACACTACCCGGAACAATTGCTACATTGTACATCGTAGCGCCTGCTGTGTTTTGCAGATTCCATGATGTACCGCCATTTGAAGTTGTCATTGTCATACCGTTTGAACCGACTATGACACCAACTAAATGGTTATAGAACTTAATACCATACCATGATGGTGATGTACCGCCCGGTTTATTGGTAAGTGTATCCCATAATGTACCGCCGTTAGTTGTCTTATAAACACGACCACCGCCGCCAACAATATAACCTACGTTTGCATCAATCATTTCAACACCGTAAAGTGTACCTGCATATGTGTCAACCTTTGTTTGAATTATCCAGTTTACACCGCCGTTTGTGGTTTTTACAGGATTTGGTGTATAATTCACCGCATAACCTGTATTCGCATCAACCATATCAGCCCAGTAAACATAAGCTGCTAAACTTGAAGCTCCGTCAATTCTTTGTTTCGTCCATGTTGCACCACCGTCTGTTGTTTTAATTATGTTCGATGTATCAGGCATTGTTGATTTTGAAAATACCCAGCCTGTATTTGCATTAACGAACTGTACTTTCGATAATACGTATGCACCAATACCAAATGGTGTAGCAACCGAATCCCACGATGCACCTGCATTTGTGGTTTTAAACAAACTTGCGTTTGAACCGCAAGCCCAGCCCGTATTATTATCTACCATATGAATACTGTTCAAATATCCATAAGCAGTCGCAGGGAATGTTGCAAGACCCCAGGTCTGACCGCCGTTTGTTGAACGTATTACCTGATCAGCCGCACCTGCCGCTGAAGTCCTTGCACCAACACCAATAATTACACCTGTAACCGTTGAGTTCTGTGCCCATACATCATAAGTGATACCTAATTTCTTGACTGTGGAATAAATACTTGTTTGCTGCTTGCATTTAATCTTCTGTTGAATGAAACCATTTCGCACCGACGGTGATTAATGTATCACCGGTTGGTGATAGTGATGTTGCATAATATGTTGAAGTCCATGGCTGTAATGAAGCATCAGCAAGGAATCCAAGAGTATCCCAGGTATTTCCATTGTCCATCGTTCTGTAAATATTAAATGCATCACCTGTTAAATAAACTTTATTAACTGTTGCCGCAGGTTTTATTATAGTTACGTCATCAACATACATATTATTTCCATATTCACTGGTTGCTTTTAAAATAACATAATTTGTTGCACCTGTATATGTACCAGGTAACGTAAATTCATAATAGTACCAGCCATCCGCACCTGATTGAACAGGATATAAAGTCTTGCTCCTGTTAATAGTTCCAAGTGTATCCGCAAAAGTCGCAGAAGCAGAATCGTTAATCATAGCTACAACTCTATCAGCATTCGTTGCATAACCCGCATCTCTGTACATCCAGAAACCAAGTTTAACATTGCTTGAACCTACTAAACTGAAAACAGGAGTAATTAAAGCTGATATAGTACCTGTAAAATAATTATAACTCTGGAATGATGTCATACCTGCACCCGAATGAGGTGTACAAGTAGGATATGTACCCGCTGTTTCCCTTGTCCAGAGACCTGTACCTGAAATCTGTACGTTTGTCCAGTTTGTCGGTGGGAATGTTACACCGTCAAAACTTTCTGTAATTAAATTTACTGGTGCACTTGCACTCGATATAGCAGCAATATCATAATAAGCCGAAGCATTTGTTGTACCAACTATTACCGGTTTTAATGTCCAGGTCGTGCCTGCATCTGTAGTGAAAGCAAACTTACCGGCAGCACCCGCAACATAACCATTGTTAGCATCAGTGAAATGCATTTTATAATTGATGCTTGTATTACCAGTACTTATTACTGCTGACCAGGTTGCGCCTGCGTCAGTTGATTTTTGTACGTTACCCGATGTTGTTGTAACAATCAGATTATTAGCATCAAAAGCGTGTATGTCATACATAGTGGTTGTTGGAGCAGTAGCTAAACCTGTCCACGTTACACCGGCATTTGTCGTTACAAAAATCTTTGGTGTCATTGTACCAACCAAATAACCTGTTGTTGCATTTAAAAACTGTACCTGATAAACTGTACCCGATGTAAATGCACTCGAATAAGCAGTGTCCCAGGTCGTACCACCATTAGTTGTTCTGACGATACCGCCATTAACCGAGGCAGAACCAACTACGACACCCGTGCTCTGATTAAAGAAATGTGCATCATACATATTTGTTGACTGACCTGTATAACCCAAATATGAACCGCCTGCTTTATGATCAAACGTCCAGGTTGTACCTGCATTCGTCGTTTTCATAAACGTACCTGCAAAACCAATTGCGTACCAATTGTTCGCGTCCCAATACTTTACCCAACGTAAAGTATTGCCCTGGGGAGTGGGGTTTTGCCACTTCCAGTCTTGCCCTGTTTGGGCACTTAAATCCATTGCAAAGCATAATACTACTGCCAGCAATACAAGAGTAAATAATTTTCTCATGATTTTTTTAGTTTTTAATTAATAAGTAAAGAGTAAACCCTTTGTTTAATATATTTTACGTTTTTTAGATTTGAAATACAATTACTTTTGAACTCATAAAATAAGTATCAGAATTACACAAATATTTTATTTCGGAAGCCAGAATTTATCTTCTGGTTACGGGCTTTTTTATTTTGCTTAATCATCTTCCCCTTCAAACCGATAAACCCGCAATATTCCAATGTATATCGAATAAAGCGTTATCAATGAAAAAACACAATTTAATAAATAGACGGAAGAAATCTTGCTTAGTTCAATATAATGAAATTAAGGCTTACTGTAATTTAATAATACCTACTTTACAATTACAATTTCAAATACCTGAAGATATTCAGATAATCTTACAATTTCGGATGATAAATTACAATTGCTTGGGTGCCCGATAAATTTACAATTTCAAATTTTAAATTTCAAATTGGTTGAGGTGTCGATCGGATTCGAATCCGCCGCGGCGGAAATAACAGTTTTATATTATTTTAGTAAATTGTTTAAAAGACTCTCTTCCCTTCCAGTTTTAAAGAATTTTTCCCTCTTCATTGCTTCTGATCTTGTAATGAATTCTTCATGGTAAATTTTGAATAAGGGTTTTCTATGCTTTGTTGATTTAACTAATCCGAGATTGTGATCTATGATTCTTCTTAATAGGTTTGAAGTTTGTCCAATGTAAAGATTGTTATCTTTTCTACTCTTTAAAACATAAGTGTAATACATATCGGATTTTGAGAGGTGTCGATCGGATTCGAACGCCGATGAATAACAGTTTTGCAGACTGACCCCTTAAGTCCACCGTGGGTACGACACCATTTAAAATTTGGGTGTCATGACTCGAACCGATGAATAACAGTTTTGCAGACTGACCCCTTAAGTCCGCCTTGGCGGAGTACGACACCATTTAAAATTTCTAAACAATTATTATTCTTTGAAGTACTGAACTCTTTAGTTCTTAGCCTTGACGGAGTACGACACCATTTAAAATTTTTTCATGCTCTTAGTCAGACTGAACCTTTAAGTCCGCCTTGGCGGAGTACACACCATTATTAACATTTATAAATGCAAAGAGCGGGAAACGGGACTCGAACCCGCGACATCAACCTTGGCAAGGTTGCGCTCTACCAACTGAGCTATTCCCGCATTTAGTTTACAAAATTAATCTATAATTTTCCTTTTTTCAAGTCCTAAATATATTATTTCCTGATAATAATTTTTTCCCGCTATTATTTCTGACAATCTCCGGATTTCTCTCAATAATTTATTATGTATTCTTTCATAATCCGTTTTGAGTAATCCATATTACTTTGAAAATGCTTTGTATAAGTAGTATATTGAAAAAATATTATAATAATTAAGGAGTAAAAATTTTGAAAAAATTAAGTGTTTTAGTTTTAGGTCTGTTTTTTATATCATCATTATTAACTTTGTCTTCCTGTAATAAAAAAGATGATCCGCAAAAACCGGATTCGAAAAATACTGCCGCAGGAGATTTTGTAAAATCCGATGCAAACGGTCAGAAAGTGACTTTAAAATATGTTCCCAAACAAGGTGAAAAGTTTAAGTATAAAATGACTGCGAGTACTAATTCTACAGAACAAAGCCCAGGTACCGGCGATAAAGAAGTTACAAGCGAACAGTCTATGGTTTATTATTACACGCAGGAAGTTGCCGACATTAGCGCCTCAGGATACATTACTTTTAAAATGAAATACGATAGTATTATTATCACCGAAAAGATTACAGCTAATGATTCTACTATTTCACAAACTTATAATTCAAACCTGAAAGATTCAATTTCTTCAAAACTTGACTTTGTTCAGTACAATGCCTTGGCAGGTCAGGAATTCAAATTCAGAGTTTCTCCTAAAGGTGAAATTTCAGAAGTTATAGAACTTGAACAAATTCACGAAAAAATCTTTAAAGCACTTGGTGATACTCTGAAAGCCGACGATAAAGCAAAGATTAAAGAGTCTATGGGCTCGGAAGCTCTTAAATCAATAATCCAAAATCAGTATCAGAAATTTCCTGACACTGAAATGTATAAAGATTCTTCCTGGTCTTTCAACAGCGAAACTAATCTCTCAGTTTTTCCTATAAAGAATATCTTAAGCTATAAACTTAGCAGTATTAATACTGAAAAGAACATTATAATCGATATTATCGCAACATTGGGTATTGAGTTCTTAAGTAAGGAAGAAAAACAACAGGGTATGACTATTAAATTAATGAATGAAGATGCAGGCGGCTCAGGAAAAGTTACTATTGACTTATCAAGAGGTGTCGTTGTTAAAAAGGAAACTAAAACTAATATTAATATGACCCTTAAACTTTCTGCTAAAGGTCAGTCTGCAAATTCAAAGCAATCTTTGAAGACAAACCTAATGGTTGAACTACTTTGAGTAAAATGATGAAAAATATAGCTGTTATAGAACATCCTTTGGTATCACATTGCTTAACTATCCTGAGGGATAAACAAACGCCAAGTTCGGAGTTTAAACAAACTATCGACAGACTTTCATACCTGCTGGCAACGATTTTCTATGCTGAACTGAAAACCGAAAAGATTAGCGTTACAACACCTTTGAAACCTACTACAGGCTATAAGGTGAAACAGAACCTTGTTTTGTTGCCCATTCTGCGTGCAGGGCTCGGTCTTACAAGAGGATTCGTTGATTTATTTCCTGAAATTAAAATTAGTCATATCGGACTTTACAGGGATGAAGAATCTTTAAAACCTATTAAGTATTATTTTAAGTTTCCTAAACTTAAAGATAAAAAAGATACAAAGATTATTATTCTTGACCCTATGATTGCTACAGGCGGCAGCGTAATTTTCACTCTTGAATATCTGCTTAATATGGGATTTAAGGATATCAGCGTTGTCTCGCTTCTGCTTGCTCCTGAAGGTATAAAAGCCATCGATAATAGATTTGGAAACAATGAAAGAAAATATTTTAATATTTATACTTGCAGCATAGACGAAAAACTTAACGAAAAAGGATACATTCTGCCCGGACTCGGTGATGCAGGAGACAGAATGTTTGGAACATTATAATTTAAATTTTGAAGAAGAATGTTTAGCAATTTTTATAAGAAAAGACTTGATGAGTTAATTACTAATGCTAAAATAAGTCTTTCTTCAAAAAAAGTTAACGAAAAATTAATCACTAATGCTTTCAGGTTTGCCCTCGATGCTCATAAAAACGATAAAAGAGCATCGGGCGAACCTTATTTTACTCACCCCTATGAAGTTGCTTTTATTCTCGCTAAAGAAATTCCTATCGATGATATAACAATCGCCGCAGCATTGCTTCACGATGTTATTGAAGATACGGAATTTACTATTAAAGATATTAAGGCTGAGTTCGGGAATGAAGTTGCTGAAATTGTTGACGGTGCTACTCAAATTGAAGGACTCGTTGAGAACTATGAACTCAAACAAATTGAGTCGTACAAGAAAATGCTTCTTTCTATGACTTCCGATATGAGAGTTATGCTTATTAAATTTGCCGACAGACTCCATAACCTCAGAACTCTTGAGTTTCTTTCGGGTAAACGCCAGTACAGAATGGCTCAGGAAACTCTCGATATATACGCGCCGCTTGCTCACAGATTTGGACTTTCAAAACTTAAAAGTGAACTTGAAGACCTGTCTTTCAAATACCTGAACAGAAATGAGTACGATAAAATAGCAAATCATATAAAAGATAAAAAACGCGAAAGAGAAAGATTCCTGAAAAAATTTATTGAACCTATAAAGGAAAGTCTGATTAAGGAAAATTTTAAGTTTGAAATTTATTCACGCGCCAAACATATTTACAGCATTTATCTGAAACTGCAAAAAAGAGAAAAAGGATTTGATGATATTTATGACCTTCTCGCTGTCAGGATAATTCTCGATTCCGAAAACAAGTATGATTGTTTTTCCGTTTATGGTATAGTCTCTCAGTTGTATGCTCCGATTCCTGAAAGATTCAGGAATTTCATCTCAGTACCAAAACAAAACGGCTATATGTCATTGCATACAACTGTGATGAGCGGTGAAGGCAAGAGAGTTGAAGTTCAGATTAGAACTAAAGAAATGCACGAAGTTGCCGAAAAAGGTATTGCCGCTCACTGGAAGTATAAAGAGAATTTAAACCTGAATGACAGGAAAATCGAAGAGTGGATGAAAAATATCCGCGATACTTTTGAAAATGCCGCTAAAGAAGACCTAACTACAGGAGAGTTAATCGAGAATTTCAAACTCGAATTGTTTCAGAGTGAAATCTATTGTTTTACTCCTAAAGGTGAATTAAAAATTCTTCCCGCTGCCGCTACTCCCGTTGACTTTGCTTTCGCTATTCATACACAGGTTGGGATGAAATGTATCGGAGCAAAAGTTAATGGCAAAATTGTTCCGCTCGATTCTCAACTGAAAAGCGGTAATCAGGTTGAGATTATTACATCTAAAAATCAAAAACCTAAACTTGACTGGGAAAAGTTTGTGGTTACTCATAAAGCACAGTCCGATATCAGAAAATATTTTAATTCTGAAAGAAGACAACTGCTTTCCGAAGGTAAAGAACTTTTCGAGAAAAAACTTAAAAAGAATAAACTTCATATCAATGATGATGCTCTGCTCGAAATTGTCCAGAGGCTTCATTATAAGGATTTACAGGCTTTCTATTTTGAGATTGCATTAGTAAACGATAAAGCAAATGAAGTTATAGAGTTTGTTGAAGATAAAAGTAAACTTCAGCAAATTGATATTAACTCCGCTGCGGAAAGCAGTGCGGCGGCCGAAGCAAAGGAACTTGAGTCTATTGATAGATTCCGTAAACAATCTCAGGATACAAGCAAAAATATTTCATTGGGTTCCATAGATGACAGCGCCAGTATTCAGGGAATTAAATATGATTATGCTAAATGCTGTAACCCGATTCCGGGTGATGAC
>CAVVJW010000003.1:0-6619 GCA_963748665.1 Ignavibacteriota bacterium | reverse complement strand
AGGAACTGCAATGCATCTGAGGTATGAAGAAAGTTGCAGTGCTGATATTTCCGTCTGAAAAATCGAGCATCTGCTGCTTAGTTGCATCATCATCAAGATATTCGTACTTAATATCGCTTCTTACGGCCGAAGTAATACCGGGGTTACTATCAATGTCATAGTATTTGCAAAGATTATTTGTTCGAAGAATTTCAAACACAAGTTTGCAGCTCTGACAGCAAAAATATTTATCGTCAATACGAGTCGATTCGTCCTTGCATAATCGCCGCAATGATAGCAAATACTTTCCTGCTTGCTGTTTATTTTATCATCGTAACTCATATACGCAAAATGAATTACGTGGAGAGATATGCTTCTCTATCATATTGTAAAACTCTTCTTTAACGAAAGGTTTCGACATATAATCATCCATACCAACAGAAAGACATTTTTCCCTGTCCGCTTTAACCGCATAGGCAGTAATCCCGATAATTGGGTATGTGCTTTCCTGTTCCCTTTTCAATTTCGCCAATGATTGAAGTAGCCTCAAGTCCGTCCATAATAGGCATTTGAATATCCATAAGAATCACGTCAAACTTTATATTTTCCAGAACATCAAAAATCTTAAGACCATTTTCTACTATTGTAACATCATAATTTTTTCTTACAAGTAATTCTTTAACGAGTCTTTGATTTACCATATTGTCTTCAGCAACAAGAATGTTAACTTTATCGGTAGGTTTATGTTCTTCACCGGATAATTCTCGCGAAACAACGGGACCGGATGATTTTACGTCAGTTTCTGCCGATAATTTAAACGGAAGATTTATAATAATTTTAGTACCTGAATCAGAACCGGTTTTAACAAACATTTCCCCGTCCATTAATGCTATAAGATGTCTGATTATGGGTATTCCAAAACCGATACCGGTATATTGAAAATCTTTTGTTAACTTGATCCTGCCTGTTTCATCAATGTATCCGAATAGTTTCTCACATGTCTCCTGACTAAATCCGATACCCGTATCCGATATAGTCAGTTTCAACACAGCATCACCATTGTTTCTGGTAATTTCCGAAAGAGATACACCCACTGTTCCTTTCTCTGTATATTTAATCGCATTCTTGGTAAGATTTATTAGTATCTGATTTATGCGAAGCGGATCGCCGTATATGTTGTAATCAATTTTTGAAGCAATATCTACTTTAAAAACCAGTTTTTTTCTTTTGGCTTCAAATTCCAGAATCTGAGCGGTTTTTTGAACTAACTCTTTTATGGAAAATTCAATGCTTTCGAGTTTTAGTTTCCCTGTTTCTATTCTTGAAAAATCGAGTATGTCATTTATGATAGCAAGTAAAGTACTCGATGAAAAATTAATAATATCGAGATATTCCTTTTGCTCTTTTGTTACACTTGTAAGCATCATTAGTTCTGTCATTCCGATAATGCCGCTCATTGGAATGCGTATTTCCTGACTCATATTTGAAAGGAACTGAGATTTTGCAGAATTCATCACTTCCGCGTGAACCTTTTCCTGATACATTTTATCATATTCTTCTTTATAGTTTTCTTCTTCTGATGGTTTTACTTCAACGGGTGCAGTATCTTTCTTCAAAAACTGTCCTATAAGAAAATAAAACACTATGGAAGATAAAACCACAAAAGATGTACCAAGCAGTATATTGATGATAAAACTCTTGTCGGAATTGCTCATAAAAATCACAAAGAGCAATCCAAGTATAAAATAGATGAATGTGATTTTTAAAGCCGTGTTTGAAGGTCTTTTGTTTTCGTTCATTACTTTCAATATTTATATTTTTTCAATTTATATAAACTAAATTCGATTGATTTTTCCCTACTTTACTTTTTCAAGTTCGTTTTTCAAATCGTGAAATAGCGTCAACGGGTGTAGGGTTTACCTGATTCAATATAGCCAGATAATAACTTACCCAGTCGCCGAGAAATATCAAATCAAACAGACGGGCAAGTTTTGAATTGCAATCGCTGTTAAGATGTAATATGTTATTCGCATATTTCTTAAAAACTTTTTCCGTAATCTTCATACGCATTTTAATCCTTGGGTAATCATTTGTGTCCTCCAGAAATATCACAACGATTTTTTTCAGAATGTCTTCGTTCAGTTTCCAGCCTACGAGTTCATTATGATTCATTTCCGGATACAGGTTTCCGTAAGCAAGTATCTTTGCGTTCTCTGATATCTGTCCGCGCCACCTCAGATTAACCACGTCGAGCACATCAACTGAAGAATAAACAACGGGCAATTTGTCTTTTAAAATTGCAGCGATGCGCAGGGCTTCATTCGAGTCGAACGTAAGATTTGTGTATTCGGACAAAGATTGCTCAAGGTTAATAATGGTTTCGTTTATATCGCCTTCTTTATCTTTATGAATTTCAATTTCGTGAACAAAATTAAAAGCGTAAAGAATGAATATCCCAGTGCACATCTTGGCTGTAATCCTCCCGGTATTTTTATCACAAGTTTACCGTGCTTCTTCGCCAGTTTTTCTACTATGCCCCCGCTTGTAATGCATATAATATTACATTTCTTTGCGAGTGCTTCTTTAAAAGCAGAGGTTGTTTCTTCCGTGTTTCCCGAATATGAGGATATAATTGCAAGTGTTTCCTTTCCTGCAAATAGCAGGCAGTGTGTAATTTCTGTTTACAAAAATCGGCACCGTTATTTCGTCCGAAACATAACTCCTTAATAAATCTCCTCCAATAGCAGAACCGCCAAGCCCGTTGATTATCACGTTCTTTATGTTTTTAACGTTTACTTTATTCGTCTTAACTTTATTCGCAATATCAACTGCGTTACAAACCTGAAGAGGAAAATCGTATAACACTGCAAACATATTTTGTTTGTCTATCCTTGATAATACTTTTTTCTCAATCATAGTAGTTGTGGTTTAATTTTTAAGTCGTAAAATTTATTTATGCTTATTCTGATTTCTTCTTCTGTTGAAAGTGTCAAAAGATTATCTGCAAAATCTTTTGCTTCCGAATATAACGTACTCCTTACAACCTGTTTTATTTCGGTGAACATAGAAGGCAATACGCTCAGTTCTTCAAGCCCAAGCCCTATAAGCACCGGCACAGCCCTTGGCACCGAAGCCATCTCTCCGCATATACTTACTTTAACGTTGTTCTTCTTACCGCTATCGGCAATTTGTTTTAACGCACGAAGCACGGCAGGATGAAACTGCTGGTACAACTTTGAAATAAAATCGTTTCCCCTGTCAACCGCAAGTATGTATTGAATTAAATCGTTAGTGCCAATGCTGAAAAAATCTACTTCCTTCGCAAGTTCATCCGCAATCAATACCGCCGACGGCACTTCTATCATTATTCCAAGCGGAATGTGTTTATCATAATAAACTCCCCGCCCGTCGAGTTCTTTCTTTATTTCTTTAATCAGTACTTTTGTTTTCTTCACTTCATCAAGCGAACTAATCATCGGAAGCATTATTTTAATATTCTTCTTAGTTGATGAAATAAGCACCGCTTCAAGTTGTGCCTTGAAAATATCTTTTTTATCCAGACACATCCTTATTCCGCGCCAGCCAAGGTACGGATTAAGTTCTTTGTTGTTTTCCGTGTAAACTTTATCGCCGCCTAAATCATAAGTCCGTATTGTTACCTTTTTTGGAAATGTGATATTTGAAATGTGCGTGTAATCCTCTATCTGTTCTGCGATTGAGGGGAAGTCGCCTTTTTCCATATAAAGGTGTTCTGTTCTGTAAAGACCAATTCCGCAGTTTCCGCAACTTTGCAGAAATTCTGTCTCTTCTATGAATTCAATGTTCGCCGTAATCTCTATACGTTTCTTATCCTTCGTTTCGCATGGTTTCACGATAACATCTTCAAGCAGTAACTCGTGATGTTTGTATTCTTTTTGTTTCTCTAAATAAACAGCAAGAGTTTTTTCCGTCGGGTTTATAATTACCAGACCCTCGAAACCATCAATAATAACAGTATCTCCCGAGGTAACGTGTTTTGAAATTAATTTCATTCCAACGACAGAGGGAACGCGCAACGCTCTTGAAATAATCGCAGTGTGCGAAGTTGCTCCGCCTGTATCAGTTGCGTAACCTCTTACTTTTCTTCTGCTGAAAAGAATTGTATCCGCAGGCGAAAGTTCGTGTGCAAAAATAATCGAATCCTCTTCAACTTTAGATACGAGTTTATCCCTTTTCATATTTCTTATAACGCGGTTCTTAACGTCTATAAGGTCAGCATAACGCTCGTGCATATAGTTGTTTTCAGACTTAAGAAAAATCATTCCGAGTTTTTCAATTTCGTCGTTAAAAATATAACCTGCCGAGCGTGACTCCGCTTTCACCCTGGAAATTACAGTATCAAGAAAAATATTATCTTTTAAAATTTCAATCTGTGCTTCAAATATTTTTGAATTCTTTTCGCCAATACGCTCAACCGACATAGCATAAATCTTGTTCAGTTCTTTCAGCGAAACCTCGATAGCATTTTTCAGGGTAACTATTTCAATGTTAACTTCAATTTCGTCAATTGTAGCGGTATTAATATTTACCTGCTGGCGTTTGTACAAGTACGCCTTTCCTATTGAAATACCGTGTGATGCGGGAATTCCCCTATATGTTCTTTCTCTTTGCAATTGAATGTTTATTATTGTTTAAAATCAAGAATTATTGATAAAAAATCAAAGTATAAATAATTCCATAGAATGATTATGAAATTACTCAAATTCTTGCAAACGCCTGACAATCCAATTTTCTATTGCTATTTAATTTGTTTATCGATAGTTTTGTATAACTAAAACATACAACCATACAAATACATTTACAATTATTTCATTTTTAAAAATAAAAGTAAATTATAGAATAATCATATATTCCTTTATAAATTAAAATTTAGGAGATATAAAATGAAAGTAAAAAGTGTTTTAGTTATCGCTTCGCTCTTGTTATCCGTTATTCTATTCAATTCCTGCGATGATTCCACGCGTTAATGTTTTAGGCTCTGGCTCTGCCACAGTCTCGGGTACTATAAGGGGGTTAATGAATCTTCCCCTTGATAATGTAAAGATTACGATCAAAGATAAATCGGTCATATACCACTACCGATGGAAAATTCTCGCTTGCCAATGTCAGTATGCCTTGCGATGTTTACGTAAAGGACAGCGCCAGGAAGTATGAGATAATTTACAAGAATGTTAACACAGAAAGTTTTATTCTGAATCTACCTGTTTGGATCAATCAAGGTTCGTTGGTCAATTATAATTTAATTGTGAATTACCCCACTCTTCCACCTAATCAGCAAGGAAGGTTATTATTTATGGATGATGAAAAAGATATTACCGGTTATGGTGATATACCGGGCTCGTATATTTATCTTGATGCACCGCCAAATTTAAGTTTCAAGGGGAAAGTTTTCTTATTAACTTATACTAAAGATGTTAATCAGCATATCAACGATTTTATATATTTTGCAACGAAGTCCGATGTTACAATCACATCGGGCACTCCAACCGAGATTACTTTCACACAATCTGATTTATTGAATGTTGAAGAAGATAATCTGAGTTTTGTGTTAAACCCTCCGGCAGGGTTCGTCCTCTGTTTATTCGGGTTTTATTTTAAATTTCTTTAACAGAAGAATGAGCTCCTATCTTAATTATACAGCAGTTGAAATGTACCATACAAACAATGTACCTCTGCTTATGCCAAAGAATCTTCCTGTTGAATTTACACCTGCCTTATTTATGTCATCTGCAGGCACAAACGGTATTGTAAATCAAATGACCGTTTTGCCAAAACAGGAACAAACGTACAAATTAATATGATTTCCGCTCCAACGGTTTTAACACCCGAAGATAATGCAACGAACGTGGATTTAAATACTGCGTTTTCTTTCCAAAAACATTCATCATCTAACGTACTGGTATATTCAATTATGGATACTGTCAGCGGCATTAGTTATAATTTTTGTACGACGAAAATAATATTACGCTGAGCATGCTTTCGCCAATGTTGACAGGTTTAGCACCCAACAGAAGATACAATTATTCAATTGAGCAGGTTGGTGTAGGAGCAAAAAATGTTGATGAGTTTTTACGCGAAAGTCGTGCAGTACAGTACAACAGAGCAAACTGTAATTTAAGGCGTTTCACATCAAAACCATAAATATTTTATCAAATAATTATTAAACGAAAAAAGCCGTTTCGTATATCGAAACGGCTTTTAAAGATAGAATTTCCCCGTAATTTAAATTAATAGCCTAAAACAACCCGTTTTTCCACCTTCTTTGATCTGAATCCATTTTGCGCCGATGTAAAATGATGATTTTTATTAGACCTCTTGATTCTAAAATCGTTTATTTTTCTCCCACATTTTAATAAAGTTTTTGGATTTACTGTTTATCGCGTACTATTTCCGTTTTTGTTTAACTTCCGATGAACTATTTTTATGAAACATTATCGGTTGAAATGGCGTTTACATTCTTTAAACGAACGACCGAAAGTATCTTCTGCGACATATTTCTATAAATGAACAACGGCATAACTTTAAATATCGAATCAAAACTTGGCAGTCTTGAAAATACCATCTTTGGTGTTTTTAAAAAGGAAAATGCTTACAACACCGC
>CAVVJW010000002.1:0-9342 GCA_963748665.1 Ignavibacteriota bacterium | reverse complement strand
TGTATAATCATCAAAGATTTTCAAACTTTTTGATGTCTTACCAATTACTTCTTCACGACTCCACCCCAGTAGTTTACAGAAGTTATTGTTAACATCAATATACCTGCCTTCTTTCAAAGTAACTTAATCCAACTATCCCCGGGTGTGAGAAAAACGCTTTGCGAAATTTCTCCTCCGACTTCTGTAATGCCTCTTCGGCTTTTTTACGTTTTGATATATCCCGAACTACAGCAAATATATATTGAAAACCATCAATTTCTACAGGCTTTCCACTAATAGATACATCAAATTCACGACCTTCTTTTGTGCGATGCCTCCATTCAAATCTTGTCTCCTCCTTAAGTGAAGTATTTATTTTTTGCTTCGCATTTTCTTTCAGATCGGTTGCGGCGATATCCGCAGGACTCATATTTTGAAATTCGAAATGCGTGTATCCATAACGATTCACAGCAACTTCATTAGCACTAACAAACCTTCCGCTTTCATTTATAAGAAATAACGCATCGGGACTGACATCGAATAAAAGCCTGAACTTATGTTCACTTGCCTTAAGTTCTTCTTCTGCTTTTTTCCGAACAGAAAATATCCCTTGCGAAGACGCAAATGTATTCCTTACCGCCGAATACCATATAAGTTGATTCAACTTCCACGGGAATTAGTTTTCCCATTTGGTTTTATGCTCACTTTCAAAGAACAATTTTCCTGCCTGTCTCAGTTCTTCCCAGTGTTTCCCCCAATATTGTGTTCTGACTGTTGAAGCAATATCACCAATTGTCATAGTCAAAAGTTCTTCTCTTGTGTATCCGAGCATATTACACGCAGCATCGTTTACATATTTAAAAACCCCATCGTAAGTAAGCCAAAAAACGGCAAAGGCAACCTGTTCAATAGTGAACATTGCGAAGGAACGAAGTTCAACTTCCTGCTTTAAAGAATCGTCCGGTTTTTTTCTTCTCTCTCTCATTATCCCCTGATAAAGTTTTGAATAAAATTATTCCTCTTTATTGCTTGAACTAAAAAACTGATAATTTTTGAAGAAAAACTCTTGTGTCGTGAGATATACATAATTGCCAATGTTCCGGGAAACTTTTCGCACCCTATTTCTAAGCACTGTAAATGTAAACAAATAATTCCTAAAGAAAAACAGAAATTTTTATACGGAATTTTATAATTACCCGGGTAAACCGCCTAATCTTCCTTTTCGTCATACAATATGATTTATATATTAGGTATTTTGTTTAAATATTAAATCAAATTAAATATGAAAAAATTAATTACATCAATCATAATTGCGTTGTCCTGTGCATCTTTATTCGCTCAGGATAACGTTAAAGAAATTTCTATACTACACTGGAACGATTTCCACGCACGTAATGTTCCGTATAAAACCTCTAAAAAGAAAGACGGTGAAACCATCAATTATTTTATAGGCGGTACTGCTTCAATGCTCGGGTACCTGAATAAATTCAGAGATGAAAATTCTCTCGTACTTCACGGCGGAGATGATTATCAGGGAAGCCCGATTTCTTCCATCACAAAAGGTTTCTCTCAGATAGAACTTCTAAATCTTTATAACCTTGATGCTTTCGTCGTCGGTAATCACGAGTTCGATTACGGTTCTTCAGAGCTTGCCGAAGGACTAAGCCTTTTAAACTGCGATGTCCTCTCGGCAAATTTGTATTTAAAAAACGAGAACCGTAACTTTGCAAAATCTTATACCATAAAGGAAAAAAACGGAGTAAAGATTGGTATTCTAGGCGTTTCACCCGAGGACTTAAAATCTCTCACACTTCCTAAAAACGTTGAAACTATTGTTGTACTTAATACCGACTCGGTAATCACCGTAATCTTTCCGAATTGAAAAATCTAAACTGCGACCTTATTGTTCTCCTTTCCCATAACGGTGTTGAAATGGATAGCGTTTATGCATCAAAGTTTCACAACATAGATGTTATCGTTGGCGGACATTCACACACCCCGATTTTTAAACCCAGAATGTTGACGGAGTACTAATTGTTCAGGCTGGCTCGTACGGTAAATTTCTCGGTAAACTCGACCTTAAAGTAGATGTTGAAAAAGATACTATCGTTAATATTTTGGAAAACTAAACGAAACCATACTCGACTCCGCTGTTTTTGATAATAGCAGCAGCTGAAAAGTGGATACTATGCTTGCTTCAATTGAACCTGTAATGAAAAGCGTTATAGGCACTTGAAGTTGACTGGAAAAAGAACAATTGCGGACAGTGGACTGCCGATGCATTAAGAACGCTGTTCAAAACAGACATAGCTTTTATGAACGCAGGAAGCATCAGAAAAGATATGCTTAAAGGCGATATAACTGTAGGAGATATCTGGGAAATTAATCCTTTTGGAAATAACATAATGACATTTTCCGTGAAAGGCGCAACGATAAAGAAGATGATGGCGAACAATATTCGTATGGCGGCAAAAGACGAAGAGCTAAACGGGTACGATATGATAATATTCTCAGGAATGGTAATAAGGGTAAATCCGGCTAAAATAAACAATGAAAACGACGATTTTATATTAAGCATCGAAGTAAACGGTATGCAAATAGATATGGATAAAACATATTCGGTAGTAACGAATAGTTACACCGCATCACAGGCAAAGAAATATTTTGGTGATTTTGGCGAAGAGATAAACGCTACTGACACAAACGTAATCGACAGAGATGCGTTACTCGAAGCAGTAAAGCAACAAAAAGTAATAAACAACGTATTTGAAACAAGACTATTTTTAGTAAAGGACAAATAATATATGGCAGAACCAAGAATTGTACATTGTGTAAAACTGAATAAAGATTTACCGGGGCTCGACAGACTACCGATACAAGGGGAACTCGGACAAAGAGTATATGACAATGTCTCAAAGGAAGCATTTAAAATGTTTCTCGACTATTTTAAAATGATAGTGAATGAATACAGGCTCGACTTATCGAATCCGGAAACAGATAAGATATTTATGGAGCAGATGACAGAGTTCTTCTTTGGTACAGGCGGTGAATTGCCAAAGGAATTTAAACCCGAAAATTAATAACTTTGATAAAATGGTTACAGCATTCGAGTTTGATAAATATCTTGAGCATACAAAAGAAGATTCCTACAGACTTCATCAGGACGAAAAGAATTTTTCATCCTTAAGAACCTTCATTCTGATTTTCTCATTAATAACAGGGTTTATTACAATCACGACTCTGTTCGATGGCGAAATAGAATTCGACTCATATTTGAATTTCACCTTTTTCGCAATTTCTTTGACTATGAGAATTTTCTATGCAAGATTTTTTTCTGTTGCAAACATAAGAAGAAGAATATTTATTCTGATCGTTTCTACTCTTATTCTTTTCCTGCTTTCAACAATCCTTAATGATTTTGTTGACAAAGGGAAACCCGAGACGGATAACAAAACGATTATCAAAGAAAAAGGAAAAGATGGAATTGATATTACAGTAGAACAGAAGAAAACCGATACCACAACGATCGTAATTTTCTTTTCGCTATCTTTGCTGTTCTTTCGCTTTCCAAAAAATGATATTGTACAACTCTATGCGCTTACAATAGGACTACCGATACTAACAGACCTGATATTCTTTCAGAACTTTGGATTGTCGAGCAAATTGCCGATGTTTATAACATCGTTATTGTGTTTTATAATTGCTTACTCAGCCGAAACAAAGAAGCACAAAAAGTTTAATCGTGAATACGATGTATATTTCAAGCGTCATTCTGAAACAATAAGAATGAAAAAAGAATTGGATTATGCCCGCGAGATTCAACTTTCAATGCTTCCTGAAAGCAATAAGACAATTGGCGACTTAAGAATTGCAGCAACTTCTTTACCTGCTAATGAAGTCGGCGGTGATTACTACGACTATTTTAAAATTTCTGAAAAACTCACGGGGATTTTTATATGCGATGTTTCAGGACACGGAGTAGCAAGCGCACTTCTCCTTTCCGGACTGAGAAGTTGCATGCATTTAATACTTGAAGATACTTCAAACCCAATGGAAGTTTTTGTAAAACTGAATAAAATGGTACGCCGTACACAAAACAGAAAAATGTTTGTCACTGCTGTTTTTGCTGTTGTTGATTCCACAACGAATAAATGTACGTTGTTTAATGCGGGACATTTGCCGCCGTATAAAATCTCAGGTGATTCAAGCGAACTATTTAAAATTAAAAGGCACGGTATTACGCTTGGTGCTACCGATAATTTTATTCCAGATGATGAAGACAATCTTGTGACTTTCGATTTTAAGAAAGGCGATAAACTCTTGTTATACACAGACGGAATAGTTGAAGCAATGGATGAAATCCGAAATGAATACGGCTTTGAACGTCTTGAGGATTATTTGTATAAACATACTGAAGACACGCCGTCTGACTTGCTCGACGGACTTATAAAAGATGTTAGTTTATTTACTAACAACGCAGAACAAATTGACGATATAAGTCTTTTGGTTCTTTCAAGAAATTAAAATTTATTAATCATATGTCAAAACCATTAGTAGGAATCATTATGGGCTCCGATTCTGATTTACCGGTTATGAATCAGGCAGCAGAAATATTAGAGAAGTTTAATATAGCGTATGAAGTAAAAATTACTTCAGCACATCGTACTCCCGACTTTATGGCTTCATACTCAAAAAATGCATATAAGCGCGGAATAAAAGTTATAATAGCAGGTGCGGGCGGCTCTGCACATCTGCCCGGAATGTCAGCTGCTTATTCGCCAATTCCGGTTATTGGTGTACCCGTTGAAACAAAAGCACTAAAGGGGCTTGATTCACTGCTCTCGATAGTGCAAATGCCTTATGGTGTCCCTGTTGCAACCGTTGCGATTAATAACGCAAAGAATGCTGCACTTCTTGCAATTAAAATACTCGGTACTTCTGACAAAAAAATTCTTCAAAAAGTAATTAAATTTAAAAACGAAATTAAGAAAGAATCTTTATCAAAAAATGTTAAAATCAATAAGAAGTAAATCCCGATGAAAAAATATTTGGTACTAGCCACGCTTTTTTTATTTATTGGAAGTTTAAGTGCTCAAATAAACATAAACGACCGGACAGATGAAAATAACAAAAGTGATTTATCACTTCTTGTTTCGTATATGCAGGGCTCATTTTCAAGTGAGGAACAATCAAAGTCTGATACAAACTTTTTCGACATTCGTCTGCAAATGAAACCAATGTGGCAGGAAAGGTCTGATGCAATCTGGATTTATGTTGAACAAGCAGTTTCATCTAAACTTGAAAAACCTTACAGACAAAGAGTTTACAAGGTTATTACAATTACCTGATGGTACTTTTGAAAGCGCAGTTTTTACATTTCCCGAACCATTAAAATATGCAGGTGACTGGAAGAAAGATAATCCGCTTGAAGGTTTAACACCGTCCGACCTTATTCAGCGCAACGGTTGTTCCGTTTTCTTGTCTAAAAATGAAGACGGTTCATTTTCAGGTTCGACTAAAGGAAAGGGATGTGAAAGTGATTTGAGAAATGCAAAGTATGCTACGAGCGAAGTCATAATTAATGCAAAAGGAATGACAAGCTGGGACAGAGGATTTAACGAAAAAGACGAGCAAGTATGGGGTGCAACAAAAGGCGGTTACATATTCAAGAAACTCAGCGATTAAGGTGATTATTTTAAAGCCCCGTTATAACGGGGCTTTTATTATCATTTAAATTTTTGAACTTCCTTATATCTAGTGCAGCTTACTATATGGTCATTCACCATTCCTGCCGCCTGCATAAAGGCATAACAGATTGTAGAGCCGACAAATTTAAATCCGCGTTTAAGTAAATCCTTGCTCATTGCATCCGATTCTTTTGTCTTTGCAGGTAATTCTTTAAGTGTTTTCCATTTGTTAACTATTGTCATGCCGCCTGTAAACTGCCAGATGTACTTGTCAAAACTCCCAAACTCTTTTTGTATCTTTAGAAATGCTTTTGCATTTGTAATGGTTGCCTGAATTTTTAATCTGTTCCTAATTATGCCTGCATCATTCATCAGTTTCTCATACTTTTTTTCATTATACTTTGAAATCTTAACAACGTCGAAATTATCAAACGCCTTCCTGAAATTTTCTCTTTTATTAATAATAGTATTCCAGCTTAAACCTGCCTGAAAAGCATCGAGTATGATAAACTCAAACAGTTTCCTGTCTTCGTGCAAAGGCACTCCCCATTCTTTATCGTGGTATTCAATCATCAATGGATTGTTCGATGGCCACGTACAGTCTTTATTTTCTTTTTTCATAAAATATTTATTTAAGTTCATATTTATCTATTAAATAAACCAAAGCCGCAATGGAAGCACTTCCCAGCTGCATTTCGCGTCTGTTAACGTTCTCAAACACATCATTCCCCGAATGGTGGTAATCAAAATATCTTTGTGAATCAACAATAAGACCAATTAAAGCAGTGCCTGAATTTTTTAAAAAGCTAATATCAACTCCGCTTCCTCCTTTAACGAAAAGATGCATCCAATACGACTGAAAATATTTTTGCAGATTCTTAAACTTTTCAAACTGCTCATCATTTACTTCAAACGAAAAACCGTGCGGTGTAAACCCGCCGCCGTCAGATTCAATTGCAGCCACGTGCACTTCATTTTTTTCTTTTACAACCTCAGCGTATTTTCTGCCGCCAATCTGATCAATCTCTTCGTCCATAAACCCAACAAACCTTAATGTATGTTTTGGTTTTATTCCCAGAGCCTGAAAGATTCTAAGCACTTCAATACATTGTATAATTCCTGTTCCGTCATCGTGTGCTCCTTCACCCAGGTCCCATGAATCCAAATGACCACCCACAACTATTATTTCATCTGGTTTCTCGCTTCCCTTAATTTCACCTATAACATTGTATGAAACCACATCTTCATTCTGATGACAGGTAGTTCTGAAGTAAAAAGTTAAATCTTTATCTTCAATTAAAAGATTGCTCAATAAATCGGATTCTTTAGTTGAAATTGCAACAGCAGGAATTTTTGGAATAGAATCGTTATATCTCATAACGCCCGTATGAGGAAAATCGTCATAACTAACCGTGGCTGACCTGACGACAACGCCTATAGCACCATACCTTGCCCCTTCTATTGCGCCTCTAACTCTCTGGTCAACGGAACTGCCATAGCCATAACCTGTTGAATAACCTCTCTGGTCAGCGGCTCTGCTGAAAAACACAATCTTTCCTTCAACATTTTCTCTTCCAAGATTTTTCAACTCCTCCCAGCTTTTAACTTCCACCATTTTTCCCGTAATACCTTTATCGCCTGTCCCCACCGAAATACCCAGTGCACAAACATTAAAGTTTATCTTGCCTTTTTTAGAATTCACATAAGCAACTTCTTTATCGCCTCGTACCCAATTCCGTACTTTAAGTTCCTGTAAATAGACATTATCAAGATTCATATTCCGCAATCTATCCTGAACGAACATAACGGCATCGTTTGCATTCTTTGAACCTGTTAACCTGCCTCCAAAGTTTTTGCACAACTCCCTTAAATTATCATAGGCTGTAAAACTTGTAAGCGCTTCAGAATAAATATTTCGAATCACCAGTGAATCACTATCCTGTGAATAAATATTTAAACTTAACAATATAAATATCGAAAGAAAACAGTACTTCATATAAATGTTTTATCTTAAGTTAATTTGAATTAACCATATTATAAAACTAATATAAGAAAATCAAAAATAATTTAAATTACAAAAAATTAATCTCTAATTAATTTCAAGTGACAGTGTAATAGTTATATCTAGGTCTGCAATTAATTCAGGACTTCATACAAATAACTATATCACTATGGGGGATTAATTTGAATTTATTTTATTCTTATATAGTTGTAATTTATATGATGAAAACATTATTTCTATTTAATACTCTTACTCGAAGCAAAGAAGAGTTTATTCCAATCGAACCAGGCAAAGCAGGCATATATTGCTGTGGTCCGACTGTTTATAATTTTGCGCATATAGGAAATTTACGGGCTTATTTCTTTGAAGATATTCTTAAAAGAGTATTGATCTATAACGGATACGAAGTGAACCACATTATGAACATTACAGACGTTGGTCATCTTGTCTCAGATGAAGATGATGGCGAGGATAAGATGGAGAAGGGTTCTGCACGTGAGGGTAAGACTGTTTGGGAGATTGCGGAATTTTATACAGATGCATTTAAAAAAGATATTGCACTTCTTAACGTACTTCCGCCGACTGTTTATTGCAAGGCAACTGATTTTATTAAGGAACAGGTTGAAATGGTGGAGTGTCTTGATAAAAAAGGATTTACATACAAAACTAACGACGGTGTTTATTTCGATACTTCAAAGTTTCCTGAATACGGCAAGATGGCATTGCTCGACGTGGAAGGTCTGGAAGAAGGCAAACGTATTGCATTTTCAGATGAAAAGAAAAGTAAAACCGATTTTGCTTTGTGGAAGTTTTCACCCAAAGGGCAGAAACGCCAGATGGAATGGGAATCGCCTTTTGGTACAGGTTTTCCGGGTTGGCATATTGAATGTTCCGCAATGAGCATTAAGTTTCTCGGAAAACACTTTGATATTCACTGCGGAGGTGTTGACCATATTCCTATTCACCACACGAACGAAATTGCACAGGCAGAAGCGTGCACGGGCGAAAAGTTCGTTAACTACTGGCTGCACGGTGAGTTCTTAATTGAGGAAAAAGGTAAAATGTCAAAGTCAGCAGGAGAGTTTCTACGCCTGCAAACGCTTATAGAAAAAGGATATTCGCCCCTCGATTACAGATATTTTTTGCTTATGACTCATTACAGGAAGAAAATAAAGTTCTCTTTCGGCAATCTTGACGCGGCGAGAAATGGTTTTAATAATCTTAAGAATAAAATTAAAGAAGTTATATCGGTTTATGAGAATAAAAAAGATGTTTCGAATAATGAAAATGTTATAAATTATATCAGCAAACTTTACGATAGTATCAACGATGACCTGAACGTATCAGAGGCACTTGCACTAACCTGGGATGTTCTGAAAGATGATGCTTTAAACGCGGATGAGAAAATATATCTTGTAAACGATTTTAATAAAATCCTCGGATTAGAACTTGATAAAATTGAGGCTGATAGGACAGAGGATGTACCCGAGGAAATTATAGCACTCGCAAACAAACGTAAAGAAGCAAAAGCAAACAAGGATTTCAAACTTGCCGACGAAATACGTCAGAAAATAAATGAACTCGGATACGAACTGCTCGATAAAAAGGGCGGTGAATTTGATGTTAAAAAAATTTAACAATGGCAAAAGCAAAGAACGAAGCGATAAAATATAC
>CAVVJW010000001.1:0-44822 GCA_963748665.1 Ignavibacteriota bacterium | reverse complement strand
GTATAATCATTTCAATTGAATTTTTAAAGCAATTGAACTATTATTAATAAAAATAAATTGAGTTAAAACTTTAATGCCTCCAATTAATATTATAGATCATGCTTTAGATAGAATGAAAGAAAGAGGGATTTCGGAATCTGAAGTTCGCAAAACTATAAATATGGGAAAAATGACTCCTGCGAAGAATGGAAGAATAAAATATTCTATGACCTTTAACATTACAGAAACAGAGAAGAAAAAATTATATACTAAAAAAACTGTTATAGTCATTGCAGAGAAAATCAGGAATGAAATAGATGTCATTTCTGTTTTAGCAAAATTTTGTTAAATTATATTAAGATGAAAAACCTCAAATTAAATATCGAAAAGAATATCGGTTACATAAAGACTGATGTAAAGAAAACAAAAATAGATAAAACAATAGAAGTTGGTGATGATATTATTGTTGATGTTAATGCTGATGGCGAAATAGTCGGAATTGAACTTCTCAATCCTATTGAACAACTTGGCATTAAATACAAAAAGAGTTTTTTATATCCCACAAATTTTATTGACAAACTTGCCTTTCAGGTAAGGGACGGTAAATAAATCCGCTGATACAAAACGTGAATAAGAATCAAACATTTTAACAAAGGCACGTTCCGCGAGGTTCGTGCCTTTTTTGTTTTTGGGGGGTATATATTTGGAGTGTCATTTTAATTATAATTAATTTACTTTTGTATAATTGAATTATTAATATTCCCATAAATAACTTATTGTTATGAAAAAATTTTTGTTGTTTATAGTACTGCTTTTTGTTTCGGGCTGTTCAGGCGATATTAATCAGTCGGATACAAACCTTAAAATTAAATCTTCTGCTCAGGGCATCAATGAGTGGAAAATCCTTTATGATTCAGCAAACGGCTACATCAAATCTTATAGCACACTGGTTAATAATGAAATTGCTTTTACTCCGTATAAGGACGTAAACAGTGTTCCAAACAGACCTTCTCCGGAATTTTTATTTTCTGATATGCGGGGAAAAACATTAAGCACTAATATTTACAGATTACTCAGTGTTGAGGGTTTTAAACTTTCAAATGACGCCGAGGGTGTTATAATTATCTCGAGACCTACTTTCCTGAATGAAGGAAGATATATTCTTCGCACGTATGTTACTTTCATCGGGAAGGATAATAAGGAAATTGCTCTGCTGGAGGTATTCAATAATCTCAGGAAAGAAACAACATCAGAGGGCATCCGTTATAAGGATTCAGGCAATATAATGGATGACAACCGCTTTGCAGAATTTTGTGCGGAAAAGATTTCAAGTGCTCTGAAAAAGATAAACTCAAAGTAAAGTAAAGTATTATTATGAAAAGAATAATATCTTCCGATACCTGCAAACTAAACCACAGTGCTGAAAAAGTTTTTAATGCAGTTGCTGATGTTTCCGTTTACAAAGACTGGTGGAGTAAAAAAGTGAAAGTTGATGTGCTCGAATCAAACGATAACTTCATTGGTTCAAAGGTTGAAATACGTGCATCGGGCGGTTGGTTCAGATGTGAAGTTGTTTCTGCGAATAAGCCGGTAGAAGTGCGCATAAAATATTATGAGGGTGTGCAGTTGGGAGAAGGAATATGGACTCTGGAAAAAATGGGAGAGAATGAAACAGTTCTTACATATTCTATAAACCTTGAACCAAACGGTTTTATGCCGCGGCTGCCTTTCCAACTTCTTAAACTTTTCAAAAATTCATTCGAAATCAATGAAAGAAATGTTTGTAAGTCTGGACAGATATCTTTCTTCGAAATAACAACTTTATAACCCGTATTCCTGTTTTATTTTGAAATAAAACAATTGAATGAAAAACTATTTACTCATCGCTGTGTTTGTGATACTCTGTGTCACTGTTTCGTATTCTCAGGACGGGAAATTGATTAAGCATTGAACCTTATGAGATTTCAGATTCCACAATCCTCAGGTTTGAAAAAAATTATTCTGTTACTAATACAATCATCAAAGAAGTAAACTTCCATAAAATATCTTATATCTCAGACGGTTTAATCGTTAAGGGTTATCTTTCTGCACCAATAAAAGAAGGTAAGTATCCCTGTGTGATTTTTAATCGCGGCGGCAACAGGGACCACAGCATAATAAACGAGAACACATTGATACGGTTTCTCGGAACAATTTCTTCCTGGGGATATGTAGTCGTTGGCAGTCAGTATCGCGGCAACGATGGCGGTGAAGGGCAAAGAAGAATTTGGCGGTAAAGAAGTAAACGATGTTCTGAACTTAATACCATTTCTTTCAAATATAGATAAAGCAGATACATCGCGCATCGGAATGTACGGCTGGAGCAGGGGAGGAATGATGACGTACAGGGCACTGACAGAAACCAACAGAATAAAAGGTGCAGTCGTCGGTTCCGGAATGGCAGACGGATTTATTAATACTAAAAAGCGTCCTGAGATGGATTCTGTGTTTACTGACATAATTCCTGCGATGCGCCAGAACAGGGATTCTGTTTTGCAAACACGTTCAGCAACTTTCTGGGCTGACAAGATTTGCAAAACAACTCCGCTGCTTATTATGCACGGAACAGCTGACTGGAGAGTAACTCCTGAAGAAGCACTGAAACTTGTCGGTAAGTTGTATGAATCAAAACATCCGATTCGTTTTGAATTGTTCGAAGGCGGACAACACAGCCTGATTGAATATCGCGAAGAAGTAAACAGAATATCAAAAGACTTTCTCGATTATTATGTTCGTGACGGAAAACCTTTACCTGATCTTGAACCTCATGGAAAATAAAACTAAATTATATTATGAATAAACCATTAATTTTAATGTTATTAATTCTCTTTCTTGTAATTCAAAAAGGAGAATCCCATAACCACGACATCGCAGGTGACATAGTTTCAGCTAAATGCGAATGCGGGTTTGAAGCAACAATGAAACTTGGCGGAGCAGGAAAGGCAAATTTTAAAACATCCTGCAAGTTTCCGTTTTATTGCAAAACCTGTTCATCTTTAGCGCCTGATAAACACTTTAAGCGAAAAGATATATTGCAAGAAATGTAATTCCGAAAATGTGATTTCTTACGAAAATGATTCTTTAAGAGCAGGAAAAAGCAATAAATCCTGTCTTCGGCTGGAATGTAAACGGAAAAACATTTTTACTAACAGACGATTCGTATCTTCTGTCCGCAATGTAAAGAGTTTAAACTAACATTCACACAAATTGGCAACTGGGATTAAGTTAAAATCAAAACGTCTCGAACGTGAAAGAATCACAATCGGTATTATGATTGATTTTTACTGCGGGAAAAATCATGGCTTAGTTATTTGCGATGATTGCAGAGAATTAAAGGATTATGCTTTTCAGCGGCTAATCAATTGTCCTTTTGAAGATGATAAACCCGTCTGCTCAAACTGCACAGTCCATTGCTATAAGTCTGATATGCGGCAGCGCGTGAAAGAAGTAATGCGTTTCTCGGGTCCGCGTATGCTTACTAAACATCCTTATCTTGCGATAATGCATCTGCTTGACGAGAAAATACATAAACCGCTTTCCCTTCGTAAAAAATCTCTATAATTTAAAAATCAGAAATAAAACAGAATAGAATATTATACTTTAATATTTTATATTCTGTAAAATTAATTAACAATATGTTTGGTATATACGTAGGAGCAGGAATATTTGCGGGAATAATGATTCCTACAATACTCATTTCTGCTATGTCAGGACTTACTATAAAAATTCTGGAGTTGTTTAACTTTTATAAGCGCGGGAATCTATACACGGAAGTTTCTGATTATATCACAGGTGCAGGAATTCACCGCACAGCAAAGGTTTATATGGGACTGAGCAAAAACGGAAATTATGAAATCGCTAACGGAAAAGTATTTGGTTACCTTGTTTTAATATTTCTGCCATTATCTCTGTTGGTTAGTTCGTTGGTCTATTTATTAACAGGTAATTATTAATTAAGCATTTATTGTAAATGAATAAATTTAAAGTATTAGTTTTGATTGCTGTGTTATTTGCGTTCAAGGGAATCGCATCAGCACAATCAGATACATCAGTTAATATATTCAGTGAGCGTAAACCGACTGAACTTGAATTTGAAGTTACTATAAAGGAATCAATCCCAATTGGTTATGCGTATTGTTTCACAGGGACTGTCCTGAAAGTTAATCGCGGACCGTTGAAAGATGATAAGGTTTTATTTACTGTCGTTGCAGGTGATACTGCCAGATACAACGTAATGAAATCCGGAAATGAAAATACGGTATTCACGGTTTATTGTATGAAATACAGAGATAATGAAGAATACCGTACAACTTACATAACTGGTTTTGTTGATTCAAAGAAAACATCGTGGAAGATTGTAGAGATTATTGATAATTCAAAAAATAACGGTATAATTGAAAGATGAATCTGATATTATTTTGAATCATTATGCCTGAGAGATATGACTCAGAAATGTTTATAAAATAATTTATTATGCGTTTAAAGATATTATTGTTATTATTTTACTTTCCCGGTATTTTATATTCGCAGTGGGTTCAGCAATATTCCGGAACGACCTCTTTTCTTTCAAAAGTGAGAATGCTGAATACATATACAGGATACGTAATAGGCGACAGTTCACACGTTTTAAAAACAACTAACGGCGGACTTAACTGGGTTAATTTGAATACCGGTACTATGCCCGATGATTATTTCACCGGCATTCATTTTCTTAATCCGCAAACAGGCTATTTGTGCGGAGGTTTTATGAATGGTGTTGGTGCAAGTAAAATATTGAAAACCACGAATGCCGGTTTGAACTGGACGGTCCAGCATCAGAATAGTTTTGAACTTTATTTCGCGATCCATTTTGTGAATACCGATTCAGGATTTGCAGGAGGGTACGATGGAAAGTTCTATAAAACAACTAACGGAGGTTTGAACTGGGTTAGTATGTATGTTACCGGTGTAAGCATCTGGACGATTACTTTCGTAAATCAGTTCACGGGTTACATTGCAGGAGATATGGGAATGATAAGGAAAACTACTGACTTTGGACTTTCGTGGAGTCTCTTGCCTTCAGGTACTAACCAGCGCATTGCCTCGCTTTTTTTCACTGATATTAACAATGGTTATGGTGTTTGTGACAGTGAGGTTGTGATTAAAACAACTAACGGGGGACTGAACTGGACTTCGCAGAAACTCGGCAATGTAATAGGTTATGAATCAGTTTATTTTGTAAATCAGTTAACCGGATTTGCAGTTGGTAACTGGTGGGATGTTGCCACATACAAATTAATAAAAACTACAAATGCAGGTATTAACTGGCATACTATTAGTTCAGGGTGCTGGAGACCCATATTTTGACATATACTTTGCAAATGAAAGTACCGGCTGGATAACAGGATATAACGGGCTTATTCTGAAAACAACTAACGGAGGTACCACTTTTGTGAATAATGAATCCGGGTTTGTAAGTGATTTCCGTATTGAACAAAATTATCCGAATCCGTTTAACTCAATGACACGAATAAACTTTAGTTTGTCAAAGTCTGAAATTGTTAAACTTTCTGTCTTTGATGCTCTCGGGAAGGAAATATCTGTACTTGTTAGTGAATATAAATCTGAGGGTAATCATACTGTATTGTGGAATGCAGGAATACTGCCTTCGGGAGTTTACTATTATGTTCTTAATGTTGGAAAGTTTTACAAAACGAAAAGAATGCTTCTTTTAAAATAGATTATTATTCTCAAATTATTTTAATTTTCGGAACAGTATTGTTATCTAAAATTACAGTGATTGTAATTAAAAATTGGAAGAATTATATTCCGGATAATTATTTATAGTTTTACAAGATAGATTATAAACGTTCATTAGATATTTTATTTATTAAAAATTATAACTAACATAAATGAACAGAATAGCATATACACTTGCTTTAATAATTATGATAATACCCGCATTATCATTTTCGCAGTCAAAAGTTAATCTGAAAGGGAAGTACGACATCGGATTAAACATCGGTATGATTTACAATACCTCCGAAGTTGTAGTGGATGTAACAAATGTAAGCACTGATTTGAATTTTCACGGGTCGTTTTCAGGTTTATACTGGCTGAACAATGATTTAGCTTTTCATACAAGCATAGGTTATATGGGTTCATCTGTAAACAGCGAGGTAGCGGTAAACGGAGTATTACAGGAAACATCTGTAATACTTCCTATTCACTTCGGTGTGAAATATGCTCCCGATGATTTATCAATAGCAAAAAATATACGACCGTACATTTCAGGAATGATAGGTGTTGTAAGGGGTGAATGTACTGAAAATATTGTAAACGTTATGTCAGTAACTTCAAACTATTATGTACAGGGTGCATTTTCAGTAAAAAGCGGAATAGGTGCGGATGCACTTATCGGAAAATATTTCAGACTCGGTTTAATGTTTGATTACTTGTATATGGCAGATTTTGAAAAAGCTGTAGGGACAAGAAAAAACTACAGCGGCTTTGACCTTTATCTGACATTCGGCATTATGATGTAAGATTTTTTAAAGTTCTCTTGAATTATTTATTCTACTTTTTGTTTTATACAAAAAGGAGAAACAACAAAAATGAGAACTACATTACTTTTAACGGTATTTGCATTATCGTCATATCTTTCTGCACAGGAAGTACCAAATGCAATTAATTACGTTGGTACACAAACCAACACATTCAGAGCAGACGGTAAGTATGAAATAAACCCCGTTCAGGATTCAAAAATTCAAAAACAGGTTACTGAAATTGAGAAACGGATTTATGACGTAAGAAAATCCGGCAATCCTGACCAGTCAGAAATCTTAAGACTTCAAAAACAAATCGATGCAATAACAAAACAAAGCGTTACATTGCCGGGCGGTTATTATCCGGGCAGTATAACTCAGCCGAAAACTCACGAACAATTTGATGCTGTCGGAAACTCTGCCGTTCTTTTGAAAAGCAACGTGAAATGTCTCGCAACTGTTACTGAATACGTCGGACCAACTGCAGGCAGAATCTGGGCGGTTGCAGGTTATCAGGGAACAGGTACAAGTGCTAATCCAGACTCAATGAAAGTATTATACTCAACGGATAACGGAACACACTGGGTGGTTTACGCTAATATAACTCTTGGCGGTACGGATAAATTTAATTACGGTGATGTTGATGCGGAACTTATTGAAGGCGGTACGAATAAATTTCTTCACATTGTTTATGGATTGCGTGCTTCAGGAGGTACAGGAAAATGGTTTGCAGGCGGAGCTTCAATTCAGCTTACGGGTGTCTTTCAAGGAAACCTCTGGGCATTCACCTGGCCCGGAGATGATGCAACAAAAAGATATTATTCTCCGAAAATAACATCGGATAATACAGTATGGCCTACAGCCCCCTGGGCATACGTTGCAGTGTCATTCGATTCTGCAGGTTCAACAGGCAGAGTGAATACACAGAAATTTGCACAGTTGAATTCACCAAATACTATATATCCTCCGTTTAATTATAAAGGAAATAAAATCTACTGGGTTTCCAATACTGCGACAACACAAAATCTTTATACTGATATTGCGTTTTTCAATAGAGGCAATATTGACTCATTAATAATATCTTTCTGCGGTGTGCCTGACAGCACAAAAATATTTTTTTCAAAAATGTCTGCAAGCGGAGGAATGGTTTCACCCGTTAATCCCGGACAGTACATCGGCAACATTGGCGGAAGCGAACCTAACTACGCTAAGTACGGCGGTAAACTTTCTTCAAACGGAAATAATAACGGAAGCATATTTTTCATATTCAATCAAAAGAGTGCTACAACGGACGGAGTGAAATATTTCCGTACGACAAATTACGGTGATTTCAATACTATTAATCAAAGTGTTATCTGGACTGCTGCATCGGGTGTTTCAATGCCTGACATAGTTGGAGTAAGGAATGCAGCCTCACATCGTTTCGGATTCTTTTTCTGGGGTACATCCGCCGATTCGCTTAAATATATTTCGGTAAATTCAGATGGAACTTTTAATAATAGTTCAACAAGAATGAATTCTGTAAATTTAACTACGGGTCTTTTTGCTCCTGCTATCGGAATGAGGTTTGCAGCAAACGATAGTTGTTTCGCACTGTATTCTGCTTCCGGACCTGCTAACGTGTGGTCTGCACAAGGATGCTCAGGTACTATCACAGGAATTCCAAACACAGAAACACCTGTGAACTATTCACTGAAACAGAATTATCCCAATCCTTTTAATCCGTCAACGAAGATTTCTTTTGCAATACCAAAGTCAGGATTTGTTTCTCTGAAAATTTATGACATACTCGGCAGGGAAGTTCAGACGCTTGTGAGTGAAGTGAAACCGGCAGGGGAATATACTTGTGGATTTCAACGCATCGGGTTTGCAAAGCGGAGTATATTTCTACAAACTTGAAACAAATGGGTTTACAGATATAAAGAAAATGATGTTAATTAAATAAACAGAAAATTAAATCAATTACAGGTACGACATTAAGTTGTACCTGTATTTATATTCTTAGTTAAAAGTTAAGTATTATTTCCACTCAAATGTATCTTTTGAGTTAAGAGTACTCTTGTATTCGTTCTTCAGCCAGTTACCGTCAGTCTCGTTTTTCTTCAGATAATAATTCAGGAATGCAGTAACTCCCTTTTTTACACTTTCAATATGTTCATCGTAATACGGGTCATCATTACTTAATCTCTTGCCTGCTGAAAATGTCATATGTACTGCTTTATAAAGCACAAGCAAATATTGAGTTGATGTTTTAATTTTCTGATAGGGTATTGTTCTGTCTTTAGGTGTGTAATCCTTTTTCCTGTTTAAAGGGTCGCCGTCTGCCGTACCTGTTATATGAAACAAAGGAATATTAATATCTTTATAAAGTGTGCTCATATCTTCGGGAGGATTGTCAGGAACATTCGGACTTAATGGTACGCCGACTTTAATCCTTGGTTCTTTAAAACTGTAACCCTTTTTCCCGATTCGTTCTCCTGAAGCAATTAATACCGAACGTGCACCATACGAATGTCCTATAATCCCTACATTATTCAGTATCGAGATGTCCTTTGAATTGTTCTGAATTACGATTAAGTTTAAATATCTCATTTACAACAAACGGTACATCATTAAATCTGTTAACTGCATTTTCATAATCCTTTAATCGATTCTTTTAGTTTCTTCATAACCTCTTTAATAGTCGTTGCACCTTTCCATACAGATTCATCCGAACCTTTATGCTGAATATGAAAACAGATGTATCCGTTTTGTGATAAGTGTTCACCAAGATATTCAGCCGCTTCAACAGAACCGCCTAAACCGTGAGAAAATATTATAATAGGATAGTATCAGTTAATTCATCAGGATAGTACACTTTATAGGGCACATCTCTTTTCCTGCTTTCATCGTAGAAGTTACCGTACAAAGTTTTTCCATTTACAGATGAAATGAAAAATAAATTTACAATTATCAGAATATGAAGTACTGTAATTTTCATTTTCTATTCATCAGACTTCGCCGTGTGCAGTTCTTGATATTATTTCTTCCTGAAGTTCCGGTGTTAAATCATTAAAATAATCACTGTAACCCGCCACTCTCACTATTAAATCCTGATACTTTTCAGGATGTTTTTGTGCATCCCGTAAAGTCTCAGCGTTCACAACATTAAACTGTATGTGATGCCCGTTCATTCTGAAATAACTTCTTACAAGACTGGCAACTTTAGAAATTCCATCATCATCTTTCAAAAATTCAGGTGTGAATTTCTGATTCAACAGCGTACCGCCTGTTCTGATATGGTCAAGTTTTGCACAGGTGTTTATTACAGCAGTCGGACCTTTTCTGTCGGCTCCCTGTACAGGTGAGATACCTTCTGAAACAGGCATACCTTTATTCCTGCCGTCAGGAGTAGCATCCATAACATTCCCGAAATATACGTGACAAGTAGTCGGCAGTAAATTAATTCTGTATGTCCCTCCTCGTGGAGTTGGTTTTCCGTTAACTGCATCGTAAAAAAAGTCAAATACTTTTACGGCATTTTCATCTGCATAGTCATCATCGTTTCCGTATTTAGGAGTTTGATAAATTAAATCGTGCTGCAATTGTTCATATCCTTTAAAATCTGACTCGAGTGCTTTTAATAAATCCTGCATTGAAATATTTTTATTATCAAAGATATGGTACTTAATTGCCGTAAGACTATCTGTCAGTGTACCCATTCCAACACCCTGAATGTAATTAGTATTGTACCTTGCACCTCCTGCATTGTAATCCTTACCGTTTTTTATACAGTCATCAATTATTACTGATAAAAATGGTACAGGCAGATTCTCAGCATTATTGATTTCAATTATATTGCTTCCAAGTATCTTTATATTAACAAAATATTCAATCTGTTTTCTGTATGCATCAAGAAATTCATCAAACGTTTTAAATTCATTCGCATCCCCGGTTATAGGTCCGGTTTGCTCTCCTGTTCTCGGATTAATACCGTTATTCAAAGTTAGTTCTAACATTTTAGCAAGATTGAAATAACCTGTTAGTATGTATGCTTCTTTTCCGAATGCACCGGTTTCAACACATCCGCTTGCCCCGCCGTTTCTCGCATCTTCTATGGTCTTTCCCTGTCTTACCATTTCCTGAACTATTGCATCAGTATTAAATATTGAGGGTTGTCCGAATCCAGTTTTTGTTATTTTAACAGCCCTCTTAATAAAGCTTTCAGGATTATTCTTGCTTAACTGTACCATCGAACTTGGCTGAAGCAACCGCATTTCTTCAATCACGTCAAGTATGATATAACTTAATTCATTAACTGCATCTGAACCGTCTTCCTTAACCCCGCCAAGATTTATCAAAGCAAAGTCTGTGTATGTGTTGCTTTCTTTTGCTGTGACTCCCATTTTTGGAGGAGCGGGATGATTGTTGAATTTTATCCAGAATGATTGAAGCAATTCAATTGCTCTTTCTTTCGTTAATGTACCTTCATCTAATCCTTTCGTGTAAAACGGATAAAGATGCTGGTCAAGTCTTCCGGGATTGAATGAATCCCATGGGTTTACTTCTGTTATTACTCCTAAATGTACAAACCAGTAATACTGCAATGCTTCGTGGAAAGTCCTCGGTGCGTTAGCGGGGACGTGTCTGCATATAGCAGCCATTTCTTTCAACTCTTTCTTTCTGTTTGTATCTTTTTCTGATTTTGCAAGTTCGTCAAGTTTATCGGAATGGCGTTTTGCGAATAATATGATAGCATCGCAGGATACGTCCATTGCTTTAAGTTGTTCCTTCTTTTTGTAAGCATCTTTATCATTATTATAATCAAGTTCTTCAATCGATTTCTTAATATCAGATTTAAATTCAAGCATTCCTTTCTTATATATCTTATCATCTGCAACAGTATGCCCCGGGGCTCTTTGCTCCATAAATTCTGTAAACATACCTGCTTTGTATGCCTTCAGCCATTCAGGAGGAACAGAATTCATTATTCTGTCACGGTTGGATTTACCGGACCAGTAGGGGATTATAATTTCTTTATATGCTGTCTTTACTTTATCGTCAACTTTAAAACTTACTTTTGGGCGTGTATCGAGTATTTCAAGATCCTGCATGGAATGCAAAGATACTTCGGGATAAGTTGGTGTTGCTTTCGGTTCCGGTCCGCGTTCGCCAACAATCAATTCATTGTCATTAATGCAAACATATTTATTTGCCATAATATGTTTAAAACAAAGAGCTCTTTTCATCGGAACTGAAAGTTCTCTTGCTTCTTCGCTTTTATAAAACTCAGTAACAAGAATTGCTCTTTCTTCCGAAAGTCTGTTGATTGCGTTCAGACTTTGTTCTCTTAACTTTTTAATTCTTTCGTTCATATACCTGGATAAATTTATCCGCTTATTTTAACTTTCAAACCAATAGATTCAAATTCCTTTTTCAATGGTAACAAATCTTTCTCATCTAAGCTTTTCACACCTTCCATCGTGTTTACTATTTTCAATTTCTTGTACTTATTGTCAGCAATGTTATGAAAGGGGAGTAAATGTATTTCCTTTATATTTTCCTTATGGCTTTTAATAAATTCTTTCAGTTGCAGAATGTTTTCTCTTCTATCGGTTATTTCAGGAATAACAGGAAATCTTATAATAACTTCTTTACCACTTTGCAGAATAAATTCAAGATTTTCCAGAATACATTTGTTTGAAACACCTGTATATTTTAAATGTGTATCATTATCCATTAGTTTTAAATCATAAAGGAAAAGGTCGGTATATTTAATTATTCTTTTAATCGATTTCAGAGGAACATATCCACTTGTATCAAGTACAGTGTGCAAATTATTTTTCTTTGACTTCTTCATAAGTTCAAGAAGAAATTCGGGCTGTTCAAGCGGCTCACCTCCCGAAAACGTTACACCGCCTCCGGACTCTTCGTAAGTTAACGAATCACGCAACACTTCATTCATTACATCATCAACAGACATTTGCTTTCCTACAATTTCTTCAACGTGAAATTCATACACACCTACTTTATTTATTCTTGTTATTTGTTGTTCTTCGGAGGACCTGCCTTCCGGATTATGACACCACAGGCACGACAAATTACATCCTTTAAAGAATACTGTTGTGCGTATTCCCGGACCATCCTTCGTTGAAAACCGCCTTACGTCAAATATTAAACCCTTCAATTTCTTCATCATTAGCAAATATATTAAATATCAAAATCATAAGTTATCCAATTATTGAATTATAATCGCTAAATAATCAATACATTTCCATTGCTTTCAAAACCTCTATGGCTTTTTCTAAATCAATTTCATTAACAAGTATCCTTATACCACTTGTCAAAGAAAGATTAGGAGCCATACCGCCTTCGTTGTCACCTGATACCAGACAGTTTATACCTGCTTCATTGAGTTGTGCTTTGGCTGTTTGTGCCTCAAAGTCGTTCGGAAATATTTTCAATAATACAATATCACCTATATCCTCGTTATTGATTTCTTCAAGGTTTGCTCCGCAAGAAGAACATATTCTGTCATCTTCTTTAACTATTGCTTTGCATTCTGAACATCTGAATTCTTCTGTTTTATTATTTTCTGTATCCATTATATTTATTATTGTTTCTGTAGTCAAATAAAAAAGGCAGACTTTTACAAGCCTGCCTTAAGTTTTATTTTACATTTATTATTTTAAAAGCATCATCTTTTTTACATCGGTGAAATTTCCCGAAGATAACTTATAGAAATAAACTCCGGATGATAATTTCGAAGCATCGAAAGTTGCTTCATATTCACCTGCCGACATATTCTCATTAATTAATGTTGCAACTTCTTTACCCGTGATATCATAAACCTTTAAAGTAACAAGATTATTCTTTGGGATTGCAAAACTTATTTTTGTTACAGGATTAAACGGATTTGGATAATTCTGTGAAAGACTGAAATTCTCAGGTGTAATTCCTGAAATCGGGTCTATTGCAGTAGTTATACCTGAACCATTAAACCAAATCTTTGAAGGTCCGAATCCTGCATAAATAACTCCGCCGCCGGCTGTAGTTCCGTTGAACATATAACTTGTAAGGCTCGGTGCTAAAGAAGTAGTTGCATCGTGAACTCTTGAAACTAATGTTCTGCCTGAAAAACCTGATGCAATACTTGCAGAACTCATATAAATTACACTGTCAAACGATGTTCCTGACGAAACAAAAATTACTCTGAATGCACCTGATTGCTGATTTGAACCTGATATGTATGAACGGCTTTCATTGTATGCCTGATTTGTTAAAACATTATGCGCAACCCAGGTAAAACCGTTTGCGGCATAAGTATATTTTATATTCAGGTTTGAAGACTCATTTGCCGTGTATGTTACAACCATAGCATTTGTAGGTCTGTTCACGGCTAAACATCCATTATATTCAGGGAATGATTCACCGGCAGGATTATATTGTTTCCATGCAACGTTTGTTCCCCAGGTATTTAGAGAAGTATATCTTAATCTGAGGTTCTCATTTGAAGTTGTTAAATTATTTGTCATCAAAACATATACGCTGTCAAAATTATAATCTATATCAAGTTCATAATCATTGTACGTTGAACGAGCCGTATCCTGCACCCACGTTCCGCCCCAGTTTGGTGTGTATGCACAAGGAACATAACTTGTTACACCCGTTCCTGCATCTACACTTTGACAGGCAATGTACCAGTAAGTAGAACCCGGTGACCAATTGTATCCGTCAGTACAAATAACTGGTCCGATAAATCCTCTGCCCGATGCTGCGGAGTAAACAAGTGTCGGAGAGAAACCTGTTCCGTTAGCAAGCATATCGGCATAATAAACAGAACCTGCATATGGTGTTGCTGTTGGTGATAATGCCACAACTATACCTAATTTAAAACCACCTGTTGTATCTGTTACAGCAAAATCAAAACTATGATACACTATTCCGCTTCCTGACCAAATTGAATTTATCTTAGTCCAGGTTGCACCTATGTTTGTTGATTTATAAATAAGCATAGAATCTTTTGCTCCATTTATAAAAGCAGCATATAGAGTTCCCATAGAATCTGCTTCAATCTTTAAGTGTCGATTTAAAGGATTTGGATTTCCCGAAGATGTTGCTGCTATTGAAGAAGGATAAATTAAATTTTCTCCATTTGCCCAATCCGGTGTAAAACCTGATTCTTCAGGTTGCGTCATTGTAGCAATTAAAAAGTTACGGTTTTCCGGTAACTTCTGACCTGATTTCGTACTGCTCTTATCAAGGTATTTTGCGTTCAGTTCATTTAAATACATATCGAACTGCGCCTGATTACCTGATTTTTTTGCCTCAGTTAAATTGCGAAGCAGTTTTGCATAATCCGAATTGTCAACTGTTTGTGTGTATTGCGGATTTGCTTCCTTTTGAATTTGTTCAAGTGTTTGCGATATTGTAAATAACGGCAATGCAAACATCATTGCAAAAATTAAAAGTGTTTTCATAAGTTTCTCCTATATTGTTTTTAAAGTTAAATTTAATGAAACACATACATTATTTCAAGTATATAGTAAAATAAAAATGCTCTGCAAAAAATTGCAGAGCATTAATTTGAGAAAAATTTATTAGTTTATTTTATTAGCGACATCTTTTTTACTGATGTAAATTCACTTGTAGATAGTTTGTAGAAATAAATTCCTGAAGTTAGTTTTGAAGCATCAAAAGTATAGTTATACTGACCCGCACTTAACTTTTGATTTACTAAAACAGCCACTTCTTTCCCAAGAATATCATAAACAGTTAACCTTACGAGGTTATCCTTCGGGATACTAAATCCGATTGTGGTTATCGGATTAAATGGGTTAGGATAGTTCTGGCTTAGATTGAAATCATTAATTACTGTGCCGATTGGCGTTATTCCTACTAAGTTTTCCTGATCAAAATAAACATTGGTTGGTCCTGAACCTGCATATGCAAGTGCTGAATACTTTAATCCTCCTGTTTGGTATATCTCACAAACAGGTGTAAACGTTCCCGTACTTTGAACACCATTTCTCTTGTGAAGGGTTGTTCCCATTAAATTAAGAATACCTCTGCGAATTGCAACCGAATCACCATCAGTATCAACGAATGAAGCAATTAAATATCCGCCTGCTACTGAATTGGAATCTGAGTTACACCAGGTGAAATCAATATTCTGTGTTGATGGTCCCAATGTAGCATTTGCAGTCCAGCTTGAACCTCCATTTGTTGAAAAATGATATACTGCTCTCTTAACAACACTGTCGCGTGTGCAGGTAACAAGAATTTTTCTTGGAACAGAAGCCGCTTGATTTACAGCTGTAATGCAAGGTTTCTCATACTTTGTTCCTGAAACTGCCGAGGTAATATAATAAACGTGTGTTGCGTTTGTTGGATTTTCGGGAGTTGTTATCACCCTTACTTCATATTCCGTAGTACTGATTCTTCTTTCTACAGCAATGTAAATTGAATCATTTCCGCCTTTCCAGCAGAATGCAGCACTTGGATAGCGGTCGTCATTTGCCTGTGTTTATTGCAACACCTGTGTGTGATTCGCCCCAGGTTGTTGACTGATAATGTCTTAATCCTACCTGCACTCCTGCATTTGTTGCTTCCCTGAAAACTATATGCATATAAACAGCAGTAGACCAGTACTGTCCGTCACTCGTGGCAGAAGGGTACTCAAATTTATTTCCTGCAGGAGGTGCTGCTAATTCACCTATAAATGGAGCAGTTCCGTTTCTTCTTACGGATAAAAAGTTTATTGTTGCATCATTCATATTTGAATTTGTGCTTCTGTTGTAGTAAACAAGAACTCTTGTAGAGTCATCATTGGTGCCTCTTCTTTCAACTAACATAGAAATTGTTCCGTAATAACCGGCAGTTGAAGTAACACCGCTTATTAACGACCAGTTTAAACCTCCATTGGATGAACGGTAAACATTAATGTAACCGGTATATCCCGAAACATTCCTTCTATTTACTGCAAGGTACAGCGAACCGTCTTTGCCCTGCTTTAAATCCATTTGTCTGAACCCCGTAGCATAAGCAACATCGCCTGAGTAAACAAGTATATCATTGGTTAACCATGGCGGAGTGTCATAGCCTGTTGTAGATGCTATTTTGTCTCCATTTGGTTTTCCATCCCAGATTGAACTTTTAAACTGACTGTATTTTTCCATCTCACCGCTTAAGCGAAGTTTCTCGGATTCATTTCCGGTTTGCTTTGCTTTTGCGAAATCGTTTAGCAATGATTCTGGAATATCGGATTTGATACTCTGCACAGGCAAGTTTTCATTGCTTGAATAACCCCAGTTACCCGGTACGTCTAAAACAGTTCCTTCACCTATATCTGTCTGCGATAATAAATAGGAAGGAATTGTAAATGTAATTAAAGCTAAAACGAATAAAAATTTTTTCATTGGTTTCTCCTAAAGTTTAGTTAAAAAATTACTTTCAGATTATTTTCGGAATTAAATAATTAAAAATCAATACAAAAATAAATGCACAAATTTGCTTTTTAAAAAAAAAGATATAAAATGTCTGTAAATGTTTATAAGAATTGTATTTGTTGAATTATAAATTTTCTTTCTATCATTTATTTAATCCCACACATACTTCCACTTTCCGTCTTTTTGCTTTTTCCAGACTGTATGAAAAATTCCTTTGCTCTCGATTTGTTTACCTGCGGAATCCTTTGCATTGAAAATATATTTGCCGTAAGTATAGCCTAAATCTCCCGATGCTGATACATCTACAAAATCGGGCTTCCAGATTAAGGTTACGTCTTTTTGCATCCGCGAATTATAATAATTTTTGATTTCTTCCCGCCCCTTAATCAGTGAATCTTTTGTTTTTACAACAGCATTTTCATCCGCGAAAAATGCAAACCCCTCTGCAATTCCCTTTTCCTTAACCATCGTTTCAAAATCATCCTCAGTTTTCAGAATTTCCGATTTTGATTTATTTATTAATTCAGCATTATCTTTGTTCTTTTCTACTGTGCAGGAAGTAATTGTGACTGTAAGCAGGATTATTAAATACATTATTATTCTCATAGTTATAGAGTTTAATTTTAGATAAAACTTACTATTATTAATACGTACTTTTTAAACATGTGTTACAATAAGATATATAGAAATGATTTTTGTTGTGAATGATGAAGAATTGTGGATAAAGAAATAAACCCACAGTGAATTCTGTGGGTTTATTAAAACATTTTTAATTTAAAGTCTTTTCGCCTTTTTTCCAGCCGCAAGGTGTTAACTTTCCTGACTGTAATGCATCGAGTACACGAACTACTTCGTCAACGTTTCTGCCGACTGATAAATCGTTTGCACATACCCATTTTACTATTCCGTTTGGGTCTGTGATTGTTGTAACTCTGTATGCAATTTTTTCGTCGCCTTCGAGAATTCCTAAATCTTCTGCGAGTGATTTTGAAGTGTCTGCAAGAAGAGGGAATTTTAATTTGTTCAAATCGGGATGTGCTACCATCCAGCCAAGATGTGAAAACTCTGTGTCTGTTGATGCGCCGATAAGGTCGCAGTTTCTTGATTCAAATTCATTGAACTTATCATCGAAGTCAACTATTTCTGTCGGGCAAACGAAAGTGAAATCTTTCGGATACCAGAACATTACCATCCAGCGTTTTTTTGCTATGTGGTCGTTGTTTGTTATTTCTGCAAATTCTTTTCCCGGTGCAACTGAAACTGTTGCTTTCTTTTTGAACTCAGGAAATTTCTGACCTAAATTAATCATTTTATTATTCCTTTTGATTTTTTAATTTTTGAAGTATATCTATGAAACTTATCTGAAGGGAAAAAAATTCAAACCCGCATCATTTTTGTTGCGGGTTTGATTATAATTCTCAGATTTGTTTGTCGTAAACCCTGTAAGTTTTATACTTTTCCGCACCAAGATTTATTGCCGTCTGAACCATTGGAACATTGTCTTCAAGTACCCAGGATATTTCCGCAAAATTGTATCCTTTGGAGTTACCGATTTTAATTGTGTTATTAATAAATACTGCTTCGATTCCTTTTCTCTGATATTCGGGAACGATACCCATTATTATAACACGGATTCCGTCTATCTTTTTTCTGCCTGTTAGTATTTTAAGGAATCCGAAAGGAAAAAGTTTACCGTTTAGTTTTTTGAAAATCCGGTTCCAGTCCGGCATAGAAAGTGAAAATCCAACGGGTTCGCCGTTAACTTCTGCGAAGTAAACAATGTCTGCATCAACTAAAGGTTTCAATGATGCGGCAACGAATTTAAATTCATCTTCCGTCATCTGAACTGAGCCCCAGTTGTCAATCCACGCACTGTTATAAACTTTCATAACCTTCATCAATTCGTTTTCAAGGTCTTTCAAAACAATCTTTCTGATTTTTATGTTATCCCTTTTGACAACAATATCGCTGACTCTTTCGAGTTTCTGAATCGATTTGGGATTTACTTTAATCTGGTCTTCGCCAAAAATATACGCATACAAATCCTTTGCTTTAACAAAACCATAATCCTCAATTAATTTTTCGTAATAAGAGGGATTGTACATCATTAAAAGAACGGGAGATTTATCATAACCATCGACCAACAGACCAACCTCATCATTAATTGAAAGGTTTATTGGTCCGCGCATTGTATCCATACCATTTTCTTTCAGCCAGTTACCTGCGGTATCAAAAAGCATTGATGAAACTTCTTTTGAGTTTATACATTCGAAGTAACCAAAAAAACCAACTTTGTCTTTGTATTTAATGTTGTGGTTATCATTAATTATTGCCGCAATTCTTCCAACGATAGTTTTACCGTCGAGCGCAAGAAACAATTGAATTTTTGCGTGTTTGTAAAAAGGGTTTTTATTCTGGTCAAGGTTTTTTCTGACATCAAAAATTATCGGCGGCACCCAGTTATCATCACCTTTATAAATTTCCCACGGGAATTTTATAAATTTCATTTTATCAATATCATTTTCGACCGGTCTTATTACTATATCACTCATTTTATTTTAAATTTAATATTTTATTCAGAATATCCTGAATATGTCCCGGAACTTTTACTTTGTTCCAGATTTCTTTTATCTTACCTTTTTCATCTATCAGGAATGTTGTTCTCTCGATACCCATATATTTTTTACCGTACATACTCTTTTCCTTCCAGACACCATAGTCATTGAGCGCAGTTCCTGTTTCATCAGATAGCAAAGTAAAAGGAAGACTGAACTGTGTCTTAAACTTTTTGTGAGATTCTACACTGTCTTTACTGATACCTATTACAACAGTTTCTTTGTTTTCAAAAGATTTTATACTGTCTTTGAAATCGCAAGCCTGTTTGGTACAACCCGAAGTATTGTCTTTTGGATAAAAGTACAAAATTACTTTATGACCTTTCAGACTTTTTAATGTAATTTTCTTCCCGCTGTCGGAAAGTAAACTAAAATCCGGAGCCTTATCGCCAATCTTTAGCATATAATAAAGTTTTAATTTTGAAATTTTAAATATTTAAAAACTGAGAAATAACTTCCCATAACTCCAAGAAATATTCCAATAAGAATTAAATAGAGAATTAAATCAATTTCTATGAAAGTAAATTTTATATCAGATGAATCAAATTTTGAAGCAAATCCGGTCAGGAATAAATATAATGATGAAACCGCGAGTAAACCTCCTATCAATCCCTGAATGAATCCTTCAATCAAATAAGGAATCATAATGAACCCTCTTGTTGCTCCGAGTAATTTGAAAGTCTCAATAATTTTTCTTCGGGAATTTATTATTAATCGGATTGTATTCGACACGAGAAATATTGATGAAATTGTAATTATAATCATCACAATCAGATTCAGAAAAAGAAAACCTGAAGTCTTCGATTCGATTAGTTCGAGGTTTTGTTCAGGGAATTTAATATCCGTAATAAACTGAAGATTTGTTATCTGAGATTTAATTTTTGTTATTCTTTCTAAAGTTTTGTATTCTTCATATAAACCAATTCTGTACGAAGCCGGAAGGGGATTGTAATCGTATATATCAAGCATTTCAGAGCCAAACTCTTCCGTGAAAATCTTAACTGCTTCTTCTTTTGATACATAAGTGACATTTCTGACACCGCCTATTGACCTTAATTTATCTTTTAAAGAAATCAGATCGTCATTACGGATGTCGTCGGAAAGAAAAACTTCCAGTTCAACTTTATCCTTTATATTTTTTATAATTCTGTTTGAGTTTACAGTAAACAGAAAATAAATCGCAATAAGTATAAGCGAAAGCATAATCGTAATTATCGACGCAAAAGTAGATAGCTTTGCATTCGAAAATCCTCTTAACGCTTCTTTGTATAAATATAATATTTTCAACTTATTCTAATATTGAACCTTTTTTGCTTAATAACAGAAAAATTATGTAACCTGCAATCGTACCAATTGCAATAAAAACAAATCCGATTACATATTGTCCAAAAATAATTTTTCCAATGCCAAATAAAAACATATAAACAAGTACTATTCCAAGAAACCAGTTTAAGAACAAATATCCGTATCCTTTATCGGCTATTACTTCAGGATATTGCAGTCTTGAATTTTTTCCATCCAATTCCTCCCGGTCGTATTTGTTTAAAGAAGTTTGCAAGTTTGTTTTCTTCTGTAGGTTTTGTTACAAATGCAGTTATTATCCAGGCAACTGTTGTAATAGGTACTATTACAAAAAGTGATTCGGGAAACTGTATGTTAAATTTCCCAAAATACAAAACACCATAAACAATGAATGGCGTTATCGTAGCAACTATTTCTGAAATTGCATTCACCCGCCACCAGAACCAGCGAAGAATAAGTACAAGTCCAAGTCCCGCACCGCATTCCATCACAAATCCCCATACACCTGAAATACTATCCATCATCGTAGTTACAATAATAGAGAGTACCATAAATACCATTGTCATTATTCTTGAAACAGCAATGTAATGCTTTTCGCTTTCTTCTTTCTTTAAAAATCTTTTGTAAAAATCATTTATGAAATATGATGTTCCCCAGTTTAAATGAGTTGCAATAGTTGACATATATGCGGCAAAGAATGCAGCAAGTAAAAGTCCTTTTAAACCTACAGGCAGAAAATCATTCATTGCTTTTACGTAACCAAGACCTTTGTCATTCATTGAAAGTTCGGGATAGAGTACAATTGCAGAAAGACCAACAAGAATCCACGGCCACGGTCTGATTGTATAATGCGCAACCTGAAAGAAGAATGTTGCGAGAAGAGAATTTTTCTCATCTTTCGCAGACATCATCCTTTGTGCGACGTATCCGCCTCCGCCTGGTTCTGCGCCGGGATACCACGATGCCCACCATTGAATTGCAATAAATGCAAGGAATGATGAAATCGTTATTGCAAATACTCCCGCTGTTGAAGATAGCAGTTGAATCTGAATTTATCTCAGGTGTAAACCTTAAAGCCCAGTCCGGAAGTTTTGCCTGTAATCCTGTTATACCTCCTATTTGTTCAGAATTAACAACTATTATTGCGAGTATAATACAACCTGCCATTGCAAGTATGAACTGAAATGCATCTGTAACAGCAACTCCCCAAAGTCCGGATAATGCAGAATAAAAAGCCGTAAGCAGCATACATAATCCGACGTAAATTAAAACATTATTCTGATTAATATATTCAGGAAACATACCCATTAAAATTTTCATCATAGCAAGATTTACCCATCCCATTATTATTGTATTCATAAACACACCAAGATAAATCGATTTGAACCCTCTCAGGAATGCGGCTGATTTTCCTGAATATCTTAATTCAATGAATTCAACATCAGTTAAGTATATTTGCTCTGCGCCAGAGTTTTGCGAAGAAGAATACAGTAAGCATTCCACCGATTAACATATTCCACCAGAGCCAGTTACCTGCAATTCCATTCTTGCCCACAAGTTCCGTAACGGCAAGAGGAGTATCTGCTGCAAAAGTTGTAGCAACCATCGAAATACCTGCAAGCCACCACGGAAGTTTCCTGCCTGAAAGAAAGAAATCTTCAGTTGAACCGCTTGCACGTTTTTTATACATATAACCTATTGCCAGAGAAATAATGAAATAGGCAATAATTATTAACCAGTCTATAAGATGCATATATTAATTTTGATTTCTACAAATGTAGTTAAAATCTATTTAATAATATATTTTAAAAAAAGAGGATTAGAAATTTTTGTATGATTTTATATTTCTTTCCCTGCTTTAACTTCTATTTCAGATCCTTCGGCTAAAAATACTGATATGGGTTTCTCGGAATTCAGAAATCCGAATCTATCGCCATAAATATTTCCGAAATCTACATCGATTGAGTATTTATTTGTTTTATACACATCCCATCTTGGATGCTCTACACCATATTCCGAAGTTTTATCGTTATTAATTTTTGTGTACCCCCAGTAATGTTCCGTTATAAATTCCTCTTCACTTCCATCCTCTATTTTACTTAATGTGTTTTCAGTTTCTATCACCAAAGAATTCCATTTATCTTTTTTCCATTTGTACTCGACTATTAAAGAATTATTATTTAATTCCCATTTATGTGACATAGGCATAGTTTCATAATTTTCTTTGTAAATAGTATTTGCAACAAAAGTTAGTGCAAGTTTAGGGACGATTTCTTTAATAAAAACTACTCCGCGTTTCCATAATCCATTTTCTTTATATCTCACGTAAAATCTCAAATTCACTTCTTCAAAGTCTGAATGAAATGGAATCTTAAATCCTTTAATTTTGGTATTGAGAAACATAAATCCAACCAGACTGACGTAGCAGGTATCGTTCCATATGTCAATCTCTGTTTTGCACGGCAGAAATTGTTCGAGAAGTTTTCTGTCAACGGAGTAATTAGCCATTGCTAATTTTCTCCATTCGGCTTTTAAGAAAGTTTTTGTCAAAATTTATTAATATTTGTTTTATTTCTAAACAAATATTTTTTCTAATATGTTTTATATTATCCCTGTATTCTTTTTGCTCCTAATATTAAATGTATATTAAACTTGGTCTAATACATAGTTCCATTACTATCAAGGCATAAAATTTATTTAAATTTAAACGAAATTTCAAATATTATAGAATCATAAAATCTAAGAATGGAATAGAATATTTAATTAAATTAAGTTAAATTATATCAAATAATAATTATATTAATCTGAAAAATTTTACTGTTTTGAATATGCGATATAAAAGCATAAGAAGGATAGCTATCGCCTTTTTATTTATGTTTACCATGGCAACTCTGACCCTGGTAAGTTTGAACAATCTCCAAACGAAGCCCAATGATGTACAGGATGATATCAACAATAAATATACTACTGTTGGAAATATCCAGATGACTTTGACAAATTATGGTACTATAGGTAAAGGTTATTGCGGTACACAGCCTTCCTGTATGTATCCTGCTGGTTCAGGAATCGAGAACTTATGGCTTGGTGGTCTCTGGATTGGAGGTTTAAAAAACGGACAAACACACGTTACATCAGGTGCTGTTGACGTTTCAAATCCCAATAAAGTTGAAGGATTTGAATTCACAAACAATCCCGGTTCAATTATTACAGAAAGATCGACTTTAATCACATCTCCATTCTATGACCCAAAAGCAATTTCGCATCAGGATTTTGTATGCGAATTTTTAGATACCAATATGACAGGAATGGTTAATCATTTTCCTATGGGTATAAAAGTGATATTGGAATCTTATGCTTATAACCTTAATTTTGCAAATTCTTTTGTAATTCTTAATTATAAGATTGTAAATATAGGATATAATGGTGACACATCTCCGATAGACAGTATTTATGTAGGGTTATGGAAAGACTGCGTTGTTAGAAATCTAAACGTAACAAACGGTTGTAATCCGGGAACTTCATTCTTTTCTAAAGGTGCAACGGGTTATGTTGATTCTTTAAGGATGGAATACACTTATGATCACAGCGGTGACCCCGGGTTTACGGATAACTATGTTGGTATAAAATTACTCGGTGTTTCACCCAGGTATAATAATGAAGTATTAAAATCAAGGTTTACTATCTGGAATTATAAAGGTGTTGACCCGATTTATTTTATGCCTGTAGATGATAATGCAAAAATACAGTAAGCTGAAAGGCTTTCTTGCACCGGGAGTTGTTATAGATACCAATAGAATTAATTATTTAAGATTAACACCGTCTAACAGAGTTTCTTTGATTTCTTATGGTCCTTACAAGAATACAAACGGGACACCTTATACTTTAAGGTATCAGCAGGATACACTTAATGCAGTATTTACTGTTGTAGTTGCTAAGAAGGATGGAACCGACCCTGCTAAAAATGATACTGAATTCCAGAAACAAACTCTTTATAAAAATGCAGGCTGGGCTCAAAGGTCTTATGATAATGGTTATAAACTTCCGTCTCCGCCTGATATTCCGTACACAAGAACGCAAATTGAAGATAATAAAGTTACGATATGGTGGTCGAATAACGGTGAGAATTCTGTTGACCCGATTTCCGGGAAAAAAGATTTTGAAGGATACAGATTGTACAGAACTAATGCAGGTGCAGATTTAACATCAAATTTTGATTTGGAATCTTCTTTGAAGTTGATTGGAGATTTTGATTCTTGCTGCAATAATTATTCAAATAATACAGGTTTCAAATTTGTTAAGTATAGCGATACAGAACCGAAAATGTTTTCCGGTGATACAAATAAATACTGGTACAGATTTGAATTCCCGAATCAACTTAACGGATTCCAGTATATCTATTCCTTAACTGCTTATGATAAAGGTGACCCGTCACAAGGTCTCGAAGAACTTGAGAGTAGTCAGCTTTCTAATGTTAAGAGAGTTATTGTCGGCACTACAGCAAAAGATAATTCAGGTGCTGAAATAGGTGTTTATCCTAATCCGTATTATGGAAGTGCAATCTGGGATGGAACAGGAATACAAAAGGAAGCATTAAGAAAAATTTATTTTTTCAATCTCCCGTCAAAATGTGAAATATCTATCTGGACTTTAGCAGGTGATTTGGTCAGAAAACTTGATCACGATGCAGCAACATATAATGGAAATGATATAAAATGGTTTAAGACATATTCAGACGGCACGCAAAAATTTGCCGGTGGTGAGCATGCCTGGGATTTAATTACCAAAGATAATCAGGCGGTTGCAACAGGACTTTATTTGTACACTGTTAAAGACTTAACAACAGGTGATATTAAAAAAGGAAAATTTTTAGTTGTAAAATAATTAATAAACTTTAATTTAAAATAATAAATATTAATTTTATGAAGAAAATAAAATACTTGGCATTATTCGTAATCTTTGCAGCATTTTCTTATATAGTTGTTGCAAATATTATGACCTGGGAAAATGTTACCCTTATGCAGGTTCAGACGGTTTCGAATGATTCATTGCAAATGGGTAAAGACTGGTCACCAAAAATTGGTGATTCAGTTCAGTTTACTTGCAGAGTTGTTGCACCGCCGCAGGTTTCTGTAGGTGGTATTTATAAAACACTTTTAAGAGGTACAAGCAGCTGGACTTGTTATGCTCAGGATACTTCTAACAGTGTTTATGGTGGCATAGTAATAAGACAGGGTTCAAGGTTTACAAATACATTTTTACAGAATGTTGATACAGGAAATATCATTACTGTTAAAGGTATTGTTCAGGAATTCTGGTCAACTTCTGTTTTGAATCTTGATAGAACTAAATCAGGTTATTTAACTCAAATAGCACTTGATACTTCAGCGGCTATTACAATTAATTCTGTCGGAGGTCAAAGACCTACACCGAAGTTAGTAACAATTCCTGATTTTGCTATTGGTGATTATCCTAATGCAGGCGGTTCGATTAATTATGTTGGCGGTGAAAAATATGAAGGTATGTATGTTGAGTTAAGAAATCTTACAGTAGGTCCCGGATTTGGTAAACAGACAACCGTTTAGTGTCGTTGATGCGAATGGTAATAGATTATATGTCAGAGATTATTCGAATTTCTTCTCTACATCACCTTCACCTCCATCGGATACATTAAGACCATGGTCAATTCCTGCACAGGGAACAATTGTTAATTACATTAAAGGTGTAATTATTAATTGTAACAATGAAGGTGTTCTTGGAAATCAGTTACCTTACGTTATCGTCCCGATTTATCCTAATGATTTGGACTTAGGCGGTGTTCCACCACAACTTTCAAGTCCGAGCAAAACTCCTGGTGTTCCGACTCCTTCGGATAGTGTTCAGGTTACGGCTACAGTTTCAAGTGTTTCACCAATTACGAATGTAAGTGTTGTTTATAGAATTAATGGTGGTGCTTTTACAAGTAAAACTATGCCAAATGTTGCGGGAAATATTTTTGCGACAAAGTTACCGCCAAGACCACTTAATGATTTGGTAGAGTATTTTTATAAAGCAACAAATTCTACAGGGCTTACAAGATTATTACCTGCGGATACTTCTGTTTCAAAATTATTTTATGTTGTTAAAGCAAGCGATTCTTTATCAGTTCAGGATGTACAATATTGTGTGAATAATGGCGGTCGTTCAGGATATGAAGGTGCAATCGTAAGAGGTGTAGAAGGTATTGTTACTGCTGATACGACTGATTTCAGGAATTATTCCTGTACTTCTTGTCCTGGTGGTGCGGTTACTGCTCCTGCAAGAGTTATCATTCAAAATGGTACAGGTGCATTCAGTGGTATTTGGGTTAGTGGTCCTCCTACAGATAGTTTAGTTAAAGGACAAAGAGTTAGAATTAAAGGAACTGTTACTTATGTATTTGGTGTGAATTCAATTTTAACTTCATCTCCGTCAGATGTTCAGGTTTTATCTTCGAATAATCCATTACCTGTTGCGGAAAACTTATCTGCATCAGTTTTGGCTAATAGTAAAGCAGGCGGTGATTTAACAATTAAGAGATGGGAAAGTGTTCTTGTTAGAATTAATACTCCTATGTGGATTACTTGTGTAAATGCGAGCAGAGGTACAGCGTGTACAACTGTTGAGCCTTTAATTGACACAACTTTCAGAAGAAATTTTGGTGAGTTTTTAGTGATTGATAATTCTAATATTCAGGCAAGAGTTATGCTTCCGGGCGGCAACCATACATTTACAAACAATTGGGATGGTGTTACTGCAGGGAAGACTTTGTTGACAAAGAATGATTCGATTTCGTTTATGCAGGGAATTTTATATTATGCATTCTCAAATTACAAAATTTGTCCGAGAACGAATGCTGACTTTGGTACAGTAAAACCAGTTGGAATAAAAACGATTTCGAATGAAGTTAGCACTTCGTTTAAATTGAATCAGAATTTCCCGAATCCGTTTAATCCTACAACAAGGATTAGTTTCTCTTTACCAACGTTCGCAAAGGTATCTGTGAAGATTTATGATATAATGGGCAGGGAAGTGAGACAATTAGTGAATGAGAATATGAATGCAGGTACGTTTATGATTGATTTTAATGGTTCTGAATTAGCGAGTGGTGTTTATTTTGTAAGAATGACTGCCGACGGTAATCAGGGTACGAGATTTACGGATACAAAGAAAATGTTGTTAGTAAAATAAGAATTTTATATTTCTCGTTACGGGACATAAGTTCCGTAACGAGTTTGTTTTATTTTTGCATCAAAGAAATTGGTGACAACGGGATTACCCTGAAATATTTCGTGAACTCGAAATTTGCCTTTCTTTGAGGTTTTTGTAGAAAATTTAGGTTTTAAACAAGATTTTAAGAAGAAATTATATCATATTAGAATGATTAAATATTTTAGTGCGTTATTCTTATTTGTTTTAGGGTTTGTTTATATTTCGTCATGTAGTGACCCTGTAACAAGTCCTAAGAGTACTATATCGCCGAATACTTTCTTGTCGGTCTTTTCGATGCCGGGGGATACAGTTGCTCCGGGTAAGACCGTAAAAAAGATTTCGTGGTGGGGAGATAGTCCTGCAGGGTTAATAGTTGGATTTCAAATATCTTTTGATTCTTTAAACTGGGCTTATACAACACGTAATGACAGTACGTTTGTATTTTCAATATCAGGGCAGGATAGTTTGTTCAGAATTTGGGTTGCCTCTGTGGATGATAAAGGAAATGTTGACCCGACTCCTGCATCAAATTTATATCCCGTGGTGAATAGTGCTCCTTCAATGGTTTTTGATCCTGCTGTTAATTTGCCTGATACTATTTTCCCGATTGCTACTTTGAAGTGGATTGGTACTGACCCTGATGGTGATATTACCATAACCAAATACTGGTATTCAATAAATGATACTTTAAATTTTAAACCTTTGCCGGGAAATATTAGTTTAATGACTCTCACAAAAGACAGTGGTCTTGTTGCGGGCAATACTTGTGTTTATATGAAAGCACAGGATAATGCACGTGCATTTAGTAAGATTGTAAGGATGCCTCAGGACAGTACAAAATATTTCAAGGTAAAGAATGTTACATCGAAAATACTTATGATAAAGGATATGCCGACGAGTGAGTTTGCTGCTGCTGAAACTTATTTTGGTGCAGTGATGGATACAATTCATTACGATGTGCTTGATATAAAATCGAATAACGGAAGTATGATACCAAAGATTATCAATCCGATGTTTATCGAGACTTTGAAGTTGTTTAATATTGTGATGTGGATTGGTAACAGAAACGGCGGAGGATTTCCGGAAAATGACCCTAACTTAAACCTTGCACAAAATTCACTACCGTATTTTATAAATACAGGCGGTAAACTCCTCTGGTCATCGGGATTTCCGAATGTTGCTGTAGTTCAGGGTTCGTTGTTTAATTTTGCTCCTATCGATAGTATAAAGACAACTTGTACGGTTCAGATTTTATTACCCGGTGATTCAACATACAGTATGACGGACAATACAATTCCGAAATTGAAATCAAATTTCTTTATAGCAGGTACAAAAGGATTCTATCCGTCTGCGGGTACAAAAATAATTTATCAGTTGCTGCCAAGAACGAATTGCTCTAACGATACAATCACAGTTGGAATAAAGAGTCCTGTTTCAAACCCGAATATAGTTTTTATGCTAATGCCGATTTATTATTTGAATGGTGATGTGAATACTTCGAAAGCATTTATTAGACAGACACTTATCACAGATTTTGGTTATGGAAGGTTTTAATATTTTATAAAAATAAATTAAAGTTTATAAATATATTTATATGAGGAAAATTTTACTAATCTTGCTGATGTTGATTTCGGCAAGCGTAACATTTGCGCAAACACCGACAGGCTCATTGTACGGTATAGTGAAGGACTCGACAGGTGGACCGCTTGAAGGTGTTACTTTAAAAATAAAAGGTTCGTATTTAGGTGCAGTTTCGGATTTAGATGGCAAGTATAAAATCGAAAATGTACCCGGAGGTTCTTACACGCTGCAGGTTTCTTACATTGGTTTTAAGACTGTTGAATACACTAATGTAAAAGTAGGCGACGATGAGAAGAAAGAAATGAATATATTTTTAAAGATAACATCGTTTACTGTTGACCAGGAAATTGTAGTTGTAGGTGATAGACCGTTACTTGACATTGAACAAACATCAAGTTCAGCACATTATGTCGAGCGAGGATATGTCGAAAAGTATTGTAACCGGAATAAAAGATATTGTTACACTGCAAGCAGGTGTTGTAAAAGAAAATAATGAAATTTATATCAGAGGCGGCAGAAGTTATGAGAATTCATTTTTATTGGATGGTGTTTCTGTACAGGACCCCCTTTCAGGAACAGGATTTGGTTTACAACTTTCAGCAAATTCTCTTGAAGAAGTAGAAGTTATAACCGGTGGTTACAATGCAGAATTTGGTCAGGCGACGAGCGGTGTTATTAATGCAAGGACAAAAGACGGAAGATGGAGTGAATACAATTTCTATATGTCTTTTACACGTGACAATATAGGTTTGAATAAAAACGACGGAACAAGTTTTAATACGGATATAGTAGAATTCAATTTGGGTGGACCCGAACCAATCACAAAATATATATTTAAAGCACTTAATATAAAAACACCGGGTGAGATTACATTCTTTGGTAATTTCTTTATGGGTCTTTCTGACGGATTTTATGTAAACAGATTAAAACAAGATGGAACTTACACAGGAAAAGAAGGTAAGGCAGATCAGCTTTATTCATCTACATTTGGCGGGACAAGGTTTGCACCTCGTCAGGATAACAACTGGTATTGGTTAGGAAAATTAACCTGGAAGTTTACTCCGCAAATGAGATTGTCATATTCGTTCAATCAATCTGTTGCGATTAATCAGAGTTCTACTTCTTTACAAAATAATTTGAATATGTAGAGCCTTCTCCCGGATATCAATATAATTTTCAGGATATTTTAGGGCAGGCGAATACATACACATCGCAATCAATGGTGCATACATTGTGGTGGACACATACAACAAGTCCGAAGTCTTACTATGAAATAAAATTGAGCAGGTTTTATTCAAACCTTAGAGTTGATGCAAATGGTACAAACTGGGACCAATACAAAGAACCCGTTGATATAGTGAAACCTCCATTCCAGTATTATTACATTGATTCAACGCATATGGGAATAATTCCCGGTGACGGATTTTATGACGTAGGTAATCCTTATACCTGGCACGATCACTACACTATCGAACATTCTGCAAAAGTAAATTTTACAAATAATTTTACTCCAAAGAGTAAACTTAAAGCCGGGATAGAAACGAGTTTTCAGGAAATGCAGTTGATTGATATTTATCAGCCGTGGATAAAACCGATGGGATTGAATAACGATGTCTATAAGGTTTATCCTGCGTTCGGAGCTGCTTATGCACAACATTCATTGCAATATAAAGGAATGATATTAAACTACGGTCTAAGGTTTGACTATTGGTTCCCGGGCAAAATGGTTGATGATGCAGTAAATAATCCTGACGTTGTTACTATTCCTGAATCAGTCAGAAAGGCTTATGAGGAAGATACTTATACTTTGTTCGGAAGTCATTGGAAAGGAAGACTATCACCGCGTGTAGGTATTTCACATCCGATTACTGCTAATCAGACTTTGTTCTTTTCGTACGGACAATTTTCTAAAAGACCAAATCCGCAATTTGTTTATGCTAAATTAAATCCTCAAGCAGCACAATCTACATATCAAAAATATGGTAATCCAAATTTAAATCCTGAAACAACTGTATCTTATGAATTAGGTATAAGAAATCAATTCACGAGTGACGATGTATTAACAGTAACGGCTTATTATAAAAACATATACGACTATGTAGCCACCAGGAGTATTATCGTAAATAGCGGTCGAAACATTGGAAAATCTTATATCAGTTATTTTAATCAGGACTATGCAAGAACAAGAGGAATAGAATTGGAATATAAGAAACGATTGGGCAGATGGTTTAGTGGAAATTTCAATTTCACATATTCAGTAGCAACAGGAAAAAGTTCTTCTTCGGATCAGGGATACTTAGTCGCGGTAACAGGTGCAAGCGAAGTTATATCAGAAAACTTTTTAGCATGGGACAGACCTTATACAGCAAGTGCAAATTTATTCTTTTCATTGGAAAAAGGAAAAGGATTGTTTGGGTTTGCTAAAAATATTCTTGATGACATAAATTTGAAAACAAGATTATTCTTTCAATCCGGGAAAAGATATACTCCTCAGATTTTGACAGGATATCTTGAAAATGGAAGACCGGAATATACTCCGGATTATGATAACATATATGGAAATGTAAGTGATAGTTGGTTTAATTTTGATTTAGAACTGGATAAATTTATAAGGATTTACAGAGTTGATTTAGTTATTAATCTTTCGGTAAAGAATGTATTTAATAATAATAATTCTGCAATCATTAATCCGATTACCGGCAGAGCATACGAATACGGAGATCCAACACCTTCAAGCTGGAATGACCCGATGTATCCTGATTTGCAATATCCGATTTCACCATATCCGACGAATCCTGCGAGGTACTTAACTCCTAGACAGATTAGATTTGGTATATCGCTTAAATTATAAAATTAAAAGAGAAAAGTTTATAATGATATTTAAATTGAAAAAACATAACATAATAAAACTAAGTTTAGCCGCAATAGGAAGTTTGCTGATATTTTCAAACTGTCTTTATGCTCAGCTTATCCCAAACCTTGGCGGACAAAGAACCGGTACTTCATCGTTTCAGTTCCTGAAGATAGGTACAAGCGGCAGAGGTACTGGAATGGGTGAAACGTTTGTTGCTGTATCAGATGATATTTCAGGTTTAAATTATAATCCTGCAGGTATAGTACTTTCTGATGAAAATGGTTTTACTTTTACCCATACTCAATGGTTTGTTGATACAAGGATAGAAAATATGGGAGGTGTTTACCATTTCGGAAGCAATGCAATTGGTTTAAGCGTCACTTCTTTAAGAACCGAGGATATGAAAGTTACAACAGAATATCAGCACGAAGGAACAGGTGATTATTTCAGATTCTCTGATTTGGCAGTCGGGCTGACATTCGCAAGAAAAATGACAGATCAGTTTTCATTCGGCGCAACCGTAAGATATGTTGAAGAAAATCTTGGTGTTTTGAAAATGAAAACTTTTGTCGGTGACCTTGCAACTTATTATAAAACGGGTTTAGGTACATCACGTTTTGCTGTTATGATTACTAACTTTGGCGCACAAGTATCTCCTTCCGGAACTGTTGATTTAGTTGGTGGAAGAACTGCGAGTGAATTCCAGAGTTTTCCGCCGCCGACTGTTTTCAGGGTTGGATTTGCTTTTGAACCATGGATGGACGAAAGAAACAGACTAACTACAAGTGTTCAGTTAAACAGTCCGAATGATAATGCAGAGAATTTTAGTTTAGGTGCTGAATATGCTTATAAAAATTTCTTGTACGTAAGAGGAGGATATAAATTTAATGTTGATTCAGAAACTTTTTCAGCTGGTGCTGGTGTGAAATTCCCAATATCATTTTCAAAAGCAGTTTTGGATTATTCAATCGCTAATTATAAAGATCTTGGGTTTGCACATAGAATTTCTTTAAGTTTGTTGTTACCATCAAAAAGATAATATAAAATATTAATATATATGCAAAAAGTTTTAATTAAATATTTGGTTCTTATTTCTGCTCTAGCTTTCCTGAGCGGTTGCGGGAATAAATTGGACTTAAGTCAGTTTCCGATTACTAATAACGGAAATGTAACTATTAGTGATACTGTTTATATTCTTCAGTCTCCGACCTGGACTGGTTTCTCAGGTCCGAAAGATATAATAATTGGTAATGACCAGTTGCTTTATGTTTGTGATACAAAGAATAACCGTATTATGCAAATGGATATTTCAGGAGGTGTAATAAGTACAAGGTCTTTCGGGGATAATATGTATCCGAATAAAATTGCACAGGATTATAATTTTGACCTTCTTGTTTTAAGTGATTCTACAACTGCAACTGATACTACAACTATTCTGCACAGGTTGAAACTTGTTGAAGGCGGGGGGCTTGTTTCAAATGCAAGACAAATCACTTTGATGACAAGTTTACTACCGACTCCGAATTCAAATAAGTATAGAAAGTTTACTGCTATATCAGTTTATTCTGATAACAGTTATTTGATTACGCGTATCGGTCCCGGTGACCCTATTGGTATTGACCCGGGTAATGCAATAATAAAAGCTAAGGGAATTGAGACAGTAACAAATCTTGAAAAACTAACAGGGTTTCAGATTTCGGGAAATAGTTTTTATTCGATTGAAAATTCATCGGGTTTAGCAATTGCAAAAAACAGTACGACTGATTTTATTTTAACAAGGAATACACCCGATACTGTTTCATTGAATAAAGTTATTTGGTTTAATTATAATTATACGAGTGGTGCTTACGACCCGAAATATACATCTCCGAATGAGGATATCGTTATAACTAAATTTGGAATGCCGAGTGGTGTTGCACAGGATGTATCATCTAATCTTTATGTGATTGATGCATTGAGGCATAAACTTTACAAATTTAATCCTGCGGGGAGATTGCTCGTTGAGTCTTTCGGTAAACTTGGAAGCGGAACCGGTGAATTTGATTCGCCGATGGGAGTAGCACATTTTAATAAAGTGCTGTACATAGCAGATACCAAGAATAATAGAATAGTTCGTTATAAACTTTCAACTGATATAAATTAAAAAATGGCAAAAGATAAAAAGAAGTCAGTGGTTAAGCAGAGTGTATCTACATACACGGAGAATCCTATTTTCAATTATGCTTTGCTTGCTGCGTTTTTAGTTTTCTTATCTTTCTTTTCTACTTTTAAGATTACGGGCGATGATGACGTTTTCTGGCATCTTGCAACAGGCAGATATATTCTGCAGACAGGTCACGTTCCTTCGACTGATATTTTTGGGTATATGACGCAGGGTCAGCAATGGATGCCGTTCGAATGGGGCTGGGATGTTCTGACTTATTCGATTTATTCGTTTTCAGGTTATACGGGGATTTCGGTTTTAAGAACTTTGCTTTTGATTGGTGTCTTTTTGATTTATTATTTACTTCTGACGAAGTTTAAAGTCAGTAATACGTTTTCGGTTTTTGCTTTGTTGGTACTTGCTTTTGGAATTATTGACAGAGTTACGCCGCGTCCGCATCTGATGTCATATCTTTTCTTTGCGTTTTTAATTTTGATTATTTGTCAGTACAGATATTTCGACAGGGGAAATAAAAAGTTGCTTTATTTTATTCCCGCGATATTTTTGGTTTGGGCAAATATGCATATGGGAATTATTGCGGGTGGTTTTCTGATGGTTATTTTCTTTGCCTCAGAAATGCTCGGTACTTATTATCCTTCGCAAAATTCCAAAATTAAACCGCTTCCAAAAAATGAGTTGATGTTTCTTTTTGTCGTGCTTGCGGTTTCTGCTTTGATGATGCTTGTGAATCCGAATTTCTTTGAAACATACGTTTACGCTTACGACCATACGAAGATGAAAATGCTCGAGACTGTGAACGAATGGATGTCGCCGTTTAGTTCGCGCTATCAGGATAGTCTGGTTTCATACATTTACAAAGGACTTCTTTTTATTGGAGTGCTGAATGTGTTTTATGCAATGAAGAAGAAAGACTGGTTCTTCGCTATTCTGTACATTGCGTTTGCGATTTACTCGGTGAGGGCAATGCGTTTTACTGTTGATTTTGTTTTGATAACTTTTGTGTTTACGGTTGTAACGGTTTATTATTATATCAGTCTTTGGAAGAATGAAAATATAAAAGATTTTATTTTCAAAAAACCGCCGATGAAAATTGCAGTGGGTGTGTTTATTCTGTTTTTGGTTTTTAATATTCCGAGCAATAAATTGTATCTGGAATATCTGACATATTATAGAGTAACAGGTTTTGGAATAAATTCGGATTTCATTCCGACTGCGATGTTTGATTTTATGAAAGTGAATGATATACCGAATAAAGGTGAAAAGATTTTTAACCATTTTGGAACGGGCGGATTTTTTGTCTGGAACTTTGAAGGGAAACAGAATTTTATTGACAGCAGAAATTTGAATGATGATATTTTTAATAAGTATCAGCAGATTCTTAGCAAACGTCCGGGGTTTGAACAGAAACTTGAAGAGTACGGAATTGACTATGCGATGTATCTCGCTCCCGATTTGGTGCGTGACCCGAAAGAAATGGAACAGACAGTAATTTCTTATTTCTCGAAAAATCCGAACTGGAAATTGTTGTTCTGGGATGATAAATCTTTTCTATGGGTGAAGGATTTACCAAAGTTTAAAGAGTTGATTGAAAAGTACGAATATAAATATTTAACGCCGTATAATTATGCTTACAATAAACCTGTTCTGGAAAAGGGGATTAATGAAGATATTCCGACCCTTAAAAAGGAGATTGACAGGCAGTTGAAGGAAGTCCCGAATGGGGTGGTGATTAGTTCGGTGTTAAAAGTTTATGGTAACAGGATAAAGTAGCTCGATATATAGTTTGTTTTTGAGGTTTTTTAATTTAGAGTTTTTAAAAATTTAATTTAAATAGATATGTTTAAGAAATCAATCTTTTTAGTAGTTTTGCTGGTTTTAGTCGGCAATGTTTTCGGTCAGGTTATAACGCTTGATTCTTTAAGAAAACAAGATGCAAATGGCGTTCCTTTACTTTTAGGTCAGGTTGTGACTGTTCAGGGTACTGTAACAACACAAGGCGAACTTGGAGCTCCATTAGTCTATTTGCAAAGTCCTACAGCAGGTACTGCTTGCTACGATGCAACGTTCGGTGCGGGAGTTGTGAGAGGTGATAGCGTTCAGGTTACGGGAACAGTAGTTCATTATAATGGTTTGACGGAATTGCAGCCTGTTAGTGCATTTAATATAATTTCGACAAATAAAACAACTACACCTGTTAATGTTACTCCTACTCAGGCAAGAGAAAACGGTGAACATTACGAAGGCAGATTGATAAAGATATCAGGAATTACAGCAGTGAAAACTACAAGTGGTGTTCTTGCAACAAACTGGACAACTTCTGCTTCGGGTACAAATTACAGAATATTTGTGGGAACAGATTCAGTGGATATCAGAATTTATACTTCAACAAATATTGCGAATACAATTATTCCGCCGTATCCGTTTTCTGTAACTGCACTTCACAGTCAGTTTGATGGGAGTTCTCCCTTATTTGAGCGGATATCAGATTATTCCGAGAAGTTTAACAGATATAGTGACTCAGGCAGTCGGTCCAACAATATCAACAGTGCCTTTGGAGTCTTCAATAAATCCAACAAGTATAACTTTAACTTTTAACACACAAGCACCCGGCGATACAAAGATAAAATATTTTGTTTCGGATTCGATTGGTCAGCCTGTTGTTTATACCGATTCAATTTACAATGCAGCTTTGGTAACAACTCATACAGCAACATTAACAAATTTAATTCCGGGAAAAATTTATTATGCACAGATTTCTTCTACTGATGGATCAGGTACAAGTACATATGGACCGAAATATTTTTCTACTGCATCGCATACTCAATCAACAGGTAAGATGGAAGCATATTTTAATTATCCGATTGAACCAAGTGTAGCCTTACCTAACAATCCGGCAAATGGCAGTGCGAATTTACAAACACGTTTGATACAAAGAATTGACTCAGCACAGTACTCGATTGATTTTGCGATTTATTCATTCGATGATTTGACGCAGATAAAAACCGCGATAATAAATGCATTTATACGCGGTGTGAAAATCAGAGTAGTTTATGATTCAAGGTAACAGTACAGCCATTGATGCAGGATTTGATAAATGCAGGAATAAGAGTTCAGCAGCGTCCAACTGGCAGCGCATTGATGCATAACAAGTTTTTTGTTTTCGATGGCAGAGACCAATCGCCTTCAGCATACTCTAAAAAATGGGTATGGACTGGTTCGGCAAACATTACAACAGCACAATTCGGAGTGGATGTACAAAATGTAATTTTTATTCAGGATGAAGCATTGAGTCACACTTACACACGGGAGTTTGAAGAAATGTGGGGCTCGCATAATGATGTAAACAATCCTACGAATGCAAAATTCGGAACTGCAAAACTTGATAACACACCGCATCTGTTTAATATAAACGGAAAAAGACTAGATTGTTATTTTTCACCATCGGATGACATAGCAACAAAGATTGAAAATATGATTCAGAATGAAACACATAAATCAATTAACTTTTCAATATTTGCTTTTACAAAGTTTTCAATTGCAAATAAAATGAAAGCAAAGTATGTGCTACCGACTTTGATGGTAAGAGGTGTTTTTGACAGAAGTACAAACGGTAATATTACAAATGGTCCTGTATATTATGAAATGGCAGGCATTGGCGGTTCAACACCATGGAATCCTCCTGCAAGAGTTTTCCTTGATAATTATAATATTTCATACCAGTATCATCATAAATATATTTTAATTGATGCAGATATGCCATCGAGTAATCCGATAGTTGAAACAGGTTCATACAATTTCTCGAATGCGGCATCATATGAAAATGATGAGAATGTTGTATTGATTTATGATTCGCTGATTGCAAATCAATACTATCAGGAATTTGTGAAACGATTGACAGATGCAGGCGGTTCGATTGACGTAAAGAAAATATCCGAAAATGTTCCTGTAAGTTTCGACTTGCAGCAAAACTATCCGAATCCTTTTAATCCTGCGACAAAGATTAATTTTCAGGTTGCGAAACTTTCGAATGTAAGGATTTCCATATTTGATGTTCTTGGAAGGGAAGTAACATCGTTAGTAAATAAGCAGCTTAGTGCAGGAGAATACTCAGCTGAATGGAATGCGTCGAATTATCCATCGGGAGTTTATTTCTACGTATTAAGTGTAGATGGGAATAATATTAATACAAAGAAAATGGTATTGAAAAAATAATATAATTTATTTGAATTTAACTATAATTTAATTTAGTAAAAAAATGTCGAGAATATTAGTAGTAGATGACGAAGTAACTTCTATAGCAATATTAAGGAAAGTGCTTGAAACAGCCGGTCATAGCGTTACAACAGTAACAAACGGAGAAACGGCTATTGAGAAAATCAAGGAGTTTAAGTACGATATTTTGCTGACAGATTTTAATATGCCGGGAATGAATGGACTCGAACTTACAGAACAGGCATTGATAATTGAACCTGATTTTATAGTAATATTGATAACGGCTTTTGCAACAATAAGGTCTGCTGTAGATGCCATTCGCATTGGTGCTTTTGACTATCTGACAAAACCAATAAATAAAGAAGAATTACTACTTGCTGTTCAAAGAGGTTTGGAAAGAGTTGAACTTTTACATGAGAATATTCTTCTGAAGCAAAAGTTGGATCAGGTTGAAAAAGATGGTGAAGCAGAATTTAATTACGAAACATCGAGTACCGAAATTATGGATATGCTTTCTGAAGCAAGAAAAGTTGCAAAAACAGATTCAACGGTATTGATAACAGGTTCAAATGGTACAGGAAAAGAAGTACTTTCAAAATTCATTCACAAAAACAGTAATAGAAAGAATCAGCAGTTTGTAGTTCTGAATTGTGCTGCATTGCCTGCGCAGTTACTTGAATCAGAATTATTCGGACACGTTAAAGGTTCTTTTACCGGTGCAGTAAAAGACCATAAAGGTTACTTTGAAATAGCAGATAATGGCACAATCTTCCTTGATGAAATTGCTGAAATAGATACAGTGATTCAGGTTAAACTTTTAAGAGTTTTGCAGGAAAGAGAGTTTTCGAAAGTCGGTGATACAAGAATACAATCAACAAACGTTAGAATAATTGCAGCAACAAACCAGGAATTGAAAAAACTTATCAGTGAAGGCAGATTCAGAGAAGATTTGTATTACAGATTAAATGTATTTGAATTTCATTTGCCAAGTTTGCAGGAAAGAAAAGAAGATATTGAATTTTATTTTGAGAGATTCATAGCTGAATTTAGCAGGTTTAATAAGAAACCTATTCCTGAAATTGATAAAAACGTAAAAGATGTTTTGCTGAATTATCATTGGCCCGGAAATATAAGGGAATTAAAGAATGTTGCTGAACGTGTTTCAATACTTTCTGAAAAAAATAAAATAACAGTAGATTTGTTGCCTTCAAACATCATAGGCAAATCCAAAGAAAAAGCTTTTTCAGCGGATTATAATGAAAACAAAGAATCCATTATTAATGAGTTTGAAATCAGTTTTATTAAAAAGTATTTGAAACTATATAAAGGAAATGTTGCGGCAACCGCTAAAGCAATTAATTTTCATCCTGTTAGTTTAAGACAGAAAATTTCAAAATTAGGTATCGACCCGAGAGAATATAAATATTAGCAAGGGAATTTATTAATAGTTAGTATTTGTTATATTTTTAATAAATAAAAATAAAATTATGATTATGGAAGACTTTCTCCCCTTAAAAAGAATTGATTACATAGAATTTTTTTGCGGAAACGCCAAACAATCCGCATTGTATTATCAATATGCTTTTGGATTTAAACTTACAGGATATTCAGGCCTGGAAACCGGTAACAGGGAATATGCATCTTATTTACTCGAGCAAGGAAAAATCAGATTTGTTCTTACAACATCATATAAAGATGATTCTTTTATATCAGACCACGTTAGATTTCACGGTGATGGAGTCAGAGATGTTGCCTTCGAAGTAGATGATGCAACTAAATCTTTTAATGAAACTGTTAAAAGAGGTGCTGTTCCAGTCCTTGAACCAACTGAATTCAAAGATGAAACAGGAACTATTGTTAAATCTTCAATAAAAACATTTGGGGACACAATTCATTCATTCATTGAAAGAAAGAATTACAAAGGTTCTTTCTTTCCTGGTTTTGTTGACGCAACTAAAAGAAGTTTAGCCGGTGTTTCTGATACAAATTTGAAGGCAGTCGATCATATGGTTGGTAATGTAGAATTAGGGAAGATGTTGCATTGGGTTGAGTTTTATTCAAAAACACTTGGATTTAATCAGTTACTTTCTTTTGACGATAAAGATATATCTACCGAATATACTGCTTTAATGAGTAAAGTAATGCAGAACAATACAGGGAAAATAAAAATACCAATAAATGAACCTGCAAAAGGAAAAAAGAAATCGCAAATTGAAGAATACCTTGACTTCTATAAGTCTCCGGGAATTCAACATATAGCAATGGCTACTCCAAATATTCTTGAAACAGTTTCATCTTTAATCAGCAGGGGGGTGGAATTTTTAACTGTACCAACTACTTATTATTCAGAACTTGAAGAGAGAGTGGGAAAAATTGATGAAGATATCAAGTCTTTGGAGAAACTCGGAATTTTAGTTGACAGAGATGAGGATGGATATTTATTACAAATTTTTACAAAACCTGTAGAAGACAGACCGACACTGTTTTTTGAAATAATTCAAAGAAAAGGTGCCCGCAGTTTTGGAAAAGGTAATTTTAAAGCTCTCTTTGAATCTATTGAAAGAGAACAGGAATTAAGAGGAACATTATAAAATGGATGCTAAAAGTGAACAATTGCTTGATTTAAACATTATTCAGGGATTAAAGGAATTAGATGATAACGATTCTTTCTTTAAAGAAATTATTGAATTGTATAATGAACAATATCCTGGTATTATTGATAATATAAAGTCTTCATATAATAATAATAACTTAGATGCCTTATCTAAAGCAGCTCATGCACTTAAAGGGGCAAGTTTAAACATTGGAGCTAAAGAACTTGCATCCGTATGCAAAACTATTGAAATAAATTCAAAGAATAATGATGCAGATGGATTAGATATCCTCATATCGAAACTGGATTTATTATATGGTCAAACTATGAATGAAATTGAGAAACTTTAAAGTTTGGTACAATATTTGAAACATGGTATGTGAAAGTAATAAATTTGAATGGTAATATATTGTTAAGTATCTGATTTTATAGTTATTATATCTATATACCATTCCCTTTTTGATGTTTTTTATTAATTAATATAGTGTTTAGACTACCATGTTTAAGAATTTATATTTTAAGGAGCAAATTGTCTCTTTATTTCGTTTGAAGTCCGAGCAAGAATTCTCTGATTTTCTTTTGTGGTTCTCAGAAATAAGTAATATAATACGAATACCTGAATACGCAAATAATATTCCACCTAAATTGCTGGATTTGTTTCAGGTAATAGACGGCAACTATGAAATTTTTGAGGAAGAAAATAAAAGCAAAATTCTTAGTCTGAAACTGATTGCGGAAGATCTTAAAAAGTCTAACGATTTATTAATAGCAGAATCAAAAAGACAGAAATATGTTTACCTTTCATTAAAAGAAGTTCTGCTGATTCTTCTGCAGTACCTTGGGAAGAAAGTTGATAATGTGGATGGATTAAGTATAGAACAAATGCTCGATTCGATTACAGCTCTTGTAAAAGAAATTCAAAATCCGAACGATAATTATCTTATTAGCCGCGGTAACTTTGATACATTCACAAACAACATTAAAGATATTATTTTCCAGACAGATGCGAAGGGTAAATTAATATACATAAATAAAGCCTGGATTGATATAACAGGCTACGATGTTAACGATTCAATAGATTCTCCGTTTGGCAGTTTTATTTTACCCGCTGATTACTATTTGTATGAAGAGTGTTATAATAAACTTGCAAAGAAAGAGCAGGATTATTGCCGGTACCAAATCAGGTTAATTAATAAAAACAATGAATCTCTTTGGACTGATGTGTTTTCAAGATTGCTTTTTGACAGAAAAGGAAAGATTATTGGATTATACGGAATTATATCAGATATTTCCGAGAGAAAAAAAGCAGAAGATGACCTTATAAGGTTAAAAGATGCAGCAGAAGAAGCTGCCAGAGCAAAATCTGAGTTTCTAGCAGTAATGAGCCATGAAATAAGAACTCCTATGAACGGTGTTCTTGGAATGACCGGTCTATTGCTTGAAACGGACTTAACACCTGAACAAAGGGAATATGTAGAAACGATAAGAGTTAGCGGCGATACTTTGTTAACATTGATAAACGATATTTTAGATTTCTCAAAGATTGAATCCGGAAAAATGGAACTTGAAGATGCACCGTTTGAAATTAAAGACTGTATTGAAGAAGCTTTTGAACTATCTAGCTTCAGAAGCCGTTAAGAAAAGATTGGATCTTCTTCATTTAATTGAAACTGACGTTCCTGAACTATTAATAGGTGATGTAACTCGATTAAGACAAATAATCGTGAATCTCGTAAATAATGCTATTAAGTTTACAGATTCAGGAGAAGTGTTAGTTAGTGTGAAAAAATTAAAGCATGATGACGATGAAGTTGAACTTCAGTTTTCTATTAAAGATTCTGGTATCGGAATACCTAAAGATAAACTAAATTATATATTTCAAAGTTTTACGCAGGTTGACTCATCCACGACCCGTAAATATGGAGGAACAGGTTTAGGTCTTGCTATCTGCAAAAGACTGGTAAATCTCATGGGTGGAACAATTTGGGTAGAAAGTAAGGAAAAGAAAGGTTCAACTTTTAGTTTTACCATTAAATCTAAAGTCTCAAACGTAATTTCTCCAAAAGTATTCTTAAAATCCTCTTCAACTGCTTTAAAGAATAAAAGAATATTAATCGTAGACGATAATGATACTAATCTGCACATTTTAAACATACAGTTTAAAAATTGGGGTATGATACCAAGGGCAACAAAGAACCCTAAAGAAGCCGTACGTTGGATAATGAATGACGATCCTTTCGATGTCGCGATTCTCGATATGTTAATGCCTGATATTGACGGCATTGAACTGGCTAAAGAAATACGTAAATACAGGAGTAAAAAAGATTTACCTATAATAATATTAAGTTCGTCAGGAGCACACGGTAAGAATAAAGTCCAGAATGCCATCTTCTGGTTGGCCTGGGCCATTTGAGCGTGACACCGAAGTAACATGGTCTAACCAACCAACGTGTGATTGCCTGGCCTGGGTCTACGCCAACGCGTTGACGCAACCGAGCATCTTGGCCACACCCACGCTATGCCAGCAGTCCGGGGTACTGGATACAACGGACTATCGCAGCCGCAATTACTTGCAATTCCCGTCGAACACAACTGTACGAATCAACATATTGCCAACATGGAGCAAAGTGGGAGTCTGGAATGGATCATACACATTGCGCCTGCATTATCTGGACGATGGCACGGACCCCATTGTAATTGCCTGGGAAAATGCGGTGGGAGTGGAATCTACGCGACGATTACTAAGGCAAATACCGATGCTTGGAAGGTCGAAGAATGGACTGCAACCTTGGCCGCGGCAAATGGTGTGAGGTCTGGCAATGACATCGAAAGCACCTTTGCCGCAGGCAGTGATATTGAAATCCGCACCGGTATAGGCAGTGACATGCTGCATCGAATTGAAATTCAAGTTGCCAGTGTAACCATCCCTACGGCAACGCCCACACCGACACGCACTGTTACACCCACGCCGACTGCTTCACCGACTGGCTATACGCCAACCCCGAGCCAACAGTTGTCGTTATTCCGGCGGTGGCATAAGCGGTAATCCTATCTCGCAGACACTTTATCGCAATGCGCCGCAGATAGCCTTTGCTCAGGCCGAAGTTGAATCAGTCTACTTCGATATACCGGTTGGCGGCTACGCCAACTGTCATGTCAACTCGACCGTTGGCCTGGCCGGGTTTGGCATTGCCGACAAACGGCGATGTTATCACCGCTAACTCTTGTGCTAAGCGCACGGGGTTATAACGATGGCTATGGCACTTTACGCCCGCTGGCGCGAGCTTGGGATAATGGCGCGACTT